>JBLWYI010000007.1:0-249518 GCA_048267005.1 Verrucomicrobiales bacterium | reverse complement strand
AATCATTGGATCGAATGTCGGCTCCTCACTGAAGTGGAAGTAATCTCGACTTCAATCGCGTTCAAAAAGTCCGACAATCTGTTTAGCCGACGGCGAAGCCTCTGCTCTGGACCGATGAATTCGTCGAATAAATCCGACACTACGAAAAAGCCCTTGTCCCCTCCTATCAGCTCGCAGTCTCCCCGGCGAGGAAACTACCAAGTCTTGATATTGTCTTCCCAGGTATCAAAATCGCCGTCCGGTCCGGCTGACCAAACTGCGATATTTCGGGGAATGGTAATGGAGGTGGGCTCAGGAGAATCCAGGCTGTTGTCATAGTTGGTATCCAAAAGCACCTGATAACGATTGCCAAAAGGATCCCAAAGCTCACCGCTTCCTCCAGAACCAAGGCTGACTCCCTGCTTATACTTTCCATCACCAGCAGGTTTAGCCTGTTTTCCGACAAAAAAAGCGATACCCCGTGGATTGAGCCCTCCCGGCCCGACAGCTGAATCCGCAGCCAGCAAAACATCCATCAGCGTGCTATCAGAGATGAGCGTTGTATCTGCGCCGTCCTCCGATTTCGCCACCGGATGTCTCCGGTATTCCGTATAGTAGGCGGCAATGGCCGATTTCAGATTATGAGCATCACTGGCGGCACTGGCGATCAGTGCCTTTTCCTGAACTTTGTTGGCAACAGGGAACATTACGGCAGCGGTAACTATGATTCCTCCCACGACCAGCAGACCGATCACTCCGAGTATAATACCGACGATACATCCAGTACTAAGTCCTTTCTTTGGTTGTGGCTGATTGGGCTCCATAGGGGGTGGTTGTTCCATGACGGCAGACTAAATAGAGAAAGCAGCCCGCAACAATCAAAATCGCACAATTCCAGCTGAGACATCACCCAGGATAAATTGAGTGTCGCAGTGATTAGAAGTGACTGCCCCAAGCTCCAGGGAGCGTTTGATTGATTCGATGAAAGAGCACCGGACCGAATGAGATCGGCCTTCGCCACCTCACCACGTCTTAACGTTGTCTTTCCACGTGTCGAAATCCCCATCCGGTCCGGCTGACCAGACAAGAATTGCCTCCGGAATGCTGGCGGCACCCGGCTCCGGAGATTCAACACGGTTGTCAGAATCGGTATCCATTCGAACCCGATAAAAATTCGCCCAGGGATCCCAAAGTTCACCGGTTCCGTCTTCGGAATTGTAGGTCACCCCTCTCCTAAATCCTCCTCCCTCTGCGGGCCTTGCCTGTCGACCTGAGAAATAAGTGATTCGCCGGGGATTAAGTCCGCCGGGATCGGCCTCTGGGGCGGAACCAAGCAGAACATCCATCAATCTATGATTAGATTCGAGGTCGGTATCACCATTTTTGGCAGGAACTTCAATCGGGTACTTTAGATAATCTTTGAAGTATGCTGAGACTGCCGATTTCAAATTGTGCGCAGAATTCAGAGCGCGAGGGTTAGTAGTACGAGGAAGAATCGGGATGATACATCCCCTCGGATATAAGAGGGTTCCAACAATAAAAATACCGACAAGCAAAACTCCAATCCTACCAAAACTCATTCGCTTTTTAGACTTTGCCCGCCCCTGCGTTTGAGATACATCCAGTTCCTCCGTCATTTGTGAATTTTAGATAAATCGCCAGCTACCACCAATTAAAATCGCACAATTCCAGCATTGAAACGGCTCGCCAATTCCGTCACGGTTCCGCCATGACGCCGATGCCCCCTTTTGATCGCCGAAAATTTCTCCAAAACTCCGCCGCAACTGCCGCGGTGGCCGCTTCTTCTGTTTTCTCCACACCACACATCTTCGGACAATCCAAGTCCGGGAAAAAATATCGCACGGCCCTGATCGGGTCCGGTTGGTGGGGCATGAATATCCTCCGGGTCGCGATCGAACACGGTCAATGTGATGTCGTCGCTCTCTGTGATGTGGACTCTGATGAGCTGGAGGTCGCCGCTGACGAGGTTGATGCCCTCACCGGAAAGATGCCCAGGATGTATGGTGATTACCGCGAGCTTCTTGAAAAGGAAAACATCGAGATCGCGATCATTTCGACCCCGGATCACTGGCATGCGCTCCAGGGGATTGCCTGTATTGAAGCGGGAGCCCACGTCTTCGTTGAAAAACCGACCGGGCACACCATCGAGGAAAGCGCCGCGATGGTGAAGGCAGCGCGAGCGGCAGACCGGGTCGTGCAGGTGGGAATGCACCGTCGAATTGGCCCCCATCATGTCAGTGGGATGAAATTTCTCAAGGAGGGAAACCTCGGGGATATCGGAATGATCCGCGCTTTCGCACACGGCGGAGGCGGGAAAGAAGCGCCCCGCCCCAACGAAGAGGTGCCCGAAAACCTGGACTGGGATATGTATTGCGGCCCGGCTCCGATGCGGCCTTTCAGCAAAGGGATTCATCCGGGCGGATTCCGGAACTATCTCGATTTTGCCAATGGAACGCTGGGCGACTGGGGCGTTCACTGGCTCGATCAAATCCTGTGGTGGTCGGAGGAAAAACATCCGAAGTCCGTTCACTGTTCCGGCGGTCGCCCGGTGCGGGGGGAAGCTGTTTTAACGGATAAGGAGCAGACGTCTGACGCGCCGGATCATCAGGTGGCGACCTATGAGTTTGAGAACTTCACAGCGGTCTGGGAACATCGGCGTTTTGCCGGGAACGCGACTGAGAAGTCACGCGTGGGTTGCTATTTCTATGGATCGAAAGGGATCTTCCACATTGGTTGGCGGGACGGCTGGACGTTCTACCCGACTAAAGGCGATCCGGTTCACGAGGACCCAAAATTCGATAATGAGAAGGACGGGCACAACGTCCCGCCGCTCTGGACTGACTTTATCGAGTGTATCGAAAGCGGTGGCAAACGTCTGCCCGTGGCAGACGTCGAGATTGGTCACCGGGCCACCAACATGAGCCTCCTGGGAATGCTGAGCTGGAAGCTGGGCCGCAGTGTCCAGTGGGACGGAGAGAAGGAAAAAATTATCGGCGACGATGCCGCGAACAAGTTGCTACGCCGCGATTACCGGGGCGAGTGGGAATACCCGGTGTGATCAAAACCACCAAAAATTACTGAGGCTTAAGAAGCGACTCACAAACCTCTGAATTCGCCTTTGCCTTTGAAAGCAGGTGAATTTTGCGGTGTTCACCAAAAAAACGCAATCTTTGCAAACCCGGTCACGCAAAATAGCTCTGCTTTCACTTTTTGAAGCTGTATTGGGCCATTGCAATTTTCGCAATAGGCATCTGAAGCTTCAGATGCCAATGTTCATCTCTGCAGGTCTTGTCTGAAGCTTCAGATGCCTATTGTAAATTCTGCAGGTGCCATCTGATGCTTCAGATGCCTATTACAATTTCTGCAAGTCCCATCTGAAGCTTCAGATGCCTATTGCAAATTCTGCAGGTGCCATCTGAAGCTTAGGATGCCTATTGCAAATTCTGCAATTGCCATCTGATGCGTCATTTGCGCAGATGGGGTAACCTCACTTAAATGGCGGTTCGTCGCGGCCCCTTCCTGACAGGTCAATGGGTCACCTGATTCCGCTGATCACTTCGATTGTTTGAATTGTCATAACAGGTTAAATTGTTTGGTGGATCTCTAATTTTTCGTGTGTTCCAGCGTCTACTATTGCGCAGTCCGCGAAATGAGGTCTGTTAAAAGATTGAGCAATTTCACAAATGGTTAAGAAATCCCCTGAACCGACTCTGCCCCGTAAGGCCGTTTATCGACTCACCGTTTATCAGCGGTGTCTGCAGACCATCCGTGAGAACGAATACGATACGGTTTCGTCTGAGGCGTTGGCAAAAGCAGCGGGTGTAAAGTCGACTCAACTGCGGAAGGATCTCGGATATGTCGGTCAATTCGGCACACGAGGGCTTGGCTACAATGTGGATACGCTGTCGGCAGCGATCAATAGAACGCTGGGTTCGACGCGGTTGCGGCCGGTTGTTCTCATTGGGGTGGGAAATCTGGGATCAGCCCTTCTTCGCTATAGCGGATTCCAAAAGGAGGGTTTTGAGGTGGTCGGGGCGTTTGATGCGGCACCGCAAGCGGTTCGGAAAGATATCGTTGAGAAGTCTCCGGTTGCCATTTATCCGGCTTCGGAACTGGCGGCTTTCATCAAAGCAAACGATGTGAAAATGGCGATTCTGGCAGTGCCCGGGCACGCGGCGCAAGAGGTTACCAATCAAATTGTTGAGGCGGGTGTGCAGGCCATTCTGAACTTTTCACCCACCGTCCTTCAGGTTTCTGAGGGTGTGACGGTGAATAATGTGGACCTGGCCCTTGAGCTGGAAAGTCTGAGCTACTTTGTAAAGTAGGCGGATTTCACCGAATTTGCTGCCTTTCCAAGGCATTAATGCGGGGAATCGCGCGAAACTTTGTAATTTTTCATTGCGAAGTGGCTTGCTGTGCTTGAATTCATGCGCATGGGACGCGCATTTGAATACCGCCGAAAGTCAAAGGAACAACGCTGGGACAAGATGTCCAAAGTGTTCCCTAAGCTTGCTAAAACGATCACTGTTGCTGCTAAAGAAGGTGGCCCTGATCCGGATAACAACCCCAAGCTCCGGCTCGCCATTGTCAATGCGAAGTCGGAGAATATGCCGAAGGACAATATTGAGGCAGCGATCAAGCGTGCCGCAGGAAAGGACGCGGCTGATATCACCGAGATCTGTTATGAGGGCAAAGGGCCTCACGGGGTGATGATTTTTATCGAATGTGCCACAGATAACACAAACCGTTCGGTGACCAATGTGAAGACTGCCTTCAATAAGAATGGTGGTCAGCCGCTTCAATCAGGGGCTCTTGATTTCATGTTCGACCGGAAAGCGGTCGTCGAATTCAAAGTGACTGAAGGGTTGGATATGGAGGAGGTCGAGCTGGGCTTGATTGATTCCGGGCTGGAAGAGCTTGAGGTCGAAGAAGGAACGGCCTATGCCTACGGGGATTACACCGCTTTTGGAGATTTAACGAAGGCGGCTGAAGATCTGGGACTGGAGATTACGAAAGCCAATTTGCAGCGTATCCCTACAAATCCTCAGGAGTTTACTGAGGAACAAATGGAGGAGATTGAAGTGCTCCTCGACATCCTGGAAGATGACGAGGATGTGCAGGCCGTTTATACGAACGTTTCCTGAAGCGATTTTTACGCTGATTCAACGCATTGCTTCAAGCGCCAGCATTCGTTGGCGACGGTGTAGCAGCACGATCAGGAACAGAATCGAAAGGAAGAGCGTGAAAATGATGATTGAGAGGAAAATCACCACGGTCTTGAGTGAGCCTGCGAGCTTTGTCTCAGCGATGGATATGATCGTGGTGTCTCCAAATCCTGTGCCGAGCACCTCGACGTTGGTTTCACGGTAGGTTTCGAATCTTCCAATCGCAGTGGCCGTATCATTACCAGAGGCTTTGGTCGCGGTGATGAGCAACGGCTGGACTGATATTTTATCCCCGGTCGCCTTATCGATGATGACGACAGTTGCGCCCGATGGTGGCTTGCCGCTGTGTTCATAGGCGGTTCCTTCAAAGATGGTATAAGTGTGGAGCCAAACGGTGTATTCGGCAGGTTTCGGGAGAGACACATCAAACCCGGGCGGGATGGGACCGCGGCCATTCTCCGAAATCATTTTCGGGAACTCTTTGTAAGCAAACGCGCCGGCAAAGATCAGACCGATCAGCAGAATTACGAAGGGAACCAGGAGACAGGTGATCAGCGAAAGCGGGCGGTTCATGAAGTGGCTTCCTTCTTGTGTTTAACCGTGCCGTGAATCTGCTTTTGTCCCTGAGCGTCGAAGATCGTCACATCGCCTTCCATCGATTTCCCGTCTTCTGCGATGGTATTCAGGACGGACAAGCTGCCTCCGTCTCCGAAGGGTGCTTTCAAAGTTGTGGTTCGCTCTGTCACTGAAATCGTGACATCGAACCGTAGCGGCTCTTCCATTCCAGTGTGGCTGTATTCACATTCGAAGATTTCCGATGTGCTGTTGAAAGAGAACGTCCAGGAGAACTCCTGTTCTTCTTCATTCATCATTCGGGTGCCCGTCATTACCAGGGAACCGGAGTCGTCGATTTTCCCGGTCCAAGTTTCGGTGATTGAAATCTTTTCACCCTCTGCCCCGGTTAACTCCCCCTCCGCAGTCCAATTCCCGACCAACTTTGAAAGCACGGGATCATTTTTGAATGTTTCGGCACCAACTTGTAATCCTATTCCGAAAAGTATCACCACAACCCAGGTCATTCTCGATCTCATAACCAAGCATGTCGATTTTGGATTCGTTTCACAAGTCGATTCGGTTTCCCTGTGTGAATTTCTTGCTAAATCTGTTCGAATTTCCTAAAACATCTTAACTATGTTTTCGATTCGCACCCTCGAGCGTAAGGATTGGTCCGCTGTGGCTGATCTCATCTACTTGTCCACCAACGTCTGGTATCAACAAAATATGGGCAGGAATGTCTTTTCCGGCGGTTCGGAGGTTTGCGAGTTGTTTCCTCAAGTGTATGAGGACATCGATCCCGGTTGCGGGATTGTGGCTGAGCACCGCGATACAAAAGCGATCATTGGCTCGTGTTTTTATCATCCGCGTGAAACTCACGCATCGCTGGGCATCATGAACGTGCACCCCAACCACTTCGGTGCAGGGGTTGCCGGTGCTCTGTTGAGACAAATCATCAGCTTTGCCGAGAACCAGGATTTGCCGCTGCGCCTTGTGTCCAGTGCGATGAATATTGATTCGTTTTCGCTGTATTCCCGCTATGGATTCAGCCCGTTTGCGGTCTATCAGGACATGATCGTCAGTGTTCCGAAGAAAGGGATCGAACCGCTGGAAGACATTTCGCTGGCCCGTGTTCGTGAAGCGGATCTGGAAGATGTATCGGGCATGGGAGCGGTGGAGTTTGCCATCGCCGGGATTTCCCGGGAGCGGGATTATTGTTATTTCATCGAGAATGATCTGGGGACGTGGCATACCTACGTCTCGACAGACGATGATGGAGAGATCGATGGCTATCTGGTATCCATCGATCATCCCGGGAGTTGCATGATTGGGCCCGGTGTGGCGAAAACGCCCGAGGTTGCCATGGCATTGATGCTCACTCAGCTCGATCACTTCCGGGGGAAAAGTCCGGTCTTACTGGTTCCGGTCAACCAGCCTGAGTTAGTGGCGATGCTCTACCAGATCGGTGCAAAAAACTGTGAGATCCACCTGGGGCAATCACTTGGGGATGCGCAACCGGTCAGGGGCATTGTGATGCCAAGCTTCATGCCGGAGACGGCGTAGGCTGAGGGAGGTCGCGGTTATTCGAAGAAATCAGCGAGCGGGATCTTCTGAAAGACGAAATCTGCCGCTGAGCTTTCGTAGAGAATGCCAACGGTCTTCGCGTCAACCATCACGAGGCTTGAGTAGGCTCCTCCTTTTTCATCCAACAGGATCTGACGCTTCCAGGTTTTACCATCATCTTCGCTGATCTGGATCATCATACGCTCGCGCCTGGTTTTGCTGTTAGGATTCGAGAATATGAGCAAGTGCCTGCCGTCCTCAGTCTCGTGGGAAATCAGGCTTGCCATACAGACAGGTTCCGGCAATGCGTTGTGGTCACTTTCATGAGTCGCCCATGATTCCCCGAGATCGGCAGTGATCCTGACGGCTCTACCATTGCCGTCTTCCTTCAGTTTCCGGTTGCGGTTGTCGCGAATATTTAACATCAGGGTGTTGTCGGACAGTTGCGCCACAGAACATTCGGTTGTGTTGTCAGTAGCGGCGGTGCTTACGGTCCAGGTTTTACCGTGATCATCACTCCATATCAGGTTAGAAAACGGAATCCCCTCTGCATCTCGTCCCTGGGTCGGCATGACAAGAGTGCCGTCGCTCAGTGAAATCCCGTTGCCCGGGGCGGGCGCGAAGAGAGCCCACTCCTCTTTTTTCAAGCGCTTCGTCCAGTTCTCTGGAGCGGTCCAGGTTTTACCGTCGTCGGAAGAACTAACGATCATAAACTGAGTCGACTTCTCGATTCCGAATCCCGGTTCAGAACCATTTCCCCGCCATTGGTGCGTGCCGGGCTTGCCCCAGGTCCATACGGCGGAGACAAAGATTTCCCCGGTCTCGCGATCCACCAGAATATTGGGATCGGATACGCCGTTTTCATCCTGAGGTTTGCCGCCGTGTTCTCCCATGTCCATGATCGGAACCGGGTCGGACCACGTTTCGCCGCCGTCTTCCGAGCGAGACAATCCGATATCCATATGGCCCTGCAGATCTTTACGACTGTCGTAGCGCATATCGTAAACCGCCAGCAAAGTTCCGGCATTGGTTTTTGCTATCCCGGGAATTCGGAACGTGTGACAATCGAAGTCCCCCTGATGATGGATGGGGTAGGCAACGCGAAGTGGTACTGATGTGTTGGAGGCCGGTTTCAGTTCAGTTCCGTCCGCGAGCGTGAGTTTCTCCACCCGGGTAACAACAGTCTCATTCAGCGGCGTTCCTTTTTTCAACTGAATGGTCACGAACAGTTCATTCTTTCCCTTCTTTAAATCAAAGGTGTGACTGAGAACGGAGCCCTCCCCTTCACGTTTGGCCGGTTGCGAATTGATCATGACTGCAGCGATTACTGAGAAGTCGCTGGAGCCCTCGTGAGTCAGGTCGATGCGGGTGACTTTTCCGGGAGCCTCAGCTTCTACCGAGATTGTCAGGACCCGGGCTGGAGTGCCGTCGTTTAAAACCGGGACGGTTGGTGAGAGGACGGAGATGGAGGCAGCGACGACTGTTGCTGTGCCGAAATGAAATGTCAGAAGAGCGAGGAAAAGAAGACGGAATGTCATAATTGATATGCCCAGTCTAAACAGGGATCATCGCAAAAGACCAACTGGAAAAACGTGTGGGACGATTTTGTCTGAGGCTTTGCATTCGTTGCCACTTTCATGATCGAACCCTGTCGAAACGTTAGACAGATAGGGTTTGATCGTCAAAGGTGGCCCATGCCGCACGCTAAATTAAACGATTGGGTTGAGGAAATTCGGGAACTTTGCCAACCGGATAAGGTCGAATGGTCAGACGGGTCTGAAGAAGAATGGTCCCGGCTCACGAAGCAGATGGTTGATTCAGGCACCCTGAGGCAGTTGAATCCGGAGAAGAGGCCCAATTCATTCCTGGCATGGTCGGACCCGAAAGATGTGGCACGGGTGGAAGACCGGACATTTATCTGTTCCAAGCGGAAAGACGATGCCGGTCCATCGAATAACTGGATGGCTCCGGCAGAGATGCACACAAAGCTGAAGGAGATTTTCGCCGGCTGTATGAAAGGCCGGACCATGTATGTGATCCCATTTTGCATGGGGCCACTCGGCTCTGAAATGTCGATCATCGGCGTGGAAATCACTGACTCTCCCTACGTGGTCGTCAATATGAAGATCATGACGCGGATGGGCACGGAAGTTTTAGAGGAGCTCGGTGAAGACGGGGAGTTTGTGCCATGTGTTCATTCCGTAGGAATGCCGCTTGATGAGGGCGATGCCGATATTCCATGGCCTTGCAATGAGGAGAAATACATCGTGCACTTTCCGGATGAGAGTGAGATTTGGAGTTTCGGTTCCGGCTACGGTGGCAACGCTCTACTTGGCAAGAAATGTCTCGCACTTCGGATTGCCAGTGTGAAAGCGCGGGACGAAGGCTGGATGGCTGAACACATGTTGATTTCGGGAGTTGAGAATCCTGAAGGCGAAAAACGATATGTCGCCGGGGCTTTCCCCAGTGCGTGTGGGAAGACGAATTTCTCAATGCTGATTCCGCCGAAGAACTATGCCGACGAAGGGTGGAAAGTGACTACGGTGGGGGACGATATCGCATGGCTACGCCCCGGTCCGACCGGGAAGCTGCACGCGATCAATCCCGAGGCAGGCTACTTTGGCGTAGCACCGGGGACGTCATGGGAATCAAATCCCAATGCGATGGAATCGATGCGGGCGAACGCGATTTTCACCAATGTTGCTTTGACCGAAGACGGAGATGTTTGGTGGGAGGAACTCTCCGACGAACCGCCTGCGAATTTAACTGACTGGAAGGGCAATCCCTGGACGCCTGACTCCGGGACACCGGCAGCACACCCAAACTCACGATTCACGGCTCCTGCTTCACAATGTCCGGCGATTGATCCTGACTGGGAAAACCCGGAAGGCGTACCGATCGATGCCATTATTTTTGGCGGACGCCGTGCCACTACGATGCCGCTGGTGTTTCAGGCGTTCAACTGGGTGCATGGTGTTTTCCTCGGAGCGAACATGGGGTCTGAAATGACGGCGGCAGCCGAGGGATCCGTCGGAAAAATTCGGCATGACCCTTTCGCGATGCTTCCCTTTTGTGGCTACAATATGGGCGACTACTTTGCGCATTGGTTGAGCATGCGGAAGGAAATTAAAGAGTTGCCTAGAATATTCCACGTGAACTGGTTCAGAAAGAAGGACGGCAAATACATGTGGCCCGGCTTTTCCGAAAATATGCGCGTCCTGCATTGGATTTTTGATCGCGTGAGCGGCCGGGGTAAGGGCCATGAATCTCAACTCGGTTGGGTGCCTCACTATCGTGAACTCAATTTTGAAGGGCTCGACTTTTCATACGAACAATGGAAAGACCTGATGAGCGTGGATGAGGAGGAATTTCGCCAGGAACTTTTGTCTGAAGCCGAATTGTATCTCCGGCTTTATGATCACCTGCCCAAAGAATTGATCTTCCAGCGCGAGCTGCTGGCCGGTCGGATTTAAGTCCGCACCATATTGATTCCACGTTGACCGGTAAGGCTTTCAAGCCTACCGATTGCGCAAAATTTGAAACGTTTCTCACACTAATATCATGTCCTCGAATCCTACTATCATCTACACGAAAACCGATGAAGCGCCGATGTTGGCGACGTATTCGTTTCTACCGGTCGTTCAGGCATACACCAAATCTTCAGGTGTGAATGTAGAAACCCGGGACATTTCGTTGGCGGGACGGATTTTGGCGAATTTCGCAGATAAATTGCCCGCAGATCAACAAGTGCCTGACTCACTCGCTGAGCTGGGTGACCTGGCAAAGACTCCGGAAGCAAACATTATCAAGTTGCCTAATATTTCGGCATCGATTCCTCAATTGAAGGCGGCCATCGCTGAATTGCAGGGACACGGCTTTGCGTTGCCCGATTATCCCGAAGAGCCATCGACCGATGAAGAACGTGATACAAAAGCACGCTATGATTCCGTGAAGGGATCAGCGGTGAACCCCGTGTTGCGCGAAGGAAACTCAGACCGGCGGGCACCAAAAGCGGTTAAGGAATACGCCAAAGCAAATCCTCACCGCATGGGGGCCTGGTCAGCGGATTCAAAAACAGATGTGGCTACCATGGGTGAGAATGACTTCCGCTCGAACGAACAGTCAGTCACCTTGTCGGAAGCGACTGTCGCCAAAATCGAGCACGTCGCTGAAGATGGATCCATCACTGTCCTGAAAGACGGACTTGAGCTTCTGGCTGAAGAAATCATTGATGGAACAGTTATGAGGAAAGCAGCTTTGGTTGAGTTCCTCAAAGCTCAGGTCGCTCGTGCAAAAGAGGACGACATTCTTTTCTCGCTGCATATGAAGGCGACCATGATGAAGGTCAGTGATCCTATCATCTTCGGCCACGGGGTAAGCGTTTACTTCGCCGACCTTATCGAGAAACACGCAGACGTGATCGATGAGTTGGGAGTGGATTTCAAAAACGGATTTGGAGATCTGATTTCCAGGATCTCAGAGTTGCCTGCAGAAAAGAAAGCTGAAATTGAAGCAGACATTCAAGCGGCCTACGACAATGGTCCTGATTTGGCGATGGTGAATTCCGACAACGGGATTACCGGCTTACACGTTCCCAGTGATATTATCATTGATGCATCCATGCCGGCGATGATCCGGACCTCCGGTCAGATGTGGGACAAGAACGGAGAGCAAAAGGACACCCTTGCAGTGATACCGGACAGTTGTTACGCATCAGTTTATCAGGCGACGATCGATTTCTGTAAGGAGAATGGAGCATTTGACCCGACCACCATGGGCACCGTGCCAAATGTTGGTTTGATGGCACAGAAAGCTGAAGAATACGGATCACACGACAAGACATTCGAAATCGCCGCCTCCGGTAAGGTCCGCGTGGTCGATGCTGATGGGAATGTCTTGATCGAACACGATGTGGAGGAAGGAGATATCTGGCGTGCCTGCCAAGTGAAGGATGCTCCGGTTCAGGACTGGGTGAAACTTGCCGTGAATCGTGCTCGCGCAACCGGATCACCAGCCGTTTTCTGGTTGGATGAAACCCGGGCTCACGATGCTGAAGTTATCAAAAAAGTCGGAGCCTACTTGGGCGATCACGACACTGAAGGGTTGGAATTTCACATTCTGTCGCCGGAAGAAGCTACGAAGTTCACATTGGCACGGATCAAAAATGGCGAAGACACCATTTCGGTGACAGGCAATGTCCTGCGGGACTACCTCACAGATTTGTTTCCCATTCTTGAAGTTGGAACCAGTGCAAAAATGCTTTCGATCGTTCCATTGATGAATGGCGGCGGTCTCTTCGAAACAGGTGCTGGCGGTTCGGCGCCAAAGCACGTGCAGCAGTTTGTGGCGGAAAACCATTTGCGGTGGGATTCGTTGGGCGAATTCCTTGCTCTGGCGGTCTCACTTGAGCACTTGGCTGAGAAGTATGAGAATCCAAAAGCGAAGATTCTCGGGGAAACGCTGGATGACGCGACGACTCAATATCTTTTGAATGACAAATCGCCATCACGAAAAGTGGGTGAACCGGACAACCGCACCACTCACTTCCATATCGCGATGTATTGGGCTCAAGCGTTGGCCGCGCAGAATGGCGATTCAGATTTGAAAGCTGAATTCACACCGGTGGCCGAGGCTCTCACAGCCAAAGAGGACGAGATCGTTACGGCACTGAATGAGATTCAGGGAAGCGCCGTGGAAATTGGCGGATACTATCAGCCCGACGAAAAACTGACTGGTGATGCGATGCGGCCCATTGAGGCATTCAATTCCATCATCGACGGAATTTAATCTGTTTTACGATTGAACAGAGGTGGGGCGGGACATTCCTGAGACATTTTGCGGTTAGCTTCCATTTTCCGGGAGTTTCCGGTGAGGTGTCTCTCGGTTTCCCCTCGTTCCCGTTCGCTCAAGAAAGAAGCACTCGCCTCTGCGTTCTTCGCGGCTCGGCGCGACTTCTTTCAACACCCCCGCCCACCAGCCCAAGTCATCTCACCTTCAAGGTTTTCTCCATAAGTTCGTAAGCACGCTCCCGCATCTCATTGGGGAAGTCGTGATCACAGTCCGGATGCTCAACTTCAATTCTGTTGTGACCGTATCTGGCCTTCGCTTCTGCCACACAACGATCCACGCTCTTCCAGCGGAAATTTGAATCGTGTAACGGCGCATTCACGAACACGGGCCGGGGCGCGAGCGCCCCCAGCATCTCACCGAAATCAAAAGGGATCGTATCGAGCTTCCCGCGATAGTTCGACATCCGGGGCATGTAGAGAACCTGGCACCAGCCCCTCCCGAAATACCAGACACTCTCTGCGGCGTCTTTGTAATCACGATACGAATCAAACCCGCAGCTGCTGACAACGGCGGAGACCCGATCATCAAAGACCGCTGTATAAATAGCGTTGTGCCCCCCGAGCGAATGCCCGATCGCACCATACCCCTTTTCTGAATCGACGAATTCGAGAGATTCCAGCACATCCAGCGCCCGGGAATTGTCCCAGATTGCTTTCATCGTCCCCGAGACATATCCGAGCCCGCCGAGATTCGGGTAGTAGTCCGCCAAATGCGGATACGACGGGGAAATCGTGACAAATCCCCGCTCGGCCAGTTCCGAGGCGTATTGCCGATTCGCTTTACCCCCGAGCCCCACCACCACCTTGTGGCCGATCGTTGAATCCGTCGGATGCAGACACAGCACTCCGGCCGCTTTCTTTTTCCCCTCAAGCACCTGCTTCGGAATGCACAAATAAGCAGGAGTCCGTGACCCCGGTTCGCTTTGATAGGTGATCAATCGCCGCACGTAGTTTCCAACCTCGGCTTCTTCCACGATCTGAACGTCCAGCTCCACCCGCTTATCATCGCCGGGGTATTTCCCCATCACCGATTGCATCGCGGCCCGAATTTGGTCCGGAGTCTTGACGACTGCCTCAGAAACGGGAAGCCAATCGAGGGGCAGACTCTTGAAATGCAGGGAAAGAAGTTTCCCGTCGCTCACATAATAAGTAACCAGCGCCCGGCCTTCGTGGAAATCGACGCTGATGTAAGAGTAGGTTTTCGCCGGATCCGATTCGATAGGCTTCGCCTTTGACCACGTTTTGCCTTCATCCTGCGACGTCATCGCCACGAGTGGAGTCCGTTTACCGCCGTGGCTGTTGGCGGGATCCAGCGTCGGATTGCAGAAAATCACCCAGCCCCGATTTCCCGGCATTTCAGCAACCGTCACGGGTGCTTCCGGCGAAACCACGGTCCACGGCTGCGCTTCGGTCCAGGTATCACCTTCGTTTTTGGATTCGGCGAACCACTGTTTTCCCGTCTGGGTTCGGATGTATTTCAGGAGCGATCCATCGGCCCGTTGCATCAGCCCCGGTTCCATCGCACCGCGTTTTGGAGCCACGGCACCACCGACCCCGCGCCGCCAGGTCGCGCCCTCGTCATCAGAGAAAAAACACACCGTCCGGAACCGGTGACCTTTCTCGAAAACCCGTTCCGTCATCGCCACCGGACACACAATTCGCCCGCTTTTCAGCTGGACCACCCGGGCATTGTTCATCACCCAATAGCCTTCGTCCCGAATGATAGTGACGGGATCACTCCAGGTCTTTCCTTCATCAGAAGACCGCCGCACCAGCGGCCGGAGGTCGGTTTTGGAGTTTTTCTCGAGGTAAAACAGCAGCAGATCACCGGATTCTTTCAGCCGGAGAAAGCTGGCCGACATCACATTCTCCGCGCCGGAATTTTCCACCATGGTCCAGCGTTCCCCCCAGGTTTTGCCGCCGTCTTTGGAGATCTTCGCCGAAATCCGACCGGAAGAGTCATCGCGGTTTCCTCCGTAGAATTCTGACCAGGCTGCGAGGATGGAACCGTCTTTCAGCACGATCAGATCGCCCTCGGAGTTTCGTGGGCTTTCCGCCGTAGCCGGGGCAATAACCGATTCGATAATTCCCGGTTGCCGGGCCTGCGAAAAACTATGTTCAGCCAGGAATGCTGAAGCGACGCCGAAAAAGCAGGAAAGAAACCGATGCATTCAGAAGGCTTCCATTCCTTTCCGATTAAAACCAGATGCGAACTCACGTCCCTTCACCTCCTACACGTCGAAGGATTTTTATGGGATTCTCCCCCCGTTAAAGTGGTTAGGCTCAATTCCATAACCTTTCGAAACCAACACCCCAAAGCGCCCCTCATCCGGGTTTACCTGATTTACCCCTGTTTTTGCTCAAGGAGTTCTCCAAAAACGGCCAACTTTGCCTCAAAAACCCCGTTTTCACCCTTGCACGAACGGTACCCTCCCAAAGGAACGTCCTGACGGCAATGTTTGGCTCGGACCTGCCCGTCAGGACGCCCTGACGGGCAGTTTTCTCTCATACATGGCCAAAAGGACATCCTGACGGGTAGTTTCCTCTCATACATGCCCAAAAGGACGTCCTGAAGGGTAGTTTTCACTCATACATGGCCAACAGGACGTCCTGACGGGTAGTTTCCCCTCACAGACGGCCAAAAATGCGTCCTGACGGGTGGGCCGGGCTGAATCATTGCCAAGATCCCGATGAACCTCCTCCTTCCCGCCGCAATTCGTCGATCCCGGTCCCACACTTAAATTCACCCGCCAATTCCGCACCCGCGCCAATTTCAACCTTGGAATTGATTCAGGGACGTCGCTACACTCGCGGCTATGATTTCGATCGATCTCGCCAACAAGATAGCGATTGTCACCGGAGGCGGCCAAGGGCTGGGCAGGGCCACTGCCACTGTTTTACACGCGGCCGGGGCCAGGGTAGCGGTGACATTTTTCAAAGATGCCGAGGGACACAATCAACGAATCGCTGAAGAAACGGCCGCAGAATTGGGTGAGGGAGTGATCGCCGTTGAGGGCGATGTCCGGAACCGGCAATCTCTAGCGGCGATGTTTGAATCTGTCGCGGATCAGTTCGGAGGGCCAGTGGATATCGTCATCAACAACGCAGCGATCCTGCGGGATCGATCGATTAAAAAGATGGAAGATGCGGAGTGGGAAGCCGTTATCGGAACAAATCTGACAGGTGTTTTCAATGTCTCCAAAGAAGCCGTGGAACGGCTCGCTGATGGCGGGCGGATCGTAAATATGGCCTCGATCTCAGGTGCGGTTGGATTCTTTGGCCAGGCGAATTACTCAGCTGCAAAAGCCGGAGTGGTGGGGTTGACGAAGGTTTTGAGTAAGGAGCTTGCACGACGGCAAATCACGGTGAACGCGGTTGCGCCGGGAGTGGCTTTGACGGAGATGGGAAAATCGATCCCGGAAGAAGCGCGCGCGGAGATGCTGAAACAGATTCCGCTGGGGCGATTTGGCGAACCGGAGGAGGTGGCCAATGCGATCCTGTTTCTGTGCAGTCCACTGGCT
This sequence comes from Verrucomicrobiales bacterium, assembly GCA_048267005.1. Taxonomy (GTDB): domain Bacteria; phylum Verrucomicrobiota; class Verrucomicrobiia; order Verrucomicrobiales; family DEV007; genus JABDJT01. Next base: position 232,865 of record JBLWYI010000007.1, on the reverse strand, counting down.
GATTACATCACCGGGCAGACCATTCATGTGAACGGCGGTTGGTTCGGGTAATGAGTAACCGCCTGAAACAAAAACTGTGCACGGCGGACCAGGCTGTCGCATTGATCAAAGACGGCAACACAGTTGCCTGTGGCGGCTTTGTCGGTGCGGCGCACCCGGAAGCTCTCACAGCGGCTTTGGAACGCCGCTTTCTGGCAACGGATTCCCCTGTGAAATTGACGTTGGTTTATGCAGCGGGTCAGGGGGACGGCAAATCGCGCGGGCTGAATCATCTGGCGTATGAAGGATTGATCAAACGGGTCATCGGCGGGCATTGGGCGCTCGCTCCGGGCATGGGAAAGCTGGCGATCGAAAACAAGATCGAAGCTTACAATTTTCCACAGGGCGTGGTGTGTCAGATGTTTCGCGATATCGCGGCGGGTCGACCGGGCTGCATTACTCACGTCGGTTTGGGCACGTTTATCGACCCTCTGCACGACGGGGGGAAACTGAATGAGCGAACCACGGAGGATTTGATCGAGCGAATCGAGCTCTCGGGCAAGCCGTGGCTTTTCTACCGATCCTTCCCTTTGCACATTGGTTTTATCCGGGCCACGACGGCTGACCCGGCCGGGAATCTTTCGATGGAGGATGAAGCCATCATTGGTGAAGTGCTCTCTATTGCCCAGGCGGTTCGGAACAGCGGCGGGCTTGTGATTGCCCAGGTGAAACGGCTCAGCGACCGGGCCACGGCTCCGCAATCGGTCACGGTGCCGGGGGTGCTGGTAGATCGCATCGTGGTGGCTCAATCCGACGAGCACGATCAGACTTTTGCCGAGGCCATGAATTCCAGCTACTGCTCAGCCGCGGATGATACGGAGCCAGTGGTTCATGAAAAACTACCGCCCAACGAACGCCGCGTGATCGCCGCGCGGGCTTGTGATGAATTGAAGACGGGTGACCTCGCCAATCTCGGGATCGGGATGCCGGAAGGCGTCGCCCGGATCGCAGCGGAGCGGGGAATACTGGACGACGTAACACTGACAGTTGAGAGCGGCCCGATCGGCGGAATGCCGGCAGGTGGGCTCAGCTTTGGCGCGGCGGTGCATCCGCTGGCGATCATTGACCAGCCCTCGCAGTTTGATTTCTACGACGGCGGCGGGCTGGATTTCGCAGCACTGGGCGCAGCACAGATCGATGCGGCGGGTAATGTGAACGTCTCAAAATTTGGCCCCCGTCTCGCGGGCGTCGGTGGTTTCGTCACAATCTCGCAGAACGCCAAACGCCTGATTTTCTGTGGCACGATGACCTCCGGCGGCCTGGTGACACGAGTCGCTGAGGGACGCCTGATTATCGAAACGGAAGGCCGGGTGCGAAAGTTCGTCGAGCAAGTGGACCAGGTTTCGTTCAGCGGAGAGCTGGCGATCGCCTCGGAACGGCCGGTGCTTTTTGTCACGGAGCGATCTGTGTTTCAACTGACGCCGCAGGGACTGGAGCTGATCGAAATCGCTCCGGGGATGCGCTTGCAGGAAGATATTCTCGACGTGATGGACTTCGCTCCTATGATCAGCAGCGACCTCCGGGAGATGCCCGCCCACTGTTTTCTATTATGAATGAAGTTTGCATTGTTTCCGCCCGCCGCACACCCATAGGCCGATTTCTGGGATCACTCGGCCGCGAGTCTGCGGTTGATTTGGCCTGCCACGCGGGGAATGCCGCGCTGGGTGACTTTGATCGATCGAAGATTGATCAGGTCATTATCGGAAACATCCTGAGTGCGGGTCAGGGTATGAATATCGCCCGGCAGATCGGGGTGAAGCTGAAGCTTCCCATCACGTCGCCGGCTTTCACGATAAACATGATGTGCGCCTCGGGAATGCAGGCGATCGCGCTGGCGGCGCAGGCCATTCGCGGGGGTGAAGCCGGGGCGGTGCTCTGTGGCGGCACGGAATCGATGAGCAACGCACCGCATCTCATGCCGCGCTCGCGTTCCGGTATCAAACTGGGTGACGGCACGCTGGTTGATTCAATTTTGCGGGATGGGTTGGTGGATTCTTTCGATCACAAGCACATGGCACTGACAGCCGAAGCGCTCGCGGTGAAATACGATCTCTCGCGGGAAGTTCAGGATGAGTTTGCGGTAGAATCCCAGCGTCGCTACGAGGCGGCACATCAGGCGGGGGTTTTCGCGGATGAGCTGGCCCCGCACGACAAGCTCGCAGCGGATGAGCATCCACGAGCTGATACCACCACTGAATCTCTTGCTGGACTGAAGCCTGCCTTTGATGCCTTCGGCACGGTGACGGCAGGGAATGCCTCCGGCATCAATGACGGAGCGGCGTTGCTTTTATTGGCCAGCCGGAAAGTGACGGAAGCGAACGACTGGCCGGTGATGGCAACCATCAACGGGATGGCATCGGTGGGCTGCGATCCCAAGGAGATGGGACTGGGGCCGGTTTACGCGACGCAGAAACTGGGACAGCCACTCGAGGAATTTGACGCGATCGAAATCAATGAAGCCTTTGCCGCGCAGGTGCTGGCGTGTCTCCACGAGATGGAGATCGGGGTGGAACGGATCAACACGAACGGCGGCGCTATTGCAATGGGGCATCCGGTGGGAGCGAGCGGAGCCCGGCTGGTGGCGCATCTGGCGTGGCGAATTCAGCGCGGGGAAATCGGCAGTGGTCTGGCGACTCTGTGTGTGGGCGGCGGTATGGGATCAGCCATCAGTTTGAAGAAATCCTGACATGAGCAAAAACGAAAACTCCCCTCCCCCGGACAACTCAGTTCGCCGGGTCGTGCTGGCCAGCTTCATCGGCACCACCATTGAATGGTTCGATTTTTTCATCTACGGAACGGCGGCCGCGCTCGTATTCGGCCAACTTTTCTTCCCTGACGAAAATGAATTCGTCGGACGAATGGCGGCCTACGGAACGTTCGCGATCGGCTTTTTCGCGCGGCCCGTTGGCGGCATCATCTTCGGGCATTTCGGGGACCGGATCGGGAGAAAAGCGATGCTGGTGACCACGCTCATGATGATGGGGGTGGCTACGTTTCTGATCGGCGTCCTCCCGACTTACCAAAGCATTGGGATCGCCGCGCCTATCATACTGGTGCTGCTGCGGCTTGTGCAGGGCTTCGGAGTCGGCGGCGAATGGGGCGGCGCGGTGCTGATGGCGGTGGAACACGGACATGAGGGAAAGCGGGGCTTTTACGGGAGCTGTGTGCAGATGGGAGTACCGGTGGGTTTGCTGTTGGCTGCCATTGTCTTCGCGATCGTCACCAAGCTTCCTGAAGACCAGTTCCTGGCGTGGGGTTGGCGAATTCCATTTCTGCTGGGCATTGTGCTGCTCGGCATCGGCATGTTTATCCGCCTTCAGATCGTGGAAAGCCCACTGTTTGCCAAAGCCCAAAAGACTGAGGGCGTCAGCAAGATCCCCATCCTCGAGGTGGTAAAGAAACATCCCAAGAATGTGTTCCTCGCGATGGGCGCACGCTTTGCGGAAAACGCCTGCTTCTACATCTTCAGTGTCTTTGTGCTTTCCTACGCAGTGGATCAACTGGGTCTTGAACGCTCGAATGTCCTGACCGGGGTATGGATAGCCGCAGCTATTCAGATCGTGGCAATTCCCTTTTTCGGCGCGTTGTCTGACAAGGTAGGGCGTCGCCCGGTCTATCTGGGCGGGGCTATATTTATTGCACTCTTTGCGTTCCCGTTTTTCTGGATGGTTGAAACGAAAATTACCGCCGTCATTTGGCTGGCGATTGTGCTCGGGCTGGTGGGTCACTCCGCAATGTATGGACCCCAGGCTGCCTTTTTCTCGGAGCTATTCGGCACGCGGGTCAGGTATAGCGGGGCATCGATCGGGTATCAGTTGGCGTCTCCCTTCGCCGGCGGCCTGGCACCCTTAATCGCCACCGCACTTCTCGCCTGGTCGGGTGACAAATCGTGGCCGGTTTCCACTTACCTGATCGGCACCGCTGCGATCACTCTGGTTGCTATTTACCTGGCGGCTGAGACTTTCCGCTCCAGTCTTGGAGACGACACTGACTGACTGCCAGACTGCTTGAATGACTGACCCGTCGGGAAAGCAAAAATCCCCGGCAACCTTGCGGCTACCGGGGGAGTTTGCCTTTCAGAACAAATCACTACGATCTGTCGATGAAAGTGTGGAGGTCAGATTGACCTAAAGTTGAGGTTACCAGTTGTGCTTCGGCTTACCGTGGCCACCTTTAGGCTTACCGCCTTCATTCTTAAGGTAGTTGGTGTTCTTGTTAACATTCACGTTGTTGTTAACATTGTGAACGTTCGTCTTCTGGCGTGCACTGGCGCTTGCTTTAGCACCGGCCAATGAAGCAGCAGCAGATGTGCTGTCACCGGAGTGAGCGCTGGAGCCTTCGACGTGAATGTTTGTATCAGACATTCCTTCGAAGCGCTGGGTGAGGCCGTTGCGGGCGATGTCCCTCCAGGCTTGACCGTATTTCAGAGCACCAACTCCACCAAGAACCTGTCCGGTTCCTCCTGCAATCGCACCGGCTGAAGCGGCGAGTTTTGCGGTGTTGTTGATACCGCTGTCGCGGTGAACCTGGATTCCGGCGGTCTCAATGTATCCAGTGCAGGGGTTTCTGCAGTAGGAGACAACACTTGAGGCGTTGAATCCGCCGATTTCGACTCCGCCAATCTCGCAGTTCCGTGTTTCAGGAGCGACATCGGCCATGTAGGTGCTGCTGCAGCTCGTTACCAAGGCACATGCAACAGCAGTAAGCAGTAGTTTATTCATCATTTTTGTATTTCGTAGTTTCGTTCTGTTTCTTTCACGACCTTGCGGCACGTGACTTTCTTCGCACAGGCACCTGTCTGGTGGCAGTAACCTGTTGTAGATCCGCAGTATCCGTATGACCCACAGTTCATTCCGTATCCGGAGGCGCTGTTAAGCACCAATGCCGGGCGGACATAGCTGTTGGTCACAAGACCTGACGAATAAGGCAGAGTGGCAAACCCTGACAAACCCACATTTCCACCCAGGCCGTAATGAGCCGACGTCGTGTAGGGATCAATGAAAGTTGAACCGCCCAGTCCGAAAGCGTGACCGGCTGTATAGCAGCCTGAAGCACCTCCGTAACCAGCCGACTTGGCTTTCTTCCCTTTGTAGACTTGAACGCCTACCACTTCGCCGTATCCGACGGCACTGGATTTACCACCGCTGACGATTGGAGCGTAATTCGTATTGTGATCGCCGATCACGACTTGGCCGTGATCACCGCAGGCTGTCTCCGGGAAGACATCCGACATCCGAGTTACGCTGCAACTAGCAGTCGCAAATGTGAGAGCAATAAGTGAGATAATTCTCATAATGGGAATATTGTGATTATTTATGGTTATTGCAACTCATTTTTGTAAAAAATATTATTATTGCAAATATGCGACAGGGCAATATTTGCAGAATCCCTTGTGAATTAAGGGTTCAGCGTGTTTCAGAGCAGAGAAACAACGCTTTACAGGCTCTTAAGAAACGCCACAATTTCCGTAGAAACTTCCGGCGCACCGAGCAAACTGGCACCATTTTTGATCGATTCTGCTACCGAAAGCCCTTCCGGGCGGATCTTAACAATCAAATCAAACTCCGCCGCGACCTCCGGTGAGTTGTCAGAATCACCCACCACTGCGATGACAGGTTTACCCCGGCGACGTGCCATTTGTGCCAATCCATGGGGGCCTTTACCATTCAATGTCTGGCGATCGAGGTTTCCCTCGCCCGTGACCACCGCATCACATTCATCCAGGGCTGCTCTCAGCCCGATCAAGTCCGCAATCACCTCAAAGCCCGGTCGCAATTCAGCATCGCAAAACGCCATCAAACCAAACCCGAGCCCCCCGGCTGCTCCAGCTCCGGGTTGATCTTTCAAATCCGCCGGTTTTCCCAGATCCCTCGCCGCCAGCATCGCCAGCCGCTCTAATCGCTCTTCGAATCTGCCGAAATCCTCCTCTTTTACTCCCTTTTGAGGGCCGTATATCCGGGTCGCCCCCTGTTCTCCCAGAAGCGGATTGTCGACATCACAGGCCACTTCTATCTTCGGGAATTCGATCTTCTTATCAAAGGTGATCGATTCTACCCGGTCCAAATCCCGGGGGAATTCGGTCAATTCAACGCCGTTTTGATCGAGAAAATGGTATCCCAGGGCTCGCGCCATGCCCGCACCACCGTCATTGGTGGCGCTCCCCCCGATTCCGATTACGATCCGGCTGACATGGTAGGAGAAAATCACATCCCACAGCATTTCTCCCGTCCCGAAAGTCGAGGCGGTCCATGGATCACGCTTTTCCTCCGGAATTCTCCACAGTCCGGATGCCTGGCTCATCTCCAGTACCGCCGTGTCACCGGCCAACGCGTATTCGGCGATCACTGAATTTCCCATGGCATCCTGCACCTCGGCATCGACCATTTTTCCCTCCAGATCTTCACAGAGAACCTCGGTAGTTCCCTCCCCACCGTCTGCGATCGGCATCTCCTGCGTTTCAAACCCTTCCAGCTCCAGCATCCTCGCCAGAATCTCCCCCACCGTTCCGGCACACATCGATCCCTTGAATTTATCGGGCGCAATCAGGATTCGCATCGGTGTTACGAGTCAATAGGGTTGATTCAACGATCAGACAGGGTTGGATCGTAGATCGATCCTAGCAGGAGGCTGACGGGAGAACAGCGATTTTTCGCAACTATTTCCCGATACATCCTTCGGGCACGGAAATCCCCCTACTTCGCATCCGCACGACGCTCCTCCTTCACCAACCTCCCCCAGAACTCATTGAACGGATGAACCTTTTCTGCCGGTTCGCCTTCTGGTGTCACCAGCTCTCGATCCTCGTTCGCCCAGGCAAATATGGAGCCACGCACGTTTTTCGCATTCTTGATACCCGCCTTGCTCAATTCATCGACCAATACCGCTGACCGATAACCCACTGAACAATACACCGCCACAGTATCGGGAGCCGGAGAAGCCGATTGCTTCAGGTAATTTTCCACCTCCTCTGCCGTTTGCAGATTCACCGCTCCGGGGATCTTTGAAATCGCGAATTCTTCGGGCGCGCGGGAATCGATCAATAAGAGTGGCACAGCGCCCTTCCCATCCGCCTCCATCAAGGTGGCCAGCGTGCCGGTGGAAATGTGATCCACGTCAGGAAACTCCTTCTCGATCTCGGCAGATTTGGATTCCAGGGAAGACATCGCAGCCAGTTTCTTATAAGCACATTGGCTCGCACCAATCAGGACACATCCGACCAGCAGGATGGAGACCAGCCATATTGTTGCACGAGAGGGCATGACTAAGAATAGTCCGCTTCCACGGGTGAAGTCAATTTTGCGACCTACGCCGCGTCACCCTCATCAGTCGCGTCGGCTTCCGCCGTTTCCTCTTTCGGCTTCCGAAAAGCCACCACAAACAGCAGCATCGCCGCAATGCAGATGCAGGAATCCGCCACATTGAAGGACGGGAAATGCCCCCTGCTGTTCTTGTCGATCAGATCATAGAGCGGCAGCTTGAAATCAAGAAAATCGACCACATAACCCCTGCCCGGCATCACCCGGTCGGTAAAATTCCCCAGAATACCGCTCACTAAGAGCGCCGCCGCCGTCTTCGACAGTTTGTCGGGGAAAGTGTTCTTCCGCCACAGCATCACGATGAACGAGAGCGCCGTCACCGCTATCAGCCCGAAAAGCAAATTCGCATACTTCGTATCATTCAGCATCCCCCAGGCCATTCCCGTGTTGTGAACCCGCACCAGATTGAAAAAACCCTCAATCACCGGTTCACTCGGAGTGTAGCCCGCCTCCCTCGGATCGGGAAAGTAGGAGACGACCATATACTTCGTCACCTGATCGAGAATGTAGAGCGGCAGGCTGAGCCAGAGAAAGAATTTCATAAGAAGAGAAACGATACGGAGTTACACCGCAGAAACTTTCGCTTCAATTTCGCGCATATACCGCAAGCTGTCCGTGCAAATCTTCTCCACCCCCGGTTTGTAATCAAACACTTCGACAGACACCCAGTCAGAATAGCCAATGTCATTCAGGGCCGTGAAAATCGGCTCGAACTCCACTTCACCCATGCCCGGTCCCAGCAAATTCGGATCATTCGCGTGAAAATGCGCAATCCAGTCCTTACTTTCACGTATCACCTGATCGATTGGCTTTTCCTCCGTCGACATCGCCTTCACATCGAGATGAAGCCGGCAATTCGGGGAATCAACCATCTTCGCAAGCTCAATTCCCAGCTCCGCTGTGTTGAGAAAGTCTCCCTCGCCCGGTCCGAGAGGCTCCAGCGCCAGCGTGATCCCCAGATCTTCCAGAACCGGCATCGCGATCGAAATCGTCTCACTCGCATACTCCATTGCCTGTTCATGAGAGATCCCCGGCAGCAAATTGCGTTGAAAAGGAGATCCCAGAACCATGACTTTCCCGTCCAATTCGCTGCACAGCCGGGCCAGCTCCGCGAGATACTCTCCCGTCAGTCGACGCACGTCCGCATCGGCCGTGGTCAGGTAAAATCCTTCCGTCTTAGCCAACAACCAATGCAGCCCCACGCATTCCAGCCCCGACTCCTTGATCTGCCGACACACCGTGGTCCGTTCCTCCGCTGTGATATCAAAGGCGTTCTCCTTGATGGTGAATGGCGCGATCTCAATGCCGGTGTAGCCACATTCTTTGGCATAGGCGAAAGCCTTTTCAAAAGGCCAGTCCTGGAACGTCTCGTTACAAATCGCGTAATTCATAGTTGGGGTCGGAATTTTCAGAAAAGCGGTAGCCTCGCGTGAAAGGTGCCGCGAATCAACCAGCGGCGGTTATTTTTCGATGCGGTCTTCGAGCCAATCAATGTAATCAGAGTAAATCTCAACCTCGGAATCAAGCGTCTCCAGCGGCATAACCGAGAAATACATAGGATCCTCCAACCATTCGGGAGGGCTCCGCGTATCAACGATGAAAAATATCACCGGATACACAAACACATAGAAGATCGGCACCAATAACAGACAGCCCACCTTTGCCAGAGGCCCTTTCCAGCGATCCCAACGCGCCTCGATCCTCGCGGCGGCTTCCGCTACCTCCGATTCGTGATCTGATTCCGGTTTTCGGTTCATAAAACTCAAGGGGGAAAAACCGTATGCAACCAGTCGATGTATAATTCGAATGGGCGGAATACCGTCTCCAACCATTCCAGTGGAGCCACCGTCCACGAAAGAAACAGTTCCACCGCCGAAGGCATATTATCCAGAATCCGGGTCTTGGTGTACAAAGCCCCGAGCAATGCCGGGTAAACGAAGACGTAGAAAATCAGCAAGAAAGACAACCCAAAAGCCCATTGAAGCGGCTTGCTCCATCTCTCAAGCTTTGCGTCGATCTCGCGGCCATCTCCCATTTCCCCGGTTGTTCGTGGTGATCCCCCTGAAGTTTCAAACACGAATCACTCACCGCATCGGCACGACGTCCTTCTCCCACGCACTCAATTTTTCGTTCAGCAACATGCCGTCGCTTCTCGTGTCGATCAGGTTCACCTGCTCGCCGCGATCCTCCTTCAGGTCGAACAACCAGTTCTCCGTCTTCCCGCCTTCGGTTTTACGGACAAATTTCAAGTCCCCGTCACGCACTGCCCACCAGGTCCGGTCGCCCCGTTTACCCCGCCAGAAGAGAGTCCGTTTGATATCCGGTTCCCCGTCCTCGATATGTTTCAGGATATCCATCCCGTCTAACGGCTTGCCATCCGGCACTTCCGCCCTGGCGATTCGCAGAAAGCTCGCCGTCAGATCCATCAGGGAAGCCACCTGCTTGCTCTCGGTTTCCGGCTTGATCACTCCCGGCCAGCGCACCATCAACGGCACCCGTATCCCACCATCAAAGAGCGTTCCTTTGAAATCGCGAAACGGAGTGTTCAGCCCCGGCTTCATCGCCCCATGATCGCTGGCGAACACCACGATCGTATCCTCGGCCATTCCATGGTCTTCCACAGCATCCAGCAACTGACCGACGTTCTTGTCCAAATCCTCGAGCATCTCGACATACGTTTCCCGCGTTCCCTCAGTCCATTCTTCTGCCGTCGGCAGAGTGGGATCACTCTTCGGTCCTTGAAACGGGAAGTGGGGTGACGCATGGGGAAGGTAGAGAAAAAACGGCTTCCCTGATTTATCAGCCGCCTGCCGCCTGAGGAAATCCACCGCGTCTGCCGTGATGAGGTGCGTCGTGTAGCCCTCCCGTTCGATCGGCTGCCGTCCCTTGAGATACACCTCAATATCTGAAAGCTCGACATGCTCGAAATAATCCACATTTCCTCCGAGGAACCCCGTGAATTCGTCGAACCCCTGATCCAGCGGTGAAAACTTATCCTCATAACCCATGTGCCATTTCCCGAAGACCGCATTCCGATATCCCGCCGCCTTCAAAGCCGGTGCCAGCACCGCAAAATTGGCCGGCAACCCGAGATCAGATTTCTCAGCCAGAGCGATCGCTTCGTCATAACGCCCCACATTTCCCGTGCCGATGGCACACTCCATCCCCCCGGCCCGCTGAGGATACCGCCCCGTTAAGATCGACGTGCGTGACGGAGTGCACTCCTGCCCCATCGCGTAGGCATTGGTGAATTTCACACCCGACGCCGCCAGTGCATCGATGTTGGGCGTTTTGGCATCCGGAGCCCCGTAACATCCCAAATCCGCATACCCCATGTCATCAGCGAGGATAAAGATGATATTCGGCTTTTCCGCAGCGTGGAGCGAGATTGCGGCGGCAAAGAATAAGCAGGCGGTTTTCAATAAGTTCATCACCCGCAGAGCATAGCGTATGCGTCAATCAGAGCAGGCAAAATCGACTTGGTAATCACAAAATTTCTCGCGTATTGGCCATTAAAACTCCCACCGGTTGCCGACCATTCGCGCTCCGACCCTTGCTACGGTTTGCGGGGAACCCGGTCATGGTCAGTGGCGTCGAAATCAATCACTTCTGCTCCCGGGCGTTCTACCGCCAACTCAGCACATCCCGTATTCTGATCGAGATGTCTTGTGAACTGCCATCCCGAAAGAATTCCAAAGACGATCTCCGCCGTGGTGTAGATGACAGCCCCCTCCTTCAGGTGTCCGGCAGTCGGCACTCCATTGCTGTCGCTCACCAGGATGTGAATGTGTGATCCGTCCTGAGAAAGTGTCCCACTGATCGAAACGATCTCCAGAGGGCCTGGCAGAATCTCAGCGTTTTCCTCATCCGCAAACCGAATCGCCGCTTCCGTGAGGCTTCCGACTCCCGTGAGAATACAAGCAGCGGCCCACTTCTCTCTCTTCGCGAGGTCATCGATCTCCCGCTTCAGATCCTGTCCCGGAGTGAGTCTTATGGAATAGGTGTCCATTGGTTTAGCCCTGACGCATGAGAATTCTAACCACCAAAACCGAAATTCAACAAGGCCGCTACGAAGTGTCGCCATCTTCGGTTTGTTGGGAAATTTTGTTTAGACGTTGGCAGAGCGCTTGAAAAGATTCGGATTGATCATCCAGCCAGGCAATGCCGATGTCGGTCCAGCCCTCGAGCCTCGGCAAACGGGCCGCTGTTCGATGCGAAACGGAAATCCTAATGAAACCGGGGTAAATCCAGTCAAGCCGGAACGTTTTGCACCTACAACCCGGCAATTCTCTAGGAGGTCTTCTGCGTTTGCCGGGGATACCAGCTAAAGCGAGTTTTGCCCGGAAAATGAGCTCCCGACTCGCGAGTGACCGCAAAATTGTACAGGTATGATGTTTCGCCCCATGCAGTGATCTTAAAACCGTACAGACACGATGTCTCATTCTAAGAACAGCCTTCGACAACTTTCGACGGCATCTCTCATCCCAAGCAGTGACCTGCAAAATCATACAGACATGATGCTTCATCCTGAGAATAGCCTTCGATGGCTTTCGACGACATATCTCATCCCGTGAACTGTGTTCTAAAATACGAGGCAGTTTATCCCACTGCTCACGAAGACGCCTTTTTATATTGTCGCCTTGATCGGTTTTGACATGAAATATCTCCAATGAAAGTTTTCCGCCCTTCGATTCTCCTCGTCCTGGCCCTTCAACTGAATGTCGCTTTTTCTCAGCAGAAAAAAGGCGGGCCCCTCGCAGTCACCATTCAGCCCTATGTCGATCGTTCCGAACTTGCCGGAGCCGTCATGCTGGTAGCCGATAAAGACAAAGTACTCGCCATCGAAACGGCTGGTTGGGCGGACATTGCCGAAAACCAACCAATGAAGGCGGACTCCATGTTCTGGATTGCTTCCCAGTCTAAACCGATGACCTGCGCGGCCTTCATGATCCTCGTGGATGAGGGAAAGGTCGCCCTGGATGACCCGGTTGAGAAATACCTGCCTGAATTCAAAGCGCAGATGGTGATTGCCTCGAAGTCTGATGACGAGATCACCTTGAAGAAACCGAAGCGGCCCATCACGGTGCGCGATGTCATGTCGCACAGCAGCGGGATGCCTTTCAAATCCGCGCTCGAAGAACCCACCATGGACCTCTACGCGCTCAGCGCCCGGGTTCGCAGCTATGCCATGACGCCGCTCGATAACGAGCCCGGAACTCACTATCGCTACAGCAACGCCGGTATCAATACCGCCGCCAGGATCATCGAAGTGGTCTCGGGTCTGCCCTATGAAGATTTTATGGCAGAGCGACTCTTCAAACCGCTCGGGATGACTGATACCACATTTTGTCCGACTGAAGAACAAGCTGCCCGAATCGCGAATTCCTACAAACCCGGCCCCCAAAAGAAGGGGCTGGAAGCAACGGTGGTTTCCCAGCTTCATTATCCCCTCACCGACCGCACGAAGCGATTTCCCATGCCTGCAGGTGGGCTTTTTTCCACCGCATCCGATGTTGCGAAGTTCTACCAACTGATCGCCAACGAAGGAACGAGTGGTGGAAAGACCATCCTTTCCAAAGAAGCAGTGAAAGCCCTCACCACCAAGCAGACGCCCGACAATTTGAAGAACGGCTACGGATTCGGATTCACCGTATCGCCCGACAACGTGGGACACGGTGGGGCGTATTCGACCCTGACCACCCTCGAGAAGAAATCCGGATTGATCCTCGTCTGGCTGGTTCAACATGCAGGATTTCCCGGCAAAGGCGGTGAAGCAAAAGACACCTTTCGCAAAGCAGCCACCGAGAAGTTTGCGACGAAGTGACAAGTGTTTTTAGGGGCACTGAAGGAGGTCGCGCAGAGACGCGGAGAGCGCAGAGCAGGGACTTTGAATGAGATGCCGTGGTTCTGCGCGGCAAGGTCCCACCACTGGCATTGAAGGAGGTCGCTCAGAGCCACTGAGAACACAGAGGGAGGTGTTGATGATTGATTGGGCAGGTGACGAATTGCCACCGAAGCGGGGCGGGAATGGCCTGCGAAGAAATGATTCGTGAGGCAGAAGCGATGGAGAATTGATTGTAGCCGAAAGCCCACATCCCTAGTCCGTAAGCCCCTAAAAACACACTCTGCGCTCTCCGCGTCTCTGCGCGACCTCCTTCAGTGCCCCGGCCACAACCCACGCCACACCCAAAAGAAAAACATCCAACTCCCCGTTCTCCGCGTCGCAGCGCGACCTCCTCCAATGCCCCGGCCACAACCCACGCCACCCCCAATAGAAAAATATCCAACTCCCCGTTCTCCGCGTCGCAGCGCGACCTCCTTCAGTGCCCCTGAAAGGAATCGCGCAAAGCACAACGATCCAACAGGGTTGGATCGCCAAACATACCCTGTTGGTTCGTATCGAAGTGAGCGGGGTAACCCTTTCCTTATTCCGCGACTTTTCCCAACAACTCCAGCACGGCTGCGCGGATTTTGGTCTCGGCCTCTGTCTCGAGATACGATGATCTCGCAGGCCAGGTTTCGTAGCCACCCCACTTGTGTTGCTGTGCTGTCGGCAGATATCCGTTGTAGCCATTCGCCAGCTCAATGGTGAAGGTCGATGGCAGCGGACTTTCCTTTTTGATGGCAAGTCCAGTTTCGGCAAAGACCTCGCAGGGAATGCCTGCGATACCGAGCTCACCGACCCGGATCACCTGTAGCTGAACCGGAACGGTCTCGGGAAATTTCGCAAGCTCCAGCGCCTCCTGCGCATAGATCACTTTCCGCGCGTTGATCTTTGCCGCGGTGGCATCCTTCTTCGGCGTCATTAAGTCGTTGGCCCAGGCAATGCGTTTCTCATCCGGCTTACGCACCCCGAGGCTGAGCTCTGTATTGGCGACAGCCAGCGAATGATCATCCCGATACTCGACGGTTTTCAGCACCCGCAGGGTTTCATCGGCCAATTCGTAAGCGACGACCTTCATCTTCTCCCATGGCTTTGAGGCGACTTTCGGTGATGTGGAGTCGTTGTTATTGGTGTCGCCACTGGTTCCATTCGACATCATGGCGACAAACGGTGGATCACCTGCCCCCGCATCGAGCAACTCAGCCATCCGGGCCGAGTAGATCCCAAAGTAATCCGCGCTCACATTTCCACCGGTGTAACCACCGATATAATGAACTCCGTAGTTGGCCAGCAGGGCGAGTGGCCTGCCGTCCGCATGTTGCACGCTCAAGATGAAAACCTCAGGGTCTACCGGGCCGGCTGCTTTCTTCAGCGCGTCACTCATCCTGGGCGGATTCATCTTTACCGTTTCGCCTTCACCCCCGAACGGGTTCGCGGGGATGGCACCATCTTTCATGAACCAGCGGCGATTGAAGACCTGATTGGAATTCGCTCCTGCGGCCCAGCCTGCTTTCGCCGGAGCCAGATTCTCATGGGCCCGCTGGATCCCGTCGGCAATGCGCTTGATGACGAAGTCCTCGTACCAGGTTCCGAGTTCATCGGTGTGCATCCCGATCACGGCAGGCGCGGCATGGGTGTGGGTCGCTGAGATCAGAATATTCTCCACCGGGATCCCCGTTTTCCCGGCCGCGATTGCTTTAGCTGAATCCATGACCTCACGACTGATCATTCTGAGATCACAGATGGCGAAAGCGACTTTCGTTTTCCCGTCGCTGAGAACCAGGCAGCGGGCGTGCAGCTCGTCATGGATATTCTTCGCCGGCGCGCCCCGGGCGATGACTCCCCCGTTTCTCGCTCCTAGAGGCAGCGTGATGTTACTGGTCGTAGCCCCGGCTTTGAATTGGGAATCCTGAGCCGACACCAACAGAGCGAAAGTGAACAGGATCGCAAGTGCCGCGCAGGATCGAAGGAGAAAGCCGATATTCATGTAACACGGTTCGATTCATACTGAGATACGGCAAGGGACTGAATCCGGTTTGAATGAGGACCTGTTCCGGCTTGAACTTGCCATCAATTTCCGCTCCACTATACCTATGAAAATCAACGTCTTTCTCCTGTCTCTGATCGGGGCTGTTTCGATCCAGGCGGCCGATCCTTTTGTCGCTCCGGATTTTGTAAAAGAGCTGGATGCTCTGTCTGAGGTGAAGAAGAAAGCCACGAAAGATAACAAAGGGGTGACATTCCTGCTGATGGAGCCCGGGTCCACTTGAGGTCCTTCCAACTCTGCCAGTTTGGTAGCAATTGAGGCGTTGAAGGAGCAGACCGAAATTATCTTTGTGAGCGGTCTTAATTTACATCTGACTCCTGAGATAGTTCAGGATGCTATGGCCAGCGATGAAGCTGATGGACCGACACCGATCATCGCGGTGTTTGATCAGGAGATCCAGAAACTGCTGGGCATCGTCCCTTATTTCGACATGAAAGATCCGGACGGCTTTAAGAAAGTGAACACCGCTCTGGCCGATCATCGTGGTGTCGCGGTCGACAAATCATCGATGGCCAGGCGTCCCCAGCCTGAGACATGGAAAGACACCCGCGGACGAAGCATTCAGGCGACCTATGTCAACAGCACTGATAAAGAAGTGACCCTTCGCCTCGCGGGTGGCAATCTTTCCACGATACCATTGACGAAGCTCAACGAAGCGAGCCAAAAGCGGGTCGCTGAACTGGCATCGAAGAAATAACAATCGGGAATCGCTCTGCAAGAGTTGTATAGCGAGTTCATCTTTGTATGACTCGTTTCCGGTCTTGGTTTCTGTTGGCGCATTGCCTTAGAGTTCTGGAATGAAGCTCTTTCGTGTCCCCCCGGTTTACCTTCTTGCAACCCTCCTCGCTCTCCCCCTGTTCCTGAATGCTCAGGGTAAAAAGAAGGAAAAGGATCCAAAGCAATACAATGTGCTGTTCATCATTTCCGATGATCTGACCTACACCGCGCTGTCCTGTTACGGCAACGAAGTCTGTCAGACGCCTAACATTGACGCCATCGCGGCGAAGGGAACCCGCTACACCCGGGCGTATTGTCAGGGAACTTATTGTGGACCGAGCCGGGCGTCGTTCATGAGTGGCTACTACCCACACGCCACCGGTCAGCTGGGTTACAAAAACCCACGCCCTCAGATCGGCGATCGGGAAACGTGGTCGCAGCTTTTCAAAAACAACGGCTACTACGCGGCGCGGGTTTCGAAGATTTACCACATGGGTGTGCCCGGCGGGATTGAAGTCGGCGGCGACGGTCGTGATCATGATGGCTACAACGGAGCGGACGATGTCCATTCATGGACTGAACGCTTCAACAGCCCCGGCCCCGAGTGGAAAGCGGAGGGCGACGGCGAAACGCTCGAGGGCAACCCGGACGGGAAGAAACCGGTCGTCGGTGGGAACACCTTTGTCGTGGTCGCGGCTGATGGCGATGATCTGGTGCACTCCGATGGCAAGACAGCGCAGAAGGCCGCCGAGCTTCTCGCTGAACACAAAGACAAACCTTTCTGGCTGGGTGTGGGATTTGTCCGCCCGCATGTGCCTTTTGTCTCACCCCGCAAATATCACGAGCCGTTCCTTCCCTACGATAAAAACGAGCTGCCGCCAAAAATCGAAGGCGACTGGGATGATATTCCAAAGCCGGGGATCAACTACAAGACCAGCAAGAACATGAAGATGGACATCCGCCGGCAGAAGAAAGCCGTCGGTGGATACTATGCCAGCGTCGCCTACATGGATGCCCAGGTCGGCGTGGTGATGGATGCGCTGAAAAAGAACGGCCTCGAAGACAATACCATTGTCATCTTCACCAGCGATCACGGGTATCATCTGGGCGAGCATGACTTCTGGGCGAAGGTCAGCCTGCTCGACGAAAGCTCCGGCGTGCCGCTTATCATCAGCGTGCCCGGGAAGAAGCCAGCCGTGTGTCATTCCTTCGTCGAGCTGCTCGATCTATTCCCCACGACCGCGAAGATGTGTGGTCTACCGGTGCCGGATCGCATTCAGGGACTGGACATCAGCAAAACACTTGATGATCCCACGCACGAAGTCCGCGAGGCAGCCTTCAGTGTGGCTCCGATGCGCAAGGGCTTCCTGCTGCGCGATCGCAAATACGCATTCATTCAGTATGGCGAAGACGCCAAGGGTGGCATCGAGCTATACGATATCGATGTGGATCCGAAGCAATACAACAACCTCGCCGTGAAGCCGGAGAATGCCGAACTGGTCGCGGAGTTCCGCGCGAAGATGGATGCGAAGCTCAAGGCCGTGCGGGAGAATGATCTGTAGATGCCGAAAACACGATTCAATTCACCATATGATAAACCATGAACAGACTTCTCTTCGCAGCCCTGCTTCTCACATCGATCAGTCAGGCAGAAATCACCATCGAGCACAAAGGGAAGTTCATTGACGATTGCTCGCTGGACGGTGAACAGAAAGCCGATTGGCTTCACCCTTCGCACCCCTATTGCGCCCAGCTGAGTTCGGACCGGTTTCTATGGGTTTATCAAACCCGGGGATTTTCAGGAATAGATTCTGAACATTCAATCATCTATCAACTGCGATCGGACCAGGCAGATGGTCCGGTTTTAAAAGAAGGGTTTCTCTCAAAATATCACGAAGAATGGGACGTTTACGGTGACGGGCGTAAATTCATCAAAAGCCACGGGCATCCTAAAGTCCTCGGCGTCCCGAAAGGTGCGATCGATGAAAACGGAAAGACTTTTCCGTCGGCAAATCTGTTTCTCGCGACCTGGTATGTGATTCCTGCAACTCGTGATCCCGAAACCGGCGTAGTCGATCGGGTCGGAGCAAACCAACTGGAAGGTATCCATTTCAGATTGAAAGACGACGGCTCAGATATTGAATTTCTTGATGAGAAACCTCTGATGTGGCGGGAGACCGGGTTCGAGGAGGGGCGCATCCTGTCATCGGTTGAACCGCCACAAAGTCAGGTTAATCAATGGCTGGTACCACCGACTGCGTTAACCCCTGATAAAACACGATGGGTCGAGTCCTACCATTTTGGAAAGGGAATTGCCGCCGCTGAAATTTCGCTAAACCCCGAAACGAAACGTTACGAATGGACGCGGACGGGAAAGATGGTGAACGAACATGTGCGGGGAAAATTGATCGAAGGCTCACTTCACCAAATCGCGCCGGGTGATTGGATACTGGCTGCCCGGGCTCGTGGTCATCACTGGGGAAAAGGCGCCTATGGTTATTGCGTGGCGTGGTATCGCACCAAAGATCCGTTCGCAGGCTTCGGAGAGCCAACCTACAAAAAGATACCGTCCAGCTACTGCCCTAAACCGGCACACTTGTGCGCTGACGGAGTGATGCGCGTCTTCAGCGGTCACCTGGGAGGCGGCAACACCAAACGAAACCCGCTTTTCTGTTGGGACGTTGACTTGGATAACGATTTTGAAGTATCCAACGAACGAATGCTCCTCGACATGCGTGGGAAGATCAAATTTCCCATGGTCGGATTTGCCAAGTTGTCACCCGTCAAAAATAACCGTCAAATTCTCACCATTCGTGTCACCAGCATGGCTCAGCGCCAGGCCACCGAGAAATTTCCGGCATTGACGAAAGAGGAACTCGAACACTGCGGCGCCTACTACAGCGTGATCACCTACGATCCCCCGGTTCCGGACACGTGGCAGTTTTCCAATTGAGTCGAGGCAATCAGTGACATGAAACCCACCCGCCGCAAGTTCATCACCAGCGCAACCGCAGCTCCGGCTCTTGCCATGACCGGTGGCGAAGGTTTTGCGCAAAATCCGGCTGCCTCTAGAAGCTCGCGCATCGCAAAGGAAAATGCCCAGCCCGGAACAACGGATTGGCAGCTTACCCGCGTCCGGGTCAATGAAGGCAAATACCGAACCTCGCTGATCGAAGGCTACGTCTCCCACCAGTCGATCAAGGCCGGAGAGACACTCGACTTTTTCATTTCCACAAAGCCAACGCGGCAGTTCACGATCGATATTTACCGGCTCGGTTACTATGGTGGCAAAGGCGGGCGGCACATGACACAGCTGGGCCCTTTCGATGGAAAAACCCAGCCGGTCCCGGAAATGCAACCGGCCAACCGACTCCGTGAATGCCAGTGGGCAGCGTCCACCTCACTGAAAATCCCGGCCGACTGGACCAGCGGAGTTTACCTGGGAAAGCTCACAACCGTTCCCGAAGCTGAGTCCGAGCCCTACTGGCAAAGCTATGTGATCTTCGTGGTGCGCGACGACCGCAAGGCCGATGTCATCTTTCAAACCAGCGACAACACCGCGCAGGCCTACAATCGGTGGCCGGAGAATGAATCACTCTACACCGATCCCCGGGGCGCCCATGCACCCGGTGTTGCCGTCAGCTTTGATCGCCCGCACGGATTGTATTGCCAGATATTCGAAAATCCCCTCTCCATTGGCTCCGGTGAATTTCTGCTGTGGGAATTTCCCCTCTGTTTTTGGCTGGAGAAAGAAGGCTACGACGTCACCTACATCACAAATGTTGATGTGTTAGAACCCGGCTCCATTGAGCGCGGCAAAGTTTTCCTCTCTGTCGCCCATGACGAATACTGGGACGCCAAACAATATGACAGGGTCGAGTCAGCGATCGAACAGGGTCTGAACGTCCTGTGGCTTTGCGGAAATTCTGTCTTCATCGACTCACCTTTCTCTCCCTCCAGTGACGGCCGCGCCAACCGCATCATCACCCGCCGGGGATGCTTCGGCGAACTGCGGCAGGACGAAACCGACAGTTACGCCTCCCTCTTCGATGCGCTGAAGAGCACCGCCCCGGATGAACGGAAGATCATGGGCGTGCGGTCCGTCGTCCCATTCAATGGCGGCGGCGACTGGACCTGTCGAAAAGCAGATCACTGGATCTTTGAAGGCACTGGAATGAAAGACGGCGACTCGATCCCCGGTCTGGTCGGCTGGGAGCACCATGGCGAACCGGATCCCGATCGTGAGGGGCTTGAGGTGCTGGCTGAAGGCAGCGTCTGGGCAGGTGGCACCCGCGAGGGAAAATACACCTCTGTGATCTTCCCCGGGCCGAAGGACAATTTCATCTTCAACGCCTCCACCATTTTCTGGAGCATCGGTCTCGCCTCACCCCCGGGACATTGGGTTCCCTACTCGCATTTCTCCCGACCGCATGGCGAAGACGAGCGCGTCCAGCGCATCACGAAGAACCTGTTGGACAAAGCCATCGGGTAAAGCAGCCGCCCGGATTCAATGTGAACGGAAATTGGGAAAGAACTTTTCGGAATTGGCGGGAATGCATTTAACTTCCGCATTCAGTCTCAAAGATCACAATCAATGCTCTTATCCCCCACGAAAGCCCTGTTCATTTTCCTGCTTCTGTGTGTTGGCTCTATCAATGCCGTCGCTCAGAAACCCGAGTCTCCCATCCGCGGATTTCTTATCGTTGAGCCCTTCGAGGTCCGGGTGGAATTTCTTCTCGAGGCCGAGCCGCTCCGGGAATTCCTTGAACTTCCCGCCGGCGACACTCTCGATGTCGCGACCACACGGGAACAGCTGAAGAAACGAGCCGCCAGCTGGCCGAAGACTCAATTCACAGTGACAACCGATGCCGGACCACTCACCACCGAATTGAATCGAATCGACTTCGTGCGGCCCGATCCCGAGCTGGGCATTGCAGTTGATGATCGCGAACAGATCCCCATCACTGAGGCAAAAATCGGGCTGGTCTTTGCCGCCAAAATCCCCGCTCCTCCCGGTGAAGTTAATCTCGATTGGCGGTTCTTCACCGCACAGATTCAGGAAGCCATCATTGAGTTTGGCAGCCCCGGTAAGTGGTCTGCCCGTATCCTGACACCTTCAGAAAATACGGTCACCTGGGAAAACACCGACAACGAGCTGACCATGCCGACACTGGAGAGAATCCCCGTTCCCAACAACCGCAAGCCACTCAACCTGCCGTTGTCACTCATCGCAGCGGCCATTGGCATGGTCTTCATCGGCATCATTGCGAAAGCGAAATCCGGCG
Source organism: Verrucomicrobiales bacterium (assembly GCA_048267005.1). Classification (GTDB taxonomy): domain Bacteria; phylum Verrucomicrobiota; class Verrucomicrobiia; order Verrucomicrobiales; family DEV007; genus JABDJT01. The sequence goes on along the minus strand of JBLWYI010000007.1, from coordinate 211,577 downwards.
CCCCGGCATGGGCCGGCATCTGTTTAATTATCTGCATCGCCGCAGCATTCTTTCTCAGAAAAGCCCCGCGAATCCCCCTGCCGAATCCCTTTGCCAAAGTCGAAATGGTCACGGCCGATGTGGCGGAAAACGTCACCTATTCCCTCTTGAGAAATGTTTACAAAGCCTTCGAATACCGAAGTGAATCCGACGTTTATGATGCGCTGGATCGCTCCGTAGCCGGTGACCTTCTGGAGAAGATCTACCTCGAAATCCAGGCATCGCTTCAACTGGAAAATCAGGGCGGCGCCCGTGTCCGGGTATACAATGTCGATCTTCGAAAGTGCGAGCCAACCGAGCAGACAGAGGCATCAGGTTTCATCGCTGACTGCAATTGGATCACGGCTGGAACGGTGACCCACTGGGGTCACACCCACGAGCGCACCAACCGGTACGAAGCGGTTTTGACAATCGATCCCATCGCGGACGCCTGGAAACTCAGTGCCCTGAAACTGGTGAACGAAGAGCGGATCGATCAGAAATCACAGAAGAATTCCAACTGACAGATCGATGTCTAAAAGAGTGATCAAGTGCCCGAATTGCGAAACTGAAATGGTATCAATTGAAGCAACACTCTATCGTACTCTCCATAACCTCCTGGCCTTTGGAGCGGGTAGTTCCATCCTCCAAATCAGGCAAAAGGAAAAGTGGTTTACCATCATGACTCCCAATCGCGATGCCAGAGGACATTATTGCGAGCAGTGTGGATCAGTCCTGCTAGCGCCATCCGATCCAAAGCATATGGAATCGTTGGATCAAGATTGAAGCCTTTTTAAGACACTAAATTAGAAACAACTTCGTTCTGTGGCTTTCAACGGTCGGCTCTCACTCCCATTTCCGGTGATAAAGTAATTCGACATCGTTCGCAATGGCAGAACGTAACGTTGGAAACTTACAACAGGACAAATCTTGCCGCCGGTGGATCATGCATCGTTTCGGAAGACTTCTCCACAGAGGCGACTCCCCAGCTAATCTTACAAAGCGACCCGCTGTGGTGACGATGGACGATGTAACATTACAAAAGCCGTCGGCAGGATAACAGGTCGCCATGAAATCTTACAAAGCGACCACCCGTGGCGATGATCGAGGATGTGACATTACAAAAGCCGTCGTCAGGACAACGGGTCGCCATGTAATTTCACAATACGATGGACTGTGGTGACGATTGTCTACGCGTCGTTACAAAGGTCGTTTCCCGGACAACACGTCGGCAAAATGTCATCACAGGGGTCGCTAAAGTGACGATACATGGCCATGCATTATTTTATGCTGACTCGTCATCGTGATCATCGACTTCGAAAAATGACAGTGTCGTTGAGAAGAAACTGAAACGATGTATGCAATCGAATTTCCTACCAATCAGAACGCAGAGCCGCCCCGCAATTCCGGAAAGAGGCCCGTAGGGCTGACATTTGAATAGCCGTGGTTGTAGTCGAGTTTCAAACGAGACAAGGCCGCGGATCATTTCCCCAAAGATAATCAGAGCCACGTAGTGGCGACACCACCCTGGTTTTTCCTATTCGTGTGCCGACAGTATTTGCAACGTTGGTGTCGCCACTACGCGACTCTCTCGTGGGTGGATATGAAACCGTGGCCTTGTCTCGCTTCGGCTCGACTACAACCATGGCTATTCAAATTTCGGCCCTACAGGCCTCCCGATTGTGAGGGGAAACTTCGGAGTGGTTTCGGAAAATTTGCGGTCACTGTTGAACCACTCGAATCAGCACTGTAAAACCACCGATTCCTGTCTAAATTCGTCCCGAATGATCCGTCTCAAAAATGTTCGATTTCAATACCCGCGCGACTCGTTTGCGCTGGCGATCGACGATTTGGAAATCTCCGCCCGCCAACATGTGGCCGTGATCGGGCCCAGCGGCTGTGGGAAGACCACTTTACTGCGGCTCATCGCCGGGATCCTTCCGATCGAACAGGGTTCGATCTCCGTACAGACCCTGTCTGTTCGTGAAATGTCGATTTCCCAACGACAACGGTTCCGCATTGAAAACATCGGCCTCGTCTTTCAGGAATTCGAGCTTCTGGACTATCTCACAGCACGCGAAAATATTCTGCTGCCCTATCGCGTGAGCACATCGCTGGCTCTCGACAAGGCAGCCACAGAACGCTGCGAAACCCTCGCCGCGACAGCAGGGATATCACCTCTGCTCGATCGCTATCCCGCAGAAATGTCCCAGGGCGAACGCCAACGCGTTTCGATCTGCCGGGCTCTGGTGACAAATCCCAAAGTCATTCTGGCTGACGAACCGACCGGCAACCTGGATCCTGAAAACCAACAGAGAGCGGTCGACCTGTTAAAGACGGAAGCTGAGAAAGCAGAAGCGACGCTTGTCATGGTGACACACGAACACGATCTGCTTTCGAACTTCGAGCGGGTCATAGATTTGGGGGAGAACCGATGAATTCAGCAGGAGTCATTCATCTCGGCACCCGATACCTCCGCCGACAGCGGGGCAAAGTGGTACTGTTAGTCGCGGCGCTTTCCCTTTCCATCGTGCTTCCCTTCGGCATCTCCATTTTCGTGAAAGAAGCGGAATCGCACCTGAGATCCCGGGCGCGAATCACTCCGTTAATGCTCGGCGCACAGGGCAGTGCTCTCGAACTGATTTTTAACGGGCTCTATTTTTCCAAGCCGGAAATCGCAACCTTCCCGATTAAGAAATCGCAGGAGGTTCGGGATCTGGCGTCAACGATCCCGGTCTATGCCCGCTTTTCTGCTGACGGATATCGTATTGTGGGTACGTCGATTGATTACTTCCGGTTTCGAGGGTTGAAAGCGGAGTCCGGTAATTTCATGACACGGCTGGGCGATTGTGTGCTCGGCGCTGAGGTTGCGGAAAGCCTCGGGCTTGGTCCCGGCGAGTCCATCATCTCCAGCCCGGAAGCGATGTTTGATCTGGCGGGGGTCTATCCTTTGAAGATGCGTATTACCGGTGTTCTTGCCCCCTCCGGAAACGCCGATGATCGCGCGGTCTTTTGCGATGTTAAGACGGCCTGGATTATCGAAGGCCTCGCGCATGGACACGAGGAGGTGGATCCGAATGATAAGGAATCCGTGCTCAGTGTCGATGCCAACGGAAACCCGGTGCTGAATGCATCCGTTGTGCAGTTCAATGAAATCACGCCTGAGAATGTGGAAGAGTTTCACTTCCATGGCGACTCGGGCGACTTCCCGATCACGGCGGCCATTGTGATCCCGAAAGACCAGAAGTCGGGAACGATTCTGAAAGGGCGCTATCAGGATTCATCGACTGAATCCGTCCAGCTGGCTGACCCGGCGGTGGTGACAGACGAGTTATTTTCAACCGTTTTTCAGATCCGGAATTTTGTCATCGCCGCATTGATCGCGGTCGGCATTGCCACGCTCGGGATATCGATCCTTGTCTTTCTGTTGTCGAACAAATTGCGCGCCCGGGAGTTTTCCAACCTTCGCAATCTGGGGGCGGACTTATCGACCATCCGTCTACTGGTCGCTTTTGAGGCCATCGCTGTGATTGCGGCTTCGGTCATCGTTGCGGTGGCGTTGCTCGCTGTATTGACCGGGATAGCTCCGGGAATTGTTCGGGCGGTCTTGTGATTCCAACTCACCACAGCCCCCAGGATCCTGTCTTCATGATATAGATCCCCAGCGCGAGATTTGCCACGGCATGCGCAACAACCGGGGCCCAAAGGTTCTTTGCACGCAGGGTGACGAAGCCGATCAATGCCCCCCAAATCAGGGCCACGAGGAAGTCAGGGCCGGCATGAGCCAGTCCGACCATCACGGTCGTCCCCCAAAAAGAGAGATGCCCGAAGGTTCCGATTGGGATCTCGTCCCAACGCTTTTTTGATTCGATCAACCAACGCATCAGAAATCCACGCCAGAAGATTTCTTCGACGAAAGGCACGACCACAACCAGTCTTAGAAACCGCATCGCCAGCACGCTCCACGAGACAACAGGGTGCGTTTGCTGATTGAACACTGTTGGATCGAACCCGCCCGTCTCACCGGATCGGTCCTGCCAGCCCAGCCATGATGGCACCAGCCAGATGGCGATTCCGATCAGCCCAAAGACCATAGCAAATCCGATCAGTCGCGGTTTTCCAAAGTGGTATTGCCGTCGCCAGAAGATCAGCAAGGCCAAACACAGGACAGCCTGAAGCGGATAGATCCAATGCTCCGGGGAAGATCGCCACCACGGAAGATCAGGGTTTTCAATCCTGATGGCTGGAACCAGAAACTGCAGGCCCAGAAACAAAGCCAGCGGCACGATGTGTGCAGCGGTTTTGTTTTTCTGAAGTGCCGGCATTCCAGTTCTAGGCCAGGGAATCTTCTATGATTCGCAAACACAAGGCGGCGTAGTCCATCCCTGCTTCCCGTGCTGCTTTTGGTAACAGAGAGCTCTCGGTCATCCCGGGAATGGTGTTTACCTCCAACACAAAGAACTCCCCATCGGATTCACGAAGCAAGAGGTCGACCCGCGAGTAGACTTCGACTCCCAGCGCATCGTGCGCCTTGAGGGCTTCGGCCTGAACAGCCGCAGTCACATCAGCAGGAAGATCGGCAGGACAAAAATAATCAGTGCCACCCTCCCCTGTCATCCAGGGATACTTGTTTGAAATATCGTAGAAGCCTGATCGCGGCTGAATATGGATGATCGGAAGGGCTTCGCCACCCACGACACCCACAGTCAGCTCTTTGCCGGATATCAAATCCTCAACCAGAACGTCATCAGAATATTTCCCGGCGTCTTCGATCGCGGCGGTCCATTCTTCGGGAGTGTTGACAAGATGAACTCCGACGCTGGACCCCTCACGCGGTGGCTTTGCGACGCAAGGCATCATGGGCGCCTCGGGAGTGGATTTGGCCTCGATCATGGCCCACTTCGGTGTGGCGACACCTTTTTCTTCAAAGCGCTTCTTGCTGTCGATTTTATCAAACGCCAGTCGCGAGCTCGCCTCACGGGCACCGGTGTATTTAACGCCGCGCCGCTCCAACTCGGCCTGGAGCGTGCCGTCTTCGCCAAAAGTCCCGTGAATGACATTGAATGCGACATCGGTATCTGCCGGCAGTTCGAATCCGGCGTCTTTGACATCGACCAATACGACCTTGCCGACTTTGCCCTCCAGCGCACCGACAACTCCCTTTGCCGACGCCAAAGATACATCACGCTCCGATCCGGGGCCACCGGCCAGCACGGCCACCGTCAGTTCTTGAAAATTCACAGAGTTACTCATTGAAATAGTAACGCTCAAAAAACACTCTGTTTTTCAAACTTAAAACTTTAATTTCTAAATCTTAAGTATTTCCCAAACCTTCAGGAAAACGGCGAATATTATGACTCATTTACAACCTTGACGGGCACCGGAACACTCTGTTTACTGATAAAGAGCAAAAAAGAGTATTCATTATGAACAAGTTACCAATCCTACTCATCGCCCTTTCGGCAATACTCTTCGCTCCGGCGTCCTTCGCAGACTGGCACGAATTCACCAGCGCCAAGGGAGGAAAAACCGTCTGGGCTGAAGTGAAAGGCTACAACGCCGAAACTAAAACAGTGACACTCGGCTTGAAAGACCGCCGCACAATCACCGCACCGGCCTCTGCATTTTCTTCGGAAGACCAGACTTATATCGAAAAAGCCGCCCTTGCCATCGAAGCCGGGCGCAACTTATGGGTTGAGTTCAAAGATGTCGAGAAAGTCGTTAGTGAGAAGAAGAATCCGACGAATGGTTATCAGACCAAGAATTTGCAGAACGGATTCGAACTTGCGGTTCGAAACAACGGCCAGTCTGACTTTGCCGGATTGGTTGCAGAATATCAGATCTTTTATTCTGCTTACAAGAATCCACTGAAGGACAAGGAGAAGACGGATCAGGTGAAAACCGGCACAACGGAGATCACTGAGATCGCTCCCCGTGAGGAAACGAAATTTGAGACTGAGCTGGTCGCTATGACAACGATCAAACGATTACCACTCAGTCAATGCACAGGCGGGACATGAACCACTCCCGCCCGAACGTTCCGCGGTTCGCGGATCGACCAGATGGAAGGAATCATTGTGCGAGTCAAAACTCAGGACGGAACTTTCGTTCGCGAGTTGAAGTATCCCTCAAGCCTGCGCAAGGATTGGGAGGAAGATGCCGATAAGGGCTGAGCTTTCAATGCACAGAATAACTTAGAACGAAAAGGCGTCCGCAACAGGACGCCTTTTTTGATGCACGCCGCGATCTATTCCGCAGACAAACGTTCGGGATCTTCCCCGGACTGACACCGGACCAGGGTCATCACCGCAAAGGCCGTTCCGTATGGCTGGTGATAACTGTAGAACGGAAAGTCCCACCAGCTGCCGTCCTTTTCCTGAAGATCAAGAATGATCCCGGCGAGCATGTTTTTGTGAACTGCCGCTTTTCCTTCCGGTAGGTCTTCGAGGCACAGCGCAGCATAGTAGTGCCCGTAGTAATAGAAATACCCGGCCACCTGAAACCAGGCTTCGTGAGGAACAGGACGCTTCCGTCCAATCCCCAGCCATCCGTTCCGGTTTCCCAGACGAACGAGCCATTCATCAAGGACGTCGTCTGTGATTGATTCATCTCCCCACATCCGCAACGCAATATTACAGGCCTGGCTCCGTCCGAGACTTCCGCCTGCCCGGTTGATTCCCCGCATGGGTGCCATCTTCAAATACTCACCGTAAGCATAGGTGTTGTCGGATTTCCGCTGGCGCTGGATCGAATCGATCGCCCGTTTAACGAGATCATCCGGCACATCGATTCCCTCGATTGATTCCGCTTCTTTGAATGCCACCAACATTGTCGCTGTGGTGAAACTGATCGAGCTGGAAGCCGGGCGTTTTGAGCCGACACGAAAGTCATAGTATCCCCAACCTCCGTCGACGGATTCATAGCGTTGCAAGCGATCAACCTGTCCGTTGATCAACTCCCGAATCTTTGCGCAACGCTCATCGTATCCGCTGGCTTCGGCACGTTGATGCATTCGCACCAGCGCTTGAATCCCATAGCCATGAGCCCACACATTGTAGATGGCATCCGCAGAAGCCCGCCGCACTTTCGGCAATTCATCAATCAGATACGCCTCACCGCGCACCAACGCTTCCAGCGCTTTATCATTGGTTTCAGCGCGACCTGATTCATAGATCGCCGAGACACACATCGCTGTGACCGCAGTGCGGAAAGCTCCGTGCGCCCCCGGAGCCGGAGCATAGATGTTCAGCCCTTTTGTCTGCCGCGGTGATCCCCAGCTTCCGTCTTTGTTCTGGTCTGCGAGCAGAAATTCAATCCCGCGATCAATCCCGGTGACAATTTCCTGCGGTTCAACAGGCCGATTATCAGCCGTGTAATCATCAGCTGACACGCTGACCGCGATCGAGAAGATCGCCAACGCTGTGAGTGAATGTTTCACGATGTCATTCACTTGGTTTTGACTTCGTCACCGACCTTGAGGCCCTCGAGGATCTCTGTCTGAGTCCCGCTCGACTTCCCGACTTTCACCTTTCGTTTCTTCCCGTCCTTCAAGATCACCACATGGCCGTTGCCTTCCTTTTTCACTGCGCTCTTTGGCACAGCGAGAGCTTTCTCGTTCTTATAAACTTCAAGCGCAATCTTTGCTCCCATGCCTGGGTAAATCTGATCTTTTCCTGACAGTGGCGTTGAGAAAACAGAATCGAATGTCTTATCAGCAAACGGCACATAGGCGAGTGACTCGAGCTTCGTCTTTGCTTTCGCATCTGCATCCCAGGCTGGATGAGCCATCCCTTCGATCCCGGGCTCCAGATTTTTCAGCTTCGCTTCGGGAACGCTTGCGCGAATCTGCTGCTTGGCCGGATCAACCAACGTCAGGATAACTTCCTTTGGCATGACCTTCCCCCCCGGTACCAGTTTCTTCTCAATAACGGCACCCGTGATCCATTTTCCACGAAGCGCTGCACCATAATAAACGATTCCGTCGTGCGGTGCATTCACAGTCAGGCTCTTCAAATCCTCACGCATCTCAGCCAACTTCTCAGCAGCCTTCTCATGATCCCGTCGCGCCTTGGCAACGTCGAGTCGCTTTTTCTCAAGCGCATCCCGCATAGTTTTCTCACTCGCCCGCCAGTTCACCTGCGTCTTTTCCAGTTCATGCTTCTTCGCTTCATGGTCGCGGGGGATTGAAGTATTCAACACCCGGTCCGTCCGCGCCTTGGCCTGCTCGAGGCTCCAGGTTGCCGCATCGACCTGGTTCTGCGCCCGCTGAAGAATGATCTCCTCAGTTTCCTCAGTCATATCATCAGCTTCATACATTTTCTTGAGCTGATTCAATTCCTCCTGTGCGTAGGCCAGGTTCTGCACATACCGCTTCATACCTTCCGTGGCATCTTTCTTCTGCATCGGCAGTGTCACATCCTCGAAATAAGCAAGGTTCTCCTCTGCGTGCATTTTGCCGCGACGTGAGCTTTCCAGCTCAAGTGGCGTCATCTTCTCAAGCGTGTCGAGTTCTGCTTCCGCAGTGATCAACGAATGCTCTGCAAGGGGAGCGTTCACTTCGAGGTCCTCTATCTCCTTCTTCAGTTTCTCTGTATCAAAACGCGCAATCACATCGCCCTTCTTCACTTCCGTTCCGTGCGGCAAGGCTTCGATCAGAGTGAGATCCGACCATGCTTTGGGCTCGACGGTTATTTCACTGGCTTTCCTGGCTTCAAAGATACCTTCCAGCTCTACCTTGATCTCAAAAGGCGCTTCTTTCACCGTGTAGAGAGGAGGCGTCTCCGGCTTTTTCTCCTCAGACTTCTCAGCCTTCTTGTCTTTAGGATCAGGCTCCGGCTTTTTCTTTTCCTGAGAAATTCCAGCGGGAGAGAATGCCACGAGCCCGAAAAAAAATACGGCGGTCGCGGCAACAGCAGTGCGTTGCGGCAGCAGGTTTGAATACATGTGTGTGTTTCGTTGTTCTGTTAAAGTGCGGGACAGAACGTGAAGTAAGTGTGTGTAGAACCTAAAGTTAGGCGGAAATTATGGAAATTGGAAGTGGAAAGCTCTGTCATACGTGATGCCCCGATCAGCAGCTTTCCCTTGAGATTCACGATAACTATTCGGTGTAATTCCTGACAATCCTGCCTAGATTCCCGACCTTATGTTGACCAAACGCATCATTCCCTGCCTCGACGTCACCGACGGCCGAGTCGTAAAAGGCACCAACTTTGTCGATCTCCGCGATGCGGGAGATCCTGTCGAGTGCGCCGTGAAATACAACGAACAAGGTGCCGACGAGCTGGTCTTTCTGGACATCACCGCTTCCTCCGACGGACGGAACACCATGGTCGATGTGGTGCGAAAGACGACCGAACGTTGCTTCATGCCAGTCACCGTGGGCGGCGGGATTCGCACCGTTGAAGACATGCGCACGATGTTAATGGCCGGGGCAGATAAAGTCGGAATCAACACCGCAGCCGTCGCGAACCCGGATGTCGTATCAGAAGGAGCCAAAGCCTTCGGGGCGCAGTGCATTGTTGTTGCAATCGATGCCAAGCGGAAAGCCTCAGGGGATGGCTTCGAAGTTTTCACCCATGGAGGTCGCACTCCTACAGGCATTGATGCGATCGAATGGGGCCGCGAAGTGGCAGAGCGGGGCGCAGGCGAAATCCTGCTCACCAGTATGGATGCCGACGGCACCAAAGCCGGCTACGACATCGAACTGACCGCCGCGATCAGTTCCGCAGTGCCCATTCCGGTGATTGCCAGCGGTGGTGCGGGAACGCTCGATCACATGGTCGATGTTCTGGATCGTGGCAAAGCCGATGCCGTACTCGCAGCGAGTATCTTTCACTTCGGCGAATACACAGTGGGCGAGTGCAAGACTTACCTCGCCGGCAAAGGCGTGCCAGTCCGGCCCATGGTCGAAGTGGCACTTTGACCGGGGAAATTAATCCTGCTTTTTGGGGACCACCAACTTCGGTGGATCGTCATTTGATTTTGGGTCCGCCTTCTTCAGGGTGATTTCACCCGGCTCGTCACGCACGGCGAGCGACGGCGGCGCATCATCGGTGCTGTCGCTCTTTCTCAGGACAGGTGTCGCATCCGGATCCGCCAGAGGCTCTGCCTTGCGAATCAGGGTCACTCCCTTTGAATTCTGATCAAGCTCACGGGCAGCAGGCGCTGCCGGCTCAGCAACAGGCTCCGGTTCAGGAGTCGGATCGGATTTTGGAGCTCCCGGCGCTGCGAGCTTTTTCTTCGCCAGCTTTACAGGGAGCTTTGGCTTCTGAAGTGCAGGTTTCTCCGCCTCCGGTTTCGCTTCGGATTTCGGCTCTTCTTCACCTTTGTCCGCGGCCTCCGGGCCCGGTTCCGATTCCGGCTTGGGTTCAGGTGCGGGTTCGGCTTTGGAAACAGGAGCTGCGAGTTTCTTCTTCGCTAACTTCACTGGCAATTTCGGTTTCTGGAGAGCGGCTGGCTCAGAGGCCGCAGCCACTGGTTCGGGTTCCGGCTCAGGCTCAACGGCGACAGGTTCAGGCTCAACAGCGACAGGCTCAGGTTCCGGCTCAGATTTCGCCGTTCTGGGTTCGAGAATCTTCACCGAAGCAAATTTCTTTTTAGCCAGCTTCAGAGCAGGCTTCGGCTTTTCCGCTGCTTCTTCAACGGGTGATTCCGGTGCGGCCGGTTGCTCAGCTACCGGCTCGGGCTCTGGTGCCGGCTCGGGCTCTGGTGCCGGCTTCGGTGGTGGCTGTAGCTTACGGGGAGTCGGCACCACAACTTCAGGCTCGGGTTCCGGCTCCGGATCGGGAGCAGGTGGTTCCTCTTCTACTGGAATTGCGACCGGGGTCGGCGCAGGCGGCCGCAGATTCTGCACAGGCGGAGGCCGAAGCCCCACTTTCCTGGCTGGCATCGCCAACTTTTTCTTGGGAAGTCCTCCCCCCGCAACAAGCCCAACCGTCTTTGCCCCCACAGAAGGAGAAGGAGCCGCAACTCCCGGCTTTTTCAAAACGACCGTTGGAGATCCTGCGTCTACCTCAGTTCCTGCCGCGGCCACAGGCGCTTCCGTTTCCGCCGGCTTAGCCAGCGGTGTCGCTATTTTCTTCTTCGCAAGTTTCAAGGCAGGCTTCTTCAAAGCGGGGCCCGTCGGAGAAGTTCCCGGAGCAGCCGGAGCTTCTGCCACAACTATCTCAGGTTCTCCCTCCGCGACAAATTCTACCTGAATCGTCTCCCCCAACAGAAGATCATCCCCGCTGTTCAGCTCAAACGGCTCGTTCGGCGTGATTCGTGTCCCGTTTACTTTCGTCCCGTTTGATGACCCCAACTCATTGATCGAATATCCTTTGTCTGTCCGAATCAGTTCGGCATGAGCCCCGGACACTTCCGCCACCAGAATCTGGATCTTGTTATCAGGATGCCTCCCAATAGTAATCTTCTGGGCATCGAGCACGTACTGGATCGGCTCCTGATCGGGTATTTTTACAATGAAATTGAAAGATTGCGACATGGGGTCGCAACTCTAACGAAAATCCTAAAATTTTTCAATCGGTAACAGCCGTTTCAGCTGCTTTATTCGAAAACTTTTCACGACACTCCTCACCGCAAAACTTCCCGAACGATTCTTCGCAAGCTTCGCAAATGAATGTCTGGGCATTGCAAGGAGTCCACGAACAGTTCCGATACCTCGGGCTGGCTTCCCCACAGTGAACACAATTCGAAACAATGGTGTGCGTGTCAGTATGATTTACTTCGACCCCCACCCGCTCATCGAATACATAGCAGAGACCTTCGAAATCCCGTCCCTGTGTCGCAGGATCTTTCCCGTAATTCACGATCCCGCCATCGAGCTGATAAACTTCGTCATAACCTGACTGCTTGATAAAGCCCGAGAATTTTTCGCAGCGGATGCCGCCCGTACAGTAGGTCAGAATCTTCTTATCTTTCAGCAGCTCCGCGTTTTCATCCAACCATTCCGGGAAATCCCTGAAGTTTCCCAGATCCGGACAAATCGCTCCCTTAAATCGTCCCAGATCGGTTTCGTAGTCGTTCCGGGCATCAATTAGCACCGTATTTTCCTCCTGCATCGCCTCATAAAACTCCTGCGGAGAGAGATGGGTCCCTGTCACTTCATTCGGGTCAATGTCCGCTTCATCAGGCAGCCCGAGCCGGACGATCTCCTCGCGAACCTTCACTGATAGCTTCGGAAAGACATGTCCCTCAGCTGGATCGATCTTGAAAGGCATTTCCGAAGTATAGGGATCCCCGTGTAGAGCATCCATATAAGCCTGAGTGTTCTCATAAGTCCCTGATACCGTACCATTCAATCCTTCGGTTCCGATCAGGATTCGTCCCCGCAATTCCAGGCGCTCACACAAAGCACGGTGATCCTTCAGATACGATTCGGTGTCCTCAATCTTTACATATTGGTAGTAAAGAAGGACCTGAAACGGTGGAGTTGTGACGTCAGTATTGATGACGGAATTGAAACACGATTTTCCCAGTTCGCAATTGCCTGCCGGAGGATCATTTGAAAATCGGCGCATTCAATCACACGCAACAACGATCAGACAGTGTCTGTTTGCCGATCGAACCCTGTTGGATCGATTTTTCGGTTTTTCAAAACTGACAGACAGAGCAGTTGTGTCTGAAAATTGAAAGGTCGCGCGCCAGCAGCCGTATCCTGCGATTACATATGGAAGGTGCAAAAAAGACCGTTACTGGAATTGTCATCTCGATTCTCGCAGCAATTGCCCTGTTGACGGGTGGCTTCTGGATCCTTCTTTCCGTCGTCTTCTTTCAAAACTTCTATCTCCCGAATCTCTGGCACTGCTTCGTCCTACTCTACACCTTCGCAACGCCCGCCATCGCAGTTTGTGGGATCTGTGCTTACCGGTTCCGCCCCTCATTGAAGACAGCTCTCTTCACGGTCGTCGCCTCATTAGCCGTCGGCGCGACTTTCTTTCTCTGGATAGCCGAGGGCTCACGCGGCCTGATTCATTGATTTGGCTTCGCCGCCCAAATCTTCACATCATCAAAGTGCGCAGCCTTACCACTCACGGTGAAATGGACGCTCTCCTTCGTTGGATGAGCCAGCCCGGGGGACTGGAGAAACCCGATTGGTTTGCCATCGAGACTCACCCGCATCTTGTCACCTACGATCTCGATGGTCATAGAATACCAACGATCGGACTCCAGATCCGCTTTCACATTGGCTCCCCTCCCCTCCAGCAACTTCTCTGCGGCCGCTTTCGTGTCGGTGTTCCGGCGCATCTTAAAAATGTCGTTCCGCATGATACCTTCTTTGTCATCCCCCAGTCGGATTTGTTTCTGAGCAACCGCGACTCTTACAATATGTCCGGCGTGAGACTCTTTATGATTCTTATCATCGAAGACCACATTGAACCTCGGCGAGCCCGCCAGCTTGAACCGGAAAGACACAATCACATCCTTCATCGGAACCATGATCCGGCCGACCGATCCATGATCTTCCCGATCCTGAGTGCCCACCAGAACTCCGTCCGTCACCTTGAATCCCGGGATAATCACCTTCCATTCCCCGATGTCATCCCGCTCAAAGTCATCAGCGAAAAGCAGCTCTCCTTTCTCTCCCAACGGTCCGGTAACTGGCTTATCCTGACCAAACAGCGTTGAGCCCGGAACAGCGATAAGGAGTAGCGAGAGCAGTAATCGATTCATAGCAAAAGCCTTAGCCCCGTCTGCATTTTCATGCAACAGAGACCTACATACCCCCTGTCAGTTTGCCCGTTCCCCACAGAATTACGGCCTCCCCGACGTCAGTTTGCCCGTTCCCCACAGAATTACGACCTCCCTGACGTCAGTTTGCCCATTCCCCACAGAATTATGACCTCCCCGACGTCAGTTTGCCCGTTCCCCACAGAATTATGACCTCCCCGACGTCAGTTTGAACCGCACCCAAACGACAACATCCATCATCGACACCTTGAATCGCCCTCCTTTCTGAGAACAACAGCGAATCACCCAATCGGCCCCTCCTCACTACCCGGATGAGACACACACAGACCAGTGATTACCTCCGTCATGTTCTTTCAGCCCTTCGACAATAGCCCGCAATTTTCTGTCCAAAATTAACCATCCCGGCCTTATTCTAATGCATGGACAATCCATCCGAAGACCGAACTGAAGCGTTTCTACGGCTCCTTTCTGAAAACGAGCGGAAGCTGGGAATGTATGTCACGGGACTGATCGCCTGCCCTCAGGATGCGCAGGATATCCTTCAGGAAGGCAAAATCATCATGTGGCGGAACTTCGATAAATTCGAACTTGGCACCAATTTCCCCGCCTGGGCACGAAAGGTTTTGTTCCATCAGGTTTTAGCCCATCGGAGACGCTCGAAACGAAATCCGACCGGTTTTTTGAACGAGGAAACCCTTCAGCTACTGAACGAAGAATCAGAAACCGCTATCCGGGAACGACGCTGGCAAAAACGGGAGAAAGCTCTGCAAAGCTGCCTTTTGAAACTGAACGACGAGCATCAGAAAGTCGTGAAAATGCGCTACCGGGAGGAATCGTCGATCGAAACCATCGCGCATCGCGTCGATCGAACCGAAGGAGCGGTCTACCGGCTGTTGAGCCGACTGCGGCAATCACTTTTTGAATGTGTGGAACGTGAACTGAAAGAGCCATCATGAACGAAACCGAACAACAAACACTGATCGATCTGGCCAACGCCTATATCGAGAAAAGGCTCGATGATGACCAACAGCAGAAGCTGGAGCAGCTCATCAGCGAAAGTGCCGATGCTCGCCGGATTTTTGCGGACTTGATGCACGACCATGCCGCACTGCATTGGGACCAGGTTTCCGATACCGATGACAACGACATCATCGAATTCGCAGGCGAAACAATTGCAGGGAACTGGGGGCGTACGTCCACCACTATCATTTGGGCAGCGGCCGCGGCGGTTGCGATTTCCGCGGTGGGATTCTTCGCATTCAGATCCCCTGCCCCGGCAAAAGAAGTGGGGCCGGCTTTTGCCACGATGGAGAAATCGAGCGCGGCACGCTGGGAAAGCGGCGATTTGCCGACGGCAAAAGGATCACGACTGACGGCGGGTAAACTTCGTTTGGCCGAGGGAATTGCCACCCTGAAGTTTGATTCAGGAGCAGAGGTCATCCTCGAAGCACCGGCTGAAGTTCAGCTCGTGGATCGCATGAACTGTGTCCTCACCAATGGCACGGCAGTGGCTGACATACCTGAGTCAGCGATAGGCTTTCAGATCAAGACGCCCTCGGCGAACGTGGTCGACTACGGCACACGATTCGCCGTGAACGTCGATGATTCGACGGGAGCAACCAAAACTCAGGTCTTTGAAGGTCTGGTGGAGGTTGAGCACCCCGACACCGGGAAAATCGTAAAACTGGAAACCGGGGAGCATAATTTTGTCGCCGGGAATCAGATCAGTGATGCGGCAGCCGGCCCCGACGAGGGAGACTGGGCCATCGCCGACCGTCGGGCGCAGCGTGGAGCTGACTGGAAGATGCTTCCTGCCGCTCGGGATTCCTACGCCTATTCGGTCAAGATCAGCGATCACACATCCGATGTGCTCTTGCTCTTGAAGAACAGCAGCGACAGCCGCGGCCCTCATCGCAAGGCATACGTGGGGTTTGATCTAAAGGCCATTCCTGCCGGAAAAATCGCTGACGCAGAATTGATCCTGAATTTCACCCCGACGGGCTGGGGATTGGCCTCGAGTGTCTCTGATGCCACATTTTCGGTTTATGGAATTACGGATTCCACGCTGGATAACTGGAATTATCGTTCGATGACCTGGGAAAACGCCCCGGCCAACAAGCTCGACTCAGGGAATAAGCTGCAATCGAAGAAGGTGCAGAAACTCGGGAAATTCACCATCGAACAAGGGATTCAGCGAGGGCAGTTCGGAATCAGCGGCGAGTCGTTGGCAGACTTTTTAAAGAAAGACAGCGACGGCATCGTTACGCTGGCGATTGTGCGCGACACCGTCGAATCCGGAGGAGGAGGGCTCGTCCACGGGATCGCCAGCCGCCGTCATCCAGTCCTCCCCGCACCAACATTGGCGATCCAGATCGCTGAATAAGGCGGATTTACGATCAAACAGGGTCGTCGTACCGATCAAACCCTGTTGCCTTGTGTTATTGCAGGTCCCTTTCCCTGAACGCACGGGAACCTTTCAGCTCATGTTACGCATCATGAATGAGGGCCAGCTACAAATTTACCCGGAGTACACAAAAACGACGATCTCTTTCGAGACCGTCGCTAATTCAAATTTTGGAAATCGTGTGTGAAAAGCTTACGCAGCAGATGCTGCACGGGCTCTTTTCACAAGACTCTTAACGGTGTCAGACATTTGAGCACCATTTCCAACCCACTTATCGACTGCTTCAAGATCAACATTGAACTGGTCCTTTTCGTCCTTGAGTGGGTCGTAGTTGCCTACGATCTCGATGAATCGGCCATCACGCCGGGCACGTTGATCTGCAACGACCACACGATAGTATGGACGTCCTTTAGTGCCTTCTCTTCTAAGTCTGATTTTAACCATTTCCTGTGAGGTAAATTTACGATTTCCACCCAATTTTGGGCGAAGGGGCAACTCTGTAGTCCAATTTATGAAAAAATCAAGGCGGAGTTCCCGTATTTCACACAGAAAGTCGATTACAAAAATCCTGAGGTTTATGCTTTCAAAATCACCCTAACCTATCTTCAATACGCCATGCCCGTTTCAGAAACCGATATCGAAAAACACGCCGCCGATGTAAAAACGCTGAAGGATGCCCTGAATCAGGTGCTGTTTGGAAAGGAAACTTTGATCGATCTGGTGGTAACGGGATTGCTGGCACGAGGGCACATGTTGCTGGAAGGGCTTCCGGGACTCGGAAAGACGGAACTGGTCAAAGGTCTTTCCAAAACTCTTAAACTGGAGAACAAGCGGATTCAGTTTACCCCCGATTTGCTGCCCGGTGACATCACGGGAAACCCGGTGCTGCAGGAAACGGAAAAGGGCCGCGAATTTGTTTTTCAGGAAGGGCCGCTTTTTGCCAATCTGGTCCTGGCGGATGAGATCAACCGGGCTTCGCCAAAAACGCAGTCGGCACTGCTGGAAGCGATGCAGGAAAACCGGGTCACGGTTCTCGGTGAATCCCACCCGCTGCCAAAGCCATTCTACGTACTGGCCACTCAGAACCCGATTGAGCTTGAGGGAACTTACCCCCTCCCCGAAGCTCAGCTGGACCGCTTCCTGTTCAAGCTGGAGGTGAGCCGGAACAGTGCGGAAACTCTGCAACAGATCGTTTCGGGCCGGGAATTGGGCGTTGAGCCTGTGGTGAAAGAGGTGATGACTGCGGAGACGCTGGAAAGCATGATGAATGTGGTGCGCGAGATCTATCTGCCGGATGTGGTGGCCAACTACATCGCCCGTCTTGTCGATGGCACGCACACAGGACAGTCGAAAACGGCTGCAGGCATCAAATTCGGTGCCAGCCCGCGGGCAGCGCTCAGTTTGGCCTCTGCAGCAAAGGCCCGGGCCCTGATTGAAGGCCGAATCAATGCCAGTTTTGAAGATGTGAAATACGTGGCGATCCCTGTCCTGCAACACCGGATTATTTTGGAGTACAACGCACGAATCGATGGGAAGACGAACCGTCAAGTCGTTGAAGAGCTACTCGCTGAGGTGCCCACCCAGGCCCTTGATGTGCCTAATACGCTGAAGGAAACCGCTTCAGCCTGATTCCCCGAGAACAATGACTTTAAGCCGCTTCCTCTGTTTCCTGCTTTTATCCGCTGTCTTGACGATGACGGCGAATGCGCAGAAAACGCTCATCAATCACACCCATAAGAATCTGCGGACGACGTCTATCAAGGTCGAGAGCATTTTTGAGCACGCATTTTCTCACGGATACATGCCGGTCCGGGTCACCATTCGAAACGGGACCAAAGAAGACCGGAACTGGAACATCGCGTTCAACTACGGCGGCGGCTACTACAACTCGTTTGGCTACAGCTCATCGTTCACTCGCTCTGCCCGGGCCAATAGCGAAGCGGTTCATGAAATCCTGGTGCCCGTCCCGACCGCGATCGAGAACTCGAACTACCGGAATTTAGTGATTTCAATCTCGTCCCGTGGCCTTTCCTCTGCGAGCACGAATGATTCCAATCAGGTCCATACACAATGGCCCGGTATTGCGATCAGTAAGAAGCTGGCGCTGCGCAGTCTTTCCCAATTGAATGATCAGGCGAATCGTTCCGGGCATGGAACCGATGTGTTCGGCGGAAAGTATGAGCCTGAGATGCTCCCGTCTACTGATTGGCGGGCATATTCCGGGTTGGACCTGCTATTGATCGATGCCGAGGAATGGAATGCAGTACCGGCTGGACCGCGCAAGGCAATCCGTGAGTGGGTCCGTCAGGGAGGAAGGCTCGATATTTATGCTAAAGAGCAAGGAACCAGCCCGGTTGATTATGGATTCCCGGATGCTGATTTAATCAAGAACGGTGTCCATCAATTCAGCCTCGGCGAGGTTTCGGTTCAGTCCTGGGACGGCAGAGAGTTGCAGGCCTCATCCGTCGTAAATCGCTACAAGAATTACCGGAACGGCTCCGAGAACTATGCGGAGGACTATGATAATGATTGGGGTTTGCAGCGCAGTTTCGGCGTACGCAGTTTCAACCCTTCTCTCGTCTTTATTCTCCTGATCGCTTTTGCCATCATCGTCGGACCGGTAAATCTGTTTGTCTTCGCCAAGCCGGGGCAGCGACAGAAGTTATTCATCACCACGCCGATCATCTCACTGATTGCCAGCTTGCTGATTTTCGCGCTCATCATGCTTAAGGATGGGATCGGCGGGAGCGGGCAGCGATTGACGTTTGCCAATATTCAGCCCGGATCTGATGAGCGAAATATATATCTGGTGCAGGAACAGCTCAGCCGGACCGGCGTTCTTCTCGGAGCAGGCTTTGAAGTCGATGACGCAGCATTTGTAACGCCCGTGCGATTGCGTCCCTCGGAATGGAACCGTCTCACCGATACCGGAAATCAGGCACGGGGAGCCTTTTCAAAGAACGGCAATGTCTACGCAGGTTCCTGGTTTCAAAGTCGAAGTGAACAGGGCCAGGCAATCCGCTCAGTCCTGCCAACCCGGTCGCGGATCGAACTGCGTGCTCCGGCCAACGGAACGGAGCCGCCCAAACTTTTCTCCAGCCTGGAGTTTGAAGTGGGGGAATTTTTCTATCGCGGTCAGGATGGTAAGGTCTGGAAATCCACCTCGAAACAAATTCCCCCCGGCAAAGAGATTCCACTGCAAGTCGCCGAATTAACCGAATTCAACTCCTGGTGGGATGAGCAGACCAAGGACTTCAGCTCAAACAACCGCAAGGCCATTCGGGCTCAGCGTGAACGGACCGGCCATTTTTTTGCTGTGACTGAAGACCAGCGTGCCGCCCGTGTCGAGACGCTGAGTTCCATTCGATGGAAAGGTGACCGGGTCGTGGCAAGCGGTGCGGTTCTGCCGGAAGGCAGCGCGGCGGCTCCGGTTGCTGAACCCACACCCGAAACCGGTAGCGAATAAATTACTTAGGAACGATGAGCGAAGAAACTGGCACAGCACCCGCCCCTGACTCCGGCACTCAACCTCCGGCGACCGTAACTAACGGTCGTCCACCTGCGATTGAAGTTCGGAATTTGTTTCGATCTTTCGGCTCATTGAAAGCAGTCGACGGAGTCTCTTTTTCCGTAGAGCCCGGTCAGGTCGTGGGCTTCGTCGGGGCAAACGGCGCAGGTAAAACCACTACGATGCGGATCATCTCGACACTCGATTATCCCAACCGGGGCATCGTTAAAGTCAGCGGAATCGACGTGGTGCAATACCCTGCGAAGGTGCGCTCGAAGATCGGATGGATGCCGGACCACTTCGGTACCTACAGCAACATGACGGTGATCGAGTATCTCGATTTCTTCGCCCGGGCGCTGGGGTACAGTGGCCAGGAACGCGCCGAGCGCGTTGAGGATGTCATGGAGTTCACCGATCTGACGACATTGTCCGATCGCCTCATCAACAAACTTTCCAAAGGAATGGGGCAGCGACTTTGTCTGGGCCGCGCGCTCATTCATGATCCGGATGTTCTCATTCTCGACGAACCGGCCGCCGGCCTGGATCCGAAAGCGCGGGTCGAGCTCAAACACCTCATCCGCATTCTGGCTGATGAAGGTAAGACAGTCTTTATCAGTTCCCACATCCTGTCCGAGCTGGGTGAAATGTGTGATTCCCTCCTCTTCATCAACAACGGCCGGATCATCAAACACGGCACGGCCGAGAGTCTGAAGCATGCAGCAGGAGGGATCACGATTGTGAATGTGCACCTGGCGAAAGACATCGATAAGCTGGAAGAATGGGCCTCCATGGCTCCCAACGTGACGTTCAAAGAAAGCACCAAACAGGGCGGCCGGATCGAGATCGATTCGATTGAAGCCGACATCGTTGCCACCGTATTGAAACGGATGATCAATGACGGCCTGGCAGTGACCGAGTTTCATCGGGAAGAACGGAAACTGGAAGATGCGTTTATTGAGATCCTGGGAGAAATCGAAGCGGCTGGAGGCACAACTGTGAAATGAAGCTGACTCTGCAAGCAACCTTATTGATTTGAAATCATATGTCTGAAGCCGCAACCGACACACCTCCCGAAAAGTCGCCCGCCGCAGGATTGGTAGACTTTTCGGACAAACTCTCCCCGATGCTTGTGAAAGAGCTGCGGCAGGGTATGCGCACGAACCTCTTCACCGTCGCTTTCATATTGTTGCAGGCGTTTATGATTCTCTGCATGCTGATCGGACTGGGCGGGAGCAGTGATGACACTTCAGGCTTCTTCTGGTTCTTTGTGACAACGGCGCTCCTCGTAGTGCAGCCCATTCGCGGGTTTGGTGCTCTGTCCGGGGAATTCAGCCTGAATACAATGGATCTGATCCAGCTCACTCAACTGGGGTCCTGGCGAATTACGTTTGGAAAATGGGCGGCAATTGTTGCCCAGAGTTTATTGCTGCTCACTGGAATTCTTCCCTACGTGGTGATGCGTTACTTCCAGGGCGGAGTGAACCTCTTCGATGATTTGCTCATGATTTTCTACATCATGATAGGATCGATGCTGTTGACCGCTATGACGGTTGGATTCTCTTCTTTCAAATCCGTCATCCTGCGTGTCGCCCTTTTAATCGGAGGCGGTATTGGAGCTATGTCCATCATTGGGGGAGGTTTCACTTTCCGCATGGCCAGCTCGATGGGGATGGGAAGCGCTCCCAAGAGCTATGTGTGGGAAATAGTCGGAGGCATCCTGGCTGCGGCATATGCGACCTATTACCTGCTGGACCTGGGAGCCAGTCGAATTGCTCCCGAGTCAGCCAATCACTCATCGCGCAAGCGGCTCATATCACTGCTGTTTATTGTGATCATACTCTGCCTGCCCTGGTTTGGCGTGGAGAAAGCGTTCTGCTTTGTGATCACCGCCATCGTTGCATTACTCGTCGGGGTCGATTCATTGACGGAAAGCCCGGCAGTACTTCCCGGCGTGCTACGCCCCTTTTCAAAAAACGGAATCACAAAGCTGTGCGCCAATTTCCTGACGCCCGGCTGGCACACCGGCATCGGATTCTTTGCGATCTGCTGCATCGTCTATGTGGCAGGGCTGTATATGCACCTTGATGCTTCCGATTTTCAGGAATTTCAGGGATGGATCGTATTCACCAGCGCCATCGCCGCCATCACCTTCCCGCTACTTCTGATCCATTTGTTCTTCTTCCCGGTGACTTATTCGCAGTTCTATTTCGGTCTCTACGTTCTGATCCAAGTCTGCGTTCTCGCGATCGGATGGTTTGTCGCAGTGGTGGCTTCAGCCACCTTTGGTCATTCGCTTGATCCCCTGCTTTATATGTGTATCCCGGTTCCCTTTGTGAACATGTTAGCAGTGACTGTGGGTGACAATGAAGACATCTACTTCTTCATCGCTTCACTGGTGTTTCTTTTCTTCAGTCTGCTCGTTCCAATGGTACGTGCCGCACCGATTTTCAAACGAATGCGACAGACATTCAAAGCCATACAGGACGGAACCAGTGACGACATTGTCGAACAGTCCGAGCGCCAGGTCATTCCGAAAGGAGCGGAGTGATATGGAAGGATTCAGGAATCGGGATTCAGGGTCGGTCCTATGAACTTTCTCATTCCGCTTCCGGATCAATCCCAAACCTGAATCTCTCCCCCCTAATCAACCCCTGCCCTGAATCCCGATTCCTGACACCCGACACCTTCTTCCTCCAATGCTTTCCATCACCCACGAAAATCTCGCTGCTATCGCTGCCAAGGCACGCGCCTATGCGGACGTCTTTCAGCTCCCTCTCGCCAATCGCGTGTGGCGGGGACAGACGGGTGACTTCATGGGCAGCGGAGTGGGTTCTTCACTCGACTTTCAGGACCACCGTTCCTACATGCCGGGTGATGATCCCCGTCATATCAACTGGCAAGCCTACGCGCGGACCGGTAGCTACACCATGAAGCTGTATCGTGAGGAAGTCCGCCCCATGATCGATCTCGTTTTCGATGTATCGGACTCGATGTGGTTTCAGGAGGAAAAGATGAACCGGGCCCTCGAACTCTTCTATTTTGTATTCTACTCGGCTCTGCGGAGCGGTGCATCTGTCACTAGCAACATCGTGCGCGGGGAACATTTCGAAAGGCTCAGCGACGATGCCGTCCATGGACATGCCTGGTCACGGCGACTTGATATCCTGCCGGAAACAACAGCCGCTGCGTCTCCTGATCTCCGGCCCATTCCATTCCGTGCTCAATCTTTGCGGGTACTGGTGAGTGATCTCCTTTTCACAGAAAGCCCCGACACCAGTCTGCGAGCCCTTACCCGGAACAAAGGTCGCGGGCTGATCCTGGCTCCTTTTGTGAAAGCTGAATCCAATCCAGAGTGGGAGGGAAACTACGAGTTTGTCGAAGCCGAGAGTCGACTCAAGCACCCCCATCGCATTGAGCGCGGCATTCTGCAAAAGTATCTCACCGCTTACAAGCGGCACTTTGAAATCTGGAAGACGCTCTGCCGCAAGTATGATGTCGCCGTAGCACGCCTCCCCGGTGAGGTCGACTTTCAGGCATCAATGCAGGCCGAGGCAATACCCAACTCAGTGATCGAAATCTTATGAGGGAGGAAGGGATTAGGTGCCAGGTTTCAAGGGTCAGTAGCGCGCGAGTTCGTGGCTTGGCTCCCTGCATCGCCCCCCGAATCCTGAGTCCTGACTCCTGAATCCTTCTCCAAAGCATGTCTCTTACCTTCGCCAACATCGCCGGTTTCTGGGCCCTCCTCGGGATCCCCCTGATCCTCGCGATCCACTTTTTGCAACGCCAATCGCAACTGGTCACCATCTCGACTCTGTTCTTGCTGGAGCAGATGAAGCGGGAAAGCGTCAGCGGACGGAAGTTCGAACGCCTGAGGAATTCAATCCCGTTGTGGTTGCAGTTGCTCGCCGTGCTCGGCCTGACCTGGCTTTTGGTACAGCCGCGCTGGGTAAAACCGGAATCGATCCAGCGAATTGCCGTGGTGCTTGATGGCTCGGCTTCGATGAGCGCATTCCGGGAGGAACTCTCCACCAAGCTTGATGAAACGCTTGCCGAGCTGAGCACCGCCGCGCAGACCACCGAGTATGTGGTGCTCGATTCCCGCATGGACGGCGAACCTGTCTACAATGGCACTGAACTTCCGGCCTTGATCGAAGCCCTCAAAGAATGGAAGCCGCTGGGAAGTAATCATGACCCGGGCTCGGCCCTCCGGGTTGGACGCAGTCTGGCTCATACCAATGGACTGGTGATTTTCGCAACCGATCACCAGCGCGAAGACCTGGCCTACGGCGCGAAGCTGCTGGCAGTTGGCGAAAAACGGGACAACGTCGGATTCTCCGGTATCGATATTTCGCCCGACGAAGACGGAGTTCTCACCTGGCGCGCCAGCGTGCGGAACTACTCGGACACAGTTCAATCCCGACCATGGTTGATGCAGTCGGGAAATCAGCGAACCGCCGAACGCACCATCACTCTGCAACCGGGTGAAACCCGTTCGCTTCAGGGGAAATTCCCCGAGGCTTCCGAGAAAATTGTCCTGCGCCTTCAGCCCGACGACTTCACGCTGGATGACGAACTTCCCGCAGTCTTCCCGAAACCAAAGCCCTTCTCCATCGCCCCTGTCGGCTCACCGAAACTGGACAATGCCTTTGCCGATGTGCTGAGCAGCTTCGAAAACATCATCGAACCGGACGGAACGACTCCGCCTGATTTGATCCTCACCTCCTACGATCCCCTGGATCCAACCGCCCAACCGCCCGTTGCTGTGGTGCTGCTGAATCAGCAGAACGTTCCCCGCAATTTCCTGTCCGGTCGCATCGCTGCTGAAAACCATCCCTACGTGGAAGGGCTCAACTGGCAGGGACTCATCGCCCGACAGTCCCCCGGGATTCCGCGCGATGAAAGCGACACCGTTCTTGTCTGGCAGGGCGAACGCCCCCTCATTTTCTTCCGGACGAAAGAAGGCAAACGGCAGCTGTTTCTCAATTTCGACTTCACCAGCTCGAACGCAGCCAGACTGCCCGCCTTCATTGTCCTGCTGCATCGCTTTGTTGAAGATCTGCGACAGGAAAAAATCGCTTCCAAACATGAGAACTACGAGATCAGGCAATATGTGCCCCTTAGCTTCGAATTTAACGAAGAATCTCCGCCCCTCACATTGACCGAACAAATCACCGGCCCCGAGGAAACTGTAACCGGCAGCCGCGAGGTGCAGTTGACCCAGGCCACTTTGCTCAAGTCCCCGGACCGCCCCGGTTTCTTTGAAGTGACCCAGGGGGAAACCCGACTGCTGCTCGGTGCCGCTCATTTTGCGGACACCCGTGAGGCTGATTTCTCGCAGGCCGCCTCCCATTCAGATTTAGCAGCGGTAGACAGCGAGCTGGTGGAACAACACACCGAAGCTGATTCCCGCTGGCAACTGTGGCTCATCCTTCTGCTCTTCATTCTGGTGTTGAGCTGGTTTTATCTGAACCGCCCCGCTCCCACCGCGGACGGTGTTACCGCCACTTGATCCACCGCGCCGGTCATCATCTAATGTCGCCGCATGTGCGCAACGAGTTTTGCCTTTTGAGCCAGCGTCCACAGTGCTAAAACAGGCACGATGGATACTGATTCCGACCCGAAACCCGAAACACTTGCCGAGTCGTTCACGCAATCTAAGCGCGAGCTGAAGTTCATCCTGGGAACATGGTTGGTGTTCTTTCTCTGGGTGGCAATCGTTTGCTCGACCATCGGAAGAGTCCCTCCGGGAGAAGAAGTCCCCATCCTTTTCGGCATGCCACGATGGGTCATCTTCGGAGTCGCTCTGCCATGGGTGGTCGCGACCGGGGTCGGCGTATTCTTCGGCCTTCGGGTGATGAAAGACACCAACCTTGAGGGCGACGGGGATTCAGAGAGCTGAAATCCGGTCACAGAATCTGAAACTTACCCCGCAACTCATCCATGGCTCCCCTCATCAGCTTCGCTATCTATCTGGCGATCGTCTTCATCATCGCAGGATTTGCGAACCGCAAACAGTCCGACGATAAACCCGGCGGCTTTCTCAAAGAATACTTCCTTGGAAACCGCAGCATCGGCATGTGGGCATTCGCTCTCACTTACGCGGCAACCGCAGCCTCCGGCGGCAGCTTCATGGGCTTCCCCGCTCTGATTTATTCTCACGGATGGTCACTGGCCTGGTGGATCTCCGGTTACATGGTGGTGCCGATCGTGGCGCTCAGCTTGTTTGCCAAGCGCATCAATCAAGTCGGTCGCATCGCCAAAGCCATCACCGTCCCCGAACTCATGCGGAACCGCTTCGCCAATGGTCTCGTGGGTCAGGTCGCTACCATCCTCGTGGTGTTCTTCATGTTCTTCTTCCTCATGGCCCAGTTCAAAGCCGGGGCGAAGATCATGACCACCCTTCTCAGCGGGATCGAAGTCTTTGATGCCGCGTCCAGCTGGACAACTTCTCTCGTGGCCGGAAGTGAATGGCTCAGCTCCAGCGGTGGCGGTTACCTGCTGTGCCTCGCTTTCTTTGCCGTCTCAGTCATTTTATACACCACCTTTGGCGGGTTCCGCGCCGTCGTCTGGACCGATGTCATGCAGGGCCTTGTGATGGTGGTAGGTGTCGTCATCCTGCTGGTTCTGACCCTGCAACAGACCGGTGGACTTGGAAACGCCACCCGCACCCTCGCAGAAATGACTCCACCGGAAAACGGGACAGCCATTCTCTATCTTGATGAAGCCTCTCCCGGCGGCCGCGATATCAAGAAAGGGGAATGGATCGCCAATGACACCGCAACGATGCGGCTGAAGGAGCCGGCCATCTTTACGCCCGGCAACAAAGAATCCTCCGAGGTCGAGATTCTCATCCTGACCACCGATTCCGACATCACCAGCGTCCAGGACCAGATCTTGACCGATGTGAACGTTCGGGTCATCGAGAAGACTCCGTATGCCTACGGCGCCGGGCAAAAAGGCGTCTATCTCACCCCACCCGGGCCACACCCGTCCAAAGCCCAGGGATTCCTTCCCGTCATGCTTGCGTTTAGCTTCTTTATTTTCTGGAACTTCAGCGGAGCCGGGCAGCCCAGTTATATGGTTCGCCAGATGGCGTATAAAAACACCACCGTTCTCAAACGATCGATCGTCATGGTCGCCTTCTACTTCGGGCTCATCTATTTCCCACTCGTCCTCATCTTCACCTCCGCCCGGACCATCATGCCCGGCATGGAAATCGATCCCGATCGCATCATGCCCGAAATGGCCGCCGCAGTTACCGCCGCAGCCGGCGTCCCCTGGCTCGCCGGATTGCTTGTGGCAGCCCCGTTTGCCGCCGTCATGTCGAGCGTCGACAGCTTTTTGCTCCTGTTCTCTTCCGGGATCGTTCGCGATATCTACCAGCAGCACATCAACCCCGGCGCATCGGAGAAACGCCTCAAGACCATGACTTACACCGTCAATATCGTGATTGGAGGCCTCGCTGTTCTAGCAGTCATCAAGCCTGTCGACTTTCTCCAGGATCTAATTGTTTTCGCATCCGCCGGGCTCGGGGCCTGCTTTCTCATCCCTATCGTCTTTTCTCTTTATTGGCGGCGAATGACCGGTGCCGGCGCAGTTTGGGGAATGCTGAGCGGCGGTCTAACCGTCCTTACTTTGTATATGACAGGCAGAATCGTTCACGGCAAGTTCGATGAATACCTTTTGCTTGGATTGCACCCCTTCATCTGGTCGGTGGTGGTGTCAGCAGCCGTCGTCATCTGCGTATCCCTCGCCGGAAAAGAGCCTGACCGGGACCTGCAACGGAAGTTTTTCGGATAAACGATCAGACCCTGTCTGTTCATCAATCCAACCCTGTCTGATCGATTTGGCCTCAAATCAATCGGCGGGGGGTCCCTTTACTTTCTTATTCTTCAACGTAGTATCCCGCCTCTACGAATGTCCATCGAACGCACCAGAAATTTCTCAATCATCGCCCATATCGATCACGGAAAGACCACTCTTTCCGATCGATTGCTTGAATCGACGAAGACAATTACCCAGCGCCAACAGCAGAATCAGCTATTGGATTCCATGGACTTAGAGCGGGAACGCGGCATCACAATCAAATCGCATCCCGTTTGCATGAACTACATCGCCAAGGACGGCGAGACGTATCAGTTAAACCTCCTCGATACCCCTGGGCACGTGGATTTTGCATACGAAGTGAGCCGTTCCCTCGCCGCTTGTGAAGGCGCTCTTCTCCTGATCGATGCCGCTCAAGGTGTCGAGGCACAGACCGTTGCCAACATCCACCTCGCCAACCAGCAGAATCTCCGGGTCATTCCCGTGATCAACAAGATCGATCTGCCGAGCGCTGACATCCCCGCCGTTCTCAAGCAACTCGAGGACATTCTCCAAATTCCCGCCGAGGAAGCCATTCAGGCCAGTGCCAAAGAGGGAATCGGTATCGAAGATATCCTGGAAGCCGTCGTGGAAAAGGTCCCGCCGCCTTCCACTGAAGAGTTTGATGACGACAGCCTGCGTGCCTCAGTGTTTGATTCTGTGTTCGACACCTATCGCGGAGTCGTCAGCTATGTGCGGATGGTGACCGGTTCACTGAAACGCGGCGACGGCGTGCGGATGATGTCGACCGGCAAATCCTACGAGATCAAGGAATGCGGGGTGTTCACACCGAAGCAAACCGTGCGTGAACAACTCAACGCGGGAGATGTGGGCTACATCATTGCCAATGTTAAATCTTCTACCGATGTGAAAATCGGCGATACCTTGACCGGCACCATTCGGCCGGCCTCGAAGCCGCTACCCGGCTTCAAAGAAATTCAGCCCATGGTCTTCAGCGGGATCTATCCCGTGTCATCAGATGACTTCGAGCAATTGAAGCTGGGAATGGGTAAGCTGCAGATCAACGACGCGGCCTTCTCCTTTCAGGCAGAAAGCTCAGCCGCACTCGGATTCGGATTCCGTTGCGGTTTCCTCGGTCTCCTTCACATGGAAATCGTTCAGGAACGCCTGCGCCGGGAGTTCAATCTCGACGTGATATCGACCTACCCCGGTGTGGTTTACCACGTCACAAAATCCGATGGCGAAAAGGTCGAGATCGACAACCCGACTTTCCTCCCTGAGCCCCAGGTCATCGAGACCATCGAAGAGCCCATGGTGAAGGCCTATATCATGACGCCGAATGATTACATCGGCGAAATCATGAAGCTCGTCGCCGAAAAGCGGGGTGAACTGATCAATACCGAGACATTGGATGGCACCCGGGTGCTGCTCACCTGTCTGCTGCCATTGAATGAAATCCTCGTCGACTTCAATGACAAGCTGAAGTCCATGACTCGCGGCTATGGCTCGATGGATTACGAGCACGCCGAATACCGTGCCGCCAACCTGGTGAAGCTGGACATGCTGATCTCCGGCGAGCCGGTTGATGCATTCTCGACCATCGTTCACCGGGATAAAGCCGAGTATCGCGGCCGCCATCTCGCCAAGAAACTGAAGGAAGTCATCCCTCAGCAGCTCTTTACCGTAGCGATCCAGGCCACAATCGGCGGAAAAATCATCGCCCGTGAGTCCATCTCTGCCCTTCGTAAAAACGTGACCGCCAAGTGTTACGGTGGTGACATTTCCCGTAAGCGTAAGCTCCTCGAAAAGCAGAAAGAAGGTAAGAAGCGGATGAAATCGATCGGGAAAGTCAATATCCCGCAGGAGGCTTTTATCAAAGTCCTCAAGAACGATAGCTGAGGTCCTTCTATCTCACCGGCCCGAAATGGTGGCCGAACGGAAAGTAGACGCCCACGGCCCGGCCCACGATATTCTCCGCAGGGACGAAGCCCCAGTCGCGTGAATCGGCACTGCCCCGACTGTTGTCGCCCAGCGCGATGTAATGCTTTGGCGGAATCGTGCTCCACTTCTCAGGCAGGTATCGCTGATACCCCGGGTATCCGTTTTCCGACTTCATGACACGACGAATGCCGAACTCCTGCCCCGGCTCGCCGTTCACCAGTAGAATCGGAGGCTCGATCTTCAAAGTATCACCCGGCTCACCCACGAGACGCTTGATGTAGTGCTGTGGCCCGCCATTCTCCCCGCGCGAAGTGCCCGGGATATCCCGCGTCGTAAACACAAAGATGTCGTCCCGCCTCGGCATCCGCCAATGATAGGTCAGCCGGTCCACCACCACCCAGTCACCCGTGTCAATATAGCCGCGGGCTATCACGTCCCCTTTTTTTAAAGCAGCCTGATACTTTCCGAACAGATTCTCGTTCAGGAGCTGCTCAACTCGTGACCGCGTCCCCGGAACCGTGAAAACCTGGCCCCGAACCGTTTTCATCGTGGTGCGGGGAAACAGCTTAAACGCAGCCTCCTCATAAAAATTCTGCCCGTCCGCGATGTTCACCAGGTCATCCCGATCCGAAATCATTTCGATATGACTGCGGCCATACCACACCTTATCGAACAACCGTTTTAGCTTCCCCGGACGTTCATAGTCAGCCGGCGCTACAAAATCCTGCCCCGGCGATGCCGTCTCCGGCGTCGGATAAGCGATAATACCATTCAGCGTGGGCTGCATTGAGCCCGTCGGAATCCTCGAAGGCTGGCCAATATAAGCCCGGATGGCCATGGCGAGAACAATCGCCACGAAAAACACCTCCACGTTCTCCCTCAGCGCTGAATATTTGTATCCCGGCACCGAAGCCTCGCACTTCTTAGTCAGCTTTTCCGCCGCCTTTTCCAAATCCGCCCGGGTGGACGACTCCGTTGTCAGAATCGCATCGAGATTCTCGTGACACTCTCCGATTTCCCGGGAGTCTTCATCGGTGATCAAGTCCCGGTGAGAGCGCAGAAACTTCCGAATCCCCTTTTTGAGCAGAGCCACCTGCTTGAAATCACTGCGCCGAAGGGGGCGCAGTGTCTTTGGGTCGACCTCTTTCTCCGGTTCTTCCGGAGTGGTCTCGGGGGCGGCATCAGTCATTCAGAAAATATCGGGAGCGGCAAACTTAGCGGCAAAACCGGCAAAATCCCCCTGAAATTCGGGTCAAATCCTCACAAACACCCGATTCCGATACATCCACCAGAGGATCAGCCAGAAAAACATCGCAATCATGAGCCCGCTCACCAGCGGCCCCCACGGACCGGCAAAAAGCACATCCGGCAGGTGCGTCTTGAAGATCCCCTGCGTCCAGCCCTTCATCTGCATCCCCATAAAATACATCGCCAACGGGTTGAGCCCCACCACGACAAAGAAAAACGTCCACCGTTTCCATCCTTTCACATCAACCACCCACACCAGCACCGCCAACAGCCATATCACATAAGCCGCGCTGAAAAGCACCCACGACGGCGTCCACAGCTTCTTGATGACCGGACAAAACAGTCCAAAAATGATCCCGTAGAACAGACAGGTGGCCCCCGCGCTCAACAACCGCTTCAGCTTTTCTGATTGGGTGAATTGATCGCTCTTTAACAGCTGCCCGCACATCAAACCGATCAGCATGGTGACAAAAGCAGGCACAAAGTTCAACGTGGCATAGGCATGCCCCGTGAATTCTTTCTCACGGGGGAATAAGTTCAGAAACCAAAGATCAAACTGCTGCGGCATACTCGTTCCGTTTTCAAATCCCCACGGACGCATCGCCAACCAGTAGCCGATCAGGACAACCACCCCGACCAGCGCCTGAATCCGGAACGTTTTCCCCACCATAAAAAAGAGGAAACCATAACCGAGCCCGATTTGGCTGAGAACGTTGGTGAAAATCCAGAACGTCTCCGGTTTCCCCCGTGATTGCAGAAAAACGCCGAGAAGCACCAGCAGAATCGCCCGAATCCACGCATGAGAGAGCCTTTTCCCGTAGGAATGCCCCAACTTCGCCCTTTTTTCGTAAGAATACGGCATCGAAACACCGACCATGAACATAAAAGCCGGTTGAATCATGTCCCAGAGCGAAAACCCCACCCAATAGAACTGACTACTCCATTCCGGATGCGACACGTTGAATTTCAGGAACTGGAAAAAGCCGCTGTCCGGAAAATTACCGGCTACTTTGGCCAGCCCGAGCCCGCCCGTTGCCAGAGCAAACATGACCAGCCCCCGATAAACGTCCAATGAAAGCAGGCGGGGTGATTTTTCCGTATCCACAAGTCAAAAAGGGTTGGTTCAGAGCCTATCAGGGCAAAAATACCGCCCCTTGAAAACCATTTTATCGACCTTGATCGCGATTTGCCTGCCACAAATCGCTCCGAAAGGCCTCCAGACGGCAGGAAGGTCGTCTTTCTCTCGCGGACGGGGTTCCTCGCGGCAGGAAGGTCGTCTTTCTCTCGCGGACGGGGTTCCTCGCGGCAGGAAGGTCGTCTTTCTCTCGCGGAAGAGGTTCCTCGCGGCAGGAAGGTCGTCTTTCTCTCGCGGACGAGGTTCCTCGCGGCAGAGCAGGTGTTTTTTAAGTTCTCGCTGAATTTAGATACGATATTTCGCGGCATTCCCAGATTATTTGTCCGAAACAAACGTCATTCTGCGGAGTTAAACCAGAAACTGATAATCCTGACATGACCCGAATCCTACTCACCATAATTTCAGCAGTGTCCGTGTTGAGCGGTGGTATGGCTCAGGAAATTACGCCAGTTTCTGCAATCCCACCGGAGGTCAGTCGAAACAATTTCGCGGCTCTGATGGCCAATTCGCCATTCAGCCGATCACTGAACCTGTCGGACTCTCTGATTTTGACCGGTGTGGCCACAGTTGATGAGGAACAGTTGGCTACGGTGATGGATCGCAACACGAAGATGACGTATGTGGTGTCCAGCAAGCCGAACGCTCAGGGCTGGAAGCTTTCCGGGTTGGATGCCAGTACAGATCTGGAGACGGTCACGGCAACGATTTCAGTAGATGGTTCAAGTACAGTGAAGGTTCGGTATGATGAAATGAAGTTGAAGAACGGCGAAGGGAAACCTGCCGGTGGTCCCGGAGTGGAGCCTGCCCCACAACGGACCGAAGGAGATGGTGGACGGGGTCGGGGTGGCCCGGGGTCCGATATGCGTGAAAAGATGATGGCGCTCTCGGAGGAAGATCGCGGTAAGGTGTTCCAGAAAATGATGGAACTACGGGAGAAAAATCCGGATATGAGTCGCGAAGAACGGGGAGAGATAATGAGTAAAATGATGGAAAAGATGGGTTCGAAAGATCGCAAACGTTGATCATTCGAAGCTTGAGACTTTGCCAATCCCGTTCTACAACCACACACTACATTTTTTTTGATCCTCACTCGACCTGAAACACTGGGGGGGATTTGATGACGAAACACAGATATGAACTCAGACGCAGGCGCTTTGTCGCTGCCAAAGATGGCGGTGATTATTCCTCTTTTTTGCTCGATGATATTCGGGACGCCATTCATGGCGCTCGGGCAGGACGACAACTCTGCCAAGGCAGAGCGACTCAAGTTGCTGTCGCAGACAAAGAAGGTGGCATCACCGGATCGGTCGACTGATCTGCCAGATCTGGCACAGAATCAGACACCGCCGGCTACGACGCCTGCACAAAATCCCCCGGCAACGGCTCCGCAAATTCCCACTACTCCGGGAGGTCCTCCGACAGGCCGCCCCGGTGGACCCGGACAGGGTCCCGGACCTGGCGGACCACAAATCGGAGCCGGAGCGGCCATTCAGGGGGACCGCGTGACGCTACAGTTCCCGTTGAACCCGGTGAATGACATCCTTTCGATCTATGAGCGGCTTATTGGTAAGCCGATCGTTAAAGACAGCACGGTTTTTGAAGGACCGCAGGTCAGCCTGGTGACGCCTTCGGATGTTCCGAGAGACGAGGCGATTCGCCTGATCGAAGCGGCTCTGTTGGTGAATGGTTATATTCTTGTTGCTGAACCTGACGCTGAGAGCGTGAAGGTTCTTTTGGGGGGAGCACGTGCGCCCGGCCAAAGCGCCTCGTTTTCTGAGGGGGTTGTGATTTATACAGACCCCACCACGCTCCCGAGCGGGGAATCGCTGGTGGGATTCTTCCTCGAGCTGGAATTTATCAACCCGGAGGAAGCGGCTACGATTTTTGGAAATCATGTGGTGCTGAATGAATTCGGTCGCATCACTCCGGTCTCCAGCCCGGCGGGTCTTCTCATCACAGAAACCACTCCGATTGTCCGGCAGCTGATCCGTTTGTCGCAGATCATCGATATGCCGGCCCATGATGCGCCTCTGTTAACTGAATTTGTGGATCTCAAGAATGCGCAGGCGAATGTGGTGGCCCAGATTATCCAGGCGGCCATGGATGCCCGGATGGAGGAGCGGGAGCGCCAGAGTGAGTCCGGCAGGACGGTGAGTGGCCAGCAGCGTCAACCGCAGGGCAACAATAACAGTAACAACGGCGGTAACAACGGACGCAGCTCGAACAACAACAGCAACGGCGGAAACAACAACGGAAACTCTAACTCCAATGGCGTGGGGACTGCTGATTCTCCAGCGGCTCAATTGATTCCCGATGATCGTCTCAACCGCATCATGGTGGTGGCCTCGCCGAGCGATGCTGCTTACATCATGGAAATGATTAAACAGTTTGATCAGCCGCTTTCCACACCGAAGCCGGTCGAGCGTGAGCTTTCTCACATCAAGGCCAATGACATCCTGCCGGTGATTGTGGATGTGTTGCAGGACACCGGTACCGGGCAGACGCAACTTCCCGGAGGTCGGCAGATCGACAGTCGTCCTACGCCAGTAACTTCTGCTCAGTTGTCTACATTGACGGGTGCTTCAACTCAGGGGGCCCAAAATAATCAGAACCGGAATGCCAACGCCAGTGATGATGCCGAAGTCGGCGGGCGAACGGATCAGATTGCTTTTCCAGTGGACGATGTTGCTCCGATTTCCGTGCTGGTTGGTAAGACCCGTATCATTGCGGATCGTCTTTCCAATTCCATCATTGTGATGGGGTCGAAAGAGAATCAGGACATCGTTCTGGATATCATCGACCGGCTAGACCGGCAGCAGCCCCAGGTCTACCTGGCAACTGTGATCGGGGAATTGACCCTGAGTGACGACGCTCAGTTTGGAATCGACTATATTCAGCGCTTCATCCAGTTCGACGGGCAAAACCCGAATGGTGGCGGAATCACCTCAGGTAATTTCAATGCGAGAGGGGACATCATCACCAACAACAACATTCCGGATGTTCGTGATCTCGTAGTCGATGCCGCCAACACGTTTGGCCCGGCAGCAGGGCTGAACCTTTATGGTCAGGTTGGTGAAAACGTCGATGCTTTGGTGACTGCGCTGGAGGCGACGAACCGGTTTAAGGTGTTGTCACGGCCGGTGGTTTATACCCAGAACGGGAAGCGTGCCGAGATCACATCCGGTTCCGAGGTGCCCGTGCCTGAATCGAGTCTCAGTGATACGAACAACATCAATGCCGTTCAGACTTCTATTACCTTCAAGGAAGTGGTGCTGAAGCTTGAGGTGCTGCCCACGATCAACAAGGACAAGAAAGTGACTCTAGATATCGTGCAGATCAACGACCGCGTGATTGGTCAGCAGCTCGTGGCGAACAATCAGGTTCCCATTATCGGGAAGCAGGAATTGAATACCACCGTAACGATTCCGAACTGTTCGACCATCGTCCTGGGTGGACTCATTTCAGAGCGGGATGAAATCACAGATTCCGGCGTTCCTATTCTCAAGAACATCCCGATCCTGGGGCGTGGTCTCAAAAACACTCAGACCACCAAGACACGTACTGAGCTTATGATTTTCATTCAGCCGATCGTGGTGATGGGTGACAGTGATGCGTTGGCATCAAGCCACGATGAAGATGTGCGGTCGAAGATCGGGCAGGATGCCGCAGAGGTCTTTCCCGAGCCGGGAATTCCCTCAGCCGAACACATGGATAAGAAGATTGAAGAGGAAGAGCGGGGAGCCCTCAAGAAGTTTGGACGTCGCCTGTTCGGTCCCAAGCGCAGCGAGCGTCCCTACACTCACGGCGTGCCTGAGTAACAGAGGGGTTCTCACGATCAGACAGGGTTAGGTTATCGATCAGACCCTGTTCGATCGTGGCGGGGCAGCTGAAACCGTGGGCATTGAAAGAGGTCGTGCAGAGAGCGCAGAGAGAGAAGTTGGTATCTATTTGGTCCGGATCGAGGCAGGGCAGGAATCAGAAGTATCCTGAAAACTACATCTGTTCAATCTCTGCGATCTCCGCGCCTCTGCGCGACCTCTTTCGGAGCCCCTGTAGGCGGGGCTGAGAGGAGTCGGTCCGGTGAATGAGGTCGCACGGAGCCACAGAGAACACAGAGCAGGACTTGATGAGTTTTTTATTGTTATTGTGGGTTGGATTCGAGGCGGTAACGGCGGGATCCAAAATTTTTTTTTCTTCTCCTCCTCTGTGTTCTCTGTGGCTCTGTGCGACCTCCTTCAGAGCCTACGGTGGTATCAGGCTCAATCCGGTGAACGACGGACGAAGAATCCGCGGATGTCGCTGCTGAAGGCTGCGATGATCCACAGACCAACCGACGGGTAGTAAACCGTGTTTTGGTGAAGGGTCATGAGTCTCTTTAGGCGTTCAACAGCGACTGAGGGCGGTTCGCCATCATCTTCTGCTAACCTGGAATCACGGATCATCGCAAACAGTTCAGGCAGCAGGTAACCGTAGGTGAAATAGGTGATCCACAAGACTACGGCGAATGCGAACACCGCCACGCCAACGAGGCGCCGGCTGACCCACGGGTTCTCCGTTTCGAATATTTCGTGGATCAGTTTTGCGAGGGCAGCCCAGACGATCGCATGAGTCGGAGGCATCGACGCTCCACCTTTCAAGATCCACAGGCCCAGATAACCAAAGGCAATGAAGATCGGGACGAGCGACCAGTGAACGCCTTTGCGTTCCCGATTGGTCAGGGCATGTCGCGCGGTTTTTGAGGCTTGCAGAACGAGATTGAAAAGCGGCTGGATCAGCAGGATCACGATGAAGGCCGACCAAACGAAAATCCGGATTCCTGAACCAACCTGCGGGAGTGGGAACGGGAGGTCAGAATGGATCAACTGATCCACCAGCCTCATGCCGACAAAGATCCCGATGATGAGCCACCACCAGGGAATCCGCTCCATCCAGATCAGTGAGCGCATCACCGCTCCGAGAACGGGGCGCTTCATCTTGAAAGCGAAGGCCAGACCTGCCCGGGCGTCGTCACAATCCGGCTCGATGCGAAGTGCCTCGATGAAATGGCGTTCCGCCCCTTCGCTGTCTCCCCGCTGAGCCAGGACCCAGCCACGGACGCGATGGTTTTCGGCGTCTTCGGGGTCGTCGGACAGCAGGCTGAGGGATTCAGCTTCGGCTTCTTCGGTCCGGCCGAGGCGTTCCAGTGAGATACTGCGGAAAAAGCGGCAGCCGTCGTGCTCGGGCTCTATGGCAAGGCCTTCCTCTGCCGCCTGCAGGGATTTTTCATACTTACCCCAGTCGAGATAGATCTGTGCTTTCTGCGAAAAGAAGGCTGCGAACTCGGGATCGATCCGAATGGCTTCATTGATGGCCTGAAGGCTTTCGCGTTTCTTTTCTTTGCTCAGCAGGATCCGGGACAGGATGTAAAATCCCATGTCGTAGTCGGCCTCCAGCCGGATCGATTCACGGGCGGCTTCTTCTGCAGCCTTTGGTTTTTCCTGACTCAGCAAGACCAGCGCGAGCAGGTAGAAGAGGAATGGATTATCCATCGAGGTCTTCAATTCCTCGCGGATGGCGGCTTCCGCTTCGGCATGCCTTCCCTGATCAATCAGCAATTCGATTTTTGGGAACAAGGAAAACATGACGGGTATTGTTGTAGTGAAAGGATATGGAAGATTCAATCCCGAACATGACTTCGTGTCACGTTCAGATGATTGACTTTGGCCTGATTATTCAGCATTCTCGCGGCAAATGAATCAGCCGCCTAAAGCATCAAAGCAATCTGTCTGGAGTCTTGTCCTGGGAATTTTATCGATCACATGCATCTGGCTGCTGGGGGCGATCCCGGCGATCATTCTGGGAGCGATCGGGATGAAGAAAGCGAAAGAGAATCCCGGTGTGATTGGTGGTCATGGAGTGGGACTGGCGGGATTGATCTGTGGCTGTGTCGGTTTGGTGGCTGGAATCATGCCGGTTGCGATCCTGTCTTCGATCGCTCTGCCGGCGGTGCAGGGAACACAGGGCAGGGCCTATTTGGCGAAAGATATCAACAACATCCGAAACTTAAGTTTAGGGCTGCGGTCCTATGCTTCGGACAACGAAGGTGCCTTCCCTTCATCCATCGATGAATTGTTTCCGACGTATATCGATGATCCGGTTTTTCAGGATATGATCACCCGACCGTTCGAAGAGAAGAGATGGGCCTATTTCTATCGGCCCGGGCTTTCAGATGCCTCGGATGTGACGGAACCAGTATTACTTTCAGTGCACCCGCGGAGAAACAATTATGCGGTGGGCTACATGGACGGAACGGTAAAGCAGATCAAAAGCGAAGAGTTTGATCGCATTCGTCCTCTGTTCCCCGAATGAGAGAAGTCAGCCGCGGGTCAGCACCTCGTCGAGATTGAGGATCATCTGGGCAACAACGGCCCAGACGGCTCGCTCGGTGGCATCGAGTGATTCGTCGGATTTCTTTTCACCAATCGCGAGGAACTGCTTTGCGGCTTCGGGATCGTCCTTAAACCGATACTGTTGTTCGGCGAGCACGTCTTTCAGCACACTAACTTCAGTGGTAGTCGGCTTGCGGGCAGTGGCCAGCTGGAAAGCGTAATCGAACCTCGACTCGGTAGAGGCTCCACCTTCACGCAGGATTCGCTCGCCGAAGATGCGGGCGGCTTCGACAAACTGGGGATCATTCAATGTCACCAGAGCTTGCAGCGGCGTGTTGGTCCGGGGCCGGCGCATGGTGCATTTCACCCGGCTGGGGGCGTCGAAGATCATCATGTTCGGCATGGGGGAGCTTCGTTTCCAGTAGGTGTAAAGGCTGCGACGATAGAGCTTGTCGCCGGTGTCCTGAGGATATCTCAGGCCGCCGTTGAGACTGACCTCATTCCAGATATTGGCGGGCTGGTAAGGTTTCACGCCGGGGCCGCCGATTTTGTCATTCAGCAGTCCGGATACCGAGAGGGCCTGATCACGAATGAATTCTCCCTGCAAGCGGAAGCGGGGACCGCGACTGTAGAGTTCGTTTTCAGGATCGACCGATGCGAGGTTCTCCGTCGTGCGCGATGTCTGCCGATAGGTACGGGACATCACGAGCTTCTTGATCATTCGCTTCACATCCCAGCCGGATTTTTCGAAATCGACAGCGAGATAATCGAGCAGAGCCGGGTGAGTTGGGGGTGATCCCTGACTGCCGAAGTCTTCAACGGTCCGGACGATTCCATCCCCGAACAGCTGCATCCAGTAACGGTTCGCTGCGACTCTGGAAGTCAGTGGATGTCCGGGACGGGTCAACCACTTTGCCAACCCGAGACGGTTCGGCTCCGCATCAGAGGGCAGGGGAGGGAGAGCGGACGGAACTCCCGGTTTCAGTTCTTCGCTTTCGTCAGGAGACTCGTAGTGCCCACGCTCCAGCCGGTAAGTCATTCTCATTTTCCCCTCAGGATTGTCCTGCATCACCATTGAGGTGGTTGGTTTTTCCTGTAAATCCGCGAGGGCTTTGGTCAGCTTACCATGTTCGGCTGAAAGTCTCTTGTAGGCGGGATCATTGTTGGCCAGATAATGGGTTTTGAGAAGGCCCCGCTGCGTCCCGGTCAACTGATCGTCAGGTGTGGAGAGCAGGCCGCCGATGGGATCGCCCTTGGAATTGTCAATTTCCTCCGCGGTCAATGCCCGGCTGTAGATCCGGAGATCGTCGATTTCCCCATTCACATTTCCTCCGCTGCTGCGGCTGCCGATCTTGAAAGGGACAGCCGCATCCGGGATGATGGTGTCCTTAAGGGCGTCCGCTTCGACTTTGTTCGTTGCGAGTTTTCCATCGATGTAGATCTTCACGCCGGAGGCCTTCCGGCTGCCGTCATAACTGACCGCGATGTGTTGCCACGTGTTCGGCTTCAGCTCTTCGGCGCTGACGACTTTGAGCGCGTTGCCCGACCAGGCGCTGATGATGTGCGAACCAACCGCTCCGCCTTGCAGCCATAAATCATATCCACGATAGCCCTTGCTGACATCCATCCGCGACAGGATCGATCCGCCGGCGTTCTTTGGCATCTTCACCCAGCTTGTGAAGGTGAAAGGCTGGTCTGCTTCATAAGGGGGGAAGTCCGCGAACGCATACGCCGTCCGGCCATTCAGCTTGAGAGCTTTCCCTTTGCCGTCGCCACGATCTGACAGTTCAAACTTTCCACCGCTCACCAAAGTCCCGGTCGCACCGGTTGCAGCGTTCTTTACGCTGTTCTTGTCGGTTTCATCAATTGGAAACCAGTGGGTCAATCCATCCGGCTCATTGGATTTCCCGGTTGCTGCGTCCTGCTTCTTGCGTTCGTCGACGAGCCACTTGTGAAAAGCTGCGTCTGCTGACTTCCGGTGCGCTTCAAGTTTCGCTTCGGAGGCTTTGACCTTTCCTTCTGCGTCCTTGATCTGTGATTCACGGATCGGATCGACAACTTCCACGACCGGAGCCTGATTCCCTTTACGGGTCTGCATCCCGGGATCAGTGGTGTTGTTGAAATAGGCGTAAAACTTGAAGTATTCCTTCTGGGAGATCGGGTCGTATTTGTGATCGTGGCACTGGGAGCACTCCATCGTCAGTCCCATCCAGACGGTCGAGGTTGTCTTGACCCGATCGACCACATATTCGACCCGCAGCTCCTCAGCAATCGCTCCGCCTTCGTCTGATGAAGCGTGGTTACGATTGAATCCTGTGGCTACTTTCTGTGCCACCGTTGCCTCAGGTAACATGTCGCCAGCCAGCTGCTCGATGGTGAACTGATCAAAAGGCATGTTGGAATTGTAGGCGTTGATGACCCAGTCCCGCCACGGCCACATATCGCGGGGGCCATCGGCGTGCATGACGCTGGAGTCTCCGTAGCGGGCCGCGTCCATCCAGGCGAGGGCCATTCGCTCTCCGTAGTGGGGGGATTTCAAAAGCCGGTCGACCAGGGCTTCGTAGGCTTTCTCTGTTCCGTCTTTTTCAACTGCTGCGAGGAAACCCGATACTTCTTCCGGTGTCGGGGGCAGTCCCGTGAGATCAAAGGTGACCCGGCGGATCAGCATATGGGGGGCGGCCTCAGGCGAGAAGTCCAGCCCTGCTTTTTTTAACCGGGCAGCGATGAAGTCATCAATCGACTTTTCCCCCTTGGCATGGGGAGGGACAAACGCCCAGTGATCTTCCCAGGGAGCTCCCATCGCGATCCATTTCTTCAGCAGGTCTTTCTGATCCGGGGTCAATTTCTTGATCGAATCCGGCGGCGGCATCACTTCGTCTTCGTCGTCAGAAAAGATCCGGAACAGCACTTCCGATTCCTCTGGCTTGTCCGGATTGATCGCGTGCACCCCACCATTATCTTTGATCGCTCCCTCCCGGGTATCAAGTCGCAGCTTGGCTTTGCGATGCTTTTCATCCGGGCCGTGACAGACAAAACATTGATCGGAAAGGATCGGGCGGATATCGCGGGAGAAGTCGATTTCGCCGGGCGCGGAGGTTTCTTCTGCCTGCGTGTTGAACAGGATACCGAAAGCGGCGCACCAGATAAGCAATTGTTTCCGAACCATATCACCCTCAGCATAAGGAAGTTTGAGACGGGTATCAAAGGGCTTCATCGTGGCATAGGCAGATTTGGAAGGACGATCAACCGGGTTGAGCGGCTCCGGCGAATGATTTAGGGTCGAGGTCGATATGGCAGATTCCGATTCCCCCAAACTCACTCACCTCCGCGAAGATGGTTCCGCAGCCATGGTCGATGTAGGTGACAAACCCGTGGTGAGACGCGAGGCGACAGCC
The DNA here is from genome assembly GCA_048267005.1 of Verrucomicrobiales bacterium. Lineage (GTDB taxonomy): Bacteria > Verrucomicrobiota > Verrucomicrobiia > Verrucomicrobiales > DEV007 > JABDJT01. Next base: position 170,047 of record JBLWYI010000007.1, on the reverse strand, counting down.
TGCGGGAACATCCTGCTACAACCGGAAACGGTTGCCGCAATCACTGAAGGTGATGTTCCGAAAGGCGATGTGCTGGCGGTTGCACGAATTGCCGGGATACAGGCCGCAAAACGCACGGCTGAGCTGATCCCTTTGTGTCACCAACTACCGTTGACCAAAGTTGCAGTGGATTTCGAAACCATGGAGAAAGGGCAGGGGATCGAAATCCGGGCGACCGTCCGCACCGATGCCAAAACAGGTGTGGAAATGGAGGCCCTGACTGCCGTAAGCGTTGCGGCCCTCACGATCTACGATATGTGTAAGGCGATCGATAAGACGATGCGCATCAGCGACGTGACACTGCTCGAGAAGACTAAAAACGCTGTCGGGTAGACACAAAAAAACGCGGACTTTCGCCCGCGTTCTTTGCTTCTAAATGGATTCGATCAGGCCCCGGCTGGAGCCAGGTCGCCGGAGAAGTCTTCACCTTCGTTCCGGTCACGATCGTCCGCTGGTTCTTCAGCTTTTTTAGGCTCATCCGGAATGTCCGGTGGAGTCGGGCTGCTTGGCGGATTCTTAAGCTCACCGTGCTCCATGATTTCATCGATATGACCGCGGTCGAGAGTCTCGAACTCAAGGAGAGCCTCAGCAATCACATTCAACTTATCACGGTTCTCGACAATCAACCGGGTCGCAGTCGCATAAGCTTCATCGATCAGTCTTTTCACCTCGGCGTCGATCTTCTGCGCTGTCGCTTCGGAGTATCCGCGGCCGCTTGAGACATCTCTGGCCAGGAAAACATGTTCCTGACCGTCGCCGTACTCAACCATGCCAAGCTCTTCGCTCATTCCCCACTCGCATACCATCTTCCGGGCGATATTGGTGGCCTGACGGATATCCCCGGCGGCACCGCTGGCGACGTCGTTGAAGACAACCTCTTCGGCAACACGACCGCCCATCGCTACAGCGAGAGAGTCAATCAGCTCACACTTGCGGTTGGTAAACTTGTCCTCTTCAGGAAGCCACATGGTGGATCCGAGAGACGGACCACGCGGGATGATCGTTACCTTGTGAAGGGGATCCGTATTCTCAAGCAGGCAAAGCAGGATTGCATGGCCGGCCTCGTGATAAGCGGTTTTTTCCTTATCCTTCTCGCTCAGGGCAAGACTGCGACGCTCTTTACCCCAGCGAACTTTATCGCGGGCTTCTTCCAGCTCACTCAAGGTAATCGCCTTGAGTCCTTTCCGTGCGGCGAGCAGGGCGGCTTCGTTAATGACATTGGCGAGTTCGGCACCGGAGTAGCCGGGAGTTCCACGAGCGACCACTGCCATGTTGACGCCGTCTGCGATTTTGACACGCTTGGCGTGAACTTTCAGAATCTGTTCCCGTCCATTTACGTCAGGAAGGTTCACTGTGATCTGTCGATCGAAGCGTCCCGGGCGAAGAAGCGCCGGGTCAAGCACATCGGGGCGGTTGGTGGCAGCAATAATGATCACCCCGTCCTGAGTTTCGAAGCCATCCATCTCAACAAGCAGGGCGTTCAAAGTCTGCTCCCGCTCATCGTGTCCACCACCCATTCCGTGTCCACGGTGGCGACCCACGGCATCGATCTCATCAATAAAGATCAAACAGGGAGCGTTGCGCTTACCTTGTTCGAACATGTCACGCACCCGTGAGGCACCGACACCCACGAACATCTCGACGAAATCAGAACCACTGATCGAGAAGAAAGGAACATCCGCCTCACCGGCAATAGCCCGGGCCAAAAGCGTTTTACCTGTGCCCGGTGACCCGACCATAAGGACCCCCTTCGGGATGCGGCCGCCGAGGCGTTGGAATTTCTTGGGATCTTTAAGGAATTCAACGATCTCCCAGACCTCCTCTTTCGCTTCCTCAACTCCGGCTACGTCCTTGAACGTAATCTTGTTCTTGTCCATCGCCATCATCTTGGCCTTGGATTTCCCGAAGCTCATCGCGCCGCGCCCGGCAGACTTGAGCTGGTGACGGAAAAGGAGGTAAAGCAATACAACCAGAATCAGCAGGGGAAGGTAGAAGCCCAGCATCGCTGCGCCCAGTCCCTCAGTCACCGTCTTCTGTTCTGTGATTTGCAGTGGCGGGTCCGCAGAAGCGAGGAGCGTCTTGAGGTCTTCCTTGGCCCATTCCAAATTGATTGATGAACGGAAACGACGGTATTTCTCGTTGTTGTTGGTCGCAGGGTCATCCACTTCATACCAACCCGTCACCCACTCCTCTGCCTTGCTGGGTTTCTCGATGAGGCTCAGGAAGTGACGCCGACTCTTGTCCTCATTATCGAGATCAATATGGATCTTTCCACTTTCCACCAGTTGTTCAAATTCGCGCCAGGTCTTGGTTTCGGAACCGTCACCGCTTCCATTCACGACGAATGCAGCGACCAGAAGTCCCATCGCGATCATCAGGAGAAGAAACCCCTTCCAGTTAAATCCACCGTCTCCTTGCCCATCGCCTCCGCGGTTGTCCCGGTTTTCAGGGTCAGGACCGCGTGAGTCTTTGTCTCCGTTGTTGTCTTGCATGATAAATATTGAGGGGTTTCGTCGTTAGACGTCCACAACCTGCTAGATTAACACAGGCAATCACTGATGCAATCGGTAGGGCGGGCCGTGCGAATAATTCCTGCGGACTCCCGGAAATGCCCCCGAGATATGGATCTGCCGGACTTGGGCGGGCGAAAATCTAAGGGAAATTAAACTTCCTAATCGGTTGATTTAATCCAGAAATTGTGGTTTTCATAGGCCGAAATTTCGACTCTCCCCTTTCTCTATGCGGGAATACCTCAAACAATTTCCATACTTCAGACTTCTGCTGGTCATTATTCCCCTCTTTCGGCTCTTCAAGCTGACTTTGGTCGGGCAAATGGCGCTGGTTGCGGCTGTCGTGTGGTTTGCCATCGGCTTGATCCAATGGCTGATGTTTTGTCGTGATCTGAAAAACAGGGAGCGGCGCGAGTCAGCTCATTCGCCGGATTCTCAGAAAGGGAGCGATCCGCTGATCTCGATGGTTTACTTTCTCGATGAAGCCCGCGAGGCCGACGAAGATAAGATTCGGGATTGTTTTTCACGCGCCCTGGAAATTAAGTTTGATCCCGGTGATGACAATGCCAGCGAATTCGTACTGGATATCAACCCTCCTAAAATGTCCAAGGGGGACCGGATTCAGCATTTCATGGTCAGAATTCCCAGTGGGTTATTCAATGTCCTGATCTCAAAGGATCCTTACATCGATAATCCCAAAGAATTCGCGAAGGAATCGATCCGCGACAAGCGGTTGCGGTCTGCCGTCGAACGGCACAGCGCCTGGATTTCAGTCGACCTCATGGGCGAAAAGCCGACCGGGGAACGCCGGATCGAGGCCTACCAGATTATCGGGAAAGCGCTTGCTGCCATGGCCGGGCCCGACTGTCTCGCTATTTACAGCCCCGAACTGCAACGCTGTAACGAGTTCGATCTCAACCTGATCGAGGTGCTGCAATCCAACAATCCGCTCGAATTGTTTGAAGAGCCGACCTTTGAACCCGTGATTGAAGTTTCAGAAGATGATCCCCGGATGTCAGCTGCGGTCGACGAAGCGATCAAGCGCTGGGATGAGTTTGTGGCGGCCTTCGCCAAGCGAACCGATCCGGACGACGATCGCTACATTGTGAAGGCTGAGTTTGCTGAAGGTAGCCGTTCTGAATTTATGTGGGTGCTGGTTGAGGAACTGCGCGACAACCTCATCATTGGAACCCTGATGAATGATCCTCATGAGCTCGTCAATGTGCACCGGGGATCGGCCGTTGAGGTTGAGCTGTCCCGTCTGAATGACTGGATCTGTCCCGGCGACGACGAAGAGGCCATGGGCGGTTTCACATTAAAGATCCTCACAGACGAGGATTAATCATTTTTTTTTCTGGCAAAGCGGCGGAGTAAAGCGGAGACTCCCGCTCCCAGAGGCCAACATGGCGGAATTGGTAGACGCACCGGACTTAAAATCCGTTGCTCATTGCGAGCGTGCGGGTTCGAGTCCCGCTGTTGGTACCTTTAATATGATCGAGTTGAGGGAATTCACCGTTTCGGGTGCAACTGTTCCCAAGGACAAGAAGCGGATCTACCCTTCCGGTCTCACAAGCAAACTGGCGCGAGGAAGGCCATTCAGCGGTCGGGAACGGGCAAACTGACGTCGGGACGGTCATTTAGCTGTGGGGAATGGGCAAACTGACGTCGGGATGGCCATTTTGTTGTCGGGAATGGGCAAACTGACGTCGGGACGGTCATTTAGCAGTGGGGAATGGGCAAACTGACGTCGGGACGGCCATTTTGTTGTCGGGAATGAGCAAACTGACGACCGGACGGTCATTTAGCTATGGGGAATGGGCAAACTGACGTCGGGACGGTCATTTAGCTGTGGGGAATGGGCAAACTGACGTCCTGGTGAGTTCCGATTGAGTTTAGTGTTTTAAAAGTATTCAGAGTAGGTCAAAGCGAATCCTTAACCGCTTCGGAATCACTATTGGCAATGTGGTAGCCTGTTGACCAATGACCGGCCCCACGAATTCCACTTCGACGTCATGTCTTGATTCTATGCTTCAACGAGGTACTCTGTGAGCGTGGATACTCCCGTTAGAGATCGTTCAGACTGGGCCGTGAAGGTATGCTCTTCTTTCGAAGAGATACGTTCCCATCGAGTGCGCCAGTGGCAAATGGAGCCATTCATGAAACGTCTCGACGCCGCCTGGGAACTGGTTGAAGAGGCCTGGGAAATAAAGAAACGAGATCCGAATGAACTCAGACTTCAAAGAACTGTTGCAACTGTTGTTCGAAGAGGAAGTTGAGTATCTGGTTGTCATGAGCGGGCAACATCGCCCTGCAGATAACTCGTCAATCGTGCTTCGAGCGTCTTGATCTCGAAATGCTTGAGATAATGAGCGCGATTCCGCTCTCCCATTTCGGGCCAGCTTTCCTGCCGCTCGATCACCTGGTGCATCGCTTCGGCGAGGTTTTCTGAAAGGTTTTGATCAACCCTGGCCAGGGCTCCGCCGTGATTTTCGCCGAGGACCTCGGAGTTCGCCCGCCAGTCAGTCGCGACAACGGGCAAAGACCACATCATCGCTTCCATCAAGACCCGCCCAAAGGATTCGAACGGGGCGATGGATGAGAACACAAAGAAATCCGCTTCAGCGAATGCCCGGTGAAGAGCCTCGTCGCGTAAAACCCCGGTCAGCTCGACTGCGTCGGATATGCCTAGCGATTTTACCTTTTCGAGAATGGATTCGCGCGTCAGACCACCCATCGGTTCACCGACGAGGCGCAGAACGGTGTTGGGATGAGTGAGGTGCAGTTTTGCAAAAGCTTCCAGCAACTGGGGCGTGCCCTTGTCTTCACTCAGAAGCCCTACATTGAGAATAATGATCCGGTTGGCGTTCGATTTGGAAACCAGTTTCTCATCAAATTGATCTTCGCCACCGTTGGGGATCACTTCGATATTTCGAATGCCCATTGCCTCCGCGTCGCGGCGACCGTATTCGCTGAGAACAATAGCGTGGTCGCATTCAGAATAGAGGGCCTTCAAAAAATGGGCGATCAGCTTCGGGAATTTCGGCAGGGCCCCGGCAATCCCCGCAGCCCGGAAGTGCAGGACGACGCGTTTCGATGCTGCCAGTGCCCACGGCAGCAGAATGATATCACGAATCGCCGGGGCGATGTGTGGCCCACCCACAGGGAACAAAACCACGTCGATCTCACCGCGCGACCGAAGCTTTATCAGCCGGCCCCACACTTTCCCTAGCTCGAGGACTTTGCGAAAACCGAAGCCCCGCACCGTGGACCAGGTCGGAGAAAACTTGAACGCCCAATGGTCAGTCACAAATTCCTTCCGGCCTTTCAACAGCCCAATCACCGAAGCGATGCTGAGATTCTGGCCGCAGATGGGAGGTGGAACCTGTCCGGCGACCACGATCCGTCGGGTTTTACGGGACGGCCCGCCCATTGGTTTGCCGGATGACGGCGGGAGGGAGTGAGATTCCCGCGCAGCATTCGATTCCGAAGCTGTTTGAGCTTTCTGCGGGGCAGGGGAGGCCGACATAAACTCAAGGTTTATGATTATTACAGAAAACTCAACTAAAATCCCGCGTGATTCTCAGGGCGCGGGGAAATGCAGGCTACTTCTTTAACTGAGAATTTGCCTGATCAACGATGCCCTGAAGCGTCTTGGTGACTTCCGACTGCATCGCCTTCTGATCCATCGTGTCTGCGTAGAATTCCATGCGGTCCGCGATTCCTTCCGGATCGATTTTGAAGGTTCTCGGATCGAGCTTCCCGGCTTTTACCGCGTCTTCCACTTCTTCAAGCCCGTCCACTTCAGCCAGAGCTGAGAACATCGACTTACGAAGCATCCTCCGTTGGTCCAGGCTCATGTTTTCCCAGCGCTTCCGGCGCGCCTCCAGTTCAGCGAGTTTTTGAGGATCCATCCGGGGCTTGGGATCGTCTTCCACTTCTGCGATCAATTTCTCGATATCTTCATCCGTCAACGTCGGCGGAGCCACGACGGGCTCTTCTTTCGTTTCCACGGGCGGCTTGATCACCTCGACCAGTTCTTCGCCGGGTTCAGAGGAGTCGGTTTGAGACAATTCCGAAGTCGCCCGCTTAAATCCCAACCAGTTCCCGGCAAAGCCGGCCGTGACAGCAATCAGGGTTACCCAGAGAACATGAATCTTCATCTTTGGACTATGCCGCAAAACCGCAACAATTCAAAACGGCGTCTCAAATCCAAATGCCCGCATCACGCACCACCCGCGAATCGCTTCGAATATTGCGAAGCCTCCAATAATCACCAGTCCGATTGACCAGAATCGGCTGTCGAAAGATATCCAGAGCCAGACTCCCGCTGCCCCGCTGAGGAGGCCGATGATGAGCCTGATTAAACGTCCCCGATTGTCGATGTTGCAAGTCATTGGAGATAATTACGTCGTGAGATTTATGTCCGGATGGCCAAATGCGATTTTTACCGGGTTTTTTAATGCCCGCTTTCAATCACGCAGGGCTGGATTTTGCAACTTCCAACGACTGTGCGAATGAAGTTTCCGTTCGTCCAGCGTCCCAGTGGTGCGTCATTTTTACCTTAGGTGCCACGATCGGGGACTTTCGTTATTTCCCGTTTGAAGTATCCCCTACTCAGATGCCGGAAGGCTTTCAGCCCTGCCATGTCCTCTTGGCTGGAACGACATTTCTATCTCTTTGCAATCCAAATCCCCAGTGAATGAATCTTCATCTCGTTAAATTATCCTCTTTGCTGCTTCTGGCAGGGAGCGCTTTTTCCAATGAACCCGGTAAGCCGGTCATCTACGAACCAACCGGCTCTCTTCCTTACCTGTCCGTTGAGGAAAGTCTGAAGACGTTTCAACTGCCGGAAGGATACCGGCTTGAAGCTGTTGTGACCGAGCCCGAGATTGCTGAGCCGGTGGTGTGCGCTTTTGATGGGAACGGCCGGATGTACGTCGCGGAAATGCGGACGTATATGAAGGATGCTGATGCCACGGGTGAGCAGGAACCGCTTAGCCGGGTGTCCCGCCACGAAGATACCAACGGCGACGGGCGAATGGATAAGCACACTGTTTTCGCAGACGGACTCTTGCTGCCGCGCATGATCCTGCCGCTGGATGACCGGGTATTGATTCAGGAAACCAACACGCTGGATATTTATTCCTACCGCGACACCGATGGCGACGGCGTTTCGGATGAAAAGAAGATCTTTTATGAAGGCGGGAAGCGCGGTGGCAATATGGAACACCAGCCCAGCGGCTTGATCTGGTCGATGGACAACTGGCTTTACACCACCTACAACGCCTACCGGCTGCGCTACAATCCGGAGGGACTGGCGATTAAAGAATCCACCGCTTCCAACGGGGGACAGTGGGGGCTGTGCCAGGATGATCACGGCAAGCCCTGGTTTGTGAACGCCGGTGGGGAAATGGGGCCGCTGAACTTTCAGCAACCGATTGTGTATGGGCAGTTCAACGTGCCCGAACAATTTCCTGTTAACTACCGTGAGGTCTTTCCGCTGGTCGGGATTCCTGATGTGCAGGGCGGAGCTGATCTGAGGTCACGCCCGGATGATAAAACGCTCAATCACTTTACCGCCACCTGTGGTGAGGAAATTTTCCGGGGGGACCGGCTTCCGGAGGAACTCCGGGGCGACTTGTTGTTCTCCGAGCCGGTCGGTCGACTCATTCGCCGCAGTAAAGTGGAGGTGCGCGACGGCATTACCTACCTGAAGAATGCCCATCCCGGAAGTGAGTTCATTCGCTCGACCGATCCGAACTTCCGGGCGGTGAACATGGCCAATGCGCCGGATGGCACGCTTTATATCGTTGATATGTATCACGGCATCGTCCAGCAGGGAAACTGGACCAAGCCGGGTTCCTATCTTCGCGGGGTGATTGATGAATACGGTTTCGCCAAAAACGTGGGCCGGGGGCGAATCTACCGCCTCGTCCATGAAGATTTTGAGCGCGGGCCGCAGCCGAAGATGCTGGATGAAAGTCCGGAGCAGTGGGTGGCTCATCTGGAACATCCCAATGGCTGGTGGCGCGATACAGCGCAGAAACTTCTGATCATTAAAGGTGACAAATCAGTTGTGCCTTCGCTCGAGAAACTTGGAGCGAATGGAAACAACGAATTGGCTCAGATGCACGCGGTCTGGACGCTGGAAGGTTTGGGAGCCCTGACTCCTGAATACGCCCGGGCCCGAATGGCTGATGAAAATGCTGCTGTCCGGAGAGCGGCCATCCGTGCGAGCGAGACTCTCATCAAAGCCGGGGATAAATCCCTGCAGGCGGACATTCTCAAGATGGCCAGTGACTCCGACCCGGGGGTGGCGACGCAGTCGCTTCTCACAGCCAGGCTTCTTGGATTTCCTGATCACAAAGATCACATCACAGAGGCGGTGCTCAATCACTCCAGTGCCGGGGTGAAGGCAATCGGCAATCAGTTGCTGACCGGTGGAAAGAAAGCTCCGCCAAAACTGAAACCGGAAGAATTGGCTCTCTTTAAGGAGGGGCAGGTGATCTATGAGTCACTCTGCTTTGCCTGTCATGGAGCGGACGGTAAAGGCATGGCGGTTCCCGGTGCGAACGGGATGACTCTGGCGCCTTCATTTGTGGGATCGAAAATTCTTAACGGTCACCGTGATCTTGCTTCCAAAGTGGTCTTGCATGGTCTGACCGGTCCGATCGAAGGAAAGACGTATCCCGGTGAGATGATTGCCATGGCCACCAATGGTGATGCCTGGATTGCCGCCGTGCTTTCCTACGTGCGCAACAGTTTCGGGAATCAGTTGGGCTTCATCAAAGAGGCGGAAGTGACGCGCGTGCGGGAGGAAAACGAAGGTCGCACCAAGCCATGGACCATGGAGGAACTGCTCGCCAGCGTGCCGCAGACTCTCGGGAACCGGAAAGACTGGAAGCTGACGGCCAGTGACAACAGCAAAGAACTCAAGCTGGCGATTGATGGAAATCTCACTTCCCGCTACACCACCGGACGATCGATGAAGGAGGGAATGTGGGTTCAGATTGAATTGCCTGAGGTCACCGATGTTACCGGAGTTATTCTCAATGCAGCGAGCTCGCGGGGGGATTATCCGAGGGGCTATAAGATTGAAGTTTCCAAAGACGGCAAGGATTGGGGCAAGCCGGTTGCGAAAGGGAAAGGCAGCGTTCCCAGGACCGAGGTCGGTTTTGACAAGACAGTTCCCGCTAAATTCATTAGGATCACCCAGACCGGATCTCACCGACTCTACTGGTCGATTCATGAACTGGATGTGCTGAAGGCAGCGAAGTAAAAGGCGCGCGGGAGGCGGTTCACGATCCAACAGGGTTGCCTCATCGAACGAACCCTGTTGGTTCGGAAAATAAAAAACAAGACACTAACAAACTCACACCATGCCCACGATTGCTGCCGCAGAGGCTAAAGATGAATACGATGTTGTCATTGTCGGCTCCGGTGCCGGCGGTGGTCAGATGGCCTACACACTGACCCTGGCCGGTATCAAATGCGTGATGCTTGAAGCCGGGCGTTCGTATGATCCGGCCACAGAGACGCCGATGTTCCAGACGAAAAACCAGGCTCCGCTGGGAGGTGCGTCGACCCCGGACAAGGATTTTGGGTTTTGGGATGCCACCGTTGATGGAGGTTGGGACGTTCCCGATGAACCCTACACCCAGGCCAGCGACAAGCCTGAGGAACAGTTCAAGTGGTGGCGTGCCCGGATGATGGGCGGACGGACGAATCACTGGGGACGGATTTCATTGCGGAACGGCCCCTATGATTTCAAGCCGAAGAGTCGGGACGGGCTCGGGTTTGACTGGCCGCTTTCCTATGAAGAGGTTGAACCGTATTACACAAAGGTGGAAACGCTGATCGGAGTTTACGGAACGAACGAGGGGATGGAGAATACGCCGGACTCGCCTCCGGGCGTTTTGCAGCCGCCACCGAAAGGCCGGGTGGGGGACCTCATGACACAAAAGGCGGGGAAAAAGATCGGAGTGCCGGTGGTCCCGATTCATCGCGCGGTCCTGACACGCCCCCTCGAAGGTGAGAAGTTGGCAAAGAAGCTTCATCCCAACAACAGGAAGGTGCAGAAGATTGTAGCGGATTCCATGATCCAGCGGGCCCCTTGTTTCTGGGCGACAGAATGCGGGCGGGGTTGCAGCATCAAAGCGAACTATCAAAGTACGACGGTTCATCTTCCGCCTGCCATGGCGACGGGGAATCTGGATATCATCCCGAATGCTCATGCGCGTGAGGTCACGATGGGGAATGATGGCAAAGCCAACGGGGTTTTGTTTATCGATAAGACCACGGGGAAAGAAGAGCGGGTCAAGGCCAAGGCGGTTGTGCTGGCGGCAAGCAGTGGGGAGACGGTGCGGATTCTGCTGAACTCGAAGAGCAATCAATTTGCGGATGGGCTCGCAAACCGCAGTGGCCTGGTCGGGAAATACATCATGGACACGGTGGGCTCAAATCTTCGTGGTCAGATCCCGGCATTGGAAAATCTGCCGCCGCACAACGATGACGGGGCGGGCGGTTCCCATTTCTACAGTCCGTGGTGGCTCTACGGAGATCAGAAGGCGGGGAAGATGGATTTTGCCCGGGGGTATCACATCGAGATCGGCGGAACGCGGAAGATGCCGGGCGGAAACAGTCCGGTGCCGATGAATTATCTCAAGGGGCTCTACGGCACGAAATTGAAGGAGGAGGCGCGACGCTATTACGGTTCGTTTATCGGGTTGGCGTGTCGTGGTGAGATGATTCCGAATGAAGGTTCATTTGCGGATCTCGACCCGACTGTGAAGGACAAGTGGGGAATCCCGGTGATGCGCTGGCATTGGAAGTGGAGTGAGCACGAAGTGAATATGTCGACTCATGCTCAGAAGACTTTCACGGAGATGATTGAAGCAATGGGCGGAACCGTCATTGGAAAACCGAACCGGGCCGGACGGGAAACAATTCTGAAAGGAGGGGAAGTGATTCACGAAGTGGGCGGAGCCATCATGGGAGACAACCCGGAGTCATCCGTCTGTAACGGGATGAATCAGACCTGGGATGTGAAGAATCTTTTTCTTTGTGATGGCTCTCCGTTTGCATCGAATGCGGACAAGAATCCGACTTTAACTATTATGGCGCTCGCCTGGCGTTGTGCGGATTATATCATCGCGGAATCCGCCAGAGGAAATCTCTAACCTGTATCTTTTATGGAAATCGAATCGACCGAAAACCGACTTCCCCGCCGCAAGGTGTTGCAATGGTTTGCCGCAGTAGCCGCTGCCGGAGAGGCCACTTCACTTCCGGCTTTCTCCCAGACGCCCCAACCGGCGACAGTGGGCTATGGCACGGATCCGAATATGGCGATCGCTTATCAACCGGGAGATGTGTGGCCGTTGACCTTTACCCCGTCGGAAAAGAAAGCCGTCTCGGCACTGGCCGATGTGATATTACCGGCGGATGACATGGGCCCGGCCGCCAGCGAGCTGAGGGTGCCGGATTATGTGGATGAATGGATCAGTGCTCCGTATCCCAAGCAACAAAATGACCGCAAGGTGATATTGCCGGGGCTGAAGTGGCTGAATGAGGAGGCCAACCGACGTTTCAAGAAGGACTTTGCTGATTTGGCGATCAAAGATCAGCAGGCGATTTGCGATGATTTGTGTGATCCGGCGCAGAAAAATCCGGAGGTCAGGAAGGCTGCCGGCTTTTTCAATACTTTCACCGGCCTTTGTATGGGGGCTTACTATGGAACGACTGAGGGGTGGGCTGCAATCGGTTACGTCGGAAATACACCGAGCGGGGTCTTTAACGGGCCTCCACAGGAAGTGCTTGATCAGCTTGGACTCGAACAGACCGTAAAAGACTGATTGTTAAAGGGAGAGAGCAATAGATCCGGAGGTGGGCGGACTTTCCAGGGGAGAGACGCGCAAAACCGGTTCGGAAGGCGTCCCGAAAACTCGGGAGGGGTAAAAAATCGATTCGGAAGGCATCCCGAAAACTCGGGAGGGGCAAAAAATCGATTCGGAAGGCGTCCCGAAAACTCAGGAGGGGCAAAAAATCGATTCGGAAGGCGTCCCGAAAACTCAGGAGGGGTAAAAAATCGATTCGGAAGGCATCCCGAAAACTCAGGAGGGGCATCTAAACGGTGCGACGCGGGGCATAAAAATCCCTCAATATGAACCTCCCCATGGGCAGGTACTGAATCTTCCGCAACAGGCACAGATGTGCAGTTGAAGAGTGTCAATCATTCCCGACATTTTCCGGATTCACCCCCCAACTGCCGTCTTTTATTTACACCACAATGAAACCCCAAGTTGTAGCAGCTCTCTTACTATCGTTAATCGCCTCAGCGTTTCAATCGGCTTTCGCCGCAGAACCTCTGGTTTTTGAAGGCTCTGAAGGTCCCGGAAAGGGAAAACACATTGTCTTTCTCGCTGGCGATCATGAGTATCGTTCAGAGGAAACTCTGCCGGCTCTCGCCCGGATCCTTGCCAAGCATCAGGGATTCAAGTGCACAGTGCTTTTTAACACGGATCCTAAAACCGGGGAGATTGTCCCGGGGAATTCGAATATGCCCGGAATGGAGGCACTGGATTCGGCAGATCTTGCGGTGGTGTTCCTTCGTTTTCAGGATTTTTCGGATGATTCGATGAAGCATTTCGTGAAATACCTGGATCGGGGTGGTCCGGTGGTCGGATTGCGGACCGCCACGCATGCTTTTAAGATCCCCAAGGGGAAGACCTATTCCAAATACTCATGGGACTACAAAGGGGACGATTATCTGACCGGTTTCGGTCATCAGGTCCTGGGGCAGTCATGGGTGGGACACTATGGTAAGAATCACCAGCAGAGCACTCGCATCGATATTGTGGAATCCAAGGCGAGCCATCCAATCCTGAAGGGTGTCAAAGAAATCTGGGTACAGGCGGGCGGATACGTCGGCAAGCCGACCTCGGGTGAGGTTCTCACGATGGCACAGCCTCTTGACGGCATGAAGCCTGATTCTCCGGCGGACAAGACGAAAGAGCCGATGCCTTCTGAGTGGACCCGTGAATACGAAGGGGGCTCCGGTAAGAAGGGGCGCGTCTTCACAACGCTTTACGGTGCTTCTGAAGATTTGCTGAATGATGGCTACCGTCGCATGCTGGTGAATGCCTGCCTGTGGGCGATCGGGATGGAAGATTCCATTAAGCCGGACCTGAATGTTGATTTTGTCGGGGCTTACAAGCCGAATACGTTCAGAGGAAGTGGATACGCAGCGGGTATTAAGCCTTCCGCATATGCTGGTTTTACCAGTCAGATCCCGGCGCACAATAACATTGCGAAACCTCAGCCGAAGGGCAAAGGAAAAGCCAAGCCGGCGGCGAAGAAGAAACCAAAGGACAACAAGACGGCAGAGAAAAAGAGCTCGCTTCCTGAAGGAGTGCTGGAGCCAATGAATCCTGAGAGTGTTGAGTTTAAAGCCAAGGCGGCTCCTGAAAAGTTGGTGGTCAACAAAGGGGACAGCATTGTCATCATCGGCTCCGGAATGGCGTCGCGGATGAACCATTTCGGTCACTTCGAGACTGAGCTTTACCTTCGCTTTCCTGATAAGGACATCAAGATTCGGAACATGGGGGATGAAGGGAATACTCCCGGCTTTCGTCCGCATCCCGGTCGGAATCAGGAAGAGCAGTACGCATTTCCCGGTGCGAAGGAACTGCTTCCGTTGTCGCTGCAGGCTCCATCGAAACCACAGGGGCACTTTGAAACTCCTGATCAGTGGCTGACACGGCTCGGTGCGGACACGATTGTGGCTTTCTTCGGATACAATTCATCTTTCGGCGGCGCGAATGACGTAAGCCGCTACAAAAATGAGCTGGAGGCATTTGTTCGCCACACTCTGTCGCAGAAATACAATGGCAAAGGTGTGCCGCAGCTGGCGTTGGTTTCCCCCACGGCGGTTCAGGATCTTTCCGGAAACTACAGCGTGCCCGACGGCAAGGAGATCAATGAAAACCTGAAGCTGTATTCTGATGCGATGAAAGAGATCGCGGAAGCGAATGGAGCTCTCTATGTGGATACCTTTACTCCATCGAAAGGCTGGTATGCGGAGTCCGATACGGAGCTGACGATTGACGGAGCATTGATGAATGACGCCGGCTACAAGAAGCTCGCACCGGCGCTGGCGGATTCAATCTTCGGTGAAACGAAGGTGGATGAAGGCAAGCGGGAAGAGACTCTCGCCGCAGTGACTGAGAAGAACTTCATGTGGATGAATAACTTCAAGGTTCCCAATGGTGTGCATGTTTATGGTCGCCGGTATAATCCTTACGGACCGGGCAACTATCCTTTCGAGTTGCAGAAGACTCGTGAGATGACTGCGATTCGTGATCGTGCCATTTGGGCCGGTCTGAAAGGTGAGTCATTCGACGTTGCAGCAGAAGACGCCAAGACTTCGAAGCTTCCGCCAGTCGAAACCAATTACAAACCAAGTAACAAGAACGGAACGGTCGACTACCGTCCCGGCGAGGTGGCAAAGACTCAGATCGATGTGGCTGAGGGTTATAAGATTGACCTGTTCGCATCGGAGGACTCGTTCCCCGATTTGAAAAACCCGGTGCAGATCGCGTTTGATAATAAGGGTCGGCTCTGGGTGGCAACAATGGAGAGCTATCCTCACTACAAGATCGGTGACCCGCGGCCGAAAGATAAGCTCTTGATTCTTGAGGACACTGACAAGGACGGGGTTGCTGATAAACAGACGATCTTCGCGGATGACCTCCACATCCCAATCGGCTTCGAGATTTCTCACGACGGAGTGTATGTCTCTCAAAGCGGAAGCCTCGTGCGTCTGCAGGATACGGATGGTGATGATCAATATGATGTGAAAGAACTGCTCTTGAGCGGGTTTGATGATCACGATACGCACCATGCCATTTCTGCATTCTGTGCGGATCCAAGTGGTGCCTTCGTCATGGGTGAAGGAGTTTTCCTTCATTCCAACACTGAGAGTGTCTACGGTCCTGAGCGGGCTACGAACGGCGGGTTTTACCGTTACAGCCCACAGCGGAAACACATCCTCCGCTACGGGCAGTTCAGCATCCCCAATCCCTGGGGCGTTGCGTATGATGCCTATGGTCAGGATTTCTTCCTCCACACCTCAGGCACCAGTTTTTCCTGGATGCTTCCGGGAACAGTGAAGGCGCGATACGGGGCAAACATGAAAGCGCCGGATTTGATCACAAGTAACAAGGTGCGCCCGACTTCCGGGGTTGAGTTTGTCTCCAGCAGACACTTTCCGGACGAGGTCCAGGGAGATGTGTTGATCAATAACAACATCGGATACCTCGGCGCAAAACAGCACAAGGTGATCGAAGATGGCACGGGGTTCACCACTGAATACGTGCAGGACCTTTACGTTTCCAAAGACCTGAACTTCCGTCCGGTGGATCTTGAGTTCGCGCCTGATGGCTCTCTCTACGTTGCCGACTGGCAGAATGCTCTCATTGGACATATGCAGCACAGTGCCCGTGATCCATTGCGTGACCATGTGCATGGCCGCATCTATCGGGTCACTTACCCGAGCCGTCCTCTGGTTGAGCCGGCAAAAATCGATGGCGCATCCGTTGCTGAGTTGCTGGAAAATTTGAAACTGCCTGAGTATCGCAGCCGCTACCGGACTCGTCGTGAACTTCGCGAACACGACGGTGAAGAAGTGGCCAAGGCTGCTGCGGAGTGGGCGGCAAAGCAAACCGATCCGCGTCACAAACTGGAAGCGCTCTGGGTAACCTGGGGAGCGGACGAAGTTGATGCGGCATTGCTTGCTGAGCTGTTGAAGTCTGATGATCACCGGATCAGAGCGGCCGCGGTGCGTGTGGCACGGTTCAACGATCACAAGTTGAAAGACCTTACCGAGATTCTTTCTGATGCCGCTCACGATGAACACGGGCGGGTCCGGCTCGAGGCGATTGCCGCAGCGAGTTTTCTCCCGGCGGATGAAGGTGTCGCTGTTCTTACCATTGCAAAGGCCAAGGGCGTCGATCCTTACATCGAAGATTCGCTCAAGTTTGCTGAGAACGTCTTTGCCGGCACCGCGGTTGAAGGGGAGAAAGCGGAAGAAGTTGTTGTTCCCAAGCATCTCACCGGTGCGGATGCCAAGCTGTTTACTCATGGCGCTGAGGTCTATGCCCGCGAAGGACATTGCACGACCTGCCATCAGGCAAACGGAATGGGATTGCCGGATGCCGGTTTCCCACCGATCGCTGAGACCAAGTGGGTAACGGAAAATCCGGATCGACTGATCAAGCTTTCCTTGAATGGACTCATGGGACCAATCGAGGTGAAAGGAAAGTCCTATCCCGGTCAGGTGCCGATGACGGCTTTCGGATTTTTGCTCGATGATAATGACGTGGCATCTGTTTTGACCTACGTCCGCAATTCATTCGGCAACAAAGCGTCCCCGATCAAGCCGGCACAGGTTAAGAAAATTCGTGCTGAGCTTAAGGCGCAAGGAAAGGTCGGACTTTTCAGCCCGGAAGAGTTGCTGAAGCTGCATCCTCATCAGTGAGCTGATTCCAGTCCCACCGATCTTCCCGATGAATCTTCATCTCTGTTTCAAAGCAGTCCGGACCGGCATTCTGGCCGGTCTGCTGTCAGTGTTCACGTTCAATCTGGCAGCCTCTGAGCTTCCGAATGTGATTGTCGTACTCGCTGACGACCTGGGGATCGGTGATGTTTCTCCAACCAATCCGGAGTGTAAGATCAAGACTCCGCATCTCCAGCAGATGGCGGATGAAGGGATCACCTTCCTCGATGCCCATACACCGAGCTCGGTGTGTACGCCGACACGCTACGGTCTTTTGACAGGGCGCTACAACTGGCGCTCCCGACTGGCCCGCAGCGTTCTCAGCGGAACCAGTCCTCATCTTATCCCTGCTGATCGTCCGACGGTGGGACACCTGATGCGTGGGGCCGGATACCACACTCAGATGATTGGTAAGTGGCACCTTGGATGGGATTGGGCCAAAGACGGGAAGAAGATTGATTTCACGAAGCCGGTGAAGAACGGCCCGGATATCAACGGATTCGACGGCTATTACGGACACTGTGGTTCGCTGGATATGGCTCCCTATGTGTGGGTGGATACAGGAAAAATCACCGCTCAGCCTGATCGCGAAGAGGGAGTCACCAAGCAAGAGGATCCCTACGGTTGGTATCGCAAAGGGCCGATTTCTCCAGACTTTAATATCCCCGAAGTCCTGCCGCATCTGTTTGATAAAAGCATGGCCTACATCAAAGAGCGTGCGCCGGAAGCAAAGGAGGGTAAACCTTTCTTCCTCTACCTTCCGCTGCCGGCACCTCACACTCCGATTGTGCCGATCCCTCCGTTTAAAGGCGCGAGTGGCTTGAATCCTTACGCGGACTTTGTGGTCCAAGTCGATCATCATATGGGGCAGCTTTTTGCTGCCCTGAAAGAAGCCGGCGTTGATGACAACACGCTGGTTGTTTTTACGAGCGACAATGGTTGCTCGCCTCAGGGAAACTTCGAGGTGCTGAAGGAAAAAGGGCACGATCCCAGCGCTGGATACCGTGGACACAAGGCGGACATCTACGAAGGCGGGCACCGTGTGCCTTTCATCGTGCGGTGGCCGGGAAATATTAAGGGTGGTCAGTCGACCAATGCTCTCGCCTGTCTGACGGATATTTACCCGACACTGGAAGCGATCACGGAACAGCCCCGCAAAGACACGGGAGGGGAAGACGGATTCAATCTCGTTCCGGTCTTCAACGGAGCGGATTCCAGCGGGCGCGAAACCCTGATCAGCCATTCGATCAGTGGCATGTTTTCAATTCGGAAAGGTGACTGGAAGCTCTGCCTCTCAAGCGGCAGCGGTGGATGGAGTGCGCCGAAAGAGCCCGAAGCAAAGAAACAGGGACTGCCTCCCATGCAGCTTTTCAATCTGAAGACTGACAAGAGCGAGCAAAAAAACCTCGTCGAGGAAGAGCCGGAACAGGTGAAAGCTCTCCTGAAAATTCTCGCGAGCGAAGTGGAAAAGGGACGCTGCACACCCGGTGCCGCGGTGCCAAATGATCGCGAGATCAAATTCCTGCCCGCAGGGGTTGAGCTGCCCGAATAAGAAACCGGGTAATGCCCCGGTGCATCACTCTGCAACCGGCCCGACCTTGATGAAAGTGATCACAGGGCGGTTGTCAGCATCGGATTGATCGAGATCCACCTCAAAGGTGGCACTCCAATCGTTCAAGTCTTCGGCATCGATCAGGACCTGTTCCACTGTCCATGTTCGGTTGTCTTTGTCCTCGTCCTTGCGGAAATGCTTCGCGTTTCGGGCCTCGGGATCCAGCCGGATCATTCCGTGATCTTCGGTAAAGCCCGTCATGGTTTCCAGCAGGGATGCGACGTTCCATTCACCGGGATTCACAGCCTCAAGAGCCGCCTCATAGTTTTCCCGCGACAGTTCCTTCAGGAAATCGAACACCGCAATCCTCACCGCCCGGGTGAAAGCGACGGTGTCTTCTGTGTAGCGAATTTCCCGCTGCGGGAGCTTCGGCTGATCAGCTTCGTCCCTTACGAAATCAGGGTTCCGCATGCGTTCCCACTCGTCGAGCAGACTGGAGTCCACTCCGCGCAGGAGAATTTCAAAGTAGGACTCAGCTTCCTCTACCTCCGGAGTCTTGAAAGCGGGAGGCACCGTCTGGGCCATCACCTTGTAGACCTCCGACAAGTGACGCAACAGAACCGCCTCGCTGCGTTCCAGCTTGTAAACCTTCACGTAGTCCTCAAATGACTGCCAGTTCTGATACATCTCACGGGCAATCGACTTGGGTCGGACACCCGCCTCCTTTGCCCAGGGATTGCTCAGCAGAAATTCATTGTAGGTGTTGTAGATGAAATCTTTGCCGGGCTTCGGATGTTCGACCGATTCCAGTCGCTCCATCCGTTCATCGTACTCGATGCCCTCAGCCTTCATTTCAGCCACCAGCTCCGTCTTGGCTTTGTCCACCTGCTTTCGGATCACCGCCGTGGGATCTTCCAGAATGGCTTCCACCACCGAAAGGACATTCAGCGGGTAAGCCGGATCCTCCTGATCCAATTGCGGAATCGCTTCGAGCAGGTAAAGCCCGAGCGCCTGGTTGAGTGAGAAATCCTCCTGCAACTCCACATTCAGCGCAATCTTGGTCGGCCCGGTCCGCTCCGCCAGCGGGATGATGCTGAGCACTTTTCCCTCGACCAAACCGCGGAACAGCGAAAAGGCCCGCTTCCGTAAAGCCACTTTCTTCACCGGTGTCTCGTGGCATTCGTTGATCAATCGACGCAACTCCGCTGAACCATCTTCGTTCGTCCGGCTCAGCACATTGAGCAGCATTCCATGATGAATGGTGAAGCTCGACTTCAGCTTCTCAGAGGCCGAATCAATCAGCGTGCGGAATGTCGATTCATCCCACATCACGAAGCCTTTCTCCGGCGGCTTCTTTTTCATCGCCTTGCTCTTTTTCCCCTTGGCGGCCGCTTTCTCCTCCGCCTTGATGTTCGCGATGACATGTTCGGGCGCCTGGGCCACGACATAACCCACCGTATCATAGCCGCGCCTTCCAGCACGACCTGCAATCTGTTTGAAATCCCGCACCGCCAGCGTCTTCGTCGACTGCCCGCCATATTTAAAGAGCTGGGTAAACAGCACCGTGCGGATCGGCACATTCACCCCGACCCCGAGCGTGTCCGTGCCGCAGATCACTTTCAGCAACCCCTTCTGGGCGAGTTTTTCCACCATCACCCGATACTTCGGCAGGAGCCCTGCGTGGTGAATGCCCAGCCCGTGACGCAACAGCTTCTTCACTTCCTTCCCGTAGGGGCTGCGAAAGTCCGCCCCGATCAATTCCTCGTTGATCTGATCTTTCTCCTCGCGGGAACAGAAGTTCCGGCTCATCAGATTCTGTGCCGTTTTGGCGCAGGAGAGCTGAGTGAAATGAACCAGGTAAATCGGCGCGCGATCAGCTTCGACCAGCTCTTCGATCTTTTCTTCGAGCGCCGTCGTGCTGTATTCAAATTCCAGCGGCACCGGCCGATCGGCTGATTGCACCAGAGCCGTATCCCGCCCCGTCAGCGTGGTCAGTTCCTTTTCGAAAAACGACGTGTCGCCCAGCGTCGCCGACATCAAAAGGAACTGCGTCTGCGGCAAGGTCAGCAGCGGGACCTGCCACGCCACACCCCGACTGTGATCAGAGTAGTAGTGGAATTCATCCATGATGACATCATCCACCTCCGCCTGAGCCCCTTCCCGAAGTGCGAGGTTTGCGAGAATCTCTGCCGTGCAACAGATCACCGGCGCCGAAGGATTCACCGTGGCGTCACCCGTGATCATCCCGACCTTTTCCGGCCCGAACGTTTTACAGAGCGAAAGAAACTTCTCGTTCGCCAACGCCTTGACCGGCACCGTGTAGTATGAGCGCCGGTTCTGGCAGATCGCCCTGAACTGAACGGCCAACGCCACCAACGTCTTGCCGGAGCCCGTCGGGGTATTCAAGATCACATTGTTCCCCGCAAACAGCTCCAGGATTGCCTCCTCCTGATGCCCGTAGGGTTCGATATCCGATTCGATCAGATAAGAGAGGAACGCATCAAGGATATCGTCGTTTGAGGATGAGGAAGGAACTTGAAGCATTGAATATCTTTTTTGGCGGGAGCTAACACCAGTCCATGCAGAACAGAAATAGACGAGGGTTATTCGTAAAAACGTTCAAATCCGTTTTTCTCAAGCCCGGTTTTTAATTCCTCGTCCCGTGTCCACATTGCTGCACCGGTCTCCAGGGCCAATGCCACATAGGCAATGTCTTTCATATCAGTGTCACCACACAGACGAAATGCCTCCATCCAATTCTCTAACGAGATTTCGTCGTCGTTTATAAAGTCGATTCGGTTCAACAGAATGTTGAGGAGATTCAAAAAATCATCAGTGTTCAATTGGGTGCGATCGACCATCTTCTCTTTGTATTTAAAGAGTTCGACCAGAATAAATTTGGGGCTGACAAATCGAATGTCCTGATTGAACAGGCGGTCACGTAGCCATTGAGACTTTGAAACCAGAGCAGCAAATAAAATATTCGCGTCTACAACTACGACAACCATTGCAGATTCAGAGGCCAATCTTCCGCTTGATTCGCTCTTCGTTTTTCTCCCACCAATCAGACTTCACTTTCTCGCTCATCTCCCAGGCATCACTGTCAGTGAACTTGCTTTGCAGTGCAATGAAATCTGCCTCAAGGGATTCGAGATAGCGATCTAACTCACCATTCGGCAATCCCTCACGTGGGATTTTTATAGTGATCTCATCTTCGTCTGAACGGATGGAAAGCGTACTCATTTCTCAATCGATAAGTTCATTCTACACTTTAATAGCGCAAAAGGCTTCAATTAATTAAGAAGCGAAAACTCAACGCCGCCCTCATCAGAATCCATGGCCACGCGTAAGGTCGCATCGGTCAGGCCCGGCGTTTCTGCCAGCCAACGGGCCAGTGGCAGCGTCACGTTTTCTTCGATGGCCCGTTGCAGCGGACGGGCGCCGTAGACGGGATCAAACCCGACGCGGGACAGGAATTCGCAGACGGCTTCGTCGACTTCGAGCGTCAGCCCTTTAGCGGCGAGCCCTTCGCGTTGGGTGATGTCTGACAATTCTTTGCGGGTGATCTTTTCGATCGCGTCGCGGTTCAGCGGGCTGAAATAAATCACCTGATCAAGACGGTTAAAAAACTCAGGGCGGAAAAAATTCATCACCGCAGAACGATCCACCTCACCGATGGAAGTGTCCGATCCGTTGTGGTTGAAGCCGAGGTTGCCACTGGACCCCGCCCCCAAATTGGAAGTCATCACGATCAGCGTACTCTGAAAGCTGGTGAGCCGCCCCAGCGTGTCAGTGAGTCGCCCCTCCTCGAATACATTCAGGAAGACATCAAACACCTCGTCGCTCGCTTTCTCGATCTCGTCCAGAAGCAGCACGGAAAAAGGGTTCGCCCGCATCTTGCGGATCAGGTCACTCGGCTCGCCCGCGCCGCTTCCCAGCAGCCGTTGCGCGGCGTCGTAATCCGCATACTCACTCATGTCGAGCCGGAGCACGCGGTCTTTCTCCGGTCTGTTGGGAAAAAGGAAATCGCCCAGCAATCGCACCAGCTGGGTTTTACCCACGCCGGTCGGCCCGCAGAACAACAGCACCCCGATGGGACGATTGGGATCATTCAGTCCGGCGGAAAATTTCGCGACCAATCGGCAAACCGACTCCACCACCTCGTCCTGGGCGATCAGCTTTTCTTTAAACTTCGCCACGATCGTTTCGTAACCGAGAGACTCGCTTTCACGAATCAGAAAGTCCGGCAGTCCGGTCGATTCGGTAAAACCGTTTTCGACATCGCTCGTCTTCACCTCAGGGTTCTTCCCCGCCGGTGTTCGATCAACCAGATTTCCCATGAACTGGATCACCTTGCCCGGGAAAGCCACGTAGGGCTGGAAGCGGGTGAAAAGATCATGCGTGCGCTCAGCCGCTGTCGGGCTGTAAGCGACCTTGTCGTTTTGGCTTAAAAACGCAGCCGCACGATTGACGATGTTGCGTGATTGATCCGTGGTGAATTTTTCGAGCTTGAGAATGTGCATCCGATCAATCAAACCCGGCAGGATCCGATCCAATGCATCGATCTCCGAGGGCGTGGCTTCGGCGACAATGCGCAGTTCACCGTTCTCAAGGTAGGGGACTAAAAAAGCTGCGAGACTGGACTCCGGCGTCTGACCTCCCATCCGGGTCAGCTCCATCAGGTTTTCGATACAC
This sequence comes from Verrucomicrobiales bacterium, assembly GCA_048267005.1. Taxonomy (GTDB): domain Bacteria; phylum Verrucomicrobiota; class Verrucomicrobiia; order Verrucomicrobiales; family DEV007; genus JABDJT01. The sequence continues at coordinate 146,700 of JBLWYI010000007.1, read as the reverse complement.
AGCACCCCGGGGATTCCCGCAATGCGTTGGATCACTTCTTCCAGTCTTTCCTGCCACTGACCGAGCCAGCGCATCCCCGCGACCAGACGCGACCCGCTGGTGATCCAGAAACGCTTGGCCTGCTCACCCGAACCGGTGTGCCAGGCGCGCTCAAGCTTGCGCGCGGCATCAATAAGAATAGCCGTCTTTCCGCAGCCTGATTCACCGACAATACAGACACTCGAGCTGTCTTCCGCGAGAAGCCGGAGCAGCTCGTTGACCTCACGCTCGCGTTCCCACGTGCGGGAGACCCGTCGAAAACCGCCCGACCCGAGATGATCCGCCACATCCGGCAACGGTTTGAGCGCTTTGTCGAAAACGTCGTGATTGGTCACGTTCTCCTTTAAAGTCACGCTGATTTGATCAAGCGACACCTCTCCCGGCGGAAGGTAGCGGGAAAGTTGAGCCGGCGTCTTTCCTGACAACTCGCGCTGGGCAATATGAATGGCGAGCTGCTGGAAACTGTCCTCCCTGTGGTAGTCGAAGAAAACGCCCAGCGTAGGGAGAAACGCAATGGGCGATCCGGTTTCCCGTTTTCCGATAATGCAGGGCAGGCGATAGCGCACCGCTTCACGGCAGGGATAAGTCCGCGGGCCGATCGTGTATTCCGGCAGCACGGAAAACTTCAGAATTCGCATCTGAGGCTCGAAAAAATCAGGATCAAACAACCGCCACGATTCGGCTTTGCTGAGGTGGGTGAGGTATTCTTTGATTTGTGAGATGGCGTCTTTTGCCGAATCCGTTGTCACGATCACCTCATCGTAGCCATCATCGACCATTCGTGTCGTCACGGTGCCGGGGGTGGTTTGCCAGGAGCAGATCGGGAAACGGAAGATTTTCGCCATTCGTATCTGAAAGTAGCATGAGAACACGAAAAGCAACGCGCCGCCCACGCAAATTTCGGGAGAAAGCGAATGCCGGAGCTGAACCGCCACATCTTATCAGATACGAGGGATACAAATTTGAATTTTCATATTTTAAAGGAAAATCAGGTTGAGTTGTATTTTCCGGTGGCTTTCGAATCGATTCAGAAGGCATTACCGGTACGATAATGGCCTCTGAATCGACTCGAGAAGCATTCCCCTGAGGGTAATGGGCTCTGTATTGCTTCAGAAAGCATCACCCACACGGTGAGCGGGGCTGAATCAGTTCAGAAAGCATTCCCCGAAGGGTTGATCTCTCCGAATCCCTTCAAAACCCATCACCCACACGGTAAAGAGTGGGGGAGCCATACAGAGAACTTTCCCCGCACGGGGCAGAACGATCCAACAGGGTCTGATCGATGAACCAACCCTATTGACTCGTTTTAACCGGGGTGGGCGGGTCTGAGTGGAGTCGGGCTAGGGGAAGAGGTCGCACAGAGCCACAGAGAACACAGAGAGAGGGAAGGAAAGGTATTTTGGGGTTGGGTTGAAGGCGGGGTTCGGCGGGAGCTGCAACCACGACAGGAACTCATCCGGTCCTGCTCTGCGATCTCAGCGGCTCTGCGTGACCTCTTTCGGTGTCCCTGTTACTTGGATTGTGGGCGGGGTTGAGTGGGGTCGGTCCGGTGAAGGAGGTCGCGCAGAGACGCAGAGATCGCAGAGGGGGAAAAGAATGGATTTTTTGGGTCTGGATTGGGGGCGGGGTTCGGCGGAATCCACTACCACAATAGTAAACTCATCCGGTCCTGCTCTGTGCTCTCTGTGGCTCTGTGCGACCTCCTCCACTGGTCCGGATACTCGCCAAATGTTAGCTCTGTGACGCAGAGGAAGAGTAATCTGTGATTTTTCGAAAGCTGTCGGCATTTGATTTCAGCAGGTTTCATCATCCATCCAATAAATTCATCCAGACCAGCTCTGCGATCTCCGCGTCTCTGCGCGTCCTCCTTCATTAGCCCGACTCCACAGACCCGTGCAAAATGTTTGCCCCTGTTCATTCGTGAGATTGATGTTTAGATCTCAGTCATGTTGACCATTGGTAAATATTCGTTCGGAATGGGAGATCGCTTTGCCCATCAGGGTGTTGCGCAGTTGAGAGCGTGCGCTCTTGCGAAATCAGAACTCGGTGTGGATATCGTGCCGGTTTGGAATAAGTCGCATCGTGAACACACCACCATCGGATCAGAACCAATCAGCACGCGGGTCGCGGCGGATGCAGCTGTCGCGGAACTGAATTGGGAGTCACCCCATTTTGTTGATGCGGATCACATCAACCTGGGAACGGTGGATCATTACACGGGGTTTGCGGATTTCTTCACGCTTGATGTGGCGGATTCCATTGGCCAGGCGGCCGACGCAGCCGAAATCTCTGCTTTTGTGGATCGACACCCGGAACTGGTAGGGGACATCACGATTTCAGGGATCGATGAGCCGCTTTCGATTTCCCGTGAACAGGTGGAAGCGTGCGCCACGCAGTTTTTGCTCGCGGTGCAACAGGCGGGTGAGATCTATCGTCATATTGCGGCCGCAAAAGGCGAGGACAATTTCGTGACGGAAGTTTCGATGGACGAGACGGATTCGCCACAGACTCCGCCGGAGCTTTTGATCATCCTGGCGGCGATCGCGGATGAAAAAATCCCCGTGCAAACCATCGCCCCGAAATTCACAGGCCGTTTTAATAAGGGCGTCGATTATGTCGGGGATGTGGCGCAGTTCGAGAAGGAGTTCAATGATGACCTGGCGGTCATCGCCCATGCGGTGGCGGCTTACGGTTTGCCGGAGAACCTCAAGCTGAGTGTTCATTCCGGAAGCGACAAGTTTTCGATCTATGGTCCGATTTCCGCCGCGTTGGAAAAGACGGGGGCGGGGATCCATCTCAAAACAGCCGGCACGACGTGGCTGGAGGAGTTGATTGGTCTCGCCGCAGCGGGGGGCGAAGGTTTGCAGCTCGCCAAAGATGTTTATCGCGAGGCTCTCGGCAAGGCGGATGCACTCTGCGCGCCGTATGCGTCGGTGATCGATATTGATCCGGCTCAGTTACCGTCGGCGGATGAGGTTGATGGCTGGAGTTCGGAGCAATATCAAAATGCACTGCGTCATGATCAGTCGATGGCGGAGTTTAATCCTCATGTGAGACAACTGCTTCACGTGGGATATAAGGTGGCAGCTCAGATGGGGGATCGATATCTGGATTTGCTGAAGGAGAACGAAGCGGTGGTCGCAAAGAATGTGACGGAGAACCTTTTTGAGCGGCATTTGCAGCGGTTGTTTTAAGCGATGGCGGTGCCGTCCAGTTCTGACTTTGTTTTTCCAATCGAATCGGCGATCTGGGAGGTGAATTCCCGTTGGACGGGAATGGTGTATGGCCCTGCTGCGGCCATTTTGCAGATCGCGCATCCCAAGGTGGCGCACGGCGTGGCGCGTCACAGCGATTTTAAATCGGACGCGCTCGGCAGGCTGACGCGCACCCTCGCGGATGTGAACAGTATCGCCTTCGGCACGTGGAGCGAGGCGGAGGAAACCAGGCAGCGGTTGTTTGAGATGCACTCAAAAGTCCGGGGTGTTTCTGATAACGGCGTGGCTTATCACGCACTGGACCAGGATTTGTTGATCTGGGTTTTGGCCACGCTGGTGATGGCGTCGGTGCAGGGAAAGGAACTGGTTTACGGTCCGATGGATGAATCAGTGAAGGAAAAACTGCTCGGTGAAATGGTAATGTTAGGGCAGTTCTTCGGCATCCGCGACGACAGGGACGAGCGGTTGTCCAACTGGCAGAACTTTGAGCGGTATTACGACGACATGATCGATGGGGATTTGCTGGGAAGTGATCCGGTGTGCGGTGAACTGGCGCGATACCTGGTGAAACCTCAGGACAGCCTCACGGTGAAGTTGCTGGGATTCGCGATTGATTTTTTACCGGTGGAGACGTTGCCGGTTCAGCTTCTGGAGCCTTTGACCCTGCAATCGACACGGGTGTCGCGGGCCAAAATGCGCTGGTTCGAGCTGGCCTTTCCCCAAATCTTTACGCGGCTGCCGGAGCGGCAGAAATACTATGATCGATCGCGGTTGAGGAAGTTCGAAGGGCAGTGACGGACCGCGAGTTGATGATTGCTTTTACGTGAGCGCCAAAATCTCTGTGTAGAGGCGGGCGAGCTCGGGCATTTCTGAACCGGCGGCTTGTCCCTGGCGCAGCGGTTCTCCCCAGATGGCTTCGACTTCCACGGGGCGACCGGCGAGGAAATCGATCAGGCTGGACGGTTTGTAGTCGCCCAATGGCAGGGTGCGTTCGATGTTGTCGTCAATGAAGGTATCGGGGATTTCGTGACCGAAGCGGGCTGCGGTATGAACGATCTCTGCCATGAGGGCGCGGGTTCTTTGATGAAGCCCGGGGTCGGCGAGGATTTGTGCAACATCGATGCCGCCCGCGGCGATGGAGAGGCCATTGAAGGGGACATTCCAGACGAGTTTCCGCCATCGGGCCAGACCGAGATCAGGCTGGATTTTGCAGTCGATATCGGCCGCCAGGAGAAGGTCGCGAATTTCCCGGGAGCGTGGGCTTTCCCCGCGGGTGGCGAATTCTCCCATCTCGATGAGCCCGTGCCCGATATGACGGATTACGCCGGGCGCGATGCGGTTGAGGCAGACAATACACAAACCGCCGAGAATGCGGTCGGCCCCGAAAAGGGAGGCGAGTTGGTCTTCGTTTCCCAGTCCGTTCTGCAGGGTGAAAATGGCTGTGGTGTCGTGAAGCAGCGGGGGAATCAGCTTTTCGAGAACGGCGTTGTCGGTGGCTTTCAGAGCGACAATGACGAGGTCGACGGGACCGATCTCGCCGGTGGTGGCAGCGCAATTCACCTCGGGGAGGTGGACATCGCCACGGGTCTCGCTTTTCAAATGCAGACCGTCTCGCTTGACGGTTTCCAGATCGGCCCGCATCAGGAAATGCACTTCACACTGTCCGGTGAGTGCGAGATTTCCTCCGTAGAATGAGCCGACGGCCCCGGAACCAACGATTGCGATTTTCATGGGGACGGGTAAGGCCTCTTGAAGGGCTGTTAAAACGGAAATGACCGTTTTTGTCCGGCGCGGGTGACGTCGAATTCAATTGCGAACGATCTGCTTTATTGGCAATGTGTGTTCGTTAGTGTTGATGCCGGAGTTCTTCTCATGAACGCAGAGTTTTTCCAAATGATCCTGACCTTTGTGGTGCTTGCGCTGGTCTTCATTTGTTTTGTGAAGGAGTGGTTTCCCACGGAACTGGTGGCGATGTCGGGGATGGGAATTCTCATTCTCTGCCGGGTGCTGAGCGAGGATGATCTCAAGGTCGTGTTCAGCAATTCCGCCCCGATCACCATTGGAGCGATGTTCATTTTGAGTGAAGCGCTGACGAGGACGGGAGCGATCGACTGGCTGGCGGGGAAGTTCGGGATTTGGGCCGGGAAATCGATCAGCCGGGTGATGGTGGTTCTGGCGCTGATCGTGATGCCGCTCTCGGCGTTTTTAAACAACACTCCGGTGGTGGTCGTGTTTCTGCCTGTGTTGATGGCTTTCTCAAGGGCTACGGGGCTGAAGGCGAGCAAGCTGCTGATTCCGCTTTCGTTTTTAAGTATCCTCGGCGGCACGATGACGCTGATCGGAACTTCGACGAACCTGCTGGTGGCGGGGGTGGCGAAGGAAGCGGGCCAACCCGCCTTCGGGATTTTTGAGATCAGTGGATTGGGAGTTGTTTACGCGGTGATCGGGTTTCTCTACCTGTTCTTCTTCGGCCAGCGGCTGCTGCCGATTCGCGATACGGTGAGCAGTCTGCTGGATGCGGAGGACACGCGCCGGTTTTGTAGTGCGGTTGAAATCACAGCGGGATCGCCTCTCGCGGGTGAGCGGTTGATCACGCATCCGCTTTTCTCTGATAAGAAGCGCACCATTGTTTATGAGATTATCCGCCAGGGCATGCTGGTGAGCGATATCCCACTGGATGCGATTGTGCTGGAGGAGGGGGATGTGCTTTGGTTTCGTGCGACTTCGAAGCAGATGGCGGAGCTTCGGGCGACGAAGGGGATCACGATGATTCACGAGAAGATCGGGACGCTTGAGGAGGAGAAGGGAAGGGGGCTCGAGGTGAAAACGGTCGAGGCGATCATCGGGCCTCAGAGTTCGATGATTGGAAAGACGGTGAGGGAATCCACTCTTCGCCGGGTATACGGAGTGGTGGTGGCGGCCGTGCACCGGAAGGGGGAAAGTCTCAGTGAGGGGTATCAGGATATCGCATTGGCCTTTGGCGACACGCTTCTGATTGAGGGGCCGGTTCGCAATTTGTTGCGGCTTCAGCAGGAGGAGGATTTTCTGAGTTTGAACGAGAATTCTGTAGAGCCGCCGCGAAAGTCGAAGGTGTTCCTGGCTGTGGGGGCTTTGCTGACGGTGGTGATTTTGTCGGCCCTGGAATTCATGTCGATCACGGGAGCTGCATTGACCGGAGCTGTGTTTGTGATCATGACGCGGTGTGTTGATGCCCGGGATGCCTACCGCTGTATCGAGTGGAACATTCTTTTTCTCATCTACGGAATGCTCGCCGTTGGTCGGGCCATGGAAACGACGGGGGGCGCTGAGCTGATCGCGACGAGTGTGGTCGGACTGATGGAGGGGGCCGGCCCGATTCTGATCCTCGCGGCTATTTACCTGCTCGCTTCGATCCTGACGGAGTTGGTGACAAATAATGCGGTGGCGATTCTGCTCACGCCGGTGGTGATATCGATTGCGGCATCGCTGGGGGTGGACCCGAGGCCGTTCATTGTCGCAGTGATGTTCGGGGCGAGCGCGAGTTTCATTACTCCGATTGGATACCAGACGAACACTTATGTCTACGGGGCGGGCGGGTATCGCTTTGGCGACTTCCTGAAGGTGGGGATCCCGTTGAATATTATCCTTTGGATTGCCGCGACTCTGTTGATTCCAGTCTTCTGGCCTTTCTGAAAGCAGTTGCAATCGGGGTGCCGTCAGTGCATTCGAAGTATTGAAGCTCCTCGATTGCGTGACGGAAATGAGTCGGGCGCGGGCTTGTCTTCCAGGAGGTGGTTTGAGAGCATGGAGGTATGAAATTTCCTCTTCCCTGGCTTTGTTGTGCTGTTTCCACCGCGCTGGTTTTTCAACCCGGAACTGATGCGGCTGAAGCGATCGAGATCGGGAGGCATAACTTTGACGAGCTGCCGGGTGGTAAAGAGGCGGATGGAATTGTGGGGGATTTCCTGCTGAGAAATGACAAAGTTGAAGTCGTGATTTCAGGGAACCTCCCACTGCGCCGACCCAACATGAGCGCGTTCTACGGGAATGGGAATCACACACCGGGTGTGATTTATGACCTGACGCGACGCGGGGAGAATAATGATCAGATCACGATTTTCATACCGTGTGGTCAGAAGGGGGATGTGAACTATGTGCGGATCGTGGAGGACGGATCAAAGGGGCGCGCGGTGATTGAGACCATGGTATCGGCCGCGAAGTCAGGCGGGGTTTTCAAGAGGCATCGCTACATTCTGGAAGATGGCTGGGAAGGGGTATTGATCCAAACGGTTATCAGGAACGAAGGCACTCAGCGTGAAGTTTTGTCTGTGTGGGATGGCATCACTCAGATGCGGACGAAAGGAAATGTGCTTGGCATTGAGTGGAGGGATGCCATCGATCCGGCGGACAAATGCGGCTATGCCTTTACCTGGTTGGAAGAGGAAGGGGCCACTGCAATGGGCTTTAAGCGTGAACGTGAGTTCAACGTAGGCGATGAAGTCACTCTGACGCGCTTCTTTGCGGTAGGGGATTCGCCAGCGGATGCTATTGGAATCGTGGCTGCCCGGCGTAGCGGAAAATCAGGAACCCTGAGTCTTAAATTGACCGGGGATGGTTCGCTTTCACGGGCGAAAGTCATGATTGATTTCGGCGAGGATAAGATTATCCCAGCGTATCCCGACGAAGACGGGCTGGTATCGATTCGCCTTCCCGAAGGCGAATATCCTCTTTCAATTGAAGATATGGGGCGGGACACGGTATCGGAAAAAATATCTATGAAAGCGGGTGAGACCACCGAGCTCACGGTTGGGGTGTCGAAACAAAGTGCCGTGAAATTTTCTGTAAAAGAAGCGGGGACCGGACTGTCGATGCCATGCAAAGCTCAGTTCAATCCTATTGACGGCACCGCACCGCCAAAGCTCGGTCCCACCGACCGTGCCCATGGTTGCGTTGATCAATGGCATTCTGCGCAGGGGGATTTCCGGGTTCCGCTTCCGCCTGGAAAATATGAAGTGATCGTCACCCGCGGCCCGGAGTATTCTCATCACGCACAGAAAATTGATATCAAACCCGGGGAAGAGATCGCGATTGAGACAGAGCTGAAGCGCCTTGTCGATACGACCGGTTGGATTTCTGCTGACTACCACAACCATTCGACCCCCAGCGGGGATAACACCTGCGGGACGGATGACCGGTTGATCAACCTCGCCGCAGAGCACATTGAGTTCGCCCCGACCACAGAGCACAACCGGATTTATGACTGGGCGCCGCACATCGAAGCGTTGAAGCTGACGCCGTTCCTCAAGACTGTGGTCGGGATGGAGCTGACTGGATCAGGGGCGCACTTCAACACATTTCCGCTCAAGCCGGAGCCAATGAAGCAGGATGGTGGAGCTCCGGTTTGGCAGAAAGATCCGCGGTTGAATGCCATTGTGCTGCGGAATTATCAGGGCGAAGAACCTGATCGCTGGGTCCATGTGAACCATCCGGACATGTCCGAGAATTTCGTAGACTGGAACCGGGATGGTCGTGCTGACGGAGGCTATGCCTACTTCGGGAAAATGCTCGATGGTTTGGAAACGCAGAATTATCGTGACTCTAACATTCTGTCGGACGCGCCTTTCAACATCAGCAAGACCAAGGGAGGATTGGGATCCAAGGTGAATTACATTCGCGAGTTTATCTGGCTGCAGTTGTTGAATCAGGGCATGCGAGTGTGGGGCATCGGTGTTGCGGATGCGCATCATGTTCACGGAAACGGCGTCGGCGGTTGGCGGGTTTATGTTCCGAGCGATACCGATGATCCGGCGAAAGTGGACTGGCGTGATATGTCGAGGAATTCGAAAGCAGGCCGGATGATTCTGAGTTCAGGTCCGTTTCTCGAAGTCGAAACGAAGAGTGGGATCATCGCTGGCGGGCTCGACCGGGTTTCTGAAAAGCTGGACCTGAAGGTGAAAGTCCAGTGCACGGATTGGATTGATATCGATCGTGTTCAGATCCTCGTGAACGGGCGTCAGTTGCCGGAATACAATTTCACCCGCAAAGATAACGCTGAAATGTTCAAGGACGGCGTGGTGAAGTTTGACCACACGGTTCGACTCACGCTGAGCCAGGATGCGCACATCATCGTGGTGGCCACCGGTGAGAATTCGACTTTAAAAACCGGGTTCGGCAGCAGTGCGCAGTCTTCTTTGAGACCCACAGCCTACAACAACCCAATCTTTGTCGACGTGGATGGAGGAGGCTTCACGCCAAACGGTGACACGCTGGGATTCGAATTGCCGACCCACAAACTGAGCGTTGATCGAGTGCAGAAACTCCTTGGTCAATAGGCCGGGAGTTTTCGGCGTGGGATTACACCAGTTCCCGAATCACTTCGCCCTCGTCGACCACGTACTGGGGGCGACCGGTTGGGTCGATCACCTGTGCCGCTTTGGGATCGATGCCCAGGTTGTGATACAACGTTGCCATCACATCCTGGAAATGGACGGGCCGCTCTGTGGCTTCCGCTGCGCTGCGGTCGGTCGCGCCGATGACTTGACCGCAATTCATGCCGCCACCCGCCATGATCCCCATGGATAACTTGGGCCAATGATCGCGGCCGCCGTTTGAGTTTACCTTCGGCGTTCGTCCAAACTCACCCCAGGCAATGATGGTCACATCATTCAACATGCCACGTTCATCGAGGTCGGTGATCAGTGCCCAGAGCGCGTGATCGACGATCGGGCCGAGCTGCTCCATCCGGGCGTTGTTGTTCCGGTGAGTATCGAAATCGCTGATCGACACGCTGACAACACGCGCGCCAGCTTCGATCAGGCGGCGGGCCATCAGCATTTTGCGCGCGGCCATGGGGCCTTCGGCCGTCGTCTGCGCGAGTGAATCAATGCGCATCTCGGGCGTGTATTTCGCAAGGACACGGGGATCTTCTTTCTCCAGATCCATCGCTTCAGCAAGCCTTCCGGACGTGAGGATATTCATCGCCTGTTGGGTGAACTGATCCATCGCCGCAATCTGGTCGCTCCCGCTGTCCAGCGTGCGTTTCACGGTATCGAGATTGTTCAGCAGAGAGGCGCGGTCTTCGAGCGTCCAAGCGTCATGCCATCACTCAGCCCGAGCTGCGCACCCTGTCCCTTTGCACCGAGGCGTTTTAATTCGCCCGCCATACCGGGCTCGAGCTCGCGTTGGAAATACTTCGAAATATCAGGGCGGAATGGCTGATGAACCGGTCCGAGAAATCCGGGGCGCGCCGAGTTCCGCACTTTCCCGCGTCCCTGAAGAATGTCGACAAAAGCAGGCAGTTCATCGTCCGGCTGACCGAGAAGCTTGTTGACGATACAACCCATCGCCGGGCGACCGCCGATACTCTGCAAGTCACGCAGAGCAAAGCCGCTCTGGCATTGAAATGCATCGTGACGTGCCGCTGAGCCAACCAGCGAACGGAGAAATACAAACTTGTCAGCGATTGACGCGACCTTCGGCATGAGCTCGGTGAGGTGCACGCCGGGTAACTTTGTCGGGATCGATGCAAACGGGCTCCGCAGATCAGAAGGTGCTTCCGGTTTTGGATCGATGAGATCCATTTGAGGCGGGCCTCCATCGAGGTGAATATTAATCACCGCTTTGTGCCCGGAACCTCCGCCCGACGTCGCTTCAGCGCGAAGAAGATCAGGCAGCGAAAAGCCGCCTATGCCCGCCATCGTTCCCGCTTTCAGAAAGCTCCGCCGCGCGATTCCGTCGCATCGGGTTTGTTTGGAGCGGTCGCCAAGGATCGTCAGCATGCGGTGACGATAAACCGCTTACTGAAAAAGAAACAGTGCGTGGTTGCGGGACGCGGGATTACCCGGCCTTCACCAGTTTCGCTGCAAAACTTCCGTCGACTCCATCTTCCCACGGCAAGGTGCGGTGGATCGAATCCTGAGTGAGTTCCGAATGATCCGCCAACAATTGATCGACGACGCCTTCGTTTTCATCCTGATCGATTGAGCATGTACTGTAAACCAATCGGCCGCCCGGTTTCAGGTAGGGCAGAACTGCCCGGCATATTTCGAGCTGAGTCTTCACCTGCTTGTCAAAATCCCAGGGCTGAAAACGCCAGCGGACGTCAATGCGGCGGCGCATCACGCCAGTGTTTGAGCATGGAGCATCAATCAAAATGCCGTCGAACTTTGGCAACTCTGCCGCATCGCCACTCTGCCAATCAAGTTCCTGAACCTTCACGTTCGTAACGAGCATTCGCTCGAGGTTCTCCTGCAATCGTTTGATCCTGCGCGCTGAGTTATCGACTGCGATAATCTCTCCTTCATTGTTCATCGCTCCGGCCAGAAACGCGGCTTTTCCGCCGGGAGCGGCACACGCATCGAGAATCGATTCACCGGGCTTTGCATCAAGCTGATTGCATGCGCCGATCGTGCTGGGGTCCTGAATGTAGATCAATCCTTCAGCGAGCCAGTCGGGATGAATCTGTCCTTTGATTTGGAAAAAGTCAGGAGATCCATCCACAAACAGGTCCGGTTCGATCGATGCGCGAACTTCATCAACTCGTCCGGATTCAGCCAGAGGATTAAAACGTGCGTAGACCGGGGCCGGTTCATTGTTCCATTTGCAAAGTCTCTCGGTTGCCTCCCCGCCAAGTTGGGACGTCCAACGATCGACCAGCCATTCAGGATGGGATTCGCGGATATCGAGCGTCTCGCCGGCAATTTTTGCTTTGAAATCCTCCTTCTGCCGTTGGGCGTTACGCAGGATAGCATTCACAAATCCGCGCTGATTCTTACCCATCAAACTGACCGTTTCATTGAGCGCTGCGTGCTCAGCAATATCAGTATGTAGCAACTGGTAGACACCGAGCCTCAGAACCCACAAAGCCTGGGGGCTTAAACTACCCCGACGGAGAGATTCAATTACATAATCCACCGACTCAAGGTGACGGAGAGTACCGTAGAACAATTCCTGAACGAGAGCCCTGTTGGAACTGACCAGTAAATGCTTTTTAGTCAGGCGAGCCAGAATCTCGTCTGCAAATTGAGATGTATCATCCCAGTCGCGCAGCCCTTGCAGCGCGATTTGTCGTGCGTTGATTGCCATAAATTATAGTAACCAACGCATCCGCGATATTTAGCTTAACGCCAGCGGAAAAGACGACTGATCCAACTTGTTGGCTGATGAGTCGCCGCACGAACCCGCTCTCGCTGAGCGAGGAACAGGATGTGGTTGTCAGTTATCGTGTCGGAATCAACGTGATGAGTTCCGTTTTTCTCGACATTCTTCCGGGGGAAGACGAATTTCTTCTCCCGTACAATATTATGTGAATTTGAGAACATGATTAGTTAGGTTTGTGTTCAAACGCACCCGCAACCTAGGCAACCGCAGAACTCACGCAACTGAATTTTTATCAGTATTGTGACTCGTTTATGTTAGCTTTTTGAAGAAGCCTTCTGCGGTTTTGGTAGTTTCGAGTGCCAGTGATTCCAGTGTTGTTTGTCTAATATTAGCGAGATGGGTGGCCGTGTGTTTCACGTCTCCCGGTTCGCACCGCTTGCCTCTTTTAGGTACCGGTGCCAGGTAGGGACTGTCCGTCTCAACCATAAAGCACCCGTTCGGTACCGAGCTTGCGACGGATTGGACGTCCGAAGCTTTCGGAAATGTCACAATTCCGGTAAAAGATATCAGGTGGCCCATCTCAAAAGTGAGAAGAGCTTGTTCCATGCTTCCGGTGAAACAATGCAGGACGGCACGCAGGGAAGTGTTCCGGTATTCCTCAAGCACAGCCATGGTGTCATCACTGCTCTCCCGTTGATGAACCACGACCGGCAGGTCGATCTCAACGGCCAGATCCAGCTGGGCCCGGAAGACTTCGTCCTGACGGGCGCGCCATGATTCGACCGTGTATCCTTCCGGGGGAGCGTGAAAGTAATCGAGACCGATTTCTCCAATGGCAACGACTTTGGGATGAGTCGCGAGCTCCCGGAGTTCGGATATGTAATCCGGCGTTTTGATTTCATCCACGTAACAGGGGTGAATGCCGACGGTCGCAAAAACACCGGGATACTTGTCCGCCAACTCGATATTAACGGGGCTGTCTTCCAGATCACAGGCGATGGAAATAATCCGGTCAACGCCGGCGTCGTGAGCGTTCTGAACAAGTTGATCCACTTCTCCGGTAAACTTGGACGAAGCGAGATGCGCATGGGTATCGATTAACATGATGACGAATCAACAGGGTTTGATTGACGAATCAACCCTGTAGGTTCGTGGAAGGAAGCTCCGAAAATTTCTGTTAATCGCTGCGATCCTGTCTAGATTTCGCGGAAATGAATCCGAATCTCATCGCTGAATTAAAGACTGCCGTCGGAGACGGGAATGTGCTGACGGAAAAAGAGGATCTGATTCCCTACGGGTTTGATGGCACAGCCGCCTTGAAGAATGCGGCGACCTGTGTGGTCATGGCTGACTCGGCGGATCATGTGGCGGCAGTGGTGAAGATCGCTGCTCGCGAAAAGGTTCCTGTCGTGACCCGGGGTTCCGGGACAGGACTTTCCGGGGGCAGTGTGCCGGTCGATGGCGGGATTGTTTTGTGTCTGGTAAAGATGGATCGCATCCTGGAAGTCGACGCGGCAAACCTGACTATTCTGTGCGAATGCGGAGTCATCACTAAAGCTATCGATGACGAAGTTCAGTCACTCGGGCTCTTTTATCCTCCTGATCCGGGGTCAATGAAGATATCAACGATTGGCGGAAACGTGGCCAACAACTCGGGTGGCTTGCGTGGGCTGAAATATGGTGTGACCCGGGACTACGTGATGGGAATGGAAGTGGTCCTGGCTAACGGTGATGTTGCCTGGCTGGGCTCCAAGTGTGTGAAAGACGTTGCCGGTTATTCGATGAAGGATTTGTTCATTGGATCAGAGGGAACTCTTGGAATCATTACCAAAGTCCTCTTAAAACTCGTGCCGCGGCCTGCCGCACGCCAGACCTTACTGGCTACGTTTGATTCCATGGAGAACGCGGCACGATCTGTCTCGAAGATTATCGAGCGTCAAATCATCCCGTGCACCCTTGAGTTTCTCGATCGGAAGACATGCCAGTGTGTGGAGGACTTTGCCAAAGTCGGTCTACCTACCGGGGCGGCAGCAGTGGTCCTGATGGAAACCGATGGTCACCCTGTTGTGGTGGAGGAAGAAGCCTCCGCCATGGCTGAGATTGCCAGGGAAAACGGAGCGCTCGATGTGGAGCTGGCGCGCGACGATGCCCACGCGACCTTGCTGGCCAGCGCCCGACGCAGTGCATTTTCAGCCCTCGCCCGTATCCGGCCGACTACTATTCTGGAAGATGTCACCGTGCCGCGAAGCCGGTTGCCGGAGATTGTGCTGTTCGTTGAAGAGATGGCGGCGAAATATGATCTCGAGATCGCCACGTTTGGCCACTTTGGAGATGGCAATGTGCATCCCACCTTTCTGACTGACGAAACCAATCACGAAGAGATGGAGCGCGTTGAGCTGGCCATGAGTGAGATCTTCGATAAAACGATCGAGCTCGAAGGCACCATTACCGGGGAGCACGGCGTGGGTCTGGCCAAGAAACCGTTCCTGCCCCGCCAGTTTAAGGATGCCAGCTACGGATTGCTTTCGCAGGTGAAAGCCTCCCTGGATCCGGATGGCTTGTTGAATCCGGGTAAGATCTTTTGAGTAGCAGGGATTCGTCCTCGAAGTATCGTAAGGCGGACACAAAAAAACGGGCACCGGATTGCTCCGATGCCCGCTGAATTTTTTTTAGATCGAATAGACCGATCGTTGCCCTTACTTGTGCTTCGCGAGGCGCTCAGCTTCAGCTTTGGCAATAATCTCAGCCTGGACGTTCTTCGGACATGGCGCGTAGCGCTCAAATTCCATGGAGAACTGACCACGACCGGAAGTCATCGTCCGTAAGTCACCGATGTAACCAAACATGTCGAAAAGCGGCGCTTCAGCTTTAACACGAATTCCGGTTGGAGTTGTGTCCTGTGAAGTAATCATTCCGCGACGACGGTTGAGGTCACCAATGACATCACCCACGTTGTCTTCAGGAGTGAAAACGTCGATCTTCATGATCGGCTCAAGAATGTGAGCACCTGCTTTTGGAATCGACTGGCGATAAGCAGACTTGGATGCAATTTCGAAAGCAACAGCTGAGGAGTCAACTGCGTGGAAGGCACCGTCAACCAGTGTGATCTTCACGTTCAGCATCGGGAAGCCCGCAAGCACACCTTTTTCCATGGAAAGACGGAAGCCTTTCTCAACAGCCGGCCAGTATTCGCGGGGAACGTTACCACCGACAACTTTTGATTCGAACTCGAAGTTCTCTGCTTCTGAATCTTCAGGAAGCGGCTCGATGATGTAATCAATCTTCGCAAACTGACCGGAACCACCGGACTGCTTCTTGTGAGTGTAGCTGTCTTCGATACGGTTGTTGATTGTCTCGCGGTAGGCGACCTGAGGTGCACCCACTTTCACTTCAACACCATGGGTCCGCTTGAGGATATCCACTTTAATGTCGAGGTGAAGCTCACCCATTCCCTTAAGAATGGTCTCGCCGGAATCAAGATCTGTTTCAACGTGGAAAGAGGGATCCTCTTTGACCATCTTGCCGATTGCGACACCGAGTTTCTCAGCATTCGCCTTATCGATAGGCTCAACCGCGATCGAGATAACCGGATCCGGGAAAACCATTGGCTCCAATGTGCCGGGATGTTTCGGATCACAAAGGGTATGACCGGTTTGCACGTTTTTCAGGCCAACCAGAGCAACAATGTCGCCTGCCTGTGCGGATTCGAGTTCCTCACGGGAGTTGGCGTGCATCTCTACGAGACGTCCGATACGCTCTGTTTTGCCGGTGAAAGTGTTCAAAAGCGTGTCGCCTTTGTTCAGCACGCCGGAGTAAACGCGGGTGAAAGTCAGTGCACCATACTGATCATCCATGATTTTGAAGGCCAGGGCGCGGAAAGGCTCGTCAGTGCTGACGATTGCTTTCTCACCGGTTTCTTCACCTTCGAGGTTGGTGATCGGCTGGGCTGGAACTTCTGTAGGTGATGGAAGGTAATCGACCACACCGTTCAAGACGTTCTGGACACCTTTGTTTTTGAAGGCAGATCCACAGAAAGTCGGGAAGAAGTCGAGAGCGATCGTTCCTTTGCGGATGCACTTCTTGATGGTTGCGATGTCCGGCTCATTTCCTTCGAGGTAGGCCTCCATCACGTCGTCATCCTGCTCAACGGCCATTTCGACCATCTCAGCACGATATTCTTTTGCTTTTTCAAGCATGTCCTCAGGGACATCGACAATTTCGTAATTCTCAGGAAGACCGGAATCATCCCAGACCCATGCCTTCATCTCCAGAAGGTCGACAACTCCTTTGAAGTTATCTTCTGTGCCGATGGGGAGAGTCATCACCAGCGGCTTCGCTGCGAGAACTTCCTTAATTTGCTTCACGACACGATAAAAATCAGCACCAAGACGGTCCAGCTTGTTTACAAAAATCACCCGGGCAACTTTCGAGTTGTTTGCGTAGCGCCAGTTGGTTTCCGACTGAGGCTCAACCCCACCTGAACCACAGAAAACACCAACACCACCATCGAGAACCTTCAACGAACGATACACCTCAATGGTGAAGTCAACGTGTCCGGGAGTATCAATGATATTGAAACGGTGGTCGTTCCAGAAGCAAGTGGTCGCAGCAGACTGAATTGTAATTCCGCGCTCCTGTTCCTGGTCCATGAAGTCAGTGGTTGCTGCACCGTCATGCACCTCACCGGTCTTGTGGATTTTACCCGTGAGCTTAAGAATACGCTCTGTTGTTGTCGTTTTACCGGCGTCCACGTGGGCGAAAATTCCGATATTCCGGTATTTAGAAAGGTCTACTGCCATTTTTCTGGTTGGTTATTTTGTAAAAGCGCTCAAAAAGGGGGGTGAGGGCCACGAAAAAGAGCCGATAGCTAATATAAAACCATCCGTTCGCAACTGCGAAATCAAGCCCCCATTTAAGAACGCCGGAATGTGGACTTAAAATCAGGGATTTCAAGCGTGGAAACCGACATCGCGGAATGAGGCTCACTGACTCGTTTTCAGGGACTTTAATTTAAGCTGTATCGCGGATTTCCGGGCACCACCCTTTACGATCGAACCCTGTTGGTTCAGCGATCAGACCCTGTTGGATCGTAAAGATGGCCGAATTTGCGAGGATCGGCCCCATAGAGGTTCTTTTGGTCGTCATCAAAAACGATGATGAGCGCGGGAACGTTCTTTTGGTCGTCATTAAAATCGATGATGGGCGCGGGGACGTTCTTTTGGTCGTCATTAAAATCGATGATGGGCGCGGGAACGTTCTTTTGGTCGTCATCAAAATCGATGATGGGCGGGAACGTTCTTTTGGTCGTCATTAAAATCGATGATGGGCGCGGGAACGTTCTTTTGGTCGTCATTAAAAACGATGATGGCTGCGGGAACGTTCTTTTGGTCGTCATCAAAAACGATGATGGGCGCGGGAACGTTCTTTTGGTCGTCATCAAAATCGATGATGGGCGCGGGAACGTTCTTTTAGTCGTTTCCGAATCGTAAAGGGGCGCGGAAACGTTCTTTTGGTGGTTTCCGATTCGTAAAGGGGTGCAGGAACGTTCTTTTGGTGGTTTCCGATTCGTAAAGGGGCGCGGGAACGTTCTTTTGGTGGTTTCCGATTCGTAAAGGGGCGCGGGAACGTTCTTTTAGTCGTTTCCGAATCGTAAAGGGGCGCGGGAACGTTCTTTTGGTGGTTTCCGATTCGTAAAGGGGTGCAGGAACGTTCTTTTGGTGGTTTCCGATTCGTAAAGGGGCACGGGAACGTTCTTTTGGTGGTTTCTGAATCGTAAAGGACTCAAAGAATGAATTTTCCAGAATTTCCAGATCAGTTATTGTTTCTCGGCCTTGGATTCGAGAATTCGTTGAATTCGAGTCTGATTGTCGGGGTGGGTGGAGAACATGTAGGCCCAGCGGGGGAGTTTGTTCTCTTTTTCAAGAACCTGAAACAAGGCTTCAGCCCCTTCTGTTTCTCCGTAGGTCGCCAGAACGCATCGCAGACCGAAATCGTCTGCGCCGGTTTCCTGATCCCTTGAATATTTGGCCATCATCAGGTTGGTGGTTCCCCGGGTGAAGATGTCAACTTCGCCACCGAAGAGGATTTGCACGCAGACTCCGAATCCGAGTTTCTGTCCCAGCCCGCGGAGATGATCCCGCTGAACGAAGTGACCCAGTTCATGGGCGAGGACAAAGGCGATTGAGATTTCTTCGTCGATGGAATTGAGCAGTCCGCGTGTCACCGCAATCTCACCGCCGGGAATGGCAAAGGCATTGGGTGACAGATCGTCGAGAAAGACCAACTGGTAATCAATATCGGGGACGTCCTCATGAGCCTTCAGTTTGTCCAGCACCTGCTGGCAAAGCTCGAATTTGTCTTTCAATGAGTCGGGGATCTTGGAGCTGTTTTCTAATTTTCCGGCAAAGGAGAACAACTCCTTTTCTTTTTCGGGCGAAAGCCGAACCACGACCAGTTCGGTGATGGCAAAGACGGCAAAATAGACGATCACCAGCAAAAGTGTGGTGAGGGCAATGAGAGTAATGACTTCTTTCCCAAGCCCGCGATCTCCACCGCCGCTGTTCACTTCAGCGGCTTCTCCAAGGTCTTTGCGGACGAATTTCAAAGAGTCTTCTGGTAACGGATCGCAGTGCCGAAAGCGAGAACTTCGACGCCGCCGATTCCTTTTTTCTTCGACTGAACCGATGAAATGTTTGAGGTGATGATCCGCAGGTTCACAATGATGTCGCTTTCCGGGACCTGTTCCTTCAGGCGAAGGATGGCTTCCCGCTTGGCGCGGTCGAGCAGGCTTTGGTAGGACTGAACATTGCCGCCGAAGATGTTGCGGAATCCGGCGAGGAACTTCTTGAAGTAATCGAGCGAAACCACCACGGAGGCGGTGACGAGGCGGGAATCGGCGACGACGGTGTCCGGATCGATGGCTACACTGGGAACTGCCGGGAGGTGCCCGGTTTCGGCTTCGCGTTTGCGGATGGCTTTAAAATGGGATTTCTCCAGAAACCGGCCGATGAAGAAGGTGAATGCCAACAGGAACAGCGGGAACGCATAGGCAACGAGGACTCCTATTAATTCTGCGTTTTCCTCCATAACAATCAGCCGAGCTGAACGGCAGTGCCGTAAACGTAGAGTTCGGCGGCCCCCTGGGTGACCGCCGAGGTTGAAAAGCGAACATTCACAATGGCATCTGCGCCGAGCGATTGTGCCTGCTGAATCATGCGGTCCACTGACTGCTGGCGGGCTTCCTCCAACAGTTCGGTGTAGCCTTTCAATTCTCCTCCAACGAGGTTCTTAAAGCTCGCCGCGATGTCGCGACCGACATGCTTGGCTCGCACGGTGTTTCCCGAGACCAGCCCGAAGTGGGCAACGATTTGGCGTCCGGGAACGGTTTCAGTATTGGTAAGGATCATAGCTCTCGCCGGAAGATTGCGGGTTTTTAAAGAGGGAGGCAAGACTTCTTATTCGGATTGCGTGGCGTGATTGTTTACATTGTAAATTTTTCCTTGAAACGGCCGATTTTTTGGACATTACACTTTGCTGAACAAATCCCCTCAGTTGACGCGCTTCTGGTGTGGACGCGGGGATGATTGCGGCCTTTAGTTGCCGCCCTTGCAGAAGAACCTCACAGATTGCACATGATTGAAGTCGAAAACCTAAGGAAACATTTCGGAGCTAAAGTAGCTGTTGATGGGATTTCATTCACGGTAAAGAAGGGCGAGGTGCTCGGATTTCTGGGGCCGAACGGTGCCGGGAAGTCGACCACGATGCGGATGGTGACCGGATACCTCCCTCCTACAGGCGGACGTATCACCGTGGGTGGAGCGAATATTGAAACCCAGGAAATCGCGGCGAAATCGAAAATCGGGTATCTCCCTGAGAATGCGCCTCTCTATTCTGATATGACGGTGGAGGATTTTCTCCGTTTTTGCGGAGAGATGCGCGGGGTGCCAGCCTCGAAGTTAAAGGCGGCCATCGATAAGGCGATCGATACCTGCTTTCTGGGGAAGGTCCGCCATCAGAGTGTGGACACGCTTTCTAAAGGTTTCCGTCACAGAACCTGTCTCGCCCAGTCGATCATCCATGATCCGGAAGTGCTGATTCTGGATGAGCCGACTGATGGTCTTGACCCGAATCAGAAGCACGAAGTGCGGAATTTGATTAAGCGCATGGGGGAGGAGAAGGCGATTATTTTCTCGACCCATATTCTCGAAGAGGTCGAGGCCTCCTGTTCACGGGCGATCATTATCGACCGGGGGACTGTCATTGCTGACGGGACTCCCGACGAGTTGAAGAGTCGGGCAAAGAACGCGGGCGCAGTGCTTTTGCGGGCGCACGGGCTGGCTGGCAGCGGCATCGAAGCCGAGTTGGTGAAGCTGAGCGAATCAGATGGTGTTGATGTGATCAAGTCGAGTGAGACAGGGATCACGGCGCGGATTCGTCCGGCGAAAGGAGCCGGGACTGATCTTTCAGGTGCGATTTTCAAGCTGGCGATGGCTAAGAATCTCACGATTGATGAGTTACGAGTGGAGGAGGGGCGTCTGGATGAGCTCTTCCGCGAGATTACGAAGTCGGACATGGAGGACTGAGCTGTCTTTCCGGAAACGAACCCCTGATTAATTCTTCAAACTGATTTCTGAATATGGATGCATTGCTAAAACTTATTCTTCATTTCTTTATCCCTGTACTGATTGTCACGATTCTTTTTGTTGTGGTATTGCGGTTTCTGCTGCCACGCGAAGTGCGGACTGTTTTCAAGAGGGAACTGAAAAGCTATTTCACTTCACCCATTGCCTATGTGCTGTTCGTGGTGTTTCTGGGCCTTTCCAATACGCTGGCGTTTTTCTTTACCGGAGTGCTGGAAGGTGGTGAAGCGGACTTGTTTCTTCCTTACTTCCAATACCTGCCGTGGTATTTGATTCTTGTCGGTCCTGCGGTCGGGATGCGTCTCTGGTCGGAGGAGCAACGCCTTGGAACGATGGAGCTGGTGTTGACGATGCCGCTGGCCCCATGGCACGCGATCTTAGGAAAGTATTTGGCCGCTGCGGTGGTGCTGTTCACCATGCTGGTACTCTCTTTTCCGATTGTGTGGACGATCAATTACCTCGGAGATCCTGACAATGGAGTCATCCTTTCCGGCTTTGCCGCGACATTTCTGGTTTCGTTAAGCTTTCTCGCGGTGACCTCCGTCATTTCTGCCTGCACTCGCAGCCAGTTGGTGGCGTTGCTTGTTTCGGTGGCCGTCTGCATGCTGCTGTGGCTGGGTGGACTGCCTCAGGTCTCGGACTTCACGATGAACCTGCGTGGTGCCGGTCTGCTTCTCTGGCCTTTCGCCAAGATTGCCAATGTAGTCGGCGTGATGCCGCATTTCACCGAGATGGCGAAGGGTGTCTTTGCCTTTCGTGATCTTATCTTTTTCCTGACGTTTATCGGCTTCTGCCTCTTCGCGACCTCGGTTGCGATCCGATTGAAACGTTCTTAATCCTCAAACATTATTTTTGAACCGATAACCGATTTTTCATAGAAAATGAGCGACTCATCAAAAAACAACTCATCCGGTGGCAATCTCAGCCGCGGGGCCATAGCAGTGCTGGGCCTCGTCATCGTGCTGGTCATTGTGGGCTTGATCAACTACGCGGCAAATGCTGTGGGCTGGAAAGCTGACCTGACGGAAAACAAACTCTACACACTCAGTGAAGGAACTGAGTCGATCCTCGATCGTCTTGAAACGCCGGTGACTGTCCGATATTACGTGACGGATGATGCCGATGTCATGAGCCCGAGCGAGCGGGCCCGGGCACGTCGTGTGCAGGATTTGTTGAACACGTATGTCAGCGCGGCACCGATCAAAGAGGTGGAACTGTTGAATCAGGAATCCGGTGAGTTTGAAAAACGCCGGGTGAAGATGCTGAAGGTTGAGAAGCTGAATCCTGAGCCGAACACAGATGCGGAAGACTCTGCGATGAGTGATGGTTTGCAGGAGGGAGTATCCGGCGAGACAAACAATCCACTCTACTTTGGCCTGGCGGTGCAGTGTATCGATGAATCGGAAGTGATTCCATTTCTCCCGGCCGTGCCCGAGACCCGTCTGGAGTATGATTTGTCCCGTGCGATTGCGAACGTTCATGGAGGCAGCGGCAAAACGGTTCGGGTCATGACCAGTATGCCCGTTGGTGGTGGGATGGGTGCGAACTTTCAGGCGCCTCCAACACCTGCCTGGTTTTTCTACGACCAGTTAAGCAAAGATTACACGGTTGAGACGATTGAGCCCTCTGCCACTGAAATCCCTGAGGACACGGATGTTCTCTTCATTCTTCATCCGTTCGATGTGAGTGAAGCCACTGAGTTTGCAATTGATCAATATTTGCTGAACGGAGGCAATGTGATTGCAATGGTGGACCCGAACTTCTTCTATGCAGAAATGATGGGGCAGCCGGCCCAGGTTCCCGGGATGCCTGCGCAGGGTGGGCCGCCACCAGCATCGAACCTTGAGAACCTCTTCAAAGCATGGGGAGTGAAATATGATTCCACGGAAGTATTGGCTGACCTCAGCTTTGGTTCAGAACTGATGCGTCGCGGTAATTTCGTGCCAACGTTTTTGACACTCGACAGCAAAGCGATTTCGCCATCAGAAGATGGACCGAATCAGATCACGGGTATGATCAATCACCTGAACATGCTCACACCGGGAGCCTTTGAGAAAGGGGAAGTTCCGGAAGGCGTGAAATTTACGTCGTTGGTTCAGTCTTCACCCATCAATCAGATGGTTAGCCCGTTTGAAGCGGATCCCCGCCAGCAGGAGGGAATTGCCAGACTTCGGGAAAACTTTGAGTCTTACGATAAGCCCCGCGATCTGGTGGTTCAGTTGACTGGAACTTTTAAGTCGGCGTTTCCGGATGGAGATCCCAGCGCTGTCGAAGAAGAGCCGGAACCGGAAGAAGCAGACGAAGAGCCTGCTCCAAAGGCGGATGACGCGAAGGCACCTGCCAAGGCAGATGCCAAAGAAGAGCCGAAGGCTGAGAAGGCAAACGCTCCCGCCAAAGGAAAGCCAAAATCAGCTCCCAAGGCGGACAAAAAGAAGGCTCCTGCCAAGGGTGATGCGAAAGCCGATACCGGGGAAGCGCCTAAAGCTGATGATGCAAAATCAAAGGGTGGGAAGTCCTCTGATGATGCAAAAGCAGAAGGTGCAGAACCAAGCTCTGAAGAACCTGCCGTAGAAACACCGGAGGAAGATGCCGGATCTGATTGTCAGGGCCCTGACTCTGAAGAGGAAGAGTCTGACGAGGAAATCGTCGAGCCGCCAGCGCCGGAGAAAGAGCCGAAGCCTGAAGCGCTCAAAAAGAGTGTGAAGCCCGGTATGGTGATCCTCTTTGCTGATGTTGACTTCATCTACACGGAGATCATCGTTCGTCTGCAATCGATTCCCGGCTTGAATGCTCAGTTTGCTCAGCCATTGAACGAGAATTTAACGCTCGTGCAAAACTCAGTGGAGCTGCTTTCAGGTGATCCAAGTTTGATCAATGTGCGGAGTCGTCAGAATGTGCGCCGACCATTTACCAAGCAGTCCGAATGGATGGCTGAGGCCAATGAGAAGTATCAGGAGCAGATTGATGAATTCCAGAAAAAGTCAGACGAGACTGTTGAGAAGTTGAATGAGATCATTCAGCGGACGCCTCAACAGGCTGGCGGCGAAGTGATTCTTCCTCCTGATGCGCAGGCTCAGATCGAGAAGCTTCGGGAAGACCAGGTTGAGTTCAGCAAGAAGACCCGTGAGTTGCAGAAGGAAGTCACCCGCGAGTTTAAGCAAAAGCTGGCCTGGTATAAATTCGGGAACTCCCTGTTCATGCCGCTTCTTGTTATTCTATTCGGAATCGGTCTTGCCGTGCGACGTCATTTCAAAACCGCAGCCCGCTGATATTTCCTGAACAACCAGACGCCATAAAACTTAACTTTTAAAAACGATGGGAACTAAAGGACTAATTCGCTTGTTGATTGTGCTCGCTGTGGCGGGTGTCATTGCCTTGATTGCAAAATTCGCCGGCAACGGTGGTGGAGTCGACCGCATCGATTCGCAGTCGACCAATGCACGGAAGAAAGTGATCAAAGACTTTCCTCTGAATGAAGTGACAGCCATTTCGATCCAGGACAGAGAGAAATCGGTCAATGTAAAGATTGAAGGGGATAAGTGGGTGGTCGCTGAGCGGGAAAATTTCCCGGCGAACCCCACTCTGGTGGCAAACCTGCTTCGTCATGTGTGGGATCTGAAGATCACGCAACCGGTGGCAGTGGGCCCAAGTCATCTCGGGCGGCTCGAACTGACGGATCCCGCTGAAGGGAAAGAGGGGGAGACTGCAACGGTTATGACCTTCAATGGTAAAGACGGGAAAGAAATCAATTCGTTGTGGCTTGGGAAAGTTCACGAAAAAGACGGAGGTCCCAATCCTTACACCGGTGGTCGGTCCATGGAAGATGTGGGGCGCTATGTTAAGAAGGGCGGCAGCAATGGGGTTTACCTTGTGTCTGAGACATTCGGCGAAGTCGACAAGGCCGACCCAACTGATTGGCTTACCGATAAGTTCTTCAAGATTGAGCAGATCAAGTCCATCGAAATCAAGACGGGTACTCCGGAAGATGACTGGAAGCTGGAACGCAACGACTTGCCCGACGACTTTGAGCTGGTTGATGCCAAAGAGAATGAAGAGTTGGATCAGTCGAAGATCTCCTCTATCAAGTCTGCCTTTCTCAACCCTTCCTTTGACGATGTCATTACGGGAGAAAAACCGAAGACAGATGAAGTGACGTGGAAGATCACTACTTTGTATGACTGGACCTACACGGTCTCGGTCGGGGAAAAGGATGATCTGAACACCCGTCCGCTGACTTACTCAGTTGAAGGTAAGATCCAGGAAAAGCGGGTTCCCGGCGAGGAAGAGGATGACGCTGCGAAGAAGCATCTGGATGAACAGTTCGAGAAGCAAAAGAAAGAACGGACCGAAAAGCTGGCTCTTGAGAAATCACTCGCTGACGGTCGCGTCTATAAGATTCGTTCCTCAACGATCGACAGCTACATCAAGAAGCGCTCCGAGCTACTCAAGGAAGAGGAAAAGCCTGACGCACCGGAATCTCCCGGCGTCCAGATTCCGGGTCTTCCTCCGGGGACTCAGCTCCCTCCCGGTCTTCAAAATCCAGGACAGTAAGCTGTGGCATTTGATAAGCTGACGAACAGACAGGGTTCGATTGTCGATCAGACCCTGTCTCTTCGTAACAAGCTTTCCATCACTGGATGAACAGGAACTGCTGTGTGTTCAGCAATGCCCAGACGAGGGAATCGTAGGCGGCGTCGCCATTTTCCTCGACTTCTGAACGGGCGATTTTCATTTCAGCGTCGGTCGGCTTCCGGGTCAGCATGGCCTGGAAGATGATCTGAATCTTTTCGTCTTCGGATTCCGCTGCCTGGATTCTTCGACCGAAGACCGCGAATTTGTTCGTGAGGGCTTCGATCATCTGGCCGTTGAGGAGGTTCAGTGCTTGAGGAACGGAGGCGTGAGCGCTTGAGTTCTCGATGACTTCCCGGTCGCTCTGGCCGAAATCACGCAGGAAGTGTCCGCGAGGTGAGGGGGCTTCCAGTTCCGAAGCCCGTGCCATTTTGGATACGAGTTTCTTGAAAGTGCTCAAGTCACTGCGCTGCTCCTTTTCCCAGGCGCGGAGCTGATTCTTGTCGAGGTCTTCCGGCGCGGGAGGCATTTTGATCTCAGGGAGCGAAGTGAACACAGCAGACTGGTTGGTTGACTGGCCATCCATCATTGAGGTCATTTTCATCTCACTGACGCCTGCCATGGCTTGCAACAGCTCACCTCCTTTTCTGGCGCGGTGAAGATCTTTGAGCGCAATTTCATTGACTACCTTGTTGGTCTCCTGAGTGATCGTTTTCAGCTCGTCCCGAAGTTGCTGAATACGTTTGTCATCTCCCCGGGCATTTGCCATTTCCTGACTGATCCGCGCCTCTTCGTTGCGCTGTTTCATCACCATCGGACCCACCGTCGTAATCATTTTCAGATAGTCATCCAAGGTCCGGTCCTCGAGGCTCGTCCAGGTGAGCTTTTCCTTTTCGATCGCAGCCAGCTGTGCCTTCAACAGTGGCCGATACCGTTCTGCTTCAGGGATACAAAGGGCGACCATGGAATCCCAGATTTGTTCGGCGCTCATTCTTTCAAGAGCGGGACCGGGATAATGAAAAGGGATTCCCGCAAAAACCTCTTCAGTAACTACGGCCCGTTGCCAGGCATCGGTCTTGAAGAGCACTGCGAGGAATGCCCGCATGTCGTAGTCAACACCAACCATGACTTCTTCGAGGTAATTCATCAGCTCAGGGTTCGAAGCCACTGTCTGATCGGTCAGTTCATCCACAGGCTCGATCAAACCGATTCCGAAAGCCTTCTTCCACAGCCGGTTCGCAATGACCGTCGTGAAACGCGGGTTCTCGTTTGAGGTCATCCACTTTGCATAGGCTTCGATAGCCGGCTCATCGAGCTGCCCGGTGTCAATTTGATCGCCGAAGATCGTAGCTGCCATGACTGAGTCATGAGGGGCTGCGTCGTCGTATTGGTAATCATGAGGAAGTTCCAACTCCATGTCTTCTTTGTCGACGACTGAGAATCGAAGGAGAGGTTTGTAAAGCTGCACTCCTGCCCAGTAGGCTGCCTGTTGAAGCTCCCAGGCGTCCTTTGCCCCTGCCCAGCCTTTCTTTGCCAGGGCGCGGAACTCGTCCGGTGTAATCGCGTTCGGCCCTTCACCGAGCCAGGGATCACGGGGATTTTTGCTGTGGTTGGCAATGTGCTTTTCCACTTTGTCCGGGGTAAGAAACGGAAAGTTCTCAACGCCGACGGCTTTGGCAAAATCTTCGCGGTAGCGCTCCTTTAGATATTGGCCCGATTCGATCCGCAGCGGATTGAAGGTGTAGACATCGCGGGCGTCGATCGAATAGCTGAAGGCAGCCATCTTGTAGTAATCCATCTGGGTCCATTTATCGAACGGGTGGTTGTGACACTGCGCGCACTCGAGCCGGGTTCCGAGGAAGATCCTTGCTGTGTTAGACATGTTGTCCAGAGGCATTCCCCGGTCGCGGTGATAGTAGCCGCTGGCTCCGTTTTCCCAGGACTTGCCCCGGGCCGAGACCATGGAGTAAACCATCTCATCATAGGGTATGTTTTCACGCAGAGCCTTCTTCAGCCAAAGCTGATAGTTGATGAACGCATTCTTAGAGGGGCCGTCGTCCTGCATCCTCAGGATATCAGCCCAGAAATTGTAGAAGTGACTTACGTAACCCTCGCTGGAAAGCAGCTCGTCGATCAACTCGGCGCGAGGGTCCGGGGCCGTCTTTTGTGAGAAGGACTCCGCTTCTTCAATTGTTGGAATTCGGCCGATAATACTCAGGTAGGCACGTCGAAGGAAGGTCCCGTCATCGATTTTGTCGTTCGGTTTCAGTTTATGTTCGGCCAGGTTCGAATTGATCAGGGCATCGATCTTTTGTGAAGGTGACCGCTCATCTGCATCGCATTCTGCGATTAGAAGCCAGGCTGAAAACAGGAAAAGAGAAAGTCGAACGAACATTCGAAACGCTAGAGTTTTGCGTTTCGAATTCAAGCAGGCTTTATGGCTCGATAGGGTAGGGGTGATCCCTGAAGCCCCGGTTATTTCGATTTTGGTTTTAAGAACAATACCTCGGCCCGGTTCATCCATTTCTCCTTGAGACACATGCGAAACCAGCCCTCACTGTTCCGGGGATTCACCCGCACTCCGGAACGGTCCCCCAGTTCTTTGAGATCGTACTGGCCCCATGTTTTACCAAGATCCGGCGAATAGAGAATGCCGCAATCGCAAGGGTTGGCGTTTCCGTATTCAGGAATAACGATGTGATTGCCCTCGATGGTCATGACCGCAATTTCGTATTGAGCCGGGAAGATCATTTCATGCTTGTCCTTGTTCGGGATGTCACCCGGAGCACAGCGAAAGACACCCCGGTCATAAGTTTCCCGTATCGTCTTGGGACCATTGGCGTCAGCAACCCAGTAGACTTCTCCGTCTACAAAATTCAGCCCGCCGGATTTGAAGCGGGAGTTGGCATCGGATGAAACCACGATCTTCCATTCCCAGAAGTCATTGGTTTTGTCGTAGGTTCCGCGAAGCCAGTGGCACTCGAGGCCATGACCGTTCTTCCGGTCGAGATCACCTGTGCAGGCATAGAATGCATTCTCGGCAGGGTTGTAGGTGACCGAGTGAATGTGCCGGCAAACGACGGGATTGTCGTCCCTTCCCAGGAATTCCCCCGGTTGTGCGTCTTTCTGCTGAAAAGCTGAATTCTTACCGAAGGAGTAAGCGATCTTTACAGTCTCACCCTGATCAGTGGAATAGTAGATATTCACCGGGACGGCACCCTTCCTCACATTGCAATAATTTCCCCAGATCATCATCTCCCGGCCTTCAACCATGTGGGTGTGGACTCCATCGAGGGAATAGAAATAAGAGCCGGGCAGTGCTGGATTGGTTGGCGTGTGAATCGGATAATCGCTCCCGTCCGCTTGCTTGACTTTGATTTCGCGAAAGGATTTCAGGTTGTCGGTGGAGAGGTAAATCTTGTTCAGTGTGGCGAAGACGAGGTTCCCGTTCTCCAGGAAGCAGGAGAACATGATGTTTTCTGCGTCTGCGAATTCGGTGCTGTGCGACCAGGTTTTCGCGTTGTCGTCGGAAAAGTATATTTTCGAGTCGCGGAAACCAAAGGCTTTGCTTCCCCTTTGAGTATCGATGTAGGGACCGTCAGCCGGCGCAAGTTTGTACCAAAAATGATCGGTTTCCCCGGATGTTTGCGAACGGGCGGAGAAAGACGGGAGCAGGCTCAGAGCCAGAGCGACGGTGAAGAGTTTAAGGGACATAGCAATACA
Organism: Verrucomicrobiales bacterium; assembly: GCA_048267005.1. Lineage (GTDB taxonomy): Bacteria > Verrucomicrobiota > Verrucomicrobiia > Verrucomicrobiales > DEV007 > JABDJT01. The sequence continues at coordinate 117,437 of JBLWYI010000007.1, read as the reverse complement.
AAACAGGAGTTCTTCATTCAGCTTTGCTAAAGATCGGTCCGGTGGCCAGATCAAACCGATGGCGCATGCTCGTTTCCGCTCGAAAAAAGAGTCGAACTGTCGACCTAAGCTCGCTACCATCCCGGGCAGTGAAGTGCTACCGACCTTTTGTTTTAATCTGCGTGTTGTCTTCTCTGGTAATCCGTTCCGCATTTGCCGGACCGTTTGTCCAGGGCGTGGACTCAAGCGAAATTGATTCAGAGCTTAAAGGAATCGTCCTGATTGAAGAGCTGAATTGTGTCGCCTGCCATCGGAGTGATGCAGGCTTTGCCGGGCGATCGAAAGTAGCACCCCGGTTGTCGAATATCGGGTCGCGGCTGAATCCAGCTTACGTCGAAGCCTACATTGCTGATCCACATCAGGTGAAACCGGGAGCCACCATGCCGGATGTGCTCGCGCATTTGAGTAAAGACCGGAAAGCGGAGGCATCAGAGGCGATCACTCACTTCCTGTTCTCGCTGAAGAAAAATGATTTCTCCCTCCAACCTGTGGACCGGGTGGCGGCTCGATACGGGGAAAGCCTCTTTCGTTCCCGGGGCTGCGTTGCCTGCCATTCCCCCCGTGACGGCAGTGGTCGAGAAACCCTTGCAGAATCTTCCGTTCCGCTGGGCGGATTGGAGGCCAAATACAGCGTAAAGAGTCTGGTCGAATTTCTGGGGCGTCCACATATCACTCGGCCCTCGGGGAGAATGCCGGACATGCGGTTGCCGGATAAAGAAAAGCATCAGATCGCCCATTATCTGCTGCAGAAAACAACCGTTCCGGGACACCTGGAATACACCCTCTACCGTGGGCAGGTATGGGAAGGATTGGAAAGTGACACCGTCGAAGCCGAACGGACGGGACATGTGGATGGATTTTCGCTTGAGAACTTCGACAGGATTCAGCATCAGACGGCCATCGAGTTTTCAGGGTGGTTGACCATTTCGCAACCCGGCGACCACCGTTTCTTTGCAGAGATGAACGGTGGCTCAATGGAGATTGATGGCGAGGAAGTCTTTGGTGAAAAGCCAAGTAACCGGCGCGGGGTGAAGAGATTCGAAGGAACGGCAAAGTTGAAAGCTGGAAAGCACAGAATCGAGTTCACCTATTTCCACACCGGCAGGGAACCGAAGTTTTCCTTCGAGATGGAAGGTCCGGGGATTGGGAAGAGTGAGATTCCCCCGTCGATGTTGTCTGTGTCAGAGAATCCTGTTCCGGAGTTTAAGCCCCTGCAGGTCGACAACGAACTCGCCGGGATTGGGCGGACCCATTTTTCAAAACTCGGCTGTGCCAACTGTCACAACGATCTGAAGATTCAGCCGGTTCCCGCCACTCCTTTTGCCGGGCTTAAACCGGGAGGGGGCTGTCTCAGTGATAACCCGGAGAGCAGTGTTCATTATAATTTGAGCCTGAAGCAGCAGAAGTTGATCGCGTTAGCGCTTCCCGGTATCGGGGAAACCGAGCTGAATGATGAGCAGACCCTGAACAAGACACTTGTCACCTTCAACTGCATCGCCTGTCACGATCGAACCGGTGTGGGAGCGATTGATCCGGAACGGAATGCCCTTTTTTCAGGAACGCGTGAGGCACTGGGGAATCAGGGCAGACTCCCTCCGCCGCTCTCCCATGTTGGTGCCAAGCTGACCCCGGAATGGATTGCCGAAGTTCTTCTGCACGGGAAGCGGCAGCGTGAATATCTGGATGCGAGCATGCCGCAGTTTGGCGAAGCCAACATTGGGCACCTCGTTGATCTCTTCGGAAAAGTCGACACGCTGGAGCAGGTTGAGATTCCTGAAGTATCCAACATCAAAGAGTCTAAAGACGCCGGCTATGAAATGATTGGCGCTGAAGGTTTCAGCTGCATTGCCTGTCACGACTTCAATGGCCAGAGAGCCGGCGGTCCGGGGGCGCTTGATATCGTGCATGTGACCGACCGGATTCAGAAAAACTGGTTCCATCTTTACATGCGGGAGCCGTCCCGATTCCACAGCACGGTGATCATGCCCAGTTATTGGCCGGGCGGTCAGTCCGTACGACCCGAAATTCTGAATGGAGATCCCTCGCTCCAAATCGAAGCCCTCTGGCACTATCTTAAAGACGGCACCCGATCCAAAAAGCCGAAGGGACTGTCCCGGCAATCAAATGAGATTCGCGTGACGAATGTCGCAGAGATTTGCCGGGGGCGCGGGACTGCCGGTTACCGCGGCATCGGCGTTGGATATCCGGAGCGGGTCAACCTTGCGTTCGATTCCGAGGAGATGGCGCTAAAACTGTTGTGGAAAGGGGAGTTCGTAAACGTCAACCACGGTTCCTTTCATCCTAGGGGTGGTGGGCGAATCGCTTTTCCTCCCGGGATACCTTTCCACCGGCTTGAGTCGATGGATGACAACTGGCCCTATAAAGGGAAAACGAATTACACCTTTCCGCAGGATCATGGCTATCAGTTTCGCGGATACGAGCTGGACCAGAAACGACGCCCGACTTTTCTCTACCGGTATGGAAAAATTTCAGTGAAAGATTTTTTCGAGGATAAACCTGCGGAAGACGGGAAAGGGCGGTTGCTGAGAACCTTCCATTTTGAGAATCCCGCGGTCGGTCCGGAGTTTTATTTTCGGGCAGCATCGGGCAAGAAAGCCACCCGGCAGTCGGATCAGAGTTTTCAGATCGATCAGCTTCAGGTCCTGATCAAAAGCGATCATCACGGTGTTCTCCGTGAAGGGGATTCTGATGAACTTCTGATTCCGCTACAATTGCCGCAGGGGCGGTCCACCCTCACTCTGGAGTATCGATGGTAAAGTTTCTCACAGTTTTGTTGTTGTCAGGGTTCGTTCTGGTTCCGGTTACTGCTCAGGAGGATTTGGGTGAAATGTGGGGAAGTGCCAGCGAAGAGGCGAAGTATTATCCGATCGTCAATATTCCGATTCCACCGGGGATTCCGATGCATCCCGGGAGCTTCGAAATTCTTCCGGACGGGAGACTCGCTGTCGGCACAAGGCGTGGAGACATCTATTTCATCGATGGAGCTTTTGATTCTCCTCCCAATCCGACGTTTCATCTCTTTGCCAGCGGGCAGGACGAAATCTTCGGTCTGGCGTGGAAGGACGGGGCCATGACGGTGACCCAGTTCGGTGAAGTTACGCGCATCTCCGATACCGATGGGGACGAAGTCGCTGATCGATTCGAAACCCTGACGAACAACTGGGGGTATGCCGAAGGGCATGAGTTTGCTTTTGGTTCCAAGCACGACCCCGACGGGAATATATGGGTGGCGCTGGGATTGAGCGGCTCCTACCATTCCCGAAACCTCTTCCGCGGCTGGGCCGTGAAGGTCCCCCCCGATGGAAAGATGATTCCGGTTTGCAGCGGATTGCGCAGCCCGGGCGGTGTCGGGCCGAATGCTGAGGGGGCCATGTTTTGCATCGAAAGCCAGGGCCCGTGGAACGGGTGCTGCTCGCTCAAGCATCTCAAACCCGGCGGGTTTCTCGGTCATCCCGCCAGCTACAACTGGTATCCCTTCGTCCCGGGGATGGAGGCACCGGAGGTCGAACCCAATACCAACTCGCGAATGCAGGTCGAGAAAAAGCGGGTCAAGGAACTGGTTCCTCCAGCGGTGCGCTTCCCTTATATCAAAATGGGACGATCAATTTCCGGGTTTCGATTGAATCAAACCGGCGGAAAATTCGGCCCGTTCGAGAACCAGGTTTTTCTCGGTGATTACACCCTCAGTCTCATCATGCGGGCGACGACTGAGGAGATCAATGGCGTGTGGCAGGGGGCCTGTTACCCTTTTCGTGAAGGGTTGGACACCGGGATTATGCATGTCGAGTTTTCACAGGAAGGCCAGCTCATTGCCGGTGGATTCACCACCAATCGACAATGGCCGGTGAGGGGAACCGAACCGTTTGCCATCCAGCGAATCGATTGGACCGGGCAGGTGCCTTTTGAGATCAGGGAAATCAACATCCGGAAGGAGGGCTTCCAGATTCACTTCACCCTGCCGGTGGATCCGGCGATGGCCGGGAATCCCGAGAACTATCGGATCACGACATACACCCACAATTACAGCGCCGGTTATGGGAGCCCGGAGGTTGATCAAACCACCGCGGTTGTTATGGGAGCGCAGCCGTCGGAGGACAGGCTTTCCGTTCTGATAACTCTTGATAAAATTGTCGAAGGCCACATCCACGACTTCTCGATCGGCGGTCTGAAAAGCAAAAGCGGCGAGAAACTGCTTCACGACAGGGCCTACTATACGGTAAACGAAATCCCCACAAAGTAGGACGCTCCTGTTCCCGTGACCCGGTTCATGAATCAGGTCAGACGTGGGGCAGAAACTTCCCTCTCGAAATACCATGAAAACTTTGATTCACATTGTAGCCATCAGCGCCTTCTCGGTAACTTGCGCAACGGAGCCCGCATTTGGATGGGGACAAAACGGACATCGTATCACCGCTGAAATCGCAGAACGGAATCTAAACCCGAAAGCACTGGCCGCGATTCGTGCATTCACCGGTGACGAATCGCTTGCCGAGCTTTCAACCTGGGCGGACGACATTCGGTCCGATGGCACGTGGGACTTTGCTCAGCCCTGGCACTACATTTCGATCGATGACGACGAGACATGGGATGACTACGAACGCGTTCCGGAAGACGAGGGAGACGTGCTTTCGATTCTCGAGCGGCTCGAAAAAATCCTGCGCGACCCGGACGCGAAAACCGTGACTCTGACCGGGATCATCCAAGGGCGCGGGTCGAAACTCCGGATCGTTCAGAAAAAGGAAGTGTCGAAGCGGGACGTGCTGGCCCTGTACATTCATTTCGTAGGTGACATTCATCAGCCTCTGCACGTGGGGCGTCGGGATGACCTGGGCGGAAACAAGATTCAGGTCGAGTGGTTTAAGGAAGAGACGACCCTGCACAGGTTGTGGGATGAGCAGCTGATTGAATCTTTGAACCTCAGCTACACAGAATTTGCGACCTTTCTTAACCGTGCCACAGAGGATGAAAAGAAAGCCTGGACGGAAGCCTCATATCTGGACTGGGCCAAAGAATCCAGAGCTGTCCGCGAACAGGTCTACGATTTCGGGGCTCAGAAAAAGAGTTACTTTCTCAACATCGCCGAGCCGCCGGCGCTGGGATATGACTACCGAACAAAGACGATGCCAATACTCAGATCCCGCCTGAAACAGGCAGGGTTTCGACTGGCCGGAAAGTTGAATGATATCTTCGGTAAGGAATAGTCTGCTCAGACCGAAGCCTTCACCGCTCCGATTTCTGCGGTGCTGTCTGCGAACCGATCCATGTCGAGGCCCATCATTCTGGCCTGAGTCAGCCAGAGGTTTGCCAGCGGTGTGCCTTCCGCCATATTGATGTGCTGCCCGGTATGAGTCTTCTTACCACCGCCCGCCATGATGATCGGCAGGTCGTTATACTGGTGGGTAGATCCATCACCCAGTCCTGAACCGTAAGTGAAGAGTGTGTTATCCAGCAGAGTGGACCCATCGGCTTCCCGGATGCCGCTCATTTTCTCGAGCAGATAAACATACTGTTCCATGTGAAAGCGATCCACCTTCAGCAGGTCATCAATCATCTTGGTCTGGTTGTGCGACATCTGGTGGTGGCTCATCGGCTTTTCAAAAAGCCCGTCAAACATATAGGGAGTATCCCATCGTTCCGGACCGACCATGAAGGTGGCGACGTTGGTGAGACCCGTTTGCAATGCAACGACCATCAAGTCACCCATCAACTGAATGTATTCGCCGCGTGGCAGATAAGCTTCGGCCGGCTCATCAAAGGTGACCCGGGACAACTCACCTTTCATTTTCTCCAGCCGATCCATTTGAGTTTCGATCGCGCGGATCGAGTCAAAGTACTCTGAGAACTTCTGGCCATCGGAGTAGCCGAGATCACGTTTCAACGAGTTGGCATCTTCCAGAACCAAATCAGTGACGTCGCGGTAGCGATCAATCTCCCGGGTCGAAAACAAGCGTTGATACATCTTCCGCGGATCACGAATCGAGGGCGCCAGGTGGCCGGTTCCATACCATGAAATATTATCAAAATAGATCGACTCCTTGTTATCCTTGTGACTGTTGCAGCTGAACTCAAGCGTGCGGAACGGCGTCGACTTTCCGACCTGATCCGCTACCAGATGATCCAGCGTTCGATCAAGTGGCCAGGCCGTTCCTTTGATTGTGTAGGGCTCCGCGCTGCTCAAGTAGCACGATGCACATTGGGCGTGTACATCCGTTCCCTGTTGAAAGGTGCGGTCCATCCCCGTGATCAAATTGATCTGGTCCTTAAACCCGGCGAGCGGTTCCATCGTCGGTGTCAGATCACCGAGAGGTTTCACAAAATAATTGGGATCCTGTTTCCCCAGCGACTTCATCACATTCCCGAGATTACCCTTCGGGATCACCTGGTCCGCTTCGCCCGGGAAAAACCCCCGCCGCACCACTCCGATCGGCACATAGAAGTGCGCCATCCGCTGAGCTACTGGCTTTGCTGATGCCGCCGTGCCGATGCTTTCCAGCCAGGGCAGAGAGAGAGCTGTACCGCCAATGCCGCGGAGAAAAGTTCTTCGTGAGGTGGATTTCATTTGATCTAAATCTGAGAGTTCACGATTCAACAGGGTTGGTTCATTTTAGTGACCCTGTTGACTCGTCGCAACCGATTGCGAAGGCTTCGGATTGGTTTTTGTCTGGAAAGGCTCGCTCAGCACAACCTGCTTGAGTAAAGTCTGAAGCCGGTAGTCGTCTCCTGCCGCTGCTTCCGTGATTTCGTCGAGCGCAAGCTGATCCGCGGGGCCGAGCTCGCGTGCCAGGCTGAAGGATAATAAATGGCCGGCGAGTCCACGGGCGAAGCGGTCTTTCTCAGCAAGGATGGCGTCTTTAAATTCGATCACGCTGTTGAACTCGTGCTTGCGAAACAGGGTGCCCTGCATGTCGACATCACGATCGTTCTCGTATTTCTCGCGCCAGTTGCCAATGGGGTCATAATTCTCCAGCGCAAAACCGAGGGGGTCGATCTGTTCGTGGCAACCTTTGCAGTCAGCCCGCTCGCGGTGCATCGAGAGGCGCTCCCGTAACGTGAGATGCTCTTCGCCTTCAGGTGGCTTTTCGCCCAGTGCGGGGACATCGGCCGGCGGGGGTTCCGGAGGGTTGTTAAAAATGACGGTCGCGATCCATGCCCCGCGGGTGATGGGCTGAGTGCGCTCGGGGCCGGAAGTCATGGTCATCACTGCGGCGTTGGTAATCAGTCCCCCATTACGGCGGTCGGTCACGGGCTTGCGTTCGAAGTCAATGACGGTAGGCCCGCCACCTCTTCGCTTCTTCTCACCTGCGGGGGGCTCAACATCCGTTTTCAGAGTCTTGTAGGCGTCCTCCAATAAAGTGGAACGATAAGTGAAATCCGAATCAATGAACTGGGTGATTGGCTGGTTTTCGATCAACACCGTTTCGAAAAGCAAGAGTGGCTCAAGCATCATGTGCATGCTGTCGCGGTATTTTGAAAAGTAGAACCCGGGGTATTTCTTTTCGTCGGGGACCGAAGAAATGATGCGTTCCAGTTGCAACCATTGGGCCGGGAAGCTGTCGCAGAAACGTTTCAGTTTTTTGTCCTTCAACATCCGGTCAAATTGCGCGTCGAGTGTCTCAGGGGATTTCAATTTTCCCGCAGCGGCGAGGTCCAGCAATTCCTGATCGGGAATACTGCCCCAGAGAAAGAAAGAAAGGCGCGAGGCGAGTTCAAAGTCATCAACCGGCGCGGCCCCGCCGGATTTCGCTGACTTGTCGTACAGGTAGAGAAACTTCGGTGAGGAAATGGTGGCGGCGGCAACCGACTTCATCGCCTCCGTAAAATCACCACCGGCATCCAGCTGTTGGTCAACATAGCCGGCATAACGCTCGAGCAGGGCGTCATCGACAGGGCGGCGGAAGGCACGGGACAAAAACGGCGCGAGCCGGTTCCGGACTTCGGCTTTGAGATTGGTGTCTTCTGTGGGCGGGAGAAAAAAGGATTTCCAGATCCCGACCTGCTTCGGGCCGAAGTCTTTACTTTCAGTGATCGATTGGCCGAGGTTGAGGAAAGCCTCCATTAACAAAGGGGAAAGCGAGAGGTGATCCGCCTGATTGTCGTAGCCGTGTTCCGCCCTGAGATCCTGGGGGAAAGCGGCAACACCGGCGAGGCGTGGTTCGATCATCTGCGACTTCCCGAGTGGCCGGCTGCCGACTGATACGGTTTCGCCCATTTTGCCGGTCCCCGGTTGGAAGTAATCATTGTGCTCCCGCATCATCCGTTCCGGCAGGGTGAACACGATGCAGTTGAGGTCGAACAGATCGACCACTGCGTTGTTGTATTGAAAACGGTTCATCCGCCGGATCGGCGTATGGGTGTAGGCTTTTTTCCCGGCGATGGATTTCTTCTGCAGGGCCTCAAGCTCCGCGAGCAATTTCTTTCGCGCTTCGGGTTCGAGCTGGGGCTCGTCTTCCGGAGGCATCTCTTCGAAGTCGATCACTTCGATAATTTCCTGCAGCAACTCAGCGTCATGAGCCAGGGCCGAAAGGTCTTTCACCTCCAGCAGATTGACCTTCCCTTTAACCTTCCCGTCTTTTCCGTGGCACTGGATGCAGTTCTTTTGAAACACCCCGACGATAAAATCATCGGCCGCAAAGCACCAGGACGGCAGGGTGATTGCCAGTAAAATGCTGCACAGTGTAGAGTTCGTCGCCATCGAGTCGGTTTGCCGTTGTAAAAAGATAATAAGCTGGCCCGCTGTTCTCACAAATCAGATAAGGACAAACACTGATACAATATTCCCGCACAATCGGGGAATATCGCCGTAATTACGCGAATGTGTCACGCATGTTGGCGGTAGAAACCTCAAGGATCCGTTAATTATTTTTTAAAATACTTCTGCGTGCCATGCAAGGTAGGCTTATAATTTGGGATGTTATTCCCATCACTCGGCCTGTCAGCTCCGCTGGTACGTGCCGTCGATCACTTTGATGCACCCACGCCGGTCCAGACTGCGGCTATTCCAGAGATCCTTGACGGAAAGGACGTGCTTGTAACGGCACAGACAGGTTCAGGAAAAACCACCGCCTTTGTTTTGCCTTTATTGCAGCGCTGGCTGATGGAACCGAGAAACGCTTTGATCCTCGTGCCGACACGAGAACTCGCTGCCCAGATCCGGGAAGTGGTGCAGGAATGCGCAATGCATTTACCGGAGCGACCCAAAGTGGTCAGTGCTGTGGGTGGAGTTTCAATCAACCCTCAGATCAAGGCGCTTCGAGGCGGTGCAGATGTGATCGTAGCAACACCCGGTCGCTTGCTGGATCTGGTCGATCAAAAGGCCATTAATTTGTCTCACCTGAAATCGCTGGTTTTGGATGAGGCTGACCGGATGTTGGACCTCGGGTTCGCTGATGAGCTCTCGAAGATTCTGAATCTGTTGCCGGCCAGTCGACAGAATATGTTGTTCTCGGCAACCTTCCCCAAGGGAGTTGAGTCTTTGGCGATGGAATTTCTCAACGAGCCGACCCGGATCGATATCGAAGCGGGGCCGGAAGAAAAGCCGGCGATCGAGGAACGGGCCATCCGGGTGGACACCGAGCAGCGTTCGCCGTTGCTTCGTCATTTGATCCGCACTGAAGGTTGGGAACGGGTGCTGGTTTTTGTGGAATCGAAATACAACGCCCGGCACCTCGCTGATAAAATGGTCCGGAACGGGATCTCAGCCCTGGCCTTCCACGGAAATCTGGGGCAGACGGGGCGGACCGAGGCCCTGGCGGAGTTCAAAGAATCGAATGCCCAGGTGCTGGTGGCGACAGATCTTGCGGCCCGTGGTTTGGACATCGTCGACTTGCCGGTGGTGGTGAATTACGATTTACCGCGGTCACCGGTTGATTACACGCACCGGATTGGCCGGACGGGTCGCGCCGGGGAAAAGGGGATCGCCATCAGTTTCATTACGGCAGAGTCCGATGCGCATTTTTCGCTGATCGAAAAGCGTCAGGAGTTCAAGCTGGATCGAGAGATGATCGAAGGGTTTGAGCCCACGACTCCGGCGATTAAGCGGCCCAATTCCGGGACGGGAGGAATCAAAGGCCGTCGCAAGAGTAAGAAAGACAAATTGCGTGAGGCGGCTGCCCGCAGCAATGGCTAGGGTGATTTCGTCCGGAGTCGATTCCGGACGATTACGATCAGACAGGGGTGGTTTGGCGAACAGACCCTGTTGGATCGTGGTGAATGTTTTCCCGTGGCGGATGTTGTCCTGAAAAAAGGGGCTGCTGTCTGCCCGATCCGGAGGTCACCCCGAAACTCCGGACGCCTTTCCAAGGCATTTGGAGGTCGCCCCGAAAATTCCGGACGGCTCTCGAAGGCATTTGGAGGCCACCCTGAAAACTCCGGACGGCTTTCGAAGGCATTTGGAGGTCACCCCGAAAACTCCGGACGACCTTCGAAACGTTGAAATGGCTATTACATTTTTGTGCAATGCGTATTTCAAGCGTCCAAAGGTCGCTGTGACGGCACAAACGACCTTTGCAAATGTCGTTTCGGCCTTCGCTATTCTTTGGCGAAGATGGAAACCTTTTTTTCGTCGCAAAGGCGTTCGATTTCGGCTTTGCCAAGCAAAAGGGTGCTGCGGGCTTCGACGACGATGGCGTTTACCCCGGCTTCGGAAGCGGTTTCAATAGTGGCGGGACCGACCACGGGGACGTCGAAACGGAAGTCCTGATTCGGCTTACTGACTTTAACCATCATGGCTTCTCCTTTGCCGAGGGAGCCCCCGCGTTTGATGGCTTCGTTGGTGCCTTCAAAAGCTTCCACCGCGAGAACGGTTCCTTTCTTAACAACCACGGTCTGGCCGATGTCGAGTCGGCTGGTTTCTTTGGCGATGCGGAATCCGTAGTCAGCGTCTTCGATCTGGCGGTCTTTCAAAGCGGGGCCGCAAACATGGCCGGGACCGGGCAGGAGGTCTTCGAGAAAGGTGGTGGCGGGCAGTAATTCAATGCCGTCTTTGGCGAGTTCTTCGGCGATGGCTCCGAAGAGGGACTCGGCATTGCGCTCTTTTACGGTGCTGAGCATTTTGAGTGTGCGCAGGTCGGGCCGGAGATCGAAGAGGTTTTTCGGGGCGATCTGTCCCACCATGACGGCATGTTTGACGTCTTCTTTCTTGAAGAATTTGATCATCTTACCCAGCTGACCGACGCGAAGCCAGGCAGTGGCGTCGACGAGTTCTTCGATGTGGGCTTCGGTTTCGCCGGTGAAACAGGAAGCGGCCAGCTTCTCAACCCCGGCAGCGCGGGCGGCCCGGGCAAAGGTTTCGGGATAGATGCCGTTCCCGGCAATCATGCCGATGGTTTTTGGAAAATCGTTGGTTTCGTCCATGGAAAGTTCTTGGGTATCGAAAAAAACACGGGATGAGAGGGAAGGCACGTCTTTTTCACAGGAACTGTGACGCCGCTATGGTGTGATTTGCGTGTTGGATGGCGAGTGATAATTTTTGCGACGTTTAACCCATTTATCGAATGAAGAAGCCTTTCGTTTTCCTCCTTGCCTTCGTGGTTCTCAATGACATGGCTTTTGCCAAAGACTGGCCTCAGTGGCGGGGGCCTCTCCGTAACGGGACGGTGCCGGATTCCACCAAGTTGCCGGATGAACTGACGGATGCGAACGCGCCGGTGAAGGTGTGGGAATCGGGTGAGGTGCCGAGTGATCACTACGGCGGGCACGGCAGTCTCTCGGTGGCGGACGGGAAGGTGTATTTGTCTGTGGTGTGGCATTCCGATGAGCCGACGGATACGCGGCAGATCGACAGCTCGGTTTTATCGAAGCTGGGATACCGGGGAACGGGTGGGCTTTCCCCTGAGGTGGTGGCTGACATGGAGGAGCAGCGCATGAACCTGGGGCGGCGGATGCGGGGTGCCGCGCTGGATGAGTTTGCGGAAAAATGGGTGAAAGATAATCTGGATGAGAAAACGCAGTTGAGTTTGGGCAGCTGGGTGATCAGCCGGTTTAAGAAGGGGAAGGCGGCAATCCCGTTGAAAGATTTTGAGGTTTTAAACGGGAACAAAAATCAGGTCTTTGAGGGGCAGGATGCGATGGAGGCCTGGGTGAAGGAGCAGAAGTTCGACCCGTCGGTGGAGAAGCAGGTAATCGATGCCGTGCCAAATACGAAGAAGGTGGCGTCTGACGTGGTGGTGTGTCTGGATGCGGAGTCTGGTGAAGAGGTTTGGAAATTTGAGGTGCCGGGTTTTCCGAGTGGACGGGGATCTTCGAGTACGCCTGCGGTTTCCGGGGGGAAAGTATACGCGGCGCTGAGTGAGGGAATCTATTGTGTGGATGCGGAGACGGGTAAGCAGGTCTGGAAAACGCCGCTGACGAAGCGGGGGCCGGCATCGTCACCGCTGGTGGATAACGGAAAGGTTTTCCTCCAGCAAAATTTGCTGACAGCTTATGATGCTGAATCCGGAGAGATTCTCTGGGAGAATAAGGAGGTCAAAGGAGCGAATCAGTCGCCCGCAATTTGGAAGGGCATTGTGATCTGCAATTCTTCCAAAGACGTGGTGGGGGTGAACGCAGAAACCGGGGAGTTGATGTGGTCGGCTCCGGGGGGCGGGGATGGAACGCCTGTGGTAGCGGGCGATCAAATGGTGATCTCCAGCAAATCGGACGGGAAGAACCTGATTGCTTATCAACTGAAACCGGAAGGGCCGGAGGAACTCTGGGCTCAGGGATTTGTCGCACGGCGCTATGGTTCAAGTCCGATCATCCATGACGGGCATGTGTATCACCTCGGCAGTGAGCGTCATATTTGTCTGGATCTGAAGACGGGTGAGATTCAATGGGAACGTAAAGCGCAGTCGTCGATTTCGAGTCCGTTTCTGGCGGACGGTAAGATTTTTGTTTATGAAAACCGGGGTGGATTCCTCGCGATGTTGAAGGCGACGCCCGAGGACTACGTGTCACTGGGCCGGGCCAAAGTGGGGGCGCTGTTTTGTGCGTCGCCGGCGATCGTTGGGGATAAAATTTACATGCGGACGGCGGGGAATGTGAGCAGCTACAAGTTTCAGTAGTGGGGGGCGGTTGGCCCGGGGCTGATGAATCGATAGGGGAAATGCCTTCGTGGAATCGCACGAAGGGGAAACTTGTTGTCGTGGCGGGATCGCTTTAGGTTTGGCGCTGTCCTTTTTGAATATTCATGCGGTTTCGACTTATAGTTTCCCTGCTTTTTGCTTCAACAGCCGTTGCGCAACAACAAAACCAATCTCCGGGCGATACGATTGCCCGTTGGTTTTCGTCGACGATCCGCGAGTATGATGCGGAGATCAGGGAGCTTGATAAGCACCTTGCGAATTTACCGGAGTCGGGCCGGACACGGGTAACGAACCGGGTGGGGTATCATTCGGCCCAGATCAAGCGGGCCAATCGCCGTGACTGGGTGCAGGTGGATCTTCGTGAGGAAAAGGTGATCGATGGGATTGCGCTGGTGCCGCTGAAAACGGAGACGGCACTGTATCCCGAAGGGTATGGCTTTCCGCTAAGGTTCAAGGTCGAGATCGCAAACAAGGAGGACTTTTCGGATGCGGAGGTGGTTTATGATCAAACCTCGAAGGATTTCCCCAACCCGGGGGATTACCCGGTCCTGGTGAAGATGCAGAAGAAAAAGGCGCGCTTTGTCAGGGTGACCTCTTTGAAACATTATCCTACGCTGGATGGTTTCATCTGGGGATTGGGGGAGTTGATGGTTTTGTCGGGGAATTACAATGTGGCGGCGGGGAAACCGGTCACGGCGGAGAGTTCGATGCATTTGCCGAACACGTGGGCCGCGGCGAACTTGACGGATTCGCACAGTACGATCGGGATGCCGGTGACGAATGAGCAGAGCCCGACCAACGGTTGGCTGAGTGGGAAGGCAAAAAATCAGAACGACAACAAATGGGTGGAGATCGATCTGGGCGAGCTGGTAAAGGTGGATGAAATCCGGATTGTCCCGGCGCAGCCAACCGACCTCGGTGATACCCCGGGGATCGGGTTTCCGGTGAATTTCAGGCTGACTGCGGGAGCCAATTCGGGGGAGGACCTGATGGTGTTCGACAGCGAGAATCGTTACTACGTGAATCCCCAGGGAAATGCGATGATTTTTGAGGGGCCGGAGATTCCAATTCGTTATATCAAATTACGGGCGACCCGGATTCAGATTCAAGGAGCGTTTGCGAGTCTCGCGCTCTCGGAAATTCAGGCCTACTCGAACGGGGAGAACGTCGCTTTAGGGGCGGAGGTTGAGGTGAGCGATTCACAGGAGATGCAGAAATCATCCCGGTGGGCGAAAGAGTATTTGGTCGATGGATTTACGAGCCAATACCGGCTGACTGAGTTTCCTGAGTATTTGGATTCACTGGAAGAGCGTCGCAAGGGGTTGATGCGAAAAGCGGAGTTGAGAAGGGAACGGAACCAGAAGACAGAGCAGGTCTTAACAGCCCTGGCAGTGGTGGCCGCTGCGACCTTCCTTGGGCTTTCCGGATTTCTCGGCGCAGCGCTTTCGAGGCAACGCCGGGTGAGGAAGGCGGAATCCAACCGGCTCCGAACCCAAATCGCGAGAGATTTGCATGACGATATCGGTTCGAACCTGGGTTCGATCGCGCTGACGAGCCAAATTGCGAGTGGAGTCCCGGGATTATCTGAGGAGGCGAAGCAGGACTTCGAAGAGATTCATAAGACAGCCGAGAACACGGCAGAATCGATGCGGGATATCGTGTGGCTGATTGATACGGGCAACACGACTTTCGAAGATCTATTCACCAAAATGCGGGACGCGGCGTCACGGCTGCTGACGGAGGTGGAGTTTACTTTTACTGCGGACCTCTCGAATCTGGCGGATCATTCGGTTTCGCTGCGCTTTCGCCGGCATGTGTTTTTCGCGTTTAAAGAAGCGCTCAATAACATTCGCAAACATGCGGACGCGTCCAAGGTTGCGATTGAGGTTTCGATATCGGGCGGACAGCTCCGGTTCAGAATCGAAGACGACGGGACTGGATTCGACATGGATACGCGTCGCAAGGCGGGGAGGGGAGTCACTAACGTGATGGATCGCGCTCAGCGGATTGGTGGCGTTTGTGAGTTTACGACAAAGCCCGAATGTGGGACTGTTGTTCTGTTCGAAGTCCCTCTAAAATCTTCTCGTGAGCACTAATCCGAAATCCTCTTCATCTCCCGTCCGCGTCTGGCTTGTGGAAGACAATGACGCATTCCGTAAAACAGTGGCTCGTGGAATCGAGCAACTCGACGGAATGGCTTGCACGGGAAGTTTCGATAACTTCGAGGCCGCTTATCGTGCTCTGGAGTCGGAACCGGCCCCCGATGTTGTCCTGTTGGATGTGCAGTTGCCGGGAATCGATGGCATCTCTGCCCTGACTCACCTTCGTGAGCGAAGCCCGAATTCGCGGGCAGTGATTCTGACGGTCTTTGATGATGCGGAAAAGATTTTCAAAGCGGTTTGTGCCGGTGCCAGTGGCTACATATTGAAGACTGCACGGTTGGAAGAGATCGGAGAAGCCATCGAGCAGGTTGCTGATGGAGGCGCTCCGATGACTCCGAAGGTGGCCAAGCGGGTGCTGGAAGTATTTCGCGCCAGCGGTAAACAACCAAGCTCAGCGACGGCGGATGATTACAAGCTGACGGACCGTGAGCAGGAGATTTTGCGTTTGATGGCTGATGGATTGATCAAGAAAGAGATCGCTGATCAGCTCGACATCAGTTTCCACACAGTGAGCACTCACATGCGGAGTATTTACGAAAAACTCCATGTGAACACCAACACTGGCGCTGTTGCCAAAGCGCTGCGTGAGGATTTGATTTAAGCATCACGGTGGTGGAGCTCACATTTCGACATCCGGGGCGGATTAAGTTTGAAGACGGGTTGGCGCTTCAAAACGAACTGGTTGAGCAGTTACGTGCCGGCGAGATCGGGGATACGTGTCTGCTTTTAGAACACGAACCGGTTTATACAATCGGGCGGACACGGGATCGATCCAGTTTGGCGGGTGATCCTGAAATGCTGCCGCATCCTGTGATCGAGACCAACCGGGGAGGGCAGGCGACTTATCATGGTCCGGGGCAACTGGTGGGATATTTTATCCTGGATCTGCATCGATATGGTCAGGATTTGCACACCTTTCTCCGGGCGATTGAGGAATCGATCATCGATTTCCTCCAGGCAAACGGAGTACCTGCGGCGGGACGTCGTGAGGGCCTGACAGGGGTTTGGATTGGAGAGCGAAAAATTGCATCAATCGGTGTTGGAGTGAAGAAGTGGATATCGATGCATGGGTTTGCTCTTAATATCGAGCGGGATCTCTCTGGATTTTCGTCGATCGTGCCTTGTGGGATTCAGAATGTGGAAATGACATCGCTGGAGCGGGAGTCTGAATCGGACTGGACGGTGTCGAAGGCGGCGAAAGCGATGGAAAAATATATTGGCGCAGCTTTGCAAAATCTTGCAGAGTCTGCGTGATGAAGTTGTTCCGCCGACTGTTAATGTTTCTCACTCCGTTGATACTGATCGGGCTGGCATTTGTATTTATCCCGGAAATTCGGCCGGACGTGAGTGAATACCGTGATTTGCGTCGGATGGATTTTCAGCAGGGAATCGAGATATCGAAAAAGGCCGGAATCAAAAGAGTGGACGGTTATTTTCACGAGATCTACGCGAAGGGATTCCGCACCTTTGATTTTGGAAAGATCCGGCTGGCGGTTCGGAATGATTCAACCTCCGCCTACTCCGCGTATGGTCACTACGGCACCTCAACGATGGTGTTTCCTCTTTTAATTGATCCTGTGAGAGATGTGAAGGCGCCGAAGAAACCGGTGGCGCGCTCCGTCACTCACAGCATTTCGCTTCCAGGAGGAGGATCATCGACAGCTATCACGGACGAGCCCCTCCCCGGGGGGACGAGGTTTGTGATGGATGGCGACGAGTTTGATTTTACCGGTGGAGAGATCGTGCTGGATGGACGGACTTTTTCCGCCATCGATAAGCCGATACTGGTAGTTTTACGGGAGGATTTGACACTGGAAATGACCGAGGAGCTGGACGAGAAATTGATGCCTGCTGACACGGTTGTTCCCTAAGTGGTTTACCTTCAGGTGATAAAAAGGTTAGAGGATGTGAACTGTTTTGGCTGTATGTGTCAAAACTAATTGGGTTTTGTCACATTTATGGCCTTGCAACTTGCCTTGATTTCGCAACACTCAGGACGGTATTGGATGCGGAAGGACTCCAAAATTGCAGTGTTACGCTTTTGTGACACAACAAAATTGGCATTGTTTCATTCAGCATTTAAAAACCACGGGTAACAACACTCAACAAAACTACACACAACTACATTAATCTAACTCTGATGAGACGAACTCAAGGACTCAGAAAAAACATCGCCACGATCGTTGGTGCAGCTTCGCTAGTAGCGGGGAGTGCGCTTGTTGCTGGTGACGGTGGAAAAGTAATTATCGATGACAAAGGCATCGTAGAACCTGAAGCATGGACGATCTGCAATGTGTTCGATTACAGCACGCTGTATGACAACGACGCAAACCCATACATTCAGAAAATCTCACTGATCGGCCGTTATCACGGACAGTGGCACCACATCGACGGAGCTGGTGACCTCGAAGATCAGGGTTGGGAAGATCGCCGCTGGCGTCTCGGAACGAAGATCGAATTCCTCGAGAATTTCACCTTCGAAACAAATTTCAATGTTGAGCACGACTCAGATCGTTTCTTCGAAGACATCGATGACATGGTAATCGAGTGGGAACCTGCAGAAGATCTCGTAATTGTGATCGGTAAGCAGAAGCCACGCATCACTCAGGAATACGCAACTTCCTCCAAGCGCATCATCACTTTCGAGCGCTCTCAGGCTGTGAACCAGGTTGTTCCAGACAAACTCTGGGGTGTTTCTGTTGAGAAAGGCTTCGGCGCAATCACTCAGGAACTCGGTGTTTACACCGGTGGATATGATGATGACTGGGCGTTCCCTGATTTCGACGGTGGCGCAGCTATTCTTTCACGCACAGCCTACGAGGTGAGCGATGTCACAACTGCTCGTCTTGATTACTTCTGGGCTGACCAGGATCCTGAAAGCAATGGTGTGAGCGGACACGAGCACGTTGTTTCACTTGGAACCGACAACGACTTCGGTGGCTGGGGTGTTATCACAGATTTGATCTACGGATCTGATGACGGAGACCACGGAGACATCTTCAGTGTTGTCATCATGCCGCACGTTGACCTTACCGATAAACTTGAGTTGGTTGGTCGCTACACATTCAGCACTTCAAGCAGCGATGAGGGCGTTCGCCTTCAGAGCCGTTACGAGCGCGCAGCTGACTTCAGCGATCGCGGAGACACTTACCACGCACTCTACGGTGGTTTGAACTACCGTCTCTGCGGTGACAAGCTTAAGCTTATGACTGGAGTTGAGTGGTCAACTCTCAGTGGTGGATCCGACGATTTCGACGGCTTCACATACTTCGCAGGTGTTCGGACATACTTCTAAGTCCAGCGAAGCATACTCAAATGTTTTTTTGGGATTAGTCAGTTCCCGAAAATCCTTGGTTAAAGGCGGAGTCGAAAGACTCCGCCTTTTTTTGTACGTTAACCGGGAGCGTCTCGTGGATCAGATTTTTCTGAGGAACGATTTCCGGCGTTGATCCTCTTCCGGTTTCCTTGAAGCGACCTTTTGCAGCTTGAGAAAGAAACCAATTAAATTTCGTTGATTATTATAATTATTGAAAATATAATACAGTTATACCGTCCCTGAACTTGAAACTTCTGCTCCAGCGTATATTTCAGCGTCCCTTCGCCTCTTCTGTCGGCGTCGTGGTTGCGTTGTTTCTGTCGCCGGGAGCCAATGGTGAGGAGTCTGCCCGGATTCTATTTTCTCAGATTGATGAAACAAACGGGCTGCCTTCCAACAATGTGACTGGCGTCGCTCAGGGGCTGCCACGAGTCACCTGGATAGCGACAGATGAAGGGCTCGCCCGGTTTGATGGGCATGAAGTTGCCACGTTTCAGCATGAGCGTTTTATCGGGACAACACTGGGGAGTAACTCCTTAACTTCCATCGTTTATGGGCCGGATAACAAGCTGTGGATTGGTTCGGCCGATGCTGGGCTCAATTGTTTTGACCCGGAGACCCAGATCAATCAGCGGATCTATGCGGCAAGGGAAGCCGATCCGGATGAATTCAGGCTGATTAGCAATGAAATTACGACGTTGGCGATTTCAGATGAACAGTTTCTATGGATTGGGACACGTAAGGGGATCAGTCTTATGGATATGGAAACCAGGGAATACCTTGGAGCTCCGGGGATTCCGTTGAATGCGCATATCACCACGATCTATGTGCAAAAAAAAAATGCGATATGGGTGGGGACACAAAGCGGGAAACTGTATCGATGGAAAGAAGGTAAAGGTTCACCTGTTTTTGAGGAAATCTGGTCTACAGGGGCGCCCATCAGTGCCATTGCCTATGATTCCCGGAAAGGGCTTTGGGTTGGAACAGAAGGGCTGGGGCTTTTCAGGCTGAATTCGACCACTGGAAAAGCAGAACGCATCAAAATTGAAGAAAGGGACATTAGTTCTCTCCACACTGACAGCAATGGAGATCTATGGGCGGGAACGATGCGGGGGATCGGGCGGTATGATCGTGAAACCAGTGAGTTCATCTTTTTCCGGAATAATCCGACCGATCCCAAAAGCCTCAGCCACGACCGGGTGTCCGCAATTTTCCAAAATGAGTCAGCAATGCTGTGGATTGCTACTGAAGGAGGAGGCCTGAGTAGATTCGAGCTCAATCGATACTGGTTTCCTCACTTCCGACACCGTCCTGAGTCTTCAACTGAAAACCAGCTTCCGCACAACTCCATATGGGGCATCAGTCGAAGTGAAGGGGACTCAGTGTGGCTGGCCACGGGAAAAGGCCTGGCGCATTTCGATGCCACCTCAAAATCCTACGAGATTCCGGACGTATCCCATCTCTTCAATGGCGATCAGCCCTACACCTATTCGGTGCTTGAGACGCGGTCGGGCGATGTATGGGCGGGGACCAAGGGCGAAGGCCTCCTGTTTCTTCCCAAGGGAAAAGCTGAAGGTGCGAAGGTCTATCGTCATGATTCAGAGAATCCAACTTCGATCGGCCATGATTTTGTCACTGCGATCTTTGAAGATTCCAATTCCGGATTGTGGTTTGGCACCATCGGAAGCGGGTTATGGCGTTATCACCCGGAGTCAGACCAGTTCCAGGAGATACAGGTCGCTTCCGGGGACGAGATCAAACCAGAAGACAGCCGCCACGTATCGGCTATCTCAGAAGACTCAAACGGGCTTATCTGGGTGGGTTCAGAAGATGGGATCTACATCTTTAATTACAAGGCGGATCAACTGGTGCGTTACAACTCAGTTTATCCCGATCGATCCCCGGTCAATTCCACTGACATCACTTCGATCTTCCATACTTCAGACGGGATGATCTATGTGGGGACAAAATTTTCCGGCGTAGTCGAAATCAACCCCGGGACCGATGTGGTTCAAACCTTTACCGTGTCGAATTCCGTTTTGCCGTGCGACGATATCGTGGGGTTCGTGGAGCAATCTCCCCGATTTATCTGGATAAGCACCCGGGAGGGGATTGTACAAATGGATGTCGAAGACGGCCGGATGCGTGTTTTCGATGAACTTGATGGACTCCAAAGCGGTGCGCTGCACCCGGGCTCAATTGCGAAATCTGATACCGGCATCTTCTATTTCGGTGGCAGCGACGGTTTCCATCGCATCAATAAAGATACCCTGCCGGCGCCTCACCAGCCGCCTTTGCCTATTTTGACAAGCCTTGAGCACTACGACGAAATTGTAGTCCCCCGGAAGGGTGGAATCCTTGAAAAACCGCTGTCCGCTACCAAAGAGATTAAGATTCCCTTCGACGACCGCAATCAGATCGGTTTTCGATTTGCCAATCTCCAATCAAGATTCCCTGAGCGTGGTCGGTTTCGCTACCGGTTGGAAAATTTTGATCTCGATTGGATCTACGACACCAAAAACACCCGGCGGGCAGTCTATCATTCCCTGAAACCGGGCGAATACGAATTCCAGGTTCAAAGCAGTCCTGACGGCCGTCGATGGAATCAACGGATGGCAGTTATCAGGCTTGTGATTACTCCTCCCTGGTATTTGACGTGGGTGGCGCGCGTCTGTCTGCTCATTCTCTCCCTTTGCACTTCACTGGGACTTGTGAGGCTTATGGTTCGCAGCCGCATGGAACAAATCGATCGGCGTGAAGAACAATTGACCGCTCAGAGGGATCGCTCGGAAGCCGCTCTCGCGCGACAGCTCCAAAGCGCCGTCCTGCTTGATCGCACATCGCGCGACTTTCGCTATGACCTTCGAGGCGACGCCATTTTCAAAACCCCACTTCAAAACCTGGGAGAATATTTCAAAGTCAGCCGGTGTATCCTACGAATCATTCAGGAAGACGATGAGTTCGAAGGCGGCAAGCTGGTGACCGTAGCCGAGCATTGTGCAGAAGGAATTGAGGGCGTCGGGAATATCACGTTCGGGGTTAAGGATACCATTGCCAGCAAAATCATACATTCAACAAAACCTGTGGCGTGTGAGTTTCTCGATGCCAATTCCAATTTCGCTGCCGCACGGGATGACCTTCAGCAAGTTGGAGTAAAATCATTTCTGGCGATTCGTACCTCGTTTCAAGATCAAGCCAACGGCATTCTAGTTCTGCACCAGTGCGATCGAACCCGGGCATGGACAGATGATGAGACAAAGCTCCTCACCTCAGTTGCCAATCAGTTTGGTAACGCAATTGCCCAACGGGATCTCACTTTGAAAGAGGAGCGATACCGGACGGAACTCGAAACCGCCCGACGCAATGCCGAAGTTGCCAATGCCGCCAAGAGCGAATTCCTGGCGAAAATGACTCATGAATTGCGGACGCCTCTCAATGCAATTATTGGATTCTCCCAGGTCATTCGTGAGGACGAAACCCTCGAACAACGACAGCGTGAGATTGTGGATATCATCAACAACTCCGGAGAGCACCTGCTTGATGTGATCAACGATATCCTCGACGTGTCTAAGATCGAAGCAGGGAAATCGGAACTCAACATCGAACAGTTCGAGCTTTCCCCGCTGCTCCATTCCGTCAAAGAGATGCTGGGAATGAAGGCTACCTCAAAAGGAATTGGATTCGAAATATCCCAAAACACCCGTCTGCCACGTGTCATCGAGTCAGACCGCTCCAAGATCCGTCAGGTGCTGATTAATCTGCTCGGTAACGGACTTAAGTTTACGGACCGGGGTGCCATCGGGCTGACTATCGCCGCGGAATCGCTCTCTGCCGGAGAGCTGATAGACGGCCAATGGCGTAGGAAAATTCGACTCACCTTCGAGGTGCGTGACACCGGACGGGGAATTGCCCAGCACGAAGTACCGCGACTGTTCGAGAAATTTTCCCAGACTGAAAGCGGGCGTCGTGCCTCAGAAGGCACTGGCCTGGGGCTTCCTATTGCCAGAAACTTTGTCAATATGCTCGGCGGAGACATTGAGGTGATGTCGAAACTTGGCTTTGGAACCACCTTCCGATTCAGCATCGATTGTGAGGAAATCGCGGGAGCCACAGTCAAAGAAACCACCGTCAGTCCGGTCATATCCAACACCGTTCCCAGCCTCAAAAATCACGTCACTGGTCTGGCTCCGGAGAGTCGGGGTATCAAGGTTCTGATTGCCGAAGACAATCCGGTAAACCGGCTGTTGTTGAAGAAAGTACTGCTTAAAGTGGGATTCGATCTCCGGGAAGCAGTCAACGGCAGGGAAGCTTGCGAAATGTGGAAAGAGTGGCGGCCGGATCTCATCCTGATGGATGAAGACATGCCGATCATGAAAGGCAGCGAAGCGACTGTTCAAATTCTCAAAGATGCCAACGGAGTGAACCCACCCGTCATTGTTTCACTGACAGCGTATGCTTTTGAGGAGGCGCGTGAGAAAGCTCTATCTGTAGGTTGCCTCGACTTCATATCAAAACCGTTCAAAGCCTACGAATTGTATGCCACCATCGGGAAGCACCTTGGGGTGAAATACATCTTTCAGGAAGAAGAGAAACTCGAAGCCGTTGCGGTGTGATATCAGTTGCCGCCCTTCAATATTTTCTCGCAAAATGTGGCTGCTTATCTAGCATTTTCCTGTGAATGCAGAAGACTACCTCCGCGGCGGACTCGCCCTTCTAATCGGACTTTTAATTGGACTGCAGCGCGAGCGGGCCAACCAATCGCCTGCCGGGTTGAGAACTTTTGCTCTCATCGGGATGGCGGGATTTCTTACCGGGGTTCTCGCCATCGAATTCAGCACCTGGGTTATCTTTGCCGGCATCCTGTTCCTTGCTGCTGCTTTTGGTTTAGGAAATTATATCGCTTTCAGAACCGGGAAAGAAGATCACGGCGGCGGTATCACCTCAGAGATCGCGGCCTTGCTTGTTTATGGGTTGGGAATTTATCTGGCCGGGGCGGAGGCCGACCGGTCATTCGCCGTACTCATGGCCGGAATCACAGCGTTGCTGCTGCACTATAAAAAACCGATGCACCGTTTCGTGCGTGGGATGGAGGCCGAAGATGTTCGTGCCGTGATGCAGTTTATCCTCATCACACTCGTGATACTGCCGGTTCTTCCTGATCGCACCTTTGGCCCCTATGATGTGGTGAATCCCTTCAATGCGTGGCTCATGGTGGTTCTCATTGTAGGAATCGGACTCGTGGGCTTTCTTGTCTATCGGATCGCCGGAGGCAAAGTCGGGACACTGCTCAGTGGATTCCTCGGCGGGATGGTCTCCAGCACTGCAACTTCGGTTTCTGCTTCCCGGTTTGCAAAAGGGGAACCCCAACGAGCGACAGCCGCAGCTCTGATCATCATGATCGCCACTTCGGTCTCCATTTTCCGGATCATCATTGAGCTGGCAGCGGTCAACCGGGCTGATCTCATGAGCACGGCTCCACCGCTGCTCACCTTCCTCGCGGTCTTTGTGGTGCTGACTCTTGTGCTGTATTTCACCCGGTCCAAAGAAGTCGTGGAGCTCGACCCGCCGGAAAACCCCGCCCAGCTCAAGCCGGCCATCATCTTCGGGATTCTCTACGTTCTCATCCTGCTGGGAGTGGCTGCCGCCAAGGAAAACTTCGGCCAGAGCGGACTCTACATTGTCGCGATTATTTCAGGCCTTACCGATGTCGATGCCATCACCCTTTCCACCGCGAAACTGATGAGTAACGATTCGCTCGAGATTTCCACCGGCTGGCGGGTCATTCTCGTAGCAGCCCTCGCCAATACCGCGTTCAAAGGCGGTATCGTTGGTGTCGTCGGCGGCATGGCCGTTTTCAAGCGGATCGCGTTTTTCTACGGAATCGCGATTGCTGCCGGGCTACTGATCGTTTTTCTGTGGCCGGGTCTGTCCGTGTGAGAAAGCGGGGACTTCACGATCCAACAGGGTTGTCTCGCCAAATGAACCCTGTTGCTTCGTAAAACCTCAGCCTGCGTTTCGGACCTCAGCAGCATCCCGTTTCAGAAACTGGGTCGTGAAATACGAACGACCATCCAAACGCTCAGAAGGTAGGTTGTAGAATACGAACGAGCATCCAACCGCTCAGAAGGCGGGTTGTAGAATACGAACGACCATCCAAACGTTCAGAAGGCGGGTTGTAGAATACGAACGACCATCCAAACGTTCAGAAGGCGGGTTGTAGAATACAAACGACCATCCAAACGTTCAGAAGGCAGGTTGTAGAATACGAACGACCATCCAAACGCCCAGGAAGGCATTCGTGAAATCGGAACGACCTTCTGAAGCCTCCGTGAAAGGGCTACGGTTCCGGAACCAGAAAGTAGGTGCGAAATGACGACGGTGTTGGACGGTGATTCTTCCATGACGTTTCTGAAAGCCCTCGTTCCACTCCTCCTGGTCTGCCTGTGCAGCTGTGGCAGTCCCCCGGAGGTGGAGGCCAGCCTCTACACGTTTAAAAAAGGCTACATGGGCACCGAGTTCACCATCCGGGCCTGGGCGGCTGAATCTGAAGAATCAGACCTGAAAGCCGCGGTGGATGCCGCGTTCGACGAGATCTACCGCCTCGAAATGATCTTCTCCGATTACCAGATGGAATCGGAAGTCACCAGGCTCATCGAATCACCCAAGGTCGGGCAGGCGAATCCTGTCTCCGCCGAAATGGCCGACGTGATCGAAAAATCCCTCGCCCTGTCCCGTGAAACCGACGGTGCTTTTGATATCACCGTCGCCCCCATGATCCGCCTGTGGCGCATGGCGCGGAAAAATCATCAGCTCCCCAATGAAAAACAAATGACCGCCGCGCGGGAGCGATCCGGGTATGAAAAACTGAAGCTGTCGTCCGGGCCGGCTGTCACCTTCACCGTGGAAAACATGCGCCTCGATTTCGGGGGCATTGTGAAAGGCGTCGCGGCGGATCGCGCCCTCGAAGTGTTGCGGGAGAAAGGATTTCCGCGCTCCCTTGTCGCAGCAAGTGGAGACATCGCCCTGGGCGATGCGCCGCCTCACGAAAAGGGCTGGCGCATCGGAATCGAAACCCTGGGCAGCGAGCTGACCGGCACCGTTCTGCTCGAAAACGCCGCCGTTTCCACCTCGGGAGACACCCGGCAGTACGTCGAGATCGACGGCGTGAGATACAGCCACATCGTCGATCCCCAAACCGGCCTGGGTCTCACCGAGCGAATCGGGGTGACCGTCATTGCACCGAATGCCACCACCACCGACAGTCACGCTACCGCCGTCAGCATTCTCGGGGCGGAGAAAGGACTCCAGTTCATCGAATCCAAGCCCGACATCGAATGCGTCATCGTCAAGCCGACCAAAGACGGAGGGGTCGAGAAAATCGAAAGCCCGGGCATGAAGTCCTATTGGGTGGAGTGAGCCAGGCTACTCAAAAGGATTTCGAGGGGGTAATTCACTGGAATTATATTCGACCCCAAACGAGGAATTAAAATTGGCCTGCTCGATAAGGCGCCTTCCGAGGTTTGAGTGGTCTTTTGATAGGCGATATCTTCCTGTCATTAGCTGCTCAACAAGATCAGGAATGCCTGTACAGTCCAGGAACGAATTCTTGATCCATACCATCTGGTAACCAGTCGGGCTGGAACGTTCAAAAACCCAAGTTGAACTGTCCGGTGGCCCCAGGTAGTATTTGTCGTGCTTACTGATTCTCCGCCAGAACAGTTCATCGTTTGATTCTGCGATAAGAGCCTCGGCATTGGCTGGATCGAGTAGCGAGATTAGGCGCTGGCGGATTCCCCCGGTGTCGAGGCCTCCCACCCCATACGATTGCAGGCTTACGAGTTCGTTTTTTCCTTCGGAGTTTGAAGTGAGTCGGAAACACTGAGGGTGATTGGAAGTTGGCACGAAAGTGAATCGAAAATAGGTGTTCTCGTCGCTCGGCTCGCGCTCAAAGAGTGAAGGTTCGCCGAGTGCGCGGAGGTGAGCGGTGACAAAATCGAGGTAGCTGTCGTTGGTATCAAAATAATGTTTACCTTTAGAAGACTTGCTAAATCCCAGTGGGCTGTCAATCCGGCGAAACCGGCCGGGGAAATCGTAGAGTATTTGGTTGATTCCGTTCAGCATCTGTTCCGGAACAGCGACCGGATAGTCATCTTCCTCAAAAGGATTGAAGCTTGCAGAGGATAAAGACGAATCGGGCAATGGGCCGACCCAATCGTTGTAGAGCGCAGCATGCCAACCGCATGAGATCACGATATAGCAAGCGAGTAGAGCGATGAACCAAAGAGGAACGCTCAGCCATCTGGGCATGCGGGACTTTTTGCGTTCAGAACTCATTGGGTGCTTTTCGAAAGCGGCTTTCGACAGTCTGAAGCAAACGAGAGGAATCAGACCAGAGAAATCCGTCTCGGGTTATGCCTGCTTCGCATTACCCGGTCACTGTAGGTCTGGAAACCGACTGAGCGACACTGAGTCTGACGCGTGCCAATGGGCTTCACTCAAAAGGATCGTGAGAGGGCGATACCCCGGAATCCGATTCCACCCCGAAAGCTGAACCGAAGTTTGCCCGTTCGATGAAACGTATACCGAGCCTGGCGTGGTCGTAGGGTAGGCGAATTCCGGCTGAGTTCATTTCCTGGATAAAGTCTGCGGAGCGGTCAGATTCTTCGAAGGGGTTGTCGATCCACATCATCTGGTAATCAGTCGGGGAGGAAAGCTCAAACACCCAGGTCGAACCATCCAGCCCGCTCAAGTAGTAAATTTCCTCCTCTGTCATCTGATTCCAGAATTGCGGGCTCTTTGTTTCCTTGATGAGGGCGGCAGCAGTGGCGGGATCGAGCAGGGAAATGAGTCGCTGGCGGATTTTTCCAGTGGTGTAACCTCCCTGGCCATGGGACTGCAGACTGATGAGTTCATTTTTGCCTCCCGGATAGGTGGTGAGCCGAAAACACTCAACGTGACCAAAGGTGGGCACGAACGTGAAGCGAAAATAAGTGTTTTCGTCATCGGGCTCGCGCTCAAAGAGGGAAGGTTCGCCGAGGCCCCTGAGGTGAGCGGTAATGTGCTCGATGGAGCTGTCGTTCGTATCAAAGTAGTCTTTTCCCTCGGGCGATTTGCGCAGTCGGAAAGGATCGGTCGCTCTGCGATACCAGCCAGGGAAGTCGTAGAAGGCCTTGTTTAATCCGGTTAGCAGACTTTCCGGAATTTCAATGGGATAGCTGGGATCGCCAAAGGGATCGGGCTCTCCGGAGGTCGAGGCAGAGCCGGAGAAGGGACCAACCCATTCGTAATACAGCTTGGCATGCCAGAACCATGACACCGCCACGTAGGCGGTGAGCAGCCCAATAGTCCATAACGGAATGGTCAGCCATTTGGGCGCTTTTGATTTTGGTGACTCGGAATTCTTCACTAAACGATGGAACGGGAAGGGGCAGGGGTCAGTTTACAGACGTGACGTTCATTCTGTCAATTGGGTGCGCTTACCGGGGCCGGTGGTCTCGGATTTGTGGCCTTCGAAGGTGTTGCCGACGGTCACGGCTTCGGAGCCTTCCCGCAGGAAGATGCCGGAGCGTCCGTTCCCGCTCTTCAGGGTGTTGTCGATCAGGATGGCTTTGCCGGCCAGCATGAGAGTGGCCACGCCGCCGCCTTCAAGCTGGTTGTCGTGGAGCAGGGCGGAGGAGCCATCGAGAACGGCCACGAGTGGAGGCATTCCGCCACTTCGCCTGAACTGATTCCCCGCGATGATGGCTTTTCCCCCGGAGGGAATTCCGAGGGCAACGGCGCCGTTTTCGGAACAGAGGTTCGCAGTCACGATGGCGCTGGATTCTCCAGAGAGCCCTATGCCGGCGGTCTTGTTGGTGTGGCATTCGTTCTGATGAATAAGCGGGGAAGCGGAATCCGCCCCGATGCCGGAGAGCTTGTTGTCTTTGCACATATTGCCGACGATGACCGGACGGGCTTCGGTTCGGCAGCCGATTCCGGCCATGTTGTTCTTGAAACAGCGATTGCCACGGATGACGGGCTCCGCTTCCGCTTCAGCACCGATGCCGGACATTGCATTTTCGTAGCAGTCGTTGTCTTCGACGATGGGGCGGGTGTCAGATCCTGTCCGAATGCCAATCCCCGCACGGCGGTTTTGATAGCAGCGGTTTTTCCTTACGACGGGGCAGGCACCCTCGCTGATGCCGATTCCGGCGCGGATGTTGCCATAGCATTCGTTTTCAGTCACGACGGGGTGGGCATTGTCATGACCGATGCCGGCGTAGAAGTTTTCATAGCAGCGGTTCCGGTGGATGAGAGCAGTGGAGTGGTTCAACGAACCGATGCCGCCTCCCATATTCCGGTAGCACACGTTTTCGAGGATGAGAGGAGTGACAGAGCGCTTCCCGTCATCGGTTCCCTGGATGGCGATACCGGTTCCGCCGTTGTGATGAACGATATTGTGTTTCAGCGTGCAGTTGACCCCGTTGATGCCAACCCCGGGCTGACCGAAGACGCCGATGTGCTCGTATTTCTGGTTGGCTCCCTGTTCATCCCAGTTCTGCTGCCAGATGGCATCGTCGTATTTGCCGAATCCGGTGACGGTGAAACCATCAAGGACTGCGTTTTCTGCGAGGACGACACCGGGGGAATCGTAAGGTTTTCCATCGCCGTCGATGATAGTGTTTTCAGCGCGGGCCAGTCCCTTTTTTCCGGCTGAATGGTCTCCGGTGCTCTGAAGGGTAATGTCGGATTTGAGCTGAACGGGGCCGGGGTATTTTCCGGGGGAAACCAGGATTCTGTCTCCGCTTTTTGCGGCGTCGACTGCTTGCTGGATTGTCGGAAAGTCTGCCGGAACCAGGATGTCAGCTGCGTGTGAGTGAAGAAGAAAGGTGCTCGCCGCGATCAACGAAAAGTATTGAAGACGTTTCATGAAAACAGTTTGCAGCGTTGAACCAGTGATAAGCGAGTGAATTCGGAGACGGACGATGGCACAAACAAGGCCGGAAAAGAGCACAAAAAAGGCCTCCCATCCGGGAGACCTTTTCTTTTTGATAAAGTTGATTGATAGCGCGGATCAGGGCTCATCAGGGTAGACGATGTTTTCCTGGGTATGAAAACTGTCGACCCAATTTTGTCCCATTGCTTCTGTGAGGGCTTGAATGTTGCCCGGAACATCAAACCCATCATTGGCCAACTCCGATTTGTAAGTATCTATGAAGGTGTTGAGGAGACCGAGGTATGTGGCGACTTCTGCATCGTTTTCGCCATCGTCTGTGGCTAGCACTTCTTCATAGGCGGATTTGAGAGCAGCCAGTTGTTCGGAAAGGGACAACACGGGAGCCGGGGCATCACCACCGCCGCCGCCGTCTGCGACTTCCACATCTTGTCCGTAGATAA
The DNA here is from genome assembly GCA_048267005.1 of Verrucomicrobiales bacterium. Classification (GTDB taxonomy): domain Bacteria; phylum Verrucomicrobiota; class Verrucomicrobiia; order Verrucomicrobiales; family DEV007; genus JABDJT01. The sequence continues at coordinate 87,462 of JBLWYI010000007.1, read as the reverse complement.
GAATTCCAGAATCGGCATCCCATGTCAGATATTTGGCAGCACCATCATCTTCACTGATTTCACGGCTGACTTTGGTTGGAATTTTGAATGTTGAGCCGCTGAATGAACCTTCTTCCACTGTGCCGCCAGCGATCACTGCGCTGATTACTTCGGACTTGGTTTCCTTGCCCTCTCCGAAATTCAATCCGGCGGCCTGGGCTGATGCAAATACGGTTGCGATCGACTGGGCGTTACGCCGATTGCGCGCATCTTTGGCGGAATCGTTAACACTGCCGATATTCGGGATAGCGATGGCCGCAATGACACCGATGATGGCGATTACGACCAGCATTTCGACAAGGCTGAAGCCTGCCGACGAAGACTTTCTGTGGTTCATTCTCATTCTGTTTGTCAGGTTGGTGTGTTGTTACGATGCAGACAAAACACACGAGAATGTGTCCAAAATCTGCTACATTCTATAAAAATAACAAAAAACCATAATTAATGCAAGTGTTTGGTTCACAAACTGGGACTACTTGGTGTGGTTTTAATCTAACAAAACAGGGCTGAGTTTGGCTCAGCCCTGTTGGTCTGGGTTAAGAACTTGAATGCGGGAATGTCAGCTCACTACCAGGGACGATGACGCCAGGTTCGGTCTCGATTTGTTGGCACGGGAAACTTGTGACTTTCTGACTCGTCTGGCAGCTTCAACCATGTTGGTCAATGCCGCTGTGACTTCCGGCCAGTCCCGGGTTTTCAGGCCGCAATCCGGATTGACCCAGAGATTGTCGGCAGGAATCACAGCTGCTGCCTTTTGCAAGAGTGCTTCCATTTCTTCGATCGACGGGACACGGGGGGAGTGGATATCGTAGACGCCTGGTCCGATTTCGTTAGGATATGCGAAGTTGGAAAATGCGCTGAGCAATTCCAGATTCGAACGGGCGGTCTCGATGGTGATGACGTCGGCGTCCAGCGCCGCTATTGAATCGATGATGTCATTGAACTCGGAATAACACATGTGGGTGTGAATTTGGGTTTGATCCCGCACGACTGCTGCCGAGAGACGGAAGGCTTTCACGGCCCAGTCGAGATAGTTTTTCCAATCCGACTGACGAAGGGGGAGACCTTCACGGATGGCCGGCTCGTCGATCTGTATGGCGGCAAGGCCGGCTTCCTCGAGATCGCAGACCTCATCCCGGATTGCCAGGGCGATTTGAAAGGTGGTGTCTCTTCGCGGTTGATCGTCCCGCACAAAACTCCATTGCAGAATGGTTACCGGGCCGGTCAGCATTCCTTTCATGGGGCGGTCGGTGCGGGACTGGGCGAAGGCTGACCACTGGACGGTCATAGGTTCGGGACGACTGACGTCACCGAAGATGATCGGGGGCTTTACGCATCGGGTTCCGTAGCTTTGGACCCAACCGTTTCGGGTGAAAGCGAAACCGTCGAGCTTTTCGCCAAAGTATTCGACCATGTCGTTGCGCTCGAATTCCCCGTGCACCAGCATGTCCAGCCCGGCTTTTTCCTGCATCTCGATACACCCGGTAGTCCGCAGTTTGATGAACGTATCGTATTGCTCTGAAGTCCATTCGCCCTTGCGATATCTGGCCCGGGCCTGACGAACTTCGGTCGTTTGGGGAAACGAACCAATCGTCGTCGTGGGGAAAGCAGGCAGGTTCAGTTTCTCGCGCTGAAGTGTCTGACGTTTGCTAAACGGGGCATGGCGATTGAACATTTCCTCGCGGACTGAAGCGGTTCGGGCCTGCACGGCGGGGGAGGAAACCCGGGGGCTGCGCCGGCGGGCTTGAATGGCTGATTCATTGGCGAGAATTTCAGGTGTCACGGAATCAGCCGCCAGGGCATCGCGGAGGATCGTCAGCTCCTGGAGCTTTTCGTCCGCAAAAGCGAGCCAGCTCAGCAGTTCATCGTCGAGAACGGTTTCGCTTTTCAGGGAAACTGGAACGTGGAGCATCGAACATGACGGGGCCGCCAGGACTCGTTCCGCGCCCAACTTGTTCACGGCGTTTCCAAGCTGTTGGAGGGCAGGTTTGAGATCGGTTTTCCAAATGTTGCGGCCATCAATGACGCCCAGTGACAGAATACGGTTGTCATTGGTGAGGGCATTTACGACAGAGCCGACGTCGCTGCTTCCACGCACGCCATCGACATGTAACCCTGCCACGGGAAGCTCTAAAAAGGTTTCCAGATTGTCGCGCAACTCTCCGAAATAGCTGGTCGCAATAATTTTGAGGCCGGGTACTTCCCTTGCGAATGTCTGAAAGGCCTCCTTTAAGAGGCTGCGTTGTTGATGGGTGAGATCGAGAGCCAGCACGGGCTCATCGATTTGAATCCACTCAGCTCCGGCAGTCTCTAGGCGTTTGAGAATGTCCACATACACAGGGAGCAACTGATCGAACAGGGCGAAGCGATCGAAGTCTTTCTTTGTCCCGACTGCTTTGCCGAGAGTCAGATAGGTGAGGGGACCGATCAGGACCGGCTTGGCCTGAATTCCCAACGCCTTTGCCTCTTCAAACTGATCGAATACACCGGTGGCAGTTATTTGAAAGGTCGTGTGTTCGTCGAATTCCGGTACGATGAAGTGGTAGTTGGTGTCGAACCACTTTGTCATCTCGCAAGCGAACTCGGGAGAATCGCAGGTGCCGCCACAGCAGTCCTTTGTTCCGGAGGCACCTTCGCGATTGCCGCGGGCCATCCGGAAATACAAATCCAGATCCACGGCTTCGTTTTCACGGGCGAACCGGACCGGGACATTTCCCAGCAGGCAGGAGAGGTCCAGCATCTGGTCGTAGAAGCTGAAGTCATTACACGGAATCAAATCGATCCCTGCGTTGCGTTGCTTTTCCCAGTTGGTCCGGCGGATTTCTGCCCCGACTGCTTCAAGTTCAGCCACAGTGAGATCGCCTTTCCAAAAAGCTTCAGTCGCCTTTTTGAGTTCACGTTTCCCGCCGATGCGAGGGTAGCCGAGGTTTTGTGTTCGGATGGTCGTTGTTGTCATGTGCCTCACTATCGGGTTTGAACAACATGAACCAAACGAAACGAATTCACCTTTAACTTGAATGGCATTCAGATTGGGCGAAGTCTGTTTCATGCTCGAAATCCGGCATCTGGAAACTCTCATCGCCCTGGCCGAGACGGGAAGCCTGGCATCGGCAGCTCAACGGATCAGTCTGACTCAGTCTGCTTTGTCCCATCAGGTCAAAGCGTTGGAGGAGTTCTACGGCTGTCCGTTTTTCGAACGCAAGTCGAGCCCGTTGCGTTGGTCTCCGGTCGGGGAGCGCCTGGTGGCACTGGCTTATGATGTGCGGCGGGCGATTGATGACGCGAATCGCGAGACAGCCCGAATCATCGAAGGGAAGGCGGGGCAGCTGCGGATCGCGGTGGAATGTCACTCCTGCTTTGATTGGCTGATGCCGTCGATGGATAAGTTTCGGGAGAACTGGGGAGAAGTGGACCTCGACCTTGTCTCAGGCTTTCATCCCGACCCTGTGGAATTGCTGTCGGAGAACCGCGCGGATCTGGTGATTGTGTCTCAGAGTAAAAAGCGGTCGGACGTGGTCTTTCATCCCCTGTTTCGTTACCGAATGCCGGCCATTGTGGCCAGGAATCACCCGTTGGCGGCGAAGAAGGTTCTCACTGCTACCGACTTTGCGAACGAAACTCTCATCACTTACCCCATCCCCGATGAACGGCTCGATTTGATTCGTCAGGTGCTGGGGCCTGCGAAGGTAATTCCACAGCGCCGGACAGCCATGTTGACGGAGGCCATCCTGCAGCTCGTTGCGAGCCGGCGGGGAATCGCTGCTCTGCCCGGCTGGGCGATTCAGCAATATCTCGACCGCGAGTATGTGCTCGGCCGTCCCATTGGAAAGAACGGCCTCTGGTGTGAACTCTACGCGGCGACCGGTGTCGCCACAGCCCAACGGGCTTACCTTCGTGATTTCATCGCCACGATGCAGACCGTTTGTTTCAGTCAGCTGAAAGGCATTGAACGGTTACCGGATTCATGAGGGCGTTACGATCAGACCCTGTTCGTTTGATGAACCAACCCTGTTCACTCGTCCTTGTCATCGCGTCGCAAGTCCCGCAGTAAACTGCGCACATCTTTTGCGCCGAGGAATATGGTGAGGACAGTCATCACTGCAAAGGCGCTGAGGACGCCGATGAATACGATCTTCCAGAATAATATCCAACTCATGATGCGGTAGCGGGTTCGAGGTTCCGGGGAGATCTGTCAGGAAAGAGAAGCGAAAACAGAATCATCGCAGTGACTGACAACCCCACTGTGATGAGGCCGACTTGGGCGCTGGAAAGTCGTTGAATCCATTCTTCAGAGCCGGGTGCCTGGTATTGCAGGCCGACGGCTTGTTGCACTGGACCGAGTCCCAGCAGAGCGGTGAATCCTGACAACAATGCTGCGATCGCCCCGGCTGAGCTGGCGCGCTTCCAATACAATCCGCCGACCAGCACAGCAATGGCTCCGGTGAAATAGATGGCACCGCTCACGGACATGTAATCCCAGATGTCGTCTTTCCCTTCGTAGAACAAACCCCAGTAAAGGACGTATCCACCGATACCAAGGATGATCCAGCGGGTCAGCTTGATTCGGGCGCTTTCGGAAAGGCCGGACTTGCGCAGTGGAGCCACCACATCCTGGGTGATGACCGAACTCCAACACAGAAAATAGCTGTCATGGGTCGACATGAAGGCAGCGATCATTGCGGCCGTGATGATTCCAATGAGAATCGGCGGGATGAGCCGGCCGAGAAAAATCGGCATCGCCATCAGCGGGCTGAGGGATTCCTGTTCGCCGCCGGTTGTGGCATCAGCTGGAAAAAACAAGGAATTCAAATCAGCGCCTTCCGGCGATGCGGTGATGTAGACAAAGGCGCAAATCCCCAGGAAATAGGGGATCATGAACCGAACTGTGAACGAGATTGATGACCACATGTATTGTCGCTTCACCGAAGCGGCGTCTTTCATGGTCAGCGCCCGCGAAACAGCCGTGGGCCAGATGGCGCATCCCACCAGACCTGCGGTGATGACCATCCACGCCACGTATGACCAGCCAAAATCGGAGCCGTCTGCCACCGGATTAAAACCGGCCTCGCCCATACCGGCTTGCACGGTCTGAAAGATATGATCCCACCCGAGATTTCCGATGGCGAGAAAAGTCACGATCAACACCCCGATCGAAAGCACGACAAACTGGATATAGTCAGTCAGGATCACCGAGATCATGCCGCCGCACATGGTATAGATTAGAACGAGGGTGAGCAGGCCCACCATCACCAGCGGCAGCGCGACTCCGGAACTCGACAGCCCGGTGATGCCAACGATGAACATCGAGCCAACCTTAAGAAACAGGCCCATGTTCAAGATCCCGCCGAATGCGAGCATGATCCCGCCAAGTATCCGCGTCTTACGACTGAAACGCTTCTCGTAGTATTCCGGAATCGTCAGCACCTTCAACCGGCGCAACGGCACGACGATGAAGCCGGTGATACCGATCAGTAGAGTGGAAACCCCGGCGATCAGGGCAATGTGGAAAGCCGCAAATCCACCGCCGAACCCCTTCTCAGCGGAATACATCACGGTGATGAGGCCCATCTCAGTGCCAAGCATTGTCGCGATTCCAAGCCACGTTCCCACCTTCCGACCGGCCCCAATGTAGGCCGTCATATTCTTCGAATACCGCCGCATCATCAGCCCGATCACCAGCGAGATTGCGAGATACAGAACCACGATGATCGTATCGATCGCGGAAAAGTGGGTTTTGCTAAGCGCTTCGACAACGTCGGGATCCATCACTCCGATAATGCGGAGAGATAAGAATGGGTGTCAACAGTGAATGGCCTCAGGGGTACCTAGAATTGCGGAATTGCCGTTTCCTTGGCCTTCCGTTCCTTCGTTGCATCGGCTTCAAATTGAATCCATTCAAGGCTTTTGAATGTCGCTCCCATCGAATTCCTGACACAAAGCGCTTTATCATCTGAACGAACGAAATAGGTGATAGCCGTCGATGGAACAATCAGTTCTGAAATAGGAGTGTTTCGTTTCATTTTAACCCATGTACAGTCCGCTGAATTGCTGTTTAGCAGGGCCGTAATTTGTTCGTCATTAGGTCGTGGGAATTTGACTTTCGAATATTTCACCTGATGGCACTTGCCGTTCAGAAACCAAGCTTGGATTAACCAATCGTCTTTCACATATCGACAGAGTCGGCTTCCGAATTCAGCCTTCGTTACTTTACCGGACGGTTGACCGAAGCGTTGAGAAAAATCCAGCTCCGACTCAAATATTCGAGCCTCGACTTCGGGAATGAAACTGAAAAGGCAAACCGTAAGTAGTATAATATGAATGTTCCTCATTGAGAAATATCATATTTGCTGATGAAAAGTATAGCGATTATTGGGTGGTGATAGCCTTGACTGGGAGAGCTTATATTACCAGTCGCAAAGGGGGGACTCAATCCCATTATCGACTCCGCCAGAACATTGCCGCCGTGTTACGCTCCAAGCTCAGTCTCAACTGAAACGTAATCGGTCTCAGGGAGGATGAATTTGCGAACCTCTAGACGGACGGATTGCACATTCTCGAACGTCAACACTTCCCGGGCCAAATCATTTGCCAGGGTTTCGATTAGCTTACGCTCGCCGGTTCCTGCGACCTTTTTTAGCGCTTCGGTGACTTCAAAATAGTTGACCGTGCCGGTGATCTCGTCGTTCAGCTCAGCAAACGGGTGCTTCGCCCGGATCTCTGCATTCACATGGACAAGCTGTGACGCTTCCCGCTCTTCATCGGGAACACCAACGACGGTCTCAACCTTGAGACCGCGGATTCTGATCACATCCTGTGCCATAAATTAACCGAGACGGAAGCGGACTTCCCGAATGTTTTCTGCACCAAACTCGCTCTGCATCCGCTGTAAGATCTGCCCCTTCATCCGCTCCAGTTCGTAGTGGACTGTGGAATGCAGCACCTGAATATACAGCGTTTTGCGGTTCACCGAGACGGGCTTCGCATTTTTAGAAATGAAGGGATCAACCAGATCACTCCAGGCATCGAAGACCTGCTGTTCATTGAACCGGGCCTCAAGCCCCAGGTCCTTCACCGCCTTCTGAACGATGTCGGGCATGGCCCGTTCGTATCCGGAAACATCCTGTGGCTCCCAGTAGCCGCGGAGTTGTGCCAATGCCCGATCCTTTTGGGTGCGTTTAGGGCGGTAGCGCTTTTTCTCGTAATTGTTATCCATGAAAGTGGCCGACAGATCAGAATAGATCGTCGGCCACAATCGGTCAAATTACAGTTGGCCGCATTCGCTGACCATCACAGTCTTGGAAGTCGTTCCGCTACTGGAACCCAACTTCTCGATCTTCTTCACGATGTCCATACCTTCAGTCACTTGACCAAAGACAACGTGTTTTCCGTCAAGGAAACTCGTTTGTGTCGTGCAGATAAAGAACTGTGAACTGTTGGTGTTCGGGCCGGCGTTTGCCATGCTGAGGATGCCTTCACCGGTGTGCTTCAGTTCAAAGTTTTCATCATCGAATGAATCACCATAGATGGAGCGGCCTCCATATCCGTTGTGCTGAGTGATATCTCCACCCTGACACATGAAATTCGGGATCACCCGGTGAAAGACCGAGCCCTTAAAGCCATATCCCTCGTCGTGAGTGCAAAGAGACCTGAAATTCTCAGCTGTCTTCGGCACCACGTCAGCGCGGAGTTCCATCACAATTCGGCCCAGTGGCTCGCCATCAGCCGTCATGTCAAAATAAACAGACGGGTTTCCTTCTTTGCTTTCTTCGCTCATAAAATTAGGGGTGTTTTGCGTTACTGATTACTCAGTGACACGCTTTGCGGACTTGATGATCACGTCTTCCTTGGGGACATTCTCCATGGGCTGACCTTCAATTGCGGTCACTCCTGTAGCCACTTCTGCAATGGCGTCAACGACGTCCATCCCTTCGACAACTTTCGCGAACACGGCGTAGCCCCAACCGCGGGGAGTCTCCGAAGTGTGATTCAGGAATTCGTTGTCCTTGTGATTGATGAAAAACTGAGCAGAAGCACTGTGAGGATCACCGGTGCGGGCCATGGCCAAAGTTCCGCGGTCATTCTTCAGGCCGTTGTTTGCTTCATTCGTAATAGACTCACGGGTGTCTTTCTTGCTCAACTTCCCGTCTTTGAGTGCGAACCCTCCGCCCTGAATCATGAAGTCTTTGATCACGCGGTGAAAGATGACGTTCTCGTAAAAGCCGTCGTCTACATACTGAAGGAAGTTTTTCACCGTGACCGGTGCTTTTTCTTCGTTGAGTTCGATAACGATCTTTCCTTTAGAAGTATCGAATTCGACCTTGGGTCCGGCTGTAGCGATTCCACTCATGGCAGCAATAAGAAGAGCAATTTTCAGAAATTTCATGGGTTTAGAGAATTGGACGCCATATTGCCTGAGTCTTTGCATTAGTCAAACCGGTTTCAGGGCATGTTTGTGGCGTCGAGATCAGACACCCAATCCCGCTCTCTGTTGCCACTGTTTCAGTTACATCTTTCGGATCAGGAGAAAGACGGCCTCAAGCGTCTTTTCACCCCCGGTCTTTTCCGCAGGCACCACGACAGTTCCGAGAAACTCCGACTGACCGATTTCGCTCACCACTGTGGTCGAAATTCCTGCCTGATGAACCACTGGCATCTCGATCTGCCCCGGTTCTTTGTCTTCGAAGATCTTCGGGAGGGGATAGGCGCGATTCCTGAGTCTTGTCGACTCGTTGTAGTCAATCCCGATCAGCAGCCGATCCGCTTCGCGGGCGATAATCTTCCCGGTGAATTTCGTCCCCAGCACTTCCCGTGACCAGTCAGTGGGCGCCAGCTCCGGGTTTTCCTGATCCGCTGCCGGTGGAGAGAAACCGGTTGGCACATCAAGATCGCTCTCGTCGGAAAGCACAAACTCCGCTCCCGATTCCGGTGACAATGCCAGCGGGGAAATCACCACGCTCAAGACCGGCCTGGCCGTTGCTTTTGCATCAGATTCCAGGGCTTTGATCGAATCATAAAGACTTGGTAAATCCGGCTCACTCAGCAGCCCGCTGAATGCTACTTCTGACAAGGTATAGCGCTCGATGGTAGCCGACAAATTCCCGGCCCGGAGATCAACGATCTTCACCGAAGCATCGGAGACCAGCAGGGACTGTTCATCCTTCATCTGCTTCAGGTCCTCCGCAATCGTCCCACTGAGCGAGCGCAGCTTTTCCTGAAGTTCATCCACTTCGGATTGCAGCAGCGCCTCCTTCACAGCCGGCGAATCCCGACTCTCGTCATTGCAGGAAACCACGAGTGACAGACTGGCTGTGATCCACAGGGCGGGGAGAAATCTAAACGTCATTTCAGTTCAATCATTTTAACAAACAGGACCGAGACCCGGGTTGGATCATCGGTCACAGGAACGGTGGACACGGCATGCCAGCTATCGGGTTTCAGACGGACGGTGACCTTTTCGGAACTGGTTACGGGCCTCCCCACGACTTGAGTCGCGTAGCGCATTGGAGTTGTCTCCTGCTGAGAAGTCGGTAGCGGGGCTTTGAAGAACATGGCCGGAAAAGAAGAATCCCGCTCCAATACAACCTGAACCTCATCACTGTCAGTCGTACGGCCCCCCTTGATATTGTCCGCGGTGCCCACTGGATTTCGCACCAGCGAGCGCGGGCGAAACAGTGGATCCAGCCGATCGCCCAGAGGACTCGCGGTCGTGGGTTTCCGGGGCCTTTTTCTCCGTCTATCAGGGGAGGGGATGAATCTCACTTCACGATTTTCCTGTGATGCCAGCTCACTGTAGTTGTCCATCCCTGCACTGATCCGGACACTGCCCAGCGGTGAAAATTCGATCTCCTTATCGGACTTCAGTGTGGCCAACAGTTGCGAGTCATTCGCGACATCCAGAGTCTCCAGGTGCGATGCTTCCACCTGACAACTGGTAGACAGGCACACGTATTCAGACCGGTCATCGATTGCGACGGGAGGCTTGCTGAAGTCGTCCGGTGAGATCGATTGACGTTGAATAGACTGTTGCCGTGCTGCCAGTCTTTCCCCCATCTGAACCGTCGATTCACCGAGCGCCCGGACGATTTCTGTCTGTCGGGAAATCGATTTGTTAAGCGCCCGTTCATAATCGCTCTCTCCACCGCAACCTGTCATCACAGCTACGGTGATTGCGACGGCCCATAAGTTGAGTCCCGAATTCACGGGGCCACCTCCTCCCGGTCCCGGTGAATGGTGACCTTCGCAAAGACGAAGAGCGTGCCCCGCTTTGCCCGGTAGCCGTCCGCCTCGGGGTTCATCAGCCTGAAATTGGTTGTCCCGACAAAATGATACCCCTTTCCAGTTACCGGAGTCCTCGTTTGAAAGTGAATATCGAAGTAGTGGCCGTCCGAGCCGGGGATCGCGGCACTGCGGTTAATCACCCACGTTCCCAGCATCAGCCCGGCGGCCTCGTGAATGGAAACCTGAACTTCATTGGCGAGGAAGTTGGAGCGTATTTCAGAATGCACAAAGAGCCGCTCCAGCTCGCTGGCATACGAGGCTTCCTTGTTCAGGGCGTAACCCGCTCCGCGAACGTTCACCGGATGCCCGCTGTAGATTGACGTTGTGAATTCCGGGGGCGCTTGCGGATCAACCCGGCGGGGTTCAGGCAGGACCACCGTTTCGAATTTGCGCGAGTAAAAGACCGCATTTTTCCGGTTTCGAAGCGCCTGCCGCAACGGATCATCCTCCGTCTCCGCAGCGAACTTATCAAGCAATTCGCCCGCATCGTTGGGAGGGAGAATGTATTCCTCCAGCTCAACCGTAGCCCCGAAGCTCCACTTGATCGACGAATCCTCCGACGGGATTTCAGTGAGCCGTTTCACTTCAGCCGCCAGAGCGGTGATCTCCGAGTCCGCCTCGCGCATCTCTTTGCGCTGTTCCCAGAGAGGCTGAATCTTGTAATTCAAATCATCAAGCAACCGTTGATGAATGGCCATCTCCCGGGTGATCCCTTGTAAACGGGCCTCGGTCACCGCGAGTTGGCGGATACGTTCGTTCTGTTTCTTACCCTGATACCAGAACCCCGCCCCGACGACCACCGCAGCGAAAAGGAGAACGCCTTGTGTCTTCGAAAACATCAGCGGCCAGCAGATCAGAAATCAGACCGCAACGCAACGAAAAGTCACAGCAATGAAGGGGAGAGGTTCGCTGTGTCGCACACACTCATGCGGGTTTGTTATTCCCTCCCGATTCGGTATCATCGGCCCATGTTCAAAAAGATCGCCGCACTCTTATTTGCTGTCGTTTCCATTTCCAGTGTCGCCCGGTCGGAGGAAAAACGGCCCAATATCCTCGTTGTCCTCACCGATGATCAGCGCTACGACGCCATGGGATTCCTCGATCACCCGTTTCTCAAGACGCCCAATATCGATGCGCTGGCATCCACCGGGGTTCATTTCAAGAATGCGGTCGTGACCACTTCGCTCTGCTCTCCCAGCCGGGCATCCATCCTCACCGGCCGCTTTGCTCACAACCACCGGATTGTTGATAACTACAATCCCATCCCCGACGGGCTGGTCTATTTCCCGCAGTATTTACAGGAAGCCGGCTACGAAACCGCCTTCATCGGGAAGTGGCACATGGGTGGTGAAATCGACCATCAACAACCAGGGTTCGATCATTGGATCAGTTTTAAAGGCCAGGGCGTCTACTTCCCCGATCCAGCCGAAGCTAAAGTCAAAGGTCGCTTCGTCCCACAGGTCAACCGCGATGGATTCAACATCAATGGCAAGCGCGTTCCCCAGGAAGGATATATCACCGATGTGCTGACAGATTTCACCCTCGACTGGCTGGCTGAAAGAGAAGGGGAGAACGATGAACAACCCTGGCTGTGTTATCTTTCCCACAAGGCTGTCCATGCCGACTTCCTGCCGTCGAACAGGCATGCATACAAATATGAGGACGTCGACTTCACACCGCCGAAGAGCTGGTTCGAGGCGCCCGAGGCCTTTACCGACGTCCCGATGTGGGTGAAGAATCAGCGCAATTCCCGCCACGGCCTCGAGTTTGCCTACTACACGAATCTCGATCTCGGGACCTACTACAAGCGCTACTGCGAAACCATTCTCGGGATCGATGAAAGTCTCGGCAAGATCACCGCACAGCTCAAAGCCGCCGGCGAGTTGGAGAACACCGTGATTCTCTTTCTCGGGGACAACGGCTTCCTCTTTGGCGAGCACGGGCTCATCGATAAGCGTTGCGCTTATGATGCGTCCGTCCGCATTCCCATGCTGATGTCCTGGCCCGCCGCAGTCAAAGGCGGACAGACGATCGACCGGGTCGTGGCCAATATCGATGTCGCCCCGACTCTGCTCGATGCCGCCGGTCTGGAAACGCCACCGCAGATGGACGGCGCAAGTTTTCTCCCTCTGGCCAAAGGCGATCCCAATGTGAAATGGAGAGACTACGTGCTCTACGAATATTACTGGGAGCGGAATTACCCCCAGACTCCCACTATGCACGCCGTGATCGGCGACCGCTACAAATACGTCCGCTACCACGGAGTCTGGGACATTGATGAACTCTATGACACCGTCAACGATCCCGAAGAGAAGACCAACTTGATCAATGATCCCGCTCATGCCGAAACCGTGGAGAAACTCAACAAGCGACTCTTCGAACTGCTCAAAGAGTCCAACGGAACCGAGATGCCGTTGTTGGATGATCGCGGCACAAAATTCCTTCACCGGAAAAAAGACGGCTCAGAGGCGGCCCAGTTTCCGGATTGGTTTTATCGTGATCCTGAGTAAGGCTTGGTTCATGAGCATCGAAATCGGACCGGAAAAAGTGGAACCCCACCCGCCGGGGAAACTGTGAGATTGCGCTAACATGGCGGCTGAATCCGGGTCACAGCTCAAGCGCATCGCAGTCATCCTCGAGGGCCGCGTGCAATACGAACGCAACGTGTTGCGGGGGATTCGCGACTTCGCATCGAAGCAGGAAGACTGGCTGATTCGTCTTGAGCTTCCCGGTCGCCGCACGGCCGACTTTATCGAGTCATGGAAGCCTGACGGAGTGCTCTTTCAGTCAGCCGGGTTGGCACCCGGGGTATTGCAGCAGTTGTCAGAATTTACCTCCGCCATTCATTTGTCGGAGCCTCCACGCCAGCTCAACCTGCGCAGCGTCGGGCTGGACAACGGAGAGATCGGCCGGGCTGCGGCTACCTATTTTCGTGAGCGGCGGTTTGAAAACTTCGCTTTCGCCGGGGCCGGAAACAGCGGCTTCTCCAAAACCCGGGGCGACGCCTTTCAGGCAGAAATACCGGAGTCAGCGCGGATCGAGATCGATGCCGACACCAGTGAAGGCACCGTGCTGAACTGGCTGCAGGAATTGCCCAAACCATGTGCGCTGTTCTCCACCCACGATGAATGTTCCCTCTTTCTCACCACCATCTGCCGGAGTGTCGGCGTGAAGATCCCGGAGGAAATCGCCATCCTCGGGGTAGATGACGACACCCTCATTTGCGAACTCGCCTGGCCCCAGCTTTCCAGCATCGGCGTGCCATCGCGTCGGGTGGGCTACGAAGCTGCAGAGCGACTCGACCGGCTGATGTCGGGAATGGATGATGCCGCAACTGATACCCTGCTGTTGCCGCCGACCGGAATTGTGACCCGGCACTCGACTGATGTTCACCAGACAGAAGACGAGACCGTCAATCGCGCTCTCCGGCTGATGCGCAGTCATGTGGCGAATCGCATTAATGTTGAAGACGTCCTGCGTGAGATTGGCGTGAGCCGGAGGTTACTGGAGCGGAAGTTTGCTCATCATCTCGGTCGATCTCCGCTTCGCGAGATCCGGCGACTGCGATTCGAAGCCGCCCGTCAGTTGTTGCTCGAAACGCGGCTCCCCCTACACGAGATCGCCGTCCGTTGTGGGTGTGGCGACGCCTCAAGTCTCGTGACCTTGTTCCGCCAGGAAGTCGGAATGACTCCCGGCGCTTACCGGGACCGAAAGCAGCGGGCCTGAGGTCGTGGTGGTTTGTAGATGTCGGCTAGGTGATTAACCGGAGGCCAAAGATCGTAGCGTCGGATTTATTCGACGAATTCGCCGGTCCTGAGCAATGGCTTCGCCGTTGACTGAAAGCGACGCTACGAAACACCAATGCCGCCCCGACTCGAAACGAGCCCGGCGCTCAACGATCAGACAGGGGCTGTTCGCTGAGGCAACAGGGTTGGTTCGTGAATCGCCGGTCAGGCAGCTTGCTCCTCTGTCTCGCTCTGTAGATGCACGTCCATCTGCGGGAAAGGAAACTCCAATCCGTTCTGATCAAAGCCGACCTTGATTTTCTCAATCAAATCACAGCGCACTGCAAAGTAATCCGGCGTGTTCACCCAGGGACGAACCAACAGATCCACACTGCTGGCACCCAGCTCTCCCACGGCAATAAATGGGGCAGGTTCTTTCAGGATCAACTCGTGCTCTGCTATGATTTTCTCCAGGGTCGCTTTCGCTTTGGGAATGTCATCGCCATAGCCGATCCCGATGGTCAGGTCGATGCGGCGTGTGTCACGTGCGGTGTTATTGATGATAACCCCGCCGAAGATATCTCCGTTTGGAACGGTCAGTTCCCGGTTGTCCGGTGTTCGCATGGTCGAACTGAATACGCGGATCTCTTCAACCACTCCTTCGGTCCCGGCGGCCACGATGTAATCACCTGTTTTGAAGGGACGAAAAAGAATCAGCATGACTCCCGCTGCAAAGTTCGAGAGTGAATCCTTCAGGGCAAAACCCACCGCGACACCGGCCGCACCGAGAAGGGCCACAAAGGAAGTCGTATCCACACCGAGTTGATCGAGCGCTGCCACCAATATTAAGAGCAGCAAACCCCAGGTTAGAATGTTGACCACAAATTGAACCAGCAGAGGGTCCACCTTGCCGCGGTCCATCGCCTTGCGGGCCAGCCAGACGACCCATTTCGCAATGATACGGCCGATGATGAAAATCAGCAGGGCAAAGACAATGTTCTTCGCCCAGGGAATGGCTGAGTCGTGAATGAATTTGGTGGAGTCGAAGCTATCGAGCAATTTCTGGAAGTCCATATTCTCACTACGAGACACGGACCGCTCCGGACTGCAAACCCGTCATCGCCATTTCTTTGGATTTCCACCACAGCGCCCGGCTACAAAACCGGGTTTCAGCTCCGGTCCGGTGAAAGCATCGTAGACATTTTTCGCGTAAAACACGGTCACAGCGACAAAGGCCAGCCAGCGTCCCACTTTCCAATCAAAGGGATCAGACCACGTCAGTCCGCCAATACCAGTGATCAGGTTGACGATGAAATAGCCGAAAATCGAAAGGATTGCAGCGATCGCCATTTGCCCGAGGTAGGCGACGATCCAGTTGCGAAGCCGTCCGCTTGCCAGTTTGGAACTGAGAATTCCACCGATCAGCGAAGTGATGGCGAAGCCAATTACAAACTCGAATCCAAATACTCCCATGCCTGCTTTGTCAGTGATCATGGGCAGATCTTAGATGTCACAAACAGGGCCGGAAATTACAAAGGATTCTGACGATTGTAAGTTTCCCTGATAACCGGGAATTTTTGTCATGAATAGAGATCACTGCGACAAAATGGCTCACTTTTTTGAAGGTTATTCGCGAGATGAGACAGGGCGTCTGTACGATTTTTCAGTCAGTCGCGGGATGAGACACATCGTCTGTACGATTGGATGGTCAATCCCGGGGCGGGACACCTTGTCCAAAGTTGTCGAAGGTCAGTCCCGGGATGAGATATCATGTCTGTACGATTTTATGGTGCCCCCGCGAAATGAGACATGCTGTCCAAAGTCTTGGACGGTATCTCCCGAACCGGGACATCGTGTCTGTAGGATTTAATGGTCAATCGCGAGATGAGACATCGTATTTAGAGATCTGGAAGGTCATGGAGCGAGCCGGGATGTTGCGCGATTGCTTTTGCCTGCAAATTGCACAGCGCAAGCAGTAAGGGACTAGCCAGTCGCTGGATACCAACCGCCTGCCCGTTTGGCGGCGCGGGGTTTGAATCTACTCGGCCGATGCTGTAACGCCTCCTTTTTGCGCTATGCTCTTGGCAGGTGCGGCGCCAGGGCCTAACTTCTCGTGAAATCAGATCGCGCTTCCGGCAGTCGGCGGCTCAGCGCTGACGTTGACTGTAGATATGGCTCTACCTGTTTATCACCAAAGCATCATTACTTCTCCCGATGGGAAGTCAATTTCGGTCGAATTTTGTGGAGAACATCACATGAGTGCAGATCATATTGAATTCATACCTTCTGAACCCATCGCTGGCGTTAAACGGTTCTTCACAACGAACGGAGCCGCGCTGTTCAACGAGGCTGACTCATGCTTCTACTTATATGATTCGTCTCTCGTAGTCCGAATCAACTCGGAATCATGGACCGCGTCGAGTTTGGCAAATCCCGGCGAAAAGGTATCAGCAGAGCTAGCGAAGCTCCGCAATAAATTCTATCCAGGTGGTCGAGGTTACGAGGCGCAAATCAAAGTTCTGACTGATAACGTTTGGGAAGAGGGGCTGGGGGTGGCTTCTGAAGGTGTTTTCCCAAGTGCATGGAGTCCATTTGTCGAGAAACAAGAATATCTGAGATGACAGGTCGCAGTCTTCAAGTCCAATACGTTTCATGGCGTGACTGATGTGCAATGTGACTCAGAAGAGTTTGCAGAGGGCGGGTTCATCGCGGTTGTATTTATCAACTTCCCGTGAGAACAGAGGGTGCCGAAGAAGGCTGTGTGGCCGGGTGCGAATGGGCGTTGAAAATTCGCTTCTCTTCGCTATCTGACGATTGACTCAGCACTGGCAAATTTATATCTTTTCCGAAATTAAACTCCGAAAATGCGGAATTTCGTTCTGACCCTATGAATGAATCTTTCAATAGATTTCCAATGATGAGACGCCTCGTCTGTATTGGCAGCATGACCCTCGTTGCGTTTGTTACCAAGGCACAGGAGCGAATCATAGCCGCCCCCACCGCAACGAAGGTGCCTGCATTTCCCGGCGCTGAAGGCTACGGCTCGGTCACGCCCGGCGGACGTGGTGGGAAGGTGATATTCGTAACGAACTTGAACTCGTCGGGAGAGGGAAGTCTTCAGGAGGCTTGTAATACTGAAGGGCCGCGAATTGTCATATTCAAGGTGGCGGGGACGATCGATGGAAGCGTTCGAATCAAAAAGGACCACATCACTATTGCGGGACAGTCTGCTCCCGGTGATGGGATAACAATCAAAGGAAATCTGGGTATTGACGCCAATGACGTGGTTATTCGTTACCTTAGAGTGAGAACGGATGAGGAAGGTGATGCTATCAGTGGAAGGTACAAGAAGAATATCATCCTGGACCATCTGTCGACCAGTTGGAGCACGGATGAAGTGCTGTCACTCTACCACAATGAGAACGTCACCATTCAATGGTGCTTGATCACCGAAGCATGCGCAAGGCCGGACGGTTCGCATCGTTTCGGTGGAATCTGGGGGAATCAATACGCAACTTATCACCACAACCTGATCGCCCATAATGACAGCCGTAATCCCCGGTGGGCCTCAGGGTGCGGATACAATGATTACCGGAACAATGTGGTCTATAACTGGGGCTACGAAAGCTGCTACGGTGGTGAAGCGCGCCAGAAGGGTGACCGGCGGAAGCCTCCCATCGAGTTTTCCACAATCAACATGGTCGCCAACTATTATAAGCCGGGGCCCGCAACGCGAAGCAATATGAAAACGTGTATTGCTGCCCCTTCATCCCGGGGGGATGACGACTATGGCAGTTGGTATGTGGCGGCTAACTATGTCGATGGCGCACCTGGAGTCACAACAGATAACTGGAAGGGGATTTTTGGAGAAAAATTCATCAGACTGGATTCTCCATGGAAGGCGATGCCCATCCAACAGCAAACTCCTGAGAAGGCATATCGGGCTGTGCTTGAGCAGGCTGGCTCGACATTGCCCAACCGCGATTCAGTTGATGCCCGCATTATCGAAGAGGTGCGTCAAGGTTCGGCCAATCATGGCAACAACGGGATTATTGATACGCCTGATGACGTTGGTGGTTGGCCGGAATTGAATTCTGCAGAAGCTCCGCAGGATTCAGATGGCGATGGCATGCCTGATGAGTGGGAACTCCGGTTCAAGCTTGATCCTGAAGCCCCGTCGGATGGAGGGCAGGACAACGACAAAGACGGGTATACTAATGTGGAAGAATTTCTCAACGGTACCGACCCGACTGAATTTGTGGACTACACGAAGCCGGAGAACAATCTCAACACTCTTCGCAGAGCCCCTTGACACTGAGTGGCAGAACAAAAACTGAGTGGGGTAGACGTCGCTTCTGTCTTATCGCAGCGGCCTCCCTGATTCTCTGATTGTTGAATACATGGATGGGGCAATGGCGAGCGAATGTAAAGGACTGAGCAGCTGGCTGAAAATCAAAGTAGACTAAATGGGGAGGGCGAACCGAACCGGGAAGGCTTTATCTGCGGGGAAGCACTTGCCGATCCTGTAAAACCGGAGCATTTTCCGCAAATTTAAGATGAGTGAAGAAAACACCAACGACAAACCCGCCTCCAAAGATTTCATCCGCGAGATCATTGATCAGGACCTGGCATCCGGGAAGCATGATGGAACGGTGACTCGTTTTCCTCCCGAGCCGAACGGGTATCTGCACATCGGGCATGCCAAATCTATTTGCCTGAATTTCGGGATCGCTCAGGAATACGGCGGCAAGTGTCATTTGCGTTTTGATGACACCAATCCTTCTAAAGAAGAGCAGGAGTATGTGGATTCAATCCAGGAGGATATTCGCTGGCTCGGGTTTGACTGGGGGGACAATCTGTTCTTTGCGTCGGATTATTTCGAGACGCTCTACGATTATGCGGTGCACCTGATCAAGGAAGGGAAGGCGTTTGTCGATGATCAGACTTTCGAGGAGATGAAGGCGACCCGGGGAAATCTGACTGAGCCGGGTACCAATTCACCATACCGCGACCGGACATCTGAGGAGAACCTGGAGCTCTTCGAGAAGATGCGGGCGGGTGAGTATGGTGATGGTGAGAAGGTTTTGCGGGCGAAGATCGACATGGCGCATGTGAACATGAATATGCGTGACCCGGTGCTCTACCGGATTCTCCATGCGAAGCATCATCGCACGGGGGATAAGTGGTGCATTTATCCGATGTATGATTTTACCCACGGCCAGAGTGATGCTCTGGAGGGGATCACGCATTCGCTATGCACTTTGGAGTTTGAGAATCATCGTCCTTTGTATGAGTGGTTTCTCGAGAATTTACCGGTGCCGTCGAAGCCTCGCCAGATTGAGTTCGCGCGGTTGAACATGACGTTCACGGTGATGAGCAAGCGTAAGCTTTTGCAACTGGTGGAGGAGAATCATGTGACGGGTTGGAATGATCCGCGGATGCCGACGATCTCAGGGATGCGTCGTCGGGGGTATCCGGCGGAGGCGTTGCGGAGTTTTGCCAAGACGATCGGGATTACGAAATTCAACTCGAAGCATGACGTGGCGCTGCTCGAGAATGCGGTGCGCGAGGTGATGAACCGGGATTGTGAGCGTCGTATGGCGGTGCTGGATCCGATCAAGGTGACGATCACGAATTACGACGAGGAGCAGGTCGAGATGTTCGAGGTGATCAACAATCCCGAGGATGACGCGGCAGGCGTTCGTGAGGTGCCGTTCTGCAACGAGCTTTATATCGATCGGGATGATTTCATGGAAGACGCGCCGAAGAAGTTTTTCCGTCTCAGTGTGGGACGCGAGGTTCGGCTGCGCGGAGCGTATTGGTTGAAGTGCAACGAGATCGTGAAGAATGATGCCGGTGAAGTGATTGAACTTCTCTGCACCTACGATCCCGAAACCCGGGGCGGCGAGAATCCGCCGGATGGTCGGAAGGTGAAGGCAACGATTCATTGGGTCAGCGCACGTCACGCATTCGAAGCGGCGGAGATTCGTCTCTACGACCGGTTGTTTGATCATGACAACCCGGATTCGCGGAAGCGGAACTTCCTCGATCATCTGAATGCCGAGTCACTGACCGTTCTCACGAACGCCAAGCTCGAGCCGAGTTTAGCGGAGTGGTCGCCGGGGGCGGTTGTGCAGTTCGAGCGGGTCGGGTATTTCTGCGTCGACACGGTGGATTCCGAAGCCGGGAAGCCGGTGTTTAACCGGACCGTGGGCCTGCGGGATACCTGGGCGAAGGTGAAGGGACGGTGATTATGAGCAAGAGCAATTTGGAGAAACGTATACGGCGCATCGCCAAGAGCGATGGGGTAACTAAAGAGGTAATCTTTGGTCTGAAAGAGTGGGGGGGTGATTATGCACCCTCATTGAAATTTGCGTATCGAGTAATACGAGCCATTTGGAAGAATAGAAACGATGTTGAAGTCGATTGGGAGCTGAAGGACTTCAAGGAGCTTTACTACGGTGAAGAGGACTATTTGCGGATTCCAAGAGGGGAGGGAAAATTAGCGTTTCTTCCCCAGATTATCGCTTTCGAAAATAAGGATGAAATCCCGGTGGACCGGATTTTCGCAGACTTGGACTCATCGAGAGGAAATCTGCTTTTTGAGCCTCATACAGATCTGGATTGGAAGGAGCACAGAGAGGTAAAGAAATATCTGGCGATCACTTCATCCAGATGGACTGAGGTGCTTGCAAAAGCGAAAGCGAACTCAAAATGTTTCGATGGAACAAATTGCCGGCTCCTTAATTTTAGAGTGGAGGAAAGAGAGGGGGAAAAATCGCTACATCTGATTTGCCAGAAGGTGAGTTACTTCTATTACATGCAGACCAATCTTCTGCTCGACTGGAAGAGGCATAAAGATTCAGTCTCTCTGCGGGAGCGACTCCTCAATGAGAATCAAGGACGATTGGAGCCTCTGGAGCGAAGTCCGTTGGGAAATAATTTAGGGATTAATTACCTGATCTTTACCCTGGATGGGAAGCTGATTGTTCCGCAGCGTGCTACCGAGAAATATGTCAAGTTTCGCGCAAGACAATTCACCCCCAGTGCTTCGGGGACCATTGAGCCGCGTGATTTGGTGGGGGAACCGATCGACACCGTAGCACCTTTCTGGCAGGAGACTGAGCTTGAGTTGGGTATCTCCCCGGAAATGGTTGAAGGAAAGGCGACGTTCCTGGGAATCACCCGTGAATTGATCCGGGGAGGCGAGCCGGAACTGTTTTTCTTTGCCCAGGTTCAGCTTGATGAAAGCGCCATTCAGGAGCGCATTTTGATGGCCAGAGAAAATGATGAGATACTGGATCAAAATGCAGCATTTTTTGATTTTGGGGACTTCTATGAGCGTCCAGTCAGTTCTCAATCAGAGCGTGAGCGGTTTTGCTATCTGTTCCAAAATTTCCTTGAGGAATACTCTGATTTGGCGTCGATCCCACTCTTGACTGCAATGGCGTTGTGGTTCCGATACAAAACAAATTGCTATGAGTGAATTAGCTTTCACATCAATCGATTCCCACTCAATTTTTGATGGAGAGGTCAATGGGGACGCTTATCAAAATGTGGGATGGTGTGCGTGGGTTATTGATGGGGCAACTGCGTTGATTCCGGGGCCGATTGAGCTTCCTGCTTTTAACAAAGCTTTTGAGGAGGCTGTGCTATCAATCACGGGAGGAATTGACATGAGCGTTCGCGAACTCCTTGAGGAGACGATTAAATCACTCCAGGTAAGGTTTGGCAACGAACTGCAGAATTTCACGCGCGAGCAGTTACCGTCAGCTTCGATCGCTTTGGTAAAGTTATCCCGGGGGAATGCGCTGGAGTGTGCGGTTTTAGGTGACTGCGAGGTTTTGGTAAAAACCTCTTCAGAATTCCGGGTGGTTCAAAACAGAGAAGTGGCTGGATTTGAGCGCCCTGTGTTGGATCAACTGAGGGAATTTTATCAGTCGGGTGCCACGGTTGAAGAAGCTTTGAGTGGTATCCGTGCTCAGTTGATCAAGAATCGAGAACTGATAAACCTGGATGACGGGTATGGAATTCTAAACCTGCAGCTCGAGGGACTTTCCCATGCAGTGGTTGAGGAATTGCCTGCGGATTCTGATACTGAGTTGATCCTTTTGAGCGACGGGGCGCTCACAAGTGTTGAGACATATGGGCTTTATCCTGATCGTGCAGATTTTTACAGCGCTATTTGCGATAATGGTGTTCGAGCAATCCTGAGGGATATTTCAGAGAAGGCAGTTGAAAACCGCTCGATGGTAAATTATCCGAGATTCAAAGTCATGGATGACGCAACGATTCTTCGTTTGGATTTAACGGGATGATTTTAGCGCGGCGGTGGGAAGAAATCTAAAGGTTGGAAGGGGTTGCGGGGCTTGTGATTTCGTAAAAATCTCCGGAGGGTAGAAGAGCAAGGGAGGAGGGGTGCGTTTTTTAGGGCACTATCGCGTAACACCTATGGTTTTGTGTTTGGAATCGTTCCAGATATCGTCACAGACGTGAGGTTTCTCCATTCCGGAGAATCCCGTTTCTATAAACAAAAACAAACAAATCCAAATATGAAAAAACTACTCGCAACGTTCGCTTGTGTATTGTTCGCCACCGCTGCTTTTGGCGGAGAGTATCCTGACATCAGCATCAGTGAGCTCGAAAAAGCGATCGAGAAGAAAGAAGTCATCATTCTTGATGTGAACGGCACTCAGTCATATGCCAAGGGCCATATCCCTGGTGCAATTGACTTCAAAGCTAACAAGAAGAAACTCGCTGAATTGCTCGGTGATGACAAAGGCAAGTTGGTCGTCGCATACTGCGGTGGTCCTTCCTGCTCAGCATACAAAGCAGGTGCAAAAGCAGCTGAAGAAGCTGGATTCACCAAAGTCAAGCACCTCTCAGCAGGCATCTCAGGCTGGTTGCAAGCAAGCAAGCCAACTGAAAAGGCTGACAAAAAAGGCTGATTAAACGGTTCCTACGTTTTACCAGGAACTTTGACCTAAGAAGCGCTCTCGCAGTTTGCGGGTGCGCTTTTTTGTTTTCTGCTTTTACCACCCCGCCTTCAAATCGGGATGGGTCTGCTGGAGTATGGACCGAATGTTTGCCTTTTCTGTATTCGACAGATACGCGAACTCCGGATCGTTGCTTTTCAAACTGAGAGCTTTGGCGAGCCGATCGTAGAGCAGAGTCTTAAATCCCTGGGGCAGCTTGAGAAATACAGGGCTGTAAATCATGTAGCTGCATCGATGAGAAAAGAGACTGGTTTTGAGGTCGAAATCCCTGAGAGACATTCCCGCGTCATTTTCCTGTCGGCTGGCGAGAAAGTCTTTCTTGTAAGAGTCGCTTCCTTTTAATCCTCCGACTGGGAGTTTTGCTTCGTCTGCAAACAGGAGGTATTTGACGAGGTTGTCTGCTTGTTGCTTCATCTCCTCCCGATCCGCCGTAGTGAGGCTGCCGTTCCCGCGCTTCAGCGCTGTCCGCGCGCGGTAGTGTGCTTCGAGGGTTCGGTTTATGAAGCCGGCCTGGTGATCATGAATTAGATGAGGAAGGATGTCGCTCGATTCAACAGGGAACATGGACCAATCGAATCGTTCTCCGGGAAGCACGGGCGTGGTCACGATTCCTTCGGGTTTGAACTGACCGATTGCGTTGCCCCAGTGTTCTTTGAAATCATCCGCTCCGGTGATATACCAGCCACCGAACCGTTCACTCAGAGGAATCTGATGTCCGGTGACATGTCGACGGTAGGATTCAAGGCTGCCTCCGCGAACTCCGGGGATCACTGACTTGATGATAAGGCCCGGGACATAGCGGGAGTCTTCATCCGAATGGCAGTTCATACAGCGCCGGGATCGTTGGAATTCCGGAACCGTGCCGTTCCGCGGAATTTCAAAGATGTAGAAGATGCCGCCAAGTTCCGGATCGATTGATACAATCTCGATTTTACCTCCGGGAATAAAACCAACGTAAATGTCTTCGTTGAAGTAGATGGCACGTGGATTCCGCGGGGAAATAAGGCTCAACTGAAGGCTGGTGGTGGAGAAGACCAGAGTCTGGCTTGAGGCGGGGACATTGAGGTGGGCCAGCAAATCAGTGAGGAATGCTTTCTCGTTACTGAAATCGATGGTGACCCGCCCGGCTTCAAATTCTTCCTTGAATTTCGTAAATGGATCCTGCAGGAGCCGGTTCCAGTAGTCATGCTCGGGTGAGTCGATGTTGGAATAACTGAGGTCGCCGCTGACCTGGGCCTTTGCGGGAAGCGTAATTCCCAGTCCCATTCCGACAATCGAGAGGAGCAATGCGGTTGATTTCATTGAGTGAGAGATACTAGGGCTCATTTTCACTTCTTTCCAACCACGCGAATATGCAAACCACTTCAGAAATAATGGAGACCCCGGGGGCTTCGGATCGGATAGATCGAAACCTTCTCCGCAGAATCGAGGTGATTCCCGAGGCTCAGGTGATGACCTGTGGGTCGTTGTGACCGTCGTTGTGACCCTGTTCGATCGATGAACGAACCCTGTTGATTCGAACTGGAGGGTGGGGGAGATTGGGAATTGATTTTATGATGAAGGTATATCGCAGGCTGCTCGCGCGTGTTTTTCTTATCTCTGGATTGGTTGTTTCCTGCCTGCCCGATCTGGTCGCGCAGGATGTTGTGGTGGCCCGTCCGGTGGCTAAACCGGTAGAGGCCGTCACCCCCAATGATACCGCGCGGTTTTTTGCCGGGCTCCCGTTGCGGATGGACAGTCCACTGCGCCGATTAAGCCGGCTCCCTGCTGTGAAGGCGCACTCGATCGAGGCGCGTGAGCTTTCAGAAAACTGGGAGGGGCGGCGGTTGTCGAAGATTCGGAAGTGGGCGAGCCAGGAGGTGCACCCGAAGATTAAACGGCCGTCAGTACTGAAATACATGTTCGGCGGACCGGACTTTGTTCATGCGACGACCATGTTCCCTGAGGTGCCGGAGTATGTGTTGGTGGGGATGGAGCCGCTCGGCGCTATTCCCGACTTCTTTGGCATGGAGGATGTGCAGATCGAAAGTTACCTGACGCACCTTAATTTTACGTTGCGAAGCATCTCCCTGCGGAGTTTTTTCATCACCAAAGAGATGCGTGAGGACTTCGGTAAAGAAGGCGTGGATGGAGTCTTTCCAGTGTTGCTTTACTTTGCTGCGCTGACAGGTCATGAGGTGTTGGATGCACAGTATGTGAAGCTGGATTCGGCTGGAAAACCTGTCCTCTGCGATGCCGGTCAGGCTAAAGGGATTTGGCTGCAATTACGATTGGAGCAGCGGTCGGCAAGTGCGCCAAAGGATCAGAGCCTTTACTATTTCAAGACAGACCTATCAAATTCAGGGTTTAAAGCCGGAGCTCCTTTTCACAAATTCCTTTCGGCCCGGCCCGGGGGAGGCGGGTATCTGAAGGCGGCGTCATTCCTGATGCATACGGACAATTTCAGTAACATCCGGAATTATCTGGTGGGTGACTGCGATTTCATTTTGCAGGATGCTTCGGGAATTCCCGCCGGATTCTTTGCGCAGTATTACCGAGTCTCCTACTACGGGAATTACATCGGGCCCATCGAAATGTTCAGCGAATACGATCAGCCTGACCTGAGGGCGATCTACCAATCAGGCGTAGCGAAGCCGCTGCCTTTCGGCACCGGATACCGGATGCGTGACGAGCACTCTGTGCAGATGTTAGGGGTGATGAAGCGGTAAATTTCCGCCATTCAAAGCCCGCCGGTGGGCGCCTCGTCAGCCTGTTGGATGGCTTCCAGCTTTTTGCTGAGCGTTTCGACGATCGCCGGGTTGTCTTTGGAGATGTCGTGTTTTTCAGCCGAGTCATTGGCGAGATTGAAGAGCTCGGCTTTTGAGTTTGCCGCTTTGTCATTCGCTCTGGAAACGATCAGCTTCCAGTCGCCGTCCTGCAGGGCAGCCTGACGCCCCCGTGGTCCGGCGATGTAGATGGATCGTTCAGGCAGTTCAGATCCCTCCTTCAAAGCCGGCCAGATATTTACTCCGTCCCATTTCAGGTTAGCGCCATCAACCTGTGCATCTGCGAGAGCACAAAACGTCGGCATCCAGTCGATCACACAGACCGGGGTATCGAGGGTGGTGCCGGCTTTCAACGTGCCGGGCCACCGGACGATGGTGGGAACCCGAATGCCACCTTCGTAGAGATTCCCTTTCTGGCCACGGAAAGGCAGATTGTTACCCGTCAATTTCCCATTCGGACATTGGTCATCAGGGTATTTGGTATCATTGTTCTGTGCGGTGGAACCACCGTTATCACTTGTGAATATGATCAGGGTATCTTTGGCCAGACCTGCTTCATCAATGGCCCCGACGATTTTTCCCACGGCGTCATCCAGGTGAAGGATACACGCTGAATACTGGCGGGCGACTTCCCCCTTGATCTCCTCCGGGACTTTTGCCATCCACTCTTCGGGCTCGCGGATCGGAAGGTGAACTGCTGTGAAGGGCACATAGAGAAAGAACGGCTCCCTGTCCTTTGCGGCGGTTTGTTTCCTGATCCAGCCAGTCGCTTCATCAGTCAGCAAATCAGTGACGTGACCTTCTTCGCTGAACAGTTTTTCATTACGGTGCCAGGTGGTTGAATATTCCCCCTTCTTGTAGTGATGATTGTATGGGGCTACTCCACCGGCGAGAGAGCCATAGCTGTGATCAAAGCCAAAATGATTGGGGCCCCAGTCAGGTTTCGATCCGAGATGCCACTTCCCGATCAAAGCCGTGGAATAACCTGCTTCGCCGAGTGCCCGGGCCGCGGTCATGGTGTCGAAAGACAACCCGCGATTGTTGATCGGCGTTGTGATCCCATAGCGGCTCCAGTACCGTCCCGTGAGAAATCCGGCACGGGTCGGACTGCAAACCGGCGCGACATAATGACGCTTCAGTTCGATTCCTTCAGCGAGCAGGCGATTCAAGTTGGGAGTAGGAGTGTTCCCTCCATGAAACTCGACGTCGGCCCAGCCAAGATCATCTGCGATGATAAACACGATATTCGGTTTTGTTTCCGCATGAAGCGGTGACAGCAGTAGCTGCAGAAAGGCGGCGGCAAGCGCAGGGACGAAATATTTCATAGTGCCATTCTGATCGTTTGCTCATGCTGCGTCAACGACTGGAAGAACCGTTCACAGGTTACGTCGAGGGGAGGAATTGCGCGTATCGAAAGAACTTTCAAGCTTGCCATCCAACGTAAGGTTGGGTATTTACCCTGACTTTTTGAAGGAACCGCGCCTGATGGATACTGTGCCTGGCAAAAAAAACGACCGTATGTGGGGAGCTTTGTTTTCTCTGTGGTTGCTTGTCCTGTTGGCGACTCCTTCTGTGATTTCCTTTTTTGGAGTCCCTGCCGTTTCAATTGCTGTTTCGGTCAGCAT
Source organism: Verrucomicrobiales bacterium (assembly GCA_048267005.1). Lineage (GTDB taxonomy): Bacteria > Verrucomicrobiota > Verrucomicrobiia > Verrucomicrobiales > DEV007 > JABDJT01. Next base: position 60,034 of record JBLWYI010000007.1, on the reverse strand, counting down.
TGCGGTTTTATTGTTAGCCATTGGTTCGGTCGTCCTCACCGTTTGGCCTTTGGCGAAAGTTGTTCAGGTATCACTTCTGGTTGTGGTGATTTCGTTGGGATTTGAGGGAATTGGGGTAAACACTGGTCTGCTGTTTGGCCGCTATCACTACACCGACCTGTTTCCTTTCCACATTTTTGGAGTTCCCCTTCTGATCCCGTTTGCCTGGCTTTCGATGTTGTTTCCCGTATGGGGAGTTGCCAGTCTTATTCTGGGCAGAAGCCAGGACCATGTGTCTATGGCTTTTCGTCTCAGGTTTTCAGCCCTGTCCGGGTTGATCCTTCTTTGTTGGGATTTTTATGTCGATCCTCAAATGGTGAATTTTGGAGCCTGGGTGTGGGAGTCGCCATCCGGTTACTTTGGGACGCCGTGGCTGAACTTTGTGGGGTGGTGGGTCACAGGTTTTGTAGCCACCTTCCTGGCACGTCCCGACAGACTTCCGGAGACCCCAATGTTGATGATCTATACATCCACCTGGATATTGCAAGTCGTAGCACTGGGGGCCATTTGGGGACATCCTCTGGCGGCGCTTTGTGGTTTCATCACCATGGGATGTTTTGTGGTGCTGGGTTGGATCAATTGGAAGGAGCGATTATTCCCCGCAGCCTGGAAATCATTTCTTCAAAAATCTTGAAAAGGCTCCTCTGAACAGGGCCGGCAGCAGGACGAGGTCCCCTATGGCTGCCAGGACGAGGACCAGTGAGGTAAACAATGCAAACCTCCTGGATGGTCCAAAGTCACTCAGCATGAAGGCCAGCATTCCGCCCGAAATGATGATCGTTGTCTTAAGTATAGCCGCGCCGGATTTGCGATAGGCCAGGCTGACAATTTCCGATACGGAGCCGGATGATCGGATCGCTTTGTTGGTGAATGAATTGAGAAAATGAATGGTATCGTCGACAGCGATCCCGAAAGCTATACTGGCAATGACCATCGTGGCGATATCGATCGATACTCCAAAGAGTCCCAGGTATCCGAAAAAGACTGCGATGGGAAAGACATTGCCGAGGGTTGCGACCAGTCCCAGTTTGAGATTCCTCAGATAGAGAATGATGCATGGTGTGATGAGAAGGAAGGCATAGGCGAAGGTCCGGAGAAGTTCAGACACGAGGATCTCCTGCGCGTTGCCGAACAGCCGATAAGTGCCCGTCACGAACCAAGAGCCTTGTGGAAATTGCTCCTGAATCTCGGTGAATTGATCCCGGATCGTCCGGTCGATTGGCGAGTCGGACATATCATCGATCGGCTCGTGGTAGATCGTAGACAGCCAATAATTGGAATCCCCGTGAGTTTGAAGAACCTGTGCCTCACGCAGTGCGGTTTCAAACGGATGACCCTGCGACAGTGAGGCATGGATCTCCCCCATCATCAGCAATGGAGAAAATACTTTAAACTCCGGGTGCTGATTCTGGAAGCTGGTTTCCAACATCGAGACCGCATTGATTTGTTCTGACAACGGGATGTTCTCGTCGAACTTCCCGATGAGCTGGCTGGCCTGAAGCGAACCAAACTCCCGGTCAAACCAATCGATGTTCTGTTGCAATACCGATTCATCAGGGAAGAAGGTTTCCGTTCTTATCTCAGTTTTCAGGTGGTTGAACCCGAAGAAGGAAACAGCGAAAACTGTCAAAAGCGTAATGGCGAAGAGGTGGTGCCGTCGTCCCACCCAGCCATCAAGGCCGGGGATCAGTCGAGTATCAATCCAATCAGAAGCAGGTCGGGTTGGTTTCAACAGGATCAATCCCGTGGGAACAATGGTAAGAACACAGAGCATCGTCAGGAGGACGCTGAAGGAACCAAAAATCGAGAAGGTTCGGACAACCGGTAGCGAACTGCTCAGGAGAGTGAGGAAACCAATAACAGTCGTTAACGATGCAGCGACTGTCGGACGGATTCCTTCTCGCAGGGCTTGCACCCACGCTGGAGTCGTCGTCGACGGATTCTCAGTGGCGTCGCTGTAGTAGTGGATTAAGTGCACTGAATTGGACAGAGCCAGAAGCTGAGCCAGACTCGGGATGACAATCAAAAGATGGCTCAGTGAATGTCCCGAATAGTAAACGAGGGCAATGGTTCCGATCGCTGCAATCCCGCTGGTGAAGATTGAGATGGCGGCAAACCTGAGGTTGCCGAGAACCAGAAACGCCAGCACCGACGAAACTACAAAGGTGATCGGAGTAACGAAACGAAACGTCTTTTGTGTTTCCCGGTCAGCCATCACCCCGACATAACCGGGCCCCATGATATGGAGAGAGCTTTCAAAGTCCGGGTGGTCCAGGAGTGGTTCAAATATCTTCTCGTAGACCAGTTGGCGGTTCCTGAAGCCGTGTTCACTTGCCTCTGCCAGAACAATTTCCCGTCTGCCTTCACGATCAAAAAAGACGCCCTTCAACAGTTCCCGCGCAGAATCTTTTTGAGGGTCGGAGAGGGATCGAAGGACATCTGACGATGAACGGATTCTCCGTAGCAGTGGCGTTTCCTGAAGGTCATTGGTCTTCCTGATTCGTTCTGCGATCTGATCCATCAGATCGAGATTCGCCGCCTTCTCTGAAGAAAGAATCCAGTAATCCTCCGGGCCGAAGATCTCATCGTAAAGCAGATAGTCCTCCCGCTCGCTCGTGCCGTCAGGGAACCAGGGATGGATGTTGCTGCTCGAATTTTCAGTGTTTACCAGCGCGATGGTGAGAAAAGGTAGCGCCAGAACGAGAAGCAACAATACGACCCGTGCGGCGATACGACCTCTCCGATCAATGAAGGAATTACGGTTATCTCCAGACTGGTGCGCCATCAGTAGCCTTCGCAGACACTGGGATCGAATTCTGCAAAGACAAGACCTTTCTGGTCGTGGGAAATCCCGGCCCGCTGATTGATTGGGACGTTACTTAAAGGACTCTTTGTATTGCTTCAGCAACTTCTGATACTCCGCTTCGTGCCGTTCGAGTTCCTCTTCAGGCGCGTTGTTTTCGATCGCTTCGCCCCAGGCGGCCCGCGCCTCCGCCAGTTTCCTGGAAAGTTCGCGGGCTGAATTGAGATTGGGTTTATCCGGCTTTTCTTCCATCCGGGGCTCCGGTTTGCCTGATGAATCCGGTGCCGGTTTGTTGGCTGGAGCGGCTGGTTTGTTTGCTGCTGCGGCCAATGGAGGAGCAGGTGTCGGAGTATTCCACTTGGCCTCTTTGATCATCTTGCCATCGCTTTTCCAGTCGGTAATCACCCGGTCGCCGAGATAGATTTTCACCCACAAGCCGTCCAACTCGGTTTCGCTGGAGTAGTCGTCCCAGTAAGTCACGACACTAATGTCGCCATTCGCGTCACGGAAGGAGCCGGTCTTTTCCTTTTGCCATGAGTTTTCAAACGTGTCGATCCATTCTGTTGCGAAAGTGGCTCGTTTAGAGTCATCAATTCGGTTGATTCTGAATGAGCCGGTTCGTGAAGAATAAGATTCGTCCTTCTGCCTCCCCGTGACGGTTCGCTCCTTTTTTTTATCCGTCTTCCGGATGATCACGTTGTAATCAACTCTCAAATCCTTCAGGTCACTTCCACTTCGATTGTTGATAGTGGCGTTGTATCTCCAGGCGGCGGAAAAATTCTTTGTTCGCTTTTGAGAATCCCGTTTTCGCTTGTTCGGGTCCTCCACCGAGTCTATCCGAATATCGATGTTATAATTCTCATTGTTCCTGGCCCACTCCTGAATGAATGCCTGATCATCGTCAATCAGCGTTTCGACCGGAAAGATGAACCGCTTGCCATTGACCATCATTTCAACCCGGTTACCGTTCACTGCCGTTATTTCACCGATCAGTTTCCTGCCTTTCACGTCGGTGAAAATCCTTTCCTCAGCCTTCCCCGTGCTCCAGGACAGGGCGAGGATCACACATGCCACTGCAATTCTCATGACTCATCGTTCAATTGATCTGGCGAGAAGTCAAAATCATTGCCATACGTGATCATTCGCCGCGAAGGCTTTTTCAGGCTGTGGCCGTTCACACGATGTCCAATCCGCCGATTCACCCCTCTTGAACTTTGCAACCACTTCGCATACTCCTGATTATAACCACTCCAGTTTTGTTCAATGCCCCTGAACTCACGACCGATTGTCATCCGGAATCGCAAATACGGGCAGAGGTGGTGGCAAAAGGCTTACCTTTTGGTCGCTGCACAAACGTGAAGGTGGTAAAAGGCAGCCCTTTTGACGACAATAGGGCGCTTCAGCGCCACCGGCTTCCTGACACTCCCGATACGATACTGCCGTTTTGAAAAGAGGGAAGATTCGGCAACCTTTGAGGTCGAAAACAGGACACTCCTGTTCGGAATTCCGAGCCGACATCTTACAGGGAATTAGAAAGGTCCATACTGTATCCAACAGATCCCCTGCGCAATTGCCGTTAGAGACACTTCAGTTGCTGAAAATGGGCCAATTAGCGGGACTTTGTGAAATTTTTCACAAAGTTTTCATAAATTCGGTTGCGCCCCAATTAATCGAGAAGTAAATCCCCAATCAGAGGCTCAACCTCGAGTTTCAAAACTCTTTTAAGAGCCCTCAATCGACGTGTTTGACGTTTCCTCTTTCGATGGAATTTTCACCGCTTACTAGCTTATTTCATGCCAACAGCTCTGCCATTCTTGCGGCAGGGGGAATCGCGCCTGATCAAATTTTCGGTTGGTTTACCAACTCCATTTTTGTAGCGATTATTGTTGTGGTTCTTGTGCTGATGTTCGCAAGGATGGCGACCAAAAAAATGGCTTTGATCCCGGGGAAGAAACAAAACCTCGTGGAATACGTGGTCGAATTCCTCTACGGGCAGGTGGAGAATATTGTTGGTAAGAAGGTTGCTCCTAAAGCGTTCCCTCTTCTGGCGACGATTTTCATCTTTATTCTGGTTTCAAACTACTCGGGACTGCTTCCCGGTGTCGGCACCATTGGTTTTGGTCCTAAATCGGGTCCGCTCACCATTGATATGCAGGCGATCGATGAACTTCATCATGGTGACCACGGGGCACATGGGGATGAGGCGCATGCAGAGGGTGGTGAGGCTGTAGCTGAAGTGGAAGTTGTTACGGAAACGGCGGCTGAGACTCATGGCGATTCGCATGCAGAGAGCGGCCACCGTCATGCGGTTGTTGATACAGACGTCATAAAGCAGGATGCGGAATACTGGAAGCATCATTGGGCTCCGCTGTTGCGTCCGCCCACTGCTGACTTAAACCTGACGCTCGGGATTGCCGCAGTCTTCATGCTGGTTTGGATGTGGCTCACGATTTCCGAGATTGGTGTGATTGGTTTTATCAAGCATACCTTCGGGCCGAAGGGTGGGTTGACCGGTTTCATTAAGTATGCGTTGACCCCGATCTTTATTTTTGTGGGGGTAATCGAGTTGATTTCAATTGCGGCGAGACCGGTGTCTCTTTCGCTTCGACTTCTTGGAAACATTTTTGCAGGTGAGACTCTCCTTCACACCATGGGTGAGCTTGGGACGAGTTTTGGGATGAGTGCTGTTCCAGCCTTCCTGATGCGTGTGCTGTTGCCGATCCCTTTCTACTTCATGGAGATTCTGGTCGGCCTGCTGCAGGCAACGGTTTTCGCACTCCTCTGTGCGGTGTATATCCAACTCTCGACTACTCACGACGAGGAGGCTCACTGATTTTTTTACCCAATTTATCCGTCGGGACCATACGAAAAGCGTGGGCGGCGGTTGAAAGAAACAACAAAACGAAGAAAGAATAAGCATTATGATGAACATCCTTGCTGATATTATGCCACTCCTTGCCGAGAGTCCTTTCAACGGGAACTTTGCGCTTGGTATCGCCGGTGCAGGTGCCGGTATTGGTATTGGATTGACTGGAATGGCCGCTGCAGGCGCTGTGGGACGTAACCCCACTGCCTTCGGTAACATCCTGACAATCGCGATTATCGGAATGGCGCTGGCTGAGGCTATCGCGATTTACGGTTTGATCATGGCCCTTCAGGGCTGACCCGTTTTCCGGATCGGTGGCCGGGTGAATAGTCCGGTCACCGGTTACGGTGAACTTCTTTTGTTCGCTGTTTGTTTATTTCGAATTTCAATAACGTATCATGAAAGAAACTCTCGAAGCATTTGGCCTTCAATGGCCTCCATTTCTTGGGCAGGTTATCGTTGTCCTGATCGTCTACGTGATTCTCAATAAATATGCTTTCGGGCCGGTAACAGCGATCCTTGAGGCGCGCCGCAAGCGCATCGAGGAGGGTGAATCGAACCTTAAGAAAATTGAGGCTGACCTGGCAAACGCTGAAGAAAAGGTTCAGGCGATGCTTGATGAGGCCAACAGTGATGCCGAACGTCTCATTGCGGAAGCCCGTGAAAGCGCAAGTGCTCTCGGTGAGAAAGAAACTCAGAAGGCGATCGCCGATGCGCAGAAGATCCGTGAAAATGCAGCAGAGGCAGCCAAGCTCGAGCACGATCGGGTTCTTTCTGAGCTTAAGCGTGATTTTGGCCGCATGGTCATCGATACGACTTCCAAGGTAACCGGCAAGGTTCTTGATGATAAGGATCAGGATCGAATCAACAAGGAGACAGCTGGCCAGATGGCGCTGTAATTTCCAATTTAATTGAGAAAACTGCTGAATTTAGATGAAAGCCAGTAAAGACGCCAAGCGCACTGCTCGTAAATTGCTCGAGGCAGCGGTCACGAAAGACGGTGGCGTTGATGGCGGTGTCGTGCGCAAGGTGGTTAAGGTGCTGGGTGAAAAGAAGCCCCGCGGATACCTCGGAGTCATTGATGCCTTTTGGCGTCTCGTGCGGCTTGAGTTGGCGAAGAATCACGCGGTTGTTGAAAGTGCCGTTGAATTGAATGAGGCAATGCAAAAGACGGTGCTTGCCGATTTGCAAAGCAAATACGGGTCTCAGTTGACCTCAGAATTTCGCGTAACCGCCGACCTGCTTGGTGGCATGCGCATCAAAGTTGGCTCCGATGTATGGGACGGTAGTGTCCGTGATCGTTTGGCCCGTCTCGAAGAAAAATTTAAGTAATCTCCCAATTTCCTACTCAAAAAGAACATGAGCAATATCCTTCAGGAACTGGAATCCGAAATCGCTGCGTTGAAAACGTCGGTTTCGAAATCTAATGTCGGCGTAGTCCGTGAAACCGGTGACGGTGTCGCCAAAGTTGAGGGTCTCAGTGATGTGATGCTCAATGAAATGGTCGAATTCCCCGGTGGGGTCTACGGTCTTGCTTTGAACCTCGAGGAATCCGAAGTTGGCTGTATTCTTCTTGGTGACGGTCGCCAGATTAAAGAGGGTGACGAAGTTAAGACGACAGGTAAACTCCTTCAGGTGCCGGTTGGTAAAGAAATGCTGGGCCGCGTAGTGAATGCCCTGGGCCAGCCGATCGATGGTAAAGGCGAGATTGACGCTCAGACCAACTATCCTGTTGAAAAGATCGCTCCCGGTATCATTCCCCGTCAGTCCGTTGGAGTTCCGATTCAGACCGGTATTCTTCCAATTGATGCGATGATTCCTGTTGGACGTGGTCAGCGGGAGTTGATCATCGGTGACCGTTCGACCGGTAAGACAACAGTGGCTGTCGATACCATTATTTCCCAGGCGAAGCAGAACAAGGCAGCTGAAGAGGGAACTCTTAAAGATCACAAGCCTGTTTATTGTATCTATGTTGCGGTTGGTCAGAAGCTGGCGAACGTAGCCCGGACCATTCAGGTTCTTGAGGAAACCGGTGCGCTTGAATACACCACGGTGGTTGTGGCATCTGCTTCGGATCCGGCAACCAGCCAATATCTTGCTCCTTATGCCGGTTGTGCAATGGGTGAGTATTTCATGGATAACGGAGAGGATGCTCTCATTGTTTATGATGACCTTTCAAAGCACGCGGTGGCTTATCGTGAGGTTTCTCTCGTACTTCGTCGCCCATCAGGTCGTGAGGCGTATCCCGGTGATGTTTTCTACCTCCACTCACGCCTTCTTGAGCGTTCGGCCCGTCTTTCCGAGGAAAACGGTGGTGGATCGTTAACTGCCCTTCCGATTATTGAAACTCAGGCAGGTGACGTTTCGGCTTATATTCCAACAAACGTGATTTCCATCACTGATGGTCAGATCTACCTCGAGACAGACCTTTTCTATCAGGGAATTCGTCCTGCGATTTCGGTGGGTCTTTCCGTTTCCCGGGTTGGTTCTGCGGCGCAGACCAAGGCGATTAAGAAAGTTTCCGGAACGACTAAGCTTGACCTCGCCCAGTTCCGTGAGATGCAGGCATTTGCCCAGTTTGGATCGGACCTCGATGCGAAAACAAAAGCGCTTATCTCACGTGGTGAGCGGATTGTTGAACTCTTTAAACAGCAGCAGTTTTCGCCGCTCTCCATGGAAATGGAAGTCTGTCTCCTCTGGGGTATGCAGAACGGCAAATTTGACGACGTTGAGGTCGACAATGTGAAAGATTTCCAGAAGAAACTTCAGGAATACCTTGAAACCCGTAAAGACGATCTCCTTGCAGAGATTCGTCAGGAAAAAGCACTCAACGATTCGATTACAGGAGGCCTGGAGCAGGTCTTTGAAGATTTCAAATCGACCTACAAAGGCTGAATCTGACTGCTGCGAGGCAACAGGGTTGGTTTGCTAAGGCAACCCTGTTGAATCGAAAATAACTCCTGATACCTGAAACAAGACTCCTGAACCCTACTATCCGAAATGGCCAACCTTCGTGACATCCGCCGACGCATTAAGTCGGTCAAAAACACGGCCCAAATTACCCGGGCGATGCAGTTGGTTGCAGCATCCCGGATGAAGAAGGCCCAGGATCAGGCAACGGCCGGACGTTCCTATGCCGATCTCCTGAATAAGGTGCTGGTGAATTTGAAGGAGCAGGTTGAGGAAGATCAGCACCCGCTTCTTGAAGAGCGCGAGGGTAACCGCGAGTTGGTTCTGGTGATCACGACCGATAAAGGGTTGTGTGGACCGTTGAACACGAACATTCTCCGCATGGTAGCGGATCAGTGTTCTCCCGATGCGGATTTCATCACAATCGGTAACAAAGGGCGTCAGTCACTTTCCCGCTTGAACCGTAATCTTGTTGCGGATTTCCCGATCAAGGATCCTGCCGGTTTTGCCGAGTCCAAGGTGGTTTCCAAATATCTCATGGAACAGTTCCTGGAAGGGAAATACGACCGTGTGAAGGTGGCTTTCTCGAACTTCGTGAACACCATTAAGCAGGATCCGATGATTGAGACCTTGCTGCCAATTCGTCCGATCGATTTAGGGCGAGACAAAGATTTTGTAGGAATGGGGGGAGACTCCAGTCCGGTTGAGACTGATGGCGAAAAGCCTTCTTCAGGTGGAAGTGGCTATATTTTTGAGCCTTCTCCTGAGAAAGTTCTCGATGCTGTGGTGCCACAGTATGTGAACAATCAGGTGTATCAGATGATTCTTGAGAATCGCGCGTCCGAGCATTCGGCACGGATGGTGGCCATGAAGGCCGCGACGGACAACGCGAACCAGATGATCAAAGATTTGACGCTTGTCTACAACAAGCAACGTCAGGCAGCAATTACGGCAGAGTTGCTTGAGATCACAACGGCCATGAAGGCGCTTGAGTGATCCCGTCGTTGAATCGAGTTATTTAGTTTCAAGAGTTTAGAGAATCAAAATTTGTTAGAGAAATAAGACCATGAGTAACGTTGGTAATATTGTTCAGGTGATTGGACCGGTGGTGGACGCCGATTATTCCAAAGCCGATAAGCTTCCCGAAATCTACAACGCCCTTGAGGTGGAGTATGAATTGAACGGTGAGACAACCAAGACTGTGTTTGAGGTGCAGCAGCACCTTGGTGACGGTTGGGTTCGTGCGGTTGCGATGTCTTCTACGGAAGGTTTGAAGCGTGGCATGAGCTTGATTGATACCGGGGCTCCCATCTCTGTGCCGGTTGGTGCTCAGGTTCTGGGACGGATCTTCAACGTGACAGGTGATGTGGTTGACGGACGCGGTGAAGTGAACGCAACGAAGCGTTACCCGATTCACCGTCCGGCTCCTGCTCTTGTCGACCAGGCGACTTCGACGGAGATTCTCGCAACAGGTATTAAGGTGGTCGACCTCATCTGCCCTTTCACTAAGGGTGGTAAAGTGGGTGCGTTTGGTGGTGCGGGTGTTGGTAAGACCGTTATCATCATGGAGCTGATTAACAACATTGCGAAGCAGCACGGTGGTTACTCCCTGTTTGCCGGTGTTGGTGAGCGGACTCGTGAAGGAAACGACCTTTATTGGGAGATGTCCGAAGCTGAAGTTATCAAGCAGGACAATCTTGCTGAATCGAAAGTGGCTCTCGTATACGGACAGATGAATGAGCCTCCGGGTGCTCGTCTCCGTGTGGCGCTTTCCGCTCTCGCCATGGCTGAGTATTTCCGTGATGAAGAGAATCAGGACGTTCTTCTGTTCGTTGATAACATCTTCCGTTTCTCACAGGCGGGTGCTGAGGTGTCAGCGCTTCTCGGCCGGACACCTTCTGCGGTGGGTTACCAGCCAACACTTTCATCAGAGATGGCTCAGCTTCAGGAGCGGATCACATCTACCAAGTCAGGTTCGATTACTTCGTTCCAGGCGGTGTATGTCCCTGCGGATGACTTGACTGACCCGGCTCCTGCAAACACTTTCGCTCACCTTGATGCGACAGTTGTTCTTGAGCGTTCACTTTCCGAGCTTGGTATTTACCCGGCGGTGGATCCACTGGCTTCAACTTCGAATGCGCTTGCACCGGATGTTGTCGGTGAAGAGCACTACCGGGTGGCACGTGGCGTTCAGAACGTTCTTCAGCGCTACAAAGATTTGCAGGACATCATTGCGATTCTTGGTATGGACGAGTTGAACCCGGATGACAAGCAGATCGTTTTCCGTGCTCGTAAGATCCAGAAGTTCCTTTCCCAGCCGTTCTCGGTTGCTCAGGTCTTCACCGGTATCGAAGGGCAGCAGGTTTCTGTGGAAGACACTGTTCGCAGCTTTGCTGAAGTTCTTGATGGAAAACACGACAGTGTTCCTGAGAACAACTTTTACATGAAGGGCGGCATCGATACCGTTGAGAAAGACTGATTGTTTGATCTCCCAATCCCCCGATCTCTATGAGACTTGAAATTGTAACTCCCGAAGGAAGAACATTTGGCGATGAAGTCGAAGACACCATCGTTGTCCCCGGGAGTGAGGGTGAAATGGGGCTCTTGAAAGCACACGCACCGCTGATCAGTGCCTTGAAACCCGGTGAGCTGCGCTACACTCAGAATGGTGTAGAGCAAGTGCTTGCCGTGGGTGAGGGGATTGTAGAAGTGGGGCCGAATCACGTATCCATCCTCACTGACCTTGCGGTTGGTGAGGCTGATATCGACGAAGATGCTGTCGAGAAAGCGATCGAGCGTGCTCAAGCTGCCCTCAAAGAAGACGGTGGTGATGAAGATCGCGCTGCGGTTGAAGCGCAGATGATGAAGTCCATTGCGATGCTTGAGGTCAAGCGTCGTCGCGGTAAGCGATAAGTGGCAGGGTGACCGGGGAAGTCATCCCCGGTATCTGATGTGGCAAATCCGACTGGATCACTGATTCAGCGGACTCTGTATCCCACTCCCCGGACGGTTTCGATGATCGTGGGTTCTGAGGGATCGGGTTCGATACGTTTTCGCAGCTTGGCGATGTGTTGATCGAGTGTTCTGCTCTCTGGATAATATTCCGAACCCCAGCAGCGGTCGTGCAACTCATCACGGTGAACGGCTTCGCCTCTTCGTTCGTTGAGAACGTGAAGAATGGCGATCTCACGAGGTGACAAATCAATTTCCTCTCCGGAACTTTCCAGGGTGGCCCGTAGATGGCTGGGATAGATGGTGATCTCATTCCGAATGCAGAATGATTTGGGAAATCCGGCGGAAGATTGAGAAAGTTCCGATCGCCGCAAAACAGAGCGAACCCGGGCGATCAGTTCATGTTTTCCGAAAGGCTTTCGTATGAAATCATCAGCTCCGATTTCCAGTCCGACCACAATATCGATCTCTTCGTTCTTGGCGGATAGAAAAAGTACCGGCAGTGTCTTGTCAACTGACCGGATCGTTCGGCAGACGTCATAGCCGTCGATTTCCGGCATCATAATATCGAGGCAGACCAGGTCGGGGCGCTCAGTTTTCCAGAGATCAACGGCACGGCGACCGTTTTCCGCGAGTACGGTGGAAAAGCCTTCAGAGCGCAGGCATTCATCGATGGAATCCAGCGTGACCGGATCGTCTTCAGCAATAAGGATCTTCATGAGGCGGCGGAAAGCGGTATGATGTTGCCCGCTTCGCTGCGAGGAAGGGTCAGTTCAAATCGTGTTTCTCCGGTATCGGGGACAAGGATAAGACGCCCCTTCATCTTTTCAGCCAGGTCCCGCGCAATGGCAAGTCCCAGACCTGTTCCGGATACACCTTCGGTGGTTTTCTCGTTGAGGCGAACGAAGGGGCGGAAAATACGAGTCGAGTCTGACTTTGGAATTCCCGGTCCATGATCTGTCACAGAGACTGTCACTGTTTGATCTTCCTCTGACTCTTCCACCACAATGTCGAATGACTCAGTGCCGGGGGCATACTTTTCAACGTTCGAAATAAGGTTGCTCACGATTTGGCTCAGCGAATCAGGATCAGCAATGGCAGAAACCGGATGATCCGGAGAAATCAGGCAAGGGGTGATGTTTTTCCGTGCGAGGGAAGGGCCGAACTGAGCCAGAGTGTCTGCAACAACCGTATTTACATCGCAGGGGAGCAACCGGGGAGAGCTGGCTGTTGAGCTTTCCTTTGCTGAGAACGTCAGCACATTCTCAAGCAGCCGGCTGAGCCGACTTGATTCTTCGCGGATCAGATCCAATCGCCGCATAGCCGTGCTGGCTTCATCGGGAATCGAATCAGCTGCGAGGTCGATGTTCAGCAGAATGTTCGTGAGCGGTGTTCGCAATTCGTGAGACACCCGGTTTACAAAAGAAACCCGCTGCTCTGCAAGGTGAAGGGCCCGTCGCTGGTGGGCGAACCCGAATATGCCCGCCACAGCGAGAAAGATTGAGAGCGTTGCCGATGCGAAGAGAACGGGTTGACGATAGCTAACCAGCGTCTCAGTCTTTGGCCAGGAGAGCAGTTTCCAGTCGCCGAACCGCGAGGGGATCGGAAGCAGGAACGGGGCATTGGCAATAGTGTGTTCAGGTTGTTTTGACGCAAAACCCGAATCGGCGCGCGGAGATTTCAATTCAAAGTGAATCGATGCGGCCACGACAGGTTCAGCCAGAGTCGCGATGTCCTGGGAAATCATCTGATCGAAAGCAACTGCCGCGTCATCAACCGCAATGCGGAAGATCAAAACGCCACGGTTGGCTGTGGTGGTTGCAAAGTGAGGAGGGTGGCCCTGCTGATCGATCCACCTGAAGGAAATAGATGAGTCACTTCCCTGAAAGTCATCGGGATTCAAGAGCACCCCACTGTTTTGAGGAGAGTTCTCGCTGCTGATCATTCTCGGAACGGGCAGTGGCTCTTTGTCTGTGTCGGATTGCCGAAGGTCGATGACCTGTGGCCTTTCGTTGCCTTTTAAGAATGTTAGTTGTTCAATCCCGACGATGTTCTGTGCGATTGAGCGGATTTCAGCCGTGGTGGTGGAACTGCCAATCTGGTTGGCGACTGAGAGAAGGTGGCTTTCATAGAGTGCCTCCGTTGCGGAAACCTGTTCGACCACCCGGGTCATGAATGTGGTGAGCGGTGTCTTGTCCTGCTCAACGGCGATGATTTGCGTTTCTCTGGCCAGATTGATCCCGACACTGAGTACGGCTACTGCCGAGACCAGCATCAGGATCAAAATCGTATGCGGAATATGTCGTTCCGTGACCATGAAGCCTATGGTATCACGACCGGGTTATTTCACAGGAATCAAATCTGCGCGTAGAAAGACCAGGATTCGCTCGTCGTCACCATCGTGAGGTCTCTGAATGTTCAACAAGTTGTAATTTCCCGGAATCACCGTGATCTGAGTGGTGATTTTTCTCGTGTAGAAAGTAGGCATTTCGATGTGATCGATTCCCTTGGCTGTGTGTTCAAACCCTTCCCGGAGGTAATGCGTCTTCTCAAGTTCTTCGACGACTTCCGGAGCGAGATTCAGGTCAATGGATTTTGAATCACTGCTAACCACCGGATCAATTTCGAGTGTGACCCCCAGGTTCCGGGTTTCGAAAGCAGTGGGGTTGGCTGATGTCATGGGAAACACTCCTTCGGTTGGCGGGAGTTTAGCGTTCAATGCATCTGCTTGTCGATCAGCCTCAACCTGGTCGCTCTTTTCTTTCGCCTCGACTGCGGTAACACTTCCGGCATTGCTTGGAATCTCCGGTGGATCGTATTCTGTGGGGTAAATTCGTTCAGATATTGATTCGGTTTTGGCGCGTTGACCTGACAGGGTTCGCAGCCACAGAGTATCTTCCAGAGTGGCGGTTTTTGCGTCCATCATTGTTTCCAACTTGTCACGCAGCTCTTGTGCATTCGCCGAACGGATTGCGTGGTCCCGAATGAGCTGGTTGGCGGTTCGGTGGTCCAGTCGGATGTATTCTATCAGAATGCCCACTTCTAATATCGCTTCATCGTTGTTGGGAGTCGCTTTCGGATCTTTCACAAAAGCATCTTTTTTGTCCCCTTGTTTTGGAGCGGGGGCCTTTTCCTGGGCCGTCGTGAGGCCAGTTCCCAGAACAATGAAAGTGAGGGCCAGTAATGTGGATTGGAGTTTTCTCATGGTGAATTCAGTATCCATGAGTTCACTGCTCTTGCGTCAAACCAACGTGAAAGTTCTGTAAAAGTTCTGTAAAAAGGGGGCAAACCTTCTCAAACGCCACGCTTTGAGCCGAACAACCGGATGTGGAGGCGGTCGGAAAACCGGTAGCCGTGGTCTTTGCAGAACTCAGCGACTCGCGGCGAGTTTGCATCCAGCTCTTCGATGGAATTCGCCTTGGGCATCAGGAAAATCCGGCCGGGTGGAATTCCGAAGCCTGATACCAGTCCCGACATCTCTTCGAAATCTGCGTCGGTCTCGATCACAAATTTGAAGTCCGCTTTCTCAATCGCAGCCAACTTGCTGAGCGCTTCGGGTTTGATTCGGAGCTCTTCAGGAACGCCGGAATTGGCCAGCTTCGGGGAAACGTTGAGTTGATCGATTTCCCGGAGGAAATCCGGATTCGGGGCAAGGGTTCCGTTGGTCTCGATCTCGAAATGAAAGGGGACCGCCGGGGATGTGGCTCGCAGTTCCTGCATCAATGCGATCCAGTCCTTTTGCTGGAGGAGCGGTTCGCCGCCGGTGAATACGAAGTTTGAGCAGGCGTAAGTCTCTGATACGATTTTGGCAATCGCGCCGGGCGATAGAGTCACGATCTGGTCGTGACGACTGTATTTGATTCCGGATTCGGTCTCGTAGTTGGTGTCGTCCCAGTTCCAGGTGTAAGCCGTGTCGCACCACTGGCAGTGGAGATTGCAGAGGCTGGAACGAATGAAAACCGTGGGCAGGCCGGTGCTGCGACCTTCCCCCTGAATAGTGTGGAAGATCTCAGGCGAACCATCCGGCATGCGCGCGAGTTTCATCGCGAATCGATAGCACAGGCAGGGACGATCGAACAGGGTTGATTCAACGGAGTAACCCTGTTGGAACGTTTTCTCTCAAGGGGCGGAAATCAGGTTGGTGGGAAAGGACTCTCTCGGTTGGGAAATGACCATCCTGACGTCCCGGAATGGCTCTTCCGGTTGGAAGATGACCATCCAGACGCCCCGGAAGTGTTCTTCCGGTTGGAAGATGACCATCCGGCCGCCCCGGAAGTGCTCTTCCGGTTGGAAGATGACCATCCGGACGCCCCGGAAGTGTTCTTCCGTTTGGAAGATGACCATCCGGACGCCCCGGAAGTGTTCTTCCGTTTGGAAGATGACCATCCGGCCGTCCCGGAAGTGTTCTTCCGTTTGGAAGATGACCATCCGGCCGTCCCGGAAGTGCTCTTCCGTTTGGAAGATGACCATCTGGCCGTCCCGGAAGTGCTCTTCCGTTTGGAAGATGCCTATCAGGAGGCCCTGGAGGCACTCACCCGTTGAGAAAGTAGCTTTGGGCCGGACTGAATGGGCCTGATGTGAAAGCGGGTTCCTCCCGGATCACCATTTTTTGGTGACAGAAAATCGAATCTGAAACGGCTCGTAAGGATGCAGGTGGACGTCTTCAATCCCTGCGGCCGGTTCTCCACGGAGACGGGAGGCGTAGTAATATTCGACATCGTTGTCTTTCGCGTCGAGCAGGTTGAGTGCCTCGATCGCGAACTCCCAGTCGTTTTCGGTGCGGTAGCCCACCCGGGCATTGAGCTGAAATGCGTCGTCTGACTCGATCGATCCATCGCCGTTGAGTGGCCGCGGTGAAAAGTAGCGTGACCGAAGGGATGCAAAGGCCCCGGTTCCTTCGCCAATGGAAATACCGCTCGAAAAGCTGACAGGGACCGCGTTTTCGATCTCTTCTCCTGAGCCAATGAATTCGGACTCGGTAACGGTGACTTCGGTGTCGATGTAGAGCCATGATTGAGGGCGCCAATAATTGGACCACTCAATGCCGTAACGGCGGCTCGCGTCTCCGGCTTCGATGTTTCCGGCGTCGCCCACATAGACCAGCTCGGAATCGCTCTCCAGATACCACAGGCCGAGAGTTGAAGTCAGGCCCGGTAGGACCTGAGAGCGTACTCCGATCTCCGATCCTTTGGTGCGGACCAAAGCGGGGACAGAATCAACGGCCTCTCCCGTGAGCGGATCCCGCTGAATGGTGACTCCGCGTGCGTCGTTGCTGTGAAAACCAAAGCCTCCGTTAAGATACAGTTCGGTTTCGTTCCAGGGACCGAAGACCAGCCCTGCTTTGGGGCTGACAATTCCGTCCCACTCCGTTCCTGAATTGGCTGGCAATGTTTTGGAATCGACGTCAAACCGGTAGAGATCTCCCCGGACGCCCGCTGTTGATCTGATCCAGTCGTTCCAGAAAATCTCGGTTTCCCCGAAGACACCGATGCTGGACTCGACGACATCGTCCTCTCGTACGGTGGAGAGTCGCTGACGGGCTTTGGTTTTGTGAAGCCCGACTCCGTCGATCCAGTCATGATGGGTCTGCATCCCGAGAGTGACATTCCCGTCGCGTCCGCCGAAATCGATGCCGTCGATTTTGTGTTCTACAGCGCCACCGGCAAACCAGCGATCATCGAACTGGTTGAACTGGTCGCCATTGACCGGATCATCGAGGAACAGGGTGAAATTGGAAAAGAGATCAAGCTGATACGTTCCCCCGTAGATGGATCCGGTGGTGACTCCGCGATCGCCCGTGATTTGGAAATCAGTCGAAAGGCTGTAGCGATGAGTATTTCCGCCGACGGTGGGATCGATGTGGCCCAGGCGATCGATCTGCCCGTTTCGGATGGCGCGTAGTGGAACCTGATCGGTTGCGTCCCAGTTCGAATCAAACCCCATGAGGGTGACTGTCGCGAAGTCGTCGTCATCGCCAATGAAGTAACGCGCAAAACCATTCCAGCGCTGGAGCTGATCCGACTTCACCCAGGGGCCGTCGTAGTAATTGTATTCCAACGCAAATGTGGTGACGCCCTGGCCCATCTGAACGGAGTCTGCGAGGAGGCTTCGGTAGTAGTTATTTGTGCCGAGCGAAAAGGAAGCAATGCCTGCGGGCAGTTCGCGGTAAAGTTTGAACCGGGCGGCACCCGCAGTGCTGAAATCTCCGAACTTTGCAAAGTAGGGGCCTTTGACATACTCAAGTTCCTCCACCAGCTCGGGAATCAGGAAATTGATATCAGCATAACCCTGACCGTGTCCGTGAGTCCGGTTGTTCACCGGCATGTTGTCGACAAAGATGGCGAAATCGGTGCCGTGATCGAGATTGAATCCGCGGACGAAATACTGATTGGCTTTGCCGCCGCCGCTGTGTTGGGTGACGATCATGCCGGGGACGACTTCAAGCAGTTCTCCGCGTCTCAGGAAAGGGCGTTCGGCCAGTTCTTCAGCGCTGGCCTGGCCTTTGGTGGCAGAAGGAGCCGTTCCCAACAGGTCTTTGGATTTCCCGCTGATGACGATGGTGTCGAGGATGTCGTCAGTCGTGATGATATCGCTGAAACCGGGATCTTCGTCGTTGAGAATAAGGGACGGAGACGAGTCTTGAGCCAGTGAGATAACGGTGGTGGTGAGTGCGGCTATACCAAGAGCGGCAGGCAGGGGAAGAAGTCGGTTTTTAGTAAACATGGGAGCCAGAAGGAAATTGTGCGCCTGTAAAACGACAAAATCCCGACGACCCCACAAACTAATGTAAATATTTTCGCGGCTTATTCCTGCATCCACTTTTCGAGCGCTTTGCGGGCTCGATAAAAGCGTCCCTCGACCGCTCTCACGGAGATGTTTAGAATCTCCGCACACACTTCCTGGCTCATTCCCTCCACTCCACAAATGATGACCACGGCCTGCAGCTTTGGCGGGAGAGAATCGATGCCCTGCTTCAGCGTCTCGAGGTCACCCGCACTGGCCACGGCCTCGTCCGGGGTGTTCTTGCTACAGGGAAGTTCGCTGCCCGTGCGGCCATCCATCAGCGAGCGGGTATTTCTCCGTTGCCGGGCTGATTTTGATTTGTAACGGTCGCGACACAGGTTGAGGGCGATTCGAAACAGCCACGAGGTAAAGCGGGCTCGTCTCCGATAGCGGCTGATTGCCTGATACGCTCTCACAAAGGTGTCCTGTGTTGCTTCGCGGGCGTCCTCCTCATCGGGTAGCCACTGGCAACAGAAGTGGTAGATTTTTTCCTGATGCTGCTCCACAAGAGTGCGGAATGCATCGTCGTCCCCGGCGATCGTCAGCCGGATCAGCTGGTCCTCATTGGACTCGACCTCAGCGTTTTCTGCGCTTCCGAAGCGGAAGAGGTCATCCAGATCAATTGCGGTGTCCATGAATGAGGCTGTCGTGGGTCCAATCGAGGAGCTTTTGGCCCTGCTCTTCGCTGAGGTGAGATTTCATGGTGAAGAAATGTTTCAGCGTAGCCCGCTGAAGTTCGCCCTGTGCGGCAAGCAATGCTTCATGAGCCTTTAATACATCAGGTGAATCAGGGGCACTGGATTGAATCGCCCCGGCCAGGGTTTTTCCGGCTGACTTAATTTTCTGCTGTAAAGCCTGACGCTCTGATTCAAATGCCTCTTCCTGAGGGCGAAGGATCGTCTCCTGTTCCGGTGTGATCTTCAGGTTGTCGTGCAGCCACTGGTGGAAGTCTTCGTGACCTCCATGGTGGTGATGATGGTGCGGTTGACGTTGCGTGGTCTTTTTCGCGACAAAGATCGAGATTGCTGCAGCGAGCACAATCGTAGCTAATGACCAGATGATCGACTGCCACCGCATCAGGAACCAGTTGTGGTGGAGACAGAGAAGAGCGTCGAATTTGTGTCAAAGACAGGAATCGACGGTGGGGTGTTGCTGGATTGCCGGGCGAGCCATCCGCTGATGAGAAATGCACCGGTGACTGCGATGGCAGTGGCTGTTGCCAAAAGGCGCCAGTGAATCCGCGCGGCATGCTTCACTGCGCGAGCTCTGGCCAGAACCAGTTGCGAAAACCCGCTGGGCAGGTTGTTGGCCGGGGCGACCGATGCGGCTTTTAAATCCTGCTCGAAGTGTGGAGAGCTCATCGCCGGAAGTATCTTCCCGCGTTGGGGACGATGTCAAGACATCGTGGCTTCTCGAATATGTGATCAGGAAGCCCAAACCACTTGATCCCTGAACGCAGAAAAGCGGATCCGTCTCCGAACCCGCTTTTCCAAATAAGGGATAAAATGATTAGGAGCTGATCAGTCCTGAATCTGGAGTCCGGTGCCGATGTTGAAGCTTGGCAGGCCACCTGTAGGAGCCGGAGCTGCCGGTGCAGGGGCTGGAGCGGGTGCCGGCGCAGTTTCGACGGCAGCTGGAGCCGGAGTGGAAGGGGCAGGTGTTGCAGGAACTGAGGTTGCAAAACCACTTGGAGTTGCCGGTGCGGCAGACGGGACTGCTGGTGCAACCGAAGGAACAGCAGGTGCAGCCGGAACGATTGATGATGCTGACGGGCCCTGTGCTTGTGGAGGAGCCGGTGCTGTATTTGACACGGCAGCCGGAGCGGCAGCAGTTGCTCCTTTGGTTGGGATATTGATAGTGTCACCAAGCTTGATCATGGTGCCGGTCATATTGTTCGCGGCTTGAATGCGTGAAACCCGGGTGCTGTATTGTGTGGAAAGACCGCTGAGGGTGTCGCCTTTTACAACCGTGTGGCTGACCAACTGCTCACCTTCACGAAGAGAAAATGGCTCTGAGCTGGCTGGCTTGGATGGAGTGGAAGCATTTCCCTCCTGAGCAAGCTGGGCTGCGGTATCACCTGCAATTCCGGGCTCGGTGGTTCCTACTGCGGCAACACTGCCTGCGGCTCCTCCGGCGAGAGGTGAAATGACGTTGTCATTTGAACCACAAGCTGTCAGTAGCGTCGCCAGTCCAAGACCTGATAGTGTATAGAGGATGCCTCTTTCCATAATGCAGGGATTTTTAACATAGGTTGCTACCCCAATAAAGTTAATATTTTAAAAACTTTGCGAGTTAATTTTGAAAATCTATCAGTTATGAGAATTTAGAGGCAGATTTGCGTGGCCTATGGGCGGTGGTTGAGTATTTCTCTCGTCCGAAGCATTGATTCCCGGTGCTGTCGATTCAGCCGCTGTCGTCACCAGTTCCAAGATGGGGCAGACCCTTCAGCAGGTGATATTTCAGAGTGAGCTCGATGCAGTGTCCCAGTTTCTCCAGATCCGGTTCGCTACCCACATCGAATCGAATCGCCCGGTTGCCTTCGAATTCGAACGCTTGAGGATAGAGTTCGCGGAAAGTCGGGATCAGCAGGGATTGGCAATGGAAAAACATCCTGAAGTGCTCAGGGTCGTTGGCCTTCCAATGCATACGGAGAGTTGATCCGGTTTTGCAAAGATAACTTGGCTCGCCCCATTTGAGCGTTTCGGTCAAGCCGTCGGCGACTCCGATTCGACCCGCTGTTTCAAAAACCAGGTCGCGGAGTGCGAACATGGCCGGCTGAACTTCTGCCGGATAGGAAGCGAATGTGCTTTCGACTGAGCTGTCCTGAAATGGGATCATGGATACAGCCTATGATAGTCAGCATCAATGGACGCGCCAACCGCGATTCGCGACTGGTGAGTTAACTGTGCTCGCTCTTTCAAACAATACCGACAAGCTGGCTGTTGCTCTTTTGACATTCAGGGTATTTTTCCAGATGAGGCAGTCGTCAGAAAAGAAGAGCAGTAATCTCAAGCCGGCGGTTGTTGTTCTGCTCGCAGTATTGGTGGCATCGCTTGTTGCCGTTCGCTTCGGTTACAACTACTACCGACTGGGAGCCACTAATATTGAAGTCATCGAAGCTTATCGTGAGCGCTTCGATCCATTGCGGAAGGGGCTTCACGAAATTGCCTCCCGGCTCAATGAAGAACCGGCTATCGATGCAGTCGTAGTCGATCCCGAAATCTCTCCCGCTCCCGTGTTGATCTCGGGGAAGCCTCTCCAGTCGAATGTTGTGGTGATGTCCATTCCGGAACTCATGACTTCAGAAGCTGCGGAGTTGAGCAACTTGAATCCGGAATTCATCTTTCGCCCGGACGGGACGCAATGGTTTGAGACAGCGCTTGCCTGGACAAGTGACAGCAATCCAATGGCGAATTCGGTGCGAGACAGGAACGGGGCAGACCTGAAGGAGAAACTGGAGCATGCACTCGGCGTTCAATACATCCTGCTCGGCCGAATTGTGGAGTCCGGAGCAGTCAGCGCCACTCCCGCCGGGGAAGTTCGTTGCGATGCATTTCTGGTGAAGATCGATACCGGCAAGACAGTCGCCCGGGTACCGGTAAAAGTCAGCCTTTCGCAAGGAGTCAGCGGGGAAGGGGATCCCATCGATCAAGTTCGGCGGGCAACTCTGCTTGCTGTAAAGGAAGCCCTCGGGGATCTGGGCACGGTTGAGTAACCGGCATTTCGAGTCGTCATTGTCCGGAGCCTGTGCTGGTCATTGAGCGCCATCATCACGTGCCATGATCTGATCCACCACGCCTTCCATGGTCTTTTCGAAGATATCAGGCTTGTGGTAAAGTGGATGATAAGGCTCACCAGAACGATCTATATAGGCGGCCTGCATTCCGGCCGCCAATGCGCCATGCGTATCCCAATCATGAGTGGCCACGAGACGCAATTCCCCAATCGGTCGCCTCATGCGCTCCGCGACATATAAATAAGCCGTAGCGTCCGGCTTAAAAGTCCCAGTCTTCTCGACAGAGACAATGTCGTCGAAGTCATCAGCGAGTCCCGCATGTTGGATCTGCTTCGTTACCAGATTGAGCGACGAGTTGGTGAAAGCGACCGTGCGAAATCCGGCAGACCGGAGCCGTCCAAGAGCAGGCTTGATATCTGCATGGGAAGGCAATCGGGCGAATTCACCAAGAATTTCGTCTTTTGTAGTATCTGAAAGACGCACATTCAAACGTGCCGCAACCGTATTCAGGATCACTTCTGCCAGACTGGCGAAATCAGTATTGACGCCAGTCAGCGCGCAAACCGTCGAAGAATGAAGAAGCATGGAGAACCATGTGGTCGTTACCCCTTCATCATCAAATGCTGCTTTGAATATCGGCCGCAACGAAGAGAGGTCGAGAACCGTTTCGTTGATGTCGAACAGGATGGTGTCGCGCGGCATATCGGATGTTAACGTATTTGAAGCTATCCTAATCCGGAATCATAACCGACTCATTGCCTTTTTGAATACAGAGGCGGGGAAAGCTGCCCGTGAGGTACGAACATGTGATGGTGTCACCCGGGGTTATTGAGTCTTCCACATGGGCGACTCGCGGGAAGGTGAGTCCTGAGTCGTATTCCTCGATCTTATGATTCTGATAAACGGTGACCGTTGTGAAGAGCATGAACTGATATTTGTCGTCCCACGTCGCTGGAGTTTGCACTGTGTAGCCGGGGATCGCATCACCTGCGTTGCCGGGCCAGGAACTCACCGTCTGCTTGTTCATGACAAACAGCGGTCCTAAGTCAATTCTATCACGATCAATGGGAATCATCTCGCGGCCGGGGTTTACCAGTTTCAGATCGATACGCACTTCATCCGGAATAAAGATGGCTCCGGGAGCCTCCTTGTGCAGGTGGTGTGTGATTGCCACTTGTGGTTCCGACTCCAGGCATACCTGCATCGTCTCAGCAATTATGATGTCCGGAGGCAGGTCGGGGTCTATCGAGTAAAGCAAAGCATCTGTAGTTACAAATTCCGAAACGCTTTGGGTCAGCCCCAGATTATTCACAATTCCTTTTACTGACTCAATTGATTCGCTGTGGATATCGAGAAGCGTAAAGATGGCTTCAGCGGAACTGAAAACAGACATGAGCGGTACTGCCAGAGTTCCGTATGGACCTGATCCGACGTAGAGAATCCTCACCGGACGGTCATGAACTTGCCTGCCGGCATCGATGATGGCATTGCGAATACCGCGAAGGAACCTGGTTGTCCGTAAATAATCGAGTGTACACATTGCGGCCATTGTCGGGGACAGAGCGAGGCCTCCCGAAGTCCGGGTTTCCCCTCTTTCGATCTCCTGATTGGATTGGGGGACGGAATCCGCATTTGAGTCGCGGAGGATCGCCGTCATTTCAAGGGTTTCCGGGCGAAGGGAAGAAGCGGGAAGCCGGGTATCGAGGAGAGTTTCCACCACTTGACGGAGGGCGTGTAGGCGTGAGGTCGGAGGGGGGCTCAATGGCAAGGCTGATTGTTTTGGGCAAACGAATGAAAGATTGGCAGGGCGGGAAGAGTTCTCAAGGGAAAATGAAACGTGGGAAAGACGTAAATGAGTGGCCAAAACTGACTGCCGTTGCCTTGATACCCTGCCTGATCGGGAGGGAACCTAAAACAGATAACCTAACAGATCGATCGGTCCGTCCACCCAGCTCCGTAATCCGATTTGCCTGATCATTATTTCCTGATCAAGCTGTTCCACTCCGACACCGTAGTTGCGATGTTCATCGATCCTTAACTATGAGACGAGGGCTGATACCGGGCGAAAACCATTCTTCAAGTAAAGACGATGATCGTCAGCAACCAGCATTAGAAAGTCAATTTCTGCCGACTTAGCCAGGTCCGAGACTTCGTCGATCATTTCAGAAGCGATGCCCTGTTGGCGAAATTCCTCCGAGATGCATACATCGATGAGTCCGAATATTGAGACAACTTCGGTGCCCACCATAATCATTCGGTGATCAACGCCCATTTGTCCGATCAGCTGTTCTTTATCGAAGGCCAGGTATCTGAAGTGAGGCAACTGCTTGTAGTAGGATCGATCTTTCGCTTCTTCCGGGAAGCATTCATTTTTAAGAGCGGTAATCTCTTCATGGAGATTCGGCTCGATCTCGTATTCGGTGAATCGCTGTAACGACATTTCGTTGGTGAAGAACGCCGGGACCGTTGCCGCCCGCGCTTCGTTTAACAGATCAAAATGAGCTTAAATCAGAAACTGTTCAAGTGCGCTGTACCCAATGCGCACTCTGCGAGGCAATCGTATAAGGAGAGAATTTATGATTGTCCGTCATCTTCCGGCCGAACCACGATGTATCCACAGTCTCCGATCACACTCTCGATTTGAGGAATGTCAGATTCCTTGAAGATCGTAAGATGAAAGTCCTGGTACCAACGGTCGTCTTTCCAATGGAAGAGGCCGTCCGCATTTTCACCCATGCGACAGCCGGAAATGAGCTCTTGGGCTTTTAGATCTTTGATCATTTCGGAGTTGATCGAACTGTCTCTCGTTCGGATATGGAGGTCTATCGTTCCCCGGACAGGTTTGTTCTCGATCTTGATCCTGTCGGCCTCTTCTTTCGATACCTCTCGCGCTGCGATATCCATCCCGGTCAGCTTTGCTTCAAACGCCTCCCGCTCTCCATTTTCCACCCAAACGACTTGCGGGGCGACTGCTTCCAGATCAAAGGCGAATTCTTTCAGCTCCAGCCATGATTCGATCCCAAGGTGTTCCCTCATGGCCATCATCAGTGGTATGTAACCAAATGTTTCAGCCATCGGCTGAAGAGCCAAAGCTGTTTTGCTTGTGTCTTTGGACATTAAGAGAAGTGTTGCGATTGTTTCAGAAAGAGCTGGAAGCTCCCCGCCTCAATTTAGCTTCCCTCGTGGCCTTCGGTGTCCACTTTGGAATGGGCGGAAAGAAGGACGCCTGACTCATCCCATTTGTCAGCCAGATTATATTGAATCCATTCCGGACTGAGATGGATGTCCAGCGAATCAAGTTTTCCGGGCCCCAGGTTTTGATATCCATGAGGGATGTTGGCCGGGCCTAAAATGACGTCACCCTCCTCAGCATCGATGACCTTGTCGCCGACGGTGAACCGTGCCCTTCCTTCGGTAATGGTGAAGATCTCATCATACGGATGAACGTGGAGCTTAGGCCCTTCGCCGACCACGTCAGTGACATAACGAATAAGAGTGACATCAGTGTTCACTTTCTTTCCCTCGAGCAGGCCGCGGAGCGCCTTTCCCGGGTGTTGCCATTCGCTGGCAGGAACTTTTGCGGGTTCGGTTTTCGATTGAATTGGCATGACAGAATGATGTTTGAATTTGCAGGGTATCAGACGTCGTCCGTGCCAGACCTTTCAGGCATTTATCCTACTGCTCTGTTCGCACCGATGCCGAATTACAGTTTGAGTTCCGACAGCCTCACTCCATTCAGAGGTGGGGTGTCCGGACGTTCAAGAGTGAGAATATGACATGACCTTACTTTCCTGAGGATGACGTTTTAGGAATGGCGGCGCCGGTGAGAAGTTCGAACTAATCAGATGGGTTGCTCGGCGTTGCTGTCTCAGCCTTGTTCAACATCTTCGATTCTCGATCAGTATGAAAATCCCGTAAAACTTCATGGAGTTTCGAATCTTCGCCAATGCCCTTTAAAATGATGTCTGCCTCAAATTTACCCATGGATCTATCTCCAAACTCAAATATGCACCTCGCAGCAATACTCAAAAGCTCACTTTGCAGCGCAACGTTCTTCACCGCCTCGAAATCCAGCGTCACGATGTGCTTACGACCATTCTCGATCTCCCGTGTTTCTATGACAAGTCCGTCTCTACTCAACGGGTTGATATCCATCTTCTGATTCTTACTTGATGGTGAATGAATATCGACAATGTAAGGGCTGGCAATTCGGTTGCAGTAGCCAAGAAAGTCGAGTCCGTAACCGCTGATATACGGAACATCAATCACCGTATATTCGGAGTCGTTGCCGACGATCGTTATTGGAGTTGGCACTAAAACCAAGTGATCTTCAGTCCCGTATACTGCTCCAATCGATAAGATGAGCGCCGTTAAGAATGAGATCGCTTTCATGATTTTCTTGTCAAACTGTCCGGGACCTGGCAGCCCGATCCGGGAGCACGACCTCGTTAGGCAGGAGGTTAAAGATTCGTGTCAGGATAGTCAATCAACTCGTAGCGCGATCGGGCTCGCCAGCGTCGGCTTGTGTGTGCCCAGCGGAAGGAGAGGTGACCATCGTCACAATTCATTCGTGGGTACCCGATTCGCTTTTGGTTTCCGTTTGATTTGGCACATGGATTGAAAGATCTCCTTTCGGCTGCTCACGGTGCCCCAAAACCATTACTTCTGCTCCCCATTCGATGGGGCCACGTTTCTGATGAAGCGTTACCGGACGTATGACCGGTATCCATCCCCGCCTGGAATAAAACGGAACCAATTCCGACAGGCAAAATAAAATTCCCATCGACAGGTTCAAGTCAGTGAAGATGAATTCCTCGGCTCTGTCCATCAATGAATTCGCGTGACCATTCCCTTGAAGATGGGTTGGTGTCAGTAAGCCGCCAATCGATCCCGCGATGACCTTCTGGCCATCAATCTCGATGGCCAATTCCGTTATCGCCACTTGGCTGAGGATCTCGCTATTGTTACGAAGCATCAAACGCCAATGAACCGGCGCAACCTTCTTATCTTTGCAGACAGCGACATCTCCGAAGTAGGTGTGGGTCCAATGATTGATGAATTCCTGTTGTTCAGGGGTAACCTCATGGCCACGGACAATATCGATATCGTATGTCATTTCTGAAGCGAACAGTCTTGTCCACCGACCGCGTTTTTCGCGGTTCGGTGCGATACGAAAATCATAATGATATGGCGAAAGGGGAGTCAAGACCGGAAGCCGTAGTCTCGGGAATGGCTTTCTTGAAATCCAGGGCATTCGCCTATGCCGGGTCTTCGGCTTGTGGCCTCAAGCTGACTTAGCGAAAAATTGGCGGAAAGCGTCGAACTGGTGCGCGCGGCGGCGTTCGTTGGACCAACCGAGGAAACCGCCCGGTGCAACTGAGCGGAGCGATATCAAAGAGAGGTTAAGCGGGGGCACGGTTCCGAAAGATGTAGCGAGACGACCGGAACCGCCGTGCTACAATCGACAAAGGAGATAGATGCCAGCAGGCACCGCGAAGCGGCAAGGGAGGAACGACCGCAGTCAACCCCGTATGGCCGGTGGTGTGGGGGAGCAGGTTCAATCCCTGCTCCTACCCGATTCGGCACCTAGCTGCCCCGTCAATTCGCCCAATCTTCGGCAAGGCGATCAACCAGAATGAACTTTTCAAACCGGTCAAACAACTCAACTAGCAATACTCGAGATTCAGCCATCTCTTCATCTGTCCACTGGTAATCATCTCGAGCATCATCGAAACTGGTTAGCATGCGAGTTTTCCAAGTGAGGACGCTTCGGCCGGTAAACGGGTGGCAGTCGGCTCGTTCACAAAGGTAATTTATCACGTCGATCATTGGCATGATAAACGAGTGGTTTGATCGATCGAGTTCGTCACTCTCGATGTAGCGCCTCGCTTCATTCAAGAGTTCGCCGGCGAGTTCCACCGCATAGTCGGAGGCGGTATCGTTTTCGTAAATTCCGTCTCCCCAAGCTCCCATTTTTGAAATCTGATTTCTTTTTCGAACAGTCTTGTCCACCGACCGCGTTCCTCGCGGTTCGGTGCGATACGGAAATCTTATTGAAATGGCAAAAGGGGAGTCAAGCTTGAAGACAAATTGGCTCGGGCGAATTTATTCGACTATGGTTGGCATCTTGCGACTGGCTTACTCATGATGAGGTGAATTTGACCGACCCAAAGAGGCCGCTTGCGTTTGTGATGTAAATCAGGGGCACCGCGGATATTCGTTTTTTTGGTCATGCCCCGAATGAGACATGAGCAGAAAACGCTTGAATGATTGATGCCTCAAGTGAGGCATTAGCAAAAAAACGTTCAATGGGCGATACCCCAAATGGGGCATGACCAAAAAACTGTTAATTGGTTGATGCCTCAAGTGGGGCATGACCAAAAAAACGTTAATTGGGTGGGGGCGGAAATGAGGCATGACCATCCAAACGTTTGTTTGCTGATGCCGCAAATGAGGCATGACCAAAATTATGTCTTTTCGGACAAGCCCGGTGTTTGGACCGGGCCTTTCAGCGGTGGTTTGGGAGTTTTGTGGGTGGTTGATGAGTCAAAAACCGGAGAATTCCGCTCTCTCAGGATGGTATGGCACCGGATTGCTGTGTTTTCGAACGATGACTGAATTTGGACAGGGCAATTAATGATTTATTTGCTCGTACCCATTTTTGGGGAGGAATGATTTACCTTTTGTTTGAGTGAATCCGGAACCTTTTGGTTGTCCGAAATCTACAAAGGGGCTGAGTTTGGGGAAATGGTGGGCGTTTTTCTGAGGTTTGCCGACCGGAGCGGGGTAGAGAATGGCCGGAATGCCGGAAGTTGAATCGAATGGATAACCCGAAGCTGGTGACTTTTGAGATTTCTAGCACTGAGCCGGTGGTTTTTGCACCAATTGAGCCATCAATGAAAAAAATGAATGATGTGGTGATGGGTGTTTTCAGGGGCCGGATGAGCCCACTGATTCTGCAGAATTCCGGAAGCCTCCGGCAAATGTGACGCAGAGTTTTCAGGCGAGACATCGACAAAGACGAAAAGATGCCGTGATTGAAACAATTCCTGCGCGGCAGATGCGCGGACCTGAACGAATCTCCCGGAAACCATGCATACGAAACCACTTTCTGATTCTGACCTGAATGCCATCGATGCCTATTGGCGGGCGGCGAATTACCTTTCAGTGGGGCAGATTTATCTCCTCGATAATCCTCTGCTGCGGGAGCCTCTGGTAAAGGAGCACGTCAAGCCGAGGTTGCTGGGTCACTGGGGAACGACGCCGGGGCTGAACTTCATTTATTGTCATCTGAACCGGATGATCAAAAAGCATTCGGACAAGATGATTTATCTGGCAGGGCCGGGTCACGGCGGGCCGGGCCTGGTGGCGAATACTTATCTGGAGGGAACCTATTCGGAGGTGTATCCCGAGATCAGCCGGACGGCGAACGGGATGCAGCGGCTGTTCAAACAGTTTTCGTTTCCGGGAGGGATCCCAAGTCATGTGTCACCCGAAACTCCGGGATCGATCCATGAAGGGGGCGAGCTGGGCTATGTGGTCTCGCATGCCTATGGCGCGGTTTTTGATAATCCGGATTTAATCGCCGGCTGTGTGGTCGGTGATGGAGAAGCGGAGACCGGACCGCTGGCGACGGCCTGGCATTCGAATAAATTTCTCAACCCGGTGACGGACGGGGCGGTGCTTCCGATTCTGCATCTGAACGGATACAAGATTGCGAACCCGACAATTTTGGCGCGCATTCCTCATGATGAGCTGGAGAAGCTTTTTGTCGGCTATGGTTATAAACCATACTTCGTGGAAGGATCTGATCCTTTGGAAATGCACCAGAAGATGGCGGCGACACTGGATGAGATTTTCGACGAGATTCACGAGATCCAGCGCCGGGCGCGTGAGGACGGCGACACCTCCCGTCCGCAGTGGCCGATGATAATTCTGCGAACGCCCAAGGGGTGGACAGGACCGAAAGAGGTCGACGGGAAGCGAACCGAAAACTACTGGCGGTCTCATCAGGTGCCTTTTGGTGCGGTTCGGGAGAACCCGGATCATCTCGCACTGCTGGAAGAGTGGATGAAAAGTTACCGGCCGGAGGAGTTGTTCGATGAATCGGGTGACTTGCGGCCTGAATTGAAAGCGCTCGCCCCTGAAGGTGAATTGCGGATGGGGGCCAGTCCTCATGCGAATGGAGGATTGCTTTTGCGCCCTCTCAATCTTCCTGACTTCAGAAACTTTGCGGTTGATGTCCCGTCACCGGGAGCCGCCACGGCTTCGGCGACACGGACGATGGGCAACTTCCTGGCGAAGGTGGCGGAAGCCAACGCTGCGCACCAAAACTTTCGTGTGTTCGGGCCGGATGAAACGGCATCGAACAGGCTTTCAGCTTTGTTTGATGTCACGCAACGGGCATGGCGCGGGGATTACCTTCCGGAGGACGATGATGTTGATGCGCATTTGGCGAAAGACGGACGGGTCATGGAAATGCTCAGTGAGCATACCTGTCAGGGGTGGTTGGAAGGCTATCTTCTGACCGGTCGACACGGGTTGTTTTCCTGCTACGAGGCTTTCATTCACATTGTGGATTCGATGTTTAATCAGCACGCCAAGTGGCTGAAGGTGACGCAAAAGGAGATCCCCTGGCGTCGACCGATTGCTTCGCTGAACTACCTGCTCACTTCCCACGTGTGGCGACAGGATCACAACGGATTCAGCCATCAGGATCCCGGTTTCATTGATCATGTGGTGAACAAGAAAGCCGACGTGGTGCGGGCTTACTTCCCGCCGGATGCCAACACGCTGCTCTCAGTGACAGACCACTGCCTGCGCAGTAAGAACTATGTGAATGTGATCGTAGCCGGAAAACAACCGCTACCTCAGTGGCTGTCCATGGATGAGGCCGTGAAGCATTGCACGGCCGGCATCGGCGTGTGGGAATGGGCGGGAAATGACGCCGGGGCTGAACCTGATGTGGTGCTGGCCTGTTGTGGTGATGCACCGACTCTTGAGATGCTGGCTTCGGTGATGTTGCTTCGCGAAAAGGTTCCTGACCTGAAGGTCCGCTTCGTCAACGTGGTGGATTTGATGACGCTTCAGTCCGAGCGGGCACATCCTCATGGATTGTCAGACAAGCAATTCGATACGCTGTTCACCAAAGACAAGCCGATCATTTTTGCCTATCACGGTTACCCCTGGCTGATTCACCGGCTGGCCTACAAGCGGACCAATCATCACAACCTTCATGTTCGGGGATACATTGAGGAAGGCACCACGACGACGCCATTCGACATGACGGTGTTGAACCGG
Source organism: Verrucomicrobiales bacterium (assembly GCA_048267005.1). Taxonomy (GTDB): domain Bacteria; phylum Verrucomicrobiota; class Verrucomicrobiia; order Verrucomicrobiales; family DEV007; genus JABDJT01. The sequence goes on along the minus strand of JBLWYI010000007.1, from coordinate 28,645 downwards.
ATCGACCGGTTTCATCTGTTCGAAGACGTGGTGGATCGGGTCGGGAAGTTGGAGACTCAGGCTGTTTACTTGAAGCAGTTCGTCCGTGACAAACTGATCGAGCACAAGAATTACATCACTGAATACGGGGAGGACCTTCCTGAAATTCGCGAGTGGAAATGGATCGCAAAAGAGTGACGGTCGGCTATGGGAATCCTTGTCCTCAATGCCGGGTCCAGCTCGCTCAAGTATGCCTTCTTTGAGGGCGCAGAAGGGACATGCTCCGGTTCCGGGACCATTGATCTGGATCCTGATGTTCTCGACTATGAAGCGGGGGCGGGAAAGGTCTTGGATCAGTTTTCCGGGAAGCACATCGATAAGATCGCTCATCGTGTGGTTCATGGTGGGAGAGATTTCAAAGAGGCTGTTATCCTGGATGAAGGGATATTGAAGCAACTGGGGGCGCTCAATTCGATCGCGCCGCTGCACAATCCACCAGCACTCAAAGTGATTGAGTGCGCGGCGGGGATTTGCCCGGGGGTTGATCAGATTGCGGTGTTCGACACGGGATTCTTTGCTGACCTGCCGGATCGTTCTGCGGTCTTTCCTCTACCCTACGAGTGGTTCGAGAATCGTATGATTCGGCGCTACGGGTTCCACGGGATCAGTCATCAATACTGCTCAGAACACGCGTCCCGATTGAACGTTCTTCCCGAAGGAGAATCGCGACTCATCGTTTGTCACCTGGGGAATGGTTGTTCCATCTCAGCCATACGGGATGGACGACCGGTGGATACCACCATGGGTTTCACCCCGATGGATGGCGTGGTGATGGGAACCCGGCCCGGTTCGGTTGACCCGGGTATTCTTTTTCACCTGCTACGGTCCGGGCAGTTCGATGTCGGGGAGCTGGATGAGTTGCTGAATCGGAAGTCAGGGTTGCTGGGAATTTCGGGTGTGGCATCAGACCTTCGTGAGATTCATGCCGCCGCAACTTCCGGCAGCGAACGGGCACAATTGGCGATCGAAATCTTTGCCGACAGCATCCGGGGGACGATTGCTTCCTATGCTGTGAATATGGGTGGAGTTGATGCGGTGGTATTCACTGGCGGCATTGGGGAACACTCCGACTGGATGCGCGAACGCATCTGTGACGGACTCGAATTGCTGGGGTGTGAGCTGGATGTCACTGCCAATCGAACCGGAGGTGGGGACGACTATCGGATATCGGCATCCCATTCCTCCGTTGAGATGTGGGTGATGAAAGCGCGAGAGGAGTTACAGATTGTCCGCGAGGTCAGCCGACTCTTCTGAGGGGGCCTTTCGATTGTACAGCCACCAGATCCAGAACGGAAGGTTCACCAGAAAGATCCAGTCCATCTTTTCGACGTGATAGAAATAGAGGCCGAACATTACGTCGTTCAAGTAATGGAAAAGGACAAACATCCCTCCAAAGATGAGCAGGGTAAAACGGTTGTAGAGACCGAGGAAGGCAATGAGTTGAAGGCCTACACCGCATCCCAGCAGGAGGCGGGAAATGTTGGGCTTCCCGAGCATGAAGTCAGCCATTTCCGGGATTTCCTCAGGGCTCCATTCTTCGGCATCCAACTGGTTGTAGTAATTCTGCCGGTGGGTTTTAACGACCTGGACGCCGATGTAGTGACTGTTGAGAAACCATTCGCCGCCTGACTTGAATTGCTTGATCACGCCGGGAATCATGTAGCTGGCGATAATCATGAGCTGTGAGTAGCGAATCATGACATCCCAGAACGTGCGGCCGTTCTTTGTGGCCGCTGTTGGCTTTGAGAATCCCATGGCTTCTTTGGGCTTTCGGAAGAACCACCACAGAACCACAATGGTCTGGGCAAGCAGGATCAGGGAAACCATCTGGTAGCCGTGGTGAATGTATCCCTGGGAATTGTAGAGCGTTCGGCTCCCGATGCTGATGAAGCACAGAATCGTAAGGGCGACCGGGAGCCCATAGCCGGAGATGTAGATGAGCAGACAGGGGATCACGATCCACGGAAGCGCTGCCGTGACATCGTCGCGGGAGAAAAACGTAAGGTCGATGAACTTTCCAATCCCGTTGGGCTGGCGCATTTCGTCGAACTCCATCTGCCCGTTGGTGTTCGGAAGCAGGGCGGAGATAGGCGGCAGCGGCGGGCGAATTGATTTATCAATCGAGGAGGGAACCCGGATACCCACATCTGAGAACGGAGCGCCCAGCGGCATGGTTTGATACAGCACGTAGGCGAAGAGAATCCGCATCGCGATGACTTCAAAGCGATGAAATTTCGGAATTCCGAACCGGTGGTAGATCTCTTTCCACTTCAGGTTTTTGAGGGAGGTCAGAAGGGAACTCATAGAGTGGTGGTGGCAACAGTGGTTGGAGTTTCGGTGATCTTCCGGGTTTTGGTGTCGTAGACAATCCAGACCTCCACGAGCGCGAGGGAGCCTTTTAAGTCCTCAGCCATCCCGCGTTTTCCGGCCTGGTCACCAAGGAACTCGAGAAGCTCCCGTCCGATTTCGGCACGTTCTTCGTCTGAGAGTTCTTTGTCGGATTTATCGAGTTCTGCTGCGCGTTCCTTGGCCCAGGCTTTGAAGAGTTTTTTGACTTTGGGAGCGGTCACTCCGGTGATCTTCAACACCGGCAGTGGTTGTGTCTTTCCTTCGCCGAGATCTCTGGCGAGGTAGAAAAAGTTCTCGCTTTCATCGGGATCGGAATACATCGGGAAGTGGGACAGGGGATAAAAATCCTGAACCCAGAGTGAGAGAAAAATCACAAAGGGAACCGAGAAGACGGAATGCTTGAGAAGGATCCACGCGAGCAGGCTGCAAACACAAATGAGGGCGAATAAGACTTCCATAGGAAATTAGGATTTAACGAGGCAACAGGGTTGGTTTGTCGAACAGACCCTGTTCGATCGATTCACACACGGGTGGCAATGGCGGTGGTAACGATTGAGCTGAGGGGCATAAGCACGGCGGCGAGCAGGGGATTCATCAGCCCTGCGAGGCAAAGGCCGACTGCGGCGACGTTGTAGAGAACGGCGACGATGAAAACCATCGCGACAATGTGACGGCGGCGTCGGGCCGCATGGAAGAGCCGCCGTATTGCCTGAAAGCTGCGTCCGACGAAGACGAAATCAGTCTTGCTTTCGATCGCCCGGATACCGGTGGCAGGCGATCCCGAGCAGGCAGCAGCTTCGAGGGCAAGACTGTCATTGCCACCATCTCCGATGAAGAGAGTCGCTTCGGGCTGGCCATCGGAAATGTGCTCAGCTTTTTGACCGGGGGAATACGAAGAATAGATATGAGTCGGGGGGATGCCAATCTGTTTGCCGATCTTGACAACCCGGGCACGATCGGGGTCGCCGCTTAGAATTTCTGTCTTATAGCCTTCTCGATGGAGGGCTGCGATTTCAGCCGCTGCACCATCGCGAATGGTTTCGCCGAACTCAAATGTCGCGAGCTCCTGCCCGGCTTTGGTGAAGACGGTTGCAGATCCAGAGTCAGTGTCGCCGGCCCATGAAGCTTTGCCCAGTCGCCATTCAGTCGCGTCATGGAGGGTTCGCATGCCGCTGCCGGGAATATCCTCCACGTCAATATCAGCAGGGGCATTCAATGAACCGGGACCGAACTTCTGGATGATCGCTTCGCGGATAGCGGCGGAGTGAGGGTGGTGATTCGTATTGATCAGTGCGGCGAGGACCGGGAGCTCTGTCGCGGGAATCCGGTTGAGGACGTCGGCGTTGAGAAGCTTGGGAACGAGCTCGGTGAGTGTACCGGTCTTGTCGAGTATGAGTTGTTTGATATGGGGGAGCTTCTTCCAGATTTCGCCGGAGCGGATGAAGATCCCGTTCCGCCGCATTCTCGAATTCAGAATTTCATCCACCAGTGGCAAGGCCAGTCCAAGGGCGCAGGGACAGGATACAACGAGGACAGAAATCAGAACCTGAAGGGTCAGGACGAGGTCACCGGTTTTGAAAAACCAGGTCGCTGCCCCGATGATCGCGACAGCGAGAACCACGTAGAGATAGGTCGCAAGGATTTTTGAACGCCCGCCGGCTTCTACAGGTGAGGGGACTGCCGAGAGCAGTTTCTCAATGAGTGAGCCTGAGAACTTTGACTGTGTTAGGATCCGCAGGGGACCATCCGTTGCATTGCGGGAACCGGCGGGTATCTGCTGACCTTTTTCGCATTGAATCGGCTCGGGCTCCCCATTGATCCAGTCCCGGGAGATGGCGACAGCGTCCGGTGACAGCAGGTTGCCATTCACAGGGATTAGCGAACCGGGGCCGACTTCGATCTCATCCGACGTTTCGATTTCGTGTGGCTTGATGCTTTCGAATTCTCCCGAAGCGTTACGTTTTTTGACTAGCAGGATTTGCTTTTCGCGGGCACGAAGATCGCGCCGGTTCTTTTCAATCAGCCGGATGTGCAGCCAACGGCCCGCAAGCATGAGGGCGGAAAACGTCGCTACGAAGTCGAAATACATGAGCGACTCAATCCCTGCGAAAAGGCCGCCAAGCGAACCAAGGAATGCAACGATGAGACCAATCGAGATTGGAATATCGAGATGCAATACCCCGGCCCGCAAGGCGGCCCCGGCGCGTTGGAAGAAATAGGAACCGCCCACCGCCAATGCGAGGGTGGCTGATGCGAAGCTGATGAGGCGGAAGAGCCCGGCTAAAGCATCGGAGAATTCAAGCCCGAGATACGAAGGCAGGGTAAAAGCCATGGTATTCATTGCCAGACCGAATGTGACACCGAGCCGGGTGAGAAGAGCGCGGCTTTCTGAGTGGGCCAGGGCTTCCGTGTCTTCGTCGGTTAGTTGTTTTTCGGAAACGGGATAGCCGAAACGATGGAGTTCTTTGGCAAACTGAACGGGATCAAACGTCTCGGGATTCCACCAGATGGAGATGGTTGAGCGGCTCACATCAACGGCCACCCGGTTGGCGCCACGCTGTTTTCGAAACAGGCGTTCGATCAACCAGACGCAGGCTGTGCAAGTCAGGTTGCCGGCGTTCAATACCGCTTCGCTCTGTCCGTCAGTCGCTTCCCGCAACCACTCAAAATTCGCAGGGGTGGTTGGCTGGTCATTGAGCGGGTTGAGCCCTTTTCGCCCGAGTAGTTTGTAGAAATCGGCAAAGCCTTCGCCCTGGATTAAGTCATGAACGAAGTGACAACCGGAACAGCAAAACTGATCCTGCACCACATGGGGAACAAACGAGATTCCGCAATGGAGACACTGGCTGGAAGTGGCGACGGACGAACTCATTTTTCAGTTGGAGCGGGGAATTCTATCTCGCAATTGCAGGATGGTTCGTCGGACGCAAAGCCGTTTGTCGGCCAGAAATGCCAGCACAATGAAAGCGCAGCCAAAACTGCAAGGCTGCGTTTTACGATTTGGAACTGCCGGGCGTTGAACTTCTGATTCATCCACACCGAAGCAATCTGTGTCGCCCAAATGGCAGGGATGGCTCCGAACCCGAAAACCAACATGACTTTAATCCCGCCGATGGTAGAACCGGATGCGAGAGCGATAGCCATGATAGCCCAGAGCGGCCCGCACGGTAAAAGCGGAGTGCTGAGCCCGACCACTCCGGCGCGTGCCAATGGCGGGATGGAAAGTGTTTTTGAACGGATAAAATGAACCGCTTTGCCTAACCCGGGAACAGCGGCGATCTTTTTATCCAGGCCCAGGGCAATGGCTAACAGAAGCACAATCAGCAACAGTGGCAGCCAGTTTGTGTTTGGGAAAATGGAGGTAACTCCAAGAGTGGTTCCGAGGAAGCCGGCAATGGCTCCCGCGATGGAATATCCAAGTAAACGGCTCGCATGATAAATCCCGATCGATGCGGTTTGTGACGAATGCCCCGCGATTCCGAGCCCGCATGTCAAGAGCCCGCACATCCCGGCGCAGTGCAGGCTTGTAGCGAGGCCGGCGACGAAAACGGCAAAGAGCGTGACGGAACTGAGATCAGTGGTCGGCATTTTCAGAGAACCGGGTTTTCAGTGGCACGGACTCGGGTTGTGTTGAGATGGCAATCTTTAAGAGGAAGGCCCACGAGATGATCAACACAACGAAAGCTGCAACGATAAGGAGCCAGGGACGTTTTTTAATCCAGGTGATCATTTTTCTTTCTTAAGGGTGTAGGCACTGGGACCGAGGAATTCGACAATGTCGGTGATTTCGTCGTCGCCGGGATTCACTGCTGAACTGATCGTGACGCGAAACTCTCCCGTGTATTTGTCTTTTGGAACGGTGACGAAAAACGTCTTGGTCGCTTTGCCGAGGGGCTCGAGTTTGATGGGGTCGTCGAGTCCAATCAGGGTGACGTTTTCCGGCAGATCGATGGCCCTGGTCGTGATCTCGGTTGCGATATTGCGTTTTGAAACCAGTTGGATTTCAAACTGATTCCGCACGCCGTCTTCGGTGACGTAGAACGGTTGGCCGGGCATTCGGCTGATCTCCATTTTGGTAGAATGAAGTCCATTCAAAAAGATGGCCATCACACTTAACCCAGCGAGCATAAAGCCCGTGTAGAGGAAGATGCGGGGGCGCAGGAACCGCCGTTTCTTTCCGGCAAGACCGTTCATGGAATCGTAACGAACGAGCCCTTTCGGTCGGTTAACCTTAACCATGATCTCATCGCAGGCATCGATACATGCTGCACAGCCGATGCACTCCATTTGCAGACCTTCACGAATGTCGATGCCGGTGGGGCAAACATTTACACATCGATTACAGCCAATGCAGTCACCGGCGTTCGGGTCACTGGCTTTTCCCCGTGGCTCGCCGCGCTTTTCGTCGTAGCCAATGATCACGGTGTCGTCATCGGTAAGCGCCGATTGAATTCGACCATAGGGACACATGATGATGCAGAACTGTTCGCGGAACCACGCGAATGATCCATACAGCCCGCAGGTCAAAAACAGCATCACACCAAATGCCTTGGCGTTATTGGCGGGCGACTGCGTCATGTAATCGTAGAGCCGCGGTATTGAGACAAAGTAGGAAACAAAGATGTGGGCAAGGGTGACCGAAATGGCGATGTAGATGCCGTGCTTAATGATCCGCCTGGTGATTTTTCCAAACGAAGGTGGAGCTTTGTCGAGCTTCCTGCGCTTTGTGGCGTCACCATCGATAAGTCGCTCCACCCGGCGGTAGAGATTTTCCAAAAAGACCGTGTAAGGGCAGGCCCAGCCGCACCAGAGCCGCCCGAGCAGCGCTGTGACGTAGAACAGTCCGAACCCCAAACCGGTCAGTAGAAAGAATCCAATCCACAAATCTTCAGCGAGAAATGTCAGTCCGAAGAAGTGAAACTGCCGGTTGGCGAGATCGAAGAACACGGCCGGAAACCCATTGATGGGTATCCAGGGCAAAAGTACGTATACCGCGAGGAGGAGGATTCCAAAGACGCGACGACCAAAGGTGAAGATGCCTTTCACGTCTGCCGGATGCAGAATGTGATGAGAACCGTCACGATTGATCGTCGTGACTGAATCGAGGTTTCGTTCTCTAATCCCTTTGGCCATGTCAGGATAGTCTCCGGGTCAGTTGCCGGGTTGTTTGCTGAGAATGTAAGCGACGACTTGTGCGATATCCGTAGGCGCAAGTTGGGTTTTCCAGGCGATCATCCCCTTTTCAATATTGGGAGAGCCGTTGGTTACGGTGTTCATGATTTTGAGCGGTTCGCTGCCGAACAGCCATTCAGCATCGACCAGGCTCACGCCGGGGAGTTGGACATCCCCCATTTTTGCAGTGAGCTCCGGCCCGTGACAGGCCACGCATTTTGTATCAAAAATGATCTTTCCTGCTGCGACGTTTTCCGCATTGGAACTCATTTCGAGAAGTGATTCATCGGTTAGTGACGAAACCATTTCCTCAAGCAGGGCAGCACGCTTTTGGTCGATCGCGGCGATCTTTTCTTCGACCTTCTCGGTCTCGGACTTCATGCCCAGAGGCAATTGATAGTAGCAGAACCAATAGACAACGAATGCGAAAATCGTGATGTAAAGCGTGAACAGCCACCAGTTGGGAAGCTTTTGGTCAAACTCCTGAATGCCATCGAAACTGTGTTCGCGGAGAATGATGTCCGGATCTTTTTTTGAATCTTTACTCATGAATCTTGATCAGTTGTTTTAACAAGGGATTCGTCATCCTGAAGAGGAAGGTGGGAGAGGTGTTCAACGTCGTTCTTCTTCAAGCGAAGGGCTTTGATTGTGATGATCAGAAAGACGGCTCCGACCAGTGCAAAGCAGATGTAAGGCACCGTGAAATGCCATTCTTCGAGAATAATTCGTTTAAACATTGTTCGAGTGGGTTGGGATTATTCAGCGTCTTCAGTTTTGCGCTCAGGAAGATCATCCGGGCGAAACTTGTCAGGAATGGCCAGCCCGGAAGGCGGCAGGGTGAACGCTGGCTTCTCTTCTTCGATTTCTTCGAACGTTCCCAGTTTTTGAAGGTATGCGATTAGAGCAATCATTTGTGAACCGGCCAGTTTGTCACGTGCTTCGGTTTCGTTGGCGGGTTCTTTCCCGTCTGCAGCGGCAGGAATCCGAACCTGTTCTTTGACAAGTCCTTCGGCGATCTTCAAAGCCTGTTCCCGTGCGCCCTGTTCGATTTCAGCCGGCGTCATGATGGGGTAGGGGACGCCAAGCTGCCGTTGAACAGCGATTTTTGAGCGCAGTCCTTTGAAGTCTGTTTCTTTATTAACCAGCCACGGATAGTTCGGCATCCGGGATCCACTCTCAATTCCACGGGGGGCCAGGAGGTGGAGGTAATGCCAGGAGTCGCCACGCTTTCCCCCTTCACGGGCCAAATCAGGACCGGTACGTTTTGAGCCCCACTGGAATGGATGATCGTAGATGGATTCACCGAGACGTGAGTAGTCACCATAGCGAACCACATCAGGAACCAGTGTGCGGATCATTTGAGAGTGACAGTTGTAGCAACCTTCGCTCACATAGATATCACGACCTTCCAACTCGAGCGGCGTGTAAAGAGTTTGCAATCGGTCCTCGACGTTGATGGCCCGGTTCACCGTCACGGTGGGCAGAATTTGCACAACGCCACCGATCAACACTGAAATGAGAACCAGGACACTGAACGGCATGTAGTTGTCACAGAGTTTTTCATACCAATCCGACCAGGAGCGGGTGTCTGCCTTGAACCGTCTGATAGCGAGGTATACAAAACCAATCGTGCAGAACAACGCCATGTGGCTGCCGCCGGGAGGCAGGAAGAACCAGAGGATCATGAAGAAGAGCGCCCAGAACGTGAACGCAATCGGATCGTTCTTGAACGCTGCGCCCCACGTCATGCGGTCTTTCTCCATCTCCGGATCAGCATAGACTTGACGAGTTTCGTTGACCGGTTTTCCGGAGCGGGCTGTTTTCCAGATGTTAATCACAAGAAGCAGGAAGCCGATGAGGTATAGAGTTCCGCCAAAAGCGCGAGCAAACATAAGGCCACCAATCTTGTCGACCGTGTCCACAAACTCGTGAACAAAACGGGTGCCGGTTTCGTCGAGCTCACCAAGCATAAGTCCCTGGATAATTCCGGCGAACCAGAGCGAGGCGACATAAAGCAGGATACCAACCAGCCCGATCCAAAAGTGCATGTTGGCGAGGTTTTTCGACCACAACGGACGACCCCACAGCTTGGGTGCCATCCAGTAGAACAATCCCGCAGCCATGAAACCGTTCCAGCCCAGCGTGCCGCCGTGAACGTGCCCGACAATCCAGTCCGTGTAATGCGCGAGTGAACTGACGGATCGAATGGAAAGCAGTGGACCTTCAAACGTTGCCATCCCGTAGAATGTCAGAGCCACCACGAAGAACTTGATAACAGGATCAGTTCGAAGTTTGTCCCAGGCCCCGCGCAAGGTGAGGAGTCCATTCAGCATCCCGCCCCACGACGGAGCCCACAGCATGACGCTGAAAAACACCGCAAGCATTTGAAGCCATTCAGGAAGCGCCGTGTTCAGCAAGTGGTGCGGCCCCGCCCAAATATAGAGAAAGACCAGCGACCAGAAGTGGACAATCGACAACCGGTAAGAATACACCGGACGATTTGCAGCCTTCGGCAGAAAGTAATACATGATCCCGAGAATCGGAGTCGTCAGGAAGAAGGCCACCGCATTGTGCCCATACCACCACTGGACCAACGCATCCTGCACCCCGCCGAAAACCGGGTAACTGTGCGTCCAGCTCGTGGGAATCGAGAGGTGATTGACGATATAAAGCATCGCCACGGTAATGATCGTTGCGATGTAGAACCACAGAGCCACGTAGAGCGACTTCTCCCGGCGGATCTTCAGGGTCATGAAGAAGTTCACCGCGAACACCACCCAGATCACCGCAACAGCGATATTGATCGGCCAAATCAATTCAGCATATTCCTTGCCCCGGGTCAGACCGGCGGGAAGCGTGATGGCCGCAGCCACGATGATCAACTGCCACCCCCAGAAATGAATCTTGGATAACACGTCCGAGAACATTCGCGTGCTGCACAGCCGCTGAGTGGAATAGTAAATCCCTGCGAACATCATATTCCCGACGAAAGCAAAGATCGCTGCGTTCGTGTGGAGAGGACGAAGACGCCCGAACGTCAGATATTGAATCCCGTCCGTGTCAAAAACAGGAATAAAGCGGAGCCGAAGCGTCTCGTTTAGAAAGCGAGTCACGATCTCGAAGATGTGCCCGTTCATCTCCCAGAAGTTGAGCTGAAAGGCCGCGATGACCCCGACCAGCATGGCGACTACCCCCCAGGCAATGGAGGCAACCATGAACTGGCGTGTCGACTTGTCATCGAATTCAATCGTTATCGGTTTGAGTGCAGGGGCAGTTTTTGCATCCGCCGGAGCATTTTCCTTTTGGGTCATCTGTGGTGTCTTTAGAGTGATCGCTTTCAAAGACAGCACTGGAGTAGTCCGAACGAACCGGATGACAGGGATCATCAAGCTGAACCTCATAGTCCGCCGCAAACGGCAGCAGAGAGTCCTGCTCTATTGATCCCGCACGCTTTTCTCTCGACCGCAGAAACAGCAGCAGAAAGAAAACTGCAAAAAGAATACTGAATAGGGTCGTGAGTGCGATGACTTCCATCTCGTTCGGCAAGGCTTCCAACGCTGCCTGACTGATGATCGCCGTCTTATCGTGATGGACTCCGCACAGATGGAGCAATGTTGTGCAGAAATTGCTGAATTCAGGTTTCCTCACCGCAAATAACGCAACAAAGACACAGACCGAAGCCTCCACATTCAAACCCGGGCCCTGAACCGGACTTGCGCAGAGCGCTCAGAGCTTGCGCGTCGCCGCATTCGAGTATGTTCGTCCCTGAATTCTTAAAACCACTCCCCCGTTAATGAAACCGACCCTTCTCACCCTCGCCCTGATACTCGCCACATCCACAATCAGTGCGCAGAACGCCGAGCCAACCAACGCGGACGAAGCCGCAGCAAAGAAAGCCGCCGCCGAGGCCAAAATCGACGTCGAATACAAAGCCCTCGTCGCCACACTGTCACCCTCGGAGCAGGCCTGGGAAGAAGTGCTCCAGAGCGAGCTTGGTAACTTCTACCTCCCGATTCACAAGCGCGAGAAAGTTTCCGGCCGTTCCAACGCCTGGGATTTCGTGAAAGACGACCCCGCCCTGCCGCGCATCCTTCTGATCGGCGATTCCGTTTCCCGCGCCTACACCCAGACCGTGCGCAAAGAGCTGGCCGGCATCGCCAACGTCCATCGCGCCCCTGCCAACTGCGGCCCCACCGCCACAGGCCTCAAGAAAATGGACATCTGGCTCGGCGACGGCAAATGGGACATCATCCATTTCAACTTTGGCATCCACGACCGGGCAACCCCCGTTGCGGATTACAAAGACAGACTCGAGCAGCTCATCGCCCGCATGAAAAAGACCGGTGCCACCCTGACCTGGGCCAGCTCAACCCCGCTTCCCGACCTCCCCGAAAAGAAATGGACCGCCGCCTCCATGATTGACCGCAATGCCGCCGCCGCCGAAGTCATGAAGAAACACCAGATCGCCATCGACGACCTCTTCACCGCCATCACTCCCCGCCTGGACGAGCTCCAGAACCCGAACGACTGCCACTTCAGCGGAGCCGGAAACCAGTTTCTCGGCGAGCAGGTCGCCAAATTTCTCAGAGCCCGGCTCAAATAGGGGCAAAACATCCACGGGCAGCTTCCAAACCGGTACCAATCGACGCTGCCACCTTCCGGATTGGCATTTCCATCGTACAAACAGGCGTTACCACCGTACCCAGCGCCGCTGTCGGTATCCCGATCGCCGCTGACAGGGTACTGACCGGCACTTTCACAGTACCCACAGCCGCTGTCACCATCCGGACAGGCATTTGCGCCGTACTTACTGCCACTGTTGGCATCCGGATCGGGACTTTCGTGGTACAAACCCACACTTTCACCGTACCGATAGACATTTGCAGAGTACTGACCGCCATTGTCACCTTACGGGGACCCGCTTTTGTCGTTGGAGAGCGACTGAAGCAGGCGTCTTTATCCGTAATTACTAGGTCTAAAAGAACGATCAGACAGCTGATGCGCGAAAACAGGGGGGGATTTCTGGGCGCTAAGCCCATCAGCGGCGTTCTTCGTGTCTCAGCATAAAATTTCGAATTTCCCGAGCAGGACTCCTGAATCCGAAAGCGCCGCTCACGAGTCAATAGGGTATGATCAGCGAACAGACCCTATTGGATCGTGGAAAGCGTAAATTCACTCATCGGACCGTAAGCTGATTTCAGAGGGTGCATTCAAAATAGAAGTTAGTTCTTGAAGATATTATCAAAATGCCAGGCGACTAGCTCTGGATCAGGCAAGTTTTTTTCGGGAAGGATCAACTGGTTTCCCTCAAAGCGTTCAAAACCAGACGCGATTTCGGAACCTGAACCGTGGGGAGTCGACAGCGCTGTTATTTTTGACGAAAGAGTCAACTCTAAGCTATCATTGAACCCGATGAATCCACGATCAAAGGCTTTGTCATAGGTGGCGGCGAGGCAAAGTCCGTTTTGTGGATTGAGCCGATTTTGGGGATCAACCGCCCATGGCTTAATATGGCTGGCTATTAGAAGTTCTTTGATAGGAAGTTGAGAGATGGCGCAGCGTTCAAGGTAGGATGACAGAACGATTTTTCGGAAGAATCGCTGACGTCGGCGAATTTTTACTACAGCTGTATTGTTTTCTATTTCACTCGGGAACAGGGAAGGTTCGATGATTTCGGAATCAACTTCAAAGGCATCGAGTGCAGCTTCGGATTCGTCTGCGAGCGCCTGAAACTCTCCTGCAAATTCTGCCCAGATTGCGTGATCTCCCTTGCTTGCACCGGATAGTCCTTTGATTCCACGGGCGGCTTCTGAGGGATCGAGGGAAGTGAAGTTACTGAGTTTCATTGCCACTGAGCTAGCAGAACGACCAATTTTCTCTGCGAGTTCTATAATGGGAGGGTGAGTTTTGTGTTGTTTTCCAAAAGGGGTTCGGAAATACAGATTCAAGGCAGCAAGTAATTCAGGTCGGGTCCAATGTTTGCTCATTGGGCTGAGGGTCGAATCAATTCAAGCTGATGTCACGCTTTAGATTCGCTTCCGAATCGCAATTGAGTGCTACAAAGCACTTTGGACGACAGGGATTGGCTGGAAGAATGGATAGACCGCTTCCCGCATGAATGGCGAAATTGATTTCCAGAGTATGGTTGCTGGCAACGCGAATTTTTTTCTCGCAACGTTTGGGCAAAGTTGGTATCACTTGATTAGGAACTGTATGTGATGCCGGACGTTTTTATCAGCTACTCCCGGGATGATGATTTGCCTCGTGATCCAACCGATGAGGAAAATTCCAGGTGGGTGATGAATTTTCGGGCGACTTTGAAAAGTCGCCTGGGAAGGCAGGCGGATGTCTGGTGGGATGAAAGTCATCTGGATCGATCCGGGTCGGTCTCCGGAATGATCAAGGAGGCGGTTGAATCCACTTCGATTCTGGTGGTGATCTATTCGAAGTTTTACGTGAAATCAAAATGGTGTGCTGAGGAATTGCGGCTTTTTATGGAAGCTGCAAAACAGTCGCCTCATGGATCGGATAAACGCCTGCATGTGGTGTGGCTTGAACCGGTAGCATATGATGAACGACCTACTCATTTTCAGGATTGTCTGGGTTATGATTTTTTCGGAATCGACAACGCGGAACAACAATTCCTGTTGGCGGATCCCCGCCCGAGAATGGAGGAGGTCGATTATTTCAGGAAACATCAACGTCTCGCGTTGGAAATCCAGAGTCAGTTGGGGCGGATGGTTGCGCAGCCGGCCACGGTGACTGTGGTCGGATCGGAGGACAGTCCTCAAGTGTATCTGGCTGAGGTAGCACCGGGAACTGACGCGGAGGAACAACGGCTCGAGGTGGCTGAATCGCTGGCTGACTCAGGTGTGAGAGTTTGTTCCGTGCCTTTGTCGCATATTGATGAGCAGGATTATATCAATGAGGTTGATGGGTTGTTGGCCGGGACCGGTATTTTTGTTCAAATCCTGGGTGAGAATCCACCGACGGTGCTTCGAAATTCAAATACGAATCAGGGGTTTGAAGAAATTCAGTATCAGCGGGCTGTTGAAGCTGAATCCTCCAGGAGCAGTTTTAAAATGATTCGCTGGCGCTCTCCCGATTTCGATTTGGAGAAGGTTTTCAATCCGGAATATAAGTCGTTTGTCGATGCGCCGGAAATTCTCAAGACGGTAAATATTGAGACTCTCAAGTCGAGGATGATTCCCGAATTGATCACAAAGTATGAGACGGAAAAACGAGCGCATGAAAAGCTTGTGGTGATTGCCCCCGGGGGGGATGGCCTTCCAATTTCTTCGTTTGTTCTCGTCAACAGCAGTAGGAGTGCTGCGGTGGTTAGTGATTGTGTGGGGGATCTTCTCGATTCGAGTCATGTAGTGTTTGAAGAATTCGAGCAACCTGAGAAATTGGCGAACTTGATCGGCTCGGAATCGTTTCGGGATTTTGTGAAGGGGGCGGTGTTGACCTTTGCAGGTAAGGAGCGGGACTGGATTTTGAGTGAGTTGAGGGATTTGCGACTGGTGGCATTGAAGCGGGGGATGAATTCTCCAGCGTTTGCTGTATTCACTGCGGAAGCACCCGGGGAGAGCTCGAGTCCGCTTCCGCGCAGGGCGTCATGGCTGAGTATGATTCGGGTGAATCAGTCTTCGGATGATAACGGAGAAGAAAAGTGCGTGATTCATCCAGACTCGGATAAAGAGTGGAAGCGCTTTCTGACGAAGGTGACTACAGCTACTGGCTCAGCATCAGGAGGGGATTCATGAAGGGAGAGCAGGAAAGCTCGGAGTTGAGATGTCCGTACCCGGGGTTACGCCCTTTTCATTTTGACGAGGCGGATTTGTTTTTCGGCCGGGCTGAGCATGTCAATGCGATGCTGGGAAAGTTGGAGGATTCGCGGTTTTTAGCGGTTGTCGGATCGAGTGGATCGGGCAAGTCGTCGCTGGTCCGTGCGGGGTTGTTGCCGGCGCTGGCCAACGGATTCATCGGTGGTGAAAACTGGCGTTTTATTGTGACGGAGCCTGGGAATTGTCCTATTTCAAATCTGGCCGTGGCAATTCATTCTCCGGAACCCTGGTCGAACAATGCTTCTGCTGAGGCGCTCAAGGCAGGGGTTCAACCTGCGTATACCGAGGTGACCTTGCGCCGAAGTAAGTATGGTTTGGTGAATGCGCTGAAAGAATCGGAGGGAGCGGAAGCGGGGCCGGTCGTGGTTTTGGTGGATCAGTTTGAGGAGTTGTTTCGGTATCAATACGAGGCGAGAGAGCGGGATCTTGAACAAAATAAATCGAGCTCTGATTCGCACAGTGAAGCGATCGCGTTTGTGAATCTATTGCTGACAGCAGCTTCGAATTCGGAGGATGGGGGGCGCGAGATTTATGTGATCATCACCATGCGTACTGAGTATTTGAAAGACTGCGAGTTGTTTCACAGTTTGCCCGGGGCGATCAGCGATTCACAATTTCTGACTCCTCCGATGGAGCGCAGTCAGTTGATCGAAGCGATTGAGGAGCCTTTGCGTTCGACCGGGGCTCAGCCGGGCAAAAATTTGCCGCATCACATTCTAAATGATATCCGGTCGGCCCGGGATCAGTTGCCGTTGATGCAGCATGCGCTGATGCGGGCATGGATTCTGGCACGAATGAAGATGAGAAAAGAAGGGAATGAGGTTCTGGAACTTCGTTCGCAGGATTATCTGGAAGGGGGAGGGGTAAAAGGTGCCATTTCGAATCACGGGGATGAAATTCTGAAAGGTTTTTCTACCGATTCACTGGAAATTGTTCGGCAGATATTTGTGTCCCTGTCCCAGTTTCAAGACGAAAGGGTTGTAAGACGGCCATCGTCGGTATCTGAGATCGCTGAGATTGCCGGAGTTGAGCGGGGTGTCATCAAGAAGCATGCAGCGCCTTTTCTCGATGAGGCTTGCAGCTTTTTGTATCTGAGGGATGGAGAGAAGGAGCCCAGTCTTGATATTTCGCACGAGGCAGTCACGAGACAGTGGGAGGTTTTCAAGGGCTGGCTCAATAGAGAACGTAGATCGGTTGATCGATTCCGATATCTGTCCGATCAAGCGAGAAGGAGGGAAGAGAATCACGGAAGTGGCTATCTTCTGGGAGCCTCTGAGATACCGGGGTATCTGAAATGGGAGAAGGAATTCGGTCCGACTGACACCTGGGCAGAGCGGCATGGGGGAGGGTTTGCCAACGCAATTTCGCTGCTGAGGACAAGTTTTCGCATGCAGATGGCGATCTTTGTGCTCATTGGGCTGGCAGTCGTGGTGGTGTTTGGCTCGATCTTTCTGATTGCGAATGAGAAAGCGCGAAGCGCCGAGAAGGAAAAAGTATTGTTGGAAGAAAGCGCCAAGAGGGAAAAAAAGTGGGTGGAAGAAAAGGACAAGCTGATTGCTAAATTGGCTGACCATGAAAGAAATCAGAAGAATGATCTTTCCAGTCAGTTGGACAGGGCACAAGATAGGAATAAAGAACTGATTACTGAACTGCTGAGTTTGAGAGAGGAGGGAATCAAGCGCGAGGAGCAAAGTAAGAAGTTGGAAACTCAACTGACAAAATTGATTCAGGAACGGGTCTCGTTGGAAGGGGCTGGTGAACAAGCTGAGATAATTGAGAAAAAAATAGCCACCATACAAGGTGATCTTGCGCAATCTGCCTTATTCAATACAGAGAAAATCTCACAGGTATTGGAAAACTCACGAACTCCAACTTTTGCCATCCGAAGTGAGACAAAAAGGGAGAGCAACCCGGTCGTCATGGAGTGGTTGAAGTCACTTTCACCCAAATCTACTGCTGCGATGATGGCGGTCGAAGATAGAAATTTCGTAGATGGGATTGGCGGGAATCAGCAGGCAATAGCAACTCTGCTGAATCAATTGGAGCCAATTCGTTTCTATCAACTGCACTATAATTCAAGATTACGGCTCCTGGCAGCTATTGCGAAGACGACCCCGAACGCCTGGAGTGGTGAGATGGCAACTCAGGCCAGAGCTCATTTTGCGTCAGTTCTCCGCACACACAACAGCTCGGCGCGAAATTCTGATGCCCGGATTGGGCCTGCTTCGTTGATCCAGATAGCCCGTACAAACCAATCTGTCCTTGAACGGTTTCCAGACATTGCAGGAGTCTGTCTTTTTCAAGATGATGGAGATCCAATGAAAGGGGAGCCAGCCGACTTAACTACGGTTAGAACTTCAGATCGCGAGATTGATGGTGTGTTTGCAAATTTCCCGAAATTGGTTTTGGCGGGACGGATGGACAGCAATGACCCGAGCCGTTCCACCTACTCGGCTTACCTGGCTGACCTGGCTAATGAAAAGCAGTTTCCACTGGAAATTAAGAAAGGCGAAGGACCCGGTTTATGGACTGTTTCATATTTCGGGGAGGATTGGAAAACGACTTCGAAGGAGTGGAGGCAGGAACTCTCGGCCCAATATGGGAACCAGGTGAAAGTATATTTCCCAATGAACAACCTTGCTCAGAAGCAGCTTGCCTTTGAGGTCCAGAATACTTTGGTACGAGCGGGGCTTTCCCCCATTGAGCAGGCGGAGTTTAAAAGTTCCGGTGGGTCGGATGGCGCGCGGGTTAGATATTTTCGGGAAGAGGACAAACCGGTTGCAGAGAAACTGCGGAATGTCCTGGTCGAGGTCCACGGATTGAAAAACTGCGAAACACGTAAGGCGACTGACCCTGATGCAGATCCTTACAGTTTTCACGTGTTTCTGGCGCCGGATGATTCTGTTTCTGTGATGGAGGGAGCCTGGGTAGGGAGTGGAGATGAGGAAGCCACGAAGCTCCTTGGAAGAATAGCGGTATGGAATGAAATTGAGACAGTCACCGTGGATAACCTGTCGAGTGTTCTCAAGAAGTTTCAGCGGTTGCGATTGATTCCGGAGACGGGTGAGGCAGACGACGCAACACTGGCTGAACTCAGATCAGTGGTGCGGGAATTGAGATATTAGCGAGGACTGAGCTTTTGCCCCGCGTTCTTGAGCCGCCGCGGCTTCTTCGTTCCGCCCCAGTTTATTAAGCGCAGCCGCCACGTTCTGCCAAGCCGGAGTGTAATTTGGAGCGATGGCTGTTGCCTGTTCGAATGCGGTGAGTGCACTTTCGAAGCGGCCCATCATGAAAAGTGTTTAGAAAAGGAAAACAGGTAAACCTATGGGAAATCAATCAGAATCAGGCCGGTGCGCAAAGCAATGGCATTCCCGAATTCTCCTTGTTGTTCAATCTCGATTTGGCTATGGATCGTCTATGATTCGCAGCTTTCTTTTTTGCCTTGGCGTCTTTTCCTGCATGCTGTTCCCTGCGGGGAATTTGAAGGCTGCTGATGAGACTTCTCCAAATGTTCTTCTGATTGGGATTGATGACTTGAACGACTGGGTGGGTTGCCTGGGCGGGCATCCGCAGGCGAAGACTCCGAACATCGACCGTCTGGCGAAGCGGGGCACGCTGTTTACGAATGCGCACTGCCAGGGACCGATCTGTGGTCCGTCGCGGGCGTGTCTCTTTTCGGGGCGCTACCCACACACGACCGGGGTCTATCAGCAGCCGGGCAAAAAGGCGATGCTGGCGGATAAGGCTTTTTTCAACGGACATATGATGCCGGAATACTTCTCAAAGCAGGGCTATGAAACGATGGCGGTGGGGAAGTTGATGCATGGGTATCCGGATAATGTCGCTTTCCAAACTTACGGCGGGAAATTCGAGAACTTCGGACCGAAACCTGCCGATGGCTTTCGCTTCAATTATCATCTGCCGAAGGTGCCGTGGTCAGGAACGCAGACTGATTGGGGGGTGTTTCCGGAAAGTGATGAGATGATGCCGGATCACAAGTCAGCGACCTGGGCTGAGGAACGTCTCGCGGAACCGCGCAAGGAACCGTTTTTTCTGGCGGTTGGTTTCATCCGGCCTCACGTCCCGTTTTATGTTCCGCAAAAGTGGTTCGACCTTTTCCCGCTTGAGGAGATTCAGTTGCCGGCTGTGCGCACGGATGATTTCGATGATGTGCCGGAGATCGGGGTTCGTATTCATGAACTGCCGAAGTATCCGGATCTGGAATTTCTCCAGGCGGATGACGACAAGCAGTTCAAACTCTGTGTGCAGGCGTACCTCGCGTGCATTGCGTTTGTCGATCATCAGGTAGGGCGCGTTCTGGATGCACTCGAAGCGAGTCCGCACAGGGACAACACTGCGATTGTCCTGTTCAGTGATCATGGTTATCACATCGGAGAAAAGGATCGCGTCAGTAAACACAGCCTGTGGGAGGAGTCGACCCGCGTTCCTTTGATTGTCGCCGCGCCCGGCTTGTCGGCCGGGCAGACATCAGATCTGCCTGTCGGTCTGATCGATCTTTATCCGACGCTGCTTGAATTGACCGGTCTTCCGGAAAGGGAAGAGAACGAGGGGATGAGCCTGGTTCCAATCCTCAAGAATGAGGGAGGGGATTGGCGGCATTCGGTTCTGACGACTTATGCCCGTGGCAATGATTCGCTGCGATCTCTGGAGTATCGCTACATTCGTTACGAAGATGGGAGCGAGGAACTGTACAATGTGAAGGCTGATCCGAATTGCTGGGGCAACCTGGCTGGCAGGAATGAATCCGAAGCGATCATTCGCCGCTTTCAAGGTGACCTGCCGAAGGAGAACGCGCCTTATCATGTTGCGAATTCAAAGTCGCCCATCAATGCCTGGTTCAAGAAGCATCTAATGGAGAACGGTGTCGGCGGCGAGGGAAAGTGAGTCTTGGGCGTGTGCAGCTGACAGGTCGTAGCGTCGGATTTATCCGACGACTTTGCTGCGACTGGTCTTGGTGTTGTGTGCCGGTTTAATTCGCTGCGAGTTGTATAGGAACGGGAATTTTAAAGAAGGGAAGGAATGAACGGGAATTGTTGCGTGCCGATTCCGCTTTGGCGGTCGTCGTATTGCTATTTGAATTCGAGTGCCACGTTCGTAGCGTCGGATTTATTCGACGAATTCATCGGTTTGGAGCAGAGGCTTTGCCGTCGACTGAAGCCGACGCTACGAAGCATTGCCTCGCACGCTGCGTCAATTATGTTGACTCTTCTACTGGCCGCCTTTCAGCTTCGCAATCCGTTCGGCTGGCGCTGGATGGGACGCCAGGTATTCTCCCAGTACGTCCGGGTCGGTTCCCAGTTGCCTGATTCTTTCGAGGAAAGCGAATGCTCCCTGCCGATCATAACCCGCCGCCTCGATCAACCCGATGGCATCCCGGTCTGCTTCAAATTCAAACTCTTTCGAGTGGGCGCTCCGCAGCATGGGCAGGCCCTGTTGTTTCACCCAGCCCGAAAGTATTCCCGTGCTGCCTGCCGCAAAAGCCGCCGCTTTGAGAGTCGATTGTTGAACCATCCGGTCCCAGGTATGGCGCCGGATCACATGGGCGGTCTCATGCGCCAGCACAAATGCCACCTCATCCACATTGCGTTCGCAGAAATCGATCAGCGACCGGGTCACAAAAAAGTAGCCTCCCGGCAGACCTATCGTCGACGGGAAAGCTCCCTGCATCAATTCACAGTGAAATGAAAACCCGGCGTGATTTGTCTCAGGCTCCAGTCGTTTACAAATCTCCCGAAGCCAATCCAGGAGTTCAGGATTATCAGGAACTTTCGTCGCAATGCGTAGCTCTGCCGCCAGGGTCTTTCCGAGTTTCAGCTCCGCCTCGGCTGCGTCGTCCTCGGAACCGGTGAGTCCTTCCCAGATCCATTTGCTTTTTCGATAGGTCGGCACCGCCGCGCGTCCCAGCTTGCGTCCCAAATCTTCGAAAAAGCTACTCATGTGATTTTTTTATCTGCCGCTCCGGATGTGGCGACTGTTGTAATGTGAAGGAAAAGCGACCGGATTACAACTACGGCGTGAAGTGCCTATAGGGGGAGCTGAGCATGGGCGGGAAAACGATTAAGCACCTGCGAAATCACAGGGAAGTGGACCTCTTAAAGAAAAAATGAAGAAAGTCGACCTTGAAGCCGAACGTATTCGTCGAACTTTGCAGCTATGTTTTCAAAACTCATTACCTTTTTCACCTGCATTCCGTTTGCTGTCGCGTTCTCGCAATCGGCCCCCAACGAGAGCTCTCTGACGTGGGAGAAAATTACCCCGCCGTTTGGTGAAGAACTGGATGGTGAATTTCTACGGGGTTCCGTTGATGGGAAGGTGCGGCGGTGCAGGATCTCATACACGATGGGGGAATATGGAGGGAGCTCACACACGGTCTTTTACGACGAAGATGGGAATTTGGAGCGTGTTATGTATGAAGATTTAGTTTTGGAATTTAGCTCCAGTGACCCTGACAAAACTGTAAAAAGGATTCTTGAAAGGGATTTGCTCTTTCAGAACGGGACGTTGTCCGCCGCGATGGAAAAGACCTACGCTGGAGAAACCGACGAAGAGCTGGACCTCGCAAACCGCCGCGCTCCGCTCAATAGGATCAAGGTTCACGAGCAGAACATAGGGCGGCTCATTAAGCCGGCGAAAGAAATGCGCACGGCAAGTGCGCCACGTCTGGTTGTCGTGACAGAAGATTTGGATCGGGCCCAGTCCAGAATTCAGGATGCACTGATCTCGGATAATCTTGATGATTGGGCCCCGGTGACAGTTCCGGTCGGTCGACATGCCGAGCCTCTCGATTCGGAGCCCGAGATTGTAGCGCTGAATCTTCTTTTGAAGTTCGGATTTGTCGAAGAAGGCGGCGAAGTTCAGGTGGTTTATCATGACATCCTGAAATCAAATCCCAAGGTCTCCGCGTCGGTTGCCGTGACGATAGACAACCCGGGAGACGACGAGATCGCAGCGATTCGTTATCTTGTCGAAATCGGCAACAATCTCGAGACCTGGCAACTGATGGGGATCGGTCGCCAGATCAAACGCTGGGAAGACCGTGGCGGAAAAGGTTGGGAGAAACGGTGAGCGAACAGGGAAACTGAATTGTCCTTTGTGAATTGCCGATTTTGACTGAATATTTCGCGATGGAAAAGGCATCTGCGATACTGGTTTCTGACGACGAAGGTAAGCAATTTAATCTCATGGGGATGCCCACCATTGCCAAGGTGACGGGGGAACAGACAGGCGGGGCCTGGTGTCTCGCGGAACAAATTGTGCCACCTGGACTGGGGGTTCCACCTCATGTCCATTCTGAGGAGGATGAGATCTTTTTTGTGCTTGAGGGGGAAGTGGAATTCCTTGCCGGAGATCAAAAGGTGATTGCCCGGGCAGGTGACATTGTCAATGCACCACGGGACATTCCGCATGCCTACAAAGCGGTTGGTAATACCGAGGCCCGTATCCGGTACATGGCCATGCCGGCCGGGATCGAAGCGATGTTTTCAGAAATGGCTGAATGGCCTGCGGACGAACCCCCGAATCCCGAAAAGCTGGGGGAATTGTGTGGCCGGTTTGGTATCCGGTTTTTGTAAAGGGGTGCCTTTACCTGTTAGACCACTGATGTGCCCAGGTCGTCTGTCGGCATCGGCGGTGATACGGAAATGCAATTGATTGCCAAAATTCAGTTCTTTCCTAAATTCCCGTCCACGCCTGTATTTATGACTTCGATCCTGAGATTTTTCCTGACAACGACTCTGATTCTGAGCTGCGGTTTTCTGACTGCTGAAGACAAAAAGAAGGAGGAGACAGCGGAGATTTGGAAGCGATGGATTGAGCGTGATTTCCCGTTTTTCTCCACGGTTGTGAGTGCCAAAACGGAAATCTCTCCGGATAATATGACCCCTCGCGGGATCGTGTTTCACTTCGACGATACATTTGTGTGTTGGGATGTAGATAATCTCCGCATCGCTGCGATCTGGGAAGCGGACGGAGCTCCGTTTGAGCATTACGGCATGGCACCGTTCAGTTATCCCGATAAATTTCGCAAGGTTCCGGGCGGGCAGAATAGCGCGACGAAGGCGAATGGTGATGTCTGGATGAGCAACCGAATTTACCCGGGTGTTGCCACGGGGGAGCTGGATCCGAGAGATCGGCGACCACCACATCCACGGAGAGTCCAGGAGGTGGGCAGAGGCGCCATTCCGTTGGAAGAGGCCCGGTTTTTGGGGATCAGCTATGAAAACGGAGGCACGCTTCATTATGAGATTGGAGGAGTGAAGGTTGAGGAGCGTCTTGAGGTTGATACAGCCGGCGTCACGCGGGTTCTGTCCATCGCCCCGCATGAGAAAGAGGTGTCTTTCGTGCTTGGCAAAAAGAATCCTGAGATCGCCCTCGGCACGGAAGCGGTGAAAAACGGAGCCCGGCTTTATGACAAGCCTCATTGGCACGAGGACGATGTTCGCATTCTCGGAGTGGCTCCGGCGACCGTGACGCGTGAGATCCGGGTCACGTTTGTCCGGGATCAAAAGAATGTGTCGAATACCAAGCCGCAGTCCGGTCCATTCTGGCCGGAAAAGATCACCGTCGAAATTCCGACATTCAAGCCAGGGGAAAGCGCCACGGAGTTCGAGGAGATTCCGTTGCCTCACAACAATCCGTGGAACCGTGCGGTGCGTGCCGCGGGGGTTGACTTCTTTCCTGATGGTCGTGTGGTTGTTGTGACTTTCGACGGGGACCTGTGGACCGGTGACAAGCTGGCTCCCGGGAATAAAACAATCACCTGGAAGCGGTTTGCTTCGGGGCTGCACGAACCGCTGAGTGTGGTGGTTCGTGACGATAAGATCTATGTTTTTGATCGGAATGGAATCTGGCGCATCCTTGATACAGATGGTGATGGAGAGGCGGACTACCACGAGATGGTCAGCAACCAGTTTGATCAGACCGCTGAAAGTCGGGAGTTCGCTTCGGACATGAAGATCGCGAATGACGGAGCATTCATTATTTGTAAACCGGGCCAGCACAGTAGTTCGATCGGCAAATCTTCAGGTAGTATTCTACGGGTCGCACCGGACGGGGAGTCGTTCGAACAAATCGCCTACGGACTCCGCCAGCCATTTCTCGGTTATGATCCCGTGACTGGTCAAATTGCAGCAAGCGATCAACAGGGGAATTTTGTGCCGAGCACACCGGTGCACCTCGTCGAGCCTGGTGATTTCTTCGGGTTTCTCCCGAAGGATGATGACAAATATCCGCAGCGTATCAAACCACCGCTAACCTGGATTCCGCATCACATTTGTGGCTCGGCGTCCTCGGTGCATTGGCTTCGCGGAGATTCGTTCGGAGCGCTTGATGACTCGTGCGTATTGCTGTCGTTTACGCCGCCCGGTCTGCTGAAAATCTATAAAGAGATGAAGACGGTAAGCTGAAGCAGGGGGGCGCGACCCGTCTCCCGATCGAAGCGGATTTTGCTCCGCTGAAGGGAGCCGTCAATCCGGCTGACGGATTTTTCTATGTTGCCGGGTTTAAAGTGTGGGGAAGTAATGCCAATGAAGTGACGTCGCTTTCCCGGCTGCGGATCGACACTGAAAAAGAATGGCCGTTGCCTGTGGAGGCGAAAGTTACCAAGCGCGGTGTTTACTTGAAGTTTGATTTCGATCTGGATCCGGAGATTGCGCTGATGCGTTCCCGATATGATGTGAAGCGTTGGAATTACCAACGGACATCCGGATATGGCTCTCCTTCGTTCAAATTGGATGGCAGCAAAGGTAACGACCGGCTACCGGTATCAACCGTGAAAATGGGGGAAGACGGAAGGTCCGTGTTTGTTGCTGTGCCGGGTATGCTGGAGGCGATGCAAATCGGCGTCGAATATGATGTAAGATCCAGAGACGGCGGAAACTTCAAACACGAGGTCTTCTTCACCGCTCACCACTTGGGCGAAATTGATCTTTCGAAGGTAGGCTTTTCGGACAATGAAGTCGACCTCAGCAACAGTGAGTTGGTTGAGATGGTCGAGATGAAGCCGGACATTGAAACCGGCAAAGCGCTCTACACGAACTTCGGATGCATCGCCTGTCATTCGATTGACGGAAGCAACGAAGGCAAGACCGGTCCCAGCTGGAAAGGGCTCTTCAAATCGGAACGGATTCTCGTCGGAAATGATGAGAAGGTTGTCGCCGACGAAGAATACTTAAGAGAGTCGATCAAGTCACCGGCTGCCAAGGTGGCCAGGGGAGCGGTGAATGGGGAAGCGGGAATGCCGGTTTATGAAGGTGTCCTTTCCGACGCTCAGATCGAATCCTTGATTCTCTACATCAAATCACTGGCAGAAGAGGGGTGACCCGGTGGGTCAACCACCAATCGAATCGAGCCGCTTCATGAGGTTCAGGTCGCGACTGGTCACGAAATTGATGACGGTACCCTTCCGGCCGGCGCGTGCGGTACGGCCGGCGCGGTGGAGGTAATTTTTCAATTCGTTGGGCAGATGATAGTTGATCACCCGGTCGATGTTCTCAAGATCTAAACCGCGGGATGCCAGGTCGGTTGAGATCAATACTTTAAGGGTGCCATCGCGGAAGCTTTGGAGGTTCTGCCGCCGCTCTTTTTTGTCCATGTCACCGCGATAAATTGCGCAAGTGTATCCATGTTCAGTGAGTTCTTCAGCGATCTTGTCACACTGCTCTTTGGTATTTGCAAAGAGGAGAGTGCCCCCTTCAATCTCTTCCCCGAGGACCTCCTCAAGCAGGGGGAAACGTTGCCCGTTTGGTACTTGCCGGTTGTCGGTTTGCAATGTTGATACCAGTCTGTGATGTCCCCGGGTCTCCACATGCTCGGCGTGACTGAACATCTCGCGAATCAAAGTCTGTACGGCATCAGACGCCGTTGCGGTAAATAAAGCCAGCTGACGTTCTTCAGGACTGGATTTCAAGATGCGATTGATCACCGGAAGGAAGCCCTGATCCAGAATTTGATCGGCTTCGTCAAAGACCAGAAAACGGAGGTCGTCGAGGCTCACCAATCGTTGTTGCATAAGTTGTTCCAGTCGACCGGGGGTCGCCAGCAAGACCTCGAACGGGCCGGATACATTTTTGCGGGCAATTCCCATGGCCATTCCGCCGAGCGCAGTTCGTACTCTCAATCGGGTTTCGTGGGTGAAGACCTTGAAGGCTTTTGCGACCTGCTCGCCAAGGTCGCTTGAAGGAACCAGAACAATGGCCCGGGGAAGTCCGGCTTCGGACACTGAATCACCATCGGTTTCCAGCTGCTTTATTTTTTGTAAAACAGGCAGGGCGTAAGCCAGGGTTTTTCCACTTCCGGTTTCGGCAACTCCGACGACGGATTTGCCTTTTAGCAGGGAAGGAAGGGTGCGCTCCTGAATTTCAGTAGGCGTGACGAATCCGACCTTTTTGAGGGTGGATTTCAGGGTGGGAAGAAGTTCGTAGGCGCTGAATGACGACATGGCTGCACCATACTATTGTTGGGGGGAAAGAAAGGGGAATGTTGCCCCATAGAATTGTTGAGTTAATTGAGGTTTTGCCAATAGACGGCATGTAAACAGCAGAGGAAGAGAGGCGGACAGTGGGTGGGGCTGTGATGATCACCTACTATGAATGGAGCAAGACGATTCGCGGGAATTCTGGTTTTAAGTTGGATTGCTTTGTTTGTATTCGGTGGTTGTGAACAAAGTGAGCGTCAGATGCACTCCCGGGGATTTCATCTACCGAATAGAGACCCGGATGTCGGCCAACAATTGTTCGTCACAATGAAATGCCACCTTTGTCACACGGTTTCAGGTGTTGAGCTTCCTGATTTTGATATTCCGGCGCTGCCGAAGATTGAAATCGGTGGAAAGGTCAACCGGGTGCGTTCCTATGGAGAGTTGGTGACTTCAATCATAAGTCCCGAGCACGTGGTTTCGGAACAATGGCTGAAAATTTTGTCTGAGCAGGAGGGAGGCAGAGAAGATGTTTTTTCGCCTATGCCGGTATTCAATGACCAGATGACTGTGCAGCAACTGGCGGACCTTGCGGCGTTTCTCTATGTGGCGTTTGAGAAAAATGAACTCGATTCCTTCGAGTATTATCCGGTGATACCGTGACCATTCGAATTCCGAGGACTCTCGATTGATGATAAGAAAAATTCTGACCCCGCTTGATCTGAGTGACCACACCGATGCAGCGACTTTTCGAGCGTGCGACATTGCAAAGAAAGTCGATGCCCTGATTACCGGCCTTACGGTGGTCGATACGGACGGTATGTGGGAATCTGTAGCCCTGCCGTTTCATGCTGAGATGATCGGCTACCCAATGCCAATCTCGACGAATATGTCGGAGAATGCTGCTGAAAAACTGGACTCCGCCAGAGAAATTTTTGAGTCTCGATGCACCAGTGAGAACGTAAGGTTTGAGCTAAGTCGGTTGAAGGGGAACCCGATTGATGGAATTCTCGACCTCTCAAGGTTTTCTGATTTGCTCATCATGGGGCTGAGAAGTCATTTTCATTTCGAAACAGAAAACGGTTATGGAGAGATGCTCGCCCATGTGTTGGACGGGATTTCGGTGCCGGTTTTGTTGACCCCGGCACTTGAGGAAAACCCCATACGAAGGGCTCTGATCGCATTTGATGGGAGTCCATCCTCTACTCGAGCGCTACAATCGTTCGCGAAAACATTCTGGCCGACCTACTCGCCGGAAGTGAGAATTGTGACCTCAACTAAAGACAAGGAGGCGGGGGAGTATCTCCTTGGAAAAGCGGCCGACTACTTGGGTAGCCATGGGGTCAAAAGTATCAGTAAGGAATTAACGAGTGGATCTTTGCAAGGCGCGATGGAGGATCGAGGGCTTGATTGGGCTGACATTGTAGTGGCAGGGGTTTGCTCAAAACCTCCCTTGAAGCGCTTCCATGAGAAGGCATTCAAGAGATAATATCAAAATTTCAATTTTGGGTCCAGTATTGTCGTTTGGTTTGGAGTGGAAATTTGATGAACAGGACAGCTCGCTTCCATTCGCACTCTTCGGGGAAGCCAGCTTTCCAGAGGCTTCGGTGCATGATTGTATCCGTGGTCATCCGTTTAAAGAAGCGGACGCTGCTATCTTGTTCTCGCACTCATGATCTCAGTCGGTGCTGGCGCTTGATACGCAGTCATCCAAAAAATCCGTGCCGGCGCTAGCATCGCAGTCGTCCAAAATGTTCGGTCTCTGGTCATCGTAAAAGTCAGGTTGATTGGTTCGCTTCAAGCC
>JBLWYI010000006.1:0-262912 GCA_048267005.1 Verrucomicrobiales bacterium | reverse complement strand
CAGATGGGGAAAGCCGGTTTTGTCTGAATTTTGAAACCACTTTGATGGCGTTCTCAGCTGAAGACGGGGGCTTATTGTGGGCAGCCGAAATCGGAGCTACCCAGATGCCGGAACATTTGGGTGTTGCAGCTGACGCGATTCCGGAAACTGAGTTCGAATTTGATGGCAACCGGGTGATCGCTTTCGCGCCAACAATTGGGACGGTGGCTGCTTTCTCGGCCGAAAGCGGAAAACTGCTGTGGGACCGGGGAGTGATTGCCAGTCGTTTGGAGGACCATTTTGCTCTTAACACCGGGATGGCGGTCAACAGTGGTCGTATTTTCATCTTTGGCGCCGAAAGCACTGTTCTGGATTCGGAGAGCGGCGAAACCATTTGGAAATTCAATGGAACTGAGGCTCTCAATTTTCCAATTCAATTGCGAAAACAGAAGAGCGACGGAACTGATACTGTAAATATCGATGAGTTATCAACCAACCGCCCTGAAGTTGAACGGAGTTTTGTGAGCCATCTGGTCGGAGCGCCCTCGAAAAATTCGACCGTAAAACAATTCACAAACGGGGACGGCGGCAGTCTGGTGGCACCTGCAGCGGAGTGGGCCACCAACCGGAGCCTGAAAAAAACGCCTGCGGCTGCTGCAATTTTCGGCCAGCGCCTTTTGTTAATGGATGATACAGGAGTTCGTGAGATTTCACTGCGCCTTCCTCTGGCGTCTCGACGTTTTGAGGTCTTTGGAGTTTTGCTTGGGGCTGTGGGTAACAACGTCTGGTTTCTAAATAGGGATTCGATCACAAGAATCGATCTGGGGGTGCATGACGGAACTGAGCAAGCGGTTTTCAGCACGTCTCTGACTGGATTGGCTGACAATGAAGGTGCCCATGGTCTGATTTCCGGATCTCGCGTCTACGTCACCGGTGTCAATGGCATCGCTATTTTCAATGCCTACAGTGGGAGGCTTATTTCGGAGAGCAATTGGCCGGAAGCCTTCTCCGTCTACAGGAAAAAACACCAATTACCCGGAGAACCGCCTCGCCGCCATTACGTGTTTCAAGGGGTGATCGACAATTCTGACACAGAAAATGCCCCCGTGTTAACCCGCTCGATCAATCGTGCTTCCGGTTCAAAAATCTTCACAAAGGTCGGAGATTCGAGTGTCGTGGCTATTCAGGGAAAATGACAGTTCGGTTCAAATCCCAATACGATAAACGAGGATTCTTCCGGGCTAAGGTAGCTGAGCAATGGCGGGCAATAACAGCCCCGAAGAAGCATGTCTCTGATCAGAAGCGGCTCGTAAAAATTGACGAATTGGCCCAGCGGGTGGCTGAGCTCGACCACCAAACCATTGTTGACCGGGTAAACATTTGGCGGGACAAAATTGCAGCTGGTGATGCTGAGCCTGAAGATTTCATAGAACCCGGTTTTGCGTTGGTTCGTGAAGCAGCGAAGCGTGTCCACGGGATGTTTCATTATCCGGAACAAATTGCAGCCGGGTTGGCACTGGTTCGTGGGGGAATTGCGGAAATGGCAACGGGAGAGGGGAAAACACTCGCCATTTCGCTTCCTGCTTTCATTTTCGCTCTGGCAGGAAAGGGGGTTCATGTCATTACCGTGAATAGCTATCTTGCTGAACGTGACCATGAGTTTTCTGAAAAGATTTTCTCTTATCTGGGGATGTCCTCAGGACTGCTGCCTGAGAAAGCTTCGACTTCAGAGAAAAAGGCTGCTTACGATCAAGATGTTACCTACGGCGTTGGATATGAGTTCGGTTTCGATTACATGCGTGATCAACTCAAGTTGATGCGCAGCCCGCATCCGGGGCCTCGCGAAAAGCTGCGGGATGCTTTGCTTCATAGGTTTTCGCAGCCACCTGAATTGGCCCAAAGAGGACATGCTTACACCATTGTGGATGAGGTGGATTCTGTATTGATTGACGAGGCGGGATCGCCCCTCGTTATCAGTGAACCGGCCGGGTCAGATGAAGAAAACCGGATACCTTATGATTTGGCGCGGGATTTGGTGGCTGAACTTGAAGAGGATCAGCATTTTAAATTTATTGGTCCCAACCGAAGGATGAACTTCACAACTGCGGGGCGTGAACGGATTCATGAGAAGGAGGACATACCGTGGTTACTCTTGCGTCGACCGTGGGAAATTTACGTGATGAATGCGCTACGCGCGGAACACCAGTTCATTCGGGATGCCCAATACGTGGTCGATGATGAAGATAAGGTGGTGATTATCGACGAGTTTACCGGACGCAGGCACGACGAACGAACCTGGAGAGAGGGATTGCATCAGGCGATTGAGTCCAAAGAGAACGTCGAAATTCGGCCGGAAACGGATACCGCAGCCAGTATTACCCGGCAGAGGTATTTTCGGCTCTATGACAAGACATGCGGGCTGACAGGCACCGCCGCTGAAAGCGCAGGAGAGTTCTGGCGGTTTTTTGAAATGCGGGTCGACCCGGTCCCTTTACACAAACCTTCTAAAAGGAAGATTTTTCCTGAAAGGGTGTTTAACACCAGAGACGCGATGTTTCGTGCTGTTGTTGCCGATGTGATCGAACGTCATCAGAAAGGTCAGCCGGTGTTGATAGGGACCAGAACTATCCGGGAAAGTGAAAGCCTGGCTGTTTTGTTGGGCGAGACTGACGTGCCGTTTCAACTGCTAACCGCAAAACAGGATGCCGAGGAAAGTGAGATCGTGGCCACCGCCGGGGAAGCGGGGCAGGTATTGCTCGCAACGAACATGGCCGGCAGAGGAACCCACATTTCTCTCAGTAAGGAGGCGGAAGCGGCAGGTGGACTTCATGTCATTGCGGTGGAGCGAAACGATTCGGTCAGAGTTGATCGGCAATTGATAGGAAGGGGAGCACGTCAGGGGCAACCGGGAAGTGCGCAATTTTTCGTGAGCGCGGAAGACTACTTGATGGAGCACTACGCGCCTGAGCTGGGGAAGCGAATCGCCAGCGCACGGGCTGACAGCAATGGTGAGGTTGATGGAAACCGTTTCACAAAGGTGTTCGACGAAATTCAGGAGAAAGTGGAGCGCATGCGATATGAGCAGCGGTTGAGCATGGCTGAGCGTGATGCATGGAGCGAAAAAACCCGGCGAAATCTAGCTTGAGTGTTCTTGAACCTCAAACCTCCCGGGAATCACCCTCGTCGACAGTCACTTCGTCCTCATTTTCACGCTGAGGAACACGAAGGAAGTGCACTTCTTTGACTGACTTTTCGTCTGCATCGATGACCTCTGCCCGAAAGCCCTCAATTTCAACTGACTCTCCAGTGTGAGGCAAGTGCCCAAGGGTCTCGGTAATGTAGCCGCCCACAGTGCTTACATCCGGGCTCTCGAGGACCAGTTCTTCAACTTCGTCATCGAGTTCATGGAGCGGGAACGCTCCCTTCACCTTGAATTCATCCTTACTGATTCGGGTAAAGCCAGTCTCTTCATCCTGATCAAATTCATCCTGAATATCACCGACGACCTGATCAAGAACGTCGTCCAGCATCACTAGACCTATCGACCCACCGTATTCATCTACAACGAGTGCCATATGTTCTTTCCCTTTTTGAAACCGCGTCAACAAATCATCGAGCGGCACCAATTCAGGGACAATCATGATGTCTCGCCGAACGTCATCCAAATCAGGTGAGTCGGTTTGCATTTCACTGATGATGTCTTTGATGTGCACCAGGCCAACCGTCTTATCGAGGTGGCCATCAATCAGCGGAAATCGAGTGTGTTTTGATTCCAATGCAATCGCAAGGTTCTCGTCGAAGCTTGCACTCACATCCAACGATACGACTTCATTTCTGGGGGTGATAATATCACGAGCAGTCAGCTCATTCAATTCCAGGGCGTTGATTAGGATTTCCTGCTCCCTCTTGGTGACTTCTTTAGCTTTCCCGGTCTCTTCAACAAGGAGTCTTAGCTCGCCGGCACTGAAGTCGCCCGGAGCATGAGGGTCGACGGGATCCAGCTTGAAGATAACTCTCAGAAGAAAAGTGGCGCACGCGTTCAAAACCCATACTGGACCTCGAAGAATCAGAAAGAACCAGTGTAATGGTCTTGAACAGACAATGACTGTACCTAGAGATCTTCGAATTGCGAACACTTTGGGCATTTGCTCTCCAACCACAACGTGAAGGAATGTGATCGCTGAAAGCGCAATTATCCAGGCTACAACGTGAACTGCGTTTTGCCCCAATCCGGCCAGCTTAAGCAAAGGCTCCAAAAGGTGCGCGATGAACGGTTCACTGACAGCTCCCAATACGATCGAAGCAATGGTAATTCCCAACTGACACGCCGAAAGGTACGGGTCGAGATGCTTGAGAATATGTTGCCCCAGTTGCGCGCCTTTACTTCCAGCCTCTGCGACCGGATCAAGTTGGCTTTCCCTCACTTTTACGAGTGCGAACTCGGCAGCAACAAAAAAGCCGTTCAGGAAAATAAAGAAAAACAGGAGAAACAATCCACGCCCAAGTTGGGCGCCGGTCATACCGCCCTCAGTAAGAGGAAAATGAGATTGAACTTCTCCGCTCCCCAACGAAGCAAAGATTAAAGAGATTGAAATTAGAGACATCAATGAGCGGTGCGCACGAACGGCGCAACTCTAAGCGAGTTCAATCTCCGATGCAATACACAGTCGTCAGTGACCGGGCAAACAAGTCCCCCTGAATCGGCGCAAGGGTCGCTCTGAAGATTTCATCGGAAGGTGCACCGATGCTGTTCTTTGCAATCACATCCAGTGTTCCTCCGGGCTTGATGACAAAAACTTCACCTCCAAAGACGTTTTGAAAATAGACGTTCCCGTTCGCGACGAGAGGTGATGCAGCGCACTCACCCTTCATCCCTATACGCTCATTCCAAAGCACCTCTCCGCTTTTGGCGTCAAAACAGGCACCAACCGCTCCCATATCAACAACGACAACATAGTCTCCGACTGCTGCAGGTGAGGGGAGGTCACGACCGGCTTTGCGTTTGGTGTTCCAAACCATATGACTGTTGGTGACATCACCCGTGCCATCGGGTTTGACAGCATAAACATCACCCGGCTTTCCATTTACCACGTAAACGATCCCGTTTGCGAAGTCAGGAACGGGTGCTCCACGACCGTTGAACCCTTTGCAAAACCATATTTCTTTTCCGGATTCCGGATCGTATCCCCGCACTCCAAATTCACCATTCAACACAAGCTGAGGCTTGCCGTTCACCTGGATAAGTGCCGGGGTACTCCAACCACCTTTAGGCTTTGTTTCGCGCTTTGTGGCCCAGGCCGGGTCACCCGATTGTTTATTGAAAGCGACCAACTGTGAACTGCCTTCAGAATCCGTGTTCTGAATCACATAGTTACCGTATATGATGGGAGAGGCGGCGACTCCCCAACTACCGGGAAATTCGCCGAGATCTTTTGACCACTTGAGATTTCCATCGTGGTCAAAGCAATGAAGTCCACCCGGGCCGAAAAAAGCAAAGACCAGTTCCGAATCTACGGCGCACGTCGGGGTTGCCCGTGAATTCATTTTGTGAGCTGCTTCCGGAGCGTCACAGTTAACCGACTTTTCCCAGAGGATATCCCCGCTTTTTCGATCGAGACAGAAAACGTAACGTGTTTTCCCATCATCTGACGCACTGGTGAGGAAAAGTTTATCCCCCCAATTCACGGGTGAAGACTGGCCAGTGCCCTTGAGTTCCGTTTTCCATTTCACGGAATCGGCGGACCATTCAGTTGGCACATCTTTGGCTGTGGAATGCCCGCGACCTTCAGGGCCGCGGAATTGCGGCCAGTTCTCTTCTGCACTTAGAAAATCAGCAGAAAACGCCAACAACATACAGACAGGGAAAATCAATTTCATGGTTGAATCCTATCAAAACGGAGAACCTTTACTAGAAAAACTGAAGGCTTGTTTGCGGAGCAGGGGGCAATTTATTCCCGGCTTAAACCTTGGGGAATTTGACCCATTTTTGCTCAGAGTTTGAGCTCTCAACACTTGCTTTGATAAACGCCAATCCTGCAACGCCATCATCAACAGTTGGAAAATCGTAACCGGATTCAGGCGCGGCATTGCCTTCCAACTGGTCGGAAATGGCCTGAGCTGCTGCGAGATAGATGTTTGCAAATGCTTCAATAAATCCTTCCGGATGAGCAAACGGAGTCCGCGTAAAACCGTTTTCTGAAGCAGCAGCCGAAATGTAGTCGTTTCCACGACGATAGGTTTTCCGGGGGGCGTTTGCGTATTTTACGATCAGCTCATTGGGATCTTCCTGATGCCACTCAAGGCTGGCTTTCGTGCCGTAAATCCTGATGTTGAGCGCATTTTCATCGCCATTTGAAATTTGGGACGCATGAATAATTCCTTTGGCGCCGCCCTCAAACCTCACGAGGTTGTTCCCGTCATCATCCAGCTCCCGCCCCGGAATAAAGGCTGTCAGATCAGAGCAGATCTCTGAAATTTCGAGATTCGTAATATAACGAATCAAGTTGTGGGCATGGGTTCCAATATCGCCCATACAATTCGAGATCCCTGCAATATTTGGATCCGATCGCCAGTTATTGATTTTTCCCTGCCCATCTCCTTCAACATCTCCTACGGCGTAACCTTGAGGGTATTCGGCAACGATCTTCAAAATTCGTCCCAAATCACCATTCTTGACCATATTCCGGGCCTCTTTCACCATTGGGTAACCCGTGTAGTTATGAGTCAGACAAAAAATGCGGTCACTTGACTTAACAATATCCCGCAATTCGACTGCCTGCTCATAGGTCAATGTCATGGGCTTATCGCAAATAACATTGAACCCAGCCTCGATGAAACACTTCGCTACAGCAAAATGAAGATGGTTTTGCACTACGATGCTGACAAAATCGATCTTGTCTTCACGAGCAGCTTCTTTTTCGGCCATCTCCTGATAGCTCCCGTATACTCGGCTTGGATCGAGAAAAAAATCCTCCCCAGAAAGCTTGGATTTCTCAGGATCCGAAGAAAAACATCCCGCCACCAATTCTATTTTGCCATCAAGATTGGCAGCCATCCGGTGAACCTGACCGATGAAGGCGCCGCGGCCGCCCCCGATCATTCCCATGCGTAGTTTGCGTTTCATTTTTCTATTTCAAGAATGAGTTTAAGAAATAGCAACTGGCTGCCCGGTCGCAGCTGACTCATAGGCGGCGTCAATAATCTTCATCAGATTGAGCCCCTGCTCAGCGTTGTTCAACGGCTCAGCTCTTCCCTCAATCGCCATGATGAAATTCGCGGCGGAGTCAATCCGGCCCATGTCGGGACAATCCTCGACTTCAATGGTCTGATTGACTGATTTCCCATCTTCCTGAACATAAAGTTCACAGGTATCCAAAGCGGAATCATCATCGCCATCTATTTCAAAAAGACGCTCGACCTTTCCACCGGCTCCAGTTCCCTGAAACACAACAGAAACCTCTTCTCGCTTCACCATTTCAGCCCAGGATATTTGGAAGCTCAAGGCCTGCCCTGTCTCGAAAGTAATAAAACCATGGGCTGCAGCCTCGACGTCAGTGACACCTTCCGCATTATCCGGAATTCCCCATGGGCCTTTGAAATTCTTGTCTTTAATGAAATCATCAAAAGTTGACGCAATTACATGGGCCGGCTTGGGACATCCCATGAAATACATTGCCAGATCAAGCATGTGAAGCAAATCAATCATAGGACCTCCTCCGGACAGCGCCTTATTTGTAAACCAGCCGCCAAAACCGGGAATCCCGGTGCGCCGAACCCATTTCGCTTGTGCAGAATTGATCTTTCCGGCTTTCCCGGTCTCAATCACTCCCATCATTGCCCGTGATTCCGGTCTGGCTCGATTGTTGAAATTGAACATCAACTGTTTGCCGGTCCTGTCGCGTACCGCAATCATTTCCTCCACTTCGGCCGCGTTGAGGGCGGGTGGTTTTTCACAAAACACATGTTTGCCCGCTTCCATTGCCTGAATCGCAAGAGGAGCGTGAAATTTGTTCGGAACGATGATCGTGATCGCATCGACCTCGGGATTTGCGAGGATTTCTTCGACACTTCCGTATGCGTTGGGAATGTCATGTTCGGCAGCCACCTTATCGGCAGCTTCCTTGACCATATCTGCAATAGCAATGACCTCCGCGCCTGCTTTTTTGAACCCTGCAATGTGATAACTGACCATCCCGCCAGCGCCGATAATTCCTACTTTAGTAGCCATGTTTGAATATAAAATGTGTAATTCTTTGCCTGCTATTTAGACAGATTTGGAAGGATTTACAGTACTTTTTCGTGAGAATTGAAACGCGCGCCGAAACTTTCCTGTATTTCATCTGTTCGATAGCACGTTGATGTGTCCCTCAATTATGAAGAATCTGATTAAAACGCCGTTTGGAATCGCAGGAGTATCTGTGTTTTCCCTAATGATCTGCTCAAGTTGCTCCGAATCTCCGGAAGAGGAAACTGCTGCACCGAAACCCACCATTGCTGCGCCCAAGAAGATTGTTAAAGAAAATGATGATCTCAACGTGGTTCCCGCTTCGGAAAATGACCGCTCTCAAAGAGGTGGACGCGGGGATTGGGATAACATGTCAGAAGAAGAAAAAGAAAAACGCAGAGAAGAGTGGCAAAAACGTCGAGAAGAATGGGAAAATATGTCTGAAGAAGAACGCAACGAAGCTCGTGAGGAGCGCCGACGTGAGTTTATGGCAGAGGTTGACAAAAATGGAGACGGGATTTTGGGCAAAGATGAATTGCCTGAGCGCATGTGGGAATTTATGAGCCGTGCAGACAAAGATGGAGACAACCAGATCACCGAGGCTGAACGGACCGAATTTCGCGCTGAAATGGAAGCGGAAAGGGCGCTTCGCGAATTAAACGGTGAAGAACCTCGAGGCTTTGGAAGGCCTCCGGGAGGAAAAGGTTTCGGTGGTAAGGGCTTCGGCGGCAAAGGTGGTGGCGGGAACCGGGATAACTGAGATTCTGTCTTGAACGAACCCGGGGATTCTGTTCCAATGCCGCATGATAGAATCTCACCACTCCCGCCGCTCTTTCATTCAGAAATCGGCGCTCGCTGCACTTGGCGTAACGGCAAATCTTTCAAACGGACAGCTGCCCCGGGCCTTGATGGATCCGAATTTTGTCGTCAAGAATGGGAGAATTCGGCAATCCATTATGGGATGGTGTTTTAACAAGCAGTTCGATAAAGAAGACGCCAAAAAGAACACGCTGATCCTCGCTCAGCTTTGCAAAGATATTGGTTTAGTCGCGATGGAAGGAATTTCACGTGATCTGTATCCCGATGTCCGGAAAATGGGATTAGAGATCTCGCTGGTGAGCGGGGGGCACGGATTTAAAAACGGCCCGTGCAATCCGAAATTCCATGACGAAGTCGTGACGGGGCTGAAAGACGCTATTGATGCCGCAGTGGAATTTGATTGCCCAAGTGTGATCACATTTACCGGGATGCGGTATGAAGGGATGGACGATGAAGAGGCCGCTAAGCGTTGTGTGGAAACCTGGAAAGAAGTTGTCCCATACGCCGAGAAACATAAGAAGACACTTGTTCTTGAGCACCTCAATTCGCGTGACAGCTCTCACCCTATGAAAGGACACCCGGGCTACTTCGGGGACGATGTCGACTTTTGCGCTGAACTTATCAAAGAGGTCGGGTCTGAGAACTTTAAGCTTTTATTCGATATTTATCACGTCTCCGTCATGAACGGAGATGTCATTCGCCGTATCGGTCAGTATAAAGATATCATCGGTCACTATCATACCGCGGGCAACCCGGGGCGAGGAGAGCTTGATGACAGTCAGGAAATCAACTACCCACCGATCATGCAGGCCATTCTTGATACTGGATACAAAGGTTTCGTAGCACAGGAATTCATACCTAACTGGGATGATCCTGAAGCCGCGTTGCGACACGCAGCTCAGGTCTGTGACATCTGATAGCCGGGGCGCGCACCACACTGTTCCTCCCGTCACTCTGCGGAAGTCGGAGCGGGAGGTGCGACCTGTTCCTCGACTTCTTCGGTGGGAGCCGGATCCTTCTTTTTCCCAATCCCGAGAATTTTTTTGCCGATATCCGAGGTGAGCCTCCCGGCGTTTCCCAGCGTGTCTTTAGCAACATTCCCCGCGTTCTGGATAAGTTTTCCAGGCTGAGCAGCGCCAGTGAGCGTGTTTTTCAGTAAATCTCCGGAGAGTGAAGTGAGGTCCTTAAGGCTCCCAATTCCAGGGGCATTCTTCAATTTCCAGTTGATATCATCAAAGGGCCCATCAGCTTCCACTTCCAGAATCTTGCCGACGATTTCGGTAACCACCCGAGTGGCTCCAGTTGTAGACACCGCTCCCTGAGCGTTCATATTCTTCTTCAGAAAATCAATATTCATCTTTGATTTGATGCGGTAATAGTCCCCCAGAAGTTCGATGTCTTCACTGCCGAGCACGCCACGGTTAAGAGCGAAATTAGCTGTGATTTCGGCGCCCAAATCTTCGGATTTCCATTCT
The DNA here is from genome assembly GCA_048267005.1 of Verrucomicrobiales bacterium. Lineage (GTDB taxonomy): Bacteria > Verrucomicrobiota > Verrucomicrobiia > Verrucomicrobiales > DEV007 > JABDJT01. The sequence continues at coordinate 252,415 of JBLWYI010000006.1, read as the reverse complement.
CCAAGATTAATCGCCATCAAGAGAGGGCGAAGCCCCTTGAACAAAGTCAATTGCGTCAATCTCGCTTCTTCGACCTGGACCGATCCTACACCTTGAACGCCCTCAAGGGTAGCCTGACCTCCTCCTCGAAATTCCCCTGACACCAGGCCGGTCCGCTCACTCCCTGCGTCAAAAAATCCCGTAAGCTCTTCCAGTCTTATGTCGGTCAACCGAACGGCAACCTCGAACTGCAACGGGCTTGCCAGCGGCCTCAGAAGCGTGTTGGCCTGAATCGTTCCCCCCATCGTCTGAGCGACCAGTTTCGGTGTGGCGACACCACCATTTCCAATTCCATAAGTCGTCTCAAAACTGGATAGCTCGAGAGCCTGACTCTCATCAATACGAATCGTTGCTCCTTCAGGAGCCTTAATTTCTCCCTGGAGCATGCTGTTTTGCAACACATCGCCAAAAGCAACTTCGCCACTCCCGGTGATAGTGGGCGCACCTTTAAAAGCAACCCTTCCTTGAGTCGGATCTCCGATCCCCAAGTCTATCAGAGTTCCGATTGGGTCAATCGTCGATGTGAGACTGGTGATAACAATCTTGTTACTTCCCAGCGGGATCGCTCCCACAAAATCGACGACTCCCTGCTCACGGGTGATATTGAGTTTTTTGATCCCCAAGATCGATTCTTTGTCTGGATAGGTTTGAAGTCCCAAATCTGAGTTGATTGCGATCGGCGTGTTGCCAGCATCAATAATGGCATTCAGACCTTCCATAGTCATGCCGCGCCCAACGATCCTGCACTCTCCAGCTTTGAAATCGCGAACTGCAATGGATCGATCTTTATCGACTGCAACAGTAAACCCGGCCGGAATCTCAATTGTTCCGACACCGGTTGTCATCTCAGGATTCGTCAGATCAATAGTTGCCTGTGCTGAGATAAGCGGAGGTTCATTAAATCTCACTTTACCACCTGTGGGATCTCCAATCCCGAAGTCTGCCATCGCCGCCAGAACATCAAGATTCGAATCTAGTTGAGTCAGGTTGACTTGAGTGACCGGCAGAGGCATCGACGCTTTCAATTCAAGCCTTCGATCATTTCGAGTCACAATGGCTTTGCCAATGTTAAGTTCAGCCTCTGTTCCAATTGTCATTTCCACGGCAGCATCAACGGTCAACTCCGAACCACTTGGACCTGCTCTGGCGAGAATTTGCGGAATGGAAATACTCGAATCCCGGAAAATGAACTCGAGGATCTCAAACTCATGCACAGTCAGGAACCGGTCAGCCCCAATCGCCACCGAAATTCCTGCTCCGGAACTGATTGATCCCTTTAGTGAAATTCCTGATGGATCTTCAAATGGGATTTCGCCCATGACCGCTATAGTCGGGGGGGAGGGGAATGACACCTTGCCCGCCAGTGCATCAGGAACACCAAATTCCCCAAGCACAGCCATTAAGTCGAGACTCGACTCAACTCGCTTCAAAGACAGTTTCTTCTCAACCGGATCAAATTTTCCTTCAGCGTAGAGTTCACCACCATCCCGTTGAGCCGCGATTGGTTCAAATATCAAACTGGTCAATTTAAGACCGGCCTCTTCCTCGTCCGGAAGCTCTTCGAATTTCAAATCGACAGAAACATTCAGAGCTGTCGTTGTTTTCTCACCGATCTCGAAAGCTGCGTTCTGAAGGTTGATCTCTGTTCCTGTGTATGTGAACGCCGCTACGTTGACTTTATTAAGTTTTAGAGGTTTGCGACCTTCCGGCACCTCAATGAGCACTTCCCCCGGAACAGAGAATGAGCCATGAAGGTCATTTTCGGACGGTCTTTCAAATGAAAGCGTTCCTGATATGTCCGCCCTGGGAGGTGATGAATATGCGATGTTCTTCAACGGATTACCCAAGCCCAGATCTGTCAGCACCTTGACGAAATCGAGATCCGAACGCGCCTGCTTGAGTTCCATTCTTCCTTCACTCAGGGAAATATCACCAATGACGGCAAGGCTGCCTGTTCCCTGGGAAATGAGAAATCCTTCAAGACCAATTTGGCTGGCTTTGTCATCTTCGCCAAACGAAACGCTGGCGGCGCCTCCTACTGAAATTGGATTGCCAGCCGGGCCAATTCCAGCGTCAATTTTCAATGCTTTGAGGGTCCGGTTATCGAGTTGGAAGACTAAATTCGCGGTATTTAAGCGAATGCTGTTTCCGTCCTTGAGCGGAATGGAACTGGGCGAAAGCAGTTCAAAGTTGCCTTGAATCTCACTGTTCAGAGGTTCCTCAACGTCAATGACTCCAGTTGCCGAAATGCGATGATCCGGGAGGTCCGGGAATGGCGTTGTTTTGTCATCGGAGGTTTCAGAAGCGCCGCTGGACATCACGGCGGCGACAATCGGCTTCAAATGAATTGACGACTCCAACGTATCCAGTCGAACAGTCTTGCCTACAGGGTCATATTCTCCTTTGACCGAGAACTCCCGATCACCAATCGAAAACTCAGCTTGAGGGATTTGAATCCGAGTCTCGTGTTTACCAACACTCCGGCTGTTCACTGCCATCCGGAGACGGTCCACCGTAATTTCTTTCCAACGGATATTTACTCCCGAGACCTGGCCGCTGATTTTGGGAGACCGCGCATTTCCTGAGAAATCATACGCCAATGCCACATTCATCCGGCCGTCAGGCGTGTTTGGAATCTGCTTTAAGATGTCGATCGCTGGTTGGACATCGATACCTTTCTTTTTCGATTTCTTCTTTTCGTCAGGTTCCTTTTTATCTCCGTCCTTTTGCTTCCTGTTCCGCCGCTTTTCCTCTTCAATCTTTGCGAAATCAACGCGCGCCTTGATGTTGAGGTTTAAGTCTCCGTAAATGGCCGAAAATTCCTCGACATTGACCCGATTCCTCCCGAGAGACATCTCCGTATTGATTCCTGAAATCGTGTATTCAGTATGATTTTCCCACAATGAAACGGTTGAGTTTTCCATCGAGAGCCGAACTGCTGAAGTGCCACCAGAGAAGATCAGGTCCAGGAGATTATAAGCGACTCCGATACCGCTAAGGTTTAGAACTGGACGCTCCTTGCGTTCAGACTCAAAAATTGCCACATCGCTGAGAATGAGTCCGCGCCACAGATTGAAATCCCGAGTCACATAATTGGCGTGAATCCCATTCTTTTCCAACTGCACCTCCAACTGTGATTTCATCTCAGCCTGAATAGGCTCGCGAAATAAATAGCCCAGACCTCCAACAATGAGAATGAAGCTGGTTACGACAATGACCAAACGTTTCAGACGCTTGAGAATTCGCACTCTGGAACGTTTACGGTTTTTTGTTTTAGGTCTTTCTGAAAGTTGGTCCCACACAGGAATTAAATGGATATGATAATCAGACGCGATTGTCTGCGAACTGTTTCAGCATCAAACGCTCCAGTGATAAACTACGGTAGATCTTTTTTTCGCAAATCCATGTGTTTGCCTTTGCTTTCCTGGCAATGCATTCAATTTACCCTGCATACTCATAACTACTCACAATACATGTAATACAAAATAGAGTGCCGCTGATTTTGAGCTGTTGTGAATATTGCCTGGCTTGGGGTGCTGCTCACCTTTCCATTGCAAGTGCCGGAGTTTCAGTTGCCCTTCTCTTGCTGGTCACATGGAGCACCCCTCGAATTTCACTTTCTCTGATCATCTTGCAATGCGCGCAGGCTCAAAATCAGTACGCACGAAATTGTAATGACCAAAATACACAGCAGAAGGTCATTACAATCTCGAACAGTCATCCCGGCCGCAGCCGAAGCCGCATGCACGAAATCGGGGCCACCAAAATACGCAGCCGAAGACCGTTACAATTTCAAACATTTACTTCGGCTGCGGCCGAATGTAGTCACACGAAATCGGCACTACCAAATTACGCGGAATTCGGTAATACCGATTTCGCGCACCCATCTTCGGCCGGATAATTCGGTCGTTCCAATTTGAAGTGATCGTGCGCACCGGGTTTTTAGCCGTTGCATTACTTATCGTATTTTCTGATAAATCGACTTCACAGCCTCGCGAAACCAACAAAGCCCGTCCCCCGCTTTTTCGATGCGCTCGCTCCCTTTGAGCCTCTCTCGAATGCTGCTTCTTGACTCATCACATTTCATCGCAATCTTCTTCAACCATGTCTCAAATCTCGCCCGACCAACTCATCCAAGCTCTCAATTGGCGCTACGCGACCAAAGCTTTTGATCCTGAAAGAAAGATTCCCGATGAGACCTGGTCTGCGCTGGAGGAATCCTTGGTGCTCACTCCATCCTCATTCGGATTGCAACCCTGGAAGTTCGTTGTGGTGCGTGATTCCGCAATTCGTGAGGAGCTGGTGTCGCATTCGTGGAATCAACGTCAGGTTGCTGATGCTTCGCACTTGCTTGTCGTTGCGCTGAAAACAGACATGGGTGACGAGCGCGTCGATGAATTCATTGAACGAACGGAAGACGTTCGGGATCAAAAAGGACAAAGCGGTCCTTATCGGGATATGATGGCCGGGTTCATTGCCCGCATGGATGCCGCCCAAACTATGAACTGGGCAAAACTTCAAACCTACATTGCTCTGGGCCAGTTCATGACCTCCGCCGCCCTGCTTGGGATTGATACGTGCCCCATGGAAGGATTTGTCGCCGAAAAATACGATGAGATTCTGGGGCTCAAAGACCTGAATCTTTCAGCCTCGGTGCTCTGTCCTGCGGGATATCGTGCCAGTGATGACAAATACGCATCGCTGCCGAAAGTGAGGTTCGAGCATAGCGACGTTGTCACCTACATTTGATTCTAGAGAGACACGCCTCGTTTCCAGGGCAGAAAATCATCCTGGCCGAGAATCTGAGCCTTGGTTTTTCTTCGGCCGGAAGCCACATCGATGACCAACTGAAGCAAGGTTTCCGCCAATTCTTCAATCCCGGTTTCACCTCGGATGATCGGCCCGCAATCAAAATCGATAATGTCGCTCATCGATTCAGCAAGCTTCGTGTTTGACGCAATCTTGATAACTGGCGTGACAGGATTCCCGGTCGGCGTTCCGAGCCCGGTCGTGAAAACGATCACATTTGCGTGGGCTCCAGCCATCGCCGTTGTCGATTCGACATCATTTCCCGGCGTATTCATCAGATTCAACCCGGCGGTCCGGACCCATTCGGGATAATCAAACGCTGCTGTTACCGGCGATGTGCCCCCCTTCTTGGCTGCGCCAGCTGACTTGATCGCATCCGTGATCAATCCATCCCGAATGTTTCCGGGGCTCGGGTTTTCAGAAAGCTTTGCGCCCACAGCTTCAGCTGCCCGATTGTAGGAGTCCATCAGCGCCGTAAAGTCCCGGGCGACTTCGTCACTGACACAGCGGTTCACCAGCTCCTGCTCAACACCACACAGCTCGGGGAATTCGGATAAAATTACGCTGCCCCCAAGGGCTACCAGCAGATCTGAGACCCGCCCCACAGTGGGATTGGCTGAAACACCTGAAAAGCCATCACTGCCACCACACTCAGCGCCGAAAATCAATTTGGACAATGGAGCTGGCTTTCGCTCAAGTTGATTTGCTTCCGCCATTCCAGCCACGGTATCGCGAATGGCCGCCTCCATCATCTCACGCTCAGACTCCCACTCTTGTTGAACAAAAATGTGAAGCGGCTTGGAATAATTCGGGTCACGCTTCGCTATCTCTGTCTGCAGTGTTGCGACTTCTGCATTCTGACATCCAAGGCTCAGCACGGTAGTCCCGGCCACGTTGGGATGCGTTGCATACCCAGCTAACAAAGAACACAAAGCCGTTGAATCCCCACGGGTGCCTCCGCATCCCAGGCCATGAGTTAAGAACTTAACGCCATCGACATTGGGAAAAATCTGCTCAGCGCTGGCGCCATCTTCACCTTGAGATGAAAACGCGCGAATCGCATCGGCATCCGCCCCGCTTTTGCACAACATGGAAATCTTCTGACCGAGGCTTTCGTAATGTGATGTCGCCCCGTAGCCGAATGGCTTGATAAGCGCCTCGCGCATCACCTCCACATTTCGGTTCTCACAAAAGACCATTGGAATCACGATCCAGTAATTCCCCGTGCCTACGGAGCCGTTTTCTCGGTGGAATCCATCAAAAGTCATCGACTCCAGATGAGACACGTCAGGAGCTTCCCATGACACCGCCTTTCGGTCTTCCAGCGAATAGCCGTGAGCATCGTGAACCAGATTCGCAGTAGAGATCAAACCGCCGCGCTCAATCGGCTGGGTCGCCTTTCCCACCGTCACTCCATATTGCGTGGCCCGGTCACCAATCGCAAAATCGTGAGTGGCGAACTTCTGCTTTGCCTCAATTTCCTCCAAAATCGTGATCGTCTCCCCGTTCACATCAACAGCTTCGCCAGCCGACAGGTCGCGGAGCGCTACGGCGAGATCATCCCTCGGATCAATGGTGATTGCTGCTTTCATAATGCCGTGAAGAGGAGCATCAACCATCCGATTTTACAACATCAGATCATCTGTCAGTCGCCTAACAAGCATTTGAATGATCCGCCTCCACTCTCAACATCGCTTCACAATTCGCCTTCAAGTGCTCCGGATTGATGGTCCCGGCGATTACCGACGTTGCTCCTGGATGCTTGAAGATAAAATCAAACGCCGCGTAAACCGGATCTTCGCCGGAATCCTCACTCCCGAACCAACCGCTACCGAATGCCTTTTTCAGGAAGACTGTTTTCCCAGCTGTTACAGCAGAATCAAGAACGGCTTCTTCTTCAGTGTGCCAGGGATTGTAAGTCGCCATCACCGCATCCATTCCCAGCTCTTGCGCCAATTGCCCCCCTTCCACTGTTTTGGTGGAAATACCGATGGCCCGCAGCTTTCCTGCCTCTTTCAGAGTAAACAACGCTTCAACCGCTCCGGTATTATTGAGGATCTCCACGTCATCACCGTTGGAATGCAGTAATACCGCTTCCACGCGGTCAGTCTTTAAGCGGCTTAAGGTGCGCTCAACGCTGGCTGTAACAGCTTCTTTTGAAAAATCGAAGACTGATTCCCCATTGATAAATTCCTCGCCCGCTTTTGAGACAATCGCCCAGTTCTCCCGTTCAGCTGGCGTCAACAGACTGCCGATTCGCTCTTCACTGATCCCATACGCTGGAGCGGTATCAAGGAGGTTAATCCCGTGACTCTGAGCAACTTCAAGCAGATTTAACACTTCCTTGTCCGATGGCAGGTCAAAGGGTTCCGGGTATTTCACCTGTGCGTTGCGCCCGAACTTCACGGTACCAAGCCCAAGGCTTGAGATCGTGATCTCAGGATTAGTTCCGGATAAAAGTCGACGTTTCAAGATGGTAAAATGGCAAAATGGGTAGCACACTCGAACCGCAGTTGCGAACTCCGGCTGAACGGTTCACATTCCGCCCCAACTTTCAGCGAATGGCAATCACTTATCTCGAAGCAATCCGCGAAGCTCAATCAAAGGCCTTGGCCGATGATGAGTCTGTGTATATCTATGGCCAGGACGTCGCAGAGTTCGGCGGAGCCTTTAAGGCGACAAAAAATCTCGCCGAGAAATTCCCCGGCCGGGTCATCGATGCCCCAATCAGTGAAGATGCCATGATCGGATCCGCGATCGGCGCGGCCATTGAAGGTATGCGACCGATTGTTGAGATGCAGTTCGCTGACTTTTCCTCCATCGCATTCAATCAGATCGTCAATCAGGCAGCGACACACTTCTGGAGAACAGGAGTCCCCTGCCCCATCACCGTGAGGCTCCCCTCCGGCGGCACCGAAGGCTCCGGCCCGTTTCACAGTCAGTCGATGGAATCGATCTACGCCCACTACCCCGGCATCATTGTGATGACTCCGGCAACTGTGGAAGATGCCTACTCAATGCTTTTGGAAGCAATTGCGATCGATGATCCGGTCATCTTTTGTGAGCATAAATTCCTCTATTACCACCTCAAAGCTGACGCGCTTCCCACCGAAAACCTACCGGTCGGCAAAGCCCGCATTGCCCGTAAGGGGCGACACGCCACGGTCGTTGCGAACTCCGCAATGGTCCATGAAGCTCTAAAAAGCGCCCGCGAACTCGCAGAGCAAGGCTGGGAAATCGAGGTCGTCGATCTCCGGACCGCAAAACCAATCGACACCGATACCATTCTTGCCTCTGTCGCCAGAACCGGCCGACTGCTCTCCGTTTGTGAAGGCTTTCCCTGGGGAGGCCTCAACTCTGAGGTGATATCACGTGTTGTATCAGAAGGCTTCCACCTTCTTGACGCCCCGCCTAAACGGCTGAACTCAAAGGACACACCGATTCCCTACCATCCTAATTTGTGGAAAGCCCACCGCCCGACTTGCCAGAGCATCTCTTCAGCAACACGCGACTTGCTGGCCTTGTAACGAGCGGGATTTACTCCTCGTATTTCACCGGAGGGTTCTCGACGATCATCTTCACAATTTCAGCGGGATCATCCGAAAGTCCCAGCATCTCACCGAATTGCCGGCCGGCAGACAGCTTCTTCAGAGTGGAAAACAGCCCGGTTTCCTCATCATAGCGCTTCCGCCCGAGGAAAATCATTGGGCTGACAAATTCGAAAGTCCCGTAATGGTTTTGCGCGGCATCCATAAATATTTCCTGGGTTGTTCCGGCGCTCCCCGGGGAATAGATTACCCCGTATTTGGCAATGGCCAGCAAACCATCCTCGCGGAGTGAATTTGAAAAGTATTTTGCAATCCACTTCGAGAACTGATTGCTGGGTTCATGCCCGTAAAACCATGTTGGAATCGCCACAGACGCCGCACCCTCGGGATATTCATCCACCACTCTCAGAGCAGTTTGTTGATAGTCTGCATGTGTATAAACAGGGGCCGGCTTCATGATTTCAAGCGCCTTGCCTAAGTCTTCATCTCTGTAAGTGGCCATCCATGCACCGAGGTTCGCCGCCTCCATCATTCCGGGGCCACCGCCGGACGCGACGAAGTATCCGAGTCGCGTCAATTCGCGAGCAACCAGCGCCACCTTTTCAAAAAACGGATCCGTCCTCGGAGTTCCGTGACCTCCCATGATGGCTACGATCTTCTTAGCCCCGCCACCATCAGTCCGCCCGTCCAGCAGATCGTGTAAAGCGTCATCAATTGAATGGTCATGAAGTCGTTGCGCCAATGCCTCGAGCAAATTTGGCTTGTGCCGGCCATGGTTCTCAAAGTGCGTGTATATTTCGAAATCCAATTCCCCCTCGGCGAGTTCTTCCCGCGTATACAAAGTCGGTCGATAAGGTTTGAATGGTAACCGGGGGAGCCGTGGAAATATAAGGGCCCCGCCTTCCCGAAGACGTTCCTGAAATGCCAGCGATGGAAAGGTGCATCCCAAAAAGACGGAACCTTCGAATCTCGTTTGCTCCCAGTCGGCCGTCACCTCACCGAGATCCAATCCCTGGACCACGCAATCCCTCAATTGATGATTTCTCTCAAGGTAGTCCTCAAGCTTATCGATTTCGTGAATTTCCCGCATGTCGGATTCCTAACACAAAAAGCACCAACTATGGAAATAGAACCCGCACTTTCCTGCCGCCGGCAAATCCAGGTTCGTGATCCCCAACTCCGTGGCTGTTTACAAACTTTTTCTCCCATCATCACGGATCGGTTTCCCTTGAACGGGGTTTCAATTGAGACACCGTATCAATTAATTCAAGTGCATCCCACGATCAGACCCTGTTGATTCGTTGAACCAACCCTGTTGGATCGTGAAACTTGTGTTAGAATTTCCGACTTTTCCTTCGAAGAATCCTACGTCATGTCCGTCCCCCCAGCTGAAGCTTCCACGGCACCCGCCGAAGCAATCCCGACGATCAAAGTCCCGAAACCAGTGCCCATGACGGTCACGAAATTCAGACCGCCGAAAAAGAATATTCCGCAGACGAAAATCGAACGTGATCGGGTCCTCGCTCACATCCGGGAATACATTGAAAAGGAGAACCCGGTTCCTCCGATGCCCATCGATGAATTGGATGTCCATGCCCGCAAGGTTCTGGCGGACCTCAAGATGGACGAGATCTATCTTCATTACACCGCCGTCTGCCTCAACAACGAGATGTGGCGCGAGACGCTCGCGGCGATCCCCTACGAACGCCGTCTGTTGCTAATGCCCAAATGCCTCCGGGTTGAGGACAAATGCCCGGCTCCATTTGATGAGTTCGGTCTGCTTTGCAAGCAATGTGGTCTTTGTTCGATTCAGGATTTCCAAAATGAAGCAGAGCGCCTTGGCTATGCAGTCCTGGTTGCTGAAGGTTCCGCTATCGTGATGTCCCTGATTCAGACCGGGCAGATCGAAGCAATTGTCGGAATTTCATGCCTTCCCGTGCTTGAACGGACCTTCCCATATGTGGAAGCTGCCGCGATTCCATCCATCGCAGTTCCGCTTTTGCAGGATGACTGCATCAACACCACTGTCGACATCGATTGGGTGTGGGAATACCTGCACCTGACCAGTGATGACAAAACACGTCGTCTCAATCTGAATGCGCTGCACGAAGATATCCGCGATTGGTTTTCCGCTGAAGCAATTGACGAAGTGATGGGTGACGCCGTCGGAGAACAGGAACGGATTGCCCGCGAATGGCTTGGCCGTGACGGCAAGCGCTGGCGTCCTTTCCTTACGGTCGCTGCCTTTCAGGCACTGCGTGACGACAAGGGAGAGCCTATCCCTGATGACATTAAGAAGATCGCTCTTGCAGTGGAGTGTTTCCACAAAGCCAGCCTCATTCATGATGATATTGAGGACGAAGATCACGGTCGCTACGATCAGCCGACTTTGCACATGGAGCACGGGGTGGCTGTCGCTTTGAACGCCGGTGATCTATTGATTGGCGAGGGCTACCGCCTCATTGGCGAGGCAACCGGTATCTCCGCCGAACAGAAAGCCGAGATGTTGATGGTTTCAGCCGAAGGGCAGCGTGAGTTGTGCCGTGGACAGGGGGCAGAATTATTGTGGGCCAGGAATCCGCAGCCCCTGAAGTCCAAACAGGTTTTGGAAATCTTTCGTCAGAAGACAGCCCCTGCTTTCGAAGTTGCGCTCAAGCTGGGAGCCAGCTACGCCGGCAAGCTTGGGGACGTTGGCGAGGTTTTGGCTGAGTATTCAGAGAATTTAGGGATCGCCTATCAGATCCGCGATGACATGGATGACCTCGGCGAAGATGCCGGTGACAACCAGCTCGAACAAATGCGACCATCGATTCTTCTCGCTCTCGCCAAAGAGCGTGCCAAGGGTGATGACAAAGAATTGCTCAGCGCATTGTGGAGCCACGAAGATTTGGAAGGCATCGCTATTCACAAAATCCGTAAGCTCGCTCACGACCTCGGTGCTGATGAGAAGTGCATGCTGTTGCTCGAAACTTACAAGGAACAAGCTGTTCGCAGTTTGCAGGATTTGAAGAACGAGAACCTGAAAGGGTTGCTTCGCCGGGTCATGGGCAAAATCTTCAACGACCTTGAGATCAAAGGTTGGTGTCGTGAATTCGAAGTGAACAACGGAGTTCGCGAAGATGACGAAGCCAATCGTGCGAAAGAGGCAATGATGGCGGGCGCGAAGTAGCGCGCCCGTTCTCAATTTCGCTCCTGTTCGTCGGTTTGGTTTAGTCGAACTCCAATCAGGGACTACTTGGCTTGAAGGTGTTCGACGACACGCTTGCGATTTACGATTGCAAGAGTCAGCAAAGGATGAAGGCCAAAGAGTAAGGTTACGCCCACTGAAAAGGCGGTGAAACCATAGACGAATTCCCTGAGTTGGTCGATACTCGTTTTTCCTCCACCTCTGGCTACGGACTCGACGAGGTAACCGAAGGGCTCATTTTCGACGGCACTGTTGAGCAAATTGTCGAAGATCGGAATTGAGATTCCGTAGATGATCACAATGATCGTCACACAGACCAATCCTCCGACGCCGTAGATATTGTTCAAGGTCCGGGCCAGATTTCCTTTTTTCCACAGCGAGATGGTAGCCGCGCACAAAAGCATCAGGATTACGATCCAGAAGAAGGTATTGAATCCTGATAGAACTTTGTCGGTTTCGTACATCTTCTCCAAAGCCCGCTCGCTCAAAGGGATGTTTGCGTCAATGTTCTTTGTCGCCCCGCTTAAGATCGCACCAGCCGCATTTATTATCAGGATCAAGGCAGCCAACAACAGTCCTGATATTTTCAGAAATTTGAGGCTGATCGGCGGCTTTGCAGGTGCGGCCGTTGATCTTGGGAGTGCGGGTGGAATACCGACATACGGCGGGTCGAGTGGCGGAGGCTGGTTGTTTGAAGGTGTCATGTAGGGTAGGAATGGTTTGATTGTTGAAGCGAGCGGAATGCTCTCAACATTCATTTCCAATCGACCTCCCGCAGGTGATGAACTTTTTGAAAAAAGTTACGAATGAAGCCAACTTACCGACATACCCCGGGCAGCCTCGACATTTTGAATCAATGATCGAGAGCGATCGTAGTGAAATTGTCTGAGTCCTAAACTTCCGGCCACTGCAAACGGTCGAGCGCGATTAGCCCAAGACCGAAATCTTCTGTTCACCTCGCCAGGTGTCTCCGGGGTCCAGAGGGCTCCCACTCTGAACCTGGGCAGCTTCAACACAGATGAAATCTTTCCAACCATGTTGAGAGAGATCGCCGATTCCATGATTCGGGCCGGGATTCCAAACAACAACATCCGGAAAATTGACGTTGTCGATTTCGCAGATGGGAGCCCCATCCTCGGTAATGGTTTGTGACCGGGTGGCTGAATCCCGATAGCTGCGATCAACTTCAGATCCAAACAGGATTCCGGAAGATTCTTCGGCTGCTGTTTCGCAGTTTCCGGTGACTTCGTTGCTGAACTCGAGACCTTCAAGTCCCTTTACCGCGCTCGAAGTGACGTCTCCGACTTTGAAATACGAGTGAAGGGCCGCCTGAAAAGGAAATGGAGACTCCCCCGTATTCCGGACCGTGAAAATGGCTTTCAAAGTGGAGGCTGAAAGCTCTACACTGATCGCGATCTCAAAATCGTGCGGCCATTCGGCACGAGTCGCAGCACTTGAACAAAGTTTCACCGCATTTTCTTCGTAGTCTGGAGTCCAAACAGCTTTTCTTGCAAAGCCGTGTCTTCCCAAGGGACCATTGGCATTGAATTGCGGGAAGATAACTGGAACTCCGCCACGTATGGCGTTCCCTTCCTTAAATTCAGCGAGGTCACTCAAATAAAAGCGTTCAATCCCGTCAGCTGTTTTCCAGGAAATGATATGCCCACCCAACTGCGCGATGACAACTTCAGATCCGCTTTCATGTTGAATTCGGTAACATTCTGCTCCTGATGGCCCAACCGTTGTTTCCATGCGCATCGATAGGATCTGCGAGCGCAAAATCAAATGAAAGGCGCTCATAACGAAGTAGCGTTCGGCTTCGCTTAACCCCGCCACTCCCCTTCCCTAGCTCTCATGAAAACGCGATACGCCATTCATCTTGCCTATGACGGCACTGACTACTGCGGGTGGCAAATCCAACGCGGTGTGGGTAAACACGAGAACTCTAAACCTTCGATTGAGGGAGCGCTGGTTGAGGCAATTCGGGAACTGTGCGGAGTTGTTGTAACAGTTTCTTCGAGTGGCCGAACTGATGCTGGAGTTCATGCAAGTGGGCAGGTCGCGCATTTTGATCTCGATCAATCACTAACAAGTGTGCCCCCGGGAAACCTCCTCGCGGGATTAAACGACCGACTACCGAATACCATTCGAATTTTGTCACTAAGTCCAGCTACGGAGGGCTTCAGCGCACGACACGCCGTTCGAAAACAATACAGCTATTTCTATCAACAAGGCCCGGCAAACCTGCCGCACCTCAAAAACTATACAGCGTGGAGTCGACGCACTCTCAACGTTGAGAAGATGCACGAAGCTCTGCAATTTCTAATCGGGCGACATGATTTTGCCGCCTTTTGCGGAGCGGGAGCACAGGTGTCGTCCACTGTCCGGGAAGTGTTCGAAGCTGAAGTATCTGAAGACGCTATCCCGCTACCGGGATGTTCCACCGCCGGGGGCACCCACTCTCTAATCCGAATTCGTCTTGTCGGCTCCGGTTTTCTGAAACAAATGGTCCGCAGAGTCGCCGGAACTCTGCAGAAGATCGGTGATGGTCGACTTCCGCCTGAGGAAATGGCTGGTATTCTGGAATCGGGTGACCGCGATCGCTCCGGCCCAACGGCCCGTCCAAACGGTCTGTGGCTGGACCATGTTTGGTATCCGGATGACTGCGGAGTGAACTTCCTTTCGAACGATTAACGGAAACAATGCTCCTTTTCGTTGAAGGAGCGTTTTGACTTTTTGTCGCACCCGAGTTCTTTCTGGATATCAACTCTACGACTTCCCCATCCCCGTTCACTCCACTCCTTGCAGTGAAAAAAAGCGGCCGCATTATTTCATCGCTCACGGCTTATGACTATCCCACAGCCAGATTTTGTGATGAATGCGGCATTGATCTCATTCTCGTAGGTGACTCAGTTGGAATGGTTGTCGCTGGCTTACCGGATACGACCGGAGTGAAGTTGGAGCATATGATTTACCACACTCAAATGGTGTCCCGGGGAGTCGAGCGTTCCATCGTGGTGGCCGACCTGCCTTATCACACCTACGAGACGCCAGAAATGGCGGTAGAAAATGGCAGGCTACTGATTGAAGCGGGCGCAGATGCTGTGAAGTTGGAAGGTGGCATTGGGCAAATCGGAAAAGTCGACGCACTCACCCGGGCCGGAGTTCCTCTGATGGCCCACATCGGTATGCTGCCTCAACGGGTAGTAGAAGAAGGTGGCTACAAAAAGAAGGGCAAATCCGAATCTGAAGCGGATCTACTGGTCGAGTCTGCCCGGAAATTACAGGATGCCGGCGCCGGAGCGATCGTACTGGAAAGCATCGTTCCGTCAGTGGCGACCAGAATCACCAACGCGATTGAGATTCCAACCATCGGAATCGGCGCCGGTAAGGAGTGTGATGGGCAAATTCGCGTCATCCACGACGTTGTCGGAGGTTACCCGTGGTTTGTTCCACCTTTCGCTAATCCTCATGCTGACATCGCCGGGGAATATAAGCGGGCGATCGCGGCCTATTGTGAAGAAATTCAGCAAAGCGAATGAAGCTCCCTACATTTTTAAAGCAATGGGCAAAGAAACCACTCTTCGCAATGTGGTTTATTGTCGTTTTTTCTTTAATTGTTAAAGAGTCATATCCGTTTTCACACTTCCCAATGTATTCCAGCATCGAGCCGGAATCGCATTACTTCTACCTGGCAAACGGCGATGATGAACCACTAAAAGGAAAACTGTATTTCGGCATTGCGATGTCGAACATGAAGAAAAAATATCACAGTTTTCTCACTCCATTGGCGGAAAGTCTTTCGGAGAAAACCGGGAAAAGAATCAAAGCTTCGGAAGTCGACACCGCAGGTCAGGAACAGTGTGGGCAGGATTTGATCGATTATTTACTCCCTAGAGGAGAAAAGCGGGGCCACTGGACGCGCAATAAACCCGAAGTCCTGAAGTTAGTGCGTGTCGATATCCGCAGGGAAGGCAATGAGCTGAAAGAAACAAAGCGAACCATCGCAGAACGGAGGATTTTGAAGTGAAAACTTCCGGCTATCAGGTTCAAGTTCGCGGCAAGATCGAGACGCTGGTGATGCGAATTGGTTTGGCTGTCATGGTCGTTGTAACATTACCAAATGTTGGACAAATGGGAGAGCTGACCGCTCAACCGAACCCCAGTGGGATTGCAAATCTGATTGATCTGACCTTTCTCTCCAACGCCACAGTCTACCAATCCGGTTACTGGCTCACGATGGCTGGCCTGCTTCTCTATGTGACGGGTGTTGCTATGCCGTTCAGTTTGGGGTTCGCAACGATTTTTCACATCCTGGTTCTGACGCTTTATAATTCACAGGGATCTCAAACGCACTCGATCCAAGTCATATCACTGGTTCTTCTAGCTCAGTGGGTCGTATTCCTTTGGGGCGCGATCCGAAGAAGCGAAGCCCCGCTCAAACACAAGCTGTCGGACCTGGCAATCCATTACTCCCTCCAAGCAATTGCAGCCGTTTACGTAATCGCAGGAGTGATTAAAGTCATTCGCACGAAAGGAATGTGGGCTTGGAACAGTCCTGATATCGCAGTTGAGTTGTTGAAGACCAATGCTCAAAAATACTACGAATATCTGGAAATCGATGGGGCTTATGAGCATCGCTTGAAAGTGGCAACATGGTTGATCGAAAATCCCTGGCTGGCTCGAATCCTCCTGAGCGGAGGATTGTTTCTGGAACTGTTTGCTTTTCTAGCCCTTTACAATCGAACTGCCGGATTAATCGGCGGAGTTTTTCTCCTGTTGCTGCACTACGGCATCGAAGTCACCATGGGACTCGATTTCAAGAATAACTCAGCTATGATTTGGATCTTTTTAATTAATGTTCCGTTTTGGTTGATGTGGATCAGATCAAAAATTGGAACGCGAACTTTGAAGGCGGGTTAATCACCATCCAATGCCGTTTTTCATGTCTTCTTTGACAATCTCACGATTGAACCAAACAAGAAAAAACACGGGCAAAGCCAGGAGCCAGGCGAAGCTCAGAAAGAACATCACATTCGCAAAGATCCCCATGACACGCCCGAAATCGGTAACCCCTGAGGCTCCAGGGCCGGCAGACGACGTGATTGAGTTCATCATTTGTCCATAGCCTCCCATCATCGAGCCGGTCATTTTATAGCCGATCCATATACCAACTCCGCCGACGATGATCTTCAGAACGGCCCAGGTTTGCAAAAACGGTGAAGCGATTCGTTTACGCATACAGAGTAAAATGCCACCAACGAACAAAAGTATCGCGATCAGTGCAAGTATGCTCGAAACAGTAATCAGCATCGGAGAAGCGTCTTGAATTGATTTCATCATCTCGGCCTGCCCCTGCATCATCTCCTCCATCATCTTATCCTGCTTGGGGTCCCCTGTTTTCGGAGTGCTGTTCGCATAAATTTCGCTCATGGGCATTGCCATCATGAAACTAGTCTGAATAACCTTGACGGACTGAGATAGAGCTCCGAAAACCCCGAAAACAATCGCAACGACGCCCCAAATAACAGGCCATTTGTTCGGCCTGTCGGCGTATTCGGGAACATATACGGGAATTTCTTCTTCCATGTGAGCTATGAAGGTTAGACATTATTCCATCGCAACCCAGCTTCTTGCTTTACTGATGTCGCTTGAGTCAAAATACTTGATTTCTGATTTCGTAAACGGCTTACAAAATGTGGCCATCCATTCTTCCCAGGAGGTTTCCCCTACCATCCCCAGTCTTCCGATATTGGCATAGTGCTTCCACTCAAGTTTGATATCCTCCCACAAGGCCCACATCTCAAATCCGCCAAAATCTTTCATAACGAAAAGAACATCGATCGAGCCAAACTTTTCGATCAAATTATCGAAGCGAGGAACGAATGCGTCATAGTCTTCCACCTCCAGTTTCCCAGTCGCAACGATCTCAACATCGCGACCGCTGTTATGTTCGATGAATTCGATTGGCATTCAGCGACCGTAGAAGCTCCCCTGTATTTTTGCAATCCCATACACATCTGCGGCGATGTTCAGTCTTGCCTCGTTTTTGGGTTCCTGCTTCTCTACAGAAGAATATTTCAATCATGAGCGAATATCCCTTATCCCCTTCATTTGACCGACGTAAATTCGTAAAAACGACAGCTGGAACCGCGGCCGCGGCAGCCACATTTGCAGGAGCGGCCCGGGGCGCCGGAATTGATCCTGACAAAAAAATCAAGGTTGGTTTTGTCGGAACAGGCGGTCGGGGAACAGGCGCTGCTTCACAGGCACTCGCTGCTGATGATAATATCGAGCTCCACGCAGTAGCTGATGTCTTTCAGGAGAGGATCGACAAATCACTTGAGTCGCTGGTAAAGATAAAGAGTCTAGAGGGAAAGCTATCTGTTCCAGCTGAACGACAGTTTGTAGGGCTGGACGGCTACAAGCGTGTTTTGGATTCTGATGTTGATGTGATTCTGCT
The DNA here is from genome assembly GCA_048267005.1 of Verrucomicrobiales bacterium. Taxonomy (GTDB): domain Bacteria; phylum Verrucomicrobiota; class Verrucomicrobiia; order Verrucomicrobiales; family DEV007; genus JABDJT01. The sequence continues at coordinate 234,369 of JBLWYI010000006.1, read as the reverse complement.
CACGACAACCCCCGGTTTCCGCCCGCTCCATCTTCGTGCTGCTGTCGAAGCAGGGAAACACATTTTTGCAGAAAAGCCAATGGCCGTCGACGCTGCCGGAGTTCGCCATGGCTATGAGACAATTAAAATGTCTGAGGGCAAGCCTATCTCGATTGTAGCTGGTTTTTGTTGGCGGTATTCTCCGAGCCGTGTTGCTGCCTACAAAAAAGTAATGGAGGAAGGGTTGATTGGCGATATTACGAGCGTTTACGCCACATATTATTCAGGGCACTCCAAGCCTCATATTGACCCGACTGAGCGCCCGGCTGGAATGAGCGACGTTGAATGGCAGATAAAAAACTGGTATAATTACACATGGCTTGGCGGCGGCGGCCTTGTTGAACAGGCAGTTCACTCAGTGGACAAAATTGGCTGGCTCATGGGTGATTCTGATCCGATTCTCTGCCGTGCCACAGGTGGTCTTTCTGCACCGCAGGTCGGGGGCGGCAACATTTTTGATCACTACCATGTGGCCTACAAATATCCGAACAATGTATGGTGTCATCTCGCCTCGAGAAAAGCGCCGGGGTGTAAGAATGAAAACGCCGATTATATTCACGGGACCAAGGGTACGCTGGTGATCGGAATCGGAACCGATCCATATATCGAGGATCTTTCCGGCAAAAGAATCTGGAGCTGGCGCAAACCAAGGTCGGGAGATCCAAACATGTATCAGGTTGAACATGACGATCTTTTCAAATCCATCAGAACAGGAGAATTCATCAATGACGGGCCAAGAATGATGCACTCTTCAATGATGGCGATCATGGGGCGCATGTCAGCACATACAGGCTCCGAGATTACCTGGGAACAGGCGATGAACGCCGGGGAGGATTTCTTTCCTAATGAAGAATCACTGGATTGGAATCAATCTTATGAACCAAATCCTATCGCAATTCCGGGAGTGACCAAGATAGAGGGAATTGGCTGATTCTGTTGAATCCTGTCACGAAAGGCTGAATTGGCAAAACAACAGTCAGCGCGTATGGATTCAATATAAAGCTGATGTTCACTCTCCCAAAACTCTCTTCACACCTATTTCTGCTAACCACGGTTTCGCTGTTCGCTCTCACATGTTGCGGTGAACGCGAACCTGCGGAAAAAGTAGAAGTCAAAGCAGAGAATTCCACCACAACAACCTCAACTCCGGCGCTTCCGCAGTCAGGGCAGATTACTACATCAGCCCATGCCCCACGGCCTCCGGTTCGGGGAATCCCTCAAGCAGACGGAAGCCGTTACGTCCCTTTGAATCCAGAGCAGCAAAAGCAATTGCAGAATGCAGTTCTGGTTCAGGAGGCACGCGCTCAGGCAGCTGGTCTGGGGTCTGGGAAAGTTACGGTAAACAAGGCCTGGAACTACACTGGGTGGACGGTTCTTGAAATGAACCCGAACAGCACAATTGAGGCTCGCTTTGTAGCAGTGGACGTTACAATTGAGGGACATACGAGGAAATTTGATTCGGATGATATTGAAATTATCGATCCGGTAACTGGAGCCAGTTATGGGAGCGACCCTCATTCAGTCTTTCTAACAATCGATGGAAAGGTCCAAAAGGACCCCAAAGCGATTCCGATAGCTCCCAGTCCAACTAGGATGTTACTTATCTATGCTTACCCTAAGGCCACAGATCAATTCGGTCTCAGCTATTGGCGCCAGCTTCTTTTGAATAAACCGGTCGATATCGAACCTGATGGCTGGGCTCTTCCTTTTCCAAAAGCGCCGTAAGAAATGTCATTCTCTTGAATTCTCCTTTCTAGGCGACGGTTTCTGCATAGGTGACCTGATTTGAAACGACAGTCACAGATATTCCTGTCACGAATTTTCCATTAAGTTCCGAATTTACTTACTCCCGCTGCTTTGGAAGGCTAAAATTTACTTGCATAGAAGCTTTTCTTCCGCCACGTTTTGGCTGTCTGGGAGCCATGCGGCATTTCCGCATCTGAAACCTCAATTTTCTTTTCTCAAAAAGAAGCCCTGGACCCGCTATCAGTGCGGTGAATTGAATTTTCTCTAGGAATATTACCAGTCACTCATGTGATTGTATTTCAATTGAGGAGGATTGATTTAAGAACTGATAATTCTTTCGCGGTTTCTTAGTAGTCAAACGAAGCGTGAATGACAAATTTTTCAAAAAACTCATAATCACTACCAATGGGAACCCTTAAATGGGGCGTGAACTCGCAACGCATCCGTCCTGCTTGATCAACTGATAAGGTTTCCATCTTTCTTTCTCCCTAGCACATGAGCGACACACCGGAATCATCCGCAACCGAACATCAGCCCGAGCTACCGCTCGAAAAAACGAAGGCTGCCGTGCCGAAGAAGAAAGCTGTTAAGAAGAAAGCAGCTGCCTCTAAAAAAGCTGCTACCAAAAAAACGGCCCGACTGAGAGAAAAGAAGAAGGTTGAGGAAATTACTCCCCAACCCGAATTGGTTTCCAAAAAAGCAGAATCAGCCGAGGCCTCGGAAGTAAAGAGCGACAAGCCCGCACAACCGGAAACCCAAAAAGATTCTGCCGCTCAAGATGCTCGTTCTGGAGATTCTAACACAGAAAACGAAGGCGGTGAACGCGCCGGTCGAGAGCAGAGAAACGATAACAATAATCGGCGCGGCGGAAGAAATCGCGGCAGAGGACGTGGCAGAGGACGAGGTAGAGGTCGCGGAGGAAACCGTGAAGGTGGGGACGACTCAGAAAACAGCAATGAGCCAAACGACGGTAAAACCCGGAAGGAGCGTTACCGTGAACGTAAGGAGAAAGAGCGTGAACGTGAAGCTGCCATCCTTGAGGCTGCCGAACCTGTCGAATCTGAAGGGCTTGTTGAAATATCACCAAAAGGATTCGGTTTTCTTCGTGAAAGGAAGCGGAACTTTGAGCAATCTCCCAAAGACGTTTTTGTCACTCCAGAGGTGGTTCGCATTCACGGATTGCGAGACGGTTTATGGGTAAAATGCGTTTCAAAAGAGGGAGTTCGCGGCCCGCAACTCATTGAGCTTTTAACGATTAACGAAAAGGAGCCGGAGGAATATCATAACCTCCCGTATTTTGAAGAGCTGACAGCGATCAATCCTAATAAGAAGCTGGCTTTAGAAACATCACAACATCGCATGACGACTCGCGTGGTTGACTTGATGGCCCCAATCGGCCGGGGGCAGCGAGGTCTGATCGTAGCACCTCCGAGGGCGGGTAAAACTACGTTTCTTCATCACATGGCGGAAGCGATTATTGAGAATTATGAGCATGAGATGAAGTTGATTGTCATGCTGATAGATGAGCGCCCGGAAGAAGTCACTGATTTTCAACGATCCTTTCCTCAGGCTGAAGTATTTGCGAGCTCAAATGACAGTGATTCCAAAAACCATACCCGGATTGCAATGCTGGCAATCGAACGGGCCAAGCGGATGGTTGAAGCTGGAGAGCATGTCTTTATTTTAATGGATTCTATAACCCGGCTTGCACGCTCTTTTAACACTTCAATGCGAGGCGGGAAAGGCAGAGGAACCGGAACCGGTGGACTCACCGTCGGAGCTTTGGAAATTCCACGGAAACTCTTTGCTGCCGCGAGAAACACACGCGAAGCGGGGTCACTCACAATCATCGCTACAGCTCTTGTACAGACAAATTCGAAAGCTGATGATGCAATCTTCCAGGAGTTCAAAGGAACTGGAAATATGGAACTTGTGCTGGACCGTCAACTTGCACAAAATTATGTGTATCCGGCAGTCGATATCCATAAATCGGGTACCCGGCGAGAAGAGTTGCTTCTTGCAGCTCATCAATTGGAAAAGATTCATGTGATCAGGCGTGGTTTAGCTGGCTACAAACCAATTGATGCAATGGAATGGTTGTTAAAATGTATGGAACGTTATCCCAGCAATGCCCAGATGCTGTTGGATATCAAATTGACGGCAGTTGCTTAAATTTGCTGATAAAGTTTTCATCCCTCCGTGTCCAGGGCGCTCTTCTACGGACACAGTATCCGGTGAAAACTTATTTCGGATTTGAAAAAGGGCGGTAGAATTTTGCCCATGTCATTCGACCGCACGCCCGAGGTGTTACCTCCTGAGGATCAGGAAGAGATCAATCCGATCTATGAAGCAGCCCGTAAAAGGGCTGAACAGAACCCTGAAAGCAAGTCGTCCCGAGCGATAGCGTGGCTTCTCGACGAGTGTATTCGCATCCCCGGGACCAATCTCCGTATTGGGTTGGATCCAATAATCGGATTGATCCCCGGCGGTGGGGAAACTGTAGCAACTATTATTGGAGCCTTTGTGCTTGGAGACGCTGGAAAAAAGGGTGTCCCTTTCAAAAGCCTCATAAAGATGGGGGCAAACATGGTTGTGAATGCAGGTTTCGGAGCTATTCCCGCAATTGGGGATGTGTTTTCGATGTGGTTCAAGTCGAACACCCGCAACTACCAAATGCTCAGGGAATATCTTGAGTCAGATGACGGGAAAGAATCAAGAGGTGGCTGGTGGCCGGTCATGTTGATCGCAGGAATCATTGGAACCGTCTTAGTCATAAACATTGCCGCATTCTCATTGTATATCTTCCTTTTTTCATGGCTTGCAAAGGAGTTCGCTGCAATCGGAGACTGAAGATTGCATCCCGAAAACTAGCGCCACCACCAAGCCAGAAGAGGTAAGACCGTTAACGCAACGGCAAGTGCCAATAGTAATCCCATTTTCACATAATCTACGAACCGATAGCCTCCCGGGCCCATGACCAATACATTTGCAGGGTGAGAGATCGGGCTGGTGAAACTTGCGCTCGCTGCCATTGCGATTGCCATCACGATCATTCTCGGATCCATTTTCATCGTCTCTGCCACATCCATCCCGATGTTAGCCATGATCAACACGAGCGCTGAAGTGGGAACAATGGTCGTCGCCAGAGCAGTCAACAAGTAAAGCGCAATGATCAATCCCCACGGCCCAAAAGGCCCGGCAATTGCGGTGACTCCATCAGCAAGCCACTTCGCTGCCCCTGTATCCTTCATGGCCTCTCCAAGCGGTATCATACATGCGATCAAGAAGACCGATTTCCACTCGATCGACTTGTATGCTTCCTCGATTGTTAAACACCGCGAAACCACCATCAATGTTCCTCCTGCAACTGCAGCAATAGCAATCGGGAGAGCCCCGATCAGCACTGACCCAACAACCGAAACCATCAGGATCGCTGAAAGTAAAGCTTTCCAGCCAGGCTTCTCGGTAGCTGAGTCGTCGTAAGCTGACTGAGAAAGCACAAGAAAATCATCGTCCTCAGTGAGAGCTTCGATCTTTGCCCTTGGTCCAGATAGAAGCATCGCGTCACCGAATTCGAGCGTGATATTTCGAAGGTGAGATGTAATCGATTTTCCCTTGCGCCAAATCGAGAGTATTTGGAGACCATACTGATTTCTAAAGTTAAGCTCTTTTAACGTCTTGCCTGCCAAGTCGCTCTGTGGCGCCAAAGTCACCTCTGTGTAACCGGCGTTCGGTGACTCTCCTAACCCTTCCGATTTCTCATTCGATACCACAGAAAGATCCTCTATCCGGCGAAGTGCCGTTACACAGTCTCGACTGCCATGGAGGAGGAGTTTGTCCCCTTTTTGAATAATTTCATCACTCGCAGGAAGTAACTTTGAGCCACTCTTACGAGCGATACCTAGAATTCGTAACCGCAGTCTGGCAAATCCGCTCTCGGAAATACTCATCCCCACCACTCGCGATTCGTCCGGCACATCCATTCCGATTAAAGTCGCGTCAGATGGATAGATTTGATCGAGCGATTCCTCAGTGAGCAACTCTACATCCAATAATTGCTCCGACGATTCGAACTTAATGATGTTCTCCCTCCGGGTTTCTATTTGAATTTGATCTCCTGCTTGGAAAACAAAATCAGCAAGGTCCCGCCGCATGATTTTATTGTCTCGGCGAATTGAAAGCAAGTAGCCGTCAAATCGTCGGGAAAAATCCGATTCCCTGACTGACAGACCAGCGATTTCGGCATTTGAAGCGATTTTTGCGGTCAACAACGCGAGCTTTTTGGTCCCGAGTATATCAAGTATCTCGCGACCGTGCCCCATCTCCATTGCTTTCCACCGGAGGAACTCCTCAGCAGTCTCTCTGCGTCCCTGGACAGTCAGGACATCTCCATTTTTGAGAACGGTGTCACGATCGATTTTTGAAAATATCTCCCCTCCCCGTTCGATCGAAACCACTTGCAATCCGAGTAAGTCCCCAAGGTTGGAGTCCGAAAGAGCTAGATTGTGAAATGGTGAGTCGTCACCAATCTTTAGTTGGAATTGATGTTCCTCCAACTTCCCGAAAAACTTCAAATTGGCACCGGTTTCGTCCTTTGCTTCCTTAAATGATTCCGGCATGTTTCCGGGGAGAATATGCCGACCAATAAACGCCACAAATAGCGAACCAATAATCAGCGCAGGAATTCCCACCGGTGAAAATTCAAACAGTGAAAACCCTTCAATTCCTGCATCCTTCAGGGCTTGTGAAGCTACCAGGTTAGGTGGCGTACCAACGAGAGTTGTCAATCCGCCGAGAAGTGATGCGTAAGCCATCGGCATCAAAAGACGTGAGGGTGAAGTATTTGTCCTTCGTGCAATATCCATCACCACCGGAAGCATCAGAGCTGCGACCCCGATATTATTCATGATTGCTGACATCGCGCCGGTTGTGATCATGATGACCATGATGATCCGGGGTTCACTTTGCCCAGCTACCTTCGATACCTTCCGCCCAATAATGTCAGCAACTCCCGTGGCACTCAATCCAGCCGAGAGAATAAACATGGCCCAGACCGTAATGACGGCCGGATTCGAAAAGCCGGCTAAAGCATCCTCCATCGACACAAGCTTTGTCACCCCCAGAGTGCTCATCACAAGGAGGGCAACCACATCCATCCGAATCTTCTCGGTGATAAAGAGAATCAGCGAGACCAACAGAATAAGGAGGACTGCGGCGATATCAAACGTCATAGAATGGCCGTTAGATACTGACAGAAACTGAGATGACTGTGAATCCCAAACTACAGGACTCTATTCAAAAACAAAGAAGCCGACTGGATTTCTCCAGTCGGCTTCTTTGAAAACTCCGCGAACAACAAGTTTACGCCAGAACGTCAAGCACTGGCTTACCTTTGTGGGCGACAGTAAATGGACGCTTACTTGGGCTGTAAAGAACTTGATCCAACGGCAAACCAAGCGCGTAAGCGACAGTCGCATTGAAATCCGGAATCTTCACTGGATTCTCAACAACGTTCTCAGCGCCTTCGTCCGTCTTGCCGTATTTTTGACCACCCTTGATTCCGCCGCCAGCAATGACTGAGCTGAAGGCTTTTGGATAGTGATCACGACCTGCGTTCTGGTTGATCCGTGGCGTACGACCGAACTCAGAAGTCAAAACGACAACAGTTTCTTCGAGCTTTCCGCGACGATCAAGATCATCAAGCAAGGCTGACATCCCCTGATCAAGAGTTGCACATCTATCAGGTGCAGAAATAAAGACATTGTTGTGCATGTCCCAGCCGCCAAGGGTGACTTCTACGGCGCGAACATCATTTTCAATCAAACGACGTGCCAAAAGACATCCCTGACCAAACGAATTGTCCCCGTATTTCTCGCGGGTCATTTCGTCTTCCTGACGCAAGTCAAATGCCGCAAGGTCCTTACTTTGCATAATCCGAACAGCGTCGTCATACATTTGCGAATAAGCCCGCACCTGCTTCACGTTGTAAGTCTGGTGGAACTCTGTATCGAACGCTTTCGCCAACTCGAGGCGGTGATCAAAAGTCTTCTGGTCAACTCCACGCAACTTTGAGTTCTTGAGACCTGAATTCGGATCATTGATTGAAAGGGGCTCATACTGTGGCTCAAAAAAACCACCACCGCCGTTGATTCGGCTATCACCACCGATGAAAACTGAACCGGGAAGGTTCGGGTTCATGCGGCCCTTGAACTTCAGTGCCCATGCACCGATCCCTGGGTGTTTGATGGTCGCACGCTCTTCATAACTGGTGTGCATCAGGTAATTTCCCTGAGAGTGTGCGCCCGCTGTCGAAGTCAGTGAATTGATAATCGCCAGCTTGTCAGCGTGTTTAGCCAGCATCGGCAAATATTCAGAGATGCCAAGTCCCGGAACATTGGTCTTGATTGTCTTGGTCTGCCCCTGGTTTTCATGCCCCGGTTTGGTATCAAAAGTATCAAGATGGGTCATTCCACCGCTCATATAGAGGTAGATGACATGTTTCGCGGCTCCAGCTCGCTGTGGCAGGCCCAGATTAGGCCCAAGTGCGGCGTGTGCTTTATTCCCGGCAAGGCCGAGAGCTCCAACACCGAGGAAGGTCTTTGCCGTTCCCTCCATGAAACGGCGTCGTGACCACTCGTCTGATTTGAATACTGAGTTCATGAGGTTCTGTGGGTTAGGATGGTTAGAAAAATACTTTGGTTTAATTCTACTGCACGAAAATAAATTGCTGTGTGTTCAACAACGCCCAGACCAGCCCTTCATAAGCTTTGTCTCCATGTTGCTCGATTTCATTCATGGCGAGTTTCATTTCGTCTTCAGTAGGCTCCCGGGTAAGCATCGCCTGAAACACCATTTTGGTTTTCTCCTCGGCATCACCCGCGTCTCTAAGGCGGCCACCAAATACAGCGAACCGATTGGTGAGAGCTTCTACAATTGAACCATTCAAAAGATTCAAGGCCTGGGGCACTGAAGCATGATGGGCTGCGTTTTCGATAACTTCACGATCCGATTGACCGAACTCGCGGAGGAAGTGCCCACGACGCGCAGGAGACTCAAGCTCTGAGGCACGAGCCATTTGTGAAACCAGCGACTGATAATACTTCATCGCCGTGCTCTGTTCTGACTTCCACTTCTTCTGAAGATTGGCCTGATTACTGCGCCACTTCTTTTGCTGATCTTTATCCAGGCCTTCCGGCATCTTGGGCATTTCATATTTCGGCATTTCCACTTTCGGCAGTTTTGTCAACACGGCACCCGAACCACCGCTTCCCATCATTTCCGACCCCATAGCCATTTCACTCATTCCCACAGCAGCGAGCAAAGAATCTCCGTCCACTTTTTCTCCGATGTTTTTGTAACCGATCTCTGAAACCAGCCTGCTGGTCTCGCGGGTTAATTCATTTAGCTCAGTGCGAAGCTCCCGGTATTTCTCCTCATCCTTTGCTTCACGGGCGACATACATCTTTTCGCGAATCGCATCCTCCTTCGGCAAATTCTTTTGCATGGCATCTCCCAGTTCCTTAACCATCGCGATAAAGTCTTCTTCGCTCCTTCCTTCGAGAGAATCATAGATTTGACGAACTTTTTCTACGGAACTCAACTGAGTCTTCAGCCGTGGCCGATAACTATCTGCTTCCGGCAATGCAAGCGCGACGATTGAGTCCCAAATCTGCTCTGCGGTCATGCGCCGAAGCGTGGGCCCCTGAAAGTGATATGGAACTCCCAAAACCAATTCTTCTGAATTTGCCGCGCGCTGATAGGTTTTAGTGTTGTAGAGCACCTCCTGATACTTCCGCATATCAAAATCGAGATCTCTCATTAATTCTTCGAGGTAGGCCAGCAGCTCAGGGTTGGCCACTTGAGTTTGATCCGTCAACTCGTCAACCGGCTCAAACACCCCGTGTCCAAAAACCCGCTTCCAAAGCCGGTTGGCGATCACCTTTGTAAAGGTCGGATTTTCTTTGGAAGTCATCCATTTGGCATACGCTTCAGCAGCACTGTCATCGATGTTTTCGAGATCAATGTCTGCACCGAACATCGTATCGGCTTCGACCGGGTCGTTCGGCTTGGCATCCGAATACTGGTAATCGTGAGGCAGCTTCAACACCCGCTTCTCATTCTCGTTGGTGTTGACATAGCGCAATGGGTTGTACAAATCACTGGCCGCCTCACGCATGCCACGACTTTCGTGATTGTATGATTCGTAGGCTTTGATGGACTTTTTGCCCATTGCTACAAATTCCTTCTCAGTCATGTCATAGCGTTTCAAGTAAGCTTCCTTTTTTTTAGGATCAGCCATGTATGCCTCAATTTGAGACTCCCTTGTAATTTGAGGAAACTTGATATCCCCGACAACTTTCTTGTGAATGTTGGTTCGCTCTTCTCTTTGGTAATTAGCCAAAGCAGTGCGGTTTGGTGAGTCGTAACTCCGCGCATCCATTCCATAAGAGAATGCAGCCATCTTAAAGTAATCCATCTGCGTCCACTTATCGAAAGGGTGATTGTGGCACTGAGCACATTCCAGGCGGGTCCCCAAAAAGACACGGACGGTGTTCGACATGTTGTCGAGAGGCATTCCCCGGTCACGTATGTAATAGCCAACCGCCCCATTATCCCAAATCTTCCCTTTGGCAGAAACCATCTTTGCCACGAACTCATCGTATGGCATATTTTCATCGAGAGCCTTCTTGATCCACAATTGGTAGGCCGCTTCAGCTTGCGGCGCACCGGATCCCAGCCCTGAGTTAATTCGCAACACATCTGCCCAGAAATTGTAGGAGTGACTCACGTTGCCATCGCTCTCCAGCAGATCTGAGATCAACTGAGCCCGTTTGCGCTCATAAGTCGAGCCATGGAAGTTCTCTGCCTCTTCAATGGTTGGAATCCGTCCCGCAATATCCAGGTATGCCCGACGGAGAAAAGTATCATCACTGATAGCCGGATTAGCCTTGACCTTGTTTTTCTTCAATCCGCCTGCCACCAACTTATCAATTTGAACTGCAGCCTTCTGGACATCGAACTCAGTATTCCCCTGCTTTTTTGATTCAGGATTTTTTGCGAATCCGGATCCTGCAAAGACCAATCCAGACAAAACTGTTACCAAAAATATCTGCTTCATAAAAATAAGTGGTTAAAGATCAACCTTCTTACTTTCAGAATACCTTGCCGCACTCAAATCGTTGCAACAGAAAGCGCCGCAATGACGCTATTTCGTTAACAAACTTTAAATTCACCAAAACGACATTGACGGCGGCGACTTTTTTTGTGACAAAGAGTCGCTAACTTCAACTAACCACCTTTTAAATATGCAACCACATCGCGGAACTCTTATTTTAGTCCTTGGAATTCTTTCTATTATCATTTGTCCAATTCTGGCTCCTTTTGCCTGGATGATGGGCAATAAAGACCTCAAAGCCATCGATGCGGGCCAAATGGATCCAGAAGGTAAAGGAAGCACCAATGGAGGTAAGATTTGTGGACTTATCGGTACGATTCTCCTGATTCTCTACATCATTGGCGGCATCATCTTTGCCGTAGGCATCGGAGCAGCAGCGACGGCGGTTGCCAACGACCCTGAATTCCAAAAAGGATTGGAAGAAGCAACCCGCCAGATACAGGAAGCTCAACAAACTGCTCCTGCACCAGCTCAGTAATATATTCTGATGATTCGGTTGGTCCCGACCAATCGCAAAATTGATTTGGAAGGGGTGACCCTGGCATGGATTGTCAGTGTCACCCTTTTCTTTTGCGCCATACTCGCGCTTTACTTCTTCAATCAGCGATATGGAACACAGCTTACCCCCTGCCCTTTTAAGTTTGTCACATCGACCCCCTGTTTCCTTTGCGGTGGCACTCGAGCATCAATGAGTCTGATATCGGGGAATGTCAGCCGGGCATTCAGCTTTAACCCGTTGGTGACTTTCGCGCTGTTGCTTATATTTACCCGGATTATCCTGAAATTTGCTTTTGGACGCAAAATCAAACGCACCGGATTTCTTGCCGATCGACGCGCCCTTTGGTTGATCGTGATTGTCGCAGTGACATCAAACTGGATCTACGTCATTCGGACACTGAGTTAATTCATTGGCCAGCCCCCCATCCAAATTTCAGGGCAGCAGCAATTGCAGGTTCGCTCCTTAGGGAGATAGCTCGCCCGGTAATGTCTCGCTCCCGGGAGCAGAAGGTAAAAGGGAGGCGCGTTGTAGCAAGAAGAATGATGTTTTACTTTTCTCTCGAATTACCAATCTTCAATAATGCTGAAAACTTTCATCTACAGCCTGTTCCTGCCGATAGCAGTCTACTTCACAAATTGCGCTGCCTGGGCTGGTGAAAAGTGGTCGACCAATCATCTGGCAGGGAGCGGTCGCGATCCCCTGCCCTACCTCGCCGAACCTTTCTTGCCGGATCTGGTTCACGCCAAGCCGGTCGACATCGAGTTTATTCCGGGAATATCCGGGATCGTTGTGGTAGAACTTCCGGGGAAGATATGGGCGTTTGAGGAGGATTCAGTCGAACGTCGTTTGGTCGTTGATTTCACATCCACGCCGGGAGTCCGCCTTTACAATATCGAGTTTCATCCCGATTTCCCAAACACTCCAAGAGCCTGGTTGGCGCACAATCAGCGCAAGGATGGCAAAGGCTTCAATACCATCTACGAATTGAACGCCTCAGTTGAGAACGGAATCTTCGCCATCGCAGAAGAAAAGGTTGAATTGTTGTCGTGGCAGACAACAGGCCATGACGGCTGTGACCTGAAATACAACCCCGATGACGGATGCCTCTACATTTCCAGCGGAGATGGGGAAGCACCGGCCGATCCGTCTAATGTAGGGCAGAAGACAGACAATTTGTTGGGCTCAATCCTCCGCATCGATGTGAGCGATCCGGACAAGCCGCTGCAAATCCCAACCGACAATCCATTCATAAACGAAAACGATGTGCCTGATGCCGTTTGGGCTTATGGCTTGCGCAATCCCTGGCGCATGAGTTTTCGCCCGGAAACCAGGGAATTGTTTCTTGGGGACAATGGCGACGAAAACTGGGAACTCGTCCGCAAAGTCGAGCGTGCCACGAACCATGGCTGGAGCGCTTTTGAGGGAAGCGTTCCCTTCCGGTTGACCAACCAACTCGAAGGTCCAGTCAAAAAACTGACCATACCTGTCTACGAACATCCTCACACTGAGATGCGCTCAATCATTGGAGGGTTTTTCTATCGAGGTAAAGCGCTGCCTGAGTTGATCGGGCACTATATCTACGGCTGTTACTTTACTGGGAAAATCTGGGCGCTGGAATGGGATGGCGAAAAACCGGACAACGTCCGGCGAATTTGTGATCTGGGCGGACCGCTTGTCAGCTTTGCTGAAGACAGGAATCACGAATTGATTATGATTGATCACAATGGGCCGATCTATCGCCTTGTCAGGAATCCAGAGCCACCTTCGGAGAAACCCACCCCGCCCACGTTGTCTGAGACGGGATTGTTTTCAGACACTGAAAATCTGACGCCTTCGCCCGGAGTCATCCCCTACGAGATCGCCGCGCCTGCGTGGCAGGACGGTGGAGAAGTCACCCGCCATTTTGGAGTTGCTGCGTCCGGGAACGAAACCATTGAGGTGACCATTGGAGAACGCCAAAATAAAAGCTGGCGGTTCCCCAATGGATCCGCCTTTGCTCAAACCATCGCCTTTGGAGGGAAGCGGTCCGAGACCCGCGTTATCCACAAAGACGGAGGCGAGTGGCAGTTCTTCACCTACCACTGGCGCGACAACCAAACCGACGCAGACCTGGTGCCGCCCGAAGGTCTCACGAACCAACCCTGTTCGATCGACAAACAGACCCTGTTCGATCGTAGAATCCCGTCCCGCGCTGAGTGCACGGCCTGCCACACCCAACGGAGTTTCTTTGTTCTGGGGCTGACGACGGAACAACTCAACATTCCGGTTCAACGAGACGGCAAGTCGGTGAACCAACTCGATTGGCTCACTTCAAACTACAGTGACCTCTTCCGGCCAAATCAGGTGAATGATAAATGGCAGACCAACCGTCCACCTGCGCTTCCCAATCCTCACCATCCTGAAAGCGGAGATCTCGATGCGCGCGCGCGGACTTATCTGCATGTCAACTGCGCCCACTGTCACCGCGAGAGCGGGCTCGGTGGCAGAGCTCAGTTTGAATTACTCAGTTGGCTGGGGCTTGAGGAAACAGGAACCATCAATACCACGCCACTTGTAGGACTCCCGGGAATTAGGAATCCCAAAATCATTTCTCCAGGTAAGCCTGAGCAGAGCGAGATCTTTCGCAGGATGTCAATTCGCGGTGCTGCGCAAATGCCACTGCTGGATTCTTCAAGGATTGACGAGGCCGGCGTTTCGTTGATTGAAGCGTGGATATCATCTCTCGCCGAATAGCCCCCTACGACCACCCCTTTGGTTTGGCGTTGTAGAGTCGCTTCAGTTCTTCAAACATCTCAGGATTGTAGAACCGGATCGCATTGACAAATGGCTTCCGGCAGCGGGCCATTACCAATGTGGCAAAGGCTGCCGGCACCACATCCACTTCTCCATTCTCTCGGGCAAACCGGAACCCACTGGTTTCGCCTTCATGATCCATCTCAACTTCCACACTCACACAATCCTTCAAATCTATTCTCCCTTCCATCTCCGCTCTGAAGGCTGCTTTGCCTTCCCTCCTCAAGATGCCATTCTTGATTTCAATGAGTGAATACTGTTCCTCTCTCCCGGAAAGCCACAGCCATGCCGGAATTACGACACCCGAGATCACTCCAAACACGATTCCAAGCCAGAGCGCCAACGGCTCATCCCGCGCTAACCACGCAACGGTGAAGCCTGCCACGGCCATAATCGGAACAACCACCCATACGTAATGGCTGCTCCCGACCTTCCGCGATTCGTAGCAGAAGTAACCTTCATGTTCAATCAACTCCTCATGCACCCCATTGAACCGCAAAAACCAGCGTCCGAAACGTTCTGAGATCGTCATAGGTTTCTCTCAATTCCCCAACGGCGAACCGGGCAATTCTCCGCACGCTTGTAAGGCGAGAATCACAAAGCCGCTTCCCGTGTTGGAAATCAGGTTCCCGGCATCAACCACTGGGGAGCGGGTAAACCATTTACCACTTTCCCGTTGGTTTGATTTTATCCATTCAATCCCCCGCTGAAGACGTGGATCATGAGCGGGAACCCCCAGCTCGCGTGCCAGCACAATTACAAAGCCGGTTCCGTAGCCATCGCTTGTTTTGGTATCGAGCGGCGGATCATCCGCAGCCACCAGATCCTTCCAGTCGGTGAGGAAACCCGATGTCGACCAGCCTCCATCCGGCAGTTGTAGAGCCATGATTTCCTCCAGCGCCGTTTTACGCTCAGCAGCCGAGGCAATCCCATCAACCCTGACAGAGGCCCAGGCCAACATTGCCCGATGGTGCAGCGATTTGGGAGGATCATTCTTTAAATACATCCGCAGTTTCTCCAGACCGGCTTTAGCGAGTGGAGTTTTCGCATAGCCATCAGGGGCCAATCCCACAGTCACTGCCGCCAGGGTAACACCATAGTGATCATCGATCTCCATAGGGGCATAATCGCAATCAGGCCAGCGCCATCCACCATCCTCCCGCTGCACGCTCCACATGATATCCAGTGATTCTCTCGCTACATCACTGAGATTGCCGGTCGTTTGCAAATCATTGAACGTCAATCCCGTCCCCACCACAATGGTCCAAAAGCCCTGCCCCTCGCCCGGTGTTTTCTTCTCCCACCTGACTTTCCGGTAGTCTTCGAAGAATGCCCGGACTTCACCCGAATCCTTCAGCGCGTGGCTTAGCGCGGGCCGTGCCATCATGTAGCCCATGTTGGTATGGCACGTGACACAATTCTTTTTCTTCTGCCACGTTAGCGAAGCCTGATCAAGATAGCGCGCGGCATTCGCTGGTGAAAACTCAGCAGCAAGCGGCTCATCGGCTGTGATCTTCTGCAGCTCGGCGGGAACATCATCCAACGTGACGACCTTGTCCTGTGCCGAAAGACTCAATGAGAAACAGGCAAAGAGGACCGGCAGAAGAAAGCGCATCCCTTTCGATACGATTTTCCCAATCCGGTGTCAATCCACGTAACTCGCGGGCAAACAACGCCGAGACGCTACACAAAGAGGGAGTCAATCTGCCCCGTCGAATCACCATGCGATTCCACTGCGATCCCCGAGCCATTCAGCTGACTGAGCCACAGATTGCACAACGGAGTCTTTGGCTCCATCACGTGCTGACGTCCGTGTTTGATGCCTGATCCGCCGCCCGTCACCACCGTGGGGCAATTCGTCAGGTAATGGATCGAGTTTATATTACTGCCCAGCGTGAGCGTCGTGTTATCAAAGAGCGTCGTCCCGTTCACGTCCGGCGTCGCCTTCAGCCGATCGATAAAATGCGCCAGCAATTCAGACTGCTTCGCATCACGTTCCATAGACACCACCTTGCGAGCCCCTTCGGAGTAGTGACTCATGTTGTGGGATGTAATCGTTGCCCCCATGCTGCGGATGAATGAATCCAGCGGCTGCCGATACGTGAAGACCCGCGACGCATCGACCTGCATCGCTGCAATCATGATGTCATACATCATCTTTACCTCTTCAACACCTTCCAGGCCCTCGCCCGGTTCCTTTGGCAAATCCGTCGGCTTCGACTTCGGCACATCGAGCCATTCCTCTTCCTTGGAAAGCCGCGTCTCGATCTCCCGGATCGATTGAAAATACTCATCCAGCTTATCTTTATCCGATTTCGTCAGCCCCCTGCTTGTCGATTTCGCATCCTCCAACACCGTGTCCAACACACTGCGCTGCTTCAAAAGCGCCGCCTGCCGTTCCTCCAATGGTGTCGTGTCATCCGAAAACAAGCGGTGAAATGCAGCCACCGGAGTATTCAGCGCCGCGACCGGTTTCCCCTGTCGATTCCAAGCCAGCGAAAGCCCCGGCCCGTGCCCATTGTCGCCACCCTTGTAGCCGAGCTGGACCGATGTGAACCGCGTATCTTTCCCCAACACCTCCGCAGCGACCTGATCAACCGAAATCGTATTGTGGAAACTCTGCCCCGGCTCCGCATATCGATTCGCCCCTGTCAGCCAAAACGTGCTCCCCCAGTGCGCCTCGTTGTTATATTGATTCGCCAAATTCTGGATCACCGTGATGTCCGACTTGTGGCGCTCCAGCGGCGCAAGTCCTTCCGAAAGCTCCCAGTCCGCCCCCGTCTTTTTCGGATCCGGATACCACGTATCCCGCGTGAAACCAAACCCCACACCGAGGTAGGCGAGCCGTTTCGGAGCTTCCGTGACTTCAGCCGCTGCCTTCGCAGAAGCAAAAGGCCGAAACCCCGCCGATTCCAGGAACGGCAACGCAATCAGCGCCGAGCTGCTACGGAGAAAACGGCGCCGTGGGAGCGCGTCAGTGGATTTGGCGGGCGGAAATTTCATGAGGACAGAAGATTGTACGTGAGAATCAACACCGTAACTGCGGCATTTCCAATCGCATGTTGATGAGGGAATAGGGTGTCCGATTTACCGTCCATCGTCGCCGAAGAGCCAGGGACAGGTCCCTTCTGCGTCGGGATGACAGAGGGCGGGTGATCCCTCTAACTTTTAAGATTTTCTACCGGAAAAAGCGCCCCCTCCCTCAGTGAAGCCCACCTCGCCTGTCATCCTGACGAAGGAAGGACCTGACCCGAAGCCAAAAGATGGCAATGGTAGCAATCGCTTCTACTGAGCATCACCGGCTTTGCAGGGCGGGAGCGTGGTATTTCGCTCATCCCCTGCCCTTCATTTCTCAATTGGGGAGCGATTTCTTCGATATCGAAACCATGGAACCTGAAGGGTTGCCGCCAGATTGGGAAATACCGGAAAAACACCTGCCTCCAGAGGAATGGTGGCACCAGAATCAGAATTTTCACCCTTTATCGCCCTCAAACCCGGCCGGACCGACGCCTCGATAAAAAATCCTTGAATAAGCAAATTCCTATCCGTTCGACTCCAGTTTTTCCTCATGAATAATGTCTCCCAGAACATTAAACACCCTAAATTCACCAAATCGACTGATGTAGTAGTTTAAATGTTCGGAAGCAAACTTGTATCCCAAAAAACGTTTAGGCGTCCCTTCACGATCAAGGGTATGCACCGTGCTCCCCTTCCCTTTGGTTGATTTTCCGGTCTCAATTTCAATGACTTCAAAATGAACATCATCGGAAGTGACGTGCCCCTCCGGAGCGCGATTATCGACCGTGACTTTGAAATTTTCATTCTCAAAAATCAACTCAGGATAACCTGAAACAGGTTCAGCTTCCGGAACTTCCAGAGAGCGCTCTTTTGTCCACTCTTTCGACCATTCAGCAAAGCCTTCGTTTTCCCCGAAGTGCTTTCTCATTAGGTAACAAATCCGATTTTCGAGATAATTGACCTTTGCCGTTTCCTGTAGCATCGCAGCCTCATGATGATTTTCCGCGACTCGATGCGCTTCATAGTAGGCCGCTGATTCGAAACTGTCGAAATGCTGATCGATTTCCTTGCCGAAAGAGACTTCGTCCCCGTTCGCCAGTTCTTTGTTCAGGCGAATCAGCTCAGGGCGCAGTTTTTGAACAATCATTTGAAGACGGCTGTAATCCTCGGCAAAACCTCTGACGAGATGCAAATCCTCCGTATAAAGCGCCTCGCGAATTTCCAAAAGCGGATCACCCACTCGAAAAATCGGGTGCTTTGCTATCGGTTCCTCAGCATTAGCGCAAATACAGGTTGCGAAAATGACACTGCGATAGAAAAAACGATGTATCAGGGTGTCACTCGTAGAAAATTTCATCATTCCTGACAATTTAATTTACTTACCTAAATGTGTCTACGGGCAAAAGCATGTCCGTTGCGCTGAATGGCTTCCCGGTCACCAGTTTGTCCGTTCCCGATAGCTGAGCGGCTTCCCGGTCGTCAGTTTGCTCGTTCCCGATAGCTGAACGACTTCCCGGTCGCCAGTTTGCTCGTTCCCGATAGCTGAACGACTTCCCGGTCGCCAGTTTGCCCGTTCCCGATCGCTGAATGGCTTACGGGTCGCCAGTTTGCCCGTTCCCGATTGCTGAACGGCTTCCCAGTCGCCAGTTTGCCCTTTGCTCTCAGGGATGTGAGCTAAACGGCGTCAGTTAGCTCATTTCCCTGAGCTAAATTGGAAAATGCCAACGATTTAGCTCATTTTTTCACCAATCGCTGCATATTCTGCGTCATTACTTCGACAGGGTCGAAATGAAGGAGCGTGCGGATAGGAACGACGTGGCTGTGAAACCACCACCGGGACAATCCCCTGATGCGACTTTTCGCACGTCTGCAATGAAAGAGGTCGCGCAGAGACGTTGAGCACGCAGAGACTTGAAATAGATGATTGTTGAGCCTTTGAATTCGTCCGAATCCAGAGGTTACGGACGACCTCACGATCCATTTCTATCGATCTCCCTTTTTCAGAAAGTCACCATTCGTGAGCAACATTCCAAAGCGTTGAGAACCACTACACGGCTCAGATACAACGTAGCGACCTTCCCGCCACCTTTCCCCAACCTCACTTCTTCGTCCGAAACGGTTTCGACTGCACGAGCGCAATAATAAACTCACGCATCTCCCCATCTTTCGCTGCGGCACGTTTGAGAATCTGCTCACGCAGGGCTTCGTCGGAAAATCCGTAGGGACGACCAAGGGCGTATTCGATCAAATGCTCAGCAAACCCACGCTGGAAGACGTCGGCTTTCCCGGCAATCTGATCGCGCAGCCCGAAGTAATCTGTGAACGGCGCGCCGTCGGGCAATGTCCCGGTCGCGTCGATCTCGACGACCTTCTTCTGCGTTTTCTTGCGCTTGACCACTTTTTCCAACGTGATGGTTTCGCGCCAATGACCAGCCGCATCAAAATTCTCGAGTCCGTAGCCGATTGGATCGATCTTACGATGGCATTGGGCGCACTGTGCTTCCTCCATGTGAGCAGCCAGAAGCTCGCGAGGCGATAACAATTTCCCTTCCAATCGCGAAAGCTGAGGCACATTTGCCGGGGCGGGCGGAGGCGGATCGTCGAGCAGCTTCCGCATCACCCAGGAACCGCGTTCTACGGGCGACGAACGGGTTCCGTCGGAGCCCATCGCTAATATCGCAGCCATGCCTAACAAACCACCCCTTGGGGAATTGGCCGGCACCGTGACCTTTCTGTAATCGCTGCCTTTCACACCTTCAATGCCGTAGTAATCGGCCAGAAGATCATTGATCACGACATGATCGGCCTTCAGCAAATCCGCGAGGGGACGCTTTTCATCGAGGATAGACCGGATCGTTTGGTAAACTTCCTGTCGTGCGGCGGCCTTCACGCTTTCATCGAATTGCGGATACTGTTTGGAGTCGAACTGGAAGAAATCGAGCCGCTCCATATGCAGCCATTGATGCGCATAGCTGGCAATAAATTCATCCGCGCGGGGATCACTCAACATCCGGTTGGCGTGCCAGGCGAGTTTTTGAGGATCCGTCAACTTCCCCGCTGCCGCCGCATTTTTAAGGATTTGATCCGGGGGTGCGCTCCATAGAAAATAAGACAGTCGCACCGCCAATTCTTCACTGGTCAGCTCGCGCTTGTCAGCGCCGGGAACGGGTTCTAACAGATACAAAAATCCCGGCGATGCCATCACCACCGCGAGGGGCTCTTTGATCGCTTCGTGGAACTTCCTGCCATCGACCATCTCTTTCTGAAAGAGCGCAAACAGCTTTTCAAGAAACGCTTCCGATGGCTTTTTAACTCGAAACGCCCGCGTCGCGAATCGTTCGATAATCTCCCGGGCGTAAGCATCCTGATCCGGTTGCTTCCACCATTCGCGGCCTTTGAAAAAGATGTCCGACGCGCCACGCGGCGGCCATTCTTCGACAAACGGACCTTCGACTTCCACCCAATCGACCCATAGAGCGGGATCAGGCGCGACTTCGCCTTTTGCCTGTGCCCGCACAAATGCAGCCCGCACCGCGTCCCGATTGTTCGGCAAACGCTGGCGCAATCCGAAGTCCCGCGAACCATTGCGCTCAACGGTGACGGGAATTTCTATCACTTCCGGATTCTCGAACGTTCCCGAAACCTGATAACAATCCAGCACCTTCATCTCCCCGCCTCGCGTGGCTTTATCCAAAACCCCGACCTCTAGAAAACGCTCATGAGCCGGGGCATTATCAAACGCCCCCACCCGCACAAGGAGTTTGTATTCACCTGCCGGCCATTTTGGAGGAATCTTCACCGTATCGACAACGGCCCCGTTGAAAAGCTCGGCCAGGACCGCGCCGGTCTTCGTCTCCGGCCTTGCCAGATATCCTGCATTGGGCAGGCCCTGTTGCTTGTAAACCCGTTCGTTAAACTTTACATCGTTCTCATCAATAAACCCAAAATCGGACGGTTCCTTCGCCCCATTCGTCGCCCGCCACGCATCAGCGTTTTCTTTTCGCTTTGTCTGACCCTCCAGCGTTTTTGTCATCCGCGCATTGATCCCCTTTTCCGATTCGCGCCTGAACTTCAGCTTCCCGGGTGGCTCTTTATCAAAGACTAAAGCAGCATCAAGCGCTTCCTTTGCCAGCAACAAATACTGTTCAAACTGATCACTCGAGAAAAACAACGCACTGCCAGCCGTATCGAAGCCGCCCGAGTTGGCGTCGTCCGGAAGGTCTGACGCATCGATTCTTACGCCCAGTAA
This sequence comes from Verrucomicrobiales bacterium, assembly GCA_048267005.1. Lineage (GTDB taxonomy): Bacteria > Verrucomicrobiota > Verrucomicrobiia > Verrucomicrobiales > DEV007 > JABDJT01. The sequence continues at coordinate 212,850 of JBLWYI010000006.1, read as the reverse complement.
ATCATAAACGGTGTTTTCATATTCCCGCCGGTTCAGTCGCCGCATCGTGATAACGCCACCAGTATCGCTCAGCGCATTCCGCGCGATGACGATTTGATGCGACAAATCATCGAGAAACGCAGTCTTTTCCGCATCAGAAACCTGGGGTTCGTCATCCGGAGGCATCTCGCCGGAGTTCATCGAATTCAAGACCTTCTGCCACAATTCAGCTGACTGCACCGAATCCAGTTTGAAGGACAGATCCTCCAGATTCACTCCGCCTTTCTCCGTCGCGGCGTCATGACACTCCAGACAGTATTTGTCAAAAACAGCAAAATGAGTGGCAGGCATGGTTGCGCTCTGCGGATCAGCTGACAAAGCCGTCCCCGCAAAACAAATACCAAGCGCTAAATGAATCCGAAATGACACCCGGAACCATGGCCTGACGACTGGATTCGTAAAGTAACCTGATTGTGCTCAGGCACACAGCCACAGTGCTCTTCCGGTATTCGCAGACTTGACTTCAAGCCAGAATATCGTGAATCACCTTCTCGTGCTCAACCCCCGTCAGCCGCTGATCCAACCCCTGGAATGGGTAGGAGAACCGATTGTTATCTATTCCCATGCAATGGAGAATCGTCGCGTTGAGCTCATTCAGGTGAACGGGATTCTCAGTGATATTGTAGCTGAAATCATCCGTCTCCCCGTAGGTCACCCCGCTCTTCACGCCACCACCTGCCATCCACATGCAGAAGTTCCGCGGATGATGATCACGACCGTAGTTTTCCTTCGTGAGGGTTCCCTGCGAATAAACAGTCCGACCAAATTCCCCGCCAAACACCACCAGGGTATCTTCCAGCAAACCGCGGAGCTTTAGATCTTTGATGAGAGCGGCAGTCGGTTGATCAACATCCATACACTGCCCCTTAATGAGTTTGGGAAGGTTCCCGTGCTGATCCCAGCCGCGGTGGAGAATCTGCACCACGCGAGTGCCGCGTTCGATCAGTCGACGCGCAAGAATCGCACTCTGCGCGTATGAGCCGGACCGCTCCACGTCGGCACCATACATATTGAGTGTCGCTTTGCTCTCGCCGGATAGATCGGTCAATTCCGGCACGCTCGACTGCATTCGAAAGGCCATCTCATACTGCGAGATCCGCGTCTCGGTTTCCGGATCGCCGTATCGTCCGAAATTCTTCTGATTCAGACGATTTAACGCATCCAGCATCGTTCGCCGGTCTCCGGAGGTCACTCCCGGCGGGTTCTTGACGAACAAAACCGGATCCCCCTGCCCTCTCAATGCGACGCCGTCATATCGGGTCGGCAGAAAGCCGCTACTCCACATCCGGGTGAACAAAGCCTGAGCCTGGCTGGCCTTGGGAAAGGTTGGGGTGAATACTACAAACGCCGGGAGATCATTGCTTTCTGAACCCAGCCCGTAGCTGAGCCATGACCCAAGGCTCGGTTTGCCCGGCACTTCTGATCCAGTCATGACAAACGTGCAAGCCGGATCGTGATTGATCGCATCCGTGTGGACCGTCTTGACCATCGCGATGTCGTCCGCGATTCCCTGCATGTGAGGCAACAACTCACTCATCATGATGCCGCTCTTTCCACAGGCCTTGAACGCGAACTTGCTTGGCGCCACCGGAAACCGTGCCTGCCCGCTGGTCATTGTGGTGATCCGCTGATTGTTGCGAATCGAATCCGGCAGGTCTTTGTCGTAATATTCCTGGAGCTGGGGCTTATAATCGAAAAGATCGAGCTGCGACGGAGCGCCGTTCATGTGCAGGTAGATCAATCGCTTCGCTTTCGGGGCGAAATGCGGAAATCCCGGGAGAGGCGGCATCACCTGTCCGCCCGGGGCAGGAAGGCTTGATGTCGGAGCGGAAAGTGCATTCCTCCCAAGCAATGTCGCCAAGGCGACACCGCCAACCTTGAGTCCCGCCCCTTCAAAGAAGCGACGGCGTGTTAATTGCCTGTGATATTCAAGTGCAGGATTCATCTCAATTCTTGTTCACGACTTCGTCGAGGTTGAAAATCAAATTGGCGACCAGCGTGTAAGCGGCCAGCTCGGCCTTCGGCAGCTTATCATCGGGAGTGCTTTCGCCATAGCTCACCAGCTCGCCAGCGGATGCTTCATCGGAGGCATATCTGTTCCGGTGCTGCTCAAACGCATTCATTGCGATTTCTATCTCGTCACCTTCCGGTTCACGGGCTGTCACTGTCTTCCATGCCCAGATGATTCTTGCTTTGGGTGCATCGCCCCCTTCCTTCATCATCCGCGTCGCAAAGTTCCTCGCTGCTTCGACATGCTGGATGTCATTCATCAACTGCAATGCTTGCAGCGGCGTGTTGCTTCGCCCCCGGGCCGTGCAGCTCTGTTCCCGGTTCGGAGCATCGAACGTGGACATGAACGGCGGCGGAGCGGTGCGCTTCAGAAAGGTGTAGAGGCTCCTGCGGTATAAATCTTCTCCCGTTCCCTGTTTGTAGACCTTGGTATTGCTCCCGCCGAAGGCAACCGGTTCCCAGATGTTTGGCGGCTGATAAGGATTTACCCCTTTACCTCCAACCGTTGGCACTAACAAACCACTCACATACAGTGCCTGATCTCTCAGCACCTCCGCATCGAGCCGGAAGCGTGGGCCGCGGGCCAACAGTCGGTTTTCAGGATCGGCAGCCAACAGCTCCGGAGTGACAACAGATTGTTGACGATAGGTCCGGCTCATCACGAGTCGCTTTACGAATTTCTTCATATCCCAGCCATCATCATCGACAAACGTAATCGCCAGCCAGTCGAGCAGTTCAGGATGACTCGGCACTTCCCCTTGAGACCCGAAGTCGGCACTGGTCTTCACCAGTCCGGAACCAAAGAACTGCTGCCAGAACCGGTTCACGGTCACCCGGGCGGTCAATGGATGCTCACCACTCACCAGCCAGTTGGCAAAATCGAGCCGGGTGTAATCCTGATCAGCCGGTTTTTCTGCGAGCGGCGGAAGAAAGGCCGGGACGCCCCGTTGCACCTTTTCACCGGGGTTGTCGTATTGCCCACGCTGCATCACAAAGCTCTCGCGGGGCGTCGGAAGATCAGCCATCACGAAAGTGATCGGAGTCGCACTCTCAATCTTCGTCTTCTCGGCCACGAACGGTGCTTTTCCAGCTTCGAGCGGGGCAAGCATGTCCCGCGCACCGGCGTAGAAGTTCGCGAGCCAAAAATTATAAACTTTCGCAGCCTCCTCCTTACTCCACTTGTCAGGTTGGCTGCCGCGCACCAGTTGTCTCAGTCCCTCGGGAAGATCGTTGTTCCGCTTTCCGGCATTGGCCTTTTTCCAGGCAGACCATGACCAAGCCGCATCTGTCACCGGGTTGGTTGTCGATTCCACTCCCAGCCGATCCCACGTCACGGTGCCGCCGAACTGAGTGAAAGCATATCCATCAACCTTTGCGCCCGGCTTCAGGCCGATTTTCGCTGCGTCGAATTCCAGCTTCACCCATTCACCTGCCTTGGGTAAATCCCCGATCCTTCGGTTCTCATCCGTTCCGGGCTTTCCAAAGCCAATCTTCCCCTGCGTGCCCCAGGTCGCCCGGTTCTTCCATCCGCCCACATGAAATTGCACCATGATTTGTTCAGGCGTGTCATTGGGATCCAGATAGCAGTGCACGAAGAACTTCCCTCCCTTTGGGACCACGAACGATGCGCCACCGCTGAAGAAATCCTGCGCCCCGCCCTTGGCACTGCGCTTCAACGCAGCCCCTCCACTGAAAACTTCCGCCTTATCTTTAGTGACAATCTGTAGCGGGTTACCGGTCGACTGCGGTTTGGTCCCCTCGGGAAATCCATCTTCAAACCAGATATCTTCCGTCTTTCTTATACCCGGAGCCGGTTTCACCTCGGCGGGATCGGTGTATTGGATTTCACTGACCGCCTTTTTAATCTGCTGATCCACCTTGGCAATCTTCGCGTCCAGTTCCTTCAGCTTTGCTTCATCCTCCTTCGATGTGAGCTTCAAGATAGGCGGAGTATCAACTTTGTTGCCATCCATCGCCGGATCAGCCGCGCTGTGAAAGAAGGCATACATTGAGTAAAACTCCTTCGTCGATAGCGGATCAAATTTGTGATCGTGACAAACCGCGCACCCCGCCGTCAGGCCCATCCACACCTCAACGGCCGTCGCAGTGCGATCCACCGCATAACGATAGATCCATTCCTCGGCAATGCTGCCTCCCTCACTCGTGGTGACGTTGCAGCGGTTGAACCCCGATGCAATCAACTGATCGCGCGTTGGCACTTTCATCAAATCCCCGGCCAACTGCCAGCGGGTAAAATCATCGAAAGGAAGATTTTCGTTCAACGCCCGGACCACCCAGTCCCGATACGGCCACATCGATCGCTCATTATCGAGGTGGAGACCGTGCGTATCACCATACCGCGCCAGATCCAGCCAATAACGGGCCATGTGTTCACCGTATGAGGGACGTGACTGGAGTTCGTTCACCAGCTTTTCGTAAGCGTCCGGTGATTGATCTGCCAGAAAGCGCTGCACTTCATCCAAGGTTGGCGGCAATCCAGTCAGATCAAGCGTCACCCGGCGAATCAAAGTCTCTTTGGGTGCGGCCGGGGAAAAACCGAAGCCCTCCTGTTTCAGCCGACTCTCAATGAAATAGTCGATCTCGTTGCCGCCCTGCTCGACGGTCGACGCCGAGAGCTGTTCCACTTTCGCCTTCTCCGCCGGGACATAGGCCCAGTGCTCCTGATACTCCGCTCCCTGCGCCACCCACTGTTTCAGGGTCTCCTTCTGCGCATTTGTCAGTGTCTTATTATGCTCAGGCGGCGGCATTTGGTCATCTGGATCATCAGTGGTGATCCGTGCCAGAAGTTCTTCCATGTCCGCCCCGGGTTCATCGAGCCGTAGCTTCGCCTTGCGATGTTTCTCATCAAAGCCGTGACACGCAAAGCAGTTGTCAGAAAGGATCTGGCGAATATCGCGATTGAATTTTACATCAGATTCTTCGCCCCGCCCCCACAGGGCAATGGTCAAAAGCAGAACAGAATAAACAATTTGCGACTTCATACAGGGGTAACAATACTTTAGCGGTTACTGACTCCTGTTCCCCCGCATTTTCTTACGCAAAGACGGGGGCTACCCGCAAACCCGCCATGCAAGACAAGTCCTTCAATATCCGCTCAGCCAGATGGGCCGTCGATAAAGAACCTCTCCTCGCCGTACGAACCGAGGTTTTTGTCATCGAACAGAAGGTGCCGGAAGAAATTGAAGTCGATGAATTCGATCCAGTCAGTCTGCATGTCCTGGCCAGCGATGCGGAGACGGGAACTCCCGTCGGTACGGCCAGACTCCTGCCTAATGGTCGGATCGGCCGAGTCGCGGTCCTCAAACCGTGGCGGAAATCCGGGGTCGGCGCTGAAATGATGCGTTTTCTAATCAGCGAAGCCAAAAAACGGGGCGACGCAGAACTGATGCTGCATGCGCAAACCTGGACCATTGGATTTTATGAAACCCTCGGCTTTGTGGCCGAAGGACCGGAGTTCGACGAAGCCGATATCCCTCACCGCACCATGCGACTGGTGTTCTAACTACTCCCGCTCAATCGCCAAACGGCTTTCCTCATCCCTCTTCCACTCAAGTCGATAATTTTTCCCGCTCGACGGCACCGACTTAAAGTAACTGACCGCAGCACCGCCCCGTTCCTCGATCACAGACTCATTCCCCGCAAAAGTCACTACCGACGCCCCTTCTGCCAGAGTTGCGATGATGTCCGACTCTTCCGTGATGATATCCAGCTTGCAGCCCGAATTTTTCCGTTCCGGCAGTGAAACCTTCGCGATCGTCTCGGCCAGATCGAGCTTGAGATACCCCACTCGATCAAAAGGAATCGTTACCAACAGTCTTTGATCCACTTCAGTCAGCTTCCCGCTCCAGCGTTGTAGATAACGGAGCTTTAGAGTTCCATCCTCCTCCACATCCTCTTCAAATCGGTCGGCAATCTTCGAAGTTGGAACGCCATGTCCCCACGCTTCACCCTCAATCTTGAACTCGTTTCCATCCACAATCGTGAGTTCCCCGTAGATCACTTGCAGCGAAATCTTGAGGCGGGAGTCTTCCGCCACCTCCGAAATGATCTGATAATCCCGCTTTTCAGAAAACGGGGTCGCTAACATCACAGCGGTAAACCCGACAAGAGCAGCAAAAACCCCGAAAATCTTAACCTTCAAAGGGATTTTCTGTTTTTTTACGCGATTTGGTTCATCGAGAACGTTGCGATTCAGCTTGAGGAGATAGAACAAACCCAGGCTGGAGAACCAGACCACAGCCCCGGCCCAGACCACATCGCTGGCAAAATGCCCCCCCTGCACAATGCGGGTGATTCCGAGGAGAATTCCAGATCCCAGGCCGACTGCTAAACCGGCCAGCGCCCACATGGGACGGCGCTTGCGAAACAGAAAGTAAAAAGCCACGAAGAAGAAGCCCATGGTTGCATGACCACAGGGGAAAGATTTGCCATCACTGACCGGATCCATGGTCAGCACGGCTTCGAACGGAAATCTCCCGCCGAACATATCCACTTCGCGGGGTCTGGGTCGCCCCCAATGCTCTTTCAAGATCAGGTTCGCAATAATTCCGGACGAAACTGCCGCCACCAGAAAGACAAAAATGCTCGCCCGTCGCAGCTTCCCCAGTTTGGCGAACCTAAACCCAAGCACAAAGACAACCACCGCAGCAATCGCGATCACTCCCCCGGGTAACGGACCATAGTCATAGATCGCCTGCCAGAACGGCTCATCACCCACTGGCCACGACGAGGTCTGCGAATCCCCATCGTAGTATGCCTCCTGTATCCTTAAATCCCGATCCCCTGCCGCAAAATACCAAGTCAACCCGAGCGTGATGGCAAGCGGGAGAACAACATCAAAGACAAGGCGACTGGCACGGGATTTCAGCACGCCACGAATCAACAGGGTTTGTTCATCAAATCAACCCTGTCAGATCGTCGCGCGATCTTTTCTTCGCCACTCCGGAGCGTCAGCTTATTGCCAAATCCGTTCGAATTATCATAACTTTCGGCAAATAATTGATAATTTGCCATAGGCACGGATTTGAAGGTGCTGAAACAGCCTTATCTTAATCCTTTCAAAAGTCTGCAGACACCAAAATAACGTTATTTTGGTCACTGCAAGAATCTGTAAGCACCAAAATAAGCTTATTTTGGTGTCTGCAAAAATTCGTAGACAGCAAAAAAACGTTATTCCGGTCCCGGCATAAGTCTGTAAGTGCCAAAACAATACTATTTTGGTCTCCGCGAAAATTTTACACGTGGGTGGCTCGTGGGATGGCGACAGCCGTCAGGCGTTCCCGATGGTCATTGCAAACTTCTGCAGTGACCAAAAGGCTTGCCTTTTGGTCGTATCGGAAACGGACACCCACCCAAATGAAGACATTTTGGTCTATTCAAACTCTGACAATGAGCCAAATGCCCAAAATTTATCCATTTTTATAACTGATATGGTGGCTCGGACTGGTTGAGATACTTCTCCCAACCCTAAATCAGCTTCACGAACCGCTTCCCGGGTAGTTGCTTCACGATTCGTTTCATCTCGAGTTGAAGAAGAGAGACGCTTACGGTAGCGAGAGGAAGATTCGCAGTGGCGACCAGATTATCGATGAATACTTCGGTCTCGGCTCCAAATGCGGCGATGACCTGACGCTCGGTTGCGCCAAGGGCTCCGACTCTGGAATCTGCAGGCTCTTCGTCCTGCCCCTGATCACTCAAATCCAGTTCGGTGAACTCATCAATTTCTGCGAGAATGTCGCCGGCATCGCACACCAGTTTTGCACCCTGCTGAATGAGCCGGTTGCATCCCCCTGAGGTCGGACGGTCGATCTGCCCGGGCACGGCGAAGACGGTTCGGCCCTGCTCCATCGCCTGGTTCGCTGTGATCATTGAGCCACTTCGCTCCGGTGCTTCGACCACGAGAACCCCCTGACTCAGCCCCGATACAATCCGGTTTCTCAGTGGAAACGACTGTTTATCAGGGACGTAGAGCACGGGAAATTCTGAAACCAACACGCCATTTTCAGCAATGCGATCTGCCAGCCCCTGGTTCTCGGACGGATAGACATTCCCGATGCCGGATCCCAGAACAGCAATGGTCCGGCCTCCGGCCGCAAGCGCAGCTTCGTGACCTGCGGTATCGATCCCTCTGGCGAGACCGCTTACGATGGTCACGCCGCTGTGCGCCAGTTGGAAGCTCAGTTTCCGCGCCGCTTCTGTCCCGTAAACCGTGGTTCGTCGCGATCCAACCACGGCGACGGCGTGTTTGTCCCGGGGTAGGAAATGGCCCTTCACATAGAGCAAAAAAGGAGGATCGTAGATTTCACGCAAAGCCGGAGGATACTCATCCGAATCGATCGTCAGCAGTCTGATCCCATGATCGGTGATTCGGCGTTTTTCCTCTTCGAGATCGACGAGGGTATCCCATTGCCGAATGGTTTTCGCCATTTCCGTACCGATACCCTCCGCACCTTTCAGCCCGTCTTCCGATGCCGTCAGGATCTCAACCGGGTTTCCCGAAAAATGGTTCAGCAACCGACGAACACGAACGGGCCCCAACCCGGGCAGCAGATTCAAGGCAAGAAATGCGTCTTCAACAGTCATTTGAATGAGCCAAAACCATACAGACCTCACTTGAACGAAGGCAATTCTAAACTTGCTAACCGCATCCACCCTTTCACCATTCTGTCACAGCATCCTGAGAATTAACCGGCAACTGCGCTTTTTCACTGAATAATCTCCGGAAAGCCACGTCTACCAAACAATTCAATTCTGGAAGTATTTGAGAAAAACCATAAATGAATGAAATGTAATTTGTATATCTTTACAAATTCGCAACATTTAAGGAGATACTTTCAAGGCGCGCTCCCAACGACCAATGATCCAAAATTACCTCCCAAAAACTCTGATCGTTTCAGCCTCGTTGCTGGCAATCATTCCCGGTCACGCTGAAGAAATTGCACAGAAGAAATTTCTGGAACACAGCATGGTGATCAGTTCGGAAAAATGCATCGAATGCCACGAGTCTGAAGTCAAATCCTGGCAGGCCTCGACGCACTATGCGAACAAAGACCTGCACAAGAATGAGAAGGCTGCGGAAATCGCCCGGAAGATGGGAATTGCATCGCCCACTCAGATTCGCCAGAGCGGTCTCTGCACTCAATGTCACTTTACCGTTCAAAAACTGGGATCAGCCCCCGCCAAAGCGATTGAGGGCGTGAGCTGTCAAAGCTGCCACGGCGGAGCCAAGGACTGGCTCGACGTTCACAACACCGGAGACCGTCGGGAAGGCGATGACACAGAGGCGGCGAAAACCAAACGGATCGCTGAGGCCAAGGAAAAAGGAATGCTTTATCCCGATGATGTTCACAATGTCGCGGCCAACTGCTTCAGTTGCCATATCATTACTGACGAAAAATTGGTGAATGTGGGTGGACACCCTCCCGGCAGTGATGATTTCGAACTTGCCTCGTGGCTCAAGGGAGAGGTCCGGCACAACTTCTTTGAGAGCAAAGGAAAGGCCAATGCTGAAACTTCAAAAAACCGTCAGCGTCAACTTTACATCGTCGGGAAGTGTCTTGAGATGGAATACAGTCTTCGCGGATTGGCCCGTGCAGTGGAAAAGGCCGACTACGGAAACGCGATGGGACGTCGTTGTGGCTCCACCCGCAAAGCGATCGGGGAAATCATTGATGCGCTGGGGGCTGATGCTCCGGAAGAATTGAAGGCCATCCACGAGGTGATCAGCGCTCCGGGCCTTCTTAAGTTTTTCAATATCGATCCCCTTACGGCTGCAGCGGATGAGGTTGAAAAGCAGGTCGCCTCCTTTGTCGAAAACAATGATGGAGCTAATCTCGGCGCGATAGATTCGTTGATTCCGGCGGAAGGTAAAGGCAAGGTCTATCAGCCTTGATAACCTATGCCTGAAGATACCGCCAAAACGATCAAACACCCCGGCCGATGGGATGTGGCTTATGCGGACGAGTTGATCGGGGCGGAAATGAGCTACGAGATTGTCCGCGATCTTCTGCGCGGACCACTCAAGCAACTAACAAAGGACCGGAAACGGTTTCCTGCCGACCTTGAGTTGAGCAGTATCCTGCGTCACGACACCCGCGTGCGGACCTTCAAGGAAGGCGAAATCATTATCCGTGAGGGCGAATACGGGAACTCCGCATTTTTCATTCTCGATGGCGGAGTGAACATTGTCCTGTCTCAACTCCCTTCTGTTTCGCAAAAGAACTCGATCGCACAACATTTCCCGAAGCTGGTTAACTCAGTTGCCAGAGCCTTTCGACGTCCCTTCCCTTATCCGGAGAACCGGATGAAACGCCAACGAAAGGAAAGCGATCAAAAACATCGGCAGGTCATTCATCTTCAGGACTTCCCTGAGTTTCTGGTTCACGGGTCTGAATCGGAATTTGATCCTGACGCTGTCAAAACACTGTCGGCCGGCAGCAAGACTCAAGTGGGGGAAATCTTCGGTGAGATTGCAGCGTTCAGCCGCAGTCCGCGGACGGCGACAGTTCTCGCCGTGAGCGACAACACCAAGCTGCTTGAAATCCGATGGCAGGGCTTACGGGATATTCGGAAATTTTCCCCTTCCTGGAAGGAGATGATCGACAGTCGATACCGGTCGTCTTCACTGGGCACCCATCTCTCGAACACTGAATATTTCAAAAATCTCTCGACCAAAGCTGACAGTCCGAACGAGGTTTCTGAAATCCGGCGGGTTGCAGACCAAACTCAATTCCGGTCATTCGGTGAATACTCGTGGACGGCGACGTTCAAAGAAATGGCCGAAGACCACCGCAGGCTGGGGGAAAGTGAGCCGGTTATTCTGAGCCAGGGAAGTATTGCGGGGAACCTTGTGGTGGTTCGAAATGGTTTCGTCAGGGTCTCGCGCCGATACAATCATGGTGAAAAGACGGTCACCTACCTTAGTAAGGGGCAGACCTACGGGATGCTTGAGCTGTTCCACAATTCGCGTTTGAGCAGTGATGAGTTTGCCGCGAATCACCTCACTTACCAGCACACACTGAGCGCGGTTGGCTATGTGGATTTGCTCATTATTCCGGCACCGGTGGTTGAGTCGGCGTTGATTCCTAAATTGACCCGGGCGGACATCCAGTCACTGGACGAACAACTGGAGCAGTTGAACACGGACGACAACTTTGAAGCCAAGAGGGACGGAAAGATGATGGAGTTCCTGCTTCATCACCGTGCGATCAACGGCACCGCATCAATGTTTATCGACCTTGATCGCTGCACCCACTGTGATGACTGTGTTCGCGCCTGTGCCGCAACCCACGACAACAATCCGAGATTTATTCGACAGGGACCTGCGCAGGATGGGATTCAGCTGACCCATGCCTGTATGCACTGTGTGGACCCAGTCTGCATGATTGGATGCCCCACGGGGGCCATCCAGCGGAACGCCATGGGAAATCAAGTGGTCATCAATGAGGACACCTGTATCGGGTGCTCCACTTGTGCCGACAACTGCCCTTACGACAACATCCAGATGGTGGAATTGAGGGACTCCGGAGGTGACTTTCTGCCGGGGACGCGGGTGGACAATGAAGTGGGTGTGACCCGGAAATTCCCCACTCAAGAGCCTCTTCAAAAAGCAACAAAATGCGACCTTTGTGAAACACTGGTAACCGGACCTGCCTGTGTTAACGCCTGTCCTCACGACGCTCTGATTCGCCTGGACATGACGAAACCAAAGGGGCTGTTCAATTGGATCGACCGCAAATGAAGTTACCGCACCGGTTCATCCTCAACAGCTCGTTGTTGATTGTTTTCACAATCCTGGCCTATCTGGTCTGGAAGCTGTGCAAAATCAGGCTCTCGGCAACAAGCATCTATTCAGGAGCCGGTCTTCTTGGCCTCACCATTTTCCTGGCGCTTTTCAACGCCCGGAAAAAGCTTCCGTTTCTTCCTCTCTTGAAAGCCTCCACCTGGCTTCAGTTTCACATTTATCTGGGCTTTTTCTCCGTGGTGTTGTTTCTCCTTCACATTGATTTCAGAATCCCGTCAGGTGTTCTCGAAATTGTTCTGGCTGTCATCTTTTCGATCGTGGCAGTGAGCGGGATGATCGGATTATTCATTTCGCGCACCCTGCCCAAGCTTATGAACCAATCCGGACAACCCGCCAGTTATGAGCGAATACCTCAACTGCGGAGGCAAATCCGGGAATCGGTTCAGGTTCTCGTTTTGAAGGCGGAGGAAACCTGTGAATCTTCGACCCTGCCGGAATTTTATCTGGAACATCTTTCCAGCTATCTTGAAAGCCGGCCGTCGGTCTATCGTTCGCTCAACCCTTCAAAACGTCGGCTTTCACACCGGTTGATGAATGAGCTTGAAGCCAGACTGCGTTACCTGTCTGATGAGGAAAAAGTGATTGCATCTGAGATTGAAGAATGGATAGCCACCAAAGAGAATCTTGATTACCAGGACGCTTCGCAACGAATCCTGAAAGGGTGGTTGTTTATTCACATTCCCTTTACCTGGTCACTGATTTTACTCGGGATTGCTCACGGGGTATTTGCCCTTCTGTATGCCGGGAATGGATAACTGTATGATTTAGATGGCAAAGGACCTTCAAAAACCCGGTCATCTCCAGCGGGACTATAATCGACCGAACTGCAAATGGACTTGTGGCCATTCGCAGGATGGACGCCAGTGTCCGTTGGGCCCGTCTGCCAAGGGGGGATGTCGGGGAACGTCTGAGTGTCTGCCAATCATGAAGGGTGATCGCTGGCATTGCACCCGCCCGAACTCGATCGGCGGAGAATGCCCGGATGGCCCGACCTCCAGTGGTAAGTGCGGCTGTCCCCTTGCTCCCTGCACACCAAACCGATCGCTGCGCGAGGTGAGGAAGCTGGTGTCGATCGGAGTGATTCTGCTGACGATCGGATTTCTTTTGATTGTGTTACCCGGTGAATCCAACAATTCGACGGTAAACTCAGGTCGGCTCACGACCGCTCATGCAGGTGAGAATTTGAAATGCCAGAGTTGTCATGTCGAGTCATCCCTGGCCGAACTCGCCTCTCTGGCTGACCCACACTTTCTTGAAAGCCGCTCGATCGCCAACAGCAAGCTCTGCCTCGAATGTCACGGTGATGAGATCGGCCCCTGGATGGAATCCGCCAGATTTGCCCACGGCTGGCCGCCGGACTACGCAAGCGAGAAAACCATTCAAGCGATCAGTAAACTCGAGGATTCCAGTGAAACGAAATCGAAGCAGCTGTCGATGTGGATTGCGTCAAAAGGCCCAACTCAGGCAGCGGGAATCAACGGAGGGCTCGACTGCGCCACGTGCCATCAGGAACACCACGGTGCGGACTATTCACTGACCACACTCTCCAATCAACAGTGTCAGGTCTGTCATCAAAACCAGTTTCACAGTTTCGAAGATGGACACCCCACCTTTCTCGAGTCGAACTACCCATACTCTCGCAGAACCAGGATCTATTTTGATCACAACAGTCATTACCTGAAACATTTTGAGGAAAAGTCCGACCAGATAGATTCCTACGATAAAGACGCTCCGTTTGCGGACAATAAGTCATGCCTCCAATGCCATGTGACAGATGAAAACGGAGATTACATGAGGCTCAAAGGCTTCGAGGCGAGTTGTGCCTCCTGTCATGATGAAACCACGACAAGCGGAGATCCCCTCACCTTGCTGGCCATACCGGAAATTCCCTCTGCTGAAGGAAAATGGCCCGGGTCAGGCTACAATCTGATTCCCTCGATGCGAATTCTGCTGGATGGGAACCTCAGTCAGGAGGTGGGTTCAGGAAAGCAAGAAGATGAATTTGGAACCATCCCGCTCTCAGGAGAAGAAGTGGCCGAGTCTGCGAAGGAGGTTGCGACGGGGCTTCAGAATTTGTTTTATGAATCGTGGAACAGTGGGCCCGAGTTTCTTTCCACCCGAATTGCAGACCATGGTTTCGGAGACATTGGTCAGACCAAAGCATTATACGCCGGTCTTTCAGTGGACACCCTGCGACAGTTTTTGTTTCCGGGGATGCAACGTGATCTGGGTGAGTTTGCCTTTCCTGCTTTGGACCTTAAGAGCCTGAACAAGCATCTCAGCGAAACCGGCAACCGCTCAATTGGCTCCTGGCCTGATAACAGCGCTGCGGCACTCACTCCTCTTTTGCGGACTATTCTTGCCTATCGTCCCGCCAGCAAATCCTCATTGAAGACCATCGAAGAGTCATTGACTAACGGGCAAGGTATCATTCGTTTGGACGATTTATCGAAAGCCAGTCCCGAAGTGATGACCGCAGTTGAGAGACTGGCATGGGAAATCAAAGTACTGTTCTTCGAAATCCGGATTTCAGGAACTCCTTTCCTTGAGCAATACGACAAGCTTCGCGGTGGGATCATCGATCTGAAGTCACCGGATTCCGTGTGGGACAAGGCTTTTGTCACCGCCTCCTCGGATTCCGAATTTTCCAAAGGACTCAAACAGGAGCTGGTTAATTATGGCAACGGCATCATGCCGCCGCCGGTCGTTCTTCAGAAAGAGGCGAAACCCAAGCCTGCGGCTTCCGCCGGTGATGACGACTTTGGTTCTGACGATGATTTCGGAGCTCCTGAACCGGCACCAGCGAAAGCGGATGACGATTTTGGTGCGGATGATGACTTCGGTGATTCAAAGCCGGATACCGAACCGGTCGAGGATGACTTTGGCGCTCCTGAGGAAAAAGAGGAGACAGAACCGACCTCCGCGAAAGGAAAGTTCACAGTCTTCGAGCCCGATCCAGTCGAATGGCAAAAGATGGGTGGGTGGCTCTATGAAAACCACGCCATCCGCTATCGGTCGCAGGGGCATTCAGATCCGTTGATTAAAGCGTGGATTGAAATGGCAATTTCGGCGGCAAATTCCGGGGACAAGCGAGTCAGGAGCGACGGCAAACGCCTCCTGAACCATACTTTGCAGTGGAAAAGCGGTGTGGCTACGAATGCTTCCGGGAAGTGTTTTAAATGCCACACGGTCGACAGAGGCCCGACAGGACACTATTCGATAAATTGGCTGGGAACCTATGCGACGCCCGAAATTTCCAACCTGTCATCCGAGCTGACCCATTTCTCACATGACAAGCATTCGATCGCGTTGAATTGCACGACCTGTCATTCGCCTAAACAAAAGGGTAACTACTCTGACTTCTTTGAGGCCGCCAAATCTTCTGAACCGCCTACGAACCCCACTCAGTTCTCATCGAACTTTGAACCCCTGAACGAAAAAACGAGCTGCGCGAATTGTCATCAAAAGTCAAAGGCCGGCAATAGTTGCCTGGAGTGTCACGATTACCATTCGAATCCAGCGATGCATTGGAAACCCAACAGCAGTAGTAACGGCACCGCCAGCCGGTAGAAATCAAGACTGGAGGCCGCCTAAGCCGGTTTCCTTACAAAATTGAAATGTGATTTTAAGTTTACTAAAAACACATTTAACCGATAGAAAAGAAGCAATGATTGGACTGAGCCATCTCAACTGCAAATCGGACCGCATTCATATTCCGGTCCGATTATTATCTCTTGGGCTCCTCATTTCTTCCCTGCCGGTGTGCCCCCTCGCAGCCCAGGATGAAAAGGGACCGGACACAGTGAAGCCTCCGGTTGTCGAGAAGGCGGACACTGACGATGACTTTGGTGCTGCCCCTGAGAGTGACAAAAAGAAATCCGGGGCTGACGCAGCCCCGAAGGACGACGACTTCGGGAGTTCCAAAATGGAGAAGGATGATGATTTTGGTTCGTCCTTGTTTCCAAAAGGCACGGGGGATGATGATTTTGGCGATGCTGATACTGATCCTCCGGGATACACGGGTGAAAAGAAGGAGGAAGAAGCCGGGGGCGAAAAGAGTTATGCATCCGCGACAGAGGCTCACATCACTTTCCTAAAGGCACTGGAAACCGAAAAGCGCTATCCAAGCGCGGTCACCTGCGCTGAATGTCACCCGGACCATTATCGGGAGTGGTCCGTGTCTGCACATGCCTACGCTCAAATGAGTCCGGTGTTCAACACCATGCATGCGGCAATCACGGAGCGGACGGCCGGAACGAACGGGGATTTTTGTATCCGGTGCCACACTCAGGTAGGCATGCAACGGGATGAACCCCTTTTCACCAGCAACTTGAAGCGTCATCCTGCGTCGATTGAAGGCATCAGCTGTATCGTTTGTCATCGTGTCGACAAAAACTACGGCAAAGTCAGTGGTCGAACTCACATCAATCAGGGGAGTATTTTTGAGCCGGTTTTCGGGCCGAAAGGAAACGAAATCCTGCAGGAAACGCTCAAGCGGGAAGATCTGGCTAAGAAGCTGAATCCCGTTCCGCCAAAGGAAGGTGAAGAAAAACGAATCGGCAAGAAAGACATTCACGGCGAGGTGGTTCAGTTCGATCCGATCTCCACCTCCGGTTTTTGCGGTTCCTGTCACGACGTTAATCTCTACAACGGGTTCCGTCTGGAAGAAGCTTTTACTCAATACAAGAATTCACCCGCCGCGGCCAAGAATCAGAGCTGTCAGGATTGCCACATGGGCAAGGTTCCCGGAGCGGTTTCCAGCCAGGCCGCCGGCATAGCTAAAAAGGAAAACCCTGAACTCTTTGACATGGCCAATTACCTTCGGGGAGCAGGCGCCCGGATTGGTGGTGATCTGTTCGCGGAAAAAGATGATGAATCCACCGGTCGTTACGGTGTGGAAACGACAGAGCGAAAGCGGACCAATCACATGTTCGCCGGCCCCGATTATTCAATTGTTCATCCGGCAATTTTCCCTCACTCGAAAGACCTCAGGCAGGCGATGTGGGAATATGAACGGAAGATCCCAGGAACGGAAGAGTATGAAAGGGTTGGTTTAGAGCACCTCCTGAAGTTCAAATGGGAAGAAGGATGGGGAGAGCTTGAAAGTGACTTTGAGAAAGCTGTCATTAAAGATCCTGAGAAAGAGAAATCCCTGCCATGGCCATGGAACGATTCCATTGCCCGTTGGACCCTCCGGCAGCAATTGAATAAATCCTTTCGATTGTTGAATGACATCAGCGTTCAACGCCATCAAATCCTGCGACGCTCACTGCAACTCGGTGACTTTAAAATTGCTAAGAATGACAGTTCGGGCATCGAATTTGAAATGGAAGTGGTAAACGCCACCGATGGTCACGCGGTTCCAACCGGGTTCGATGCCGAGCGGTTGTTTTTCATGCAGGTGACGGTGAAGGACCGCAAAGGACGAATCATATTTGAATCGGGTGATCGGGATCCAAACGGGGATGTGCGGGACCTGCACTCAAAGTTCGTCCACCATCATGCAAAGAAAACGGGGGAAGCCCTTGCGAAAACGAGTTGGAAGACTGACCTGGGCCTCAAGATGATGAAGGAAGATCTGAAATGGTTACCGGACAAACATCTCTTTTCACTTCAGTCGAAATTCATCACCCGGAATCACCGTGGCGGAGAGCGGGAGCAGATCCTGGCGGTGAATTACTCGGTGGATCCCCTGCCCTACATTAGACCCGATACCAGACCGGGCATTCTGGTAGCACGACCCGCGAGCGCCAGAAAACAGGCCAGAGGAATACCGCCTTTGGGATCACGAATTGCCAAATACAGTATCAAAAAGGATCAATTGAGTGGAGAGGGGCCTTACACCGCCAACTTTAAGTTTATCTGCCAGATGGTGCCGATCAATCTGATCAATGAAATATCAGATCAAGGTTTCGACTACAATCTTTCTCCCCGCGAGGTAGGAAAGCGAGTCGCTTTCGGACACCGGGTTTCCTCTTCTTCAAAAGATGAAGACAGACGCGGCGGAAGCCTCACGATCTGGGACAAGACTTTGACTCTCGGCGAAGCCGGGTTCACAACGAACCTGAGACCCACTGAAGCGGAAATCATGGCGGAGCCTGAAGCCCCCTTCCCTTATAAGGATCCTGCCACGGCTGCGGGTATCGATGGCATTGATGCCGGCATCACTTTACCCGAAGTGAGCCTGCCGGAAGGTTCTGGAGGGTTGACACCGAAGCCACTTATTTTACCTAAAGCCTCTGATA
The DNA here is from genome assembly GCA_048267005.1 of Verrucomicrobiales bacterium. Lineage (GTDB taxonomy): Bacteria > Verrucomicrobiota > Verrucomicrobiia > Verrucomicrobiales > DEV007 > JABDJT01. The sequence continues at coordinate 194,733 of JBLWYI010000006.1, read as the reverse complement.
GCGAAGAAGATGATTCTTTTGAATAATTCGAAGTCTTTGCTCCACCGAACCGCATGATCCTGTCGCGTCCAACTTTATACACCGCACTGGTTTCTATCAGTTTGTTGGGGGCTGGATTGCGGGCAGACGACGACATCGAAAGCCTGCTTCTCTCCGATGAAGTGGTTCCGTGGGAGGAGTTGGGGAATGATTTTCTCGAGCGTCCAAGACCAGTGACTGAAGTGATCGAGGACACCCTTTTCCCCGAGAATCGCGAGCGGAACGCAATTATTGAAACCGCGCATGAGACCGGGGATTACGAACTTCTGGATACAGCTCCGGAACGGCGCTCCATCTTCGGGGGGAACCCGTTCCTGGCAACAGGTCCGCTATACGAGGGATTTGAAATCCCCACGGGTGCGGTTTGGCAGCCGGTTTTTATCCTTTACGGCGAAATCAGAACAGCCGTCCAGACTTTTGATAACGGAATAGGAGATACCACGGAGTGGGCCAATCGTGTCGACTTATTTGGTAACCTCTATCTGACTCCGACCGAGCGAATTCTCTTCGGCCTTCGTCCTCTCGACCGGGACGGCGACTTTACCGGCTATCAATTTGAAGGTGATGATGAAGGTTTTTTCGAAACGTTCAGTGCACGGATACAAACCCTCTTCTTCGAAGGAGATTTTGGTGAACTCTTTCCCAATCTCGATCTATCAGACAACAGCAATTACGATTATGGCTTTGCGATCGGTCGACAGCCTTTGAACTTTCAGGACGGGATTCTGATCAATGATTCCATCGATTCAATCGGCGTATCCCGGGCTTCTCAGTTTAAATTTGGATCAAATGCCTCTCGCACAACAGTGCTGGCCGGCTTCAATCAGATTCATCGGGGTGATAATGTGAGGGATCCTGACGCTTTTATCTACGGCCTGTTGACCGCATTGGACTACGACAAAACGACGATTGAATTGGATCTCGTCTATGTCGACGGGGATGATGAAACTGGAGGAGACGGGGTCTTTGGCGGTATTGGTGACACCCGGCGGATCGGGGAGTGGAATTCTACTCTGCGATTGAACGGCAGCGTAGCATTTGACGAAGGCACTGCGGCCATCGACGACGGTGTTGTGCTGACCTCCCAACTGTCGCGAACCATGACCTACAACGACGACATCTTCTATTTTGATAGCTTCTATGGCGCCGGAAACTTCACGTCTGCGGCACGGGATCCTTCGGTTGGCGGCCCTCTGGGAACCATTGGCATTCTCTATGCATCTCCTATGTTAAGCGATTTTGGTGCTCCGCTCGGGAATCAGGTCGGCGAATCAGTTGGTTTTGCCACCGGCTACCAACATTTTCTGGCAGATAGAAAAGCATCCCTGATAGGAGAACTGGGCGGGCGGCTTGCGACAGACGACCTGGGTGAAAATTCAATCGGAGCTGCCATTCGCTATCAAAAGGCCTTTGGACAGCATTCCATCCTGCAACTGGACGGTTTCCTGGCTGGATACGATGACGAACTGAGACCGGACCGAGACGACTTTGGATATGGAATTCGCGCAGAGTGGCGCGTTAAATTTTGATTGATGAGGCAATTCTTCGAAAATCCATTCACTCTGGCTGGGTGGCTCCTCTGTTTAGCCGTCATCATCTGGACGCTTTTTGCGACCATCAACTTTTTCCGCTCGCGCAGACTCCTGACTCTTCAATATCATAAGGAGAATCTGGTTCTTGAGGAGAAACTTCATCTCCTTCGGGAAAAACGTAAGCACATCACCGACGATCGAATCGGCTGGGATGGATTCGCTAACTTCACCGTTGTTCGCAAGGTTCCCCACGGGGAGAGCGGTATCTGCTCGTTTTATCTAAAACCTAAAGACGAACGTCTTCAGTTGGCCCCTTTTCAACCCGGGCAGCATCTCGTTTTTCAGCTCCCCGTAAAGGGAGGCAGCCAGGTTGTGACCCGCCGTTACAGCCTTTCAGACCGTCCCGGACAGGACTACTACCGGGTATCAATCAAGTTGCACGAAGCACCTGCAGACAGTCCCGGTGTCAATCCCGGGCTGGGATCGAGTTACTTCCACAATGAACTGGAAGACGAAACCACTTCTCCCACAAAGAACCTCATTCAAGTGAGTAGCCCGGCCGGAGCATTTGACATCGATCCGCTGGACACAAAACCGGTTGTACTGATCGGAGGCGGCATCGGAATTACGCCGATGCTGAGTATGTTCAACAGCATCGTAGAAGAGAACGATACCCGTGAAGTCTGGCTTTTTTATTCCATCCGCAATCAGTCCGAAAGCATTCTCTTTGATGAAGACATGCTTCATCCCCGTGTGAATGAAGTGTTAAAAAACCGTGAAAACGTTCACCTTCATATTTTCTACACGAAGATCGAAGATCAAAATGAGCTTCCTGCGTCTCGCGAATCCATTGAACAGCATTGTGGGCGATTGACTGTCGCGGGCCTGAAGACCCTGCTCCCAAGTAATAACTTCCAGTTTTACGTCTGCGGCCCCGAAGCGATGATGGATCAGTTCGAGGAAGAAATCGAACTCTGGGGCGTTCCAACTGAAGACATACTTTCAGAACGGTTCCAGCCGCCGACCCGGAGAAAAGCGGCTGACAGTCAGCCCGCCTCTAACTACAGCATCCATTTTTCGAAGTCAGGAAAAGAAATCAAGTTCTCCCGGGATGACAATACGATCCTTGATGCAGCTCAACGTGCCGGAGTCCCCATCGCCTATGAATGCCGGGCAGGTTCTTGTGGCCAATGCAAAGTTGGAGTGGCCTCGGGAAAGGTATCTTACAATATTCGGACGAATTACAAATGCCCGCCCGGATCCTGCCTGACCTGTTCCTGCATTCCAGAGGGCGACATTGTTCTCGACTGCTGACCGGCAGTTGAAACAACATCACTTCTTCTTTTCCGCTTTCAGGCTGTTCAGATACGCGACCACATCCCAAATCTGTTCAGCTTTTAACGTCCCGAGAAATCCAACCATTGGCGTACCATCCAAACCCAATGCGATGGTGCGATACAAATCTTCAGGCCGATCACCTGATTTATAGTGAGATCCAGCCAGATCGGCTGGCTTTATCTCAAAGCCCCACACATCTTTCAGGGCGACACTTCCCGGCCCATCGCCCTTTCCCGTTGTTCCGTGACAAACCACACAGTGGGCATTGAAGACACTCTTGCCTGACTCAATGTGCGGTTTACTACGCTCCAAACTCTTCATCCAATCGGGTCGATTCGGTAGCTTGTGGGCCTCGGTCTTCTTTTCATCTTTCTTCCATTCACGGGAGAAAGATTTGATGTAGGAGATCACCGCCTCCAGGTCTTCATCCCGCAGATGCCCTTTGAAGGTTGGCATCGCCGTCCCCGAAATACCACCGAGGATTGTTCGCTTCAGATCTTCGTCTGTCGGCAGAAACCCCATCGGTGTTGAACGAAATTTAAAAACACCACTTCTGAAATTACGCGGACGGTTCTTTGTCCAGTCAGCAGCCCAGTCTCCATCTCCTTTGCCGCTTGAGCCATGGCACGGCAGGCAGTTATTCTGATAAATTTCCCGCCCCTGAAAAAAGAGATATAACCTCTGCTTTTGTTCATCAGAATCAGCTGCCCGAGAAGCAATTGCTGACATCATTAGGAGCAGAAGGCAAACCAATACACGTCGGAGGCCTTCCGGAAACCCTTCTATTTTTCTGTGACTGCTTTGCATTTTCCTGATCTTAGAATGAACACCAAGGAGATAGTCTGCACCGCAAATTTTTCCAAACCCGTCAATCGTTGTCATTCCTACGGCACCTATTGTTTTCTCTCCATGATTGAAAGGGCGCGTCACGCGACTCCGGCAATCGGGAACATTGATCTTCTTTGAAGGGAAGCGTTCAATTGAATCATGAAAGCCCTTGTTATTCTTACTCTCCTATCCCTTTCCTTTGTCAGTTCTCCACACCTCACCGCTGCTGATGAAGGCACCCCGATCTTCAACGGCAAAGACCTCACCGGTTGGAAAGTTCACGGCACCGAAAAGTGGTATGTGGAAGACGGCGAACTCGTTTGTGAAAGCGGGCCGGATGCGGAATACGGCTATTTGGCAACCGAGAAGAAATACAAAGACTTTGAACTGACCGTTGATTTCAAACAATCAGCAGACGGCAACAGCGGGGTATTTTTCCGCTCATCCCTCGACGGAACTAAGATTTCAGGTTGGCAGGTCGAAGTTGCCCCTCCCGGGAGTAACTCCGGTGGCGTCTACGAATCCTACGGCCGGGGATGGCTCATCAAACCGGACGCGGAAGCACAAAAGGCCCTCAAATTTGGCGAGTGGAATACCATGAAAATCCGCGTAGTCGGCGCCCACGTCACCACCTGGCTCAACGGTAAGCAGATGATTGACCTCAAAGACGAAAAGATCGGAAAGGCCAACGGCTCAATCGCCCTGCAAATACACTCAGGTGGTGGTATCAAAGTGAATTGGAAAAACTTGAAAGTAAAAGAGGTCGCCAAATAAGCCGGCTTCTATCCCCATCGATCAAACAGGGTCGATTCGTTGAGTCAACCCTGTCTGATCATTTTGGTCGTTGGCCTTAGTCTGCGCTTTTTGAAAACTACAAACTCGATATTTTTCTGAGTGGGATGGGTTCCCCCTTCACTTTTTGGTCGTCCCCGTCCTTTTCCTCAATTTTTTTCTTATCATCGAGTCCGTCTTTCATCTCATCGAGGGGCGGCTCGGTCGACTCACCATCTCCACCGCTGCTGTTTCCCTCCTCATCGTCGACTTCCAGACCAAGTCCTTTGAATTGATTATTAAGAGCGTCAATCCCACCTCTCAATAATTCGTCCTCGTCTTCCCCGGTTTCGATGAAGAATCCCATCAGAACCGGCGTTCCGTCTTTCAACAGGATGTAGTTGCGAGTCTCACCAAAATCTGACTTAGGCTCGTAGTAAATGGCATACCCGTTTCGGAGTTTCACAGTCCTCTTGCGGGCTTTCCTCACCTCATCGCTGTAGTCCTCTGAGTAGAAGAGTCCGAGCCTCACAAATACACCGTCAATCAAGATTCCCTGATCTCCGTTGAACGACAGGAGGTCATTGAGACCGAACGTTAAGCCGCCAATCAAGCCGGGGTTTTCCACCAACGGATCAGTTGGATCGATCGGTTCTACTGGATCCACAGGATTGATTGGACCAGTCGGAAAACCAATCCGACCAGAGGAGATGATTGTGTCGTAGTAGAAACTTGAGTTGAAGCTCAAATCGTAATTGCCTGCTGAGATAGCTTCAGGATTACCAGTTCGGTTTTGAATGTTGGTCAGCCACTGCCCCGTTCCGGCATTGTCAGGCACGTCGTCGAGATTGGCATGCTCGTTGACCTGAGTGACTGCCAGTGTCACGGGGTCAATTACGAAAACCGCAAACTCATTGGGCACCTGCCCAATTGGATCCGGGATCCTTCCGCTGTAGGAATGACTGTTGATACCCGCCCCTGCGGCGATCCTGTTTTGGGCGCGGGTCGGCATATAGAACCTGAGCTGACCATTTCCAGACGAAGTAAACACCGTGCTGTTGTCGGCGATGATGGCTCCAGTGCCTGACGCGCTGGTATCATTGCGACTCGAGGCAATGAGCGTATTTCCGTTTCCAGCCACCGTGGTGATATCTGAATCGAAATGCCCAAAGAGTCCCCCGGCCGACATCACATCCTGCCCCGCTGTGATTTGAATGCTGCCAACTCGACCGCCCGTTCCCTGACCGATCCGGTCACCATGTCCAATTTGTGCGTTGGAATGGGATCCACTCCCGGAATCAAGGCTGACGTCATTACTGCCGTGCACGACGATATTTCCGCTCTTCGTCCCGTTGGCACCAAAGCCGCCGAGGCCGATTTGCGCCTGTGTAAAATCAGCACTGCCACCGTTGAGGATCAGGCCATTACCTGCGAGCACCACGATGTTGCTGTTGAACGAAGCCGCCAGAGAATTGAATCCGCCATGACCGATCCTGGCTCCAGAATTGATGCCCGTATTCGAGCCCTGTAACAGCACATCGTTCGCAGCGTTGACAATAATCGAATTGCCAACTGCACCAAGACTGCCGCCCTCCGCTCTGACACCTCCATGACCTACCTGGACTTCGGTAACGGTGGATCTACCGGCAGTCAGATTCAGATCCCCTGCGGAGGAAACCGTGATGTTCCCCTGCTGGCTTCCGCTCGATTGAAATCCGCCATTACCAATCTGAACCAAAGCTCCCGTGCCGCTACCGCCATTGAGATCGACATCACCCTCCGTTGTGGTGAGGAAAAGGTTTCCTGTCCCCTGGCCGACGCTGTATATGCCGCCATGCCCCACGCGAGCACTTGAGTTCACTCCGCTACCGGCATTGATCGAAGCGGTCGCCGCAGTGACAGTGATGTTGCCCGATTTGGTTCCAGCCGCGAAAGCTCCTCCATGGCCAATCTGGGCAAACGCATCGGCTCCCCCTCCAGCAGTCATCGTCAAAGCACCATCCTGGTTACCATTCGTCAAATTGATGACAATGTCGCCGGACAAGTTGGCATCGTTCCCTGTTCCACCGTGCCCGACTTGAGCGGAAGCCCCGTCGTTTATCCCGCCTGCCAGGTCGAGCCCTCCTTCCTTCGACTGCAGATTAATCGCGCCGATGGATACGATGTTGTCAGTGCCCGTGAGCAGGCTGTGAAGATCTTCGTTAAAGCCCACTTGAGCAAAGCTGCCCGTTGCCGATCCGGCAGTCACATGGACGCCATCCCCGAGTAGGTTGGTTTCACCGCGGGCACTGCCGACAGAAATGGCCGAGATCTGCGAGCCGTTCCCGATATGAATCAGGCCCAAATTATTCCCCCACGCATTAACTGCGGCTTCGATCAGAGAAAAATCCCCTTCAGTAAAGGTCACAGGAGGACAAACCAGGTGGTCAGGATTGAGCACTCCACCGGGGGCGACCGGATCGGTTGCAAAACCGGTTACGCCATCCCAACCCGCGACCAGATTCACTGCTCCATTGCCTGAGTTCTGCAGGTTGGCCAGGATACTGATATCGCCGCTGGAAAGGATGTTCAGATTGATAGCCCCGTTGTAAACCAGGTCATTCAACAAAGTGAAATCATTCGGGCCGGGAACGCTGCCGGGCTGGATGATGGTGATGAAGTCATCCGCTCCACCGTCAATGAACTGATTCCCGGTCGCATCGAGATTGAGCAAGTTTCCGGGAACGATCAAAGTGTAATCACCATCCAGAGTTCCCCCTGAAGTTCTGTGACCAAGCACCACCGGCTTTCCATCGGGTGAAGAGGAACTGATCCCGCCGGCGGCATTCAGATAAATGTCTCCGATTCGATTGCCTGATCCGATAGCCACCCCGTCACCGTGGCCGATCTGAGAGTAGGCATTCATCCCAAAAGAGCTGGCAAAAGAGATACCTCCCAAGTCAGTAGTGAGATAAATCCCGCTATCCAGAAAGGCTCCGATGTTTCCATTGTTCGAAAATCCTCCGTGGCCGACCTGGGAGTAGGCGTTGTCTCCTGAACCGGCCATGAGCGAAATATTCCCTCCGATGGATCGGACCACAATCTTTCCGTCCCGTGTTCCCGTGGCACCACTGTGTCCGATCTGCGTAAACGCCGAGGTATTCGCACCTGACACAAGAGATGTTTCAGCGCCGCTGGAGATCATGATGTCTCCAGCAAGCGCCCCATCCACGCCGATTCCGCCATGCCCGATCACCGCGTAGGAATTGGCTGAACTCAAACTGGCATTGACGTTAACATTCGAGGCAGCGGTCACACTGATATTCCCAGTGATGTTTCCATCTGCATCCCGACCACCATTTCCAACTTGAGCATAGGCATCGCTACCCTCGCCACCCGTAACAGATACCGCTCCAGTGGTTGACTCCACGTCGATGAATTCACTGGTGTGATTCCCCACAGCGCCACGCCCACCGTGCCCGACCTGTGCATAGTTGAATGTCCCGCTGGCTCCCCCGCTTGCACCGATATCACCGTTTGCCGACAGAGTAATCGTGCCGCTGTGAGCGCCGTTGGTGAACATTCCGCCGTTTCCAATCTGGGCGTAAGTATCCGTATTGACCGTGCCACCGGTCAGGAAGATTCCGCCGTCCGTGCTGATGACTTCGATGTTACCACTGTTCCCGTGGACGCCGACAGTGGTGAGGTCAGCATCGTGCCCCCCATGTCCCAATTGAGCATAAGTGCGGATACCGGTTCCACCGTTGAACGCAACATCGGAGCCAGCTGACACCGTGACATTGCCATTGTGACTTCCTCTCGCCTGACGCCCACCATGGCCGAGCTGGGCATATCGGTCCGTGGCAACTCCACCCCGGAAGGACACGCCCCCATTCACAGCCTGCACATTGATATTTCCGGAGTGAGTCCCATCCGCCAGACGCCCCCCGTGGCCCAATTGGACATACGCATTTGCCGTCGTCCCTGTTTGAGCTGCGGTAAAGGTTATGGCCTGATCAGCCACAACATCAATCATGCCCCGGTGTGAGCCGTCATTGTTGTCTCCCCCGTTACCCAACTGAGCATATGCCTGGTCGCCGGTGCCACCCGCGAAAATCACACTTCCTCCCGTCGAGGTCACCGAAAGATTTGCGGCAGCTCCCCTGGGCGAAGTTGTGAGATCAGCATCATGACCGCCATTCCCCAGTTGCGCGTAGGTGCGAGTCGATCCCCTCGCCGTGAAAGTGATGTTTCCGAGGGCGGTCACTTCAATGATTTCCAATGGAAGACCATTGCCGTCAATGAGGCCGTGGTTCCCTCTCGCCTGACGGCCACCGTGACCAAGCTGAGCGTATCGGTCAGCCTGTCCGCTTCCTGAAGTAAAAGTGATGGTCCCCACCCCATTGGATGTGAAGAGGACATCGTCACCGGGATCATCACCCAGCAGGTCATTCATATCGAGATCAAAGACATCCCGAAAGATTCCCTCGCTTCCCGCACTGACGACAATATTTCCACTGTGATTCCCTTCAGCCTGGAATCCCCCATGCCCCAGCTGGGTGTAGGTCCCGGTGTTTCCCGTAGCCGGGGCTACGTTTCCTGTCGAACTCCGGAAAAGTAAATTACCGCCTGCCCGCACGACTACATCACCCGAGTGATTGCCCGAGGTTTGATATCCCCCGTGCCCCAGCTGGGCGTAGGTCTGCGCTCCCGGAGTTTCGGTGTCACCGTTCCAGCGAAAATCAATGTTCCCGGTCTGAGAGGCAACCCTGATGTCGCCCGTATTTCCAACAGCAGTCGCCACATTATCCGCATCCAGACCTCCATGGCCGAGCTGCGCATAGCCGCCCTCGACTCGTCCCGCCCTGAAATAAATATTTCCCAGAGAGAGCGCTGAGATATCACCTGAATGATCTCCCCGTGACTGGTAGCCTCCGTGGCCGAGCTGAACGTAGCGGTTCTGCAGAGTTCCAGCAGCAGTCGTCGCTAAGTTTGGAGCAAGGAACTGCAAGGTACCTGACACACCGGCAGTTCCGGCACGAACCGAGATATCACCCGAGTGATTCCCTTCCCAGCGTATGCCCCCGTGTCCGAGTTGAGCGTAATTCGAGTGGCTATCCGACGCACTGTCCGTGCTTCGAAAGAGGACGTTTGTCCCTGCCAATACAGTGATGTCACCGGAGTTCTCTCCCACCCCTGTCGCGGGATCACTCAAATAGCCGCCATGACCAAGCTGCACATAGGTTTCATTGCTTGTGGCCGTGTTAGTTGCTACCCAAATCACGTTGACGGCCGCTTCCTGCGATTGAACAAAGATGTCTCCCGTGTTCGCCATTGTCGCAGTGGTTCCGCCCAAAGGAGCCGCATCGTGACCGCCATGTCCAATCTGTGCGTAAGTGCGTGCTCCGAGTGCACCGGCCTGCGCGCGGACCTGATTGAAAGCCATCGCAGAGATGCTTCCACTATTGATTCCGGCAGCAAGACGACCGCCGTGTCCCAGCTGAGAATAAGCATCACTGGCGGCGTCCGCGGTGGTGCTTGTTCCTCCAAGAAACCGCAGGCCATTTGTGCTTGGCGTGGCTGGCGGAGTGATTGTGACGGTATCCAGGAATCCATCGAGATCGAAATCACCGATATCGGCATAATCACCGGAGATTTGGGCGCTTACCGTAATGTTTCCAGATCTGTTTCCCACTGATTCATAGCCACCGTGCCCAAGTTGCGCGTAGCCGCGGTTGAATACTCCATTCACCGCATCCAGATCCGTTCCGGTGCTGGCAGTGAAATTCATATCATTACCGGACCTTGCCACAATGGTTCCGTTGTGGTCCCCACTCGCACCAAGGCCCCCATGCCCCAGTTGAGAGTAGGCTTCGACAGATTCACCGGCCGCTGCGGTGAAGTTAATCACCCCTACCCTTGAAGCCGCTGCGATTGATCCGCTGTGACCGAGTGGAGAATCAGCCTCATGCCCTCCATGCCCCAGTTGGCTGTAGCCGCGATATGAACCGGAACCGGATGAGAAAACGATGCTCCCGTTACCCAGCACGGCGATGTCACCACTGTGATTCCCGGCCGCATCTTTCCCTCCATGTCCAAGTTGCGCATAACGATCTCCTGAGAGAAGCGCCGAATCTCCAATTCCACCAGTGAATGTGATCGAACTTGAGTCAGCAAGCGCAGTGATATTTCCAAAGTGATTGCCGACCGCCCCATTGCCACCATGGCCGAGTTGAGCATATCCGCCTGATGTGGTTCCGGTCGCCAGAAAGCCAATGTTGCTCTGTGAGAGTGCCACGATCGTTCCACCATGGTCACCACGGGTCATGAAACCTCCGTGCCCCAGTTGAACGTAGCTTTCCTGTCCGGCACCGGAAGTAAAAGTGATATTAGCTGCGGCAGGCCCACCCGTCGTGGTTACGTTGATGTCACCCCGGTTTCCCTGCGCCGTGGAGGTGTTATCCGCGTCATATCCACCATTACCCAACTGAGCGTAATTTCTCATTCCCGCACCACCCAGGAAGGATACCGTGCGCTGGGAGAGAATCTCAAACATATCGGAATCAACGCCGTGATCGCCGCGATTGTATGTTCCGCCGTGTCCCAACAGCGCATACTGATCTACACTGTCCGCGTCGGTGCCCCCCCGGAATCGAAATCCCGTGGTGCTTGCGCCGACTGTGAAATCGAGGAGATCAAACACTCCATCGATACCGGGGAGACTGGATGTCGCATCAAAGAAATCTCCAATGTCATCAAAGAGCCCCCCGATCTGGCTGCTTGCGGTGATTGAACCGGCTAAATTGGCAGCCGGGTCAGTCGAATCAATAGCCTTCATTCCACCATGCCCCAATTGAGCATAACTCCGGGAACCTGCCCCCAGACCAGCATCGAATCGAATCTCGTTTCCGGCTCGCGCGACAATATCTCCGCTGTGCGCGCCGGCCGTGTCGAACCCACCGTGCCCCAGTTGCGCATAGGACTCAGTTGAGGCTCCCGCACCACCGGTAAATACGATGCTTCCCGCCAGTGAGCCGACTCCAATGCGGCCGCTGTGTCCTGAATCTGAATCCGCATTGTAGCCACCGTGCCCCAGTTGAACATAGGCGCGCGAAGCTCCCGTTCCGCCGGTAAAAGTGATACCCTGTTGCACAAGCACCGCAATATCACCGCTGAAGGTTCCCTGTGCATTGGCCCCACCATGCCCCAATTGCACATAGCGATCATCTCCCGTTCCCGCGAGAGCTTGCAGCGTTCCGGTGCTCCCTCCGGTTCCGGCATAGACCGTGATCTGTCCTGAATGATCACCGCTCCACCCCATCCCGCCGTGTCCCAGCTGGGAATAGTTACCCACCGTTTGCAAATTCGATAGCGGATGCTCCACGACACTGTTGGTGCTTCGCAAAAGGACGTTGGTTCCAGCCATCACCGTGATTTCACCGGTGTTGGCACCGCCTGCATTCGATCCTGCCGAGATGAAACCACCGTGACCAATCTGCGAATAAGTCTCGCTGCTGGTATTGGTGGTCGTTCCCGTCCAGCGTGCATCGATATTTGCATTGCGGGAGTTCAGGGTAATGTCCCCATCATTGACGATCTCATCAAGAAGAGCATCGATAACCGCCGCATCGTGCCCGCCATGACCGACCTGAGTGTAGTTGCGTTCTCCCAGTTGACCGGATACCAGCACGATCTGGTTCAAGACATCGGCTGAAATGTCACCCGAGTTGGTTCCGCGGGCGAGCCGCCCACCGTGCCCCAACTGCGCATAATTGTCCCCGCTGGCCACCGTTGTAGAGGCATTGGTACCCGCAATAAACCGCAGACCGTTTGTGCTGGGTGTCGCCGGTGGAGAGATCGTAATCACATCAAAGAAACCATCTCCGTCGAAGTCACCCAGATCAGAAAAATCTCCCGCAACTGCCACACTCATCGTGATGCTGCCCGTGCGGTTGCCGAGCGCCTGCATACCGCCGTGCCCGATCTGAGCGTAGTTGCTGAAGCCTGTCCCCGAACCGGCAGTGAAATTCGTATCGTTGCCGGATCGCAGGACGATGTTCCCACTGTGATCACCTGCCGAGTCAAAACCGCCATGACCAAGTTGGGCATACCCCTGGGTCGAGATGTTTAGACCACCGGTGAAATTGATCGAACCGGACCTCGATGCCACTGCGATGGAACCACTGTGACCGGTCGTTGCATCCGAATTATAACCACCATGTCCCAGTTGAGCGTATCCACGGGTCGAATCTTCCGTGGTCCCGGTTCCGATATTGGAAAACGTTACCGTTCCCTCAGACAGCAGAGCAATGTTGCCCAGGAAGTCCCCGGTGGAGTTGGTTCCGCCGTGTCCGAGCTGAGCATAGCGATCCGCCCCGCTTCCATCGGTTCCGCTGCTCCCTGCTCGAAACTGAGCGGTGCCCGTGTTGGCCCGCGCCGTAATGTCGCCCGAAAAGTTGCCTGATGCGCCGAACCCGCCATGTCCCATTTGCACATAGGCACTGTTCTGAGTGCCGCCGGAGGTATTGCGAAACAGGAGATTGTTCTCCGCCAACACCGTGATCTCCCCGTTGTGATCTCCACTGGTATGAGTCCCGCCGTGCCCCAATTGTGCATATGACTCAGTGGCCGGAGCGGTGTTGGTGGCTGACCAGCGAAACTCAATGTCCCCCTCCAAAGCTTGCACCGTGATGGCTCCGCTGTTCCCTGATGTTCCCGGTCCAGCATCCACCACCGAAGCATCGTGCCCGCCATGTCCCAACTGAACGTATTGACGATTGTTCGTCGCGCCCGCCTGAAATACAATATCCCTCGCAGCCGTCACCGTGATTTCCCCACTATGAGCACCGCGGGCCTGACGCCCACCATGACCCAGTTGCGAATAGGTGTCGCTGTTCCCTCCCGTGACAAAAGTGATCGACCGGTCTGCTGTCACCGTATCAAATCCATTTGCCGTGACGGAAATTGCCCCGCTGTGATTACCCGCTGCGTTGCGACCGCCGTGCCCCAGCTGAGCATACTTGTCTACCTGTCCGGAACCTCCCGCAAACCTGATGAAACCTTCGTTCCCCGCGGTGAAGGTCAAAACATCCAGGCTGTCGATCACTCCGTCCTTGTTGGCGTCGAATTCAGCTTCTGAATCCGTGCCCCGCCCTGACTCAACTGTGATCGAACCCGAGTGATCACCAATCGCATTCAGTCCACCATGGCCCAACTGCACATAAGCCGAAGCCAAACCGGTCGTGGAGCCGGCAAAGACCACATCATTGGCTGCACGGACGAGAATCTCTCCCGAATGAGAACCCGAAGTGTCCCGACCGCCGTGCCCCAATTGAGCATAAGCTGTGTCTCCAGTTCCAGATCCAAAGATCACACTGCCGGCAAGTGATCCAACCTGAATGGCTCCGCTCTTGTCAGTTGTTCCCCCGCCGGAATCGGCATCGCGCCCACCGTGCCCGATCTGCGCGTAGCCGCCGGTGTTCGCACTACCTGAAAATGAAATGTCATCCCGCGAGATAACCTCAATAGTTCCACTGTGGGTGCCACGTGCCAGACGGCCGCCATGTCCAATTTGCACATAGTTATTTGTGCCGGTTCCTGCCGCAGCAGTGATTCCACCATTCTCCACTGTGATGGAGATTCCTCCGCTGTGTAGGCTGTTCGCCACCCCCGACTGATGTCCCCCGTGCCCGATCTGAGCATAGTTTTCAGTCGATCCCGAGCCTCCGCTCATGGATATGCCGTTGGTGGCTTCCACCCGGATATTTCCGGACAAATTCCCTGAAGCGGTGGTCGTGGTTCCATCCGCCCCTCCGTGCCCGATTTGAGCCTGGTTCCGGACCGCCCCGGCACCACCAGTCATCGACAACACATTGTTCAGCCGGATATCGATATCCCCCGTCACAGCGTTTCCAGTGCTCACATCGCGGAACCCGACCATTGCATAACGATCAGCGGTGCCGGATTCACTGCCCTGGATAATCAAATCGTGACCCGCCAGATTGGTCTGTCCGTTTCGGCTGCCCACGGCCACTCCTGCGGTTGAGCCAATGCTGCCTACGTAAATACTTCCTTCCACACCATCCTGAATGTTTCCGTAGGTATTGCTGTCGCTAAAAAAGGCCGACATATCGACCGTCCCGGGCGCCAACGGCGGAGAAGTCGGGCTGCCAAACGGCGGCAACACCACAGGACCTGTGGCAGGCATCTGAGTGGTTCCGTCCCACCCTGCGACCACATTGACAGCTCCCGTCCCTCCATTCTGGACACTGGCATTAAAGACAACATCACCGTGCGCCAGGATCGAAAGGCCAAAACCAGAGGTCCAGTTGACGGCATTGTTCACCGTCACAATCCCCCGATCCGATCCTGTTGAAGGTGTGGAAATGATCACATGGTTACTTCCCAGTGCCGTCACCAGATTCCCGCTGTTGATGTTAAACGGACTGCCCCCAAAGCTGTTGGTTGCGCTGCTAATGGTCCCGTTGGTCGGATCCAGCAGAAGAACCCCCGCCGTCCCGTTCGCGGCCAGGGTGGAAACCGTTCCATGAAAACCGAGGCGCTCACGCCCGGATACTTCGACAAAGCCCCCGGCATCAAAACCTGTCGCAGAAATATCTCCACTGAACAGCGTATCGCCGTCTGCCCATAGAATTGCCACCCCGCCGTTTCCACTTTGAAGTGCGTCCACTGAAATCCGTGCGCCTTCATCAACTGTCGCAGTCCTCGCGTTGATGAGCGAAGCATCTGCTCCCTGGAATCCGCCCCCCACATTTACCGATCCACCGCCAAGACCACCACTCGCATCCACCACTGCAGTGGAAGCCAGTCGCACATCCCCTCCCTCCACGATGGCCGAACCTCCAAACCCACCGTCACCACCGACTGCGACGGTTCCCGCCAGCGAGGTGAATTCCGTTCCGGTAATCCTCACAAACCCACCGTTCTCTGTCCCTGCCGCCGAGATCAACGATCCTGTGGTCGCGGTTACCTGTTCCCCGGCAATCGCGATCGTTCCACCATTTTTCCCCATCGCCAGGACACTGCCCGTCACCTCGATCTGCTCAGCAGAAATCTCGACCGCTCCGCCGTTTCCGTTGCCCACACCGCTCGCATCCACCATGCCACCGACTCGAGCACGCGCCGCTTCGATCAGGATTCGTCCACCGTCGCCCCCCGGCATGGTTGCCCGGATTGTGCCGGAATTATGAACGGATCCTCCGGGGGCACTCAAAAAGACTTTACCCCCTGAACGGTTCACACCCGTCGCCCGAATCGATCCCGAATTGTTAATTGCCAGAGCATAAGCATTACCATGAGCTTTCAGCTCAACCGCAGCCGCATCAATCGATCCCGAGTTGTCGATTGAATGCCCACTTCCACCCGCTTTGACAAATACCCGCTGTCCGGTGGCATCCGGGTTCACCGCCAGCAGGACTTCCGTTCCAGCCGCCAGCCCCACGGTCCCGCTGCGTGCGGTGATCGTTCCGGTGTTCTCCACCGTTTTACCTATCAAAAACACATCACCGCCGATTGCATTGATCCGCCCCATGTTTTGCACCCCGGCATTCGAATTCCCCTTAAAGAGCATATCGCCCCCCGAAAGGAAATCTGAGTCGCTCACATCAAGCGTCGACAACACCAGACCACCGACATCGATCTGACCGCCGGGCCCGACAAGAATCCCGTTCGGGTTGATTACAAACACGTTACCGTTTGCTTTCAATGCGCCGTGAATCGCGCTCGGATTCCCCGTGATAACCCGGTTCAAAGTGGCGCTATTGGATCCAGGTTGAAGAAATTCCGTGATTTCACCCGGTGCGATTGAAAAGTCTGACCAGTTGATAATCCCCTTATCTGACCCCTGATGGATAGAGAGACGGCCATTCAAACCGTCGCCGATCAGCACATCACCATGAACTACGACTCCCCCCGAAGGGTTCCCGTAGGAGAGCATGGGATAGAATAACACGCCCGGAGCGAGGCTAACGAGAGTCAGGAGGCGTGTAGCAAAAGAATTCCGAAAGGAAAACGTTGGATGCATTTAGTGTATGTAGTAGACGCATTTTGACGGCAGAAATCACTTAAAATTCGGACCTCGAATGTCTGTTTATCACGCCTTCAACCATATCCTTTGTCGCGACCTGAAAGTTTGTGACGGGGGACGGGTTCTTGATCAATTTGCTAATATTTCAGCGAGCATTCCAACCCTGTATAATTCCGAAAGTTACGGGCCGAATCAAAATTATTTTCCGGAATGTGAGGCCTGACTTTTATTTCGACAAAATCGGCAACACAGTAAATGCTTCGGTATTGAACCGGCGCTCCATTCCCGTGCAATGGAACCTTTCTCCAACCTATGGACGTTCTCTCCACACCTCTGCTCCGGCTAGCCGTCGTGCCCTCCCCGGGTTCCGGGGAGGAGGTTGGCACGGATGCCTACTTTTCCCGAGGCTTCGTCGAGGACCTCATCACGGATCTCTCGCGTTTTCCATATCTGGGAATCATTTCGCCCCACTCATCCTTTTCGAGTCCCTATCGGGAAATGAGCGATCGCGAGATCGCGGAGGACCTCCATTGCGAGTTCCTGCTGAAGACAAGCGTCCGGAAACGCGCTCATCAGATTCGCATCAACGCTCAACTCGTCACTCCCGCCACCGGTGAAATCCTCTGGGCGGAACGCTACGATGCTCCCGAAGTGGAAGTCTTCGCCCTTCAGGACAATCTCGTTGAAAAAGTCGTCGCCGCACTCTCTCTACAAATCGATGCGGTCACGCTCAATGCGGCACGACGCAAGCCAATGACCGAGCTCGAGACCTACGATTGCTGGCTTCGCGGCATGGAGAAACTGCGCGAAGGCAGTATCGCCACTGACGAAGAGGCCCGTGAATACTTCGAGCGCGCCATTGAGCTGGATCCCCACTGCGCACGCGCCTACGTGGGGCTTTCTCTCTCCCATTTCAATGAATGGAGTTGCCAGAATTGGAATCTCAGCGAGGCCAGCGAATGTCGCGCGTTCCAATATGCCAGCCGGGCGACCCATCTCGACCGGAGCGATGCCGTAGCCCACCTCGTCCTCGGTCGCGTGCACCTCTTCCGTAGCGAGTTCGAGAAATGCCGAAAGCACATCAATCTCGCCTTCGAACTCAACCCGAATGACGCTGACCAGCTCGTCCAAATCGCGAGTTGTAAAGCCTTTCTCGGTGAAGCTGCTGCCGCCGCTCAAATTTTCGATCGCGCCCTCGCCCTCAATCCCCACTGCGATTCCTGGTACTATGCCTACGGTGGATTCATCAAGATCATGTTGCGGAAGTTCGAGGAGGGAATCGAAATGGCACTGAAGGCCCCATTGACCACGGTCTGGATCGATTTATCAGCTTACCTGGCCGTTGCTCACGCCCATGCGGGCAACCTCGACGAAGCCGCAGTTTACCGAAAGGTGTTTGAAACCGCTTATCAGGAAAGAATCATGACCGATTGTGCACCGGAACATGACGACCCCTTGCAATGGCTGCTCACCGTTAACCCTTTCTCTCTTCCTGCAGACCGGGAGTTTTTCCACAAGGGCCTCACCCTCGCCGGCTTTGCCGAATCCGGATCGGCTCCGGATTTAAGAAGCGACCGTGTCCCGAACCCGATCGAACCGGACAAGAGGGCTGTCTTCAAGGTAGCGAATGAACTTCGGGAAATCGTCTTCGATGGCCACCGGGTGCAACTTCCGGAGGTGAAGGGCTTCAAGGATCTGGAACAACTTCTCGCAGCAGACGGCGAGCTCCACTGCACCGAACTCATGGGATCCGTCTCGGAAGATGGCGAGGCGGGCGAAGTCATGGACGCCCGGGCTCGGGCTGAATACGCCTCCCGCATTCGCGAGTTGCAGTCGGAGCTCGAGGATGCTCAGGAAAACAACGACCTCGCCCGCGCCGAAAAGCTGCATGAAGAGCTCGATCCGCTCATCGACCATCTCACCAAGGCGGTTGGAATAGGCGGTCGTTCCCGCAAGCTCGCAGCTCCCGCCGAACGCGCCCGGTCCGCCGTCACCTGGAGAATTCGCAGCGCCATCCGCAAGATCGAAGCCGCCCATCCGTCGGTCGGGCGTCATTTTGGGAACGCCATACGTACCGGCACTTTCTGCTGCTACGTTCCTGAAAAGCCGGTCGACTGGGAGCTCTAGCGCTACAGGCAGGGCTGACGCAACCTGTGGAGCGGAGTCTCACCGGGATTTTTATAGGAAATGCGGGTCAATCACACCGAACTCACAATGTGAGGGCGTTCCTCACGCCTTCCTTTTGAACTCCATTTTCAAACAACAACCCACCTGACAATCCCATGAAAACAGAAATCAAAACAAACCGCCCGATGCTCACCGACGGCGGCATGGAAACCGTCCTGCTCTTCCACCACGGTTTCGACCTCCCGGAATTCGCCGCCTTTCCCCTCCTTACCAACGAATCCGGCCGCACTGTGATACGCGACTATTTCCGCCAGCATCTCGACATCGCCGCCGAACTTCAAACCGGTTTCATTCTTGGCTCCAACTCATGGCGCGCCAGCTCGGACTGGGGTAAAAGGCTCGGCTACTCCGACGATGAACTCCGTGCCTTCAACGAACTATCCATCAGCGAGCTCCTACCGCTCCGAGACGAATACAGGGACCGCGTACCCGAAATCGAAATCAGTGGGATTACCGGCCCTCGCGGCGACGGCTACATCGCCTCTAATTTAATGACCGCAGCCGAAGCGAAGGCCTACCACTCGCGCCAAATCCAGGTCTTCGCCGACCAGGGTGCCGACTCGGTTTGCGCAATGACACTCAACTACACCGAAGAAGCGATCGGTGTTGTGAACGCCGCCCGCGCTGCTGGCATCCCCGCTGTCATCTCCTTCACCCTGGAAACCGACGGCCGCCTGCCTACCGGCCAGTCCCTTCGCGAGGCGATCAAGCGGACCGATGCCGAGACCGACGGGGCGGCTGCCTACTTCATGATCAACTGCGCCCACCCCACCCACTTCGAGCAAGCTCTCCGCGAAGGCGGTGACTGGCTCCAGCGTATCCAGGGCATCCGTGCCAATGCATCCCGCCTCAGCCACGCGGAGTTGGACTCCTGTGAAACGCTTGACGAGGGCGATCCCATCGACCTTGCCGACCGCCTTCGCCGGCTTCAAGCCCTACTACCGAACCTCAATGTTTACGGAGGGTGCTGCGGCACTGATCACCGTCACATCCGGGCAATTGGCGAGGCCTGCGTGAACCCCGAAGTCTCCAGGGCCGCGTAACAACAATGAGATCAGTCAGCTTCCCTATTCACCAAAAAATTGTTCCCGGGAAAAGGACCGGCCCGGCTTTCGCAAAGCATAGACCAGGTCAGGTGCCTGTGTCACGAGGCAACAGGGTCTGTTCCCTGAACCAACCCTGTTCACTCGTAGAACCGACTTTTCCATCTGCACCTTGAACTGGAGCCGGGGGTGAATCTTCGCCCGGTTCCGGGGTTGGGAGGAATTCACCGGTTTCCCCGTCCACGGCTTCATCATCTTCTACCTCTTCGTATTCATCCGGAAAGCTGTCGGTGGTCCTCGATAAACCATCGATCAGTGACTGCTGCATGTAGAGTCGATGACGATCGGGATCATTGGGGAAGAGGTTAATCAGGACGCCAATGGTCTTGAACAGTTCGGTTGCCAGGTTCTGCCGGGCCGCGCGCCGCTCTGCCTCTGTGGCACTTTTCCGACCGGTCGCAGATTCGCTTTCCCCGTGAATGATAATCCACTGGTCCCGTAAGGCAGTGGCTTTCAACACCACTTTCGGTCCCAGCTCAGCTTCATATCGGATCAGGCCGGTGATCATGGTGTCGAGATGATGGCTGAGCATGTCATCCCGTGAACGGGCGAAGATCGAGCGCTTTTTGGGAAAGATGTTTTTCATCTCCGGAGACGGATCATCGAATTCGGCCACGACGACCGCGTAAATTCTCCGGATCTGTGATGGCAGGGTTTCACGAAAGTCGTTCTTGGTATACTTGGCTCCCTTGCGAATTCCCAGCATCGTAAAATCGGAGGTGGAAAGCAGGAGCAATCGGGAAAGGGCTGCTGAAAGTGCCGCAATCACACCGTCCAGCAGGCGGTTGGGGTTATTGGCAGTCAACCGATGGATCAGATCGGTGGTGAATGCGATCAGGTCGGATTGGCTGATCCGGGGATCAAGGAATGGATTTCCAAAGAAGAATCTGAGACGTCTCATGGGGGATTTCTGTGTTGTTTTGGTTCTTGTTTTGGCACCGTTTCATCTGGAAACAGTGCCGTTCGAACCGAAGCAAAACGTCAATCAGATGCCCTTACAAAGGTCATTGGGTCGTTTATGCACTTTTAGAGCGATTTTTTTCACTTTTTTTTCGAAAAAACAGCTCCGTTTGAGGCAAACCTCCCCAGGCAAGGCCCGGGGGTGCGATTCGCCGGGTGAAAACAGGGACATTCCTTACATAAGTAACTGCGGCAGACGCGAACGCCCTTCGCATGCTTACAAAGCTACCCTCGGCGGTTGCGAACTGTCATGGCACATGAAAAACGGTGACTGTCTCAAAAACGAAGCGGCTTTGCAGGCTTACAATGGACACTGTATAAAATGCGAAAGGCTATTGTAAGCCTGCAATGACCGGTGCGGGATTCGCGAATGGGCATTGTGGGTGAACATCGGGCACGGTATGAAATGCGAACGGCGTTTGCACCATTTCAACACAGGGCTCAATTGTGAAATCGGGATTCATTCACCTTCTTTCTCATTTCGCCTGAAATGCCGAGGGCCGTTCCACTTTGCCGATTCCCGGAAAACGCGAGCGAAATCTACGAAATCCCCGTCTCGCGACAGATGGTTTTTAATCCACTTGTCGTCAGCGAATATCGATAGCGCTTCGATGAACCTTCTTGGACGGCCCGAACCGGCGGATTGTCCTTTTTTTCCCGCAGTTGCTTGAGATGGGAACCGATATTGGCAATTTTCTTACTCGCCGCGGTCAACAATTGAGTGATCCGTTCAGTCTTCACTCCCTCTTCGCCGAGCCGTATTTCCAGCAGTGCCAGCGCAGTCAGGATCCATTGATTCTGTGAAAACTGGGAGTTGTCGCCAATAATTTCAGACAGTTCTTTCGCCACGGACAGGTCATTCGGAGAACGTGTCTCCCCTTCTTTCGTCTGTCCGGAATTGGCGGGGACAGAGAGCGTGGCAGAAGGCTTCCCTGACTCTCTTTCATCGGGGTCAGGCCCCACCGCTACCTTTTCCCGAATGATAGAGTTTAAGATCTCTACTACGGCGGAGTTTGGATCCTCTTTCAGCAAAACACGCAACATGAGATCGCGAACCGCGCTGTGTCGGTTCTCTTCTGGAAGCTCCATAACTGCCTTAATCGCAGAGAGCTCCCTTTCTAACGGCGATTCCTCGGGCATGGGACGGGACTGGGAAACTAAACAATAGAGGGATCTCTTTGAAAGGTCTATAAAATTTATCTTTCATAGAGGTTCGGATCTACAAACTACTTACTCCAGACACTGTAGCTGATTGACTTGCAATGCTTTACGGGAAGCTAAAAACTTGCGGTGTTTCCGATGGCCGTGGCTCTACCTGAGCTACCCCGAGGATCCAAAACGAAACCACCAACAAACCTGAACCGTAAAATCTTATGAACGATCGCAAATCGAATTCCCCAAGCTCAACCCCTGAAGACGACAATTCACGTATCCCGGCACGTCGTCGGCATCTTCACCATGTGCCTAAATCTGCGGCGGGTCATGCCCTTCTCGACCTGCGCCCGTTTCAATCGCAAAAGGACTCGTCTTTTGGCTACATTGCTGATGACGGCTTTTCCCCAACCCTTCTGTCGACGGTGGCGGGACTGATTCTTAAAGCATTTCCCGGGGAGATGCCGGATACCAATCCGCGCGAAACCAACCCCCAAGGTTCGGCACGGGTTTTTGTCTCCCTTCATTCGCAGGGGAACGAGGTTAAGGTCGAGTTGGCGACGACGCCATTCGAGCCTCAATCCGAGATTCTCCAGAATCTGGAAAAGTGCGTGGAGCAGATCAATTTCCTTTTGGCCCACGGAAAGCCGGCACCGGTCGGCCCCGTGTCCGGAAATCCACACAGCTTGAATTGATTCCGGCGGTGGGGTTCTATGACATTCGACCGTGACCCAACATCTGCTGAGTGTTGAGACCTGAGTTTGACAGAATCTCATTTTCTTACGGGACCGGTTACTCTCGATTGGTTTGTGACTCCCCCTTGGAGCGCAATATCAAACCAGTTCCGCAATCGGTTTCCCGCTCTCCTGGACGGCAAAGTGGGGATCTTTTCCAAGATAACCTCCCCAGGCAATGTGAGTCGGGTGCTGCACATTCAAGGCGACATAGGGTGGCATCTTAGGATCGTTTGCGCCGTAATGTTTGGATACGATCGAACCGATCGCCGGCCACATTTTCCCATTCGATTTGATCCGTGGAGCTGCTCCGAGGTTGCCGGTCTGCATCACCTGGTTTGGTTGGTGACTGCTGCCTTTGCAAACCATTGAGCGGATCAAAGTGAGCTTATCCATCATCGCAGCCTGCTTCGGATAGTGTTCCGACAGGCGAATGCCGGCAAGCTTTGTCGGGATCGTCGAAAAGGGCCCGCGGATTTCCGAAGGGGCATCCGGCTTGGGATCCCATGTGTCGATGTGACTTGGGCCGCCTGTCATCCACAGTAAGATGACTGCCTTGTTTGATCCGGCATTGGGATTTTCCGACCGTGCTTTAAGGAGTTGGGGAAGGGAAAGACCGGCTATACCGGCAAGTCCCGTTTTCAGCATTCCGCGACGGCTGGTCACCGTCAGCCCTTCGCGCTCGCGAGGATTCAGAAAAGTGAAAGCGTGCTGCAAATGCCCAGCCATCCTCAAGCTTTCTATCCAAGGGGCGTAAGGTCAACGCTTTGTCGCAACGGATTCGCGGGCCGTCGCATACCGATTGCTTGCAAAGTTGAATCTCAGATGCAATTCACCCATCTGTTGTATTGTCTGTTTCATTTTCAAATCCCATTGAGTTGCCTTTCAAAAACATGCCCAGCGCTTTACAACAGACTATCTTTATTGTCGGCCCTACCGGGTGCGGCAAGTCATCCGTGGCAATGGAGTTGGCCGGGAAAATCGGAAGCAAAGCGGTGATTGTGAATGCCGATGCCTTTCAAATCTACCGCGGACTCGAAATTCTCTCTGCAGCGCCAACAAAGGCAGATCTCAAGCGGGCCGATCATCAGTTGTATGGGATTTTGGACCCTGCGGATTCCTTTGATGTTGCCAGTTACGAAAAGCTCGCAACGACGACGCTGGATTCATTGATCCGTGACGGCCGGGTTCCAATTGTGGTCGGGGGAAGCGGATTGTATGTCAAATCTCTCACCCATGGGCTGGGGCCGACTCCGCCCGGGGATCCGATACTGAGGGCGGAATTGAATCAGTTGTCCCTCGATGAACTCGTAGCGCGACTTGAAGCGGTCGATCCCGTTGGGGCATTAAACACAAACCTCAAAAACCGGCGGTATGTCACCAGGAACCTTGAAATTTCGATCCTGTCCGGCGTTCCGGCGTCTACTCTCAAGCGTGACTTTGAAAGTAAGGAACCGAAATTCAATGGGTTCCTTTTAGCGAGAGAACGGGAGGAGCTTTATTCCCGAATCAATCTCCGTACTCACGAAATGTTTTCAGACGGGGTTATAGAAGAGGTCAAAAGGATCCACCCGGTATCGGATACTGCCGAGAAGGCGATTGGGTTTCGTGAGATTCGCAGACTGATCTCCAACGAAATATCGCAGGAAGAGTGCATTGAACTGATCCAAATGGCCACAAGGCGATATTCCAAACGTCAGCGGACGTGGTTCAAGCGTGAGAAGGGAT
The DNA here is from genome assembly GCA_048267005.1 of Verrucomicrobiales bacterium. GTDB lineage: Bacteria > Verrucomicrobiota > Verrucomicrobiia > Verrucomicrobiales > DEV007 > JABDJT01. The sequence goes on along the minus strand of JBLWYI010000006.1, from coordinate 170,336 downwards.
TCACGACAATAGAACTGGAGCCCTCCTCAACTGCTGATGCCATAGCATCTCAAATTCTAGGAATGATGCAGGAAGCGAACTAACCAGGCGACTCTACGTCTCCCTGACATTGGGATTCTATTTCCGGTCCACCTCAAAATGCCGCCGGATTTCGCCGAAATAGCGCAGAACGTGATCTTTGCGCGACATGGGTAATGATTTACCATCCAGCGCCTGCTCTTCTGCGGAAATAAAGTTCGCAACGGCATCCTGCCGTTCCAGTTGAGCTTTCTCCATTCGGCTTTGGCCTTCAATCGCCCTCATGGTCGATTCGCCGTTCTTGTTTGTCTGTGCCACGACAGTGGCATCGTTTGCAGCCTTTTGTGCCTCTGTTGCTTCGGTTCCCATCGCCGCGGTGCCCTGCCCTGCTTCAAGCCCACCGTTGCCGGCCTGGCTCGATGTTTGATCCCCGCCCGATGCGGAAGCCATCTGGCTGGAAGCGCCACTATTGGGAGCAGCCTGTCCGCCCGGTGCCATTCCCGGAACGGGCGCCATCAGACCCTGGGGAGGTTGCTGCTTATCGCCGTTCTGACCGCCTGTCTGGTTGGCGGCGAAACCTTTTTGCCCCTTCCCGTCCTGTTTCCCCTGTCCCGGTACGGGTGCAGCGATCCCCGGTTGCCCCTCTTTGTTATCCGGATTGGTTCCGTCCGGAGAGGGCTTCCCCATCCCGGGAACAGGCATTTGTACTGCGCCACCCGGTTGGATCTGAGGCGCCCCACCCGGTTCGCTTTGAGGGGCATCAGCCAACTGTGGATTTGCAGTTGGCATTGGCACCTGTGCTACAGAGCTCAGTCCATTGGGACCTTTCCCTTTTTCGCCCTGTTGATTCTCTCCGCCCTTGTCGGCAGCCAATTGCTGCATTTTCTGAAGTTTGCTTCCACTTATCTGGCTCCCTGCATCCCTGAGTTTGTTCGCAAGATCTTCAAGCTTCTTTCTGTTTTCTTCACGCTGAATCACTCCCCGGAAATGTTTAGCTAATTCCTCGAATTCGCGGGCAGCTGTCTTGGCTTGCTGCGCGGCCATCTTTCGTGATGCGTTGCCAACCCGCTCTCCAACCGCCTTTGACTCATCCTCTTCGGTGGCAGCTTCGTAGGTCCGTTCCAGGGCTGTTGTAATCCGGTCACGGGTTTCAATCTTCAGGTCATCGTTTGCGAGAGAGACAGCGATTGAATCAGCTTCAGTTGCGGAGCTTTCGGCGTTCTTATCTTTTACGAAGGTCGCAAGATTGGCGAAGTCAGCGTGCTGGCTCATCTCCCGAATCAATTCTTCGGAAGCCCATGAATTGTCATTCATCCCCAGCTTCTCGGCCAGTTTCTCAGTCGCCCTTGCACGTGCTTCAAGCCCTTCAAGGACTTCGTTTGCGGTTACTCCTTCAGAAGTTTCCAGTCCATTGGCTGCATCAGTGAGATCTGAACGGAGCTTTTCCAGTTCAGCCACCTCGAATTCGTCCTGAGCCGCCAATTTCTCCAGGTCTTTCGCCAATTCTTTGATCCGTTCACTTTGCTTATCAGCTTCCTCCTGCATTTCAGCAGTCAGGAGTTGAGAGCCCTGGTCGACGTGTCGTCGGGGAAGAATCGTGACGGCTGCCAACGCAACAATCATGATCGCTGCAATTGCCCGGCCTCCGTTCGGGATTTGAATCAATCCGGCAACCCGACCTGAACTCTCAGGCAGGGAGCGCATGGCACGCGTTACGTGAAGTCTCTCCCCTTCCGTCAATTTACGTTTCGAATCTCTGCTATCACTCTCGAAAGACCAGGCTGACGAATAAAGATCCTTTTTCCCTTCAATCCGATCCCAATATTCAAACAAGCCAAGAAGGCCCGGAGTCTTAGTCACCCCTCTTATGAGTCCCGTGATGATCCACCCCAGGGTCAAAGCTCCAACCGCAAAGAGAGCCTCAACTTTAGAATATCCAAACCACAAGCGGAGCGAGAGAATTACAGGAAATGCACACACTGCGATCCAGGGAGTGTAGCGAGAGAAGAACTCAAGAGTCTCCTGAAGAAACACTCTCTTCTTCACAACTTTGGCCACTGCTTCCAGACGGCGCAACGGAGGCTGGTCGATTTCTGACATCTCCGTTGAATTACAACGTGAACTGTAGAGTTGTAAACCGACACATCGCCGGATTTTATTCCTTGATCAGGGAAAGGTTTCTGTCACAAATTCGGCGCCTTTGCTCAACGTATTAAAGAGATCAGTGTGTACAATTAACGTGACTTCGCTGTCCTCCTAGTCTAAAAAACATTCCTTATGAGTGCTATTGTCAATGCTTTAAAGAAAGCTCTTCAGGCCGACCCTTCAGATTGGGAGAACCGGCTGGCCTTGATCGAAACATATGTTGCTGCAGATCAACATGCTGAAGCGATTGACTTGCTCAATGAAGTAGAAGAGTTACCCGAGGAAATACCCGCCCTTATTGCTGCGGGAAGATGTTATGCAGCGGTGGGGTCTGTTGAAGATGGAATTGGCATCATCCAGGCAGTGATTGATGCGGATCCAGACAATGCAGCAGCCCATCTCGCGATGGCGGAAATGGGGCACGCATTAGGAGATGCAAACATTGCTTCAGCACATTACCAGACAGCAAAGCAGCTCGACTCCTCGATTTCGTCGCCGGAGTTGGAAAAGGAATATCCGGCTCAGGTTACGGCAATAACCAGCGATCAATTGGTTGAAGATGATTCAGAGGACGGTATTGAAATTGCAGCTCCTGTTAAGCTCCAGCCTCCAACAGCAGCGGATGATACTGAAACCCCTTCCGGTGCAAAAACGGTGTCACTCGCTCAGGTCCCGGCTCCTACGACAGGCGAGACTCTTGATGACCTCGCAAACAAATCCAAGTCGGCCGTGGCTCCATCTCCGGAAAAAACACTCCAAACAGCCGATGCTCCCGTTCTGGAAGTGACTCCGGAAGATGAGATAGAATTTGATTCAGAACTTGAAGAGGAAGCCCGCTTTATCGCTGAATGTAAAGAGAGCGTGAAGGAAAACCGGAAGAAGGCGATGGCCCGGGACAAGGTTGTTTCGCTTACGATCACAATACTTGTGCATGTGGCCGTTTTTGCCGCACTGACATTGGTGGTTATCGCCGTTCCCCGGGACGTCCCCCCTTCTCTTGTTGCTCAAGCGGCCCCCTCACCTGAGGAGGAGCAAATTGACCACACGACACTTGAGCGAACAAAAATTACCAACACAACAGCAACGGCGACCGTCACCAATGTTGTTTCAGCCGTTGGCGTGTCTAACTTTGCGGTACCCGATCTGGCTGTCGAAGGCGACATCAGTGCTCCGGCTCAGGATATCGGCTTTGCGCCATCAATGAATTTCTCTTCGGCGATGTCGGCTCCGACTTCAATGATGATGTTCGGCGAACCAATCGAAGGTGAAGTTCTCGGGGTGATTCTCGATGTATCGGGTTCAATGGCTGAATTCCTCCCGATGGTAATCCGCGAGGTCGACAAGAATTATAAAAACGCACCGGTAGTTTTCATCAATCATGCCAAACTCCTTGGTGCGGCAGACAGCACTCGAATCTATCCGATTGTTGAAAAAGAAGTGATGCCGCATTGGCCAAAAGAATGGGAGAAAGGAAACAGCCCGTTTTGGTTCCTCTGGCATGACCTTCCACGTAAAGCGCCGCAAAGGTCCGTCGACCGGCTGATTGAGACTTTTAAAACAAGGCAGAATATGTTTATCGCCCGTGGCGGAAACAACCGGATAGCGGCCGCGGCTGATTTCCTGGCCGAACAGAATTGCGATTCTCTGTATGTCTTTTCTGACTTTGAAGACTTTGTGGATGAAGATTTGGCAGCGGACCTGGGACAACGTCTCGGTCGCAAAAAGATCAAGACCTATGTGCAACCGGCAGCGCAGGAAAGCGAGCACCTGAATACCGTTCACAACAAGATTGCCCGCCGGACTCTCGGTCGGAAACTGCCAGCTCTGTCAGACATCCTTCGTCCAAAAGACGACGGTCCAGAACCGATCGCTGTGAAAGTGGATAAACCAACTCCGGTTCCGGAAGGGGTTACACTTGCGACTCGCCGTCCAACCCGCGACATTGACAAGGATTACTATTATCACAGCCAGTCTTACTTCAAAGATGAGCTCAAGGTGTTTGAGTATCCGCGTTTTGACATCGCGCTGCACGGTCCAGAGGCCCGGGCATACATCTACCTGAAGGACAAAGACGGATATTTGCAGCGCCCTGTTGTTTTTGGATATCACAGCGCGAAATACACAATGGGAACTGACAACCGTCTTCATTGGCGACGCAGAAAGTTTATCCGACACATTGAAGAACCCAAGCTCGACGGAAACGAATTTACCTGGAACATGATGCTCGAGGATGATTTGGAATTTAAGGTAGTTTTCTGGTTCAAAGAAGACACCGCCACAGGCACCTATGTTGCTGAGAAACCGGCTGAAGGTGAGCGGGATGATGCGCATATTTATTTCATCATTCCCCCACTGGCCCGTGAGAAAAACGATCGCTACTATGCTCCCGATTATCCAGCCGACGGCCTTAAGCTTGATGAAGTCCGTACCGCAGTCTCAGACAACCGGGCAATTTTTCATCTTCCCGGAACCGTTGCGGATCGATACGAAACTTCCTGGGAGCGACTCGGATTCAAACGTGGGCACAATGTCACTCCATACAATGTCCTGTATGGAACGCTTCCTAATGGCGTTCGAGAGGTAACCGTCCAGGGGCCATCATTTGCCAAATTGAGACTTCATGCCAGAACCACCAGTAACAAATTGTTGCTGAGCGCACGGGGGTTCCGGAACGACATTGAACTCTGGGAAGGTTTTATTTGTCGACTCGTTAAGCCCGGGGATGACCGGGATCGATTCACAAAAACAGAAGCTATCGAATTCTCTGTTTCCGAAGACGATAGCTTCTAAGTTGGATTGGGCCGGACATGTTCGGCCCAATTTGTTTCGCCAATTAGATTCCTTCTCGCAGGTAATTCTCGATCTCGTATTGCGCACGAACCGGCTTTTTACCGTCCCTCCGATACGTGTTGGTTAGATCGGTATCAAGCACCCTTGCCTTGACATTATCAGACCACTGCAAATCAAAGTATTTGATAAGCTGGGCTTTCAATTTCTTGTCGTAAACAGGAAATACCGTTTCAATTCGAGAATCAAAGTTACGCGGCAAAAAGTCTGCTGATGACAGAAAGACTTCAGGGTCACCGTCATTCTCGAAAATCAACAATCGGGAATGCTCCAAGTATTTATCTACGATACCAATTGCTTTGATATTTTCGCCCGGACCATCCCCCGTAATTAATGAAAACATACTCCGCGCAATGAGATTGACCTCGACCCCGGCCTGGGCTGCTTCGTAAAGCTGAAAAATAGTCTCTTCATCGGACAGGTTATTAATCTTAAGGCGCAGCCGTGCCGCTTTCCCTTTCTTCGCCAAAGCAATCTCGCGCCCAATCTTTCGGCGAATAAAATCCCGCAAGCCAACAGGAGCAATCGTGAGGTGCTTTAACTTTGGTGGACGATAGCTCCGCTCTGCAAATCTGAAAATCGCTTCTGCATCGTCACCTATCTCTTGATGGTAAGTGAAAAGGAGATGATCGGCAAAAATCGAGGCTGTGTCTTCGTTGAAGTTTCCGGTTCCCAGAACGGTGTAGTTTTTTGATTGGCCTTTTTCCCTTCGGGTAATGAGAACAAGTTTCGAGTGAACCTTCAGCCCCGGAACGCCAAGAACGACACGGACCCCAGCGCTGCGGTACTTGCTGGCCCAGGCAATGTTTGCTTCTTCATCGAAACGCGCCTGAGGCTCGACTAAAACACTGACTTTCTTTCCGTTCCGTGCAGCCGACATCAAAGCTCTCGCGACACACGAGTTTTTAGCCAACCGATACTGTGTCATCTGAATCGTTTGGACGTAGGGATCGATCGCTGCTTCTTGTAGAAGATCAATGAAGTAACGGAACGAATGGTAAGGGATGTGAAATAACATATCCCGTTTCCGAATTTTCGAAAAGAGGCCGTTTCGAGGCGACTTCCGCAGCCCTTTAGGAACGATCGTTGTCGTCTTAGGGTTCTTAAGATCCTCACGGCCAAACGATGGAAACGACAGTAGATCTCTTCGGTTGTGATACCTGGCTCCTGGGTAAAGCGTTTCAGGGCTGGAAATATTCAGCTTTTTCAACACCAGATTTAGAAAAGGCTTGGGAAAATCCGCATCGAAATTCGCACGGGTCGGCAAGCCTTCTTCCCTTGCTTTCAATCCGTCTTCCAGCTTTTCGTAAAATGATTCCGTGAAATCATCATCAAACTCAAGTTCTGCATCACGCGTGAACTTAATCGCATATGATTCATAGGTGTCGTAGGGCAGGACTCCAAAGATCTCGCTCAACCCGTATCGGATAATGTCGTCCAGATACATGACGAGTTGGGACTTGCCGTGTTTTGGAAGCGCAATAAAACGTGGCAAATTACTTGGTATTTCGATCAACGCATGTGCCGCACGACTTCGACTTTCAGCTTTTGTCAGTCGAACAGCGAGATACATCGGTAAATCCCGCAGCTTTGGTAGTTTTGCCGTAGCCTTCAACATTACCGGATTGATATGCGGGCTTACTTCGTTTCGAAAATAATCCAACACATGCGAATGAAGATTCTTGGGGACCTGCTGATCAGTAATAAGCATAATCCCGTTTGCTTCCAAATCTCGCAGCGCTGCCCGGTATGCGATGTTGAATTCACCGGCCTGCCTTGCAACAATCTTCGCAACTTTCTTCAAAGTCTCATTGGGGTCAGGCATGTGCAGTGACTCCCATTGATTTCCTAACGAAACCAAACGTCGCAAGGTGGCGACACGGACCCTGAAAAACTCATCCATGTTGGAGCTGTAAATCCCCAGGAACTTAATCCGCTCCATCAAAGGCACGGAAGGATCCGCACCCTCCTGCAAAACCCGCGCATTGAACGACAGCCAACTGGTTTCTTTACTTCGGAAAGGAATATTCATTAAGCGTAACGGTAAGGAATCGGGACAATAAACCGAACGGGAGTTTATGCGAACGGCGCTTTGTGAATTCCGCTTGTCACAATCAAATGATTTCTAGCTTCGCAGCAAAAACGGTGGTTGCATCGATTTCGTTGAGAATCAAACTTCCACTCGTCAGTTTCCCATTACGGTCGATTTCGAATTCAGATTCATCACCAACCTCAGCTTTCCCGAGGCTGAATCTGAGCCCACGCCCCGGAGATACAAACCTGGATAGCTCAAGCGCGACACGCCCCATGGTGTATCTCGGGTTTATTTCACAAATATAGCGGGCCTTCAACGAACCGTCCGGCATCCGAAAAACGAATCCGTCAATTCCGAGTGCTCCGGTGAATTCACTTTCATCAAGCCAGCGAGTCAGCTCTTTGCAAAGCGACGACTCCGTTGCGAAAGCGGGCATAACATCATTTGCCATTACTCTCGAAATCTCGTCGTCTATCCCGGATAGGAATTTTGGTTGCCAGTAGGATCCCCGGTATTGGCCCGTCGGTCCGATGATTTGTTGAATCATCCCGAGGTTCTGCAGTCTTTCACCGTCGTATTCAAACTGAACCGAATAGTCAAACACTCGATTTACCCATGGTTCGACCATCGTGTCAGGCTTCCCCTCATTGACGTTTCCGATCGAACAGGGTTCATCCATCGAGTGAACCCTGTTTCCTCGTCCAGCCGATGAAATTGCTGCTTTTTCCACCTTCAGCCCCTCAATATCCGGTAATGCCATCCAATTACCGAACCTCGCTGACTGCTCAATTTTGGAATAAAGGTTGGTAAACTCCGGCCTCCAAATAGTCCCGTTAGAAAGTCCCCTCAATCTATCTTCGGCAAAGGGACATCTCGCCCAGGGTTTCACTCCCCGAAGTTGTCGCTTGAATAACAAAGAGGACTTTTCGACCCTGCGGTTCGCATCAAGTTTCTGGAATTCGGGAAGAATAAATCCCGCCTTTGCTAAGAATTCCTTGTGATCAAGAGAAGGCATTTTCTCTACTAGAACCACATCATCCCGGCGTGCTAAGAACATCGTGAGTATTTCGAGATCCCGAATCAGGCTACGAACCTTTCCTGTACTCTTGTGCTCCCCCCCTTCCTTTGCCGCAGCAACGTGATCTTCCGCCTCAGGATTGAAAAAGAAGATATTGGGAGTTCTCCCTTTGGACCTCTCGAAGAGCGCAAGATTTCGAACAAAGTCAGAATCAATTCCGGCTGCAAGCCGCCCCTCGTTATTGAACCGCACATCACTGTTACCCTTTGCGCGACTTGGTGAGAGCGGGAAATAGAGGACCTTTTCAAATGCCTCCCAATCCGAATCCCCGGAGTCTTTCCACTTTCGAAACCAATTCAATCCATACCCGACATGTCCGATCTCATCTTGATAAATTTTTTCCAATATTTTAGCTGAAGTCGTATCACCAGCTTCCCGCAAAATTCCGGCAAAGTGCCTGGAGTAATCCAAGTTCGCCTGCTCAAACGTCAAGCTGAGGCGGGAAACGTAGTCCAGAGGAGTTTCCATTGGGGCCACGGCATCCCAGAAAAAGCGATTCAGCGGAAACTCGCCAAATGTTACCCCGCATTGTTTCATCCGCTCAACATACCAACGCGTGTGACGTTGCTCCTCTCTCAAGGTTTGCAGCAACCCGACACGGAAGGACCGTGGAGCTTCCGGGAATTTGAGAAGCGCCAGGGCCATTAGTTCAGCGGCTAAGAGCTCATGGTTTGCAAAAAAGTGCAGTAGTTTCCCCCGATTGTGTTCATCAACGAGAGCCGCTCTTGCGGGTAACTCATTTTTTCCGGATTCGGATGAGTTGCGTTGACGGAACCGCAGCTCATCTGGACGGACAGGGACAGGTGGCAACTGGATCGATGGGGAAACAAGTTCATCGCTGTCGATTTGAGATGCTGGAGTGATCAACAGCTTCTCCTCCAACGATGTGGAGAAGAGGACACGTTCAGCATATTCATTTAGCGTCATATAAATCGGATAATGGGGAGGAAGAAAGAGTTGCCGCCTGAGTGGAAAGTCTGCTACGATCTTTACATGAACAAGGTGGCTTATCTCTCGCTTTTTTTTGCAGCTACAGCCGCCTTTGCCCTTCCCAATGTAGTGGGGGGCTTTTTCAATGTGGCTGGAATGCGTTTTGAGGACTTCGCCAATCAGGCAAAGATTTGGAAAGTAGATGCTGAGCTCGCAGGAGATTGGAAACAATGGAGCGACGACTCGCTGTCTTCCTCCGACAATGTTGAAGTGTTGAGACTCAAACAACGAGCGTCCGTTTTCGGCATTCCAGCCAACTCAGTGGATCTCTACCGCAAAGACAGCGTGATCAAGCAGTTCAAAGTAGACTTTGCCGATGACCCAAAAACAACCATAGCCCTAAAGGCGAATATTGGAGCGTGGGCTGATGGAGAATGGGATACCAGCGGCCGGGTTATTCAGAGCAGCAAGGTCGCGTTAAAAATACTGGAAGGGAATCTGGTGCAATTCAGTCCTGCTTCCCCTTGAGTTTTGCTTTTAATACAGCGGAACATTGGAATCGATTTCCTCAGACCAAGAGTTGATCCCTCCTGAAACGTGGCAGGCATTTGAGAATCCCTGGCTTACGAGGAGCTGAAGAGCCTGCGCGCTGCGTCCTCCGGCTTTGCAATGGATGATAATCTCAGCGCTTTTATCAGCGGGCAGCTCATCCATTCGCTCAGGCAACTGTCCCAGCGGAATCAATGTGGAGTCAGGAAGTTTACAGATCTGAACTTCCACAGGTTCACGAACATCGAGCAGAACGAATGGATCCGGCTTTTCCATTCTAGCTTTCAGGTCGTGCACAGTGATCTCTTTCATTTCAATATTCGGCGCGGTTTCCACCTCTTCGCTACTTGTTCCGCAGAAGGCCTCATAGTCAATGAGGTCTGTCACAGTCGGGTTTTCACCACATACAGGACATCCGGGGTCACGCCGCAGCTTTAATTCTCTGAATCGAAACTTCAACGCATCAAAGTGAACAAGTCGGCCAATGAGAGGTTCTCCTATTCCCAGAATCAACTTGATGACTTCATTTGTCTGTAGACAACCTACGATTCCCGGTAAAACACCGAGGACGCCGCCCTCTGCGCAACTGGGAACTTGGCCCGGCTCTGGAGGTTCAGGAAATAGACAACGATAGCAGGGACCTCCTAAACCCGGTGCAAACACTGACACCTGTCCCTCAAAGCGAAAGATGGAACCGTAAACATTCGGCTTTCCGGTAAGGACTGCGAGATCATTGCTAAGGTAACGCGTCGCGAAATTATCGGTCCCATCGACGATGATGTCGTAATCTTCAGCGATTTCACGGGCGTTTTCTGAAGTGAACCTCACCGGATACGTCCTTATTTCAGAATGCGGATTGATCTGCAACAGAGTATCAACGGCTGAGTCCAGCTTCTTACGCCCCACATCGTTCTGACCATGTAATATCTGACGCTGAAGATTCGACAGGTCAACAACGTCCGGGTCGACAATCCCGATTTTTCCAACACCTGCTGCGGCCAAATACATGGCAATCGGAGAACCAAGCCCCCCTGCCCCAATGCAGAGCACACGGGCGGCGCGAAGTCGTTGTTGTCCTTCGATTCCCACATCCGGAATGGTCACATGACGTGCATACCGACTTAGCTCGGCCGGAGTCAATTCAACCTCTTCACAACGGTTGTCGGCAATAATCGAGTTAATCATCTGATTTGGGATTGAGACGGACGGTACCCGTCGAGCTTTCCATTGTTCTCAAGGTAATACTCAAGCTTGTCGCGGTCTTTTTTAGTTTTTCTGTAGTCGTCAAGTTCGTGCAATTCAAGGAGACGGGAAACTCGAAACCGCTCCCTTTCTTCGAGTGACAGCTTCCTCGTGACCCGGGTGTTGGCCCATTTGTAAGTTTCACCTGCATCGACAAACGAAACGAACGCTGTTCCATCGCTGCTTTCAGAGATGATATAAGCGTCCTTTACACCAACTCCTTTTCGAAATCGAGCTTGTAGCACCGAATTTGAGTGATCTCTTCGCAAAAGCTTCAGGGAACTATCAGGATGATTCCAGATCCTCGTCGTTCCGTCACTCGCTCCGGTAAGAATGGTGTTCCCTTCACTTCCAAACTGGGCGCTTCGTACTGGACTCTCGTGAGGAATAGTCCTTACCAGCTTCCGGTTGGCGACGTTCCACACACGACAATATCCGTCCGTAGATGCTGTGACGACTTCCGATCCATCCGGACTGAAAGCGGCAGAGACCACTCCGTCACTATGCCCTAACTTCCAGTCACTGTTCCCGGGGAACGTGGCCAACTTTTCACCGTTAACGGCGTCCCACACTGTTGCGGTATTCGCGTCAAAATCAGCAGTCACAATTCGAGTTCCATCCGAACTGAACCGGGCATCGTACACCTGAGGGTTGCCCCTTTGAATAAAGTCAGGGAAAGCGTCTTCGAGCAGATGGCGATTGAAGATTTGCATCCAATCCCGACTCGATTTGGCCGCTCTATCCAGATGCCTCGTTCGATAGCGGTTTCCGTCCGTAACCTCAATCCCCCAATCCACTTCGAGGCATTTATTCAGACGGTCCTCCAAAATCTTCAGCTTCGAATTCGAATCACCTTCGCCCGTTAACTGATCCTTTTCCCTTTGTGAAAAAAAGTCTTCCCACAGGACACGTGCAATATCTGATTCCCTCTTTTCCAACACATCGACAAATTCCTTTAAGTCTTTTTCGGCAATTTTTATCCTTCGGGAGCCAGGGATTAAAAGAGTTTCAGCTTCCATTAATACAACTGGTTTTCCGCCTGCCTTCTGATCGATATCCCAAACCCTTGCCGTGCCATCAAACGAAGCTGTAATCACTCGATTACTCAGGGAGTTAAAACGGGCCTGGTAAACCGTTCCACCTGTTGAAGAGTCTCCGGCAATCGCTTTGTGACCATTGAGCAGAAACAGAGGTTTACCATTCATTGCATCCCAAACGATCGCTGTTTGATCACTACTCGAAGTGACGAACTTTTTTCCATCCGGGCTGATGGACAATGCGCGAATGGGTGAACTATGGGTAACCACTTCAGAATCATTGGGCCCCCAATCGGGTATCTTAACACCTCCGTAGACATCCCAGCATTCGACTTTCCCCCAATGATTTCCGGTAATCGCGCGCAGCCGCGGGGCATCCGGATACTGAAAAATGTCTGCCAGCAAATATCCCGTTAGCCGGCTTGCGGATTCTTCGTCCGCCCCCTTACTTGAGTGTAAAATTGCCACCTCCCCATTGGGCGGTCGCTCCCACAGTCTAGCCGTTCCGTCGCCACCTCCAGTCACAACAAATTTACGATCAGGACTGGAAGCCACAGAGCGAATTTGGCCTTTGTGCCCTTTTTGGGCCCCGGTTAACTCGAGTGACCGAACAGGAATTCCTTTCTCAATTCCGCTCGGGTATCCGATTTCCCAAAAACGCAACGTGGAGTCGTTGCAAACAGTGACCAGATTTTCGGCATCAAGAAACTCCAACGCCATCGGAATCGCGAGATGCCTGTGTTGGGCAACGATCTTTCCTGTATTCACGTCCCAAATCCGCAAATAATTATCATTATCCACCGTCCCGACCAGATCACCTGTTGTGTTGAAACAGCAACCGTTCATCGTCTGTTTCTTTCTGCTGAACGGATCCAAAACCCACTGTTGTATGAAGACGGGTTCCGATGATTCGGCATTGCCTGAATCCTCCCCCACATCTGTCAGCAAACTCCATATAATCGCTGTCCCGTCGTCAGAGGCAGAAATCAACTTCGTTCCATCACGATTAAACTTCACGCACCGTACCCTGTCCCCATGACCGGCGAGAGGAGAAGTTGCCAATTCCTGCCCGGAAGTCGGATCCCACAGTCGAACCAGATCGTCTTGAGCCCCGGTCGCAATTATTTGTCCGTCCGGACTGAATGAGGCAGATGTCACCCAAGAATTTTTTCCCTGATGCCCTTCGAATGTGGAGACCAGGCAATTCTTTATCTTCTTCTTGCGTTCAGCTTCCAGAGACGCCGCAATCTCATTGAACTTGGGCAATACGTTCGATAATAAGTTATCAGGCTTCAGCCCGAGGTTGATAGCCAGGGCTTCGATTTTCTGCTCCAACTCCGAAGTCAGCTCGTTTTTTGATTCGACAAACAGTGTCCGAATCCTCTCAAGATCACTGTAATTCTGCCCCTCAAGTTCATCTCGGTGCAACCCCAGGCTGACACTTAGATTCGCTATTTGATTTTCTAATTCATTCTCGATACCTCTTCTTTCCCAGGCGAGCAGTTTCTCAGTATCCCACACATGAGCATACCCTCCATTCCGATAAGTGGCTGTCACAAACAGCTTTCCATCCGGACTGAATTTTGCACAAGACACCGTTGTCTTTTTACCGTCGGTGTTGGGAATGTACTGATGTTCGACGCTCGCGACTTCACTCCCGTCCAGCGTCCAAATCCTGGCAGAAGCATCCCGCCAACTACTGCCAGTCAGAAGTAATTTCCCCTCCGGGTGGAAGTCGACGCTGTAAACATCTGAATAGTGGCCTTCAAATCGCTTCCGAATCCAGGACTCCCGAATCGCAGTCTGCAGCGCAGACATAATCTCTGGAGAAACGTTTCCTGAATCTCCATGCTTAAATTCGATCATCGCCGCCTCAATGGCCAGCAATAGGCCGAGTTCCTGATTATCACCCACTGCTTCAATTGAATTCAGCGCAAGCGATCGGCCCTCCGCAAGTTGCTTTTCCTCTCTCACCTTTTTGCGGGACAAAGCCAGCCCCACAGCAAGCACTGAAATCACAAGAGAAACGAAGGTAAAAAAGTATCTCGCCCGTTTTGCCCGAATCAGATCCTGTTGACGGCGTTCTTCCTTGGCCTCCTGCTCACGAAGCCTTTGTTCCTCTGCAATGTCCTCGAGTTTCTTGCGCGAATTCCTGCTGCGGGCAACAACTCCAGTTAACACATCGTGAGTTAATTCAATGTGCGGCGTTCCCAGCCGGTCTTCCCGACGGATCAACCTCCGATTCACTAACACTTCAATCTCATCTGAATCAAGCCCTGCAATCTCAGCATCTTCAACCGGGACGGTACTTCGAAATCCGCTTGCTGTTACCAATCGATCTTCAATGAAAATCCTGTCATTTGAATCCAACCCATCCAGACACCCTTCATAAAAGTTCTCAAGAATGTCATCCCTCGATCTACGAACCTGGTCTGTTGTGATTTTTTGGTTGCCTTCTCTGATCCGCCGCTGATTCAACTCCCGACAAACCAGACTTAGCAATGCCGGTTCAACCCGAAGCTCAGCCAGTGAAAGCTCTACAGCCTCGCCATCCTTTCTGCCGGCTCCACTTTTGTTGGATGAAACAAAATGAACAATCTCGTGCCCAACTTTTTCATCGACCAAAGCTTTACCCGGGGCCAAAACCACTTCCAGCGCCTGTTCGCCGTCCATCTGATCCAGATAGAAGCGATTATGCATCACCGACGGCATCGCTCTTCGCATTCCATCCAGTCGAGCCACAAAATCTTCCCGCAGGGTGATCACAATTTTATATCTCTGCTCAGAGTAACAAGCTGGAAGCCTTGCCTTCTCTGAAACCACCAATTCCCGAATTTCGCGTGGTATGTAATTTTCCACGAGATCGGACAGCTCTTCGACCAATGCCAAATCTCCCGGACGATCGCCACCCAAAGTAAACAATTCCTCGAATTGATCGAAGACCAGAACAGGGATAACCGGCTGGTTCCTTTCGTTCCAGAACTCCGAGCGGTGTAGATATTCCCAGGCTGATTCCGCCCCCTCCCCGAGCGGCTCATTGAGAAATTCATGCTCCAGATTCGACGATTCCACGGCCCGATCGATCGCAAGACATATCTGTCGGTCATGGCCACCTGCATCGTAGTGATTCAACCGGATCCAAATCGGGAGAAAATGTTCTTTGCGAAGATTAGGGAAGACTCCGGCATTGAGTAGCGATGACTTCCCGGTTCCTGATCGTCCGAAAACCACGGTCAAAGTTTCCCTCTTAATAAGACGGGACAGCTCACGGGTTTCCCGCCCCCTTCCGTGGAAGATCGCGGAATCTTCTTCACCGTATGGCAGCAGCCCAAGCCACGGTTGATCAACTTCCGGTGCTTCACTCATGCTACTTTTCTCTCCCTTCTACGCTCCCGGATTCTCTTGCGGGTCAGGTCAATCAGAGCGTCAAGATCCTTCAACCATTGGAAATGACACGCCCGGAACTCGCGCGGAATCCCTTCGTCCTCAGGCTTCGTCCCATCCAGGATGATCGGCTGAATAAAAGGATAACTCTGAGGTCTGAACTTAGCTTCGTCGATCGCCTTGTTCCATTCCAACTGGAAAAACCTGCGTTCTCCCGAGACCGAGTGGCTGGAGATGAGCGGCATGAAATACAGGCTTCGTTCAATGTTGGTTTCAATTTTGATCCGGTAATTGTCGCCCGCGTTCAGATCAGCTTCGTCAAACCAGACATCAATTCCCGCCGCTTCGAATCTACTGGAGATTTCACGGGCCACCTGACGGTCATTGCTATGGAAGCTTATAAAAATCGAATCGGGAAGGAACTCTGCCATTTCGTCAGCAGGGGAATCGTCTGCGACCTCGGATTCCGATTCGCTCCCTCCGAATTTTTCAAACCATTTGTCATGAAGCTCATTAACAAACTGAATCGCATTTCCTCCCCTGAAAACATTGGTCTTTCGGCGCTCCAGAAATCCAACAAGCCCTTTATCCCTTAGTGAAAAGTCATCAGCAAGGACTCCCGGCGATCCAATCGAAAACAATTCATCCCCTTTTGCAGCTGCGAGGAAAAACCTCGTTAGCCAGCCGGGAAAACTACACCCCAATGTGAGTAGATGTTTGTTTCGGAATTGATCAAAGAGATTGTGTGGCCGCAAATCGCGAGACTGAAGCCGGTGAGCAAATTCAAGGACATCCTCATCAGTGACGGCAAAATCATTGACCGGATTTACCTTGCCGAAAAACGAGTAAATTGCGGGCCCTTCCGTTGTTGTGAAGTTCCCCGGGAGGTCGACAACTTCACTCTTAGTACAATAGGCGTAGTTTCGGGTTTTCCTCTCGCCTCCAAACCGTGCTTCGTTGATTGCTCCCTCCAATTCAGAGTCAAAGGTCGTCGATACGAAGAGCTTAAAATGAGAAATCGCAGCCAGTTTCTGGAGCGGCTTCGGAGTTGTCCAGTTCCGGCCCTCCAGGATATCCCTGATTTCATAATAGAGATCTTCCTGCCGGTAGTCTTTTGGGTTCAGACTTTGCTGAACCATAAATTCACTCACCACATTCTCGAAACTGTAGTCATCTTCAAGATCATCCTCGGGAAGATCCAACCGCCTGACGATTTCCCGTCCCAGATAGCGGTACAGGGGTGTCGGATTACCATCGATCTCAACTTCGATCAATTCCGGTCCAACGACCGGTATGACCTGACCTCCTTCGATGTCCGCCAATAAACGGCGCCAATGTCGCTCTTTCATTTCATGTCCTCCTGATTGAACTTTGAACCAACCGACAATTTTTGACAAGGATTGAACGTAGATCGCATTTTCCAAAACGATTTCTCAAACGACCGACGCTGTAGACATCAAAATCAACACACGAATGAACATAATTCGTGTAACGTTCTGTAAAACCCATCAATTCAATTACTGAAGGACAAAATATGAAAACCTACCTCCACCCGTTTTTGGCTGCCCTTGCATTGGGGGCGCTAGCAATTAACCCAGCATTTGGACAAGCCCCTGCTAAGAAAGCCGACCTTAAGTTTGAGGATCTGAAATCCAAACTTACCATCGACAAAGCAGCGGTCGACACTGGCGGTGCGGGTATTGCCAGCTACGCACCGGCCTTGAAAAAGGCGATGCCGGCAGTTGTCACAATCTTCTCCAGCCGTGAGGTAGCCCCGGCTGTTCGCGAAAGAAACCCCATGCAGGAAGAGTTGTTCAGAAAGATGTTTCCGGATCTCCCTCAAGACTTCTTCGATAAAGCAAACCCTCACGGCAACGGAGGTGTTCCAGCGCCCAACCGGGAACAAGGTCTCGGATCAGGCGTCATCATCTCCGAGGATGGCTACATCCTGACTAACAACCACGTCGCAGGTGGAGACGGGGCGGAAATTCGAGTCTCACTTTCCTCCGATCGAAAAGAATACACCGCGACACTCATCGGATCCGATCCGAAAACAGATGTCGCTCTAATCAAAATAGACGCTCAGGGACTGACGCCTATCACCATCGCTGACAGCGCAAAGCTTCAGGTTGGTGACGTCACGATGGCCGTGGGAAATCCTTTCGGTCTTGAACAAACCGTCACCATGGGAATCGTCAGCGCCCTGGGTCGCAGCGAATTGAATATCACCGGCGGCGGCTACGAAAACTTCATCCAAACCGACGCCTCCATTAACCGGGGGAATTCGGGCGGAGCTCTGGTCGATGCTCAGGGACGCCTAATCGGAATTAACACCGCCATCCAAAGCGGATTCTCCGGTGGGAATATCGGTATCGGCTTTGCGATCCCCTCTAATATGGCTCTGAATATTGTTGAGCGTCTTCTTGAAGGCGGAGGCACTGTGAAACGTGGGTTCCTCGGAGTATTCCTCAAAGAGTTGGACACCAATTTTGCAAAGGCTCTGGGACGGGATGATAACATCGGTGTTCTGGTCACTGAAGTTGGAAGCGATACCCCGGCGGAAAAATCGGGGCTCCGCGCTGGTGATTTGATCGTGAAATACAACGGCAAAGAAGTTGATTCGATGCCAAAACTTCGTCTCGACATTTCAAACACCTCCCCGGGAACGGATGTCGAATTCCTCGTTATTCGAAACAAGAATGAGAAGAAGGTAAAAGTTACTTTGGGTGACCTGGAAGACAGAGCGAATGCCTTCGCCAATCGCGGTCCGGTTGAACCCGCTCCCGCGCCTGAAGAAAAGTTCGTCAGCGGTGTCGAAATTCAGAACCTCGATGACGATATCCGAAAGGCACTCTCACTCGACGAAGAAGTTAAGGGTGTCGTAGTCGAAAGTGTTGCCGCAAAATCACAAGCCGCTGAGGCCGGTCTCCAACCTGGACAGGTAATCACTCAGATTGATCAACAGGATGTAAAATCAATTGAGCAGGCTCATGAGATTGTGGAAAAGTTTGAAGGTGACGTCCTCTTGCTGCAAGTCTTCATTGAAGGGCGCCGGGACATTCTCGCGATCCCTCTGGATGCTGAAGAAGACAGTGAATAGAATTTTCTGATCTATATATAAAGCAGAAAGCGAAGGGTTGGCTCATCGAGCCAACCCTTTTTGCTTCTCGGCAAGGCAGAAACTCACACCTCAAAAAATCGCCTCGCGGCAACGTCGATTCACTTCGTGAAAACATTCAGGGCGATGACTCCCACAACCGCAATGGCCGCTCCCAAAACCGCTAACCGGGTCGGCCGGTCTCTTTCGGTGACCGCTGCCAGAGGAATCATCACGATTGGAGTCATCGCAACGATCGCCAGAACGATTCCGCTCGATGCCGATTCAAGTGCCCACTGAAAACAACTCACTCCGATGATAGGCCCGAAAGTGGCTGAGGCAAGAACCCAGAAAATGAGTGACTTCCTGGAAGAACTCAAAGTATCAAAGCCAAAATGTGATTTACGAATCTTCCGATAGTGCATCAAATGCAAAACCCCTGTGACAATCGCCGCAACGACCAGACCAGCCAAAACACGCTGGAATGCGGCGCTGATCCCATTCACGTCAACATTAATGAGCTGCTCCACTTCCTCGGCTCTACGGCTGATCACGGCACCGCTCCCCTGCCCCAGACCTGAGATAATTCCTGCGACAATTCCCACTTTGGGATTTCCGCGGCGCTCGCCGCGTTGAGTTCCCGCCCCCGGTTTCAAGGCCAATCCGACTCCTGTTAAGATAGCGGCGGTCGCCCCAAAAACCGGCCACGAAATCGTCGTGCCCAACCATACCCATTCAAAAACGATCGCAAAAAGCGGTGCCAGACACAGAGTCAGGAGAACAGCCAGTCGGGAACCGATTCTTTCCAGAGCAATGAACAGGGCAATGTCTCCCAGTCCAAATCCAATCACCCCACTCAGGAAATACCAGGAAAAGGTCGGCTGCGCAATCGAGTCAGGGAACCAAATCAAGACGATCAAACCCAGCACCAGGGTTGAGAGGGTAAGCCTGAGAAAATTACCGAACATCGCTCCGAAGCGCATGGCAACCCGTTGATTGCTGATGCCTGAAAGCGAGTAGAGGAAGACGGTTAAGATTGCTGCAAACATTTCGGTCTGGAATGCGGAAGAGAATGCGCGAGTTTGGGAAAATTCCTACAAAAATGCCTCCAATCACAAACACTTCTCAAGTCATCTTTTACAATGGAGAGTTACGGCAAGCTGATGAAGTTCAAATTTCCCCCTTTGATCACGGCTTACTGACTGGAGACGGGGTCTTCGAAACTCTGGTGGCCTATGACGGCGTTCCATTCGCAGCCGGGCGGCACTATCAGCGGATGACTCATGCCGCCGACGTTCTGGGGCTATCTGTGCCGGATGAAAGCGAATTGATGACGGCAATGAAAAAGGTTCTTGAAGCGAATCAACTGAAGTCAGCACGCATCCGGGTCACAATCACTGGCGGAACCTCTCCACTGTCCTCCGAGCGCGGAACAGAAGGCGAAACATTTTTGGTAGCCGTATCTCCCGTTCCTGAATATCCGAAGGCAGCCGCTGTGATCACAGTTCCTTTTTCAAGGAATGAAAAAGGGGCACTCGCCGGACTCAAGACAACCAGCTATGGCGAAAACGTTGTCGCCCAGAGAATCGCCCGCCAACAGGGAGCACACGAAGCAATTTTCGGTAATACCGCCGGGAATCTCTGTGAAGGCTCAATGACTAATGTTTTCGTGGTTAAAAACGGGGCCCTTTCCACCCCGCCCCTCACCTGCGGTTGCCTTCCGGGAGTAACCCGCGCGCTTACGATCGAGCTTGCTCGCGATGCCGGGATCGGATGTCAGGAAATTGACTCGCCTCTCAGTGAATTGACCCACGTAGATGAGGTGTTTCTAACATCCACTCTGAGAGAAATTCAGCCCGTGGAATCGGTCAATGGAACCGCAATCGCCACCCCGGCAACTGGCATCTGCAATCAACTGAAAGAACTTTTTGCCAAACACCGGTCGACGATCGGATAGGGTTCGTTTGACGGTCAAACACTGTTGGTTCGTACGATGCTTCGAGGTGAGTCCAAACACCGCCTTTTGTTCGTAACGTAGGCATTTCAGATGCCAAGCTACAAAACCGTAATCCACTGGTTCCGTCGCGACTTGCGATTGTTCGACAACACAGCTCTGCGAAATGCTTCCGCAGACGCAGAAAATGTGGTTCCTGCCTATATTCTCACCGACTGGAGTTCCGAACACAATTGGACCGGCCCGACACGTCAGGCATTTCTTTGTGGTTGCCTCGAGTCACTCGACAAGAACCTTGGCACTATCGATTCCAAATTGGTGATTCGAAAAGGCAATCAGGTTGCCGAATTGAAACGCTTACTCAAAGAAACCGAAGCAGAAGCCATCTATTTCAACCGGGATCCGGATCCTTTCGGCCGCGCTACCGAGCAGAAAGTCCTCGAGCTGGCGCGGGAATTCGGAATCGAGATCCACGATTTTAAGGATGTGGTCCTGCACGAGCACGATGAAATCGCCACCGGCTCGGGTGATCCCTACAAAGTTTACACACCGTATTCGAAAAAATGGTTCTCTCAGGCAAAGCCGGATGCGGGTGGGAAAATCAGACGTCTGGGCAAAATTCCGTCCGGGTTAAAATCTCTCGATCTACCCACTCTCGCCACCTGGGGAATTTCGGAACAGACCGATTTTGACATCGTCGCTCCCGGAGAGCGATCCGCTCGCGACCGGTTGAATGCGGCCCTGGATGGAATTGTTCAGGATTACGCCGAAAAACGAAACACCCCGGCCGGTCAGACGACCTCCCTACTGGGGGCCGATCTCAGGTTTGGAACCATTTCAGTGAGGGAGGTTTATCACCGGACGCAAAAAGCCTACGACGAAGCTTCTTCCTCGTTGCAGAAGGATTCTATTCGCACTTTCCAGAAGCAACTCGCCTGGCGGGAATTCTTCATGGCTATTCTCGGCCACTATCCTGAAGTTCTGGAAACGGATTTCAACGAGCGGTGGCGCGGTTTAAAATGGGATGCCCCTGAGGAGCATGAGGCAAAATACCAGGCCTGGATAGACGGGCGGACCGGGTTCCCGATCGTCGACGCCGGCATGAGGCAACTACGTGCGACAGGCTACATGCACAACCGGGTGAGAATGATCGTCGCCATGTTTTTCACCAAAGATCTCCATTTCTATTGGATGAACGGAGAATCACACTTCATGAAATGGCTCGTGGATGGAGAGATCGCCAACAACAATGGCGGCTGGCAATGGTCGGCTGGCACCGGAGCCGATGCGGCTCCTTATTTTAGAATCCAGAACCCCTGGACTCAAACCGAACGATTTGATCCGGACGGTGCCTATATCAAAAAGTGGGTTCCCGAACTCGCCGGGTGTTCAGGAAAAGACTTTCAGACCCCGCCAGATAAAAGGCCGATCGCCGATGATTATGTGCTCCCGATCCTTGAGCACAAAAAAGCGCGCGAGGAAACCCTTGCGCGCTTTAAGGCTCATGGATGAACCATGAATATGGATCAGTCGAGATCCACCTCGATTGTCTCCCCCGGGTCGACGTCGCCGTCTCCCTCAACGGGGATCGGCGTTGGTGCCAAAAGCCGGAGCGAGACCAGCTTTGCGAGTCCGCCGGTTACCCCGGCGACGACTGCCCATCCCGCCGCTTCTTTCCACGGCACATCAGGATGAGCCGGGTTTTTCGGTGGTGGTTTCCTGGTCACTTTTTCATAACCCTTGCCCAGCGCACCCCGTGCAAAGTGGGACACAGCCAGAGGGAGAAGAAAACCTGCCAGGGCAATTGGGAGTTTTGCTGATTTAGAATCGGGCATCGCTCTTAAGATTTGCGACCTCCGGCTAGCAAAGCCATTCCGGCCAGCAAGCCGACCCCGGCCGCAATACCAACCGCTGCGAGCGGATTCTTTTTGATCCCCTCCATACAACGATCATATTCGCGACTGGCCAGATCCTGCCCTTTGTGGGTTACATCTACGACAGTGGATTTTGCGTCCTCCACGGCTTCTTTCGTCGTGTCAGCGATCGATGAAGCCTTTTGCGCAGCGAACTTTTTCGTGTCTTCCGCCAGGTGACGGACATCATTTTTCAGTTTGGTGGTGGAAACCTTTCTGGTGCGGGACTTGGGAGTCGCGTTGGTGGAGTTTCCGTTCTTAGAAGCTGTTTTTGTAGTGGTAGTGCTCATATTACCCGCTTCTAAGTGCAAGCCACATGCCAGAAAGCGACTCTCATCGTTTTCAGTTCAGTGACAGCGGGTTACAGAACTCCGCTGCCATTCAGCATATCCAGTCAGATGCAATCCGCATGGCAACAGGTTCCATGGGATTGCATTTTGCGTGACTCGAACTCACTTCAAAGCCAGCAACAATCGGACGGAGTCAATCCGCAGGCGGGCCTGATCGATGTGCTCGGCAATCTCCTCGCGTTCTTTCCGGGCTGCTTCGATCTCAACGTCACGCACTGGATGCTCCATTTCTTTCAGCGTTTCCAGACGGCGGATCTCTGCATCCAAATGATCTTTCATATCATTCTTTGCCCG
Source organism: Verrucomicrobiales bacterium (assembly GCA_048267005.1). Classification (GTDB taxonomy): domain Bacteria; phylum Verrucomicrobiota; class Verrucomicrobiia; order Verrucomicrobiales; family DEV007; genus JABDJT01. The sequence goes on along the minus strand of JBLWYI010000006.1, from coordinate 147,463 downwards.
GTGCCGAACGATATCAGCGATATCAGAGCAGGCACTCTCGGCTGCCTCCAAAAGTTTGGGCACCGTGGCGCGGAGGGCTTTCGCCTTGCTGCGCAGCCACTCGGATGGACCGGGACGTCCGTTGGAGCGGATTCTCTCAATGGAGAAATCACCAGTCCGGTTCCGACCTGCCTGATCAACAATCTGTCGAATCGGTTGCGGCGGAAGGAAGCGGTCTGTATGCAACTTATCAGGAGCGACACATTCAAGAACGCAGACGATCTCCACCATGAAAAGCTGCTCGCCGGCACCTTCGAACCTGAAGAACCCGGCATTACCACGGTCGGAAGCCAACAGGCTGTCCATTGCGCTCATCACCATCGGATGATCAGCCGTCAGAAATGTCAATTCCTCGCGGGCCAAAGCGGTATCCCGATCAAAAGTCACCGACATGCCTTCTTCCGGCAAACTTGGGAATACCTCAGCTGAGAAAAGATGCTCAGGCAAAAGCAAATAACTCCGGTCATCCAGATCTTCGACCGTCACACCAAAGTGATCGAACAATCCGACCATCAACTGCTCCAATCTCTGATCTTCGTCCAGTTGTTCAATCTGATTGCGAAGCGACTCGCCCTGATCCCGATCAAAGGAACTCATCTCGAGCAAATGATCGCGTCCTTCGTCGAGCTGTTTATCAATCTTCGTTTTAAACGCCTGAGTCTTCGCCACCAATTCAGGCAACGCCTCATCCCTGTCTTCGTTGGAAGCTTCCGCCAGCTTTTCGAGGCCGACATGGAACTCACGATACATCGCGCCGGAACCATGAACCGTCTGCTCGAACGCATTCAAACCCCGGTGATACCAAAGGGCATACATTTCTTCAACCGTCCCTTCAATGAACGGGACATGGATGTGAATGTCTGAAGACTGACCAATCCGGTCGAGACGTCCTATCCGCTGCTCAAGCAAACCGGGATCCTCGGGAAGATCAAACAGCACCAAGTGGTGGGCAAACTGAAAGTTCCTGCCCTCACTCCCGATCTCTGAACAGAGCAGAATCCTTGCACCCCCGATATCATCCGCGAACCACGCCGCGTTCTTGTCACGTTGCAAAAGGGTCAATCCTTCGTGGAAAAGGGCTGCGGTGGAACTGATCTTCTCCCGCAACGATTCTTCGATCGCTTCGACCGATTCGCGGGTTTTGGTAATCAAGAGAACCTTCTCCCCCACTTCAAGACTTCCGAGCAATTCAACCAACCATTCCACCTTGGTTTCGAACCCTTTCTCTTCACTCGCCTCGAGCGGTGCGAGATGGGCGACCCGCTTTGGAAAGCCTGCCAGCACTGACCGCCGGTTGCGGAACAAGACCCGGCCCGGCCCGTGCAAATCCACCAGAGCCGAAGTCCAAATAGCCCGCTGCTGAATGGTGTCGTCATTTTCGAGAGCCTCGACAGCTTCTTCGCCAAGCAAATCAGCCATCATGTTGCTCAACTCCTCCGTGAGCTCCTCACCCGAATCGAGCGCATCCGCCAGTTTAGAGACCTCGCGATACTTCTCAGATTCAGCAATAAATTCATCCAGATCAGAAAAGCGCTGGGGATCCAGAAGGCGAAGTCTTGCGAAATGCCCCTCCTGTCCGAGCTGCTCGGGTGTCGCCGTCAACAGGAGGACACCGGCTGCTTTTTCTGCAATGGCCGCCACACAATCATATTCAGGGCTCGACTTTTCGACAGACCACTGGAGATGGTGCGCTTCATCGACAATCACCAAATCCCAGTCTCCTTCCGCAGCCTGAGCGCCCCGTTTTTCATTCCCGGAAAGCCAGGACGTGGCGCAGATCAGATGCTGATCATCAAAGAATGGATTCACTCCTTCCGGCTGACCTTCCCCGGATTCGATCGCGACAGCTCTCTCTTCGTCAAAGATCGCAAAAGACATTGAGAACCGCCGGTAGAGTTCCACGAACCACTGGTTCACCAATGCATCGGGCACCAGGATCAAAATCCGCTTCGCTCGACCGGAAAGGTGCAGGCGATGCAAAATCAAACACGCCTCAATCGTTTTACCGAGACCAACCTCATCCGCAAGAAGAACGCGGGGTGCGTAACGGTCCGCCACTTCGTGGGCAATATATAACTGGTGCGGAATGAGTGAAACACGTCCACCGGTCAATCCCCGGACATCTCGACTGCGGGCTTCGTGATAATTCCGCAATGCTGACTGTCGAAGTGCCCACGTCCGGGGGTCATCAGCGATCCCGGCCAAAAGCCGTTGCTCGGGACGCTGCACGCTCAGAGTGTCTGAAAGATTACTCTCGGGAAGTTCATTCCCTTCCGCGTCAATATAAGTAAGCCGTTTGTCTTCTTCGCGCACTTCTGCGACAGAAAACTCCGTGCCTTCATTGTCCTTCACCGTATCACCCGGCTCGAAAGCCACCCTGCGCAAAGGCGCAGACCTGGCAGCGTAGGTAATAGTTTCACCTGTGGCAGGGAAGAGGGCCTGCACTTGTGCATTGTTGCACGAGACTATCAGCGCTAACCCAAGCTCGGCTTGCGTTTCGCTGATCCAACGTTGACCGGGAGCGAACTGGCTGGGGTCGGCCTGTTCGAGATTGTAGCGGGAAGATCTCATCCAAATTTTTAGAGGGCCGAAATCCTAAACGAATTTCTATAGCGTGCCACCAGTAAGGAAACAAAAAATTCAAGTTTCAGCATCCCCCATTGATTCCGAGGCGATCTCCGCCGGAATTTTTTTTCTGATCACAGTTCACGGAAAGCAAAAGCCATGCTAAAGGTCATCCCGAAATCATGATTCGCACACAACTCTCTCTTGCCAATGACAACTACGAAGTTCTCGTGGGGACCGATCTTGTTGGGCAGGCCGGAGCATTGATCAATCAGGCGGGCCATTTCGGAAGACGCGCTGCGCTGGTTACAGATTCGAATGTGGGTCCTCTCTACGCCGATACCGTTCAGCAATCCCTCGAGGCAATTGGAATTGAAGTGATCCGGATCACGGTACCAGCCGGCGAAGCATCCAAGTCGATGGAGCAGGTCACGGATATCTGTCGGCAGATGTTGCAGGCCGGTCTCGATCGGAAATCTTTCCTCGTCGCCCTCGGAGGCGGAGTGATGGGCGACCTTGCCGGTTTCGCTGCCGCGATTTTCCAACGCGGAATTCCCTGTGTTCAGGTCCCCACAACCATTGTCAGTCTGGTGGATTCTTCAGTCGGCGGAAAAACCGGCGTGAATACCCCAGAGGGAAAAAACCTCGTTGGCGCTTTCCATCAACCCCGGTTGGTGATTGGTGATGTAGACACCTTGCAATCACTTCCCGACCGGGAATACAACGAAGGCTTTGCTGAAGTGATCAAACACGCCGGCATTCGCGATGCAGGGCTTCTCGATTTGGTGGAAAAACAGGGACTCAGTCGGGACAACCTCGCGCCTTTAATTGCCCGCAATGTGGAAATCAAGGCAAGGGTGGTCGAAGAAGATGAGCGTGAAACAACAGGCACCCGAGCTCTGCTGAATTTCGGGCACACCATCGGTCACGGGATCGAAGCCGCTGGCGGGTATGGCAAATACCTTCACGGCGAAGCGATCAGTCTCGGACTGGTGGCCGCCTGCCGCCTTTCCGTGAAGCTCAGCGGATTGAGCGAATCCGAAAGTCTGCGAATCACAACAGCTCTCGAACAGTTTCAGCTTCCCACCCGGCTCGACTCTGAAGTGCCGACGGCAAAAATCCTTGAGAAGATGACCCGTGACAAAAAGTTTGAAGACGGCCAGATCCGGTTTGTGCTTTTGCGGGGACTGGCGGACGCCTTTGTTTCCAGTGACGTGACTTTGGCTGATATCGAATCAGCGATTGAAGAACTCCGGTAAATCCGCCAAGCCGGAAAATTTCGGTTTAAAGACAGAACCGGCGATTCCCGGAACGGCCGGAAAGCCGACGATTGAGTTCTCCTGATTCAGGAAGTCACCTCAAATTGGGTGGAAAGCCGTCCTGAAAAAAGGAGAAGGCTCCCAAATCGATTCGAAGGCCGTCCCGAAAAAAAGGGAGGGCTTCCGAATCGACTCGAAGGCCGTCCCGTAAAAAAGGAAGGGCTTCCGAATCGATTCGAAGGTCGTCCCGAAAAAAAGGAAGGCTCCTGAATCGATTCGAAGGTCGTCCCGAAAAAAAGGGAGGGCTTCCGAATCGATTCGAAGGTCGTCCCGAAAAAAGGGGAAGGCTTCCGAATCGATTCGAAGGCGCTTTGAACTCCCCGGAATCTGCACCCGCTGGAAATCGATAATCTTCGCGAAGTTTCAGCGAGCATCTTTCCCCCGCAAAAAGACGTGCCCCTTTATATATAAGGGCAGATTCTGATAAAAACGCACCACAAGAGATTAACCAACTCACAACCAGAGACTTACACTGGAACTGCCACCAAAAAGCGACAATCACTCAGTTTCTTCCGGAACCTTGGGTTCGGGAGGCTTTACAGTCGCGTCAGATATGGGGCCTTCAATTTTCGGCGGCTCTATCGTACTGTCCGGGATCGAGATCACAGTATATGCTGCTTTTTCCGACTTAAGCGCTTCCCCATCCTCAGATTTCAGGGCGCTGAGATCAAAAATATAGACTCGCTCCGGGAGTAAAATATCAGGTATCAAGTTGAGGGTCAGCCCGTCAGGTTCGACAACAGCGTTTTTGATCGTCACATGATCCATTTCACTTCCACCGACGAGAAGTCCAGACAAAATCTGGAACGGGATGGGTTCAATACCGGCCACCCCGCGATTAATCGGCTTGGAAAGTGTAATCTCAAACCCATCGGTCACCAACTCGACGGCTTGAACTGAAAACTGATCTTCCATTTTCGGTTGCGGAATCGCACTTCCTTGAATATTCCCGGCAATCAACTCGGAGGTGACTTTCAAGACCTTTTCGTCAGAGGTTGTCACTTCAAATCCCCCTTCACTGGAAAATGCCAGGCCTGTGACACTGACTCCTTCGCCGATTAGCATTTTCGGCAACCGGATGGCAGGCTTGAGAATCGGTGTTTGGGGTTCGGCAACAGGCACTGCTTGAATCGGCTCTGAACCCTCGGGAGGTGCCGGAATGATTTCCCCGCTCTCGCCTTCATCCTCTGAATCGCTATCCGGTTTTCCTTTGGGAAGTTTCGCGACGCCAATCCAGTCGCCCTCCGAATCCGAAATAATGGCGGCAAGGACATTTTCGGAATTCATTGTTAAGTGTGCCGCTGTATTCGGCATCGCAAAGACCAGCCGCGGGCGATGTTCCACCGCATCCCAGGAGAATAGATCAATTGATTTCCCTCCGTGCAGGACGCCTACGAATATCTCACCTCCTGATCCTGCAATGGGACCGGACACAATCCGGTTCCCGCTCGGGAAATTACCAATCAGAGCACGGAAGAAATCCCCTTTACCGTCTCCGTCTTCATCGAATATCTGGGTCAATTCCGTGGGTTGAGCCACAATGACCGACCCGTTCTGCCCTCCCAGAACTCCCGTGATCGGCATGCCCAGCCCGGATTCCACGAAAATTTCACCGTCCTTATAGATTTTCCCCTCCTTCTCTGTCCAAACAGGTTCGTTCGCCTTAACTGAGGCAAAGACCAGGAGCGGGATCAACATCCACGATCGAACAGGGTTTGATCGACGAACCAACCCTGTTGGATCGTAAAACGCCCGGAAACTATTCAGGAGCCGAAGTTTCATCAGGTGAAGAGTTCAATGAATAGCTGAGGGTAAAGTCTGCGGCCTCCGATTTGCTGAGGGTGAGGAATCGGCCTTTTACGGTGGTGCCCTTTCCCACTGTCAGACGATCCTTCCAGTCTTCCGGGAGAACGAGTTGCACGTTTCCGGGCGCATTCTCAATGGCGAAGTGTTGCATCAGCACTTTACCGTCCTCACTGATTGTAATCCGCTCGCGCACGCCTATCCGCCCTGACGAATAGTAAAACTCAGGAATACCATCCGCTAACTTAAATCCAAAGTAGCTGGGCTTACCGTAAGCTCCAATCGTGGCAGAGAAGAGCTGCGGCCCCGAGGCCATGAAAATTGGATCGACGGCAGGCGATGAGAGACCGGAAACGGGTTCCTCTTTGAGAAATTCCTTTCCCTTCCACACATAAATTAAACGACAGGCGACAGCATCCCAACAATAAGACACTTCCCCGCCTGGAAAGTGAACGGCGATCGGCGCCCGAAGTTTCCCTGCCTTTCCCTTTGTGCCGGCGGAAAACCGCAAAAGCGCGACCGGGTCCGTCAGGAGATTCATCATCTCGCCCCGCCAGATGGACACCTGCGACTCAGCATTTTGCGCAGGTGTGATTCCTGTGGCAAATAGACTGAGCGAAAGAAGCAAGGGACAGGACTTTTTCCAGCGGGAAAACATCGCGGCTATGGAACATGCAAAGGGTATGATCAGCAACTTGAAAGGAATCAATCTTTCACCTGTTCATCACGGGTAAACACATAGGTGTTGCCCTCACTCATGGATTTGTTAAACCCGTATCCAGCCGTATTGAAGTCTTTGAGACCTTCGGGATCGGTGATGCGTTCGCGAATCATGAAGTCACACATCATCCCGCGTGCTTTCTTGGCGAAGAAACTGATGATCTTATAATTCCCGTTCTTCTCGTCTTTGAAAACCGGGGTGATCACTTCCCGGTTGATCGATTTTTCATCAACGGCTTTGTAATATTCGTTTGAGGCGAGGTTTACGAGCGCTTTCGACTTCGACTCGGTCAACGTGTCGTTGATCGCTACGGTGAGTTTGTCACCCCAGAAAGAATAGAGATCCCCTCCCCGTTTTGTCTTCAGCTTCGTCCCCATCTCAAGCCGGTATGGCTGCATCAGGTCCATCGGCCTCAATATCCCATACAGCCCGGAGAGAATCCGGAGGTGTTTCTGGGCAAAATTGAGATCACGCTTCCCATAATCCTTGAGGTTGAATCCGGTGTAGACGTCTCCTTTGAAGGCGAAAAGGGCTGCACGGGCATTGTCTTCTGTAAAAGGCCTCTTCCAGTCTTTGTATCGCTGAAAATTGAGATCGGCCAGCTTTTCGGAGACTCCCATCAATGAACTGATATCACTACGGGATTTTTTTCGCATCACCCCGATCAGCTCCTCTGAATCATCGAGGAATTCAGGCTCAGTCGGTTCATGAGCAGGACATTGTGACTCGTAGTCGAGCGTTTTTGCGGGGGAGATGACGGCTAGCATGGGTAAGACGAAAATGGCTGAATTCGGCCCGGTGTCAACGATTGAGCCGATTCCGGCTGTTGACATTTCAAATCACGAAGTATAGGAAAGCACAGTCCAGTCAAAATGGGGAATCCTTTCACTGAAACTATGCAACGCATCAAGCGCAGCGCGATCACCGCTGTAGCGCTTGGTTTGGTGGTATTGGTTTCGGGATTTCTGCCCATCCTGGTTCAGGGATACGCCTGGATTGATATGGCAAGAGATGCGGGAGGAATCCAGATGATCGGTGAGATTGTTTCTGACGCAGAACCCTGCGAGATCTGTCGTGCCGCTCAGGAAATGCGGGAAAACTCTCGAAAAGACAAAGACACTCCACTTCCCATGGAGCGGATCGAACTTTTGAAGTCGATCTCAAATGAAATTCCGACCGTTCTGGCGGTGTCACAAGAGGAATCTGAATCAGGACAGAAGTGGAGCCTCATGCTCGATTCTGATCGTCCCGTCAATTGCGAGTTTGCCCCGGCAACTCCCCCGCCGCGAATTCTCGCCGCGTAATCCATTAAACTGCAGCTCAGTCTGCCGCAGTATTTTGAGAAGTTTCCCCGTCCGGGAAGCCATCTTCACGAGTTTATCGCTTTCCTACAAAAGCGTAGCGCGCTTCATCACAGAACCCGTTAACCAACAATTAATTAAACACCTTTTTACGATAATGAATGCATTGAAAAAATCACTTAAACTGGCCGCGTTTGCCAGCATTCTCGGCTCTTCTTTCGCAATTGCGGGAGACTACGATTCCAAATCTGTCATGGAAAGCCCGGCTGAGCCAACCGGGTTCGACCCACACCGCGTTGACGCTCACGCCCCGATCGGCGTTATGGGAGATCACACACACGAAGCGGGCGAGATGATGGTCTCCTACCGTTACATGACCATGCACATGGATGGTCACCAGGCCGGAACGAACGGTCTGACATCTCATCAAGTGTACGACTTCGGTTTCGCAGTGGCAGCGGAATCAATGGACTCTCACATGCACATGCTCGGCATCATGTACGCTCCGACTGATTGGCTGACACTGACAAGTATGCTGAACTACGTTCAAAAGGACATGCAACTCCTCAGTAATCCACATGGTGGCGGACACGGGCATGGACACGGCGGCGGCGCAAATTCATTCGGTCACTCCAGCGAAGGACTCGGCGACATCACCGTCGGGGCACTGGTGAAGGTTTATGACGCCAACCGTCAGCGGGTGCATCTCAATCTCGGGTTTGTATTGCCGACTGCAGAAGTGGACGAGAAGATGGGGAACTCTTTTCTTCCTTATGGAATGCAGCTGGGTAGCGGCACCTTCGACTTCAAGCCGGGGATCACCTACCTCGGCCAGGCTGACAACCTTTCATGGGGAGCCCAGGCAATGGGAACGTTTCGGCTCGAAGACGAAAACGACAGCGGATTCTCTTATGGAGACGGGGTGAATATCACGACCTGGGTGGCACACCCTCTTTCAGATATGCTCAGTGTTTCGGGCCGTCTGAATTACTCATACTACGATGCGCTCGAAGGGCACTACAACGGTCCACACGGACACGCCGCGCCACCTCATTTCCAGCAGAACTACGGTGGGCACACGCTTGAGGCCGGCGTTGGCTTGAATCTTCTTTTCAAGAACGGCGCTCTGAGCGGGCACCGCCTGGCAGTTGAAGCACTGACTCCTCTCTATCAGGATCTCAACGGAGTTGGAATGGATCGCGAATACAGCATCGTGATTGGTTGGCAGAAATCCTTCTAAGCCCCTGGTACAAAACGCGATCCAACAGGGGTAATTCAACGAACGTTCCCTGTTGGGTCGTTCCGGCTTGCAGAACCGAAATTTCCACCGAGCCTTCTGGGCTGTGCCTGAGCCATCCCAAGCCGGAAGCCGCCTTTGGCAGGCGGATACCCCTTTTCGCCCCCGAACTTTCGGGGGCGTTTTTTATGGGTGGGTCGTTGCCTTTGCTGCAATGATCGGGATTTTGTTTTCAATACCGGGTCAAACCATGGGGTTTTCCGTTTTTACGGAGGTCTTAATGGCCAAGCTGGGACTATCGAGGATCCAATTGAGCTCAGCCTATTGCGTGGGAACCGTGGCATCCGGCCTGACATTGCCGGCCCTGGGAAAACTTTATGATGTATGGGGCGGCCGCAAAATGGCCGTGATTTCCGCCCTTGCGACGGGCTTGATCCTCTTTTACCTGGCGTCGACCGGGCGAATCACTCAGTTCCTGAGCTCTGTATTCCCTGCTGGATGGAGGACCGGGGTGGCCTTTGTGGTTATTTGCCTGGGGTTTTATCTGATTCGCGCTTCAGCTCAGGGAGTTCTCACGATGAGCTGCCGAAATTTGATCGGAAAATGGTTCGATGTGAATCGAGGTTTCGCACTGGCTGTGACAGGCATTCTGATCTCGTTCGGTTTTTCCTCGGCTCCGAAACTTCTGGATATGCTGATCCTGAAATTCGGGCACAGCGGAACCTGGGTCGTTTTAGGCATGACAACCATCCTGGTGATGGCTCCCCTCGCCTGGTTCCTCTTTCGCGATTCCCCGGAGGATTGCGGCATGGTGATGGACGGCGGCAATGTATTGGGAAGACGAAAAGTGAACCCTGACATGGTAATTCACAGAGATTTCAACCGCAGTGAGGCCTTAAGAACCTATTCATTCTGGGTGTTCGCGCTTTCGTTCGCGTTTTTCTCCCTGTATTCGACTGCGTTTACCTTCCATATCGTGTCGTTGGGGGCTGAGTTTGGCTTTAAAAAAGAAATGATCCTCAATTTCTTCATCCCGATGGCCGCAGTGAGCGTTGTGACCAGCTTGTTCTGCGGCGTGATTAACTCCCGTATGAAATTGAAATGGCTGCTTGGGATCATGAATCTCGGAGCGCTGCTGGGAGCGATCGGGCTTTTGCGCTTGAATCAGCCGGGCGGGCCGTTTCTATACGTGATTGGCAACGGAATCTGCGGCGGCTTCTTTTCCGCACTTTCCGGCACGGTGTGGCCCCGTTTCTACGGTCGAAAGTGGCTGGGATCGATCTCGGGTGTGAATATGAGTGCCATGGTGATTGCGAGCGGCATCGGCCCCCTCACCTTTGCTTTATCCGTGCAATTGACCGGCACCTACGCCTGGGCACTCGGAGCAAGTGTCTTTGTACCGGCCGCCCTGACGATTGGAAGCCTTTGGGCCGACAATCCACAGCGTAGCGCTGGAACCAGCTGAGTCTTATGTCCCGGCCAACGGAACTCCCGTAAACGGGGAATCGCGACTATTTACCCTGAGGCTGATTAATCTGAGCGAGAGTCTTATCGAGCGACTGCAACGCCGCTGGATCCAAAACACCATCGAGCCCACCGGAAGTGGATATTCCCTGAGGAGAAAGATTGACCTCTGCCGGCTTGAGCCTCCGCGGCTTCCTCGAAAACAGACGTCTAATCAGGGTTTTCAATTTCGGCACTTCGCGATTTCGAGCCCGGAACCACAGCAGGATACAGCCGACTAGAGCAAAGATGAGATTGTTCCCCCAGGCAGCGAGCCCAGCCGGAATATAGGCTGCCTGGCCCAGGGCAATCAAGGTTCCCCGGGTGACATACATCAGAGCAAAAATCACAATCGAAGCGGCTACACCGCCCAAAACGCCGCGTCTTGAATAGACAATACCGAGGGGGGCGGAAACCAGTACCATCACAAAGCACCAGAAAGGCTCTGCAAAAGTATCCCAGGCGTTGGTTCGAAACGGAGCCAGCTCAACCCGATCGTAGTCCGAATTGGACTTCAGGTACATCGTGAGCCCGGGAAATCCGAGGTGCTCGGCATTCTGAGAAGAACTGAGCACTTTCCAGGGGGTCTCCCTCCAACCCGGCAGGCGCAATTTTTCAAAAGACTGAACCCGCGGAACCCCGTTCTCGTTGTAGGTATACGTTTTGCCGGCGTAGAGCCACCATTCCGGAGGAGACATCCCGTGAAGCCAGGCGGCTGATCTGGCTTTCCAAATCACTGCGGGTTCTCCGTTCTCGCCCATTTGCCAGATGACGACAGAAATCATTTTGTCTTTAAGGTCCCGCGGAACCCGGCCGACGAACCAGGTTCGGTTATCGACTTCATTCACGTGCATCCAGCCAAGTTTGGCAATTTTGTTGGCCTCATCCTTGTCCCGACGCTTTCTTTTGTTGCGCTCATCCAACCGGTCCTGCTTGATCAGCGCCAACAATGACTCCTTGTAGCCAATCGAGTTGGGCGCCCACTCATATTTAAAAACCAGGGCAACCAGAGCACAGAACATCCCGATCATGAAAAGTGGGCGCAGGACCCGCATCACGCTGCGCCCCGACCCGATCATGCTGATCAGCTCATTCGACGTGGACATCTTGCTGAGCGAATAGAGAAGTGACAAGAGAAGCGTCGCTGGCAGCACAAAAACCACCATGTATGGGATTTGGACGAGATAAAACGTAAGGACCGTTCCGGGAGAGGCCCCCGCCAGATCCGTAACGTTGTCAATCAAATCAGCAATGATCCAAATGGCGAGAAACCCAATCAGACAAAAGGTGAACGGCGTCAGGAAGTTACGCATCACATATTGATCCATCAAGCTGGAGCGGTAGTGAAGCATCACAGAGATGGGGAAACTTAAAATCAGCGCCCCGATAAGTAGCAACTTGCCCCCGTAAGCCCACGTGGAAGGCAATTCCCCTCCCATCGCTTTCCCCAGAAGGCTGGACTGAGTCACCGCAAAATCTGAAGGCAACCAGGCAACCATGACGCCAATAGCAGCCACCCAGAAGATGGAAATGGTAAGTTTGGCCCTCCTCACTTCAGATAACCTCCCTCGAAGACGAATACTCAGTAGGAATGCGATAACTACTATAATTGATCCAATTCCTTGAGTGATGGAGGGAACCCGGGTTGGCAGCTCAAATTCTTTTGCTTTCCCGATTTCAATTAATTCGGAGATCTCAGCAAAAGTGTCATTGTAGGCTCCGAGCGTATTAACGAAGATAGCGCTGACGCCGATCGCCAAAAACAGCATAAATAACTGTACAGCAACAGCTTTCTGATCAGCTCCCTCGACGGTTGCCCCGACCCAATCACGGATACCGAGAAAAAGGCGTTTAGAAGAAGACGAAAAAGACATGCTGTGCTGAAAAACGGACGAAAAGGAACAAGCTTAGAGTAACGCCAAACCGTTTTCGATCAATCCGAACGTAGCTGAGTGTAGATCACGTTGTGATCGAACGAATATGCCGGATCTGAGCTTTTCAGTTCGCAGGCGAAGAAGGATGCACTATCCAGAAATGGAGGCAAATCGTCTGATTTCCCAAGAAGAGTACCAGCCAAATGGACTAGAGCCAGGGACTCCGGCCGGGAAACGCGCGTGAACTTGTAATCGCCTCCCGATTTGAAAAAACCCTTCTCAAATCTATTTTCGATGATGTTGTCACCGATCCGGCAGGCCAAATCCAGATAACCTCGTTTGGCTGTAGCTTTATGAAGTTCCAACAGACCAATGATGAACTCTGGATTCGTAGAATCGGTCTCCATATTCAACGAAAGACCAGTTCCATCGATGTTGCCGACATCTCCCAATTCATAGAATTTGCTGAGTTTTCGAATCATTTCCCATATCTCAGAATCGAGATCTCCAAGGACATTCAGACAGGTCGTATAGCAAACGAAGTAATCCTGAGCAGGCCAATCCCCCACGACCAGGCCTTTCGGTCCAAAATACCCATCTCGCGGCATCACAATCCCCGTTAAATCTGTCCCATCCAACAACATACGCTTGAATTTTCCGTTTTTCTCATCATAGGCCGTTTTTGCCATTCCCTTGAGGTCAGCTACAGCGGAATCCAGAAAAACCGCCCCTTTACGTGGCCCCAGACGCTGAGCCAGTCTCAAATAAGAGAGAATCGGGGATGCAAGATAGTTGGGTTCGAAAATGTGGGCCTCATTCACAGTCTTTTCAGGAAAAAGATCCCCGAATTGAATTTCAGCGCGATCTTTTTCCGGACGACTGAATTGATACCCTCTCAGCCCTGTTTGTGGATTCCGGGTCCGGTTATACTGCTCCGCAAGCCGCTCCGCCCATTTCAGGGCGGGTTTTTCCCCATCCAAAGCGTAGAGCATTCCTCCGGCGTAGACCAAATCGCTGCCCGCATTGGCAAAGGTTCGACCTTTACCTACATACCCCACTTCGATGGCTTCATTGAATTCCCTGTCCCAGACCTCCTCATCGATGCGCTTTGGACTCTGAACTCCGCCATGGCGATCAAAATCGAGGTTCTCCCAGTTTCGAAGGTGCGCTTCCCAGAAAACCCGAATGAACCGGCGGGTCTTTTCCGGGTCAATCTCCCACATCAAATCATAAAACGGATAGCAGGCTTTCAGCTCGTGAACCGGGCTGCGTTTCTTCCCCAACCAATGATAGCGCCGCCCAACCCACTCGTCACCTCTCGCATCATAGGCGGTGTGCCCGCCCCAAAGAATCAGACCATTCGCCGTCTGAAGCTCAGTCATACCAAATTCCATTGCCGCCGTCGCTGCGTCTTTGTATTTCGAATCCCCCGTCAGGACCGACATCCCCACAAGAGTACGGAGGAGGTGCTGCTGATTTGCCAAGTTAGCCAATACCCAGCGGTTCTCGTCATAACTCCAAATGACAGGCTCAAGTGTCTCCAGGTTTACCCCGTCAAGAAAACTGGGCGTCACTTTTTCTCCATGGTTATCAACAGCGTGAGTAAATACCGCTTCGGCGTGCGCCCTCAGGCAAGTAAGGTATTCTTCTGCTCGAAGCGAATCGGCAGGGGAGATGATCGGCTTCTTTTCACAGCCAGTAAAAAGAAGAGCGCAACCTGAGAACAAAAGAGTCAAGAAAACTAAACGGAGAGGCATTGTTTGAGAGGTTTTGATAGCACAGTTTGTTACTCCATCCTTCCTTGATTTTAAAATTGTTCCACGGGGAATGTTCGAGAGGATTTATTATTTAAAAAAACACAATGTCTCAAAAGGTCGATTATTTCATTCAATTACAATGGGTTACCACATCAAAAGTAAGAATTGCGACTCAATCCCATCATTTCCACTTGATCGAATGCTTGCAAATTTTATTTCCCTTCGCTAAAGATGACTAAGAATGGTTGCCGCTCAATCGTCAAACAGAGGGTTGATAGAATCAGGCAATTCGCCCTTTACCGAGCTCAAACAAACTGTGATCTTCATGTTCCCCCGAACTACATTAATCCCCGTTGCTACATTTTTTATTGGATGCTGCGTTGCAACAGATGTCCCGGCGCAGGGCTTTCTTGGCAACCTTTTCAAAAAAGATAAGGACGAGGAGGTAGCAACGGTCAACTCGCCAACTCAGGATAGCGGTTCTACCGGAAAGGTGAATTCGCGGACGGTATTGTCTCCCGGGCAACTGACGGCTCAGGAGGGTGCCGCATCCCAATTGCTGGCCCGTGCTCAGACCGAAGAGAATTCAGGGAACTACGGGAAAGCCTACAGCACTTACAAGTCGGTCGTAAAGAGCTATCCAAGAACTCAATCAGCCGCTGAATCTCAATACAAAATGGGAGAAATGCGGGAGGCTGAAGGCAACGCCAAGAAAGCATTCGAAGAATACCAGGCCCTGATTGTCCTCTACAAAAACAGCCCGCGCTTCAACAGTGCCCTCAATCGCCAATTCGCGATCGCAGAGTCCTTGAAAGGCTCAACGAAGAAAGGGTTTGGGGGAATTGGAGCAGCAATTCAGCCTTCCCGGCTCATCGAAATGTATCAACAGATTGCAAACAGCGCCCCTTACACAGACTATGCTCCGCGCGCTTTGCTGAGCATTGGGCAAATCCACGCTCAGCAAAATGAGTCTCCTCAGGCAATTATGGCTTATCAATCTGTGGCGGATAACTACCAAAACACCGAATTTGCTTCAGAGGCCCAGTTTCAAGTGTTCAAGTTGCGAGGCAAGATGGCAACAAAGTCGTTCAGCCCGGTTGACGACCGCGCCCAGGAAGAGGCAGGGCTCGATTTCGTCGGAAAGAACCCTGATGACAAACGAGCTTCGGACGTCAAAGCTCAATTGGGGGAAATTGAAGATCGAAAGCTCGATAAGTTATTCAACGTAGGGCGCTTCTATGAAAATCAGGATAAACCGAGGTCAGCAGCGGTCTACTATCGGGAAATCGTAAGACACCCGGGAGCGACTCGATACGATGACGCAAAGAAGCGCCTGTCAGCAATTGAAGCAGCCGACCCGAGTATCGCCGGAGGAGGCGCGAGAACGATGCAACCCATTCAGATGCCAGCCAATGAATCTCCTGAAGGTCAGGGCGGAGGACTTAAGAAACTGTTTTCCGGCTTTGGAAAAAAAGAAAACGTCGAAGAGGAAGCTTCATATTTAGGACCTCCACCGCCAACGGTCGAAAACAAAAAGCCCAAGATGCGCACCTCGGGAGACGAAGTCATCCCTATTCCTAGCGACGATCCCACCGTCGCCAATTGAGTTGAATTGAGTTCATATAATTTCCGGAACTTTGGTAATTTTCCTCGACTTTTTGCATTGAAGCGTTCAGCTTCGCTTGATTTGGCGCACCAAGTAAGGTAAACACAACCTTTTGCTGAAAAATTGATCGTCTGTTACTATCTTCGCTTCGGAATCATGAAGAAAATACTTCTCAAAACCATTCCTTTATTGGCTGCTCTCACAGCAGTGCTGACTCTTTCAAACTGTGCAGGTTACCAGCTTGGCTCAGTAAAGCCCGCTGCCTACAAGGACGTAAATAGAATTTTTGTTCCCACCTTTGAGAATCAGACTCTTGAGCCTCGCGTTGCTGCATTGGTGACAAATTCAGTGATCAAACGCCTTCAGGCCGATGGGACCTTTGCAGTTTCCACGAAAGCCAGCGCTGACGCAGTATTGGAGGGTAAGATCAAGCGCATTGACCGCCGCCAGTTGCGCGCAGCCCGCAACGACACATTGAAAACCACTGAGTTGTTGGTTTACATCGTCATTGAGTGGAGCCTTCGCGATCCTTCGACTGGCGAAAAGATCGACTATGCAGCGTCTCGCAACCTTGATGATACCAATCGGGATTCGAATTCCGATCTTCGCAATCGCCCAGGTCGAGTAATCGGACGGACGATTCAGTTTCTTGATCCCAATTTTCAGTTGTCGGAACGTAATGCTATCCCTCTTGCAGCGGAAGATGCAGCCAACATTCTGGTTTCTCAGCTGGCTGAAGGCTGGTAATCGCAGTTATCGAAACGACCTATTCAAGGCCCGGACGCATCAGTCTGATTGCCTCTCCCATTGGAAATCTGGGAGACATTACTTACAGGGCCGTCGAGCACCTGAAAGAGGCGGATGTAATTGCCTGTGAAGACACCAGGCATTCGCGGCGACTTCTGGAGCGTTATGAGATCACGGGAACGGAATTGCTATCGTGCCACGATCACAATGAGACGTGGCGCGCCGAAGAGTTGGCAAAGCGAGCCCTCGATGGAGAAAAGGTGGCACTCTTAACAGACGCCGGAACCCCTTCCATCTCCGACCCCGGATATCGCGTGGCTAATGCCGCCAGAGAGCTCGGAGTCCCACTGGAGGTACTTCCCGGTGCGTCAGCAGTTTTGACCGCCTTGGTCGGCTCAGCCCTCCCCTCTGATGCATTCCATTTTGCCGGCTTCCTTCCGGTCAAATCCGGACGCAAAGAACGCCTGATCCTGGAAGCACTGGAAAGGCAGGCAACCACGATATTTTTTGAGTCCCCTCACCGGATCGAAAAAACGATCAATCTTTTGTCGATTACCGCCCCGGAACGCGAGATCTGCATCGCAAGAGAACTCACTAAGAAATTTGAAGAATTTATCAGAGGCTCGGCAGAGGAAGTGAAATTGAAAATATCAGACCGTTCTCTAAAAGGTGAAATCACATTGCTTATCGCCGGAAATCGGGAGAAGGGCGGGAAAAGAGCCAAATTCAGGCGATCCCGGGTTAAGCCCTCTCCCTCGACCAATGAGTCATGAACTTCGCAAAAACGCGTTGGATTAAATACCCCTTCCCTGTAATTTCCGCCTGATTTTTAGACTCAATGCTTGCCTTTTCCACATGCTGGCTAAGTCATCGATACGATGACGGCTACCTCCTTGCTAAGGAGATGAAGTGGCACGGGATACGTCTTTTGGAAATCAGCCATGGAACCAAGGTGTCACTTTTGCCGGGCATTTGGAAAGGGGTTCAGGAGGGGTTGGTCAACATTTGCGGCGTGCATAATTTTTGCCCATCACCAGTGGATGTCGTTATCGATGCTCCAGACGCCTACGAATTCACCTCCCACCGGGAGAACGAACGCCTCCGGGCGATCAAGCTGACGCTTGAATCGATCGACACCTGCGTAAAATTTGGCGGTAAATATTTGGTGGTGCATTGCGGCACCGTTCCAGTGAGACGATTTTCAAAGGAATTGGAACAATTGGCACTGGACGGAGACTTGCACTCTCGAAAATACGTAAAGATAAAACATGAGTTTGTGAGGAAACGCCGTGAAATGGCCCCAGTTTACTTACAGCGCGTCCGAACAGCCCTGGACGAGATAGTCCCCTATGCCGAAGAACGGCGCGTGAAAATCGCATTAGAGAGCCGCAGTCATTACGAACAGGTCCCAACCGAGGAAGAAATGCTGAATTTTCTTGATGACTACGACTCTCCCTGGGTTGGGTATTGGCATGATTTTGGCCACGTCCAAAGGAAAGCCAATTTGGGCCTACTCGACCATGAGCAGTGGCTGGACAAGGTAAAACACCGACTGATCGGGTGCCATGTCCATGATGTCATTTGGCCTCACAAAGATCACAATATTCCTTTTCACGGATCGATCGATTACGATGCGTTGCTCCCAAAAATCCCCAGGGAGACTCCATTGGTCTGGGAACTCAACCCAAGACGCAAAACCAAGGAAATCATGTCTTCCTGGAAAAGGTGGGAGGACCTCTACGGCGGCACCTACGAATGGCCGACACAATGATTTGATTTTAATTGAACCGAATTGCCATGATTAAACTACTCTGCAAGTCTGCGGTCAATGACGTCCACTCAGTCTTTTCAATGCTGAAAACCGAAGGATTTGGTGCGACCTTTCGCCATCTGAATTCGCGTGATGCCCCCGGACTGGTTCAGTTTGGGAAGTACGGGATTTGCGGAGTTGCTGCCCTTTTTACCCAGATGGCAATCTTCTACGGCTTGTCCCATGGGCCATTTCCCGCGCATGCTTACCTGGGAATTGAAGGCCTGACTCCCCATCAAATGCAAACCAATGCAATCATAGCCAATGTGATCGCATTTCCTTTCGCCAACATAGTGGCTTATGTTCTCAATGTGATTTGGGTTTTCACCCCTGGAAAACACTCTCGCCTGCGGGAGTTTTCTCTCTTCACCCTTATTGCGTTTATGGCCTTCGGAGTAGGCCTATTCGGTGGCCCCTACTTCATCAGCAAGGGCTTAAACACCTGGGTCGCACAAGGGGGCTTTGCTATTACTTCCGCACTCGTCAATTACGTGTGCAGAAAAGTTTTGATTTTTCTGAAATAAGTACAGTCTCAAAGGCCGACGTCTTTGGCTTTGCCCTTCTTCTTTCCATGGTCGTCGGATTTGTGTGAATCAGTCTTTTCGACGTGAGATTCTTTGTGCGACGAGCGTGCAGTCTGCGAGTGATCATCGTGCTTGTGCGTATCTTCAGGATGGGCGCCCTTTTCATCCGCATGATGATCTCCGTGATCAGCATGATCCCCTCCATGCCCCTGATAGAGTTGCTTTGTCTCATCGAATGAATGCTTCTCACAGCTCGAAAATCCGAGCGCGATTATGACAGGCGTTATCGCAACAGTTCGAAAAAAGTTCATATTTCCCCCGTTAATGCTCCTACCCGAAAATGCAACCAAAACAACATTCACACACTCGGGAGCAGAGAACCTTGATAGCTATTCGTTTTCACGAAAATAGAATTCGAGATTAAAAACAGCGCAGGACATCAACCTTGTAGCATACAACTATGCATTCACGAATTGGAACTGAATACAACTCTTCACTCCCATTGCAAAAGGGGCAGAATCCATTCCTCACCTCCGAAAGCATGAATGATTTTGAGCAATCTCGATAGTTGACTTAGGGTAGAATATTACTATGCTACAACCATGCCCCGAGCGCCGTCGTTTTTTCACCCTCTTCGTCAAATCCGAACGCGTTCTACATTCCGGACTCAGCAGGAATTCGCAAAATTTATCGGCGTAAGCACCCCAACCGTCCAGGCCATCGAAAATGGAAAGCTTCGACTGAGCCGGAAACTAGCTCTAAGAATTGAAAGAGCCACAGGCGCGGATCACCGCGAGTTGTTAAAGGGAGCCCTTGGAAAACCTAAGACAATTGAAGGCAATCCCTTTACTCAGGAACACTTCGAATGTTGGATCGAACTTCAGAAACAGCCTGACAAGAGCGACGAACTCAAAGTCAGTCAGCTTTCGTTTTGGATCAAAATATTAGTTGAAGCAGCAACAAAAACGGACATCTCCCTTTCTCAAAAGTCAGCTGTGTTCCATGGAGTCGCGGACGCTTTAGATTCGATATGCCAAGATTCTGGACTGGAGGCAGCTGCAGAGAAACTGCTGACGCCACTAAAGACGGTTGAATACAAATCCTCAAGCCCTCATGAATGGATAAAGAATTCGAAATTCCCCGGTAATGCTTTGGAAAAGTTCGCAAATCGTTTTCATCCAGATGCCCGGGTGGTAGTATCAATCGAAAAAATTCCCCGATGGACCCCCGGTCGGCCCGTCCCGGGGGGACTGATAAAAACATAACGTCTGTATATTTTTTGGAATCTGGAAATCACAACAATGACGGCAGTATTATGGTGGCTGGTGTCGGGCAGGCGGGAAGTCAAATGGCTGCAGCATTTTGGACCCAACTTTGCGAGGAACACCGAATCGATTCAACCAATGGTCGCTCCAAGGAAGGGCCAACCGGGAATTGGGAAAAATCGTTCACGATAGTCGGTGATCGCGCTGATGCGCGTTTTGTCCCTCGGTCTCTATTCATTGACTCCGACCCCAGGAGTAGTCAGGAAATCAAAGAGTCCTGGAGCAATCTGTTTAACCCTGCAAATTTTGTGTTTGGCAGTGAATCGAGCGGCAACAATTTCGCTGTGGCCTTCCACGAAATCGGTAATCAAATTCATTCAAAAATTAGCGAGGTATTAGAGAGGGAGTTCCAAAAGCCGCCAAAACCTGAAGCACTCATCATTTTTCACGGATATGGTGGAGGATCAGGGGCAGGCCTTTCGGCGGTACTTTGTGAGATTTTCAAACATTACGCCCCGGAGGCATCAATTCTTTCCGTGGGCATCCTACCCTCGGCTAAGGTCTCCTCGTCTGTAACAGAACCTTACAACGCGACCTTTGGGGTCGAAGCAATATGGAAACACCTTGCTCTGGGCTTGCTATTCCAAAATGATGAGTTGATGGAGCTGGCCGAAAAGCATTGGGACATCAAAACGCCGGGCATTCCTGAGATCAATTCACTGATTGCAAAAATTCTAGCTGCAATGACAAGTGCCGCCAGGTTTAGATCTGACCAAAACCTCTCTATTTCACTGCCTGAGATTATCAGAGACTTGGCACCTCACCCGGACTTTCCTTTTGTGACGGGAACCATTTTCCCATTAAGTTCGATGTTACGAAAGAACACCTCAGCAAAGACTCTAAGTCAAATGTATGATCGCATACTAGAGAGGGGCCTTGATCTTTGCCCTTGTTCGAGCGGTACCATAATGAGCATGGGAGTTTTTGGATCTTCGCGAGGAAATGTTGGCAATACCCAAGGAGGAAGCAGCGAACCGGAGCATCACAACACAGAACTTCCAGATATTCCCAGTTTCGCTCGATTTCATTTGAATGCAGAACCGCCCCCGGGTTCCTCGATTTGCATTCTTATCAACAGCTCATCGATAAGTGAGTGGTTGACGGAGTTGTGCCAACGCTTTGACCAGTTATGGACACGTCGGGCATTTGCAAACTGGTATCTCAACGCAGGAATGAAAGAGGGAGGCGTCGAAGCCAGGCGCAGAGAACTCGGGTTCCGAGTGCAAAGATATCGAGACATTCAAGAAATGGACTCTTGAATTCTCAAGAAATCGAATCACGATCATACTGAGAAGCAGAAAGGCGACAACATTCCGGTTTTAAATCACAAGGTTACGCACACACCACTCACTTTTAGTTGAAAATTAATTTTCTGGTCCCCTTTCGTAGTCAATGGATGAATTAGAGCCAATTGGAGACTTTTTAGTCTGTAGGAATAGGGACGGTGATCCCATTTCATTGAGGCGGGTTGCAGAAGAGATCGTCTGCCTCGGATTTGCCCCCCACCAAAACCGAATTGTTGAAATTCATGTAATTGCGGACACTGATCACTTAAAAGGAAATGGGAAACTCTCGTTTCTAGAACGGGGGTGGAATGCCGGAACCTTGATCACCGACGGATTTTCAGAAATCCTGACCACTAAAGAAGATAACGGACTTTTTTATTACGTCACAGATGTCAACGATGGAGAATTCTTGACTGATTATATTCTGCGAAACGGGCCATTGCTTCCAGCGACATCTCTCGCCCTCGTATCCAAATTTGTTGAAAGCCTGATCGAAATTGAACCCCACTATAGACTGCTGTTGGGCTTAAAACTTGAGAGGCTGATGATCGTTCTAAAGGACTCATCTTATTTAACGCTCAGAGCCATAGATTTAGGCCTCGCTCGACCAGAGCCGCGAGGGATCAATGAATTTGAGATTTCAGAGATGTTGGCCGAAGTTTCACGACATCTCTTTCACCTACTGACGGGGCGACCATATGCAGATGGGCGGATGGATCTAATCGACCAAATATCATCCGAAACCCCTCTTATAGGCTCTCTTCTTGCAAAGACGATAGAGCCAAAAAAATCAGAGGTGAGCAGTTTTGAGGAGTATTCTAAACTCCTGAAAGATTGTTACACTGACGTTGCCGACGGATTAACTTTAAAATCTGCGATCGTTGCTTACCCGAAAATCCGACCTCGCTTGACACTGCAGAGGGAAATATTTGAGAAAGCGAATTTCAAGAAGCGGCTCGAAGATGCTTCAATTACAATTGAAGCATCCGATTCGGAACGGTTTGAATATCCGTATTCCTCAATTGCCACCAAAGCAGATGGACGTCGAGGTAGACTTTCATGGTTTCCTTCCACCAATGTTTTGCCCATGCTATCAATAGGGGATGAAAGTATTTTAGCACCGGGGTTTGGATATCATTTCGTTCCTTCGGCAGCCGGGTTGAGCTTGCAACACTTTTTAGTCCAAAGGAATCATCAGCCAGATCCAATCGATAGCATCAGGATACTGAATACGCTGGCTCAGCAAATCGATTCAGGTGACATTGGCGAAGAACCATTCTCATATCACCAACTCTGGCTCGATTTTTCAGAATCCAACGACGAGATAAATGATATTGCCAAGTTAGAAGTAGCCAAATGGCCTGAATTCCGATTTATTATTTTCCCCAATCCTGATACGAATACCCTTCTTTGCCGGCCCCCTTTTGAATCAGATGAAGCTTCCGCGCCTAATCCATTGCTCAGTTTTATTGAAACGGCTCGCAGATTGTTGTCTGAATCAGATGAATCCATTCAGAAGTTTCTCGACGAATCTGTAAGATTGGTGAGATCAGAATCAGCAAAGCACCAAAGTTGCGCGAGCTTGTTGGTCAATTTAGCAGACCATTTGGAAGAATGCAGCAATTCGGACCATTGATCGCAAATCACAGAATGCAAAAACCACAAACTTCGCCTATCATCGGAATTCCAGTAACTACTTTTCAGAACTGACATGAAAGTGAATAACAATATCGTTTTATGCGTCGGACAGGCTGGCGTACAAATTGGGGGTTCTTTTTGGAGAAACCTATGCCTTGAACACGACATCGATCCAATGAGCGGTCAAGTCAGTGAAGGGGCAGGAAAGCCTAAAGGGGATTGGGTTTCGTTTTTTAGTCGCTTTGGGGATGATGCTGAGACAAACTACGTTCCCCGTACTGTACTGATCGATTTGGAACCGTCTGTAATTGACGAAGTCAAAAAGGAGTCTGGAACCCTTTACAATCCCAGCTCTCTTATTTCGAGTGATGAAGGAGCAGGAGGGAACTTTGCCGTAGGATCACGCGGTAGAGGCGCCGACCTCCTCCCTTCAATCATGGATAGAGTCGAAGGTGAAATCTCGAAATGTGATAACGTAGGAGGTATTTTCATCATTCACTCATTGGGGGGCGGCACTGGCTCAGGACTGGGGTGTCTCATGATCGAGACCTTGAAAACGAAATACCCTGAGATCCCACTAATGAGCTGTGCGATCCTTCCTTCTCCTCAAGTCTCATCGGTTGTGACAGAGCCTTACAATTCAGTGATGGCACTCAGTTATCTGAAGAAATACTGTGACGCCTGCATGATATTTGACAACGAGGCCCTCTATAACATTGCAACCGAAAATTGGGGCGTTGAGTCACCTAATGTCAAAGAGCTAAATTCACTGGTTACGGAAGTGCTGACAGGAGTGACCGCATCGATGCGTTTCAGTGGCTTTCTTACTGTTGAAATTTCAATCCGGGAATTTGTTACGAACCTGGTTCCAAAACCCGGACTTCACTTTCTGATGACCTCAGCAAGCCCGCTAACTCCGCCCGATCAAAGTAAATTTGAAGAGCTTTCAGTCAGTCAAATGATCGAGCAACTGTTTGACAACAAAAACGCTTTTGCTGCCTGCAACCCAATGGAGGGGAGATATCTCACCACCGCAGTCAACTATCGTGGTGTAATGGATGACAAGCCTCAAGCTGATGCATCACTTGCAGCAATGCGTAAAAAGCTTCCACTTACCTCGTGGATCCCAACTGCATTTAAAAACGGGTATGTCGATGAACCGGGGGTTAATCACCGAAAAAGTATCGTCTTGCTTGCCAATAACACGGAAATCGCACGTGTATTTGAGCGTATTACTGCGAATTTTGATAAACTCTGGGAGAGACAAGCTTTTGCGAATTGGTATTTTTCAGAAGGTATGACTGAAGATGAAATCAATGCAATGAGAGCCCAGACCGGGGAGTTGATTGACATTTACAATGCAGCAGAAGCTTCCGGAGGCGGGAAATCCAAAACTTCGAAAGGAAGTAAAGAAACAAGCACGGAGTTGAAAGAGGCCTCGACTCACAAAAACACCGTGATAGAGGAGTCGGCCGAGATCGAAGAGCCCACCACTAAGAAAGAGGCAGTACAACAACCAGAGCCGGAGAACGGTAAGAAGCCTGAATCGAAAGATCGCCCCGTAAGGCTTCGCGATCTTGTGAATCAAAATAGGCCAAAAAGCTGACTCTTCTAATTTTCACTTTCCCCAATTTCTAGCAACCTTAATTCCTAAATCCGTGAGAGAAGTACTTTGTATCCACGTTGGCCAATGCGGCAACCAGATCGCAGATCAATTCTGGCGTTTAATAGCAAAAGAACATGGTCTAAATAGTCGTGGCGTGCCCGTTGCTGAGGGTGGAATCCCGGACGGGGTAAACCAGGGAGTCTTCTTTCACAAAGTCAATGACTCCAAATATGTTCCCCGAGCCGTCCTAGTTGATCTTGAACCTGGCGTTATTTCCAGAATTGAAGGTGGGGATATGGGGGAGTTTTTTGATCAAGGCAGCATTGTGAAGAAGCTTCCCGGAGCTGCCAATAACTGGGCGCGCGGTTATCACGTCGAGGGAGAGCGGATTATTGATCAGGTTATGAACGTGATCGATGCCGCAGTTGACAAGACTGAATCTCTCCAGGGATTTATCGTCACTCACAGTATAGGTGGGGGGTCCGGTTCAGGAGTTGGCTCATTGATTGTAGAAAAGCTCCGTGAGGCCTATCCCAAGAAGAAGCTTTTCACTTTTTCTGTCGCCCCATCTGCTTTGATCTCGGATTCAGCAACAGAAGCGTATAACTCTATTCTCACTCTTCAGAAGCTTAAAGAGAATGCTGATGCAACGATCCTGCTGGATAACGAAGCCCTTTTTCGGATTGCACAATCGAAATTGAAGCGCAGTCCAAATTACATGGACTTGAACCACATGATTTCATTGATCATGTCCTCTGTCACGAGTTCATTAAGGTTTCACGGAACTCTTAACACTGACTTAGGTGAGTTTCTCGTCAACCTTGTGCCCTTTCCCGGGAATCACTTCCTTACCGCATCGTTTGCTCCAACCACTCCAACACAATCTGACGGCGTTGTGAGAACTGACTTTGCTGACCTGTCTGCAGAGACCTTTTCGAGAGATAACTTCTCCGCAGAAATCGATTTTGACACCGGAGTATTTCTTTCCGCCTGTGCCCTTTTCCGTGGAGACGTGAGTGCAAAATCTGTGGACGAAAAAATGTCTGAGATTCGAAAGTCACTCAATTTTGCCAGCTATGTGCCAACTGGCATCAAAATCGGAATAACTGATACCGCTCCCGAAGGTTTTGGCTCAACTGGATTAGCACTGGTTAACCACACAGGAATTTCCCAGGTTTTTAAGCGCCTTGTAGAACAATTCGACATCATGTTCGAAAATGAAGCATACACACACTGGTATCAGAACAATGGTGTGACACTTGAGCGCCTGGAAGAAGCTCGAAATGTAGTTGCCGACCTTGCCAAATCTTACGATGACGCGGCTGTGTAGAATGCACTATTTGATGCAAGCCAAGAATTCAATTGAGTGATCCAACTCCCGAGAACTTAGAAAAACAAATCGCTGGCGCGTCTCGCGAAGTAGAGCGAATTCGGAGGCTTGCGTACAATGATTACCGTTTTCTTCCAGATCTAGTCGACGCTCTTTGCGAACTGGCCAAATTTCGCTCCCGCGTTGGAGAACCTCACCGATCCGAAAGGTTATACCGTGAAGCGCTTGGACACTGTCAGGAATCCGACATTGAAGTTGCACCTGAACTGTTATTTCGCATCCACTCCTTGATGGCGTATCACTATGACAAAAGTGATCGATGCGATGACGCAATCCAACACTACGAAGATTCAATCAATTTGGCAGCCGATGCGAATTTGCTTGAACCCATTCAAATCGCTGTGGTGTACAACAATCTTGCGATGTTGTACAAACGAAATTCATGTCCCGAGGAAGCTGAAAGAAATTACCTCAAAGCACTGAGTGAATTCCAACGCGGCCTTGAAGATTCTCAAAAAAACGACCCCCGTGTGGCCTCTGTATACAACAATCTAGGGGTACTTTATTATTCGAAACACGAGTTTGATCGAGCTTGTCAGTTCCATACTGAGGCTCTCAGCATCCGTCAATCGATTTACGGGAAAGACGGACAACACTATGACCTGGGCCAATCGTATAACAACCTTGCGGCAGTTCACAAAGCAATGGGGAATTACGATAAAGCGGCCGAGTATTTTTCCAAGGTAGAAGACCTGGGTGATCTTACGCCCCCCAGCGATCGGGGAATCGACCCGGAGGGCATCCGCTAGATCGATATTGCCTTCTTCCATTTTACTTAAGTAAGATCTCTAACGAACTCACACCCCCGGGCTTTTTGTTGACGGCGATCTGAGCTGAAATTCTTTCCCGCATTGTTTCAACATGCGAAATTACCCCGATTATCTTTTCATCTGATTGTAAGGATTCCAATGCCGATAATGCAGCATCAACGCTGTCAGGATCAAGAAATCCGAACCCTTCGTCAATAAACAATGAATCGATTCGGACATTCCTTCCAGCCAGATCTGAGAGACCTAGCGCCAAGGCTAAACTGGCAATAAATGTCTCTCCTCCGGAAAGACTGGCCATGGGCCTCACGGCGGCGGCCTGATAGTAGTCGACAATTTCCAACTCCAGCTCCGCACGGGATCGTCGTATTTTGTAACGTTTCGACAGTCTGGCCAGGTGCATGTTGGCATAGTTAACCAGGACATCCAGAGAAACTCCCTGTGCAAAACGGCGAAAAGCTTTTCCATCGTGCGAACCGATCAAGTGTTTGAGCAGTCGCCAAGCTTTCAACATCTCGCGTTCCTGCTCAACTTCACTCCCTCTGAGTTCGATCTTATTCTGATTCTTTTTGTTAAACTCGAGTTCAGTTTTTAACTCTGACAGTCGGCTTAACAGATCCAAATTGATTTCCTCCAGTTGAGACTTTTCGGTCTTAATTTCTTCAAGAAAGGTGTTTTCCACCGTTTCCGAAGCGCGAAGTCTTTTTACAGTTTCACGGATAGACTCAAGTCTCCCATTCAGCCTGTTTCCTTCAGACTCGATTGTTTTCTTTCGTTTAGAAAACGACATTTCCTGCTCTTCAACTAATCGAGCACTCCGAATCGCGTCAACGGTACGGAATTCGGATTCACGAATTCGATTCAGGAGAGCCTTTGATATATTTTGAAACAATTCTTCAGTTGAATGCTCTGCCTGAATCCTTTCGTCCAGGATTTTTCCGGCCATTTCGATAGTCCTCCCGAAAATTTCGACTCCATTTTCGGCATCTTCCAACGAGGTCCAAGTCCCTCTCATCTTCACGACTTCAGATTTATCAATGTCGCCGAAGTTGTTCGGACCACGTTCACATTTTCTGGACATTCGAGTCGCTGCCTCCCCAATCAGATCCACTTCTCGTTTTAAGGCCGTATAGGTTGATTCAGCTCTTCGCACAGCCTCCAACGAATTTCTCAACTCCACCTCCTTTGCCGCGTACACGATCTTCCGTTTCTCCAGCAAATTGCGTGCATTTTCAGCCCATTCCTCGTCAGCGATTTCAATCCCAAACGGTTTGACTATGGCAGCGTATACGCTGCGTGCTGATTCGATTTCAGATACATGTATCTTTTGCTGATCCCTAACCTGCTGCAATTGCCTGGTTAAATCGCTGTGACTCCTGTTGCAATTCTCCAGAGATTGTTTTGACAAATTTTCCTCATGAACCCGAAGCGCAAACTGCCTTTCGGAATTATTCAGATCAGATTTAGCGACATTCAGTTTCTCCAGCAAAGCGATCAGGGCTTTCTCATCTTTCTGACTCTTTTCTAAAGCCTTCTGAATCTGAACGACTTCGAAATTCTTAATCTTTAAACTCTCAGCAAGCGCGGAAACCTCTTTACCCAGCTCTGATATTTCAACGACGATCTCAGAAATGTGATTCTTTGCACTCCGCAAATCGGCTTTGGTTTCTGTAACCTTGTCCCGTGCGGATGATGCAGTCTCTTTAGCCGCCTTCAGCTCACTGGTCGCGCTCTTGAGCTCAGTCCGCAGTTTATCAATTTCCCCCTGACCTACACTTTGTTCCTTAAACAAATGTTCTTTGGAACCGCACAACGGGCATGATTCCCCCTCGACTAAGTTGTGACGCTCGGCTTCGTAACCAACCACTTTTTCGGCGTAAGTGAGAGCACCTGCCCGCGCATCATACAGTGCCTGCGCTTTCAACACCTCACTCCCGGCGCGATCCATTGCGCTCTCTCTTTTTTTCAGCTCGTTATCCAAATCCCGATTCAGACAGCCAAACTTTCTCTCTTTTTCAACCGCGGTTGATTGTCGCTCAACTAAAGACTTCAGTCCCTTGATCTCGTTGATTCGCTCCTTCACTTCAAACAGCTTTGTCCTCAATTCAGGTTCATCCCTTCCTTCAAGAAGGTTTGAAACCGCCTGTCGACATTTTTCCAACTCACTACGTTGGTTGTGCACCCGCAGCCCCGCTTCTTCTGTTTCACGCTCAAATCTCGTCAGCTCTCTCTGTGCCTTTTCCAGATCGTTTAATAATTTAGCCTCGGCAGTTTTTACAGAGATTTGTGCGTTTCGGGCACTCTTCAAATCTGAAAGTTTTTCGACGATCTCCGAAAATTTGGTATCCAGCGCAGCATCGCGAATATTCTCGGCCAGCCATGTTTCAATTTGATTAATCCCACCCTTTAGTTCAGCGATTTCAGCAGCTTTTTCGGAAAGCTTAAGCGTGACCTCTTCGTGAGCATTGTCACTCATCTGCAAAGCCGCAACCAACACGACCTCCATCGTCTTCTCCGCTGACTCCAATTCCTCCTTCGCCATTTTCACAGCCGCCCAGCGTTTTTCGAGTTCAGCAGCAGCATCATCGTAGCGCCTCAATTCGGGGAAAAACGGTGCGGCTTTCTGGTGAAGCGAGAGTCTTTCAAGATCACCACCAATTTCACTTTCTTTCTTTTTTAAGGCCTCCAGTTCAGTCCTTGCTTCCCGTTCAGCATCGAGATGCCGCTGCAACTCTTCTGATCGCCCGATCGTTGAAACCACCGAATCGAGCCTCTTTCGCTTTTCCGTCAGCTCGGCCGATACCTTCGCAAGTTCAGCGGTTTTGCTGGAACATTCTTCCTCACTGAGAACGGTAATTTCATCTAAAGCTCTCTCCTTCAACTCCAGGTCCCGCTCTTTTTCTCCCACAACCTGATGAGCCAGGACACTAAGCTCCGAGTAAATAGCTGTTCCTGTGAGTTGCTCTAAAAGCTCAGCTCGTTCATCCGGTTTTGCTGAAAGAAACTTCGCAAACCCGCCCTGAGCCAAAAGGACAGACCGCAAAAAACGATCATAATTCAGGCCACAAAGTCTTTCGATTGTTTCGTCGACCTCTCGCAATTTTTCAGCGATGACAGCACCTGCCTTGTCATAGACATATCGTTTTGCGTTCTGAAGCTTGCCGTCAGGTTTGTTCTTTGCCCTCCGAAGCCGCCACTCGGCTCGGAATTCGCCAGCATCCACTTCAAAAACAACTTCAGCAGAGCATTCCCCGGTCTGCCGGCTCATCATGTTCTCCGGATTCGCTTCACTCCCATAACGGGCGGCACGTCCATATAGAGCAAGGGTAATAGCGTCTAGAATCGTCGATTTTCCTGCCCCGGTCGGTCCGGTAATCGCAAACAAGCCGTTACGACTCAAACGGGGATCATTGAAATCTATTTCATGCGCCCCCCTGAGCGAATTGAGATTTGTAAAACGTAAGGAGAGAATTTTCATGCCTTCGTCCCCCTCCCTTCCCTGCGAACCGGATCGCGATAGATATCGAGCAACTCTTCAAAGACCTGCCCCAGTTCCTCTTTTTCTCCGTCAGTCAGCCCGTTCTCTCTTTCTAGCCGCTCTTGAAAAACCCGCGATGGATCATCAAGGATACTCCCATCGATTTCCAATGGGTTATTCACATCGGTATCTCCCTTAAACAAGCCATCGATTGAATCGAGACGTTGACTGACCACGTGGAGAACTTCGTAACTGGATTCGTCCCCTACCAATTCCCGCACAATTTCGAAGAGATTTTCATTTCGAACCGGATCCTCGATGATGAACTCAACCCAGGGCGTCAGGTCCGATTTCGGTGGGGCAAACTTTTGAATCGTCGATTCAAGTTCACTTCGGAGGCAGCGGATCTGAATCAGCCCCCGGGATTCAGGAATGGGAATCGATCGTGATTCAACAAAATCAGTCTCATTGAATTCAAGAAGCCGAAGCTCTTTGACGTCTCCGGCTTCACTGAAACTAAGTGGTATCGGCGAACCTGAATAACAGACTTTGCCATCCCCACCTGACACCTGAGGACGGTGTAAATGCCCCAGGGCAACATAGCAAAAGCGCTCATCAAAAATATCAGAGCCGACACTTCCCAGTCCGCCGATATGAATCTCCCTCTCACTGTCCGAGAGTTTTGAGCCGGATACCGTGAGATGTCCCGTGGCGAGTGCCGGAATATTAGGATCAACAGAATTCCGTATCACACCGGCAATATCATCGTAGCATTTTTTGATTCCCGCTCGAAGAGCTGCGCGAACTTCCGACTCTGACTGCCCGGGAACTCCCACCCGGACATCGCGGTCCCGTAGAAACGGAACGGCACCCACGACCAATCGAGGTTCCTCCCTGTTCGGTAAAAAAATGAGAGCGTCCTCCGGATTTTCCCGAAGCTCACCGACAACTTTCACACGCAGAGGATCCAATACCTCACTCGGCGCCTCCAGCACCAAAGGTGAATCATGGTTGCCTGCAATCACGACCACGGTGCAATTCGCCGTGCGAAATAACTCCGAAAGGAAACCATAATATCGTTTCAGAGCTGATTGAGGCGGATTCGAACTGTCGAACACATCGCCGGCAATAATCAATAGATCGACGGCGTAGCCCTGGATCGTCGTTAACAAGAATGCCAAAAACCTGTCGTGCTCTTCCTCTCGAAATAAATCGCAGAGAGTTTTGCCGAGGTGCCAATCAGCCGTGTGAATCACTCGAAACAGTGACGATCCCGATTTTCTCCCACCTGTTTCCCGACCAGATGACTTCTCTCTCTTCTTATTCGGAGCTCTTTCTTTGCCGGTTTGTTTCGGAGAATCGAAATCAAAATCGGCAAAGAGATCCGGTGAATCCCCGTCAGATGAGTTTTCAGATTTGGAAGGTTTAGAAGGCACGGGTTGATCGCTCGAATTGGATATTCCACTACCTCAGATCCCGGCACACGCCAACTAATTGTGATCAAAATAACAGTAGTTCTGACCGGCGTGATTTCGTGGTTGGTATTTTTTACCTGCTATCCCTATGCTCAAGTATGCCAGATCAAAAAATCCCCGCAGCAGTGGTCACCGAAAAAGGAGGGGCACACCTGGGGGCCTACTTCTCAGCATTACGTGACTCGCCGGAATGCGACGGAGTCGTCCTTTGTGACCCCGGAAAAACAAACGCCGAAGAAGCCCGAAGGGTTTTGGGTGAAAAACTCACTGCGGTTTTCGAAGACACAGACCAGATGCTTATGAAGGCGAAGCCTGTGATGGCCCTTGTGAGCATGGAGGCAGTCAATGCACCGACTCAAATCGACAAACTACTCGATGGCAATGTCCATGTCTTCGCAGAGAAACCGGCTTGTACGCAGATTGAAGAGTTCGCCTCGCTCGTGAAAAAAGCGGACGCGGCCAAACTGAACCTGATGTTGGCATTTGCGAACCGGCTCACTCCAGCAGTTCAAAAAGCAAAATCTCTAATCAATGACGGGTTGCTGGGTGACCTCTACGGGGCAGAAGTTCATATGGTCGCAGACCAAACCCGGCTGAAAAACCAATCCTATCATACAAGATGGTATGCCGATCGCGCCCGGGCAGGAGGGGGAATTCTTACCTGGCTGGGCATTCACTGGCTTGACCTCACTATGCTGCTGACAGGACTGAAGATTTCCGAAGTCGCAGGCTTTTCCGGGATCGTTGGAGGACAACCGCTCAAAATTGAGGACTCGGTGTCCATGGCAATGCGATTTGAAAATGGAGCGAACGGAACGATGAACGCCGGGTACTACACGGACCGGGGGTATCACTCCTATATCAAATTGTGGGGTTCCAAAGGATGGATCGAATATCGCGAACACCTGGGCGGGCGCACTGAACTGCCATTGACCTGGTATTCGAATGAAAACGCAAAAGACGGTATCATCGAATATTCAGGCCCAATGGAACCGAAAGGGTACACCCCGTTTGTGCAGCGCTGTCTCCAGGCCTGCGCCGGAAGTAAGCCCCCTCCGGTGACCGGAGCTGAGGGACTGCAAGTTCTGAAAACCGTCTTCGCGCTTTATAAAGCAGCCGAAAGCCGGGCTACAATCTCGGTCGATCAAATTTAGCGAATCACCATGCGATTGAAGAGTCGCTCTGTCCGAATTGATTAAGGCGTTTCCGGGGAGTGAACAAAGTCCTTCCTGGTCAGCGCCTGCGCGACATAGATCAGTAGCGAGATAATTCCCCAGGTCAGCCCCAACACAACACCCACATCAACCAAGCCGCGCCAAGGTTGATCCAGAAACCGGACACAAATCACCAGAATGATAATTCCGAGAGTCAGGCAGATCGCCACGATTTTTGTCTTCTTGTTCGCGTGAAAGTATCCCATCGCAAAAGCGGGAGCCAAGAGAGTTCGCACCCAGTTTGGGTGATCACGCAAATACCGAACTCGTGCCGCCGTCCGTGGCGAAAACTTCTTTTGAAACCCGCGGTAACCTTCAGCGACGAGCATAAACAAAGTGAACACGATTAGAAAGATCCATTGGCCTGTAGTCAGGTCCATCCTGAGAGCCTCGATTCCCTTCGGCGCCAGGCGATAGATCGCGCAGCCGAGCAAAGCAAGGACGCCTCCCAGTCCCCATACAGGTGCAAAAATTCTCTGAAACATAGACCCGAACCCTGCGACAAATCAGAGGCTTCGCCACATTTTTTTGATCGCACAGATCCTTGCCGTGCCATCCGGCATCCACCGACTTATCTTGTGACTCTCCTTTCCCGTGCGTAGATTGTTCAATGCCAACCAGCAAAAAAGAACTACTTCGGGAACGGGGTCTTCCCCGTATCAAATATTTTCAGGCCGTCCTGACCCAAGCTGGAATTGATTCGGAGATCACCAACGAGCATTCATCAAACAACACATTGGACCTGCCGGAATTCTGGCCAGCGCTTGCTGTTGTCAATGAAAGCGACCTTGATAAGGCCCGCGAAGTGATTCAAAAACAAAAAGAGGAGAATGCGAAGAATGTAGATCAGGAAATCCCCTGCCCTTCCTGTGACGAAAAGAATCCGGGTAACTTTGAACTTTGCTGGTCCTGCGGGGCAAAGCTCCCTTCCCCTTGATCAGGGTTCTTCGTTTTCCGATACCAGTTCTCCCAGCGACGCCATATCCCGGCCGTATACGTCGTTGAGGAAAGCAATTCCCTTTTCCCGCTCCGGTAATGGGAACACCGTAAAATAGACCACAAAAACATGCATCGGCTCTTTGAGCTGCGCGACATTGCGGTTTCCGTAACTCATAGCAGATTTGATCCTGGAAAGCGGCCAATCAACATCTTCTTGCAGCACCCATTCAGCTAATGTCTGCGGCTTTTCCAACCGCATGCAGCCATGGCTATGTGCTCGATCCGTGTATTTAAAGAGATGCTTTTGCGGGGTGTCATGAAAATAGACCGCGTGATCGTTGGGAAACCGGAACTTCACCAGCCCCAGCGCATTTCCATAGCCGGCCCGCTGCCTCAAGATGTATTTGCCGTCAGCAACACCACGCAACGCACTTGAATTGATCGTCAAAGCCCTGGCATCTTCAAAACCTCCTTTTACAATCTCAAACCCCCGCCTTGAGAGAGAAGAGGGATCGCGGTAAGCCCTTGGCAGATACTCATCCACGGCGATTCCCTTCGGCACCCACCAATAGGGACGAAAGATCACCTGTTCCAGAGTGTCGCGAAATATCGGTGTGCGCCGCCCCTCCGTATTGCTTCCGAAAACAATGCGCATCCGGGTTTCCAGAACATGATTCTTGAAGCCGTAAATCTCACCCGACGGCAAATTTACCATGATGTAGCGCCGTCCCATCTCGTTCGGAATCAACCGTGCCCGATGCAGATTCAGAACAATCCGCTGCCGGTCCCGGTTTGGATCCCGCTTGAGCCTCCCCAGCGTTTTCGGTCCCAAAATCCCATCAGGTTTCAACCCGTGCGCTCGCTGAAATTCTCTCACCGCATCACTCAACTCACGAGTGTAGATCCCTGATGAAGCAGCCTCAGCCGCTTCATCACTGTCGATAAATCCCTGCATTCCCAGCATCGCAGCCAGCTCCCCGGCCTGGCTGTAGGCACGCCCCTGATAGGCGTTTCCACGAAAAGTAATTTGCTCAGGATTCGGGTTGGCCACGTTCGCCAGCCAGGACCGGTGCAGTCGTTTGTATATCCAGTTCTCAGGAATAAACGACGTCAACACCAGCTCAGGTTCCTTATTGTATTGGATCAACTGTTCGGAAAAGATCGCCGTCAGATTCTCGGTGTGAATCGAGGTTTTGATCGTCCCCGGTGTATCCCCCTGATTCCACGACGGCCAAATCAATTGTTCCGTTGCCGGACCTTCTTTCAGCAAGAGCGCCGCTTCAGCAACTTGCAAAGTGAGCCTGATATCATCGACTGTCACCCCCGGCGCCCGCTTCACCGGTCCTTCACTCACAAGTGCAGACGCAAAATCGGGTATATCAAAAGGATCCAACGCGTGACTTTTGAGGGTGTCGGAAATCCTTTCAAAAATGATGTCAGGAATCGCCCCGGCCCAATAAGCCTCAAAACCATGGTGTTGGTAAGAGCCGGAAACCATTCGGTTCAGCCTCGCCTGTCGCCGCGCAGGCAGGCCGGAAACTGCGAGCAGATCTCTGATTGTTTGATCAATCGCCAGTTTTCGTAAATCAGGCAACGGAGGCGGAGGCGGTGAGACATAAGGCAGTTCATCCACCTCTTCCGCGATACCATCAGGAGACGAAACCTCTTCCTGACCGGCAAGCAGTTGCAAAACCTTTTCATCGATAGCCCCCGCATTCGAGCCCATGCAACACAACACCAATAACAGAGCAAGTGTCTGTTTGGCAGCACAAAGACTGACCAAGTCTGAGCAACTGGTTTGTGGTTTCATTGGTGTTTCGGACCAATGAAAAATATAACGCTCAATTCAATTTCGGGAAGGTGAAAGCGTTAAATTAGCGGCCCAACCCGGAATTTTGGCCGATTCGAGCCCTCAATCCCCACATTTAACAGCTTCTTCTGATAATTTCAGTCGTTTCACTCACAATTCTCAGGGCGCATATTTTGCCCTATGCAAACTTAGGAAAGCACCAAAAGGCTGTCATTTTGCCCTATGCAAACTTAGGTAGGCACCAAAAGGTTGTCCTTTTGCCCCATGCAAACTTAGGAATACACCAAAAGGCTGTCCTTTTGCCCCATGCAAACTTAGGAAGACACCAAAAGGCTGTCATTCTGCCCTGTGCAACCATGGTAGCGAATGCTTCGCTAAAAATTGCTGTTCTCAGAAATCCGGCCACTCCCTCGCGTTTCATTCACATCCCGGTCATCAAGGTTGCTTAATTCACTGAGAACAAGCAGTCGCTCGCCCCGTTCACCTCTTACTCGCCTCGATCTGGCGATTTGGGTTGAGAATCTTCGAAAAAATCCCCAGACTGCGTCCAATGAAAGCTGTATGGGAAAAACTGGCTGCCAACGCAGCAGATGCGAAATCTTTTGTCGAAGAAGTCTCAGCGAGTGGCATTCAATTTCTTCAATCAAACATTGAAAAGATTCCGCTTTTTTCAGCCACTCATGCTGACGTAAATGCCAAGATCCACCGGGACGAGACGCATTACTTTCTCGTGCCGGACAGGAATGCGGAAAACGACTTCGCCCTCTATACCATTCGTTCTCTGCCCCCGGAAGTGGGACCTGTTAATTCTCTGGAGAAAGCCCGCATCTTTCATCTTCATGACCCTGCCGGCGTCACGATCCTGGAGTCCCTCATTATATCGAACTACAAGGCTGAAACTGCTGCCGATGCTCCTGAATCAGCCAGTGACTTCGCGGACAGGCTCGACGAACTCGCACAGAAAATCGACAGTGCCAGTACCGCAGCAACCGGTGGATTTATCATCGTCGGATCTCTCGTAGCCATCGCAAACCCGCTTCTTGGCGCCGGTATTGCTGCGAAAGCACTCTTCCCTTCGATTGGAAACTTTGCCGCCACCACGGGAATCAAATATATCGGAGACAAATTCCGGCAATCAGCAATCAGCAGCAATGAAAAGAAGGCTGAAAAAGCGGCCCAAAAAGAAGCGCGACGACTGAAGCCTGAAATATTTATCAATCCAGTCATCAGGGATCTCCAATCCCTCGTCTTTTCTGAGGCACCGACTCCCGATCAAGCGGTTCTATCTTTCGATCAGTGGCTTGCGGAATTCGAATCTCTGGAAGGTCTGCGCCTCACCGAACAAGCCATACTCGCAGTCTATGAGGAACAGCTGAGCCTTCCTCCCAAAAAGGCTTCGATCAATCATCTAGAACGTCAGTGGCTCATCGAATTGCAACAGCTGACGGCTGCAACATCAGAGTAAATTCTTCACCAACTCTTTAAGGTAAAGCCGATAAGAACCCACGATCTAATAGGGTTCATTCGTCAAACCAACCCTGTTGACTCGTATCTCTCACCTCAGGTCACTGGACCACCAAGCTCAACCGTGCGGCCGAGAAATTTCGGTTCAGTTCCCAGTAGTGAAACATCAAGAACGGTTTTCACCCGGGCAAGATATTCCCGAAGCTTTGTCCGGATGCCTCCCCGCCCCTTCACAGCGGTTGCATTGAAGCCAACAAGGTTTTCACACCCCCGTCGACTGCCGATGAAAATGGCTCTCTCGTTGTGGAATTCCTGAGAGACCACAATGTAATCAGATTGACCGAATATTTCCTTCGCTCTCACGACGGAATCAAGGGTGCGGAAGCCCGCATAGTCCCGGTAAATTTTACTCTCAGGGATTCCCGCTGCGATCAGCGCGTCGCGCATGTCGGTCGGCTCATCGTAGTTCTCACGACTGTTGTCCCCGGTGACGATAATGTATTCACATTTCCCGGCCTCATAGAGTTCCCTC
Source organism: Verrucomicrobiales bacterium (assembly GCA_048267005.1). Taxonomy (GTDB): domain Bacteria; phylum Verrucomicrobiota; class Verrucomicrobiia; order Verrucomicrobiales; family DEV007; genus JABDJT01. Next base: position 109,733 of record JBLWYI010000006.1, on the reverse strand, counting down.
GCTGCGTTGATACGGTGGACGAAATAGAGGTTCTGCCGATCGCCCCAAATGATGCGGGCACATCCCATCACAACCGCCGCCTTTCGCTTCGGAACCTGCTCTACGGAATCGTAGATCTTATCCGCCGCCGATTTCTCGACCAGGAGATGACAAATGGCGATCGTCACTCCGGCGGCCAGAGTTCCAATCATTCCGACAACCAACAAACGACGAATAATCCTGCGAATCATTGAGGGACACTACCAGTTTGCCACACAGAATCTTTCAAAAACTTCAACGCGCCCGCTTCACTCGCCCGGTCCCCGAACAAAAATCCCTCTCGCACACCGCACAAACTGCGTTATCATCACGCCCTGAATTTTTGAAGATCAATCATGGCGAACGCGGAAAAAGTTGCTGAGGAATGTGCAAAAGCTGCCGATACAATCGGAGCTGAAGATATTGTTGTAATCGATTTGCGCGGCATTTCGTCAATTGCAGACTACTTCGTAATCTGCACAGGAACATCCATGCCTCACTTGAAGGCGATACATCGTGACATTGATAAAGATGTCGAGCAGGCTCTTGGTGAACGCCCCGTCCGAACCTGTGGCAAGTCCGACAGCATGTGGATGGTGCTCGACTATGCGGATGTGTTGGTTCATGTCTTCCACAAAGATATGCGTGAGGTTTACGCACTCGAAGATCTCTGGTCTGATGCCCCCCGGGTGACCTATGATTTCCTGACTGAGACGACGGCGTAATCTCAGGCTATGCGCGTCGAAGTTCTCAATACCGGAACTGAGCTTCTCCTGGGGAAGGTTATCAATACCCACGCGGGTTACTTCGGGAATGAGCTTTTCAAGCTGGGGCTTAGGATCCAGCGACAAACCACCATTCCGGACGGCGACGAGATTCGCACAGTCCTAAAGGAAGCCTTTCCCCGCACGGATGTAATTCTTGTCACCGGCGGACTCGGGCCGACCAGTGACGACATCACCCGGGAGGTTGTCGCAGAGATGCTGGATCGCAAACTCATTCTGGATGAATCGATCTTAGCCAACTTGAAGTTGTTCTTCCGGAAACGGGGCTACAAAATGACTTCATCCAACGAACGTCAGGCCATGGTACCGGAGGGTGCCGTAGTTCTCGACAACCCGAATGGAACCGCCCCCGGTCTCTACGTGCCGGCCGATGAGGATGAGGACTCACCACACCTTTTCCTCCTTCCCGGACCACCGCGGGAGCTGAAGCCGATGACGGAGAATCTTGTGATGCCCAAACTGGCTGAGTTGTTGGGCTCCGAAAACGCAGCTGAGACCTGGCGTAACTTCCGAATCTACGGCGTCGGGGAATCCGCTCTGGCGGATCAGCTCGAACCCAAACTCGATGCGATAGAAGATCTCGAGCTCGGATATTGCGCCCGGCTGGGGGAAGTCGACCTCCGGTTGATCGGTCCGGCGAGCGCAGTAGAAGCGGCATCCGCGATAGTCCGCGCAGACTTTGCCCGTCAGATCGTAACAGAATCTGAGGATGCCATTGAGAAGGTTATCATTGATCTGTTGGCGAAAGCCCATCAAAGCATTGCCACCGCTGAGAGTTGCACCGGGGGATTGATCGCCAGCACCATCACCAATGCGGCCGGCTCAAGTGCCGTCTTTCACCGAGGGTACGTGACGTATGCCAATTCCGCCAAATCGGAAATGCTGGGTGTGCCGCCTGAGTTAATCGAAGCCCACGGCGCTGTCAGTGATGAGGTGGCTCGCGCTATGGCTGAAGGCTGCCTTGAAAAAAGCGGAGCAGATCATGCCCTCGCAGTCAGCGGGATCGCCGGCCCCGGAGGTGGCAGCGAGGAAAAACCGGTCGGCACAGTTCACGTCGCTTTGGCTTCGAAAAGTCATCCCACCTACGTAAAGCGACACTTCACTCCGGCTGACCGGATCAGCTTTAAGATGCGGGTAACCCGGCTCGCGCTTGATCTTCTGCGTCAGCGTCTCTCAGGATTCGAACTGTAATCATATCGCTTTATGGCCTCGAAGGCATCGTCCGGCAATCTCTGGATCAAAGAATCGTTCGGAGATCTCGAGTTTGATGTTCTCAATCTCGATCACCCGGAAATTGATTCACGGGTCATGGCGGAGATGGATGCCGGAGTGGCGGTCTATTACGATACCCGCTGGGGAGCGACGAGTATCTTCTCGCTCTGGCTCGGTGAAAACGCGCCCGCCTTTACCGGCAAGAGAGTTCTCGCGATTGGTGCCGGTGTCGGGTTCGAAAACCTCCTTCTCGCCCGAGCAGCTGATCATCTCATCATCAATGACTTTGCTCCTGTCTCAGTTGAGCTTTGCGCCGAACAACTGCAGAAGAACGGGCTCACTAACTTCGAGAATCTCCCCGGAGACTTCACCACCCTTCCCCTTCCCAACTCTGATATCGCTGTGGGATGCTACATTATCTACAATCCTGAGACCCGGGCCGCCATCGAGAAGTTCCTTGTCCGCTATGAGGGTGAAGTGATCCTCGTGAACGAGAAGCTTAAGGCATTCCGCCAGTTCCTCGCAGCTTGCGAACGGCCCTTTGAGATCATATTTGAAAAGGATGCAGCGATAGCGATCCGGTTCCCCGGCCGATGACAGCATTCCCTTTTCTTTTCCGCTGACGCCTGCGGCTTTCCATCGTAGGTCTGCGCGTGCCCTGGTATCTTCTACTTCCCCTCGCCTCCGCGATCATTTATTCGCTCGGCTCCGTTTTTATTAAGCGTGCGCTCAAAGAAGGTGCCACGATGGACCAGACGTTTCATCTCACCAACTGGACGGTGGGCCTGCTCTTCCTCCCCTTATTCCTTTTTGAAAATCAGGCCGTCAACTGGTCGCTGATCTGGATGCCGTTGGTGATGGGAGTGGTCTTTTTCTTCGGCACCTGGGCCACCTTTCTCGGCATCCGAATCGGTGATGTCTCGCTGGTTACTCCGCTGATGGGAACCAAGGTCGTTTTCGTCGCCATCGGTGTGGTCGTGATGCTGCGCCAGATGCCTTCGAATGCGTTATGGATTGCTTCGATCCTGACCGCAGTGGGGATTTTTCTGATGGGCTGGCGGGATTTTAGATCGAAAGCGGCCGGGATGAGCTTCGCAATCTTCATCACGCTCGTCAGTGCGGCGTTGTTTGGGGTCAGCGATGTCCTTGTCAGTTGGTGGGCGGGTGACTTCGGTCCCATGACATTTCTCACCCTCAGTTCTGTCGGAGTTGCACTACTTTCTTTGATCCTGTGGATCATTCAGGGACGCAAAAGCTTTTCCATGCCCGCAACAGCTCGCCGCCCGGCCATCCTCGGAGGAGTCATGATCGGGCTGCAGGCGATCGGGATGGGGCTTGCTCTCAGCTTTTTTGATGACGCCACCGGAATCAACGTGGTCTATTCATCCCGTGGATTGTGGGCCATTCTTCTCATCGGGTTTCTGGGAACATTGCTCGGCAACAACGAACGGCACACTTCATGCAAGACTTTCTGGTGGCGGGCCTTCGGGACGGTGTTGCTGACCATTGCCGTTGTGATCGCAGTGCTTGACCGGTCGGCTTGAGATTGTCTACAAATCTCAGGATATGAAGCAATTGATAGCCGCGGCCCTTTGTCTGGGACTTCCTTGTCTTTTGACGCAAGCCCAATCCGAAAGTGAATCGACCGTCCTAAAAGGTGATAACACCGGGCTGAAGATGGAGGGCAAGGTGGCTTTCACTGAAGGCCCCGCCTGGCATGAAGCCACGAAGAGCGTCTTTTTCACCGATGTGGAAAACAATCGTATCATGCGCCGGGATTCATCCGGGGTTATCCAGACCTATAGAACTCCGTCCGGACGCGCCAATGGTTTGACCTTCGACAGCGAAGGGAGATTGCACGCCTGCGAAGGTGGACGGGAAGGCGGAAACCTCCGGGTCACACGCACGGAACAGGACGGGACGATTACGGTGCTGACGGCTGATTTTAACGGAAAGAAATACAACTCGCCCAACGATCTCGCGATTGATTCAAAAGGCCGGGTTTATTTCACGGATCCACGCTACGGCGACCGAAGTGGCATGCAGATCCTCGATGCCGAGGGCAAAGAAATCGAAGGCGTCTACCGAATCGATCCAGACGGCACGGTCGACCAGATATTGACCCACGAAATCGACCGGCCCAACGGGATCGTCGTCTCAAAAGATGAGAAACATCTCTTTGTAGCGGACAATTCGAATGGTGTATCCGGAGCCGCCCGCAAGTTGTGGCGCTTCGATCTGAAACAGGACGGCACCCTTCAACCAAACAGCCGCAAACTCCTGTTTGACTGGGAAAGTGAACGCGGCCCGGATGGTATGTGCCAGGGACCGGATGGGAATCTCTACGTCACGGCAGGACTTAATTTTCCGAATGGACAAATTGAAACCGCTGCCAAATACAAAGCGGGGGTCTACGTGATTGATCCAATGGAAGGCGAACTCAAGCGATTCATTCCAATCCCCATGGATATGATCACCAACTGCACTTTCGGAGGAGAGGACGGCAACACCCTTTTCGTCACGGCCGGGCACATGCTCTGGAGCATTCCCATCAAATAGCCTCCCTTTAAGTCGCAGGAATGAATCGCTGCATCAGAAGTGTAAGCGGCATGAAAAACAACGCGAACATTCCTGTCCGGGGATCGATGGTGGCAATGGCAGTCGCATCGACCAGAACAATGCCGGCAAGCAGGAATGCCACTCCACGGGGAATCGAGGCCTTTAGAGTGACGAGCGAAAACACCATCCAGAAAAGCCAGAGTCCAAGGAGCACCATCGCCGTCCAGTTGCCGCTGATCTTCATCAGCAAAAGCGCCACGATGGGCGAGAAAAGCAGAAACTGTCCCAGCAAAACCGGTTTTTTGTTGTCGGAGCGTTCGAATCTCGCCACCAGAGTGATCCCTGCAATGTAGAGCAACATTGTCCCGGCCAACCAACCGAGGTAGTTCGCAAAAACATCACCCGTGGCTGTTGCCCCGGCGATTCCTGCCAATAGATAGACAAGCGCACGGCAGGCGCCCATGATCACCGCCGAACCCGCCCACCGCTTGTGTAGCCAGTTGTAGGCGAGGATTGCGATTGCCAACAAGAAGGCAATCGGAAGCACGCTCGGCTTTGCGAAGACACAAATCACCGCGAGACCGGTGATCATTTGAATGAATCCAATAATCCAGGCGGTCCTCCCCGAGATGAGCCCCTGCGGGATGGGTCTTTCGGGTGCGTTCTTCCGGTCCCACTGCTGATCAAACGCATCATTCAGCGTCATCCCCGCGACGTAGAGCAAACTGACGCCGAAGAGGATCATTCCCAGCGTCTTGTCGAATCCCGCGCCCCCCGCGAGAAACCACCCGGCGATCACATTTGTCCAAACTGTGGGGAGATTGGAGACACGGCCAAGCACAAAAAGGGTACGGAGAAAATTCATGAACCGCTACAGTAGCACGGCTTTCATTATTTCGATTGAACAAGCCGCACAAAAACCGTTGCGCCTTGCCGGTGCCGACCTTAAAAAATCGCATGTCTAACTCTGAATTTTCCGTCGTTTCCCGCGAACAACATGAAGCACTCGTCACCGCAGCCTATCAGCATCGTGGTTACGAAGCTGATGAATCTGCAGCAGCTGCGCGGATGTGCTCCGACGCGTCATGGAACGGCATCCGAACTCACAACGCATTGAAGGCGCTTCACCTTGATGAGTTGTTCGGCTCAGGATCAGGCGGCTGTGTGCCGGGCGCAGAGATCGAGGTGCGGGAAACCAAATTCAAAGCGGTCCAGGCATGGAACGCGAACAAGAAGCTGGGCCAGGCTGTCGCAGTCGAGGCTATGGAAACCTGCATGAAACTGGCTGACGAGTATGGCTGTGGCACGGTTTCAGTCGACAACGCATTTCATTATCTCTGGGGCGGTGGCTACGTGATGGATGCCGCGAAAAAGGGTTACATCGCTTACACCAATTGCACGTCCACCCTGGCTGAAGTGGTACCCTTTGGCGGGAAATTCCCCACTCTGGGAACCAATCCGCACAGCTGGGGATTCCCCACAGTAGATGCCGTTGGCTATCCGGTAGTGATTGACTGGGCGACCAGCGAGATTGCCATGGGGAAAGTTGAGCAATACAAGCGGGAAAACAAAAAGCTCGAAGCCAAATTCGGGGTCGATAAAGACGGCAACCCTACCGACGACCCGTTCTCAGTCTTTGCCCTGCAGCCATTTGGACGCCACAAAGGCTACGGGTTGGGACTTCTTAACGAGCTCTACGGCGGCGCGATCGGCGGATCCCTGCCAACCTTGAGGGGGCGCACTGAGAAAGCAGCCGCCACAGGCGACAAGACAACGTCCGCGTTCTATTTCCAAGTGGTACACCCGGATGCAATCAGCGTGAACGACTTCTCGAACGGAAGAACTCAGACGGAAAACATCACCGCCGTGGTAAAGGATGTCCTCGGCCACGGCAATGAAAACTGCATGCTTCCGGGAACCATCGAAGCCAATGCGGCCAAAGCCAGCGAAGAAGCTGGTGGATTACTCTTCACACCAGCCGAGATGAAAGGCTTTGCGGAACTGGCTGAGGAATGCGGTCAGGACGCCTCTGCCTGGCAGGTTTGAGTCATCCGATCGACTGAATTATACGATGAAGCGCAAATGGCAGGTGATTCTGGTCACCTGCCTGATTGCTGCGGCCGCGATTTTTCTCGCCATCGTCTGGGCCCGTCGGAATGTCGAGTATTACGCGAGCAATTTGTACGGAGTGGAGTTCACGCTCCCTGAGACTGTTCGGTATCTCTTCAGTTCGAATGAAGACAAAAGAGTGGGGTTTATCACTCTGACATTCCCACTACAACCTAACACCGTACCGATATCGGAATCCAAGGCTCTCCAGGTCCTCAACCATGCATCACCCGGCTGGGAGAATTTTTACCGGGGCAAGCCTGATGGCGTAACAACAGTTGGGCTCTTTCACAATGATCTAGAGTCCGGCACCATCGTCATTTACACCGAGAATGATGACATGGTTTTTCAGGTGTTATCCGGGGCAGGTAATGGATTTAAGGAACATCACTTTGCCATGGGATTTCCCTTCCCGCGGACAAGTGTCCTGATCTTGACAGATGGATTTGATTTTGGGGATTGGGATATCGAACGCAATCCAGCGGATCAATCACTCAACCACTTCATGCAATGCCTTATGCCGGGGCCGCCAATCCCTCTCGAAGACCTCGCCTTCTATGGAGCGCGCATCTTCAAAGAAACCGAACTTCAGAGCGATGGAGTGCTGATTTACTATGAGCCTTCCACCAAACAATGGAAGTCTATGGACTGGAAACCCGGCTTGCCGCTGAAGAATTGGAAGAAGCTCATCAACGTTGAGTGAGCTTCGAAATTGATTCCGAGTGCCCCCGTTTATTCAGCCGAACTCTGGTGAATACTCTTGAAGTATTCCTTCACTCCCTCTTTCACATCTTCGGGCACGTCTTCCCGCTGAACAAAAGACTCAAGTTGCGCGGAAAACTCTCGCTGAGCCGCAGCGGTCCGCCGACTGCTGACACCATCGCCGTCATCTGCAGCTTCGATGGTAGACTGACTGGGCCCCTGCCCTTTCATGCCCTTAAGCTGAGTTGTGTTTCCGTTATCCGTCAGCTCATTTGCCTGGTCGGTACGGCTTTCAGTTGACCCCATACCTGCTTTCTGCCCACCGGCGTTCGGGCTCATGCACTGAGAAAGCGATGAAAACTTAGGCTCGCCAAGATAGCCCTGACACTGCCCTAACTTCTTGCACATACTGAGTAACTTCGACTGGCTCTCCTTCATGCTACTCATCTTGCTCATGCTCTGACTGAGCTTGTCGATGTCTGCCAACACGGCATTCTTGCAATCCTTGCACTCACCATCAGTCTTTTCAGAAAGCTTGCTCATCTGCTTCATCTCCATCTCAGCATTCTTGAGCGCCTCTTCGAGATTTTTGACGGACTCAGCTAAGTCACCAAGTTGCTCCGTCATCTCACCGCCGGAACTCTGCGAGTTCGCCCCACTGCTGGCCTGACTTTGGCTTTTCGAACTTTGATTCCCCTTCGAGCCTGCTGAATTCGACTTGTTATTCTGCTGTGAGTTGGACGCCGAAGCCCCTTTCCGATTTGCGCTCTTCGCTGCAGCGGCCATCCGCTGAGCAGCCGATTTCAAACGTGCCAATTCTTTACGCTGTTCACTTAACTCCTTAGGCTGCTGACTCGGCTTCAATGCCTCCAGCTCTTCCGCAGCCTCGCGGAATTTCTTCTCCTCCATCTTTTTGCCCAATGCTTTGTTCTCATCATCCTTCTTGATCTCCTTACCCACTTTCGCGAGGAGTTCTTCGTTCTTCCGTTGATCCAGTCGACGGGCGGCTTCCTGAAGTTTCCGCTCCAGGTTTGCATATTGCCGCATGGCCTCTTTACGATCTTTAGTGTCCTCAAGATCTTTCACCAGTTCCCGAAGCTTGTCCGGGTCCAGCGCCTCCTTCTCCTCATCCGTCGAGGATTTATCCAACTCTTCAATCAACTCCTCGAGGAATTCATTGATCTCTTCAGTCTTCATCGCCGTCTCCTCCTCGACGCGCTGCTTCTCGATAATGTGCGGTGCAGGGGCTTTGAAGGCCAGCAACGTGCAGAGCAACACCAACGCCAGCCCTGAGACGATCAACCTGGTTGGCATCTCGTATGGGATTGCCGTGGCAGCCAGAGGTTCAATCTTGGAAATCGTGGCTTCTTTCTGCAGCTCCACAAAATCCCCCTCACGGGCCTCTTTCTTAAAGTGAAGGCTCGTAGCGATCGAATCCTTAAGGTTGAAGAAACTGTCAGCAAAATGGGCGGCGCCATCTCCTGACCAGCGCCGCACAACAAAAGCAACCACAGTTCCAGCTGCCAAAACCCCTCCAGCCACCAGATACCATGTCTTGGGAACGGCGTAGCCACGGAGCACATAAACCAGACAAACCACAAGAAGTGCAGCGGCGACCGCCATGACCGTCCAGAACAGCGTGTCTAACAATCGAAATCGATTCAAACGCCCCCGGATCACTTTAACAAAGGCTTCGATTCGATCGTGGCTGCTCATAATTGCTCGAATAGTTGGGGTTCGGACTCAATTAGATTAGCGGAAAATTAAATCCACGCCAGTCCCTTTTTGTAAAGGAATTGTATGAATTAACCGGCGGTAAATATCGCTGCCACCCCTACTCACTCGAACGAGTCCTCAGTGATCCGTGGTCTTAAAGTCGGGATAGGCATTCGCAGAGTGCTCTGCAAAATCGAGACCGTCCTCCTGATCCTCATCGTTAGCGCGAAGTCCCACCAGAGTGTCGATCACTTTGAAAAGGACAAAAGCGACCACGAAAGCACCACCACAAACGGCGACACTTCCAAATGTCTGAAGGCCAATCGCATTCAGCCGGTTCCGACCATCAAGAAAAGAGGACTCCATAAAGATCCCCACCGCGATGGTTCCCCATATTCCGTTGAAAAGATGAACTGGAACTGCTCCGACAACGTCGTCGAGCTTCATTCGTTCCAGCAAAATTGCTCCAGCCGTTGAAATCAGCCCCGCGATGGCTCCAATTGCGAGAGCGCTGATCGGATTGACTACGTTACAGCCTGCCGTGATTCCAACCAGCCCACCGAGGATACCGTTGAGAACGACAAGAATGTTGGGCGTCCCCCGAAGAAACCAGAACAGGAGCATGGCAATAAATGCACCGGCGCCTCCAGCTACAGCGGTGTTAACACAGATTCGACCAAGCTCAGCACTTCCTTCAACGGACGAGCCGGCATTGAACCCGAACCAACCGACCCATAGAATCATGGTGCCGAAGGTAGCGAGAGGCAAACTGTGCCCCGGAATGTATCGCGGAGTGCCGTCTTTCAAAAAGCGTCCAACCCGGGGCCCCAGAACGATGATGCCGGCGAGCGCGGAGGCGCCGCCAATTCCGTGAACGACAGTCGAACCCGCGAAGTCGAGAAAACCGAGACTTTCGAGCCACCCCTCGCTGCCTCCGAAACCGGGCTCAAGCCCTGTCGCGCCACTGCCCCAAACCCAGTGCCCGAAGATCGGGTAAATCAGACCGGAAAGGATTATCGTGTAGATCAAATATCCGCCAAACTTGGTCCGCTCTGCCATGGCGCCGGATGCAATGGTGCAGGCGGTCGCGGCGAATACAACCTGGAAGAACCAAAAGGACCAAATCGCGCTGTCCCCTGAGAAATTCCAGATCTGAAAGTTATCGGCACCGATCACTCCCGTGTCTGACGCTCCAAACATAAAGGTAAAGCCGAAAAGGAGAAACGAGATCACGACGGCACAGAAATCGAGCACGTTTTTCATGGCCACATTGATACAGTTCTTCGACCGAACGAGTCCCATCTCAAGCATGCCGAACCCAACCTGCATAAAGAAGACGAGAATCGCAGCCGTCATGATCCAGACATGATCCAGGTTTTTTTGAAGTTGCAGCTTGTTTTCGACTCCAGTGGGATCATCAAGTGCCAATTGAATAGCCTCCATTTCGATCAGCTTCTGACGCAGGACGGCTGGATCTTTCAAGGCTTCCTCTTTAGCTTTGCGATCGGCAATTTCCTTCTCGATTTTCATCATCTCCAGCTTCATTTGCTGGAGGCGTTTCTCCGCACCATCCTGCGCCCGGGCCGGAGGGTTAACAGTTAAGAGGAAAGTGGTTATCGTCAGTAAATACGCAATTTTGCGGATGGAATTCATAAGTTGAGGTAGGAAAATGGTTGTGGCGTTTGTGGGCTCACTCACTGTCAGAAAGGAAGTCGATCAGTTCGCTTTCGAGTTGCTTTCTCAGGGCCTTATCACGAATCCGCTGCATCAATTTGGTTCCGAAACTTCGAAACTGGGATTTCATGAGAAAGGTTCCGTCTTCGATACCAATGGCAGCCAGCTCACGCTTAATGATTTTTTCAGCCTGGGCACTTCCAAGCACCTTGGTCAGCAGTGTGTGAACCTTTTCCGAATACGCACTCCAGTCTTCACTGGCCGATCCAATTCTCGGACTCGCAACATTTTCGCTACTTCCGATGACTGGATTCCCAACCGGCTCTGCTTGAGTTCCTGTCGATGTTCGAATCGGTTTCGAGCTTTGAATTCCGAGACCGGTCGCGAACTGAGTCAGAAACTGACGCCCGGCTCTTTCCACGGAATCCACCGTGTCAATATCGGCAAAAAAGAGCCCCAGTATCACAGGGAAGCGATTGAACAGGACGACATTGCACTTATCAAAACCAAGTGTGATCTGTTCAATGTCTTTCCCCTGTTCAGCATATTCTGCGAACATCGCTGTACATTCTTTCGAAAAGGTCGCGGACATCTCACCCGTGACATCGGGAATGTCTGAATGGATAAGGACACCACTGCTAATCAGAGCCGTTCCTTCAAGCCGCCGAAGCCGCTTGAGCATGTTGAGTGTTTTCGACGTTGCATCACCGGGTTCAGGATTTCCAAGGATCATAGGAGAGAAATTGGGTTCGGCTACTTGAGTCGATTGATGATTTGAGCCGCCGGAACACTGTCGTGAGCTTCGATTCCACGGACTTCAAATCGATCCGCTGAAGAGGTGGCGAAACGGAACCCGAAAGTGTGCAAAGGAGATTGCACTGCACCGAAAGAAACCTCCGTCATCCCAAGTGCGCGCCCGATTTTGAGGGCCGACATCTGAACCTGATTAAGATGTTCATGAAACCTCTGATTTTGTTCAGCTGTCTCCCCTCCGACGATTTGATCTCCGGAGATTTCATAGACTGTCATTTGAATGTTATCGGGCATGTTTTTTTCAGAATCTTTGAGGTGCTAGCACGCTAAATGCTTTCCTTCTGATTTATGCCCTGGGGCATTTTTGGTGCCAAACCGCCCTACTTTTTATAATGAAATATCTTCCTCACATCGGACTTCCTCTTCTCATGTTAGCCTTGTTAGGCGGCGCGATGGTTCTTCCAAAGTTTGCAAACAAGTCGACAACAGAATCCGGCGATGTGGAAGACGTTGGCGACTATACCTATGAGGAGATGAAGCAAATGCTGGTCGACGCCGGTGAAGAGGTTCCGGAGGTCATCGTTGCACCTGAGCCTGATTCCACTGAACAACCTCCAACCACGCCCCCGGTTGATACCGAAGTCACAGACAAACCTGAGTTCAAAACAGTGGATACCCCGTCCACTGATGAAAAGATGGCTCCATTTTTTGCCGCTATGGAGACAGGAAACCTCGATGAGGCGAAAAAGACTTTGACTTCACTCTCAACTGAATTGCCAGCCTCGATGATTAAAGGATTGGAGGTGACTCTCTCTGCTGCAGAAGCTGCTCAAAAACAACTGGACGAAAACCGGAAAAAACTGGCCGCAACCAATGCTGAACTGGAGGCTTCACAGACTCGTTTCTCTGCGATGGAAAAAACCAGTCTCGCCAGGATCGAAAGCACAGTGAAGACTCTCGAAGCAGCAACCAAAGCGGCTGAAAGAGCAGCTTCCGAAGCTGCCGACCTTCGGAAAGAAATGAAAGCCGCCGAATCAGCAAGTCCGGCCGTTGCAAAACAATCTCCACAACCGAAGAAAAAGGTAAAACTGCCTGATTCCGCTTCAGTGATGTTCGGCAATGACTCGTCTGTTTTGAACGCGAAATCCAAAGCTACCATTCTATCGGCTGTTTCAGAATTGAAGAAAGAAGCATCCATAAATCTTCAGCTACGGGGATACGCGGACAAAACAGGAGATGCTGACTACAACGCAATCCTATCCAGAGCCCGTGCCGAAGTGGTTCGGGATGAATTCGTTAAGAGTGGAATCGAGGCTGAACGGATCGAAGTGATCTCATTTGGCGAAAGCACCGCTGATGCCGGGGCAAGTAGCGAGAGCCTCCGACGAGTTGATCTGCTTTTCCGGTCAAATTGAATGATTTGGTAACTTTCGGCGGCTGACGCCAGAATGCGTTATGACGATCGAACAGGGTTGATTCATCGATCAGACAGGGTTAGATCGTGGCGACGTTATTTTTGTCATGCCAGTCAAGATAGATCCAAAGCTGCATAAGGAAAAGAAACCACCATGGATTCGGGTGAAACTGCCCACGAATCCGGTCTTCTGGGATACGAAGGACATGATCAAGGATCTAAACCTTGTGACGGTCTGTGAAGAAGCGCAATGCCCCAACCGCTGGGAGTGCTGGGGCCAGGGAACTGCGACTTTAATGATTGCGGGTGAACGCTGCACTCGCGCTTGTGGATTCTGCGCTGTGGATACCCGGCGCCCAATGCCGCTTGAAGCAGATGAGCCGGAACGCGTTGCCGAAGCTGTAAAGCGCATGAATTTGAATCATGTGGTGATCACAGCTGTGGCCCGTGATGACTTGGCTGATGGTGGAGCCTGTCATTTTGCGAACACGATTTATAAAGTGCGCGAAGTGAACCCTGACACCGTGATCGAAGTGCTGGTCCCTGATTTCATCGGTAAAGACGATGCACTCTGGGTCGTGATGGAAGCTCAGCCCCGCATTTTCAACCACAATCTGGAAACAGTGGAACGCCTCACACCAGTTGTTCGCTCCAAGGCGGAATACTGGCGTTCACTTGCCGTGTTGAAGCGCGCCCGGGAAATGGCCACGGAAATGGGTTACCGCTGCGCCACGAAGAGCGGGATCATGTTGGGCCTTGGTGAAAGTGAACCTGAAATGCTCACGGCCATGGATGACCTGCGGGCTCACGATGTGACGGTTTTGACTTTGGGACAGTATTTACGGCCTACTCCCAAACATCTCCCGGTGGTGGAATACATCCTGCCGGAAACATTTGATCGCTACAAAGAAATCGCTCTTGAGAAAGGCTTCCGGCACGTGGCATCAGGCCCCCTGGTCAGGAGCTCCTACCACGCGGCTGATTTCAAACCGGAGTTGGATCCCCTCGCCTGATTCATGCGGATTGCACGATTACCCAGTGCATTTCAGTCCTGAATCGATGGTTTCCGACGAATATAAGGGACTTCCAGCCCGGTATCCTTTCTGCAATGCAGAGAGGTATGAAACTGAATTCGATCTCAACCCTCGTCATTTCCGCTACGGCGGCTTTTTCCCTGACTTCATGCCAAACGGCTACTCCGATCGATGTGGATACCGGTCCAGGTGAGAGATTGGGTAAAGCACACCCTGATCATCCATACTCCGAAGGCTTTCAACAGGGGCGAGAAGATGCCCTGAAAGGTATGCGGCCCCGACCTCGAATCTACGCGAGAGCAAACTACCGACGCAGCGAGCAGAGCACCTTTAATCGTGGATACATGAATGGATGGAAGCAGTCGAAACCCGTCCGTTTCCGGTCAACGGTCGACCCGAAACCTGAACCCATGAGCTGGCGCAGGCACGAAACGGTGCTCTAACGGTAGTTGATTGAGTAGGCGGTCTCTTCAAAGCCACCAAAGCTCACCACCAAAGGATCGGCCTTTATTCCCAGGTTGTCAGGGACCAGAGCCATTGCATTCCCAGTGACCAGAATTTGCCCGGGATTCCCGATATCCTCGCCCAGTTTACTGGCTCGATTCACTGGCGTTCCGAAGTAATCGTTAGCATGTGGAAACAGGCATTTCCCCTGATCGATCCCCGCTGAGATGTAAATATCCAGCTCGTCCGGAGTCAGGAGATTGGCGGAATCCAAGGCAAGATTTAAAGCGATCGTCGCCCGAATCGCATTGGCCGGACTATCGAACGCTGCGAATGCGTTGTCGGCCTCAAACTTCACAATTCTTCCACCATAGCTTTTCACAATCGGCTCGGAGGTGAGCTGCATCCGGCGCACCATCGAGAGATAGTGAACTACGCCGTGGGAGTCTGAAAGCCGGGTGAAGCCCGACATATCGACAATGAGGATAGTCTCCTCTGAGCCGTATTCCTCCCACAACTTCTTCTCAACTTCCAGCCGCGGCCCCTCATCCACCTCCTGCGAATAACGCAGGAGCAGATCCTGGAACTTCTTTACGTCTGGATTGCTGATCATGCTCTATAAAGGCCCGCCTCACTCCGCCGTCCAGAATTTCTTCTGCCATTCTTCGGGACGCTCCGGACCTACGCTGTCATCATCGTATTTAGCGACTGTCTCACTGAGCTTCTTCTTCATCATTTCCTGCACTTCAGCAAACTCCGGGTCTCCGTAAACATTCTTGAGTTCATCGGGATCCGTCTCGAGGTCGTAAAGCTCCCAAGAATCGAATTCATAGAAGTTGATGATCTTATACCGATCCGTGCGGACGCCATTGTGCCGCGGCACCATGTGAACGCTGGGGTATTCGTAATAGTGATAGTAGATTGCATCGCGAAACGGCTCGCTACCTCCTTCGCCCTTGAGCAGAGGCACAAGTGATTTGCCTTGCATATCCCCGGGAATTTCGGCGCCCGCCATGTCGAGAAAAGTCTCGGCATAGTCGAGGTTCTGAACCAAATCTTCATTCTTCGATCCGGCTTTAGTAACTCCGGGCCAGCTGACGATGAGCGGCATCTTCAATGATTCCTCATACATCCATCGCTTGTCATACCAACCGTGATCCCCGATGTAAAAGCCCTGGTCACTGGAGTAAATGACGACCGTGTTGTCAGCCAGGCCAAGCTCCTTCAGAGTTGCGCGGATTGTGCCCACGCTTTCGTCGACGCCTTTCACACAACGAAGATAGTTTTTTGCATAACGCTGATATTTCCAGCGGATTACATCATCACCTTTCAAATCTGCTTTATGGAACGCCTCATCGCGAGGCCCGTAGAAATTTCGCCATGTGGTCATCTGCTCAGGAGTCATCCGCTGCATGTTGACCCAGGCAGACTTGTCAGTTTTGAGATTCTTTCCGTCAAAGTCAGTCGTCAGATCCAGAAACAGATCCATGTTGATGTTCATGTGACGATCGATCTCCAGTTCCTGATTCCGGGCGGCAGGTGAATTGTCCTTCCACTTATCAAACAAAGTCGCCGGCTCGGGCATTTCCATGTCCGCGTAGAGTTCGAGGTGACGCGGCGCAGGCATCCAGTTGCGATGCGGAGCTTTGTGTTGAACCATCAACATGAAAGGCTTGCCGTCTTCACGTTTCTCTTTCAGCCAGGTTGTCGCCAAATCGGTTACGACATCAGTGCAGTGCCCCATCACCTTCTTCTTCCCATCAGGAAAAATGAGATCAGGGTTGTAGTAAAGTCCCTGCCCGGGGAGAACCGCCCAATCCTCACCATAGCCCTGCGGCTGCCCTTTGAGGTGGGATTTTCCGTAAATCGCAGTCTGGTATCCGACTTTGCGCAGCAGCTTGGGAAAAGTCTGCTGGTTCCAGTCAAACGAATTCCCGTTGTTCATGAAACCGTTCTTGTGGGAATGTTTTCCGGTCTGAATCACGGCACGACTGGGGCCACAGATCGAATTGGTGCAGAAAGAATTCTTAAACAGCATCCCGTCTTTCGCCAGCTTATCGATCTCCGGAGTCGGATTGACAGATTTCAACCATCCGTCGTAAGCCCCAATGGCATGGGGTGCGTGGTCATCGGAAAAAATAAAGACAATGTTGGGCCGTTCGTCAGCGGCCCCGGCAAGAAGACTTAGCCCGCAGGTGACAGCGATAGCCGCAAGAAAAGCAGTGGAGGTTCGAATCATGGGCCTATACTTGTGTTTTCGGTCAAATTTTGCAAATAGCATGATCGGAGTTTTCTGATCCAATACTCTTGAGTTGGAAGCCCAACCCTGTTGACCCGCAAAAGCGCCGTCACTGTGTGGCTTGCAGGCTGCGGTTTTTTCGAATTGGGTCTTTGCAAACGCCACAATGCCGGACGCCTTTCAGCTAAAATCCGAGTTTCTTCGATCAGTCGATCCGCGATCTCACTTTGAGGTGGTCTTTGATCATCTCCCGGGGGTGTCCTTCTTTGCCAAGAACCGGGACTTCCAGCTGGTCGTCGCCAATCGCGCGTTTTGGGAACGTCTGGGCTGCGAGTCGGAAGCGGACTTAATAGGCAAGACCGACTTTGAAATCTTCCCGATCCGGCTGGCTGAGAAATTTCGAACGGACGACGAAACCGTCATGAAGACAGGAAAGCCGTTGCTCAAGATCGTCGAACTGTTCTTCAACCGTCAGGGACTGCCTGATTGGTATTTCACAAACAAGCTACCCGTCTTCGACGAATCGGGTGCTGTGATCGGTGTGATGGGGACCGTGCAGAGTTACGCCGGACGCAAGAGCGCATTGACCACTCACCATGAGCTGGACCGGGCGGTGACCTATCTACGGGAACACTTTCGTGAGCCTATCGCGATGAGCGATCTGGCCAGGATGGTGGGAATGTCAGTGCGTCAATTCAATCGGAAATTCCGTGAGGTCTTCGGTACAAACCCAACCCGCTTCCTCATCAAGACAAGGATTCAAGCCGCCTGTGAACAAATCCAGCAGACTGACCTCAGCATCGGTGAGATTGCGATCGAATTCGGCTTCTACGACCAGAGCAGCTTCACCCAGCATTTCCGGCGACATGTGGGAATGACGCCGTTGCAATACCGAAAGCGCTAAGAACGATTACGACAGGGTTTCGACCGGGAGCCTTACAATCTCTCCTCCCTTGAGGGCAGATTCATGAGCGCAGATTCCCGTGCAAGTCCAGTTCGCTGACTGCTTCGCATTTGGCCAGGGATCACGATCCTCAATCAATGCCGAAACAAATTCGTGGACTAGATGCGGGTGACTTCCGCCATGTCCCGCACCCTGTGTAAAACTGAGATGCTCTTCACCATCTTCACCGCCGTAGACACCGCCGCCCGTAAAAGACTGGATTTCCTCCGGCAACAGGTGAGCAAAGTCAGGGCATTCCACCTTCTCAGGGATCTCCGGTTCGGGTTTCTTCGCCGTGTGCACGACCAGTGGCTCATGCTCAATCAAGGGCCATTCCACGGACTTCTTATCCCCATAGACGTCGATCGACTCCCGATACTGGCGTGCGACATCAAAGAGCGACCGGATGATGCGCGCACTCAGATCTGAGTCCTTCATCTTGATGTGAGTCGTCTCAATTGCGAACGGCGAGTTATAGCATTCATGCATTTCCTCGCGAATCGTTCCCGATGGGAAACAGCTGACATATTCCGCATCCGCCTTCGGCAATCCCAACACCGGACCCACGCAATGAGTCGCATAATGCATCGGCGGAAGCCCCGGCCAGTAGCCCGGCCACCCATCCATGTCCTGCTGATGTGATGCCTGTAGAAACTGGAGCTTCCCAAGCTCCCCCTTCTCGAAAAGGTCTTTCATGAAGAGGAACTCACGACTGAAGACCACAGTCTCCATCATCATGTATTTCAAACCTGTTTCGGCGCAGACTTTGATGATTTCGAGGCAGTCATCCACGGAAGTTGCCATTGGGACGGTGCAAGCCACATGCTTCCCGGCGCGTAGTGCCTTGAGAGATTGTTCTGCGTGATCCGGGATCGGCGAATTGATGTGAACCGCGTCAATCTCCGGGTCTTTCAACAATTCATCAAAATCCGTGTAGCGCTTCTCGATACCGAATTCATCACCGCATTCATTCAGAGCGGATTCATTCCGGCGGCAAATTGCAACCATATTGGCATTGGGATGCTTTTGATAAATTGGAATAAACTCGGCCCCGAAACCGAGACCTACGATGGCTACATTGATTTTCTTATCGCTCATAAATTAGAATCTACAGATACAGATCAAGACCGGAATGATCTTGGCCTTCAGCGCCAAAAATTGGGATAGAACGGACAGACAATCTCAGGTCAGAGGCGGAGGGGCTCCGGTCGGGCCTGCGTAGGCCGGTTGAGCCTGAGCTGCGGCTGCTTTCTTCTGGCCAATGCGCCGGATCAAAAGGACAAGGAGAACCACGGCTATCACGAGAAGGGATACGCCAAGCACAGGCCGATAGAACACCCAGGCAATCGCGATCGTGGTGAAAGAAATGATTCCAGCAAGAATCATGGCGACAAAGCCGGCCCCGGCTCCAACCAGATTTCCCACGAACGGAATCACGTCGGCGATCACCGAGAGCGGTTTGAACAGCAAGCCGATACCGATGCCCATGAAAATAAAGCCACCCACCCGGATCGCCCAGGTCATGATCTTGTTGCTGGTATGCGCGTCGGCAAACATTTCGTCCGAAGTCTTCGTTGCTTCAGCGAGCAGCTCAATCGACCCGAACTCATTCTTGTAAATTGAAAAGCTGTCGCCGGTTTGCTGAGCTACAACACTCACCGGCCCCGTACGAACAGCAGCGAACTCCACTTTCGCGTCACCGATCTCCGGAGAATCAGGGCTCCCACCAAAATACACCATCCCATTCGCAACCTTGCCCGTCGCCTTCACCTTTTCGCTCGCACCGTCAAGGGAGTCCACGGCAACATCCTCATATTTATTGAGTTTTGAGACCAGGAAAGGAGCCATCCGGAACGCCCCGAGATTTACGACCTTGGCAGTGGTGGTTTCAGAGTTAAACGGAAGACTGCCCCGGTTATCGTGCCCGGATTCCTTAAAATTGCTGGAATTCACAGGATTACCCACCCACTTCTTATTGTAACTGTATGTCGTTTCCTTACGCGAACCGCCCCCGGTAGTCTTGACCGTTCGGGTCGACTTATTCTCAACCCATTGATAGATACTGGCGTTTCTCTTGAGTTTAACCGCATCTTCCGAGATCCCGAACGCAGGGTCGTTCAACGGGCCTCCATCAACGGCCGAAGTTCCGGTGAGATGAACAAGCGCCCCCTCATTCGCAGGGTCTACGGCGTCTGCCATCACAGAGATCACCGCCCCCTCGCCCTCCTTCAGAGCTTTGTATCGTTTCACCGCACGCCCTTCGTTCCAGAACAGCGCGATAACAGCTCCAGCGGTTAAGATCACGCCAAAGATCATTCCTCCCAGCGCGTTTTTAATCCTACTTATCCAGCCAACGTTTGTAACCTCCGTGATGTTGCTCATATTGTTGGAAAACTGCTATCATATCCCACTGGTTCTGTGAACTCAAAACACGAAATATTCTTGCTGTCCTTCCTCGTCATCGTTCTTACGATCACCGGATGCAGCAATCCGGAAGAGCCTCCAGCTGTCGGACCGGTTGTGAAAGGTCAGGTCTATGAGCAAACCTGCGCCGCTTGTCACGGGGCCAAAGGCGAAGGCAACCGGGAACTGGGAGCCCCGTCAATTGCCGCTCTGCCAGCCTGGTATGTCACGCAGCAATTGGAGAAATTCCGGTCAGGATACCGTGGCACCCATCCCGAAGACATTCACGGCCAACAGATGCGGGCAATTGCCTTGATGCTGGATGAAAATACTATGGCTGAGGCTGCCGAAAAAATTCAGGCCATGCCGAAAATCCTGACGACTTCGACGGATCCCAATCCGCCCTCAATCAAACGAGCCCGGGAGATCTTTGCCGACTATTGCATGTCCTGTCATCGGTGGAACGGCAGTGGCGAAAGGGCTTTCCGCAGCGCGCCATTAACCGGCCTGCCCGATTGGTATCATGCCGCACAATTGAAGAAATACCGCGACGGTTGGCGTGGAGCCCACGAAGACGATCAGGACGGGAAGAAGATGGCAGTGATCGCAAGCCGTTTTGACGACGAGACCATCAGGGCAATGGCCGCTTACATCGCAGAGCTGGCCCATGGAGACAACCCAAGGCTTGTAATCGAGAGATAACACCGGGTTTCTGGATCAATACATCGCTGTCGACCCGGATAATAAAATTCGGCCCTCCTCGCCGATTCCCGCGGTGAGCTGCATCGACCAGCCCCCAACCGGCTTGCCCGAAGGGTCACTCACTACACTTTGAATCATCCCTTTTTGCGAAGGGGGCATCAGTAGTCGCGGCATGGAGACAGTCTGCTCGACACCCGCTTCGACTTCGATCCGCTCGATCGACATCACGACCAGAACGCGACCGTCAACGGACTGGAGTGTCGGGGTGATCGTTGTAAACACGATATTTCCATCATCCCCTTCCACCCCTTCTGATACGAATTTTTCTCCCGGTTCAACACTCACTTCGAACGAGTCGAGCTGTTCAACCGTCGCATGAAATCCCTCCGGCGCCGTGTCTTCAGCCTCCACGGGATCGGGTTCAGATGCCTGAGAAATTCGAACAGGGTGCGCGATGCCCGGCCTTACCGTTTCCTGTTCATCAACGACGCTGTCATTGAACATTGAGAAAAAACTGAGTGTAAGGAGAGTTACAATCGAAATTCCCACAAGCAGTTTACGCATAAGGGATGATAACCCGTGATCCCCTTTCTGTTCAAGCCCAACGATCCTCTT
Organism: Verrucomicrobiales bacterium; assembly: GCA_048267005.1. GTDB lineage: Bacteria > Verrucomicrobiota > Verrucomicrobiia > Verrucomicrobiales > DEV007 > JABDJT01. The sequence continues at coordinate 88,411 of JBLWYI010000006.1, read as the reverse complement.
TCAGCCGACGAAACAAGCGCCGAAATCGCAGGAGGGATTGCTTGAAGAACGCCCCCTTCAAAGCCGGGTCGGCTGCGACGAGATCAGCATCCCGATTCACCAACCCGAATTCAATAAGATAACGTCGCAGTTGTTTCGCAGTTTCCTCTTTAGCAAAAATTGCCTCCGCTCTGACCTTCCCTTTAGCTGCCATTTCCTCAGCCTGTTCCGGATTCCCCAACAAATCCGACAGAATCCCCGCAAACTGTTCCGGCTCCCTTTCCGGGACCAGCCTTCCGGTTTCCCCGTCTATAATCATCTCTGGAACCCCGGCCAGAATGGTCGATGCGCAAACGACTGAGGCTCCCATAGCTTCCATGATCACAGTCGGCAGGTTGTCTTTCCCCCCGTCATGTTCAGTCACGCAAGGCAAGGCAAAGACAGCGGCCTGCCCGAGATATTCCAGAATTTCATCCTGCGACTTCGGTCCTGCCAGCTCCACATCGCCTTCGAGTCCGGCAGCGCAGATCCGGTCGTTCAACTCCTCCTCCAGCGGACCATCTCCAACAATGACACACCGGAACTTTTTCCCCTGCGACTTTAAGATCCCGCAGGCCGTGATCAGATCATCAAATCCTTTTTTCTCAATCAACCGGCCCACAGAAAAGATGAGCGGTGCCTGGTCACCTTTCCACACCGCATCGGCATTCCGAACATCTGCGATCTCTTGAAAAGGTGCCAGATTCAATCCGTTGTATACGCGCTTCGTCTTGCCGGCAGCATCGGGAAACCGCTCATTCAAATCGCGAACGGTGTAATCGCTCACGGTCACGATCAGCGAAGCATCGCGAAACAACTGTTCACGGGAAAGAGCAAAGTCGTCCGGGCACCACAAGTCATTGGCATGGCCGGTAAAAGAGAAAGTGAAGTCGTAGAAGAATCGCAGCCACCAGCCCGTTCGTGCACCCACTCCGGCGAAATGCGAATGTGAATGACTCACTCCATGCTCAAGCATCTTCTGCCCAATCCAGGCGGCTTCATAAACCCGCATCTTATCGCGGCCGTCAGCTTTATCCTTCCAGTGCCTCAACGTCAGGATGATACACTGGGGAAGCTTCCCTTCTGCTTTCAGAGTTTTGACCTCATCTACCAGCGCTTTTTCCTCAGGCAAAAAGATGACACGGTCATAAAGTTCGTCCGGAAAGTTACGCGGTGTTTCATCCCGGGTATCCCGAACGGAGAATAACAATATCCTCAGCCCCTGACGTTCCAGCTCCAGGATTTCACGGACGCAAAACGTCTGTGTAAACGAAGGGAATCGCTCAAAAACATAGGCAAGATGGAATTCAGGTTCCGACATTGCCGCAACGAGACAATCAGCCAGCGGATTCGTCAAGAATGGGCTTCGCAGATTCAGCCTTCTGTGATCAGCCTTCGTCTTCAGGGGCGGACGGTGCCACCAGCTTTACAGCAGTTCCTGAGGCACAGATCATCAACATCGCCTGAGCGATATTTTCGTAGTCGATGTCCACACCGACCACCGCATCGGCTCCCAGAGCTTCAGCATCTTTCACCATCTCGCGAATCGCAATGACACGTCCTTCCTGAACCTTCGATTCATAAACACCGGACCGACCGCCCACTATATTAGTAATTCCTGCGACAATATCCCGAACGATATTTGCGCCCATTATCGCTTCACCACATACAATCCCGAGCGGTTCAGCAATTTCCCGGCCGGGAACGGAGGGAGTCGTGCTACACAACTTTTCAATCGCTCTCCACTCCGAGCCGCCGATTGGCGAATCGACTGAGCCGATCTTTTCCGCCTCCATCTTGCATTTCCAGCACTCCGGATGAAGGTCGTCATTTTGTTCCTCACAAATTTCACATTTCCAGCTCATTGTTAATAAAAAGGTATCGAATATAGGAGTTCCAGGGCAAGCCCCGTTCATCTCCACCGCAATTCACGGCTACGAACCGTAAAAACACACTTATAATTTGAGCCGCAGATCGTAAACAATCTTCTAATACCCGGCCCTCAACATACCGGGATAAAATCATTCGCGGACGCAGTTTTCTCCTATGACTTAATCCCCGAACGTTCGGAAGGTCGTTTGTATTTCACAACCTCGTATCTGAACGTTCGGAAGGTCGTTTGTATTTCACAACCTCGTCTCTGAACGTTCGGAAGGTCGTTTGTATTTCACAACCCCGTGTCCGAACGTTCGGAAGGTCGTTTGTATTTCACAACCCCGTGTCCGAACGCTCGGGAGGTCGTTTGTATTTCACAACCCCGTGTCCGAACGCTCGGGAGGTCGTTTGTATTTCACAACCTCATCCCTGAACACTTTTCCTTTGAATTTTATCGACCGCCGGAACGAATGAAAGCTTTTTGAGCCGCCACTGCAAAACGATCAATGAGTTGCGGCGATTCTCAAAACCCCAGCATCGGTGCTGGCACCAGAAACGCATGCTGCTCAAACAGGCTCCACGAACCTCGAAAGCTGAGGTATTGGGTGACCCAAACCACAAACGCATAGGCTGCCAGGACCGGAATTCCTGCCAGGCGGCTGCTCCACCTGAAAAATCCGTGACGCGGTAAATCCCGCTTTTCCCCACGAGCGTATGCCCACCCGACCAGCAACCGGGCTGGAAAAATAAGGATCACAAATATGATACTGGCCAACCAGGCGAGATCCTGCGGAGGCAACTCAATCTTCAGGATGTAAAGCGGAAGCGCGAACAGGATCGTTGCGAAGAGCGAGAACCAGAATGCCACCGGCGCATGCTTAAAAACATTCCGAACGGGCCTTAATTGGAACAAAGCCTCAAATCTCCCGGTCCGGGCGAAATTTGCCTGAAGAAACGGAAGATACATCACCACAAACATCAACAAGCCTCCGCCAAGGAGCCCAACAATAAGCGCCGGACCATCCGATCCGATACTTGCCCCGCCAAAAAGAACCAATGAGGGGATCGCCAGCCAAATAATCGCGCCAACAAAACCGCGGAAGCCCAACCAAAAGTAGTAAGGCAGGCGCAGGGCTTTGATATAATCGAAGACACCGTTTCGCATTTGGGTAAAAGTCCCCCCCTGCCCGATCCAACTGAAAAACCGGATCGGTGCCGGCCAGAAGAAATGCCGCAACCGCCCGCCCCGAACCGCAGCCCAGGCAATGTGAACCGCTGCAATCACAGTCAGGATTACCAGAAAGATATGCCAGCCTTTCGCCGAAGAGCTGCCGGGCGAAATCAATTCAGCATCTTTCCACAGCCCGGACACAAACCGCACCGGCAGTAGAATAAGCCAGGTCCCGACCACGAGACTTCCAACGGCAGATGCCTTGCGAATGCCGACGAAACCGGCCCGAAACCGCCCGGTTCGAGCCACCCGCCCACTGACTTCCAACAAGTAGCCAAGACTCAGGAAGTTCAAAACCGGAATGACAGAGAGAATCGCCAATCCACACACCAAAGCCGCAACTCCCATCAGCCAGTCAACCGCGGACCAGAATCTCCGCCATGTGCGCTTGATCAAACCGTCAGCCTCTCCAGACTTTATTATTTCGTTCGCCGGGGAATTGACGATCGCAGGTTTCGCAGGGATGGGAGGCGGTTCAAGCATCTGGGAGAGGAAGACGGTAGAAACTCGAATCCGGTTACAATTATGAAGTTGTCACGATTTCACGATTGCAAACAACCAAACTCAACCGGTGATAAATTATTATTCAGTGGACCTTATCGGCTACTTCCGATAAAATCCCCGTCCTTTACCCAGAAAAGACAATACAAAGAACATATGAAATCAGTTTCTCTAACCCTCGCCGCAGCCGCACTGTTAGTGTTTGCGGGAACGACTCAAGCTCAAGACAAAGGAGCTGTAGCCGTCGTCGATATTGATGCAGTTGCGAATGAACTCGGTATTTCCGAGGCCGTTGTCGCCAAACTCCAGGCCGCATCACAGAATTTGAATCAGCAGCTTGCGAATGCCAAAGGGCAGCTTCAAGGCCGGATGAATCAGGCGGAGGCTCAGGTTGGCCAGCAGGCAAACGACCAGGCCCGCCAACAGTTGGTCAATTTCAACCGTCAACTCAATGAGCAGTATGACCAGCTTCAGGCGCAAGCCCGGCAGGCCATCACCAACACCCGGAACCAGGAAATTCGTGACTTTCAGGAAAAGCTGAAGCCGATCGCCCTCGATGTAGCCAAGAAAAAGGGGTTTCAGGTGGTAATGATGAAGATCTCCCCGCCAGTATTCGCCTTCACTGAAGAGGTGGACATCACAGCCGACGTAACTGCTGCTGCCAAAGCCGCAGGTATCAAAGTTGATCCAGCTCCTGCTGCTGCACCTGCCGCGGCTCCTGCGACACCTCCAGCAGCTGCGCCTGCTGAAGATTCCAAAGGAAAAGGCGACGACAAAGGCAAAGCAAAAGCCAAGGCTGACGACAAGGGGTGAGATAGCCCCTCCGAAATCCATAAGTTAATTTTTCACAGAATACGGTCCCCTTCGAAAGGCGGGGACCGTATTTTTTTGGGGAAAACAGTTAATTCCAGCCGAATCTCTGCTACTTTCCGCCCACTTTCCAGATATGAACTTTAAGCTTCTCCCGTTCGCCGTCTTCGCCCTGAGTGTCAGCACACTTCAAGCGCAGGAAATCAATCAGTCGATGTTATTGATGTTTCAGCCTCTTCCTGACTCTGCTGAGAACGCTGCAAACCCAACCAATGCTGCCAAAGTTGATTTGGGTAGGATGCTCTACTACGACACCCGGTTGTCGAAGGATCATTCCGTGTCCTGCAACACCTGTCATGACCTGAAGAGTTATGGAGATGATGGCGCCAATGTTTCCACCGGGATCGGCGGCCAGAAAGGGGGCCGCTCCGCCCCCTCCGTTTACAATGCGGCGATTCATATCGCCCAATTCTGGGACGGTCGCGAACCGGATGTGGAAGCTCAGGCAATCGGCCCCATTACGAATCCCATTGAAATGGGAATGCCAGATGAGGAATATGTTTTAAAAGTAGTGAATTCCATTCCTGAGTACGTCGCCCTTTTCAAAAATGCATTTCCCGAAAGCAAGGATCCAGTAACCTATAAGAACATCGGCAATGCGATTGGCGTTTTTGAACGCGGACTGCTCACCCCTGCCCCATGGGATGCCTTTTTGAAGGGAACTGAAGACGCGTTGACTGCAGATCAGAAGAAGGGGCTCAACCTGTTCATGACCAAAGGCTGCATCACCTGTCACCACGGGGCAGGTGTCGGTGGGCATATGTTTCAGAAGTTGGGATCGGCCAAGCCATGGCCAACAAAGGATAAGGGCCGGGCAGAGCTCGAGGGCTACGAAGACCAGGTTGGCGTTTTTAAAGTCCCCAGCTTGAGGAATATTTCGGAGACAGCTCCATACCTTCACGACGGATCAGTGGCAACCCTCGAAGAGATGGTTAAAAAAATGGCCGAACATCAACAGGGACACATTCTGACAGATGAAGAAACCGGACTCATCGTTGAGTTTCTCAAATCGCTGAAAGGCGAAGTTGATATGGATTACATCAAGGAGCCAAAGCTTCCCGAATCAACGGATGCAACCCCTAAGCCATCCAAATAGGCCGGGGCGCGAAGAATTGATTTACGATTCAACCCTGTTGGTTCATCGAATCAACAGGGTTGTTTCGTTTCGAGGGGACTCACGGTTGAATTCCGTCTGAATTCAGAGTTTCATTCGCATTCGTCAAAATGGATAAATCATCTGTCATCGATTCCTTAAAGGCCAGTCTTCAGGCCCAGCACTCCCGTGCAGTCGCAGCAGCGGAGAGTGCCGCTGAAGGCGCAACGGGTGATGACACCAAGGCTGAATCCAAATATGACACGCGCGGACTGGAGTCTTCCTATCTGGCCGCGGGACAAGCCGGGCTGGCCGACGAGCTGGCGAGAATTATCGGTGTCATTGATCGTTTCGATTTCCGGGATTTTTCAGCCACTGATCCGATCGAAACCGGCGCATTGGTAAAGGTAGAGTTCGAAGGTGATGAGAACTGGTATCTCATTGCGCCCGGAGGAGGCGGGATGACTTTCGATTCGTCAGACGGGGAGCCTGCCACAGTGATCGGGCCGGAGACTCCTCTGGCCATGCGTCTCTATGATAAGAAGGCAGGCGAGAATTTGGACGATTCTCCCATGAAAGTTGTAGAAGTGCGTTAGGTTTACGAATGCCCGGTCGCCTGACAGTTCTCGGATTTGTGACACTTTTTGTCACCGGTTGCGAGCGCGAACCTCGCGAGGAAGCGCCCCCGGTTGTCTATTCACCGGCCCCGACAGTTGATTCTCTCATCGAATCGGTTCTCGCAAATGAAAGTGATTTTACTGACATGAGCTTCAGTAAAGTGATTGAAGCCTCAACAGGCAAATCTGTGATTCTGTTTGATCCGGGAGACCCGGCAGACAATGATATCCTGCAGGGAATCAATGATGCGCTCAGTGAGATTTTGGTGGAATTCAGCAAAGAATCCAGTGTGACCAACACAGAGAAACGTATCAACGAAGTGAGCTCCCACTTTGAAGAAGCTCTTCGTCACCGACTCAATGCAACTCCGGGCCTGAGTTGTGATTACCCCCAAACAGCGTCGGGCAAGATTCAGCGCTCCGGCTATCCGGATCTCCGCATTGTCCACGATGAATCCGGCCGAATCGCTTATCTCGACCCTAAACTGGTAGAGACAGGTTCATTGAAGTCGAGCTTGCGGACGTTTTACTTCACGCCTAAAGGCGAGACCAATAAGGTCCTCGACGATGCTCACCATCTTCTAATCGGGATCGAACACGATGGGAACACGGGAAACTGGAAATTTCTTCGCTGGCACCTGGTTGATCTGGCAGAGTTTAAGGTGCGGTTGAAGGCTGAATTTCAAGCGAGTAACAAGGATCTGTATCAGGAAAGATTGATCATTTCAGGTGGCGAAAACAGCGAGATTGCCTCCGAAGATGAGAATGATCAATGAAAGTCATGTGACTGCACCGAAATGGAAGTGGCAAACTCGAGTGCATGAACGTGCTCGGTGTAGACGGAGGTCACGTCATCTTTCTTTTGCAGTATCCCGTAGAGCTTCAGGAAGGGTTCCTGCGTAATCACCAGACGGTATTTCTCAAAGGTCGGCCCGGGCACGAAGGCATTCGAGATTCCGGATTCATCCTCCAGACTGACGAACAAATGCCCCTTCGCCGTTCCCGGACGCTGACGACAGATCACCAGGCCGGCAATGATGACCCGGTCGCCGTGCTTTCCCTGCTCCAACTGATCTGACGACCACACTTCAGGCAGTTGTGCGCGAATGTAGCTCATCGGATGAGGACCGGTTGTGAGATTCAGCCCATCGTAATCTGACTGCAGCCGCTCCACTGCGTTCATTTTAGTTAGCGGGGAAACGGTGGCGTTCGCATCCCCTTCATTTAGAAGTCTGGTCCGTGTATCTTTCCACAGGAACAAATCGTCGGCATCCAGATAGGTTTCAGATCGCCACAAAGCGTCCCGCCGGTGTTCCGACAGTTTCGCCAACGCTCCCACTTTAGCCAAAACCCGGCGCTGATCTTTATTGATAGAGGTGCGTTGCAAAAAGTCATTCAACGACGCCCAGGGCTTCTCAGCCCGGGCTATAATGATACGTTGTGCCGCAGAGCGGCTCAATCCCTTTACCTGACGTAAACCAAGCCGGATCGCTTTGTCCGTCTCCACTGTAGTGTCGTCTTCTGATTCAACCACGCACACCGGCCGTACTCGAATCCCGTGTCGTTTCGCGTCTTTGATCAAAGTAGCCGGCGAATAAAAGCCCATCGGCTGATTGTTGAGCAACGCCGTGTAGAATTCTGCCGGGCGATGCACTTTCAGCCACACACTGACATAGGCCAGCAAGGCGAAGCTAATGGCATGGCTTTCGGGAAACCCGTAGAGAGCAAACGACTTAATCGAGTTTTCAATCCGATCCTGAACTTGAATTTCGACGTTCTTTTTCGTCATCGCAGTCCGCAGTTTCGTAATTACTTTCTGCATCCTGATGTCAGACCGGTTGAAACTGATCGCCCGCCGCAGCTCTTCTGCTTCCGATCCGGTGAAATCGGCAATCTCCATCGCCATCTGCAGGACTTGCTCCTGGAAAAGCGGAACTCCGAGCGTTCGTTTCAGGACTTTTTCAAAGCGTGGATGAATATAATCAATCGGCTCGCGCCCGTGTTTCCGATTGATAAACGGGTGCACCATATTGCCCACGATCGGACCGGGGCGGATGATGGCGACTTCGATGGCAAGATCATAAAATTTCTCCGGCTTGAGTCTCGGTAAGGTCGCCATCTGAGCACGGCTTTCGATCTGAAAGACTCCGATGGTATCCGCCTTTTGCATCAGTTCGTAGCACGCGGGATCATCCTGAGGAATGGTGTGAAGATCAAACTCCCGACCGGCACCGCGCACCCGGCACATTTCCACGGTATCCTGGATGGCGGCCATCATCCCCAGCCCCAGAAGATCGACTTTAATGATCCCCAGATCTTCACAATCATCTTTGTCCCACTGAGCCACAACGCGTCCCGGCATGCTGGCATTTTCCAGCGGCACAAAATTATCCAATGGCTGATCTGAAATAATCATCCCCCCCGAATGCTGGCCCAGATGCCGTGGCAACCCGTAGACTGATTGCAGCAAATGCACCAGAGCTCCCATTCGCGGATGCCCTTGCGCCATACCGGCCTTTTCGATTTGCTCCTCCAACTCCAGGGTATGCGGAAAGTCGCCATGACCATACAAGTCGGAAAACCGCCCGAGAACATCGCCGGGAATTCCCAGCACTTTCCCCATTTCCCGCATTGAGCTTCGCCCGCGATATGTGATCACATTCGCAGTCATGGCAGCCCCCCGCGGTGCGTATTTCCGGTAAACCTCTTGAATAATCGATTCCCGCCGATCTCCGCTGGGCAGATCGAGATCAATATCCGGCCAGGAATGACGTCCTTCGCTGAGAAACCGCTCGAAGAGGAGTTCCTGCTTGATTGCATCCACCGCCGTAATACCGAGGCAATAACAAACTGCGCTGTTCGCTGCACTGCCCCTGCCCTGCACCAGCACACCAGTCCGCCGGGCGAAATCGACGATGTCTTTTACGATCAGGAAATAGCCTTCAAACTTCAGATTCCCGATGATCCGCAACTCATGCTCCAATTGCTTGCGCACCTTTTTAGAAATCGAGCCCCACCTGTCTCTCGCTCCGGCGAAAGTCTGTTCACGTAGAACCGACATCATCGTTTCGTCTTTATTGACTGGGAATTTAGGAAATTCATACCCCAAATCCCCAAGTTGAAATTCCAGGCGATCAGCCAACCGCACAGAGTTCTCGACGGCTTCAGGTAAATCACGGAATAAAGCCTTCATTTCCTCCGCTGATTTCAGGTAACGCTCTGAATTTCGCTCCAAAAGCGTGCCGGCATCATCGAGCGTAACATGGTGGCGGAGACACGTGAACGCATCCAACAGGAGTCGCCCTTCCCGCTCTCCGAAAGCGGCTCCATTCGTGGCCAGCAAGGGCAGCCCGCGCGTTTCAGCAATTTCCACGAGCCGCGAGTTCATCCAGCCCTCCCCTCTGACGAGGTGGCGCTGAATTTCGACATACACATTCTCTTTTCCGAAAACGTCGAGCATACGGTCGATCATCTCTAACGGGCATGAAGTGACCAGAGGCGCAAGAGGAGCTGCCCCCCCGCGATGCTTTTGAAGCATGTGATTTTCCATGCCCAGCTCAGCCCCCGCTTTGATGACGCCGGGTAGTATCCCTTTCCCTTCGGCGGCACCGCCGGTCAGCGCGACTAAGCCTTCTGCATATTCAGCCACCTCGCCCCACGCCACAGCTCCCCCACCCTTCACCGACCTTAATTTCATGCGAGTCAGCAGTTTGCAAAGATTGTTATACCCTTTGCGTTCTCTGACCAACACAGGTAAAACGGATCCATCTAACAAGGTCAGTTCTGCGCCGACAATCCCTCGCACGCCAAATTCATCTCCCGCGTGCTTCACTCGTGCTGAACCATAAACGCCATCACGATCAAGAACCGCAATTGCCGGCATCTCGTGCATTGAGGCTAAATGCACCAGCGTTTCAGGCTGCGCGGCACCCCGCAGAAAGCTGAATGCTGAATTAGCATGAAGTTCGACGTAACCCATTCGCAACCCTCTTCGCTCTGACTGACAATCAGCCTGTTAATCAGGCATATACCCCTTCCAAAAACCATTCCCCGCAGTCCCGGACGAGGCGAAAAATGCCATTAGTTTCCAGAGCAACATCCCATTCTTCCCTCTTCCATTTGTCCGCTTCTTCCCACCAACTGCCCGAGAAACGCCAGGGACCAAGCCTCTTGATAATTCCACCTTCGGCTACTGGATTTCCCTTCACAAAATTAGGCGCTGAACAGCCTTGTATTACCGGAGCAGTTTCACGATTCAACGCAACAGGGTCCTCGCGACCAAACAACTCTGTTGCTTCAAAAATGCCGGGAACTTTCAGTTCTCCGAATTCGACCTGCACATGAATTCGGGGCCGAAATCTCCGTAACGCCAAGCCTTTCATCGCAGTTTGATCTGCTTGAAATTCCGGCTCCCTGGTTAGATCAAAAGGAGCTAAATCAAAAGCATCCGGGCGATGAGCTGGCAGTGGCAAAGGCTCTCCGATCCTCTCAGGTCCGAGGATGGCCTCCAGCCGCGTGAGAGTTTCTGAAAGCTTATTGGGATCACGAATGCTGCTGGAAAAAAGGTCAAACTGATGCCGCCCTCTCCGGGCAGGAATTGCACGGACATGAAGTCCGGTAATGGGAGCTTTGGCGGCAAGCCCATTGAGATGGGTGTGAACAATATCCAGCAACTTTGCGGCATCACCCGAGGGATCTGCAATGCGAAACCGCCGCTGATAATCGGTTCCGTTGGAGAAAAAGAGACGCAACCAAATTTCTTCAGCCACTTGATAACTGGTTGCAAGCCGGTCTGTAATTTCTTCTAAAAGTCGCTGGAGAGAAAACAACACAGCTTCCAGTGCATTGATTTCATAATCATGAAAATCGATCTCCCCGTCAAACACAGGCACTGGCCGCTCGATATTAAGAAGGCGCTGGCTTATTCCAGCTGCCCGATCCCACAGTTCACCTGCGAATTCACCAAGCCGATCAACGAGTTCCGGACGAGGAAGATCAACAAGGCCACCAAGGTTGCGGATTCCCCAGGTATCGAAGACATCAGAAAGCGCGGGTTCGATATCCAGCAGCGCAAGTGGTTGAGAATGTATCGCTGCGGCACTTGTAAGAATATTAACCTGTTCTCCGCATTTGCCGGCAAGAAAGGCCAGATCCGGATTGGGAGCGAATCCCACTTGTCCATCCATGTCGCTGGCAGCAAGCAACTCGGTCATCCGGCGCCCTATATGCAGGGCAACATCTTCAGTCTGAATCTCAGCTATACCGTTTAGGTCAAGCGTAACAACACCAGCCGCAGTCATTTCGAAATCAGGAGTAAACTGCCCCGCAATACGGCACAATTCATCTGCCAGAGCTGCTTCCGCATCCGGATCTCGATTGAGTAACACAAGGCATTCGCATCTCGCCAGCCCCTGAGCAGCCGTCATTCCAAGCCTTACCCCCATATCAGCTGCCTCATCGGAGAATTCTAAGATCCGGGCCTTCCCCTTATCTTTTTGAAAACTGCCGATGCGCTCCACCTCTTCGAGCACAGCGATGGGTTGATAACGATACCGCGGCTTTTTGCGCAGCAAAGCCTGACAAGAAGGAGGACTGACATGAACTGTAGCAAACATATTAACGCTCAATAATGAGCATTAACGGATAATGTTCAAAAGAACACTGATCAACTTTTATCTGCACCTCTCTTAATTTGATTCGCGAAATAGGCGTCAGGCAACTGCCAGCTCATTATCATCCCCATCCCATCCGACCAAACCGTCCCCTGTTCAGCGCGATGTGGGAACGGAATCAAATTAATGACCGCTCCCATCAGAGCTGCCACGCAAAATGCCTGAACAGCGATCACAACAACTCCATCAGTCCGATTCAGGAGAGTATCGGAGCCCACAAATAACAATGCCAATATGACCGCAACAATTTCAATGCCCGGACCGGCTGCATAGATAAGGCAATTTTTGAGTCGCGGTTGGATAAGATCGGTCGCCCGGGTTTGCACAAAGCCGGATAAGGGAATGGCGCGAAACTCAACCAACATTCCAAAAATCCTCCGACGTGCTCTAATTGCGCCCGTTCCAATCGCCACCATTTCCACCTCCCACCCAAGCCACTTTGCAATCAACCCGTGCCCGAATTCATGCAACACCAGCAAAATGGGCCAGGAGATGAGAAAAAATGGAATGCTCCACATTCGCGGCGTGAAATCTTCCACAAATCCGACCAGCATAAGGCCCCCAATGCATCCACACAGAGCCAACACAAAAAATTTTTCACCACGAGTTTGAGGACCTCGATCCGGCGGCATTCCTTTGAACTCATCCATCGAGCGCAACCTACCACCGAAGAATCACTCCGCCACTCTGCCGGAAATCACCTTAGAGATATTTATGTGATCAGAAAAGCCAACTGGTTTCCAATTTTCCCCAGACCAGTAATCCACCAGTTTATTCATCAAGCCCACCCGACGGAAATACAGATTTCCACGATCAAACAACTGCTCCGGGCGGTATTCGCCTGCAGCCATTTCGGTTGTAAGTAAACGCACATTTTTCCCATCCTGAATTGTAGACTCCAGCAAGTATTGAGTTTCGCCAACCTTCGCCACACACCACGCATGCTGACCGATGGTTTCATTCCAACCAATTGCAACACGTGCTTCAAACCCTGCTGATATTAACGAATCAGCCAACAATATCGAAGTATCCTCGCAATCACCAGAACGCTCCAACCATGTTTGATCAGGGGTTTTCCAAGCCTCACGCTGCGAAGCACGGCTGGTATCATCTTCATATTCGCAATGATTCACTACAGTGCGCCAGATTAAGAGTAACAATTCTTCGGAAGGCGATGAATAATCCACCCCCTGACTTCCCATCAATCGAGGCAACTCGAAGCCAAGTAAAAAATCATTCGCACGATAAAACATCCCTTGAGTGTCCGCAGCGAGGACATCATAAGACTGTTGGCAATCTGGACATGCCAGAATCAGCGTTCGTGACTTCTTATCCAACTCAACGGCGTGAGTATTTCTGCAATGCGGACAACTATTAAAAAACCGTCCGCCCTTTTCATTCGCTACGGAAACGTCAAATTTTGGGAGTCTTTTTGACAAAATTGAAATACAGCCGAAGCGATGGCCGCTCTTAAAAAGAGTCAAGCTAAGAGACTCATAGTCCGCACTTGTTACATCCTGCCACATCGCCACCGAGTCAACCAATCCCAATTCCGAAAAGCTGTGCGAGACATTCGCCGAAAGAAATTGTGCTCCTGGGAATAAACTCTGTAAATGATCAAAAATCTCTTGTAACGGAATTGAACCAGGTTGGCTTTTTGAAGCCACAAAACGACTCAATGCATCTTGAATTTCGGCGTCAGCAGTCAAAGGCTCCAGAGAAAGCGGAGACCTCAGATTATTCACGCGAGCAAGGCTTTTTGCCCAAAACAGATCAAGGTTTGCATCGCTTAGAACAAAGTGCTCAGCTCCGACCGCATTCTCAAGCTCCTTATAAAGATGAGGAAATCGCGAAGTCACCCCCACCAAAAGCAGGCAGAAGATCCCCAAAAAGCCAATAAACCGTCCCATAATTATAAATTTTCTTAAAATTATAAACTATCTTAGACAACGGGGCGCTGCAATCTTTTTATTAAAATTAAAAACTAATTAATTGCGAGACCAATCAATCGCGCTGGCTCACGTAGGATTCGATATCCCTCATAGCCTCTTCCGTTTCGACAATTCTCGCGTACCTGTTCCTCAGGGTCTTGAGACTGGCATCGTGAAGTTCCGGCGTCTGGGTAGCGCAACAATCATCAACCATAGTAACAAGATACCCCAAATCACATGCTGCCCTCACAGTCGTCTCCACGCACTCATTGGTATAAACGCCAACGACATAAAGGGAGCTGATCCCCATGTTTCCGAGTACGTAGTGAAGGTTTGTTGAAGAAAAGACACCACTCGCGGTCTTGTTGATAATAATTTCATCCCCTACAGGGGCTACTTCCTCAAGGAAGCACGCATCACCGGAGCCGGGCGCAGCGTGAAGCTCAAGTCGTCTATGCCCCTTGGAACGGTCCCGACCATCTTGAGTAAGAGACTGAATCCGGACATGAATCACCTCAAGCCCGTGCTGCCGAAAACAATTTTGAAGATTGTGAACGTTGGGAAGAACGGTTTCCCGCAGTCGATTAAAATAATACTGCATCTCCTCTAGAGGAATTGGAGAACTCTCATAGTCCTTGAAAAGTCCATGCCCTTCGGCAGCATCAAGGTATTGCATATCAATACAAAGCAACGCAGTGTCGCGATTGCTTAGATCTGTCTGATGCTTCGGGTTTTCAATGAAGGAATCCCGATAGATCTTACGCAACGGGTCCACTTTGGGAAATTCTGTCATAAGACCACCCTAAAACTAGCCTGCCAGTTTGCAAAGTGTGGCCAGCATTAGATTTGCCCCCGCTTCAATATCTTCCCACGAAGTCCACTCATCCGGCGAATGGCTCATTCCCCCTCGACTGGGGACAAAAATCATCGCCATCGGTGCAATTCGGCCCACCAACTGGGCGTCGTGAGCCGCACCACTAAGCATCGGCAGAGAACGTAAAGAAAGTCGGTCTGCTTCCTCTTTCAAAATTCCTGTGATCCGCTCATCGGATGCAACGGGAAGGATTTCTCCTTGAATATGCACCTCAAACTGGAGTCGGCGGCGGCGCGAGATGGCAGCCAACGCTTTCTGAAAAGCCAAAGAGAGTTCTCCCAGCACATCCTGGGAAGGGTCCCTGAAGTCGAGCGAAAACTCCACAGCTCCCGGGACAGAATTTGGAGCCCCGGGAAGAATTTCAGCATTACCTATCGTAGCCCGGCTGTTTTCGCCTCCGTTTTCTTCAAGAATACGCGGAAGCTCGTGCGCAAAATCGGCCAGCCCCATAAATGCATCTTTCCGGTAGTCCATCGGTGTGGTGCCGGCATGATTCGTTTCACCGTCGAACCGGAGCGACCAGGATTGCAGTCCCGTGATGTTCTCGACTATCCCGACTTGAAGATGCTGTTCATCGAGGACTGGCCCCTGCTCGATATGAAGTTCGAGATATGAGTCAATTTCTGAAGGGGAACGTCGCGCCTCGAGAGCCTTCATTGGATCCAATCCGTGTTCCAACATCGCATCCTGAAGCGGAATACCGTTCAAATCAGCTGCACTTCGGACTTTTTCGAGTGAGAGCAGCCCAGTAAAGGCTTCAGAACCAAATGTCCCTCCAAAGCGCCCCTCCTCATCACTGAAAGCAATAAGTTCAATCGTCCGTTTCAATGTTTGGCCGGATTCTTTAAGCCTCCGAAGACATTCCAACCCGACGACAACCCCCAGCGTACCGTCAAACATTCCGGCGCATGGAACAGTATCGATGTGAGAACCCACAAAGACACGGGGAGAGTCCTCTTTGCCTGAGAGAATCCCGGAAATATTGGCAGCTCCGTCGGTTTGGGTCTTAAGATTACACTCTTCGATTCGATGGAGGAGCCAGAGCTTTGCCTCCATATCCTTTGCCGTAAAGGCCATACGGTAGATTCCACGATCCCGTTCGTCATAGCCTATTTTGGCAAGATCCAGAATGTCCTTTTTTATTCTCTCGATGTCGACGCTCAACTCACTCATGAAACGATAAATTGCCGATGGAGAATATGAAGGGTCAGCAAATGATTCAGCAACGTGTCTTTTCTAACGAGAGAGGTCGGGTCTTTGTCCTCGCGGTATTCAGTGAGGAAGTTGCCAACCCGCTCTGGTGAACAAATCCCGGCTTCCCCAACTGTGTTTTCGTCAAGGTATTCATGAATCAACTCCTCAACTTTAGCCATTTTGGATTGATCAGTGTGCGCAGGTGGAGCCATGAACGCAAATTTCTCCCGTTTGTAGAGGACTTCAGGCAACACACCTTTAACTGCTTCCCTTAAAACATGCTTTTCTACGTTCCCCTTGATACGGAGGCTCGGCGGCACATCCACTGCCACTGCGGCAAGATGATGATCAAGAAATGCAGGACGGGATTCCATGGAATTCGCCATATCAACCCGATCTCCACCCCAGTTTAAGATCTGACCTTCCAACTGACATTTACTCCAAGTGTATTGAGCTATGTCCAGAGGGTGGCGTCCTTCGAGCATTGATCCATCGATCCGTGAAGCGATTTCATCAATTGGATCGTAGTCTTTCAGATCCCGTTGCAGTTCATCAGACAACAACGGTCTGGCGAGGTCAAGCGTGTCCATCCACGGTTGAATCCAGGACGGCGTAAATCCGCAAAGGGAGTTCCAAGACGAATGTTGCCGTTGGTTTTCTGCCAGGATAGCCCCTTTGAAAAGCTTATTGGTCTTTTCAAGCGCTTGCTGGTATTCAGCACGCACCCCTTCCGGTTCATGACTTAAGCCATGCAGAAACATATCCCGCTTCAATGCCGGATACCCCGCAAATAACTCATCAGCCCCTTCACCAGTGATCACACAGCGATAGCCTGAATCCCAGACTCGTTTCGACATCAGATTCTTAGCCACGCCCAGTGTGTTGTAGAAAGTGCGCTCCGCATGCCAAACCGTTTTTACGTAGTTTTCGCCATAAAGGTCGGCAGCCTTTAGATTAATGACTTCCTGATCAGCACCCATCGATTCCGCCATCTCCCGGGCAATCGGTGCTTCGTCATAGGCATCATCATCGAACGAAATGGTGTAAGCCTTAGTCGGCGACTGCATTGCTCCAGTTGCCAAGCCGAGGATACAACAGGAATCAATACCTCCTGAAAGGTAACACCCCACAGGCACGTCCGCCTCCAATCTGAGGACGATCGCTCGAATCAATTCATCACGTACCCTTTCGATATATTCCTGCTCATCAAAGTCCTGGGTGCGCTCTTCCTCATGTGGGAACTCAAAATCCCAATAGCGCTCCTGGTGAATATCCAACTTCCCTCCGCGTTTCCGGATTCTGAGAAAATGCCCGGGTGCCAGAGACACGACATTTTCAAACGCACTCATCCCTGGAGCAATCGTTTGCATTAACTGATGCAAAGCGGCCTTGGCATCGAGTTTTGCCGGGACATCAGGATGAGCGAGCACGGCTTTTGCTTCTGAACCATAAACAATGGTACTCTTGTCAGAAGAGACCCAATAGAAAAGCGGCCTCACTCCAAAACGGTCACGGATCAAAATGAGTTCGTCGCTCTGCCTGTCGTAGAGTGCAAAGGCGAACTCCCCCCGTAGATGCTCGGTAAAATCGAGGCCAAACTTTCGGTAGAGTCCTATCGCTATCTCAGAATCAGATTTGGTGAGAAACCGGTCGCCATTCGCCATGAGCGTCGAACGATGACGCTTAAAGTCATAGAACTCACCATTCGTTGTCAGAATAAACCGGTCATCAACTGCATGAAGTGGCTGACAGCCACCTTCGAGGTCATTGATCGCCAAACGGGTATGTCCGAGCGCGACCCCCTTGTCACGAAGCACAAACTGCCCGTTGCCGTCAGGTCCACGATGAACAATAGTATTTAACTGACCTTCAAGAATGTCAGGAGTTGATTCCGAGAGAGGGTTGGCCGAAAAATGGCCGGCAATGCCGCACATAAGAGAGAAAGATTACGAAGTGGTGTTAATATCCAGATCCATCAGGTTGGGCAGTGCCTTTAAGCGGCCTAACACTGATAAGAGTAGCGCCTGTCTGATAAAGACAGCACCATGTGCCTGGGAGAAATAGAGATTGTGTGGAGTCTTGTCCAAAGAGGTATCAAGCTCATCAAGTCTAGCAAGCGGGTGTAATATCACGGCGCTTTCCTTGATTGGACTTTCCGAGTTCAACTTGAATCGGCTGTCCATGTTCTTGTAGGAGTCCCCAAGAAATGCGATCGAATTCATGTAGATCACGTCGAGACTTGGTAAGTGTTCCCTCACATCATTGGAAACTTCGTAGTCGATATTCGCATTCTTCAAACGTTCGATCACATCTTCACCGAAAGGATCGGCCATCTCGGATATGACAGTCACCTTTCCGATATGCTCTTGAAAGAGAAGGGACATCAACAAAAACGACTTTACAGCCCGCATTGACCCGGGCGTCCCTAGGATTCCGAGATTCATCTTTTTGCTTCCCGGTTGCCGGGGGGAAGCCAATTGGGGATTCCATTTGAGAAGCGCAAACCAGTCTGCAAGAGCCTGAGTGGGATGTTCGCCTGACCCATTCCCCGCATTGATCAGCGGTATCCTTAGGTTCTGCAGAATCTCTTCAGGAGCAGTGGATTTAGTGTGCCGCATAATGACACAGTCGGCATATGCGTTGAACATTTCACCAATATCAGCAAGGGATTCCCCTTTCGCCTGACCGGTTGTATTGCCGTCTGCAATTGAAATAACCTTTCCGTCCAACCGCAGAAACGCACTCTCAAAGCTGGTTCGGGTGCGCGTCGATGCTTCAAAAAAGGCAGTAACTGCAATCTTCCCGTCCAACGGGTGGTAGGGCCAGATCTTTATCTTCTCAAGAACGGCAGCCAGCTTACAGAGTTCGGTGACCTGCTCGAAGGTGAATTGACTGGCCTCTAAAATATTGACGTTTTGCAACTCATTCAAAACGGTGAGATCAACCGGATTGCTTTCAAATAGATCACCCGGTTCAGGTTGAATCGCCTCGGAATCCTCCGGCGGTTTAATGCTGGGACGTTCTGCCTTTTCGGGGAATGGAGTTTCTTTCATGACCAATTAGTTTTCCTTCGAGACGGTGGATCTACCAGAGTGTGCCTCGTAACCAGTCGACAGTGAGAAGCACAATGAGGGCCAAAGCTCCAAGTGCGGTCCAGCCCAGAGCGCCAACAATTAAAATTTGAAGGAATGATTCGGAAAACATGATCTAAATTTCTGTTTCAGTTTTTGGGTCAGGAAACACTGAGGGGCTAACCAAGCGTGCCACAAGAGTCGCCGCCATTGACACCCCGGCTCCCACAAGAGATGCCGTAAACCACCCAAGTGAAAAATATGCCCAAACTCCAAGCAAACTCCCCGCAACGATTCCGCCCAAAACGATCTTGCGATTAATCTGACGCCAAAAGAGGCCGGCTATTACCGGCCAGATAAGACTACCAACCAATGGGCCGGAAATGAAGAGAGCTTTAATAATCGGCCAATGCGGAGCAGCGAGTAACCACGTTAGAATCCCAACTCCAATGATGACACCTCCGGCAGACCG
The DNA here is from genome assembly GCA_048267005.1 of Verrucomicrobiales bacterium. Taxonomy (GTDB): domain Bacteria; phylum Verrucomicrobiota; class Verrucomicrobiia; order Verrucomicrobiales; family DEV007; genus JABDJT01. The sequence continues at coordinate 68,992 of JBLWYI010000006.1, read as the reverse complement.
CCGAAATCGCCCTTCGCTAATCTTAACTCCAAATAATCCGCCCTGAACATCTTTGATCAAAAGGTCTGATGTGGCAGCGAGGAGTGAATCTATCGACGAAGCCATCGAACAAAAAAGCACCACAAGAATCAAAATACCGGCAACTGATCCGAGTCCTGACATGGACATCACTGCCGTGGCTACCACTGGCCCCGTTTGATTTTCGTCAGGGATATTGATTCCCAGTGGACCCGCTGCCAATGCAATAAAGCCAGCAGCAATCGGTATCGGGAACCAGAGTAGACCTGAAAGAAAAAACGCTTTGGGTGCAATCTTCTTGCGCATAGCAAAAGCCCGGGACCACCAAACATTGTTATGAAAGACCTCTCCAAACCCAAACAACATGTTGTTGAAAACCGCGAGAAGCGCAGCCGGCATCCCAATTTGAATCAACGACGGCTGATGGGTAACCACGTGTTCGTAGGCTGTTGAAAAATCAAGCTTTGTCACCACCAGTCCCCCGATGAAGACGATCCCAACCAGAATGATGAGGCTTTGAATAAAATCGGTACCAATCACCGCGTAGAGACCACCGAACAACGTATAGAGCACGCAAACAAGCAGTATCAAACTCATCCCCTGTAGGTAAGGAATGCCTGCAAGGGCATTCAGTAAATCACCACCGGCAATGGCCATGCTCACAAGCCAGGACAGAGAATATAACATCGTAATAACCAGGAAAAGAGACCACCCGAACCTCCCGTAACGGAGACGGAAGAAATCCCCGGCAGTGACACCTTGTGGCAAGAGCGTCCGAATGCGACCTGCAAACAGAGCAAACAAAATCAACCCGAAGCTCGCGGTTGAATATGCCAGCATTCCCCAGACCCCCAGAGTCAGAGCAAAAACCGGTGCCAACATTGTAGTGTTGGATGTCACCCAGGTAGCCATCGCCGTCGCCGACCCCAGAGACAATCCAACGTTCCGGCCCGCCAGCATAAAGCCTTCAGAATTTTTCGCCTTTCTTCCCCACAGAACACCTAGAGCGATCCAAAACAAGCCGAGAAGAATCACGACGATCCATCCAGTCGTCCGCGAAATTGAGAACCCGTCTTCCATTATACCTCCTCTCCTTCTCGTTTGGTTTTTATCCAGCCACCTACGATAGCTCCCATTGTGCAAAGGACCACAACCGCCCCCAGCACAAGTAACAACACAAGTTTGTCTCTTGGAAAAAACTTAACCGTAACCTCCAGCGGAGCGGACCAATTCCCCTTCCCATTTTGCCCCACTCGAAAGAAATGAGTTCCCTCAGCGAGCCCGCTTATTACAGAACTCGCATCCTTCCCTGAATAGCGGATCACCGGTTTTTCGAATGCCTCAGAATCCGACTGCTGCAGTGTGAAGACCTCACCTTCAAAATCCGACCACTTCAAGGTCACCGTTCCGTTTTCCGAACTCTTTGAAGTGATCTCTTCGCGATTGGTGAAATCAACGCCGTCAGTGCCCAAGGATTGCCCGCCACATAAAAGAGCGATTCCGAAGATGGAAAGTTGGAAATAAGATAAAGGGATCGGATAAAGGTCGTTCCGGATGCAGATTCAGGGCGACTGACCATCAAATCACACCCTGAACATGGTGCAAGTGAATCCTCCCAAAACTTACCCGATCTAACATTGTCATATCTTCATAGGGCCGGTAAGTCCTTATCGCCCCGCCCTTTCACTCACTGAAATGCGAAGCGTGCGGGTGCCTGACTCCCCCTTAAACGCTTCAGGAAACTCTTCGAAATTGCGGATTGCAGTTGAATTGGACTTCGACAGATGCGTAGTCCTTCCCCACCCCTACTTCAGTCTCCGTCTTTCTCGGTAACGCTTTATGGAAAACCATCTCAAACTTAAATCATCCCGCCTCGTTGTCTGGATCATTTGGTTCGCTCTTATCCAATCAGTGATCATGTACTTCGTTATTTTGAAGATGCAGGGAGGCGAACCCACGGCTGAAGCCCCGGATCCTGATCGGACTTTGAAGCCGGTTTTTCTAATTGCAGGAGTAATATCACTGGTGGTGAGTTTCACGATCCGATTCGTGATTACCGCAAACAAGCCTGCCATTGCCTTACCGAGCTATGTCGTTTCACTGGCACTGGCCGAACTTTCAGCAATTCTCGGGCTGGTTCTTGGTTTCTCAGGACTCCCCATCCCTGAACTCTACATTTTCTTCGGAATGTCGCTGTTGGGACTTCTCGCCCAGCCACCCACTATAATTGGCAAGCAATCAACTTGATTGCTCAATATCATAGGTGATGAGACAGATCGCCCGACGTCCGGCCCGAAAGACTTCGTCGTTAATCTTCGACGACTTCGTCGGGCTTAGCGAGCGCGCGGGTCAACAGGCTTTGAAGGCGGGCTGCTCCGGAGCGAGTCAAGGCAATACGGGTGTGAATTGGAAGAACGCGATCCGCATCCCCTGATTCAGAGTTGATAATACCTGATGAAAAATCGAGGACAATATCCTCCTTGTTTGAGCTTAATATTACCTGGCTTGCAAATAGCGCGGCGCTGGAATCGTATTTCACTCGGACGACTTCATTGTCGACTGTCTTTTTCTTACTCATAAAATTTTCGTTATCGGGGGCCGACTCTACTACAGCCTTATGATTCGGGTAGTAAAACTTTGGCCGGAGATCCACTTGTCAATTTCTCCGCCTGATTGTCAATCACCACTCGGACCGCGATTGTCGACGTGGCAGGGTCGATGAGTGGGGCGATGTATTCGATCTTGCCCGGCGCTCTCACCGCTTGCCCCGGCCCATAAACTTCAACCGTCAATAGATCACCAGCCTTCAAAGCAGCAGTCAATCTGTAAGGCAAAAAAGCAGTGGCTTTAAGCTGGGATATTTGAACGACCCGAACAAGGTAGTCCTCTGACTGCTCGGTAGAAGAACTCGAAACCCTTCCACTAATCACTGATTCCGCAACATCCTTGGTAATCTTCACAACCGTTCCCGCAATGGGGCTTTTCAATGTTCTGCGCTCCAGCTCCTTCCTGGCACGAGCTGCCTGAAGTTCGAAAACTTTGATATCTTCCTGGGCCGACAGAAGGTTTCCCTCATAAGTCTTGAGGATCGCAAACTCTCTGCTGAGTTCTGCTTTATTTGAAGTCCCACGCTTGGATAGCACTTCCAGTTTTTCGTAGCGCTCTTTCTGTTGATCAAATTCAGCCTGCGCAGCAACAATTCGCCCCTTGTTCTGACTCTGAGCCGTAAAGATATCCAACTGCCCCTGGATTAGCTTTGAATCCAGCTTCACCAATGGCTGCTCCGCTTCAACAGCCTCCCCTTCCTTCACAAGGATTTCCGTGATAAACCCACCCTCAATGGCAGAAATCTCAATGCTGCGATAAGGCTCCAGATAGGTTTCGCCGATACTTTCACCAACCGCTGCACGCGCCAGCGAAACATTGTTGTCTTGGGCCGTAGCAAAGGGAATTTGAAGCAGAGCGCCAGCAAAGACGCTGATAGGAATGAAACGAAGTAGCATCAGGTCGCTAAAGATAGTGGAAAACTCTCTCAATTCAATGCCACGGCAACGAATAGAAGAACCGCCATTTCAGAGTTCAACAACCACCGCTTCAATAAATCACTTACAGAAGGAGTTCATCTATGGGAAATCCGTCACTCAGCGCAATTGGACGGTTTACTGGAGTCATCACCTTTTTATCGTATTCAATGCCAAAGGCGTCCTGAATCGTGGCATGGATATCGTTTACGAACACCTTACCAGCCGGATCTTTGCTAGTCCCCTCGGGGTCGGTTTCTCCAATGACACGACCGCCTTTGATCCCGCCACCTGCCAATGCCATACTGAAGCCGTGCGGCCAATGGTCCCTCCCATCAACTCCGTTCATGATGGGAGTTCTGCCAAATTCACCTCCACAAAGCACAAGAGTGCTGTCAAGAAGCCTCTTCGCCTTAAGAGTCTTAATCAGTGTGGCAAATGCCGGATCGAGAATGGCAGTCTGTTTCATTGATTGTTCAGTATTGTTAAGGTGCGTATCCCATCCATTCAGGGTCACCTCGACACACCTTACCCCGGCCTCAACCAATCGGGTCGCGGCAAGACATCCCCGACCAAACGGACTGTCACCAAATGCCTCGCGCTCAGCCTTCGGCACTTCCTTTACGTCAAACGCCGACAACTGCTCGGACGTCATCATTCGCTTTGCCTTGGCGATTGAAGCCTTGTGAAGCGTCCTCCTTTCATCCAAATCGGCAGGGCGGCCGCGCGAAAAAACACCTTCCACTACCGATAAACTCTCCATTCGCAGCGTCTCCCGATCCTCGGGCAAATAGGAAATGACATCCGGGACATCATTGGTCGGATCCCCCATTTTGAACGCATCAAAGTTCGCACCCAGATAACCTCCCCGTGAAGGAAATTGTCCGGGCGAAATCGAGATGTGAGTCGGAATATCAATATTGGCATCAGGCATCTCATGGCAGATGATCGACCCAACAGAAGGATGCAAAACGGTAGGGTCCGGTCGATACCCGGTCTTGATGTTGTAGCTGGCCCGTTCGTGATCCCCTTCCCGGCTGACTACAGATCGCACCAGCGAGATATCCTCCATCATTTCCGCAGTTTGACTGAGGTGCTCATTCAGGAAGACTCCCTTCACAGCCGACTCGATCGCTTTGGTGTCCGCAGCTATTTTCTTCCCGGGATGGGGGTCAAATGTGTCGATTTGACTCGGACCACCCGCCATCCACAAGATGATGATTGACTTGGCCGGGACAAATGTATCGCTGGCTCTGTCAGCCTCGGTGGCGAGTAGATCGGCCATCGGTGTCAACCACGACAAGCCCGAAAGCCCCGCTGCCTGGAGCAATGTACGACGCGAAAAGTGATCCGCTGTCCCGCATTCGTAGGGAAATAGTTTCTGGTCCATAGGGTGATTCTTGATTGGAGTGAGAAAGGCTAAACTCGCCCGACGGTCAGTGATTCCAGGTGAATTCCGTTGAATTGATTAACGCCCAGTAAATGTCTTCCATAGCGCGGTTTCGCTGCTTCCCCTTTTTCCCGCCAAGAACTGTTTCAAAGTGTTCACTTTCTCTCGGAGTCGGACGTCGACTCAGAATGGCCATGTAAGCCATTTCGATCGCGCTCGGGTCATCCTTCGCCAAAAACCCGATACGAGTCGAAGCATTCATCACCGGGTTCTCCTTCGTTCTTTCCCTGACCAGCTTCCCGTTCATCATCAAGAGCCGTTGAGGGATCGTTCCCGTCTGCACGCCAAACTCATCTTCACCTAAATCACCATATCTCTGCACAAAATCATTCGTCTCTGCAAACTCACGCACCCGTTCTATGATATGTGAATCAGCATCCAGTGGGCTCAGAATCGACGACTGAATGACGCTCTCTGCCACCTGCTCAGGACGCAGTGGCGTCATGGGAAAGGCGGCCCAGTTGGCTTCATGCTCAGGCTGAATCGGATTACCGGGATCAATCGACCGGCTATCCAACTGAAAAACTTCAGTCGCGGCAATCACCCGGATCAGGCGGTGCAAGTCATAACCGTTCTCGACAAAATCATGTGCCAGAATTTCCAAACCCGCGGGATAAGGACCTTCAAGCGGGATATTGTCGATCGGATCAACCAGTGGTTGATTAAACATCAACGCCCAGACCCGGTTCACCGCAGCCCGGGCAAACGCATCATTCTCCTTGTGAGTTGTCCACGCCGCCAAACGGTCTCGTAGATTCCCTTCCTTTGGCATCAGCTCGGGGGAATATGGGGCGAGCGCCACCACGGGGACTTCTTCCATTTCTCCACGATAGCGAACTGTATGCTCCAACTTGGGACTGTCCTGCACACCGGTGACACCCATCTTCGCCTGTGAAAAGAAGGCGGCCAGTTGGTGGAAATCCTGCTGCTTCCAGCGATCGCCAAACATATCATCGTGACATTGCACGCAGTCAATCCGCACACCGAGAAAGGCACGCGTCGTCCGCGCAGCCAGCTTCACCTGATCAGGCCCCTCACCTTGATTGTTCTGATCAATTGTTGCTGTCAGAAAATTCGCCTCAGGATTGGTGGTCCAGATCCCGTCCGCAGCAATCAAGTCGTACACCAGTTCATCATAAGGACGGTTCGCATAGATCTGATCATCCAGCCAACGAACCAGTCGATTGCGACGATAGACAATGAAGGGACCGTTTTCTGTCCCGACAAACGCCCTGCCGTATCTCTCCGCTAGATACGAGGTCGTACGTCGATCATTCAGCAGGAAATTTGTCCACCACTGAACCCGAACCTCCTCCGGCTGGCTTTCGAAATGCCTGATTTCCTCCACAGAAGGCCCGGCCCCCGTGAGCGCAAGACTGAGCCGGCGCATCACCGTCAGATCATCAGCCTTCCCGACTGGTCTGATTTCCTCCTTTTCCCATCGACCGGCAAAAGCTCCATCCACTTCCTTTGAGATCAGATTCGCGCCGTCTTCAATCACCGAGACCTGAGGTGCAGGTTCAGGCTTCCACAGATGTGAGATGGCATAGCCAATTGCCCCCGCAAAGAGCCCGATGAATGCCAGATTCCGCACCGCGGCAAAAAACCGGACTTTCGGAGGCAATGGCGGCGGATCGATACTCATTGATGGTGAAAGACGCAAGCCGTTGGAAAACGGTTACACTATTCACATACATTGGAATAGAAACGGGAATCACGATTGGTGGAACCGACAAAATTCAAATTGCCGGACAACAGAGCCAAAAGAAAGCGAAACCAATTACGCCTCGGTCCGGCCTGCATCCCGGAGCAGCTTACGAACCCGGCGACTGATGTAGGACCAGTGCGGGTTCTTGCGGAGCTCCTCGACTGTCATATCCAAACGCCAGGCCCAGTTCACTCCGTCCATGATCCCGGGCACATTGATTCGCTCAGTCATTCCAAACACATCCGAAATCATCACCCCGACATCCCGGCTGTTGCTGGCAAAGAGCGCCTTCAGTAAAGTCTCCCGCACCTCATCATTAAATTCCCTCGGATGAGCAGGATCAAACTCCATCCCTGAATAGTCGCTCAACGCTTTCAGGAAATTGTGAGCCTCCCACCACTCCGGGCTTTCATAGGCGGCGCTCTCCATTTGAGCCCGCTTCTCCTCCCACTGTGCCTTCAACGGCGCGTGATCATGCGTGGCATATGTCGCAAACGAAATGTGAGGATATTCGCTTCCCGGCGTGACGCCCCCGTTCGAAAACTCCCACTGCGGAATCTTCATCCCTGCCAGCTTCAATTCAGCAAGACTCGGCCGGACATAGTTAGGGACCATCCCCAGATCTTCGGCTATTACTTCAGCCCCGTCAGCAGCCTCCTGCAACATCTTGAGATATACCTCCCCCTGATGCCGGTTCGCCTGCGCATCCTCATACGAATCATCACTGCGCGGCTTGAACCCCGGCCGGTTACCGTCGCAGCGCTTTGCGGCTTCATCCTCTGTCAGGGGTAAAAATTCCCCGTTCCTCACCGGATTCCACGGGAAAGAATAAATGCGGTAGAATCCCAACGCATGATCAACGCGAAACATCGAGAATATCTCGACGGTCTTGCCAACACGCTGACGCCACCACCCATAGTCTTTGTCCTGCAGCACATCCCAGTGATAAAGTGGAATCCCCCAGTTCTGCCCCCATTTCTGGACGAATTCATCGTCCTTGAACAACGTTTCAGGAGGAGCTCCCCCATACCAGTCGAGGTTGAAGATGGACGGGTTTCCGAAAACATCCGCACTGTTCAGACTGACTCCGAACGGAATATCCCCCATCAAACGAACACCTTTGTCCTTTGCAAATGCCGCCACCTCTCTCCACTGCTGGTAGGCTACCCATTGGATGTAAGCATAGTAAACCAATTGGCGTTCAGACTTATCCGGCTCAACTTCCAGCAGACGATCCACAAACTCCCTCGCCTTCCCAACTTCATTGTAGTTCGGGCTCCACTCCTGCCAACTCTGCTTTCCACCTTCCATGTCCATGAGAAGGCGATACAGGCAATAGTCTCCCAACCACTCAGATTCCGCGTTGCAAAAAGCGTGAAACTCAACGTCCCGCGGGGTGCCGCGCTGGAAATGTTCCGCTTCGAACACTGTAAACCCGCGCCATAACAAATCCAGCTTCAGGAGGCGCACCTTATCATACTTCACTCCTCCAATACGAAGATGTCGAATGTCATAATTGGCGAGCACTTCTTCATAGACCTCTGCAGACAGATCTGTCAGCCCCTCCGGAGAGCAATCGATCGTCAACGGTTCCAGAGCAACAGAACTGATCGCATTGTAAGGCGAGTTATCAGTGCCGGTTTCGTTGATCGGCAGCAACTGCACAAACTCAAGCCCCGTCTCGGCGGACCATTCGATGAACTCCCGCAATCCAGCAACATCACCGATCCCCAGATCGTGCTCCGTACGGATCGAGAATACCGGAATGAGAACTCCAGCGTTTTTGCGATCACTCGGCATTTCGGACATGGCCGACTTTTCGCTAGAATTGTGCCAAACTCAAGCGGCGTTTGCGCCCACAACGCCATTCCCTACCGACTGCGCCCGGATTTACTTTTTCAACTCAAAAATCTGGAGCCCCCAAAATTCATCCACCCCTTTGAGAGTGGCTACACGGGTAAACTTTCCCGATTCAGTCACTTCAGCAAAAAGTTCACCATCCCGCTGTTTTAAGACCTTGGGCCCGCAACAATAGACAGCCAACGGCCGCCCTGACTTCTCGGCCAGGGCTTCCACAGCTCTGAACTCCGCCAGATCATGACAACTGTGAACCCGGGGATCATAACTTTTCAATTGATCCGCTCCCGGCCCGACGGAAGCCGTGAGAATCAGTTTTTGCCCGGCAGACAAGGCCGGGGCTTCCCCCCGGACCGTTGCCACAGCCTGCCTCATCGGTTCAAGATCATGAAACCGGATCGCATTCCGTTGTGGATAAGTCACGGCTCCGAAAAAGAAGAGGATCAGCAAAGCCACGCCCACGGTAGCAGCCCCCTGTATCTGCCTGGAGTTGTAGACGACTCGATAAATAAATTCCCCGATCAATCCAAAGGCCAAAACCACGCCCAGCACCAGGTAAATCAAATACCACTCCATCAGAACGGATTTGTTCCACAATGAATGGCCAATTGCCAACACAGCAGAAATGATCAGGCTGGCAAAAAATACGGTCAAAAAGCGCAGCCTCAGACACGCCCCAATCACGACAAAGAGAGTAAATGCCGGCACGATCCATTCCCACAAAACAGTGAAGTAGGGATATTTCATCGCCAAATCATGGCCACCCACGCCCCAGGCCAGAGAAGCGTCCTCCCCGTGAAGCGCCATTCCCAGAGAAATGTGCGTCCACAGATCCATCAACCAGTTTAATGAAATTCCCCCATCATGCGCCCCTCCCTTGGTCATGTATTCAAAGATCGCCATCAAAGACGGAGCCATGACCACTACAAAGCCCATCAAACTCAATATACTGGCGACAAACCAACGCCGCATTCCGAAATACCGGCCCTTCAAAAAGAGCACGGCCACCAATACCAAATTGGTAGCTGCGGCGAGATAGATCGCTCCTGCAAAATGCAGCAGATAGAGCGTCTGGAACGCCCCGAACAGCAGCCACCATGTCCATTTGGGAGTCTGCAACGCCCGCCCCAACGCCCAGAACGAGAGGACTACAAAAAACAGCATTCCGGAATAGCCGCGTGCTTCGACACTGTATTCCACATGCCAGGGATGAAACGTCAGCAAACAGGCGACAATCAATCCGGCGACCCCCAGTCCGACAGATCTCAGAGCAAGCGCAAAAGCCACGATCGTCAGCAATCCAAAGATCAAAGGTACAATCCGGACAGCCGCTTCACTGAAGACCGGAAAATCAGACTCAGGCTGCTTCGCCATCCACATTTCATGAGTGGCCTTGGACACCACCGTCTGCGCGACATGATTGTTCCCCGAGATATTGTAAAAAAAGGCATAATCCCAGGGCACGCGCTTGAACGTGAGTTCATCATTCTCCCCCACGCGGTATTCCCCCCAGTTGAACTTCCGAAACGCCAGTTCTTCGTCGTTCCAGAAACTGTGGTCCAGCATCGGAATCCTGTAGAACGCAGCCACTCCCACCGCCGCAGCCAAAACAACGAAAAAGACTCCGGCTGGTACCCTGTGCCCTTTTGGTAACAGTAGCGGGGCTGGCATCTCACGCTTCACCGCCCACCAGGGCGTCAGCAAAAGCAAAAACACCCCGCACCCCAGCGTGAACCAGATCCCATAGCGAAAACCAATCGCAATCCTTTGCCGAATCCCCAGTTTTTCCCCGTTTGCGAGCAGTTCACGAACCTCATCCGGCCAGGGAGTCTGTCCGAAAAGGATGTTCGCAAGGCAACAAAACACTACGGCCAGAATGAATATGATGATGCCCCATTCAGCGGGGCCAAATCGGGCGCTCCACCGATCATAAATGAGCTTAACTGCGGAAAGAATCCGATCTCGCATACAGGTAATTGTCCATTCATGATTTGGTCCAGCATCGGCACAAACTCAATTAAAATTGTTTCCCGATACCGCTATCGCAAAAGAACTCATGCGGGAGTGAAACCAGGATCAACAAGTATCCGGTTGACCAGGCAATTTAGCTTTCGGATCACAGCTGTGATTGCCACTTTATGAGGTTTATTGCGTTCGATAAGCCTTTGATAAGAGCCTTTAATATCGGCTTGTGTCGAATCCCGCACATCGCAGGCATATACAGTGCGCGGCGGACTTGTGCCACCCCCCCCCTGGATTGTCCGGGTGCCTCGCTATCGTCCACTGTCCCGATTGAAAGGTGCTGCACCGGTCAAACTGCTCGCTTCCCGGTTACTGATTTTTCCCAGTTCGGGAACCTCCGCTATCACCGTTGAACTCGCCACATAGGCGATCCCTTTGAGCAGGTCCATACGTCGCTTCTTTCCTCAGAAATATTCACAGTCCGAACAACCAAGGGGCTGTTTGGCGAACAGACCCTGTTCGTTCGTGAAAATGCGATCTCCACGATTGATGGGATTCAGCTTATTCAGAAACGGTGTCAGTCTCGCCCTCCACGGAAATGTCATCGACGTTGAGATGCCCCCAGCCTCCCGTGGAACGGTCCACGATCTCGAACTTAACCGTGCGACCTTTCCATTTCGAAACGTCCCACACAATTCGCCGCATGCGATGATCCCTTGCTCCCCCACCCTTGATCAACACATCCCCTGATTTTGCATCGACCAACGCGATGTAGAGGTTTTTCTCATCGAATCCACCGGAAACGAGAAAGGACGCTTTGTTGCCGACTAATTTGAAAGGCGGCGAATGCAGAACGCCGGTTTGTTTGTCGGAAAGATTTTCACCATTCGCCAGGACCAGAGTGGAAAGGTGATGCTCACCGTGTCGCGCAAACGGCTCGTTCTTCCGGCTTTTCAATGAAGCAAGTGCGGTCACTGGCTGGCCAAATTCGCCTTCCCTGACCTCCCATCCATCGAGCGCGCCTGACTCGAAGCTGTAGTGAATATTGCCAACGGGTTCAAAGTCATCGTATTTGGTGAGGCCGGGCCCCTTTGCTTTGGCGGACGCCGGGGGCGCCTCAGGAGCAGACTTCCCCCGTCCGGCCGAAGTCGTTTGTCTGGCTGACTTGATCGCTGCAGCCATTTCCTGAGTCACTTCAGGATGTTCGTAGTATACATTCTTCGTCTGATTGACGTCAGCATCAAGGTCATAGAGCTGAGCCGGGGCTGCGCCTTTTTTAATTTTGCCGTTCTCGATATCGCTGTTGGGCGAATCAACTAGTGCGGTGACGGCGGCCCCTCCCCACGCATGATCACCGGGCTTTGAGCCACGGAACCCTCCATCACTTTTCGCAGGGATAAACATCCACTTTCCTTTTCGAAGAGCCATGTGAGTAGGCTTGTTCGGTGTCATAAACATTTCCGTGCGCAGTGCTTTCTCCGGATCTCCGGTCAGAGCGGAGAGCATGTTGATGCTGTCTTTGGAATCTGCGAGATTATGTCCGGTCAATGCGGAGAAAGTTGCCAACAAGTCAACGCTGCAAACCAATTGGTCCGAAACCGTCCCCGCTTCAATTTTCTCCGGCCACCATGCGATGAACGGCACACGATGACCGCCTTCCCAAATCCCGAATTTGGAACCCAGCAGATCGCCGTTGATCTTGTGGCCGAGTTTTGCCGCACGCCGCCCGCCATGATTGAACATGCCGCCATTGTCGCTGGTAAAAATGATCAGTGTGTTGTCAGCCACCCCGCTTTCTTCAAGACTCTTCATCACCTCGCCAACGATCCAGTCGAGCTCATGTACGAAGTCGCCGTAGGGCCCACACTCGCTGGTTCCCTGGAATTGTTCCGCAGGAGTGAACGGGTGATGAACATTGGTTGTGGAAAAGTAGAGAAAGAAAGGACTGTCTCCGCGCTCTTTGATCCAGTCGGTTGCCTTTCCCGCGAGGGTGGTACCGACTTCAAAATCGTTAAACAACTTGTGGGCCTCGACAGCCCCGCCAAACTGATTCGCGCTGCGCTGGGCAGCCTCCGGCGGGATCGCTGTGATGGGAGTGACTCCCTTTCCATTCCTGCCCAGGTGCACAATCGGATCATCGGGGTCACTGCCAACGATCCGATCGTTTTCCACATACACATAAGGCGGCGCACTGTTCACAACCGGCATCCCAAAATAATAGTCAAAGCCGAGATCCTGTGGCCCGGGGCGTAACGGCTCCTGCCAGTCATTCTTATCTGTTCCGAAACCCAAATGCCATTTTCCGAACACCGCCGTCTTGTAGCCACCTGCCTTGAAAACATCGGCGATGGTCTGAGTTTCTGTATCAATCAGCAGTGGAGATGTTATCGGAGCCGGCCCCCAAAGCCCCCTTCCGTCTTTCGCCCTGAAAGGGTATTCGCCTGTCAATAAGCCGTAGCGGGAAGGCGTACAGACAGCTGAGGCAGAATGCGCATCAGTAAACTTCCGTCCTTCCACAGCCAGCTTATCGATGTGTGGTGTCTTTAGTTTGGTTGCGCCGTAACAGCCCAAGTCGCCATAACCGAGGTCATCGGCAAAGATGAGGACAACGTTGGGCTTCTCGGAAGCGGACAACTCATGGCTCAAAAGGAACGGCGCAATGAGCAGGCAAAACAGCCGGGGGGACACGGGGTTTATTTTCATTCTGGGAAGCTTGCAATGTTAGTAACTGAGGATTCACTGGGTCATGTGGTCGCAGTTCTGATCCATAGACATCGGAAAGCCCAGTATCCCACAAGGCTAGTGGAAGCGGCACACTCCTTCCATAGCTGAAATCCACATGACGATTTTGCGACCTGCCGGCAGCCGAAATCAAGCACCGCACGGTAATGTAAGGGCGGGTGCGTATTCAGTGAGATGGCTTATTTGTCTTCGATCTTGATATCTTTCAGCTTCCAGGGGCCGTTCAGATTGACGAGCTGCACCCAATGTGTCGCCTTTTCGGTCTCGCCGAATTTCACTTTGGCCAGGTAATTCGTGAAGACACGCCCGGGGCTGCCCTGCCATTCCATAATCCCGTCCAACTCTGACTGGGAATACAAGCGCTCGGCCTCCGGTTTCTCAGACTGCCCCCGCAACGCCCATGGCCCTGCTTCGACTGAGAGCGCTTTGATAGTTGCGGTGTCGCGCTGCTGATAAGCACGGATCACCATCGCCGTCACTTGGTTCAGTTCATTATGAAGCACTGAGCCAGGCGTCAATTCCGTGAATTCGGGGCTATCAACTTTGGCTTGTTGCAAGAGGTAGAATTTGTCCAATCGCCATCTTCCTTTTTCATATTTGAGGCGCACACAGTTGTAGACATCCGGATTCTCAGGACCGAAAGCGCTGGGCTGCTTACGGACAACAATGTATGCCTGAGGGTCCAATATAACTTCGCCCAGGTCTCCATCCCATGATTCGACCGCTTTCCATGCGGGTGATTTTTCACCAAACAACTGCTCGTAGGGGCCACTCCCCGGCAGGATCTGATCGATGACCGACTGAGGAGGCGGAGCGGAGGCCAACGAGAAAAACTTTTCTACATCTTTGGATTGGTAGACTTCCAGAACTGACTTTGCGTATTCTTTGGCGACAGCCTGTTCCTTTTGTTGGACGTCCTGACCTGTCGCGGATCCCTGTAGAACACCTACAATGGAGATGCAGAGCAGAAGTGAAAGCGAAGTTCGTATCGGCATCGGAAAAACGGGTTACACACTCCAGACTCGGAGCGTTGTAACAGTCAGTATATTTCACGCCGAAAAGTCAAGCATCAACGGCGACACCGAAACGAATTGAGAGCCGCCTTTTTCTACGGGAACGGACACTCCATTAAGGAATGGGGACACGGGGCCAATTTGCAAAAACCACCGCAAGCCTTCCAGAATCGATAGTGAAGAGAGGATCCTGTGCAGTTGGGAACCGGGGCTAGGCTTCTCCTATTGTAATAACCGCCCCGCGGGCGCTCGAAGTGCTTCCTGAACTATGAAGCCCCCCGCGATCTATTACGGGGTGGCGGACAGAGTGGGATTCGAACCCACGGTAGAGTTACCCCTACACACGCTTTCCAAGCGTGCTCCTTAAACCACTCAGACATCTGTCCCAATTCGAGCGAAGGCACACATTTAATCAAATATCGTGATCTTCAAGCCAAAAGAAGACGTCTAAAGCAGGTAAATTCCGAGAGAAGTCCTTTTTGGGCCGTGTTATTTTCAAAAAAAAACATTTGTCATGTTGACTTCTTTCGCTAGGATCGCTTGGGTAATTAGACACTACTCTGGAACTGACAATATGAAAAAACTACTCACAATCATGGCGGCTCTTGCTGCGACAGCATCTCTTGGAGTTGCTGGCAGCGGTAAAGAGGTATACGACTCAGGCAAAGTGATCATCGATCCAGGCTGCGCCTGCTATGATCCCGGCTTTGAATTCAGCGGCTTCCTTGCAGGTATTCTTCCTGAAGAAGGAGATGACGAACTCGGCGGTGGTGCCAGCCTTGGCTACTTCCTCACTGAGAACGTAGGCGTTGAGCTTAGCTACAGCGTGCTTGCGACTGAGTCCGAAGAACACGTTGTTACTGGTAACCTCGTTTACCGTTTCCCAATGAAAGATGCGTGCATCGCTCCATACGTTCTCGTTGGTGGTGGTGTTGTTACAAACGGTCACACAAACGGTCTCTATGACGTTGGTGGCGGTATTGACGTTCGCTTTGATTCATGGGGTTGCATCGGTGTATTCGCCGACGCTACTTACAACTGGGTTGAAGACGACGGTGCTGACTTTACTTTGGTTCGTTTGGGATTCCGTGTCCCATTCTGATCAACTGAGGGGATTTATCATCAACCCCTGAGATAAATTTCCACAACCGGAGCGAGCAATTGCTCCGGTTGTTTTGTGTAAATTGAACTCAGCGACCCTCCAACTCTCTTAGGCACCCATGATGCATAGTTGAAGAACGCACTTCTCAGGAAGCCTTTTCCGTTCTCGCATTCAGCTTCAAAGGTCTCAACAACAGAAAACCGGCGGTTTCAACGAGCCAGCTGCTTTGCCAGTTGTTCTCGCAACTCATAGCCGATGTTGTTATGGCTGAGATTCGGGTATTCGAAATAGGTCACGATATCAGGGAACTCTTCTTTCAGAGCCCTTCCCATTGAGACTGGAACGATCTCATCATTCGCCCCGTGACAAATCATGACCCGGGCACCGTCAATTCCAGCAATGGCAATGAGAGAAGCCTCATTGTCCCATCGGTGACGGGACAAAAACGATAGCGGCCCGACCATTCTGTTCGCCATTGCTTTGACTGATGTGAACGGAGCCAACGCTATTACTTCCCCTCTGCCCCAATTTGCCGCGCACTCGAGAGCGACGGCGGCACCAAGCGAATGCCCGAGAAAACTCGACCTTGCTTTTAAAGTTTCCACTTCCACGCCCAAATGGGTAGCCAGAGCAACCGCGGCGCCTTCAATGGTATTCTGAATTTCCCGGCGGGAAGGTTTGCCTTCATTTTCTCCATACCCCGGATACTCAATAAGCAGGTAGCCGTGGTCCGAGTTCTGTTTCAGTGCCGGTGCGACCACAAAGTCCCATCCGAGTGCCAACGCTCCGTTACCTCCGGTGACGATCCAAAGTTTCTGTGGCAGGACATCCCCGGGCCCTTGATAGTAGGCGTATTGTTTTCCAGCTCCTGCGATGTCGAACGGCAGCTTTTCATAACGTTCAAACAACGCCGCCGCATCCTTCCCATAGGCACGGGGAAAGAAAAGGAGTCGGTCCTGCCCGAAATAGAGCAGCGTGCATCCGATCAGGAAGAACACGACGAGAGTGATGGTCATGCGTTTGAGAAAGATGAAAAACCTTTTCACGTGCAGTGGTTAATCTTTGCGGTTTTTGCCTCCGATTCCAGTTTTACGGGCCTCGCATGCCAATCGAAAGGCTTCGTCATCGCCGTATTGTAAGACCGAATATCGAAGCGATTCCCTCTTACCCGGTTCAGGTGACCAGGTAGCCTGCCAAAAGTGGTATTCATTGCCGTTTGAGCTGGTTTGCGAAATCCGTGAAACCCCCACGACACCACTGCTGTTTCGGCTTGTGACTACAGATTGCGAACGCACCGTGGTCCGGCGATACACGACCCGCTCGGTGTGGGCAATTAACCTGTCTCGAAACTGTCGGGCCTTTTCCAGAGCCGCCTCTTCCCCTCCCCACTCTGCATCTGAAAAGAACTGACGGTGTCTAACCCCTTTACGTTGCAATCGGACCTGCCATCCACGAGTTCCTGTGGCTTCCTGCGCAATCCTGCTGATCGCGTATTCAGAAGGACTTTGTTCGGAAGGCTTCACTCTTTTAAAGCGTCACTCAACGGGCTGCATACTTGTCAAAAGTCACCGGTAATCAGCTGAATGTAGCGGGAGCCACTTGGCGAGAGCTTCGCACTGCTTCCACTTCCAATGATTCGATCACGGGTATGATAGGAGTGATTCGTGTTTGTGGGCTTTACCCAGGTGACTGCTGGATAAGTGACAGATTTACCCGAGGGAACCACCGCCGTTGGCAATCCCTCGGAAGAAAAGGTGATTTCCCAGCTGTTGTTTCCGCTGCCCGGTTTCAATAGCCAGGGATAGCGTTTTACGATCTCAAGTTGGCCACGATTCGGAACCGCTACCTTAAAATAAGCTTCCACCCTTGAAACGAATTCCGGCAGGGTGATTCCCGGGTTGGCCTTGTGGGCGTGGAAAAGGCCGGCTACATCCATCCCGGTCAAGTTGAACCCATTGTAGATCCCGTGCAGATTCCGCGAAGTAAAATGCAAATCATACCATTTTTGGAATCGATCACTCAGCAAAATTGTTAACTCAAGATGAACATGAGAGCGCTCCCGGTTGATCCCTGCTCCGGTGTATCCCATGATTCCTAAAGGGCTGCCCGCCTTCACTTTCTGGCCGGATTTTGCGGAAACTGAGCTGAGATGAGCATAGAGAGAGAAAAATGGGCCGTGTCCCTGATCATGGACGACAACGACATACTTTCCGTAACTACTCGCTAATGCGCTATTGCTTGTGTAAACAACAGTCCCCGGTAGAATAGAACTCACAACATCCAGCGGGTTGCCTGATGCATCACGGTCGACAGGGCGAATATCAACCCCCTCATGAAACTTCGTGAACACGATTCCCGCATCGGTCCGCTTCTGGTTCCTCACAAATCCATAACGCCCGGCGCTCCAGGGTCTCGAACTCGCCCCCTCAAACGTCCGGTAGGTGTACATGTAGAATTGCGAAGGATCATCCGAAAAGATCTTATCGTTCTTGGTCGGCAGCTTGAGCTCGAGCTGTGCCGAAGCATTGCTTGCAATGAACGAAGAAACACACGCGACAATTGCCGAAATTACGACAGTGCGGGAAATTGATTTTAGCATATCAGGCTGCAGGTAGGATAAATTTTAAATGCGCCTGTTCGAATTCGTGTGGCTGATCACTACAATCAAAACTTACCGCTGGGAAGTGACATTTCCCCGTATTTTCTGCAAGTCTTCGACATGCGGGAACTTTTGTTTGAACATTTGGAGATGACTTTTCCCCAGTCCTTCCCAACAAACGATCACACCGTCATCGATCGGCCGATCCATCATCACAGCCTGGAGGGGGGCATCCTGAATTCGAATCCCCAACAACTTGCCCTGGTTCTTCATCGTTACAGCCTGGAGACTCTTTGTCGCAGCACTGTTCAACTGGAACGCGGCTCCAAAGGAACGCCCGTCCTTGGAAACGAATGGATAAAACCACGCGATATCTTTGTGGGTGAACGTCGGCATTATCTGGAAGTAATAAACTTTCCCTTCGGACCCGAGTCGGATTCCCTGAGAAAATTTAGGAGCTGAGGCTTCCTCACCTTCGAGATGGAAAGAGACCATAAATGATTGCGCCTTCTTACCGGCCCCGATCAGGCACAGGCTTCCGATGGCAAAGATGAATGCGAATTTCCAAGACCTCATACGTCTCAATACTAACCTGTAATCACTCTTTAACGCAAGAACCCGTTCATGAAGGCCCGAAACCTTCCTCGAAACACTTTTTCGTTGCCTCACACATCAACATTCGCTAGACCAAATGCCCCTGTTTTGTTTATGATGGGGGAAACAACAGTAAATTTATGTCAACAGTCATGGAAAACCAACCTGAAGAAGGCTCGGATGTGGTGGGATTAAACGATCTGCCGGAGAATCTGCGGAAACTCTATTTTAAAGCGGAAAGCGCTCTTGAAGTGCGTAACTGGGGCTATGCGGTGAGTTTGATTCAAGCCATTTTGAAGGCAGAACCCAAATTTCTCCACGGCCGCAAACAACTTCGACTCGCTTCAGTAAAGGCAAATGAGAACAAGAAGGGGGTGAAACTTGGCGGAGAAGCTCTCAAGGTCATGAAAATGCAGAGCCAGGTCAAAAAAGACCCGCTGGCGGTCATGGTCGCTCTCGAAAAGGACGTTCTCTCGTCTGATCCATACAATGCCCAGGGCGGACAGTTGCTCTACGAAGCAGCAGTGGCCGCAGGTATGCCGATGACGGCGGGTTTTGCTTTGGAAACACTGACTCAGGGGCACCCGGATAATCCAAAATTCTATCATCAGCTCGGCGACTACTACATGGAGGCCGAGAAATACGATAACGCGGCCGAGATCTTCGGTAAACTCGCTGAAAAGGATCGTGCTGACCTTGCGGCAACCAAGAAATACAAAGATGCAACCGCCCGCGGTTCGATTAAATCCCAAAAATGGGACTCGGACGGCGACTGGCGCGATCTTTTGAAAGACAAGGACGCAGCGAGTGGTCTTGAGCAAAGTGGTCGCGCAGCGATGACTCCTGAAATGCTTCAGGAACAGCTGGCTCAAATCGCTGTTGAGTATGAGCAAGATCAAAACAATCTCGAAGTCACTAAGCGACTGGCGAATTGCTATGAGCAGCTTGAAGACTTTCCCAATGCTCTGACTTACTACGAATGGGCTTTCCAACTCAGTGCGAACGATCCAGCTCTGGAACGCAAGATTGCTAAGCTCCGTGAGAAGATCGGTAAGGATCACGCGCAGGCACTCGAGGCTTTCATCACCGAAAACCCTGAACATCCCGAGATCGAGACCTACAAGAAGCAACTTTCCGATCTAAAAGCTGAACAGTCTGCCGGTTTGATCGACGAAGCTCAAGCCCGCGTTGACCGGAACCCGACCGACAACGAACTGCGATATGATCTTGCGTGTAAAATGTTCGACGCAACCCGGTATAAAGATGCCGTGAAACACCTGCAGGCGGCAAAACGAAGCCCGAGCCTCCGGATTCAGGTCATGAACATTCTGGGACAGTGTTACGACCACATGGGGATTTCCGATCTTGCGATCCAGCAATTCGATGAGGCCATCTCTGAAATCACCGGCATGACTGACCTCAAGAAGGAAATCCTTTACAATCAGGGAGTCCTTTATGAGAAGACCGGAGATTCCGAAAAGGCTCTCGAGTCATTCAAGCAGATCTACTCTGCCGATTATGACTATAAAGATGTCGCCGAAAGAGTGGAAAATTCCTACGGCGTCTAAGTAAGTCACTATCGGATTAATTCCGAAGCCGAAACACCCAGGTTTGGAACTGATTCTGTTCCAAACCGGGTAAATGGGCCAACAATTCAAAAACTCCGGGATCCTGCAATGTATTCACAATTGCGGGATTCTCTCTTTTGGCAGTTTCCAGGGCTCCCAGAACAAAATAGAATTCCCGGCCTTCATGGCGGGCGCGCTCGATCATTTTGTGAAACGGCTCAGTCTCGTAAATCACACGCATCGTAGGGTCGTAGACGTTCGCATTGGTCCACCACCCACCGACCAACGGTCCCTCTTCATTGTTTGAGAACGGGTAAACCTCATTCTGACGCACAATTTTGACCGCCTCCTTGAGCTGTTGCTTACTGAAGTGACGGTATTTCTGCAGCGGGTTCATCATCGGAATCGCCACAGCAAGAACCAACCCGGTTGAGATCAAACGTCCTTTCAAAGTGAGCACAGCATTCTCACCAAACGCCAGCATCTCCAGCCCCACTCCCATCCAGAGCGCCTCAAAGATCAGCGCGGTGTTGACATACCAATTTAGGAGCACGCTTCCGGTAGTTACACTCATCAACCAGGGTAAAAAGACAACCAGAACAGGGGTTCCGATCAAGATGAGGCGACCGGCCATAGGTTGGCGCTTCCAAATACCGGCAAGTCCTGGGATAACCAGAGCAAGCACTGCGATTGCACCGATCCAGAACAAAACCGGGACGGAGCTTCCTGCAGGGTTCGCCGATAGCCCGTGAGTTTCATCGTACCACGGCATGCCCTCGGCCAGATAACTCAATACATTGGCCCACCAAAGGTCGGATGCACCTTTTCCCATAGTGCTGTGTGCACCAGCCAGTGCCACCCGGATTTGAGCCAACGCAGGAGCCATCGCAGCAATGAATAGAGCAGCAGAGAAGACCGTTGCCACGATCCAACAGGGTTTGTTTGCTGATCCAACACTGTTCGATCGTTTGCCGGAGAAGAAAATCGCTACGACCAGCCCTATATTGACACCCATCAACAGATAGACCGCGCCGAGGTAAGTCCAAAGACAGGCGGCTTGAGCGAAAGCGAATCCTATCCACCATCGCCAACGACCGGGCTGCCGAAGCGCCAGGAAAGTGAAGACAAGCAGCAATGCAGCAAAACCAAACAACAAGCCATAGCCTCTCGCCTCTGTTGAATAACGAACATGCCAGGGATGTATTGCCAGAAAAAGCGCTGCAAATATCCCGGCCCTGGGGCGGTTGGTGATCAAGCCGGCCAGGTAGGCAATAGCCGCAATGGAGACCAGCCCTCCCAATAGGGACGGCAGCCTGAGAGGCGCTTCAAAGACCTGTCCCGGCACTCCCTGCTTCAAATCATAGCAAAGCCGCGCCAAGATACTGTATAAGGCATGATTGTTTACCGTGTGATTACGCCAGGCCGTGTCCGCCCAGGTTGCTTCCTTAAAGTGAGTTACTCCGTCCGTTGTCACATCCAGTGACTCTTTTGGATCAAACTTCCCTTCTACAAAACTCTGAAAACCCGCAACTTCGTCATTGTAAAGACTCAAGGTCATTCGAGGGAGGCGAATAACCGCCGCAACCACAACGATCATGGCGATACCAACCCAGAACCATCGCCCAAAACTGAAGACAGCAGGCTCTTGTTCAGGGCTCTTCCCATCCTTATGCCACCACTTCATCGTTACCAGCAGAGCTATGGCTGCTGTTCCGAGTGTCAGCGCTGAAATCATCGAACCGCCGGCAACGATCAATCGAAACTTAGGCTGCTTATCCGGAGGATCAGCCATCGAGCTCAGCCATAATGAAAGTGCTTCAGTATCCCAGACAGATCTCAACCAAATCGAACACAGAAGAACCACGCATGCGAAGAAGCATGCGAATGCAATGCGGCTCGTGGTAAACTTCATTCGTCCTGATTACCCATGCGCCAGCTTTGGCCGATGAAAAGCACAATTCTATTGCGACGGACCAAAAATGAACCGCCCGATACCACGAATCGCTTTTCCAACTCCGCCATTGTCTTCGTTCTCCCGCAGATTCCTCTCGGGATATCGGCGCAACCGGTTTTCCTCCTCATCTTTACGGGAAAACAGATCAAAGAACCCGCCGCGACTGCCGTGCCCCGGACATTTGAAGCGGGGAATCAAATCCGCAGGTAGATCCATCCGGTAGGGGCTTTCTGATTTACGGGTTTCCAATCCGCCACACGCCCGACACAGTTCCACAGTCTTCATGTTCGACGGAGTCGATATCTCTGCAGCGGGGAATCCTGCGTCCTCAGCCTTCTTCATGACCTCCGTCCAAACAGGTAGGGCCAGGGTGCTCCCGTACCCTCGATTCATAATTGTCGCAGGCTGATCACATCCCACCCAAACGCCGGTAGTTATTTTGTCAGAGTAACCGACAAACCAGGCGTCTCGATAGTCATTGGTTGTCCCCGTTTTCCCATAACACGGCTTGTTATACCCCTGCCCTTTCACACTCGCACCCGTCCCTGATTCCATCACCTTCTTCAACACATCACTTGTTAACCACGCCACCGATTCCCGGAGAACAGGAGTGCTGCGGATGCCTCCTTTGAAAATCGCAAAGCCTTCAGCATTCTCAATTCGATCAATCAAATAAGGCGCATGGTTCTCTCCACGCGCCGGGAACGTCGAATAAGCACTGGTGATCGTCATCAAGGTCGTCTCAAATGCCCCTAGAAAACTCACCGGAGAATCCGGTATCTCCCCCATTTCAAGCGACCTCGCCAGGTCCTGCACGTTGCCCAAACCGGCGCCGTTACCGACTCGAACCGTCATCGTATTTCTCGAACTGATTAGCCCCACCGCTGCCGGTTGAAGGCCTTTGAATTGTCCGTCGCTGTTGGATGGACTCCAAACCTGCCCATTTCCCATCTCGACACGGACAGCGTCGTCACTCACCCATGTTCCAGGCATCAAGCCACCACGGTCGAATGCAGCGGCATAGACAAACGGCTTGAAGGTTGAGCCACACTGCCGCTCAGCTTCGAGGGCCCGATTGAAACTGCTTTCAGAAAAGTCCCGACCTCCGACCATCGCAAGGATAGCACCATTCGAATTATCGATCGTCACCACCGCGCCTTGAACATACTTCGTAGGCCCAAAATCGGTCGCCTTCCGCGAGTAACGACTCGGATGCGGAAACCCCGGCCGGGCCTCGATCTTTCGAAGGTGCGCATCCAGCCCAAGTTGAGCCGCATTCTGCAGATCCTGATCGATTGTCATATAAATCCGCAGGCTCCCCATGGCAATGTCATCATCGGATATTCCCAGATCCCCCAGTAAATCATGAACGGTCCCAACCACATAGTTCCCCTTAGCCGTACGCTTCGCTGAAGGCCGCAAAGCGATCTCATCTGCCCTGGCGGCATCAGCCTCTGCCTTTGTGATTGATTCTTCTGCGACCAGCCGGTCGAGAACCTCATCCCTTACCGACTTCGCTGATTCTAAATCACGGAACGGATTGAGGATGCTGGGACCACGAATCACTCCTGCCAACATGGCAGCTTCAGACAGCGAAAGTTCCGCAGCCGGTTTCATGAAATAGCCCTGCGCTGCGCGTTCTATCCCGTAAAGCCCGTAGCCGAAGTAAATCCGGTTCATATAGTGCTCCAGGATTTCGTCTTTCGACAGCCTACGCTCCAATCGCTGCGCCAACGCTACTTCCTGCAGCTTCCGCGCCAGGGTTTTCTGACGCAATCCCCAGGTGTTCCGGGCCAGCTGCATCGTGATCGTTGAAGCCCCTTGCTGCACATCACCACCTTTCAGGTTTGCAACCACAGCGCGTGCCACACCTCGAAAGTCCACGCCGCCATGTTGGTAAAAGCGGCTGTCTTCCCTGGCTAGCAGTGCCTTCGTAAAATTCGGAGAAACCTGCTCAATACCAACGGCAACCCGGTTCTCGCCATGACCCGATACGTGCCCTAAAGGTTCGCCCTTGCGATCAAAAACCAGGGTTCGCTGCGGCAATTCCTCCAGCTTCCCGAAAGGGAAAGTCAGCGCTTTGATCGTGAAATAGAGTCCTATTGTGACACAGAGCAATCCTCCCAGAAGCGTCGCCCACGCTGTCGGGGCAACACCAAACCTTCGAAATTTGGAGGCATCTTTCCCGGGACGAAAATACGGGATGAATTTGCGAATGAAGGAGCGCATATAGTGGGATCAATCCGGGTTGGACGGACAAATGATACGCTTATTTCCCAAAATGTTCCCCCGAACGATTCGGTGGCATTAAGAGCAGCACTTCAGTCGCTCCTTTTATTCCTCATGAAGCGCCACCAAAGTTGCGATCTTAACCATCAATAACCGTATATTGAACCCACTGTTTCGGAACTCGGTATTCAAGTGTCCGGGAACATCCAGACCATAAGCCAACATTGGCTGCTTAACCATGTGGTGAAACAGTTGTTCGACAAATGCTTCATGCGCAGAAGGTCGGTTGGCTGCAAAGTCAGCGACATCCCGCGCGCCTGAAAGCTTGATCGTCTCACCGCTGTCAGTCTTGAACTCACTCTTGGCATCAATTGGCTTGTCCTTATCCTTCCAGCGCCAACGACCGATCCCGTCGTAGTGCTCCAGACTGAAACCCAGTGGATTAATCGTCGTGTGACAGGCCATGCAGGCTTTCGCCCGGGTTAAGTCCTCAACCTTTTCCCGCATTGTCAGCGTCGGATCAAAGTTCCCTTCAACAAATTCATTGGCCATCTCAGGTGAGTTGAGGCCCATCCCGACAATGTTCCGGGTCAGAAATACGCCCCGATGAATCGGGGAAGTGTTGTTGTGATAGGCAAATGTCGACAGTAGAAAAGGATGAGTCACCACTCCAGACCGGCGGTTGGGGGCAAACTTCACCTTTTCAAAGCCACTTCCTTCCACCTTGGTGTCTTTCTCCCCGTAGATCTTCGCAAGCCGATGATTGAGAAAAAGATAATCAGCTTGGAGTAACTGCCGGTAATCGCTGTTTTCAGTGAAGGCAACTTCCTCAAGAAAGAGATCCAACGACATTCTTAAGTCCGATATCAACCCGGGATCAAACTCGGGGAAGACCGCTTTGTCTTTCGACAAATCCGCTGCTCGCTCCAATTCCAGCCAATGACTGAAGAACCCCCGCAGCTTTGCCTTGGTACGCGGATTCGAAATCATCTCCCAGGCCTGTTTTTCGATCTGCTCGCGATTCTTCAGCTGATCCTTCATGGCACGTTGACGAAGCTTCGCATCAGGAATGGAGTCCCACAAAGTCAGGGCAAGGCGATCAGCCCGCCCCCAATTCCCGCTATCTTTCTCCAGCCCGGGGTATAGAAACCTGGGATCTTTCAGCACGAGAAGCACGAGCCGCTTGACCGCCTGCTCGACCGATTCTGCTTCTTTGTATTGTTTGTCGACCAAAGCCACCCGCTCCGCCTCAGTCAACGGTCGACGAAACGCCCGCGTTGCGAAATCCACACCAAAAGCTCCTATCTTTTCCTCCCGCTTTGGATCGTCCGTCTTTGTCCGCGCCAGCCGATCGAGATGTTCAACGACATAGTCCGCCGCCTCGATCGCAGCTGAAGTCACCGCGTCAAACCACGCTTTGGACACTGCGGTGCCACGTTCGTAACCTACGCTTCGGTCATCAGCCGGAAACGTGGTCTGCACCACGTAATCCTCTTCATGCCAATCCAGCCCCATGTATTGCGTAGGAATAGAACCGAGGACACCGTGTGGCGGCTTCCACTTCAATTCGACAAAAGCCGCCTTCTCTTTGTATTTGAAAAACTTGAGCTTGATGGGATACCAGCGCCCGGCAATCAGGTAGACGCTCCCTTTTAACTCCCTGATTTCATTATCCGGCGCGACGTATCCATCGATCGTCTTGCCGACATTCTCATCACGCTCATTCACCCAAAACTCCACCCCGTTCCGGGTGCGAACCACAAATTCATAGGTTCCAGTTTCTGGAGCGAGAAGCATTCCCTCCCAATAGGCTGAAAATTCACTGTCTATGAAATTCATTTCCGGATTCCAATTCGGTGCCTTCTCGCCAAAGTCATGCCGGAGCACAGGCTCAACTCTTTCGTAGCGGTCTTTCTTCCCGGCCTCACGCACTTCCTTCCGCTCGTTGTGCTTGAACCCACCAAAATAGTGAGCATTCCAACCTCGTTTCTCACCGATCCAGCGATCTGAACCATTTCGGAAGCTCGCAACCAAATCCGCCACAGATCTCTGATACTGAGGGACTGTCAGCCGTTGCAACTCAATACGCGCGGGTGTGTTTCGGGCTCGGGCTTCGGGAGAGTAGAAGGCATGGTAAATGTATTCAGCCACAGACTTCGCGTCCTCACCCACGCACAGGTGCTCCTCATCCTCCGGCATAGTTCGCTCGATCTTTCCAGCCAACGACGCAATATCGCGATTTCCTTCCAATGGATCGACTTCGCCTTTGGAATCCCCTTCCCCATTCGCACCGTGACAATCCAGGCAGAGCTTTTCGTAGACGGCACGCCCCGGATGCTTTTCCAAATCGGGAAGCGCCCAGCTGGACGCAGCGGGAAAAAGTGAAAGCAGAGAGAGAACAGGAACAAATCGCATCATAGAAATCGGCGGAAGATACGTCTCTTATCGCAGGTGCAACGCCACGTTTTCGCGCGAGGAGAAATTCCCCCCGGAACCGGTTCGGTCAATCCACCGCCGTAAAACATCCCGTTCGGGCAAGTTTGACCAGGGTAGCCTGAAGTGCCGGTAGTGACCCCGCCAATTTAGAAACATCCTCGATCGACGCCTCCCCATTCAACAACGCCAATGCATCACTCTCCCACGGCTCGAGCGAAATGACCTGCACATCGTAGTTGTTCCGAAACAATAAAACGGCTGAATCGGCGAGCTGCGGTAAATGCGTTTCACTGTCGCCGGCCCGGGCATGGAGAAAAGCATCCACAAGGGGTGCCCTCAGTCTCATTGTCCGGGCTCCTTTCACCAATCGAGGTCTCGCATTGGGACCGGCCTCTGCAATTTCGAGTGGTGAACACGGCTCATCAGGTTCGGGTCCTTGATCTCGAAAGACCTCGTGATAGACGCGCTCCAATCTCATCAGATCAATCATGAGACTCACCCAGTCCTGAGGCTCAGCATCGTTGATATCAGGTCGGTGATCCTCCAGCCAATCGGGAAACCCAGCACCGAGTTCGGACAGAGAATAACTTTGGGACGGGGTATCGCGCAGATACCCCATGGCAAATTGATCGAAGAGATCCCGGCCAAGAATGCTGGATACCGCAGAGTATTCAGCCCGAAGACATTGGAGCAGGCGGAGCAAATACCCACGCTGATAAATTTGCAGGCCCTGCTCAGGACCGAAAGCTCCTGCAGATGCAAACTGCTCTCCCGGATTCCACCCGGCCTTCGGCTCTCCCACTCCGGTGACCGCGGAAAACATCCCACGCAGCTGTTGTTGAAATTGATTCAAACTTTCTCGAGAAGATGGTGAATTGGCGCAGAAACCTGAGCCTCCAATGCGGGAGTGGAATCTCCGAATGCCTCGCCCATGGGATCGTAGGGGCTCCGGGACCGGGGAAGTCCCCTGGCTGTGGCACGAGCTTCGTCAAGCTCAGCCAGAAGCTCTGGAAATGAAGGGATCTCAGAATCCCATTCCAATAGTGTGGAGCACCCTCCAGTCTCATTCCACACCCGCTCAAACATCTTCCAAACCGGTTCCGGGACGGGATGATCGTGTGTATCGACCAGTCCCTGCCCGGAACGCGCCGGACCGGCCAGATGAATTTGAACGATCGCCGCCATTGGAATGGTATCGAGCCACTCATTTGGATCAAAGCCGAGGTTCACGGAGGAAACATAAGTGTTGTTCACATCCACGAGTAAGCGACATCCGGTTTCTGATACAAGACCGGCAAGAAACTCGGCCTCACCCAGATCATCCGATGCAAATGCGACATACCGACTGGGATTCTCAAGAACCAGGGGACGTTCAAGCGTTTCCTGAACTTCCTGAATCCGTTTGATCACATGGGTTAAACTCTCCTCATTGTATGGAAGCGGCAGAAGATCATGGCTGTTGTGCCCTCCCAGCCCTGTCCAGCAAAGATGATCTGAAACCCATGGTGTCCCAGTTTGATCAGCCAACTTCTTCAGTTTCCGAAGGTATTCGGGGTCAAAGGGATCCGTGCTTCCGATACTGAGCGAAACCCCGTGCATCACCACAGGGAACCGTTCTGCAACCTGATCGAGAACGTAATGATGACGACCACCGCCATCCATAAAGTTCTCGGATATGATCTCAAACCAATCCACACTTGTGGAAGCGCCGGGTTCCAACCCCAGCACTTCCTTGAAGTGACAATTCCTCAGTCCGACACCAAACCCGAGTGACGCTTCAGCAAACTCAGGGTCAGCTTTCACTAGTTGTTGGTGCTCGTTGACAACCCCTTTCTCAAACTATTGGCCGCAGGTGCATCACCGAACGGGACAGGTGGCGTTTTCGCATTCATCCGGTCTTCAAATAAGGCGCGAGCGTAAGTCCAAACAGAAGTATTCGGCCCCAATAAGGTTGGATGAGGCTGTCGATCCGTAGGAGGAACCGGAAAGTTATCTTCGGCGTTGAATGTCTGCGCGTCCGGGATTGGCGACCCGCATCCGCCCTTCTGACTGCAATCATTTTGACTGGGAATCCAGTTGTCACTTCCCGTCGCCACGTAGGGAACGGGCGCCCCCTGAGGATTGGCTCCCGGATCTACCGCGTATCCACATCCACCCTGGTTGGCGCAGTTGTTGGTGCCTCCGCAGACATGATTCCAGGCCAACGCACACTGGCCGACACCCGCTTCCTCAGCGGTCATGCCAACATCCTGATATTTGCATTCATTGAGCCCCTGACAGGAATGAAAAACCAACTCTTTCCCGGCAGGAACCGTCCCGCCCCATTTTTCCTGATACGCCTTCTTCTTGGCCGCCATCCAGGTTTCAAACTCCACATACTCAAAATTCGGCACCGCTCCCTGTGCCCACACATCAAAGATGCGGGCACCCACACCAGACATCGCGGTAAGATTCAAGGTCGTATCAGCAGTGGTGAAATCCGTTGTCATCGCATCAGTAAAGGAGCTGAATGTCTGCTGCAAAATGTCAACATAAGCACTGTTTTCCCCCGTCGCGGCATCCCCCGGGTATGTTGCGTTGCCAGTGCCGATCCGCGCTTCGACTGCAGCCCAAATATTCTGCAACTCAGCAAAGCGTTCGTAGTGAGTCAATTCGTCCAGCTTCGTTTCCGCGCCATACTCCGTGTCTGTCGGGACAAACAGCGGGTTCACGTTCGAGCCATCACTTCCCGCTCCTTCGCCCTGATCCACAATCGCTAGGATCGCCTGATCGATAAGTTTCTTTGCATTCTCGACACTTCCCGAGATCTGAGTCTTGAACTTGTACTCGGGGTCAGCCCCCATGCGTTTAGGCCATTCATTGAACGCATCCTTTTGCCGGAGATCGGCATCAGTTGGCTCACCACTTCCTGAATAATAGGCCGGAGGGTAAAGTTCCGCGAACTTGCTATCGTCTGAGAGAATCCCATTCACACCCACGGTCAACGCATCGTAAAAGGAGCCGATCGAAGGATAACTTTCCTGATAATTCGTTGAATCAGGCGGCGACTGCTCATGCTCAACCCAAAGGAAAATATCAATGAGTTCCTTGGTCAGCGGCTGATTGATCGTTCCAGTCCCGGATTTATCCTGAGCCTGAACCGCCTTTATCGCGGGCGCAGCAGCGGCTGCCCCCAATCCCTGAGGAACAATCTCCGCAGGCGTTCCCACATACTTTGGTGCGACAGCATGCCCGAACTCGATGTCCGAGCCGATGGCATTACAAACATTGGCCGCCAATTCCATGTGAAACATTTCCTGAATCCCCACCGACATGATCACATTGAAGCAGGCCTGCTTCAGATCATTCACAGAATATTTGTGATAAGGATCATCCGGGCATGCGGGGTCTTTGACCGGCAATCCATCAGCTGTCGTGGTGTTGTTATCCGGCAAATTCCCGATGTGAGGTTGTTTGGTTCCCCAGACTTCACTTAGATCGATCGAGTAGGCAGCCGACAGGTAAAGCGGGATAGTCCACAGTTCAAGACGAGGGCTCCAGGCCATTTGTTCGCGAACTCTGTCCGCAGTCCATCCATTCGACGGTGTATCGCTCATGATATATTGTTCCTCCTACAATTAGGTTTTGGTTAAAAGCCTCATCGGTTCCTCCGGTGAGAGCGTGCCATGGGTATGCCAGAATTCAGGCCATACCGTCAAGAAGAAGTCACCATTGTTTGAATAGAACACCGGTGAGATTCGAGAATGCGGGCCTCCAAAAGACCCGGGCCCTCTGCATTCAGAGGTGAATCAAATGTTCATCAATTCCGGGTGCATCCAACCGGCACCTGCGTTTCCTGCATTGGCTCCGTAATAATAGGGCATCTTTGTGTCCGAATGGAGTGTCAGATCAAAATCGGGTGGGCAGAGAAAGATCGGTGCTGACCGCTTTTCACTGTAAACGCTTGCTCCGTAGGTGGAAAAATTCCAATAGGTGGTTTCATTCGCCTGATAATCCTGATTGTGGCGCCCCAAATCCGCGTTAGCGGGCCAACCTTCCAACTGAAAGAAATCATTCTCGTGATAAACAGAGGTATCATCGGTCAGGAGCGAAAAAATCAGTGACCCATCATCCGGAACCGTATCTCCAGACATGCTCCCCCAATATTTGCCTCCCATATTCACTGTGGAAGTGTAGTGGGAATCCCCCAAATCCATCATGGTCGGCACACCGGTCTGCTTCGCGAAATCCTGCATGGCATTCCGGAAAAGCGGTAGTGGTTGTCCGGAATCTTCGGAAGAGGAAATCGAAACGAAGTGTGCCCCGAAATAGAGGAGATAAAGGAATTCGGATACCGCAACCTGACTCGAGGTGCCGCCCTGTGGCTTCCCGCTGGAATCAAAACTGCCCAGCAAAAAGCTCCCGCCATCATCAACGAAGGGCCGGGCTGAATACCCTGAATTGAAATACACCGGCAGGTCCTGGCCATCGAGCACCGTACTTCCATCAGCCCGAAGTTGAGGAACTGCGAGCAACACCTTCCCCGGATTGTATCCACTGATGTAGCTTGAGAAAAACTGCATGAGCAATTGGTCCTGATTTCCCGCCGGAGAATTGAGAGAGACGGCAGGTGTTGAAGGAGCCTTTACCGGCCACGCCGACAGCCATGCATTCAAAACCGTCGCCTGATTACTCTGGGCAATTGCCGCGACCATTTCACCGGCATCCACCGCAGTGTCGACTGCCGAATAACTTCTCGGATTGTAAAGCCCGTCCACAAACTGCTGGGTATCAACTAACGAAGGCGGGTGAAATGAAATATCTAGAGTGGTAGTTTGATCTTTCCCGGAAGGGTGTGTGGTGTATTCATCCGTTCGGGTACCCGTTATCTGATACGTACTTTGGGCGTCATTATTCGGATGGTTCCAATAAACGGTTACGGGATACTTGGTGTCTCCCCCCATTAAATTATAGTAGGCATGGCCTTCAGGGCCATAGAGAGAAGCTGATGATGATTTCTCAACCTTGAAACTCGCATTTGAATGGGGCCCGATGGACTGAGGAAGCGGATGGTCCGAAGAAATCTTTCCATCCTTCACGCTCTCACTCGAATATTTCAACTCGTAGTCAGTATTGTTGTTCAGTGTGATCGTAGCATCTCGTGAGGACATAGTCGTATGGGTTAATATATCTAACTGGAACCCTGATCTTCATCGATTCCTACGTCAACAAAATTGCTCGACACACTCATGTATTGCGCAACTAAGTATTCCGGAATTACTGCGTTTTACCGGCTCACCCGAAAACCTCTATCGGGAAGTCGTTATATTACAACGCAGCAGTCGATTCAGGGCCGCGCCATTCTCAGCCAAAAGAGCCCCTGCCCTGTTGGCAGTGAATTCAAAGTTTCGATCAAATAGGGTTGATTCAACGAATCAACCCTGTTGAGTCGTGAAATGCCCCGCGACCGCTCGCTGCCCATCTTCGAAATCCAATCCGACCTCAATGCCGCGTTGGATTCTGAGAATGTGCGCATTGTAATCGAAGCCCCGACAGGGTCCGGAAAATCGACCCAGGTTCCCCAGATGCTGCTCGATTCAGGTAAATGCCCCGGTGAAATCTATGTCCTGCAACCACGCCGACTGGCTGCCCGCATGTTGGCGAGACGGGTAGCCCGGGAACGCGACGGGCGCTGTGGCGATGAGGTCGGTTATCAGGTGCGGTTTGAAAACGTGGTGTCTCGCGATACAAAAATCCGCTACGTCACGGAAGGGATCTTACTGCGCCGCCTGCTTGAGGATCCGAATTTGAATGGGGTGTCGGCAGTGGTCTTTGATGAATTCCATGAACGACACTTCTTCGGCGATGTCACTCTGGCACGGTGCTTTGGCGTGCAGAAGGTCCGCCGCCCTGATCTCAAGCTGATTGCCATGTCAGCAACCCTCGAGACGGAGTCGCTGGTGAGCTATCTCGGCGAAGGAACCCGACACCTCAAATCCGAAGGACGGATGTTCCCGGTCGAAATTCGTTACTCGCCGGCAAAAGAACGCCATGGGGATCAACTATGGGATCACACGGCACGGGCCATTCGTGAGCGCTTCCGCGAAATGGGTGAAATCAATGGCCACACCCTGGTCTTCATGCCCGGTCGTCATGAAATCAGAAAGACGGTGGCCGCTCTTAAAAACGCAAACTGGGCCAAAGGAATCGAAATCCACGAACTCTTCGGGGAAGCCTCTCCCAAAGCACAGGACGCAGCGGTTGGAACCAGCTCCACTCCCAAAATCGTGGTCGCAACCAATGTCGCCGAGACCTCAATTACGATCGACGGAGTCACCACGGTTATTGACTCCGGGCTGGAACGCCGCTCCAGTTTTGATGCGCGTCGCGGAATCTCAACCCTCACTATAGAAAAGATCTCCCGGGCATCGGCAGACCAACGGGCCGGGCGGGCGGGCCGAACTCAGGCCGGCGTGGCAATCAGGCTCTGGAATGAGCGTGATCACGAAGGGCGGGCCGTGGCGACACCGTCGGAGATTCAGCGCATGGACCTCAGCGAAGCGGTGTTGGTATTGAAAGCCGGAGGAATCGATGATGTGCGCGGATTTGAATGGTTCGAAGCACCCAATCCGCAATCACTGAACAACGCCTTTTCCTGGCTGACGACACTGGGCGCTCTCGACCGTGATGATGAATCCCTGACACAAATGGGAATGGCCATGTCAAAGGTGCCACTCACTCCCCGATTCGCCCGGGTGCTCCTTGCTGCCGCAGAGGCAGGGTGTCTCGAATATTTTGCGATCATTGCCGCAGCAACCCAGGGACGCCCCATCTTTCCCAAACAGAAGCGAAGAGGCTCCGATCTCACTCTGGACGATTTTCGGGAACCCGGCGACGGTTCAGATTTTCAGGCATTGGTGAGAGCGTGGAACGCCGCTGCCAGCGCGAATTTTAATGTCGGGACCTGTGACGGCATGGGCATCAAT
The DNA here is from genome assembly GCA_048267005.1 of Verrucomicrobiales bacterium. Lineage (GTDB taxonomy): Bacteria > Verrucomicrobiota > Verrucomicrobiia > Verrucomicrobiales > DEV007 > JABDJT01. The sequence goes on along the minus strand of JBLWYI010000006.1, from coordinate 35,274 downwards.
GCCAATGCCGCCAGGGAGATTGGCCGAATGGCTGATCAGTTCGTGAAATCTGTCTGGAGACTTTCAAAGCGCGAAGATCAGGGACGCGAACCTGACGCGGAGGAAATCGCCCGCATTCTGTTGACCGGGTTCTCCGATCGCGTCGCTCTGCGCAACAATACGTCCACCCTCGCCTGCACCGTCATCGGTGGTCGACGTGGACAACTCGAAAAAGAGAGTGTTGCCGCAGACTCCAAAGGCTCCCGGTTGTTTATTGCGGGTGAGATGATCGAAATTGAGGGCCGCGACCTCAACGTAAAACTGAATCTCGCAACCCGGCTGGAGGAATCCATGCTTGCCGGGGTGTTTCCCGATGATTTTGTCGATAAGACCGCTGCTGTTTACAACGAAACAAATCGCCGCGTCGAAGCGCGAGAGGAAAGGCGCTTTCGTGATCTCGTGCTGGAAAGCAAGCCTCGCGGAGAACCTCCTCTGGATGAGGCGGCGGAAATTCTCGCTCGAGAAGTCATGGCGGGGAATCTGATCCTCAAACGCTGGGACGCAGCAATCGAGCAGCAGATCGGACGCATCAACACCGTGGCCGCTGCATTTCCGGAATATGAAATCCCGCCCATCGGCGATGAAGAGCGCTTGCTTTTGCTCATCCAAATCTGTGAAGGAGGCCTCAGCTACAAACAAATCAAAGACCGGCCGGTGAAACCGGCACTGGCCGAATGGCTGCCCCCCCATCAGTTCGGATTGCTCGACCAGTTCGCCCCCGAACGGATTGAATTGAGCAGCGGCCGCAGCGTAAAGATCCTTTATGATCCCGATCCGGCCGTGAAACCTAAAATTTCGGTGCTGATCCAGCATCTCTTCCCTGTCCGGGAGACCCCGACGATTGCCAATGGCCGCGTTCCCCTCCTGATTGAGATCCTGGCCCCGAATTCCAGACCCGTGCAAGTGACCGAAGACCTCGCGGGGTTCTGGAAAGGAAGCTACGCCGGGGTTCGGACCATGCTGCGAGGCCGATACCCGAAACACGACTGGCCCGAGCCGGAAAACTAATCCGCCCTTCGCCGGTAGGCACCGGCGAAATTCATTACCGTTCAGGGACCATTGTCTGCCTCCGGTGGTCGCCCTTAATTCGAACACCTACCATTGTCTCGTTCTTTTAGTCGTTTCCATTTCGAGCACCCACCGTTGTCTCGTTCTTTTGGTCGTTTCAATTTCGAGCACCCGCCATTGTCCCGTTCTTTTGGTCGTTTCCATTTCGAGCACCCACCATTGTCTCGTTCTTTTGGCCGTTTCCATTTCGAGCACCCACCATTGTCTCGTTCTTTTGGTCGTTTCCATTTCGAGCACCCACCATTGTCTCGTTCTTTTGGTCGTTTCAATTTCGAGCACCCACTATTTCTTCAATTCTTGTGAATTTTATGAAATTTAGTAACAGCTGCCCCCTTTGGGATAGATGGCGGTGAGAATGATCGGGAAGGGACAAACCTGCTCTTTCGGATGCTGATCTCGCGAAGTTATCGTTGCCAATTTCTTTCCATTCGTTATAACACTCCTACGTGTTGGAACCGCTTCATCCCTTACCTTATCACACCCGGATTCGCGATTTTTTAAAGTCGAATCATCGTGATGTTTGGAACTGGTTTTCATCGACTGAAGCGGAATCTGATTTCAGCGATGCCGTTCAGCTCGAACTGCTAAAATCGACCTATCGAATGGCCCGGGCTGATCACGAATCGCTCTATCAACTCGCTGATGAAGTGCGAACGGCGCTCGGCATCGAGGTTCCGGTGACGCTTTATCAATCACAGGATTACGGTGGTCCCGGTCAGGCCGCTCTCTATTACACACCGGGACATGGGCACGTGGTTTTTGGAGGGAAAATCCTCAGCCTGCTCGACGAAGCGGAAAAGAAAGCCCTGCTCGGGCATGAGTTGGCCCATTTCAAACTGTGGACGGTGGAGGGCGGCGACTTTCTCATTGCCGACCGGATTCTCATTCAGATGGCCGATGACTCGCGATCTGAACCAAGCCACTTTCACAGTGCCCGTCTTTATCGGCTCTACACAGAAATCTACGCCGATCGCGGCGCGATGGCCGTATCGGAAAGCGCTGAAACCGGGATCAGCACGCTCATCAAAGCCGTCATGGGAACCTCTGACGTCAATCCGCAGAGTTATCTCAAACAGGCAGACGAGATCTTTGTGAAGTCCGGCAAAGACCTGAAAAGCAGTCAGATCTCCCACCCCGAGAACTTCATTCGCGCCCGGGCCATGCGTCTCTTCGGGGAGGAACGATCCAACAGGGTTGGTTCATCGAACGAACAGGGTTCGATCGAAAAAGAGATCGAACGCATGATCGAAGGAGGCTGGGGACTGGATGAACTGGATCTGCTGCGACAGGAATCGCTCACCAACCTCACTCGCGAGGTGATGAGACATTTCCTCCGTCCTGAATGGATCCGGACCGGCCGGACACTGGCCCATGCAAAACTGTATTTCTCCGATTTCAAACCGGGGGAAACATCAACTTATGACTCCATGGAAGCCGTCGCCGCCGAGTTAGACAATTCGGATGAAAAGACGCGGCATTACCTGACTCACCTGTTGTTGGACTTTGCAGTGGCCGACCGGGAGCTTGATGAAAACGGGTTGGCTCAGGCATTTAGTGCCGCAGAGAAATTTGATCTGGCTGAAGAACTTGAGAAAGCGGCACGCAAGGAACTGAAGTTACTGAAACGCGATGTGACCGCCATTCGGAAAAACCTTGCGGAGCGATTGGAAAAGGCAGCTGCGGAGTTCGATCAACTATCAAAGAAGGAAAAGGCGGAGGTCACTGATTGAAGATGGATTCCCCAATCGAAGAGAATGCTGAAAAACTGGGATTCCTCGACTTCCTCGAAGACGGGAAAAACCGCGGTGGGTTTGAGACCGATGATGCACTCGCCGCAATCCTGCCGCTTCTCGAACAGGTGCAATCGATCCATTCCGCAGGCAAAGTGGCTCCGCTGGTGGGACTGATGGACCTTCAAGTGACTGCGGGACACGTGTGGTTTGAAAATGCGAGAGCGAAACCTGTCCGGTCTGCACCGGAGAAGCTCTCACAGATTGAGCGGGAACGAAGCCGTGCGTTCGAGATTGTCGGAGCCAGGGATTACACGAGAGATCTCGATGATGAATTTGGATCCACCGCAGCGAACCTGTTGGTCGGCGATCCCGGAGATAGCGAGGAAGAAGAAACGCCGAAAACTCCAATCTATCTGACACGCTACTGCTCCTGGGAACATTTGGCCGGTCATCACGACGCGTTGACCGACATTTATTCACTGGGAATGTTGCTCGCCAGCGTGGCTCTCAATTTGGACTTCTGTGACCGGGTTCAGCTCACTGCCTTTGTGGAAACCCGCGAGCACTTACTGAATCTCAATCCACGACTGCACCCGTCGGTTGCAGCGATGATCAGTCGTATGACGGCCCTGCACCGTCATGAAAGGATTCAGGATTTGTCGACCATCATCGCGTTCCTCAAGAATTACCGGGATCAACCTGACATCGACGAATTTGATTTCTCTCAAATCAAAGGATTCGAAGCCCGGAGCCGAAACGACAAGCGGACTCTGATTAATGAGCGTTTGAGGGACCGCCTCTTCGAACTCTCAAAACGGAATCGCCTGGTCTACTTCAAGTCCACTCTGCAGACGGTGAACCTCACGATTGGATCAGTTCCGTTGCTGTTGGATTTCGAAAACATCCGGCCGGACAGGATCCTGACCTGGAACGAAGAGATCTCCGGTGTCGTGAAGGCGGAAAAGACCATCTCGCTGAATCGCTTTCTGCAATTTGAAGATGCTCCATGGTTACCGGGGGCGCTGGACGGAATCCGGCGCGACTCCAACCGTGACATCAAAGAGTATGGCTTTGCCCAGCTACGCATGGTGATCGTATTTCTCCGGTGGCACAATCTGAAGGAGAATCCGACCGAGCGGATTCACTCCCCGCTTCTTCTATTGCCGGTGTCCCTGAATAAGAAGAAGGGCATTCGCGACTCCTACAATCTTGTGCCCGGCGGATCAGTGGCTGAAGTGAATCCAGCGCTTCGCTACTACCTGAAGCAGCTTTATGACTTGAACCTGCCGGAATCGATCGATCTGGCGGAGACTTCAGTTGATGTGTTCTTTGACCTGCTGAAACAACAGATTCAGGCCAGCGAACCGGCAATTGAGCTGAAGAAGATCGATCGGCCTCAGGTCGACCTGATTTATGAGAAGGCAAAGAAACGCCTCGATTTGTATCGCAAGCGCCAGCGTATGTCCGGTCGTGCCGTCAAGTCGTGGGGAGACATCGACTACTCATACAGTGCACAGAATTTCCAGCCGCTCGGGCTTCAGTTGTTTCTGCAAAAGGTGAAGCCGACACCCCTGCCGCTGGACTATCTCCTTTCCGGGAAACCACAGCTCAGGGCTCCGGGAATCATAGATAACGACAGCGAACCCGAGACAATCTCCCCGCCGGCAACGCCGAAGGAAAAGATCACCAAAAAGGAGATGTACAGCATGCGGGAAGGCAGCGGCAACAATCCGTATGTCTGGGATTTTGATCTTTGCTCACTGACTCTGGGCAATTTCAACTACCGCAAGATGACTCTGGTCCGGGATTACAACACGCTGTTATCAGAGGAGCGTGATAATCCGGCGTTTGACGAGATTTTCTCTCTGAATCCGAAAGACCGCGAGGAGCCGCCTCCTGCCCCGGAACTGAGAGAGCAGTATCTGATTGTGCCGTCTGACCCCACTCAGGTATCGGCAATCACATGGGCCCGGACAGGACGTAACCTGATTATTCAAGGGCCTCCGGGAACGGGAAAATCCCAGACCATCACCAACCTCATCGCCGACTATGTTGCGCTCGGGAAAAGAGTTTTGTTTGTTTGTGAAAAGCGCGCTGCGCTCGATGTGGTGTATCACCGGCTCGGTCAGAGCGGTCTGGACCGGCTCGCCTGTCTGATCCATGATTCGCAATCTGACAAAAAGGGATTCATCATGGATCTGAAAGCCACCTACGAAGGCTTTCTCAGTGGAGACGAGCTGGTCGACGAAGAAGGCCGTTGTGATCGACTGGCAAAAACCGTGGCGCAGGAACTGGCCGTACTGGAACGATTCGGCGAGGCCATGAACGTCGACGATTCGCGCGCCGCTGTTACCCTGCGTGAATTATTGGAACGCCTCATCATCCTGCGCGAGGCGGAACCTGAGCTTGATGTAGAGCTGGAGGAAGCCCTGCCCTTTTACAAAGACTGGATCGAACACGGGGATAAAGTAAAGCAACTGACGGCCACGCTGCGTGACCTCGGCAAGCCTCCGGTTTATGCAAAATCCCCGGTCAGTTCGATCGGGAAAGAAAGCATCACAGCTGATAATCCGGTGTCCCGACTGCGGGGACTTTTGGAGGAGACTCGCCCCCGGGTCGAAAGGTTGGCCGAACTGGCTCGTGAGTTGCCGTTTCCTCTCGAAGTTTTCAGCTTTACCGAATGGACGACTGCCACAGCCCTGTGCTCGGCCGCGCAGTATCTTTCGTCTGCGAATTTGCTGACGATTCTGAACAGTGAAAGCAATGAAAACCGTCAGTTCTCGGTATTTGGACGAAAAGTCGAGTCGGTCGGTCGAAAGCTCGACAAACAGCGGGAACTGACAGCGAACTGGCAGGAGAAACTTTCCCCACGTGACACTGAAACGGCCCTGGACCTGGCCCGTACAACGGAAGGATCATTTTTAAAATTTCTCAAACCGGCTTTTTGGCGACTGAGAAAGCTGATGATGTTGCACTACAATTTCGGGGCTCATGCCATCAAGCCGTCCTGGTCGCAGGTTCTAAAGGAGCTGAATGAAGAACACGACATCGTTCAGCAGATTGATGACATCGACGAAGAGATCTGTATTGAATTCGGAGTGGATGACGCCCAGTCGTTAAGGGAATCAATCCAAAGATTCACTGAAGCAAAAACCGCCTCTAAAACCGGCAATGTCAGTGAGCTCTCCGATTTTATTATCCTGGGAGGTTCTGACGCCAATACCGTTGTCAATGCACTGGCTGGCTTTGCAGATGAATTGTCCCACCTTGACAGCCAACTCGGGGAGTTCCTGCGGGATCACGAGAAGCAAACGGTGCCGGGAATTGAATCGGCCCACAAGGGACTTCGGGAGAATTTGGATACACTCCCCGAGCTGCTACCGGATCTGAACGATTTGGTTGAAACGCCTGACGCTTTCTTCTCCGCCATCGGGCAACTCGAATGGGAGATTGAGGGATTCGAGTCAGCGATGGCACGGAAGTCTTTGAATTCACGCTACCGCGAAGACCGGGCTCTCAACCGGTTCGAAGGATGGGTGCTGCGACGGCACACCAAACGAGCGGATGATTCTTACAGGGAATGGATGAAAGCGAACGGTCCCCGCATCGTGAATCGCGTGCGGGCGGAGTTTCTGGAGGCGTATAAGATTTCCAATCTCCCTGCGGCTCAACTGACGCCGGAGCAAAAGTTGTTTAAAAAAGCCTTCAACAAAGGGCGTCGCGAACTGGAACATGAGTTCGGAAAGACCATGCGCTATCGATCCATCCGGGATCTGGCAGGTGACGAAAGTGGCGGCGTGGTGATGAAACTGAAACCCATCTGGCTGATGAGTCCGCTCAGTATCTCGGACACTCTTCCGCTCGAGACGGGGCAGTTCGACGTCGTGATTTTTGACGAAGCCAGCCAGATCAAACTGGAAGAGGCCGTGCCTACCGTATTCCGTGCGGCTCAGGTGATCGTGGTGGGTGACGAAATGCAGTTACCGCCGACCAATTTCTTTTCGACTGCGACCAGCGATGAAGACGAGCTACTGAACGTAGAGGAAGCAGGCGAAGTGGTTGAATACGATTTGAGTGCAGAAAGCTTTCTAAGTCACTCCGCGCAAAACCTTCCCTCTACGTTTCTGGGCTGGCACTATCGCAGTCGGCACGAAGCGCTCATCAGTTACTCGAATAACGCATTCTATAGCGGAGAGCTCCTGACTATTCCTGATCGGAAGGCGGCACTTGGCGGGGATGCCGCGATTCGTGCAAACTCCGCTGAGGAAGCCATCGAGAATACCGATGAGCTCCTGGCTCGCAGCATCAGCTTCCACTTTCTCGAACACGGAGTCTACGATACGCGGCGTAATCCGGCAGAGGCGGAATACATTGCCCACACCGTCCGGGAATTACTCAGCCGCAACATCGGCTTGAGCATTGGAATCGTGGCATTCTCGGAAGCCCAGCAGGACGAGATCGATTCTGCGCTCAATCGACTCAGCCGACTCGACGAAGAGTTTGGAAACCAGCTTGCCATTGAGGTGGAGCGCGAGGAAGACGACCAATTTTGTGGTCTCTTTGTGAAAAACCTCGAAAACGTTCAGGGTGACGAGCGCGACGTCATCATTCTAAGTATTTGCTACGCCCCGGATCACAATGGCAAGATGCGGATGAATTTTGGACCGATCAATCAGTCCGGAGGCGAGAAACGTCTCAATGTGATCTTCTCACGAGCCAAGGTTCACATGGTGGTGGTGAGTTCGATTCAACATCATCAGATCACCAACGATTACAACGACGGTGCGAATTGCCTGAAGGGATTCCTTGAGTATTCGGCGGCCGTATCGCGGGGAGACGCCGAAACCGCGGCACGTGTTTTGCAGTTATTGAACACGAGGACGGACTTCAGTGCCCCGAATAGTTTCACAGGGAAAAATGCCGTTATCGACCAACTTTCTACCACTCTGGAAGCCCGGGGATACGAAGTGAGCCGGGCTGTAGGGCAATCGCGATTCAAGACGGATCTGGCAGTGCGCGAGGCGGGATCAGATCTACATCAAGTCGGAATCCTGATCGACGGCGATGATCACTACGCGGTGACAAATCCTCTCGAACGATATCTACTTCGCCCCGGTATTCTTCGCGCATTCGGATGGACTGTCTTTGAAGTTCTGGCGAAGGACTGGTATCACGCTCCCGAAGAAATCCTGACGAAGATCGACCGTTTGCTGAAACATCCAGAGGAAACTCTTGAAGAGGCTCCCGAGGAATCCGTCGAAACGTTTTTTGAAGAGCTCCGGGAAGAGGAAGCGCCCGTGGAAGTCGAACAGACTGAGATCGAGTTTGTCCCGGAGCCTGAGCCGGGTGGGGAAACGGCTGGAGAGGAGGCAGTTCCGGAGAAAGCCTCCACTTATCTGGAATTTACTGGTCAGGGTTCCTTCAAATTCTGGGAGGTGACTCAGGAAGGAGATCAACTCTCCGTTCGCTATGGCCGAATTGGTAATAACGGACAGACACAGACCAAAAAATATGAATCCACCGAAGCGGCCCGCCTTCAGGCGGAAAAGCTGATCGACGCTAAAATACGAAAGGGCTACGAGGAGAAATCGCTTTCCTGATAAAATTCCCCCGGGCCTTCTATCGCTTTCCGCGCAGTCCCAGCCATGCCTCGATGGCATCTTTGTAGGGATCTTCTGTTGGTAACAACTGATAATCGATCCCTCGACGCAAGGCTTCGGATTCGATTTGCTCGCTCATCGCCTCCATCTCGGCCCGATAGGCTTTGCGAATTTCATCCGGTGCCACCTGAATTGAATCGCGTGATTCCATATCTACGAATCGCGCCAATGGGACGTCGGGTAGAAACCGTTCGTCGGGATCACTGACATGGAGCAACAATACCTGATAGCGGCGGTGCTGAAATTGCGCAAGTGAATCGAACAACTTGTCGAGGTCAGTGAAGAAGTCGGAAATAACAACCACACTTCCCCGTCTCTTGAACAGCGGGATGCAGAGATCCAGCGCGCTGTGAGCTTCGGTATTCCCGGTAGGCTTTACGAGCGAGCGCTCCAGAGTCGTCACAACGTCATACAAATGCCTGCGTGTACTACCGGACGGTATGTGGTCTACGATTTTTTCGTTGAACAGCGTTAGGGCGGATTCATCCCCCTGCTTACTCATTAGATAAGTCAGTGCGGCAGCAATCTTTGCGGCCCGGGTCTGCTTCGACTCCCGCTTTCCCGCCTGATAGGCCATAGAACCACTCACATCGACCACGATGTAGCTCGTCATGTTCTTTTCCTCGCGGTGTTTGCGAATCACCAGATGCTTATTTCGGGCGTAGACCTTCCAATCGATCATCGACACCGGATCGCCCGGCACTTAGTTTTTGTGCTCTTCAAACTCAGCGCTGGATCCGAAGTCCAGTGACCGGTGTTTCCCGGCGAACCACCCTTCCACGACAAGACGCGCGAAAAGCAGCATGTCTTTAAGGGGATCGATCTCCGCCGGATCCAGCACGGTCCCTTTGCCAAACTGCGACCGGATCGGCAATGGCGGCGGGGCGATGGACACCAGCTTAGTCGCGGGTCGCTGACCGGGAAGAGGCGGGGGCGCAACCGACTCCGTTCCTGCTGTGCGGGACTTTGCCTGATTGAAACTGTTGCGTTGGTCGGCGATGTGATCAGTAGCTTGGCTCGTGGACTTCTTCGATCAGCTTTGCGACCAGCTCCGCGGTCTTAAGCCCTTCACCGGTGGCCCGGTAGTTCGGGACAATACGGTGACCGAGAACAAAAGGAGCCACGGACCGGACATGTTTGGTTTCCGGAGCAGCGAGGCCACTCATCAGCGCAAGCGCCTTTGCCCCTAACACAAGATATTGGGAGGCACGCGGACCGGCCCCCCATTCGATGTATTTCTTAGCGGTTTCACTGGCTCCCTCTTCGGTGGCACGGGTCGCAGCAGATAGCTCGACGGCGTAGTCGATCACGTGATCGGCAACTGGCACGGCCCGAACAATTTTTTCGACATCGAGAATCTCCTGCTGAGTGACCACGGCCTGCAGTGGCTCCTGAGGAGCTTGAGTCGTCCGGCGCACGATCTCCGCTTCGATTTCTTTTCCGGGGTAGCCGACATTGATGGAAAACATGAAGCGGTCGAGTTGGGCTTCAGGAAGTGGATAGGTTCCCTCATGTTCTATCGGGTTCTGGGTCGCGACCACGAGAAAGGGATCCGGCAGAACACGGGTCTCGCGGGCAACGGTCACTTTTCGCTCCTGCATGGCTTCGAGGAGAGCCGATTGGGTCTTCGGTGGCGTCCGGTTAATCTCATCAGCCAGGAGAAGGTTGGCGAAAATCGGCCCCAGCTGAAAGTCGAATTCCAGCTTCCCACTGGATTCCCGGAGAATTTCGGTTCCGAGGATGTCCCCGGGCATCAAGTCAGGTGTGAATTGCACTCGCGAAAAGACGACTCCCAGAGATTCCGCAAGGGATTTTACAAGCAGGGTTTTAGCCAAACCGGGAACCCCAATCAAGAGGGCGTGCCCTTGACAGAACAAGCTCAGTAACAGCGTATTAATGACATGTTCCTGACCGGCGATCATCTTTCCAATCTCTCTTTGCAGTCTGGTGTAAACATCGTGCACAAGATCAGGGTCGAGATTATCGTCGGTCATGTGTTTGTGTTAGCACAGTTTAATCATGACGTCACGATCGAACCGTCCATGAGAAAAGAACTTGCCTGTTGATCTCTAACGAAACCCGATTGACCAAGACACACCAATCCCTTAGCTTTTCCGCCATCCCATGGAAGCCTCTGTAAAAACCCTGAAACACGCTGATGATTACGACCTCGTGCAACGCGCACTGAGCGGCGATGACGATGCTGTTCGTCAATTTGAAAGCGAGTATCGCCCCACCCTTTGCCGGGTCCTGATGGCACGTGGGGTAGATCGCGGACAGGCAGATGATCTGGTGGCTGATGTCATTGCAGAGTGCTTTGGAGCGGGTAAAAAGGGAGAAACCAAACCTCTTCTTTCTAAGTTCGAGGGACGGTCTTCCCTTTCAACCTGGCTGATCCGCACAACGTGGAACCGCTGGTTGGACTTAAAACGCCGGGATAAATTCCATGGTGACCTTCCGGAATACGACGGTGACGAGGACGGCCGCAACGGTGACAAGTTTGACCGGATCGAGGGCGACGACCTGGGAGAGGATATTCTCGAATCAGATCTTTCGGAGTTGATGTCAGGCGCGATCAAGACAGCTTTCAGCAGCCTTCAACCCGACGACCTGCTGATGCTGAAGCTTTCCTACCTTCACGGGCTGAGCCAATCTGTCATTGCCCGGATGTGGCAATGCGATCAGACCCGGGTCAGCCGGACACTTACTTCAGCCCGTCAGCAAATCGCTGCTGAAACCATGCGCGCCCTGCAAGAGGCCGATCCTGATCTCGAAATCGAGTGGGAAGACTTCAAGCGCCTTTGTGCTGTTGGGATTGAGATTTAAGTGACAGCATCACTCACTCTTCGCGGCGACCACATCAGCGCGAAGAAAGACGATTCGCATTACATCATCACTCATGTGGTCTGGTCGTCCCGTAGGTTTCCAGGCACCAATCAAGAGTGTCTGCCCCTTGATCATCGTTATTTGAGTAATGATCCGTTTGCTGTGAAACTCAGGCATCTCCCCATACACTTGGCCCTGCCCTTTGGCGGACCTTACCTCCACTCTCCGCATCACTGGTGGCGCCGTATGATGTTCGAGAGAAAAATTCACATCGATCGTATGTTGGTCGGCCCCGATGATGGGATCCACCTCCAGGGTTGTCCCCACGTTGCGAGTTTCAAAAGCCACAGGAATTGAAACATCGCCGCTTTCATCCCAATCAAATTCGGTCGCATACTGCAACTCAGCCGCATCAGATATTTTCCCGCGCTGCCCTGATTTGGCAAACAAACTGGACGCATAAACAGCCCTTCCTTTTCCGGCTGTAACAGCTTTGAGAATTTGATCCCGGGCGGCTGAATGATCATTTTCGCCGGATGTCGCTTCCTGGACCTTGAGAGCCGTCAGCACATCGACTTCGAAGATTTCACATTGGAGCTGCAGGATCTTTGGCAGAGGTGACGCAGCGTTCTCGATGAAGCTCTCGATTCTCTCAATGATTTGCGGTGAATGAATGACCTGAAGGTTCTCACCTTTGAATCCCGTCCTGGCAGCTGTCCCTTCAGGAAATTCAACCCCGATTTGCTTCTTCAGAAAGTCCTCGATGGTGAAGAACTGATCGTGAGCAAGACTCCGATGCCCTTCTAAAAACCCAGCCGGAAGTTTGATAACCTTGGTCTCGTATCCGCGGTCCTGAGACATCCCGGCGGCAGCGAATACGAGAGTGATTACGTAAAGTAGAATTGCCTTCATTTGATTCTCACCGCCTCTCCTACGATTTGAATATCTGCCTTCAAGAAAACTACGTGCATCACATCACTGGCTGCATATTCAGGCTTCCCAGTCGGTCTCCATACACCGATCAGCACCGGTTTACCTGTGTGCAGTGCGATCTGTTCCGTGATTGTTTTTGCGTGGAAATCCGGCTCCGGAAACTTCAATTCAGCGTTCGCATTGGGAAACTGAACATCAGCGTGATATTGCTGCGGATGTGCCGTGTGATGTTCGAACTGAAAATTCAAATCAATTGTCACTGAATCGGCTCCCAGAACAGGATCAGCTTCGAAGATCGTTCCAACCTCCCTCGTATCAAAGGCGAAGCCCATCGCCTTGTGCTCGACACTCCATTCATATTCAGTTGGGTAGATGCGCTCATACACATCGGACACCTTGGATCGCTGTCCGCTTCGAGCCAAACAAGTCGCGCTGGTCACAAACTTCGCCTCACCACTATCGAGCATTGCATTCACAGTCTGCCATTCCGCGGTGTGATCCGCTTTCTCTGCGGTCACCTGCTGTAACCTCAAGGCCTTTGTTGCATCCAGCTCAAACACTTCCACCCGCATGTTGATCCGCTTCTCCTGCCCTTCATTGTAAGAATCCATCAGCAAGTCGACCAATTCAATTTGATCGGGTGAATTCCTCACCGTCAGGATTCCGGTCTTGGGATCGTAATTCGCATAGGCTCCTTCAGGGATGATTATGCCACTCGTTTCCAAAGCACTGCGGGCACTCAACCGGACTTCAGCATTTGAGCTGTTTCCAGAATCAACCGGATCGGCAAACGGATCCGCTGCCGCTGCCCCGCCTGCATTCGCTTGATGTGCCAATAGGAAAGTTGGCGGCACCCGGTATTCCCGTGTTTGGAAATCTTCAGGATCAACAGGACCTGACGGCACCGGAGCCTCGGCAAAATTGGGCATCTCTTCCACCTCGCCTGTGAACGGGTTCACATAGGTATTATCTCCGGTCGGTTCCTTTTTGGGTTCCTCTACCGTCTCGACCACCTCCACTGGCGGAGACTCTGCTTTTTTGCCACAGGCGACAGGAATCATCGAAAAACAGAGAATAGAGAATATGTGGAAAGCTCTGGGTACCATCGGCCTGACACTACCTTAACTATCCGCCCCTCGTGAATCCCGAAGTTGTAAAAAACATGTCAGTCGCCCGGGCTTGATTTTGATCTGCTCCCAGCCAAACTAACCGTCCATGAATATTGAAACCCTTTGCCTCCACGGCGGTCAACAGCCTGACCCCACCACAAATTCACGCGCGGTCCCGGTCTATCGCACTGCGGCTTATACTTTCAATTCCACTGAACACGCAGCCAACCTGTTCGCCCTGAAGGAACTTGGAAACATCTACAGCCGCCTGATGAACCCCACCACCGACGTGCTCGAAAAGCGGGTCGCTCTGCTCGAAGGCGCTCATGAAATGGCCGGTCTCGGACTGGCTTCGGGAACGTCAGCCGTGTTCTACGCCATCATCAATCTCGCCCAGGCCGGCGACAATATCGTATCCGCCCGCAACCTCTACGGCGGCACCTACACCCAATTCAACAACATCCTTCCCGCGCTCGGTATCACGGTGAAGTTTGTCGATTCACAAGACCCTCAGGCATTTGCGGACGCGATTGATGACAAAACGCGCGCTCTCTTCTGTGAAACCGTTTCCAACCCCGCCAGCGAAGTGACCGACCTCGAAGCGGTTGCTAATGTCGCACATGACGCAGGACTTCCACTGATTGTCGACGCTACCTTCTCCACTCCCTATCTTTGTCGCCCCATTGAACACGGCGCGGATATCGTCGTCCATTCACTTACCAAATGGCTGGGCGGACACGGCACCGGCATCGGCGGTATCGTAGTCGATTCGGGCAAATTTAACTGGGCAGGAGGAAAGCACCCGCTTTTTGACGAGCCTGATGATTCCTATCACGGCTTACGCTGGGGGCATGACCTCCCTGAAATGTTAGCGCCACTCGCCTACATTTTGAGAATGCGCACGGTACCACTGCGGAATCTCGGAGCCTGCCTTGCTCCTGATAATGCCTGGATCGCACTGCAGGGGATAGAGACTCTGCCGCTGCGAATGGATCGCCATTGCGAAAACGCCAATGCCGTCGCCAGACACTTGAAAGCCAATGATCAAGTCGAATGGGTTCGTTACCCCGGGCTTGAAGGCGATTCTGAATACGAAAAGAACCAGAAGTATCTCAGTGGTAAAGGCGGCGCGATGGTCGTATTCGAAATCAAAGGCGGAATGGAAGCCGGTCAGCAATTTATCGAGAACCTGAAACTATTCTCTCACCTAGCCAACGTAGGCGATGCCAAATCACTGGCAATTCACCCGGCCACCACGACTCATTCGCAGCTCAATGCCGAACAGCAGGAAGACGGAGGCATCACTCCGGGCCTGATTCGTCTCAGTGTCGGTATCGAAAGCATCGCCGACATCCTTGCCGATATCGATCAGGCGTTAGACGCGGCATCATAAACGCTACACAATCTCACGATCAGGCAGGGGTGGCTCATCCAGCTGCCCCTGCTGATTCGGGTGAGCGGGGAGTATCCCACGCCTCCCCTTCCCCCATCCGCGGTTCCGTTTGGCGTCGAGCCGACGCTGTTCCCTGAGTTCAGGTAGATCACGATACATTACGACCAAACGAACCTGGTTCTTATCAACCCGTTCAATCTCAAGGTTGTTGACCTCGACTTGAAAGTCTTCCGCGACTTTTCGCCTCAAGTATTCCTGATCCAACATCTTGGTGGTGTCCTTGATGCGGTAGCGAATGTTCGCTGTTTGATAGGCCCCCCGCCAGATATTGGGATGATCTCCCAGCCAGGCGGTAAGCAGGACAACCACAGTCGAAATAATTTCCACCCGGGCAGGCATCATCGCATTGATAAAAGTGAGAGCCACAGCTCCCAGCAAATAGGCGACTTCCGCTTTCGAAAAAGTGTCGCTACGCAGCCGGACCAGAGCCAGCAGGGCAAAGATCGTGAAGCCGAACCCGGCTGATAGAGATGAGCTGAGAAGAAAAATCGGAAAGAGGAAGAGGTTGAAGCCCAGCAACAGGAACAACATCTTGTGATCATGATGCCTCCGGTAATAGATGACGTAGGCAAAGATCAGGATCGACAGAAGATTGAATCCAAACTCAAACAGCAGTTCGAGCTTTCCCATCGAAGCGACCCCGCCGGACTGAGCATTCAGGTCAGCGATCGGGCGCTGTAATTCGCTGATAGCCGTCGTAACAACATTGCCAATCCCCTCTACTTTCTCTCCACTCTCTCGAAACTCGATATCAAGATTGGTTCCTGCGCGCTTGAACTCCACATCATAAAACTTACCGCGTGCCGCATTATCGACAGACTCGATCTCGTTGATCTCTTCGTGTGCGAACTCCGCCTTAATGGCGTCTTTCACCCCTTGAGGCAATTGATCAAAATCGATGCTCTGTTCAGTTTCGATCCAGACTCCGTTCCTTCCGAAATCCGCCCTGTAATCGAATCCATTGTCAGAAAACTTGGCTTCCCAGTAGCCATTCCCATCCAGATTCCACCGGTTGGCTTCTGCATTCGGATATTTGGCTTTGAATGCTTCTAAAACAACATTCGGCACCTCGTCCCGAAGCATCGAGGGATCAGGCTGTTGGGATCCTTTTTCCAACTCCTGCTCCAGAGGGTGCTGAGCGGCATTTTGAGAAAATCCAGTTCCACACAGGTAAAGTGCCAATGCACCCCCTATAAAGGAATACAATAACGAGAGAGACAGAAACTTGTTCACAGCCATGAGGTTCTTACGTTTTGTTCATCAACACAAGGTTAGATCGTCGAATGTTTCCGTTCTAGCGAACCCGGCGCCCGTCAGCCCGGTATTCCACGTCCATATTGGAACCCGGCCGCTTGAATTCGACGTCGTAAAACTGCCCTTTGGTCGCACTGTCCACCTTTTCCACTTCATTGATCTTTTCTCCGGGAAACTGCGCCTTGATTGCATCCTTAATCGCCCTGGGAAGCGCCCGTTTGCTAATGCTCAATTCCGTTTCCACCCAACTGCCACTGCTTTTAAAATCAGCCCTGTAACTCCTTCCTCCTTTATTAAAATGCGCCTCCCACAATCCGTGCGAATCTCTCTCCCACTTCTTTGCCCGCACGTTGGGATACTTTTCAGCAAAAGTTGATAAGACGACTCGGGGAACCTCGATCTTCTCCCGTGCCTTCATCTCACCGGAAACGGCTAGAAACCCTGCTACAATGATTCCTACAGCTTGATACCTACCGGAGTTAAATTTTATCATGGGTTGTTTGACGTGAATTGAGTGCTGCTATGACAGAATGCAGCCCACCGGATATCTCCAAGTGGGCTGCACGTTTTCGCTTCTGACTTCGAAAATATCGGAATTAGTCCATTCGATAGACCACCACTTTGCGGTCGGTTGAGAGCAAGTGCTCCGGTGCATAATCGTCGTATCGCGCTTCGCTCTCCCCATACCCGACTGCGATCAGGTTGTAGGGATCCACTCCGAATCGAATCATTTCGCTCACGATCCGTTCGGCCCGACGCTGGGAAAGACGCTGATTGGAACCGTAACTTCCTTCAGCTGAGGCATGACCTTCAATAACGAACTGGTATCCCCGAAGGGAGGGATCCTGCATCGCATAGGCCAAATCCCGGACCAGGTCATAGGAGTACCGGTCAGCGAACTCGGTGCTGCCCTTGCGGAAAAGAATGTCGTCGCGGGAAATCTGAGAATCGCTATCAACACAATAACTCACCTGAGCTCCCCCTCCTCGCGAATCAAGCCCGACCCGGTTCTGAGTCGCAGCTTTCTGTAATGATGCCGGTACTTCAGAGTGACTTGAGAAATTCAGGCTCCGGGTCTTGAGCGTATTCGATTGGTAGCTTCGGGGAGAACTTTCGTAGCTGCGTGGAGCGCTCTCCACGCTCCGGACATTCGTGGCCCGGGCCGATGAAATCTGCGACTTCACATTGTGCTTCACGTTTCCTTTAAGTCGCTTCACGAAATCGGAAACATCATCGGCATTGGAAACTCCCGGCATGAACGCCAGAGCCGCCGTGGCAAGAGCAAGTGTGGTTTTGGTCATCATGCTCGATTGACGGACCACTCCATACAGTCATGCAAAATTCCTCCGATTAATTTCAGAGAACCCCGTCCGCTTACACCAATTCACGAATGGGCCTCGGCGCAGTCATCGCCGTCAGCACATCGTTTGAGAGCCCGTCCATGACTCGCACCTCATTCATATCCAGGAGCGAATGTAAAATTGTCGCTGTCAGATTCTCCATCAGGATCGGACTGGAGGCCGGTTCGCCTCCGCGCTTATCGCTCTGTCCGATGACCTGCCCCATCTTCAATCCGCCTCCATAGAGCATCAGCGGAGCAAGCTTTCCCCAATGATCCCGCCCCGCCCGCTTGTTCATCACCGGATTCCGCCCCATCTCACCACAGCACACCAGGAGGATCTTTTCACTCAATCCCCGGCTTTCCACATCTTCAATAAAAGTCGAAACCGCGTGATCAAACGGTGCACCGACATACTCCATGCCCTCCGTCATCGTAGCATTGTTCTTATCCGCGTGCATATCCCACACAAAGTTTGTGGTGACTGTGACAAATCCAGCCCCCCGCTCACACAGGCGGCGTGCCAGCAACATCAGCTTCCCGATGTTCTGGCTGTGATCCCGATAGCGCTCGTGATTGTTCCATACCTTGCGGATCGATTTCACATTCACCAGCGGTGCCGTGTCATATGCCGCCAAGGTCCGTGGATTTTCTTTAGAAAGATCAAACGCCTCGGAAATCCCGCCCAGAATGGTATCGAAAGCCTGCGCCTGAAATCCGGTCATCCCATCCGTCACACCGGAATCCAGTGCCCGCTTCGCATTGTCCAGATCCTTCAACAACGATCGGCGATCTTCAAAACGAGCCCGTGCCATCCGCAGCGTCATGTCTGTCTGCATCGTTCCACCTTCACCGGGCTCGAAAGGGGCATAAGCCGCACCCAATGGACCGGCCGATGCAAAGTCGCCAAACTTCTTGATCATCTCCAGGGCATTCGAATCGACCGCTTTCGGATACAGAGCGATGTTTTTGGGCATTCCGTTCGAGGGATCATTCGGCCCCGCCACCCGCGTGTAGAGCGACCCAATGTTGGCCCCCAGAGAATTCTTCCCGACGACTGGCTTGATGTCATGTGCTCCCGTCCCGGTCGTGAAAGAGCGCACCACCGCCATTTTGTGAGCCAGTTTAGCCAGGCGGGGAAACGTAGCCCCGAAGGAAACTCCCGGAAGCGATGTCGCCACTTCACCGGTTGCTGACCGGACGCCGGTGGGCTGATCCATCTTCGGATCAAACGTTTCCGTTTGCGACGGCCCTCCATGCATGAAAAGAAAAACCACCGAGCGATCCTTAACGATTTTAGGATCAATTGATTTCGCTGCGAGAAACTGAGGCAGCGACATGGCCGCGCCACCCATTCCGAGTGTCCCTACACGCAAAAACGATCTGCGCGACCTGTCTCCAATTTCGATCATGAATCGTTCTGAATCATGCAGTTTCAGAACGGAAATGGCAACGGCCTGATCGCGGCCCCGCCATGATCAATGCCCGAGAATCTCCTCCATCATCACGAACTCACCGCGCCGAATCGATTCCTGAGCCGCAAGGCACACCGCAACACTCATTTTTGCAGAAGGGCCATCTGTCAGTGGACGTGTGTTTTCCCGACAACATGCGATCCAATGCTCCAATTCAGGCCTAATCCCGCGATCGACCCGACCGCTGCTATCGATAAACCCGGCATCTTCCTTCACATCAGCAACTTGCATCTCATTCCTATCCGGAAGATCAAATCGGTGGTGCACCAATTCCAGCGCCTGATTTTTCGTATCAATCCTCCCTAAATCTCCGGCGACTCCGATTTCACACTCACCGCCAAATGGAGCAAAGAGACACAATTCCAGCGTCGCCCGGCGTCCTCCTTCGTATTCGATCAACACCTGGGCATTGTCCAATATCTCCCGATCGGTCAGCACGTTGGTGCCACCAGTCGCGGCGACTTTGATCGGTTTGCGATCAATCATCCAGTTGAACAAGTCGATGTGATGGCAGTTTTTCTCAAGAATCGTTCCCCCGGTGAGCGCCTCGCTGGAGCGCCAACCGGGTCTCATCGGCCCGCGAAATTCGCGACACCACATCAGTTGCAAATCACCAATGTCACCAGCATCAATCATTCCCTTCAGTTTTGAATAAAGGCGTTGAAACCGCATTTCATGCCCGATCTGCAGCACCTTACCCGCCTGCTCTGACGCCATAATAATATCGTCACACTCCGCAATCGTCAGCCCGAGCGGTTTCTCCAGAAGGACATGCTTCCCGGCCGCGTAAGCTGCCATGGCTGCCTCATGATGAAGATTGTTCGTCAATGCGATGACAACCGCATCCACCTCATCCAGCTTCAAGACCTCATTCCAGTCCGTGAAAGTCTGCAGCCCCTCCCCTACAATTGCCTTTGCCGCTTCGAGCGACGCACCGGATCTGGAACTGGCAGCGACGACTTCAACGCCATCGAGCGATATCAAATTACGGAGGTGAGCTTCACGACCAAACCATCCGGCACCAAGGAGAGCAACTTTCATAGCTTGCTATTTTAGACAGGATTTCACTTCGGGCGAATCTTTTCAGAAAATCGCCCGATTCATCGAGCTTAACGACGAAACGGCAGTTTTTGGTGGTCACCCGCCCTGAAAACCCTCAACTTTGCCCTGAAATTGTGAATTTCGGCCTTTGCAATTTTGGCAATAGGCATCTGAAGCTTCAGATGGCAATGTTCGCCACCGCAATAGGCATCTGAAGCTTCAGATGGCACTGTTTGTTTCTGCAATAGGCATCCGAAGCTTCAGACGGCACTGTTTGTTTCTGCAATAGGCATCTGAAGCTTCAGACGGCACTGTTTGTTTCTGCAATAGGCATCCGAAGCTTCAGATGGCACTGTCTGTTTCTGCAATAGGCATCTGAAGCCTTCTTTGCCCCGATTCCTGCCAATAATGACGAAATGCATAAGCCTATTCCGGGTGCGAACGAATTGACAGGGTTGGTATGGTGAAACAACCCTGTTGGATCGTGAAATGGCTCTTCGAACTTTATTCTTCCCGAAGTTTTCTCGCGATTCATGGACATTGGCCTTGAAGTGCGCATTTTGGGGTTGCTTGGTCTTTGGAAGTTACGGCGCGGCATTTGATCAACTCACCTACTCCATTTCCCCGGAATACTTCACCCTGCTGAAGTTTGATCAGTTTGCCTGGGCAAATCCCGGGTTAGAAAACCCGCGTTGGTTTGTCAGCCTGATCGGATTCATCGCGGCTGGCGGCGGTGGCTTCATCTCCGGCTGGATTCTGGCCCGCATCGCCCTCGCGGGCAGCGAAAACCCCACGACCATGACTGCCCTGAACTACTTCTGGCTTTGCCCGGTTCTGGCTATGCTTTTTGCGCCGGTCGGATATCTCATTTCCCGACTCCACACGCCTGAAAGCTGGACCAGCTGGATGACAGAGGTCGGAGTGAACGACCAGGAAGCTTTCGCCGGGGTGGGAATGATCCACAATTTCAGCTATCTCGGAGCCATCTCCGGCCTCGTAATCGCTGCGATCCGACTGAAGCGACGGCGCGTTCGGGCGGATTGACCAATTTCATGGATGCGTTTTTGTCAGGTAATGATTGGAAGACTCATTCTAATTGCCTGTCTAACCACAACCGCTCTGAGCCAGGAAGCGGAGCCCTACGGCATCCCCTCCCCAGTTGATGAGGAAAACTTTGAAGCGCTCAAGACCCAGTCTCCTTTCACCCGGGTGCTCGATTTCTCGGAAGCGTTTGCCCTGCGTGGCGTGGCTCAGATTGGAAACCAGTCAGTGGCCCGGCTCTACAACCGTAAGAATAAGAAAACGGTCACCGTAACCGAGACGGAAGCAAACAAGCTCGGCATGACGCTGGTGACGGTAAACAGCAATCCGGAGAATCTTGAAAACGTCTCAGTCCGGATCTCAGTCGGAGGCGAAGAAGTCGACCTGCACTACGATACCAATCAGATCGCCCCGGCTCCGAAGGAAAAGCCGGTTTATCAAAAGGATTCCAAAGGTCGCCCCATCCCGCCCAAGGAGTTGATCGATAACTACCGGTCGATGACAAGCGAGCAGCGATCGAATTACATGCGCTGGCGGAGTTACTATTATAAGAAGAATCCCAAACTTGAGCACAGCGAGAAGCGTTTCCCCATTGTCCAAAAAGCCATCAACGCAATCAAGGCCGGTAAGACACCTCCGAAATAATGACATTACCGGACGGGTGGATAAAGCTCCGCGGGACGGTGGTGCGCGGCCATCAGGTAGCCTCCGGAATGTCAGGTGACGAACGCTTTCCGGGCGGGACCTTGGCAATGCAGGTTCCCTTTTTTAAAGAACGGGGGCTCGACCTCTCCGGTTACCATCTGGCGACAATCAATGTTTCCATCGCTCCAATGCAATTTGAAGTCCTGGCTGCAAACGACTGCTTTCGGAACGTGAAATGGCATCCATCAGAGCCGGCTGAGGATTTTTCCTTCTTCCATTGCCAGGTCGAAGCCCCCGACGAAGGCATCCCGGTTAACGGGTTGGTTTACTTTCCTCATCCTGAAACCAAGCCTGAGCACGAACAACCGGACGATGTACTGGAAATTTTGCTCGAAAAGAAGATCTCCGGAATCAGTTATGGATCAACTATCGAGCTGCTTCTTCCCCGTGAAGGATTCGAGATCAAAGAGCGTCCTAACTAGGATAACATTGCCAAAACATCACAATTCCAGCACACTGAAAAGCGCTACCAATTTATATGAGACTCACTTTTTGCGGCGCAGCCGGCACGACCACAGGTTCCCAACATCTTCTCGAAGTTAATGGTTCAAAAATCCTCCTCGACTGCGGACTCTATCAGGGGCGACGCGACGACACCTGGGATCGCAACCGCAACTTCCTCTACAAGCCCGAAGAGATCGACTGCGTGGTCCTTTCTCACGCCCATATCGATCACAGCGGGAACCTTCCCAACCTGACCCGCTCCGGTTTTACCGGCAACATCTACGCGACGTTCGCCACGCGGGACCTGTGCTCCATTATGCTGCCGGATGCTGCACGGATCCAAACCCAGGACACCAAATGGATCAACAAACGCCGCAGGAAAAAAGGCCTGAAAGAAGTCGAACCCATTTACTCCGAGATGGATGCGGAGGCTTGCCTCCGTCAGTTTGTGAATATCGGCTACGATCGCCCTATTCCGATTGCGGACGGGGTCGAACTCACTTTCATCGATGCGGGGCATATCCTCGGTTCCGCCCAAATCCTGCTCGAGTGCAAAGAAAAGGGCCAGGTGAAACGATTCCTTTTCTCAGGTGATGTCGGTCGGGGAGACAATGACCTCCTTCGGGATCCTGTTCTGGCGGACAACATTGATTTCCTCTTGATGGAAAGCACCTACGGGGATCGCGAGCACGAGCTTCCGACTCAGGCCAATGATCTTCTGATCGACATTCTCAAAAGGGCTCTGGAGAAGAACGGAAGGATCATCATCCCCGCCTTCGCCGTAGAGCGTACTCAACAGTTGATCTACGTCCTTCACGAGCTGACCGACCAGAAACTCATCCCTGAGGTGCCCATCTTTGTGGATTCACCTCTCGCGGTGGGCGCTACCGAAATATTCCGAATCCATCCCGAGTGCTTTAACGACGAACTCTATAACTTCCTGTTTGAAAAGCGTGATCCGTTCGGGTTCGAGAACCTCAGCCTGATCCGCAAAGTTTCAGAATCCAAAGCCCTCAACGAGTTGGAAGGCCCGTCGATTATTATATCAGCCTCCGGAATGTGTGAGGCCGGCCGGATCCTGCATCATTTACGCAACAACATCGAGGACAACAAAAACACAGTCCTCTTCGTCGGATATTGTGCGGAGCAAACTCTGGGGTGGAAAATCAGGGAAGGATGGGAGGAAGTGAATATCCTGGGTGAACCGTTTAAGGTGAAGGCGAATGTTGAAATCCTCGATTCATTCTCCGGTCACGCTGACCATAGTGAGCTGATCGATTACTTCAAAGGCACCGGTGGCCACAAAAAGAAGACCTGGTTGGTCCATGGCGAACCTGAACAGGCTGAGGGTCTCAAAAAGGCGTTGAGCAGCTTCCACCAGAACGAAATCACTGTGGCCAAGTGGAAGCACACAGTCGAGTTCTAACTGATCTACCACTCCACGATCAGACAGGGTTGGTTCATCGAACAGACCCTGTTGACTCGCAGCACGCAAAAGGGCGCACACCTTTCAGTGAGCGCCCCCGGTTTCGATATCTTTTGGAAGCAGGTTTACTTGCTCTGCTTCAGGACCTGAACGGCATCGATATGGGCATTGCCGTCGATGCCTTCGGTCGAGATGATGACTTGTCCGGTCTGACCTTTCTTGAAGGCGTGAACCCCCACCGTGTAGAAGCTGTGCTGCAACGGAGGAGCAACCCGCTGGTTGATTTTCACGGTCTTCTCGCCATCAGCTGATTTGATTGTGACCGGTGTCTTGGTGGAACGATTCTCATGAGGGAGGCTCGCCACACGGACCTCGTATTCACCATCTTCAGGCACCTCAAATTCGAAGGTCGCGGTGGCAGGCTTGGCACCTTTGGCAGGAGCACCGGTGTAGCGATAGCCGTTCTCGATATGATTCTTTAATCCCGCACCGTGATTCCAATTCCCGGTGAGCTTCGCGGCATCATCATCGACCACGATTCCTGAAATCTTGTTCAATGGAATATACCCGGTGACTTCCGGTTCGAATTTGGGGAGGTTTGGGTCTTCAAAGAACTCATCACCGATTTTAGCACGGCGCATGTTGCCGGGAAGACGCATCAACTCGATGAGTTCATCAAGGTGCTGGTAGTAGACGTCACGGGGAGTCACGTCATGTTCGGCACACAGAGCCGCCGCTTTGCCCACAACGACCCCCATCATGCCACAGGTTTTCATCACTCGAACTGTTCCCAGAGCTTTGTGTGTCACGCTGACGTTCCGACCGGCCATGAAAAGGTTTTCGATGTTCCGTGAATAGAAGCAGCGGTATGGAACCGGGTATCCTTTCTTACGATCCACCCCTTTGCCATGCTGAGCGTAGGAAATGAACGGATTATCCGGAAACTTCTTGGCATACTGTTCTTTCGGGTAATGCAAATCAACCGACCACGTTGTCAAAACACATCCGTCATCAAAGGGCTTCTTGCTGATAATGTCCTCTTCAGTGAGGATGACATCCCCCAACAGCTGCTGAGTCTCACGGGTCCCGCCGATGTAGGCCAACCAAGTCATCTCGGCATGTTTGTGAGCATTGCCTGATTTATCGTAACGATCGTAGGCCCCTTTGTTCTTCATCGCATTCCATGCGCCGTAGCTGGCTCGAAGGTTCCAGTCACGGATGGCTTCCAGGTCATTGAGCGGATGTTTGTCATAGCCGCTCTCCCAGAACCACTGAGCGTGATGTTTTTGAGGGTAAGGAAAATCCCCTTCTTCAAGGTCCAGCGCCCATGGAGTTTCCGGAAAAGCTTTATCGCCTTCGCTTTCTGCCCAGGTCCACATATTAGACATTCCCATCCGGCCGCCGTCGATCATCTCGCGATCTGCATTCGCCTTCATCCCGATATATCCGTGGCCCGTTGTGTCACAGAAAGTCCGTGATGTGAAACGGCGGATGGCCCCAGTGCGGGTATCAAAGGCAAGCACAGCACCGATCTTTGTCTCGCTTTCCATTTCCACTTCGTATCCATGGTGCCAGAGGAACAGATCGAGATTCTTTTCCGCCTCAGTAATTGCCAGCTTCTTGTCGTCTTCAAACTCTTCAGCAGGAGCCGGGGATGCACTGGCGTCGTCATCCAGTTCCCGCACGATATCACCAACGGGATAAAGTCCCGGAGGCGTGTTGCCCATCGCCCAGACCCGGACCTCGCTGGAACCGTTGCCGCCCAGAACTCCGCGGTTCTGAATGAGAGCCACTTTCAGGCCCATCCGTGCAGCCGAGATCGCACCGGCATTGCCGGAAAATCCGCCACCAATAAATACGATATCGTAAGGGCCTTCCTCAATAGGCTCGGCCGGAATGCCAACCAGCTCTCTCCGCCAGGCGGGAAGAATTTCACTGGAGTTATCCGGCTTAAAGCCGTCTTCGTTCGAGAAAATAATAGCATCACAACGACCATCGAACCCAGTCAGGTCATGAAGCGCGAGTTTCACTTCCGTTCCGGCGATCTCGACTTCGCCACCTTCCTGCCAGTGCCAGTCAGCTCCTTTGGTTCCGAATTTCTCCGCAACCGCTTTGCCATCAATGATAACCTCAAACTTACCCGGAGCACCTTCCGCATCCCACTGAGCGACCCAATCTTTGGTCCTGACCCACATTTTGTATTTGCCTGCCTTCGGGAATTTCACAGTGGTTTCCGCATCGGCGACTGGCTTGCCAAGTCCATGGGCCAGAAGATACGGGGAACCCATAATTTCGATAAACTGGGTGTCGAGCTTCCAGCCACCCTGGTTTTCAAAAGCCTCCGCCTCTACCAAAACCGTATCGGCGCGAAGTCCGCCGCCCACACCAATCAAAGCCACAATGGCCGAGAATATCCTGAATTTATTCATCCTTAAAACTTACCGAACAGGCTACTTTCGTCCAGTGGCATCGAGCCATTATTTTGCGTAGTGTCCGAATTCGCTGAAAGCAGACTCACGCCGGATTCGTCTACTCTGATACCGGGGTCCGATCACTTGAGAATCCCTCATTATCGGGTAAAATGCCTAACGTTTCCAAAACAACACCTACCTCCTCTCTGAATGGTCACCGTAACTGAAAATGCCGCCTTAGCTCTCCGCAACATGTTGGAGGCAAAAGACGCGTCCCCCGATGAGATGGGGCTCCGACTCTTCGTTGAAAAAGGGGGCTGCGCCGGGATGAGTTATGCCATGAAAATCGATAAGGCGGAGGCGACCGATCAGGTGATCGAAAGGGATGGCGTGCGGGTTTTCGTTGATTCGGAGAGTCTGGAATATCTCGACAACTCCGAAGTCGACTACGTTGACGCCTTGAACGACTCGGGATTCAAGATCAACAACCCCAACGCTGCACGTAGCTGTGGTTGCGGGACGTCATTCGAACCAACGAGCGGAGAAAGCGCTCCCGAATACGACCCGGAAACGATGGACGGCGAGGTTTGCGGAGGTGACGGCACTGATCTGGAACGGGACGCCTGATCATTCTCTTTCTACAAGATGGAATTCCTCAGCGAAGAAAGCGACTTCTCGAAGAAGGCCCGCGAAGATGAAGATCCCAACAGCGTGGGTGGCAACCTGTTGCTCTGGGTGGTTGCCATCATGGTTCTTCTCGGCCTAAACGCCTTCTCATGGATCTTCTGCATGTATGTGTTCGGACAACCAGAGGAACCGTTTAACTACAACCTTCTCGCTAAGCTCGAAAAAGTACCCAAGCTCGAAGGGTTTTTGCCGACCACGGTCCCCCGGGGAAAGTTCCACACGGTTAAAGAACTTTACGCAAAGAGCTTCTCCTTCACGCCTGAAGAGCTGGCCAACTACAATGACATCAAGAAGCGTCACTATTTAAAAAACTTCTATGAGCGGAGCGATGTGACATTTCTCGGCGGTGACTTTGTCGTGCAGAATATTAGAAAGCTGAGTGAGAAAGATGTCTTTCCACGCGGGTTCGCCATTCGGGCAAGGGCAGAAAGCTTCCCCGATGGTTTGGTCGATTTCGTGATCCCCGCCGGAAGCCTTGAGGATACAGTGGAAACCGAAGAGGGAGAGATCAAGCCTCTTCCGGTGATCGAAATTCCCAACACACTTTACGCGCCTGGAGAGGAATTTAAGATCGAAGAGTCTTCAACCTGCGCCGCCCTGCTGAATATCGAACGTCAGGAGAATGACTTGATGGTGTTCACTGTTGTGCCGCTTGTGAACCGGACGTTCAAGGCCGCCAATGGCAATGAGATTAAGTCGCGCCCGCCTCAACGCCTCAATCTGGCGGCACGTCGCTGGCCTTTGAGTGACAATGGTCTTGTCAGCAATCCGATTGCTCCCAAAGAAAAGCCCGGGGAAGATGGTGAGGAGAAGTCCGAAGATGACGAAACCGTCGCAGCGGCTTCTGAGTGATCCCGGGGATTAATCGACGGGAACGGTTTCCAGCAATTCATCCAGAATCGCAACGACTTTCGCTCGACGACGTGATTCCTCCCCGACCCCGAAGTCATCTGAGGCCGGTGCCAATCGATGAGCCAACACTGACTTGCTGATCCGCTTCACATCATCCGGATAAACCGCGTCCCGCCCCTCGATCGCAGCCACCGATCGCGATGCACGCATCAGGGCAATCGATCCCCTCGCAGAGACGTCATTCTTCAGCTCGGGATGCCGCCGCGCCGCTTCGCACAGGCTTACGATATAAGCGCAAACCGGATCTGAGATGGCAATCTCCGACACCTGCTTTTTCCATTCCGCAATTTCGCTGATCGATACAATAGCATCCGGAGAGTGAGCCCCGTTCGGTCCAGCCGCATGAAGCTTCAAAACGGAATGTTGCACCGCAGCTTCGGGCAACCGCATTTCGACAGAGACCAGAAAGCGATCCAGCTGAGGCTCAGGCAAAGAAAAGGTCCCCGCCGTGTAACGATTATTCTGGGTGGCGATGACAAGAAAGACTTCCTCCAAACCGCGGGTCTTCCCGTCGATGGATACCTGTCCCTCATTCATGCACTCAAGGAGAGCAGATTGAATCCGGGGGCTCGTTCGGTTGATTTCATCTGCGAGCAGGAGATGCGAAAAAACCGGTCCTTCAATGAAATCAAAATCACCGGTCTTCTGATTGAAAATCGAATAGCCCACGATGTCAGAGGGAAGCAGGTCCGGCGTGAATTGCAGCCTTCGAAATGATCCATCGATCAAATACGTCAGCGTCTTCGCCAGGGAGGTTTTCCCGACCCCGGGCGCGCCCTCGATGAGAACGTGGCCACCGGCGAGCATGGCGACAAGCAAATTGTAGGCAGCTTCATCGGAACCGAGAACGGCTCCGGTCAGTTTTTCGCGTAGAATGTCGAGTTTTTCCTTCAAGTGAACAGGATTGTAGCTGATGAACCGTTTCGCGCAATGCAGCAGTCATCCACATCACTCTGCCTGAAGGGTCGATATCACTTCTTTCGCCTTCTTCACCGCATCGTATCCCAGCCCGTCCACGTAGGCACGGACCTTGCCGGTGGCATCAACAATCGCAAACTTATTGCTGTGAAGCATCTGATCTTTCCCGACCAACTTGGCCCGCTCTTCCGGCGTCACTGCTCCTGGTAAAAGAAAGCTGTCTCTCACAAGCGATTGAAGCTTTCCCGCATCTCCCGTCAGAAAGCGCCATGTTGAAAGGTCAGCTTTCCGAATCTTGGCATACTGCGACAGACGCTCCGGGTTGTCTGTTTCGGGGTCCACCGAAAATGAAACGAAAGCGATCGAATCATCATCGGCATACTCCTTCTGTAAACTGCTCATGTTGTGGGACAACACGAGACACTCGGCATTGCAGGAGGTGAAGATGAAATTGGCGACCCAGATCCGGCCCTGCAGCTCAGATAATTTAAAGGCATCACCACTCTGATCAGTCAGGTCGATTGCCGGGACATCGCGGTAATTGCGGATTGGAGTTTTCTCGGGAATTCCGGAAGACATCACCCTGGCTTCCCTCTCGCATCCAGCAGAAAGGACCAGGGCACACAAAACCGAACTTGCTCTCAGTATCTTTAGGTCAATTCTCATCGTATCTGAATTTATCTGCTCGCTTCCATCCCGCAGTTTGCGAAACAAACCTCCCCTCACCCTCTCATGCAAATCAGCAATCCGGCATCTTCCTTTCTCATTCTAGTGATCATTACGCTGGCCGGATGTGGAGAGATTAAAGATAATAGCAGCATTCCGGAAACAGCCTCCGATCCCGGCAATCACTTCTTCCCGCAGGTGAAAGGAATTGTTCAGGTGATGCCAACCAGCGACCAACCGACCCGCGTGATCATCGACCACGAGGAAATGGAAGGCTACATGTTTGCCATGATTATGCCTTTCTATGTGCGGGACCTGGCAGAGCTCGAAAACCTGAAACCCGGAGCCGAAGTCTCCTTTGATTATCACGTGAAAGACTTTGAGTCATGGATTGAGAACGTGAAGCTGACAGGAAATACCGGCCCGGTCAAAACCGACGCCTCGGCGTGGGAAGACGACTTTGACCGGCTCACACCGGGAGATCCCATGCCTGACTACAGCTTTGTGGATGAAAACGGTAAACCAGTCACTCTGAGCGACTACCGCGGCATGCCCGTCGCGATGACCT
Organism: Verrucomicrobiales bacterium; assembly: GCA_048267005.1. GTDB lineage: Bacteria > Verrucomicrobiota > Verrucomicrobiia > Verrucomicrobiales > DEV007 > JABDJT01. The sequence continues at coordinate 5,566 of JBLWYI010000006.1, read as the reverse complement.
TTGTTTTCGCCCGCTGTCCTGTTCCCGAATACTGCCCGAAAATGATGCGGAATTTCAACGAAGTGCGGGAACGCCTTGAGGCTGATCCCGATGCGCCGGCGAAGTATCAACTCCTCACCATCTCGTTCGATTCAGTCAATGACACACCCGAAGCCCTCAAAGCATGGGGAGCCAATTACGGTCACCAACAGGAACAACCCTGGAGCCTGCTTTCGAACCCCGATGACGCTGAAATTCGCAAGATCGCCGATGATGTGGGGCTCAAGTTCGGGAACATCGAGGGCTCATTCATTCACAACCTTCGCACCGTCGTTCTCAATCCCGACGGAACGCTGCGCAAACTCTACACCGACGAAACCTGGAACGTTGATTCTCTGATCAGCGAACTTAAAGACGCGGCGAAGCCGAAGTCGGATTAAATCGCCCGGAATTTGGCTTCCACCTTCTCAGAGATGTATTCCCGAATAGCACTTCCCTTCAGCTTCTGAATCACCTCGTTCAGGAATCCAAAGCTGATCATACGACGGGCGCGCTCCGCAGGAATCCCGCGAGCTTTCAGATAGAAAATCTCTTCATCACTAATCTGTCCGCTGGTTGATCCGTGCGAGCACTTGACCTGATCCGCATCAATCTCAAGCCCCGGCATCGCATTGGCTTCAGCCTCATCGCTACCCAGCATATTGCGGCAGGTCTGATAAGAATCTGTGTGATGAGCATTTTCCCCCACCTGAATCAGGCCGGAGAAGATGGTGCGCGACTGATCATAGAGAGCATTCTTGTAAAGCAGATCACTGGTCGTGTGTTGAGCCTCGTGAAGCTGCAAAGTCCGCTGATCATATTCCTCTGAGCTGTTGGAAAGGTTGGCAGAGAACATCTGGCTGTCTGCGCCGTTATCCAACATCCGCGAAACCGCCTCGTTCCGAACCCAAGCTGAACCGAGGTTCACAAAACAGTTCTTCACCGCAGAATCCCGGCCAATCCGGCTGGCATTGATCTGAACATGCTTGGCTTTTGGACCATTGTTCTGCAACGACGCGTATTGAATCTTTCCTCCGTCACGCGCATCGAGATCAACCATCCCGATCGTGATAGGTGAATCTTCATCGGAAATCGTTTCAAAATTCTCGACCACAGAAACATACGAGTTCGCTTCAGCCACAATCAAGGTGTGTGGAAAAACGCCTGCGCTCTCTCCGCCCGCGTAGTGATGAATCTCAACCGGTCCGTCGAGAACAACACCTTTCGGCACATGGATGAACACACCATTGAGAGTTGCGGAACCGTGGAGCGTGGCAAACTTCTCAGAACCGAGGCGAACCGGATCCTGCATGAAGTGCTCTTTGACGAGATCGCCGTGCTTTGCCAGCGCTTCGTTGATTTCGAGGCAAATCACACCTTCAGGCAGCTTCGAGAAATCAGAATCAGCCACTTCACCATTCACGAACAGACAGTATCCGATCGATGACTCAACCCTGTTGGATCGAAACCGCTCGATCAAAGCAGCCTTGTCAGCTGCCGCCTCCATCTTATTGATTCGGTCGAAGCGGATCTTCTTCAGATCAGCGAAGCGCCAGTCCTGATCTTTCAAGGTTGGCTCAGGAGTCTCGAGAAAATTATGCCAGTTATCGGCCTGGATTTTCTGATACCAATCGGGCAAGTCGAGGCCGGTTTCGCGACGCGGCGGCTCGGACATCCATTCTCCGTTTGAGGACATTTCAGGTTTTGTCAGGGTTGCAGACATTAAATCGTATTGATGTTCAGCGTTCGATATTCAGGGCGTTAGCCGACACTGCCTTCCATCTCAAGATCGATGAGACGTTTCAGCTCGACGCTGTATTCCATGGGAAACTCACGAGCCAGATCGTTGATAAACCCGTTCACACTCAAGCTCATAGCTTCCGCTTCGTTGAGTCCACGCTGTTTCATGTAGAAAATCTGGTCTTCACTGACCTGGCTCACACTGGCCTCATGCTGAGTCGCGTGTTGATTTCCCTTCACCGTAATCGCCGGATAGGTATCCGTCCGGGAATTGGTATTGATGAGCAAAGCATCACACTCCGTGTTGTTCTTGCAGCCTTTGAGGTGCTTCGGAATGTGCACCTGCCCGCGGTAGGTCGAACGGCCGGTTCCCACGGAGATCGATTTGGCGATCACGTTGGAAGTCGTCTCGTCCGCCGCATGAATCATCTTCGCACCCGTGTCCTGGTGCTGGCCGTCATTCGCCAGGGCAATGGAGATCACTTCCCCGCGAGCTTTGCGCCCCTTCATGATCACACCGGGATACTTCATCGTAAGACGCGAGCCAATGTTGCAGTCAATCCAGCGAATCTCTGCATTCTCGTGCGCTACGCCCCGCTTGGTAACGAGATTGAAAACGTTGTTCGACCAGTTTTGAACGGTGATGTACTGGATCTTGGCATCCTTCATCGCCACCAGCTCCACCACGGCGGAGTGAAGAGTAGCCGTCTCAAATTTCGGCGCGGTGCAACCTTCCATATAGGTCACTTCAGCCCCTTCATCGACAATAATGAGGGTCCGCTCAAACTGCCCGAAATTCTCGGCATTGATCCGGAAGTAGGCCTGCAGCGGATGCTTCACCTTCACGCCCGGAGGAACGTAAATGAAGCTACCGCCGGAGAAAACGGCACTGTTCAGAGCCGAAAATTTGTTGTCACCGGTCGGAATCACCTTCCCGAACCATTTCCGGAAAATCTCGGGATGTTCCCGCAGACCAACCGTTGAGTTCACAAAGATCACACCTTCCTTCTCAAGTTCCTCTTTGACGTTTGAATAGGCGGCTTCTGAGTCAAACTGAGCTTCAACACCCGCGAGGAACTTCCGCTCTTTCTCAGGAATCCCCAAACGTTCGAACGTTTCCTTCACATCATCCGGAACCTCGTCCCATGAACGGGTCGGAGTTTGTCCCTTCGACAAATAATAGCGAATGTTATCGAAAACAATATTATCAAGATCCTTTGATGCCCAATGGGTAGGCATCGGTTTATCATTAAAAACTTTAAGAGCACGCTTCCTGAAATCACGAACCCAATCAGCCTCCTTCTTGATATCGGAAATGTAATCCAACACCCCTTCGTTGAGGCCGATACCTGCATCGTGGGCGTAGTCTTCCGGATAGGAGAAATCCCCGGTATCCGCGATATTGACTGCGTCTAATGTTGCCTGGTCACTCATAATTTTTTAGAAGGGTTGAATCAAATTCGGGACAGTCAGATCACGCCGCAACGAGCTCTTCTTTCACCCAGTCGTATCCTTTTTCTTCAAGCTCGAGAGCAAGTTCTTTGCCCCCGCTCTTCACAATCTGTCCGTCAAACATCACATGCACCACATCAGGAACGATGTAGTCGAGAAGTCGCTGATAGTGAGTGATGACGAGAAACCCGCGGTCAGGTGAGCGCATCGCATTGACGCCTTGTGCAACCACTTTCAATGCATCGATATCAAGACCGGAGTCCGTTTCGTCGAGCACCGCGTATTTCGGCTCAAGCATCATCATCTGAAGAATCTCATTTCGCTTCTTCTCACCACCGGAAAAGCCTTCGTTCACCGAACGACCGGTGAACTTCCGGTTCATCTCCAGCTCATCCATTTTCGCATACATGTCTTTGTAAAAAGCCACCGCATCAATTTCCTCACCTTTCGGAAGACGGGCTTGAAGCGCTGCTCTCAGGAAATTTGCATTGGAAACGCCCGGGATCTCGTGGGGATACTGAAATGCGAGGAAGAAACCTTCACGAGACCTCTCGTCGATCTCGAGATCGAGAAGGTTTACGCCATCCATCAGTGCGGATCCGGCCGTTACCTCATAGTCGTCATGACCGGCGAGAACTTTCGAAAGCGTTGACTTGCCGGACCCGTTTGGCCCCATGATGGCATGGACTTCGCCCTTCGGAATTTCGAGGGAGAGACCTTTGAGGATTTCAGTGCCTTCTACTAAGGCGTGGAGGTTATCAATGGTGAGGGAGTCGCTCATTTTGGAAAATTGGTTGGAAAGTAGTGATTAATGGTCGCTTTCGGTAGATTCGGAGCACTTGGGGCATTTGCCGCGCATCGTTACATCGAGATGATCCACCTCGGCACCGGCAGGCAACTGCCAGGGAGTGGTCGCGGCTGATTCGGTCTTTAAATTGACGTCGAAAATCTCTTCGCACTCGGAGCAGAAGAAATGGGCGTGCGGTTGTAAATTCGGGCAGAAACGGGAAGCCTCACGGTCCACATTGACCTGTTTCACAGCGCCGGCCTGAGTCAACGTCTCAAGACAGTTGTAAACCGTTGCCAGTGAAATACTTGGCATGACGTTTTTAGCGCGCACAAAGACTTCAGAAGCCGTGGGGTGATCCCGCGCTTCATCCATCAATACATCATAAACGACCTTGCGCTGTTTCGTCATACGCAAGTCGCCCAGAGGATTGGGTGCGGAGATTTCGCTCTCCGCCGTCGCTGTCGTTTCTTTTGCCATCCTGGATTACGGCTGAATTGCCGTCTTTCTAAAGAACGTTACGCCACGAATAGGCGAAAAGTTGTTTAGATCAAGAATTATTCTAAAAAAGGATTCGCCTGAGCAAGGTGTGCGGGAAGTTGCCGAGAAAAACCAAGTGTTCAAGTCATTTGAACGCGAAATCTTCCAAATTCAGCAACGGCAACTATGCCCGAGGCTCTGGCTCAATTTGGGCTTCTTCTGCGTCCTCCTCCTTCAACTTTGGGCCGTTAGCTGGCTGGGCTTTTCCTTCTTGTTTGGTCCTGTTTTTTGTTTGATTTGACTTCTGAATAACTTCACTCCACCCATTTTCCGAAATGGGTGTTCGGATAGTCCTGCTCTGGAATTTTCCATCGAAAAACAGAAATCTTACCTCAGCGAGTTCGCCGAATTTCGCTTCACGGCCAAACCGGAAACGCAGTGAATAGAATGGCTTTCCACCAGCCGATAAGTTATCTACCCCACGTAGGTTGTGCTGAGGTTCCGGAGCAAACCACCCAAATATTAGCTCTGCTGTGTTGAGTTCCGGAAAGAGAATGCCTTCAAATGCCGTTTCGTCAGGGCGGATCGACTCTCCAGCAATCAAGAGTTCGAGTTTGTCCAACTTTTCGCGCCCTTTAATCGACACGACCACTTTTTCGCTCACATCTCCATCTTCAAATCTAACGATGGTTTCAAACTCAACTGATTCCCATCCTCCGGGGAGGTCAGCATGCGCAATCTTAGCAATTATCCCTACACTGAGAAAAACGGTCAGAATCGTGAGCTTCATTTGATGTGTCGATCGGTAGTGTTGAGGGATTTTGATATCAGACATTTAACTGATCGAATTAGATCCCAGTCCCAGTTTACCAAACACAGAACCGTTGCGTCAAGGCGTGCTCTGGTTCTTGGCAGGTGGCCTCGAACAGTAATTCGGCATAAACATTTGAACTGATAGCCAATTTTATAACCATTCTAAATTGAGAAATTATGGAAATGATGGTTTCCGCCCCCACTCGCGATCGGACTACTCCCTTCTCTATGGAGGAACACATCAAAGTCGTTTTCGACGAACATTGGCCGGACCTC
>JBLWYI010000005.1:0-307478 GCA_048267005.1 Verrucomicrobiales bacterium | reverse complement strand
CCGGCCCTTGATAGTCTGATAGTAACTCGTCGAGGAGTTCGTCTTTTATTTTCGATTTCATCTGATGTCTTTCCTTTTCGTATTGGATTGCATCAGCAAAATCAATTTACACAGAATTTCTTACAGGCCCCGGACAACCGGGCATGCCCGCTGTCATTTTCGATCCAACAGGGTCTGTTTGATGAGTCAACCCTGTTGGATCGTGCCAGACGTTCTTTTGGTCGTGTCAAAGAACGGACATGGCCTTCCAGACGTTCTTTTGTTCGTGTCAAAGAACGGACATGGCCTTCCAAACGTTCTTTTGGCCGTGTCAAAAAACGGACATGGCCTTCCAGACGTTCTTTTGGTCGTGTCAAAAAACGGACATGGCCTTCCAGACGTTCTTTTGGTCGTGTCAAAAAACGGACATGACCTTCCAGACGTTCTTTTGGTCGTGTCAAAAAACGGACATGGCCTTCCGGACGTTCTTTTGGTCGTGTCAAAAAACGGACATGACCTTCCAGACGTTCTTTTGGTCGTGTCAAAAAACGGACATGGCCTTCCGGGGCTACGTCAGGATCTCATGAACGACTCGCGGCTCTTCAAATCCGGTGAGCCTTTCCTCCAGACCACTGCGTTCATAGAACAGCTTCTGATGGTGCAATCCCAATTGATGGAGAATCGTGGCGTGAAAATCGTGAACGCTGACGGGATCTTCCACGACGGCGTGGCCGAATTCATCAGTTTTTCCGTAAGTAGTGCCGCCCTTGACCCCGCCTCCGGCCATCCAGCTCGTGAAAGCCTGCATGTTGTGGTCGCGGCCTGAATAGTCATCCCCGATGATTTGCGAGGTGGGGGTTCTACCGAATTCACCCCCGAAGATCACCAGAGTGGAATCCAGTAGCCCTCGTTGTTTCAAATCGCGAAGCAAACCGGCGATCGGTTTATCGGTGCGTTGGCAAATCGCGCGATGATTTGCATTCAAATCGGAATGGCTGTCCCACGGTTGTTCTTCGAGAAAGATCTGCACGAAACGAACGCCCCGTTCAACCAGCCGGCGGGCCAGGAGGCAGCGGCGCCCGTAGGAATCGGTCAGTTTTTCATCGACTCCGTAGAGTTCGCGGGTGTGAGGCTTCTCCTGTTTCAGGTCAAGCGCTTCTCCGGCGGAAAGCTGCATTCTCGCGGCGAGTCCATAGCTTTCGATGCGTGCATCGAGCTCCGGGTAATGGGGGCGTTTGGTTCGATGTATCTCGTCGAGCTTCTTCAGCAGCCCGCGGGCAGATTCTGTGACCGCTGAGGGCTCTTCAAATTGTGGTTTCAGATTCAGGATTGGCGATCCGGTGGGACGAAACCGGGTTCCTTCAAAAGTGGGGGGAAGAAATCCGGCAGACCAGTTTCGAGTCCCGTTTTTGGGCAGCCCGAGCGGATCATTCAGCACCACATAGGCAGGGAGATTCTGATTTTCCGATCCCAGCCCGTAGGTTGTCCACGCGCCCAGTGTCGGATACCCCATGAAAAGCCGACCGCTGTGGATCTTATAGAGCGCGTTGTCGTGGTTGGGGTGGTCGGTCCACATCGAGTTGATGAGACAGATGTCGTCCGCCATCTTCGCGGTGTGGGGGAGGGTGTCCGCCATCCACATCCCTGATTGCCCGTGTTGCGCAAAGGGGTACTGGCCACCCATGACCACGCCGATCTTTGCCGTGCCGGAATTTCCGATCTCCTCGACATTTCCCGGGAAAGGTTTGCCGTCGAGCCGGTTTAAGACCGGTTTCGGATCGAATAAATCCATCTGGCTGGGGCCTCCATTCATGAAGAGCTGGATCACCGACTTCGCTTTTGCGGGGTGATGCCCGTTTCTCGCGTGCAGGTTGAACGGCTGCTGAGGTGAGGGGATTTCTCCCCCGAAAAGGTCATTTGTGAAGAGATGTGCCAACGCCGCGCCGAAAATGCCGTCGCTGGTGCGTTGAAAAAAGTCTCGTCTCTTCATGAGTTCCAGAAGGCGAAGCTATCGTAAATGAGATGATAATAAAAGGGCCGTAAAAACGGGGTTAAAGACTGGCAGTGGTAGACGGGTTTGACTGTGAGATGGATGTTTGTTAGTAACAGTTTCTTAATATGTCCGAACCGTTTGCTGAACTGGAGTTGATTGCCCGCGATATCGATATCTGCAGGGAGGATTTGTTGATGCTTTCTGACAAATTGCCGGAAGATGACCAGACTCTGGTGGCATTGCTTGAGGATTGTATCGAGGAGATGGATGCCAAAGCCTATGTGAATATCTGGATGGCGGCACACTGGGCAGGTCGTTCGCTTCCGGGGCGTTTGTGGGAAAATGGTGGCCAGTTCTTCGAAGACCCGATCCATTGCGTCGCGACTGCCCGGAAATGCACGGAAGAGGAACCGGGGGAAACCGCCCTGGCACTTTTGAAGGCAGCTGACCGCCAGCTCACCCACGATACTTTGGGGCAGGGCTTCCTGACGATGGCAGCCTGGTGTTGGCGGGAATCTGTTGGCGAATTGAAGCCTCCTCCGGAACAACTTGGGTTGCTGGCACGGAAGCGTGCCCGGGAGTTCACCTGGAAAGACCCCGGCATCATGGCATCGGCCCAAATGTTATTCGGGATGTTGGCCTATTTTCTGAATGATGATGAGTTGAAGAAGATCCTGGCGGATCGCTATCTCGGTTATGACGAGGACGCCGCGAAGTACACCATCGACAGCATGGCGGAGAAAACCGGGGATCTGCAGGAGTATTTACCCAAAGAACGGCCGGAACGAATCCTGTCAGGGTATCAGGTGAGAAGGGCCGTGGAAAAGATCGGCCGCAATGAACCCTGCCCCTGTGGCAGCGGAAAGAAATACAAACGGTGTTGCATGGCGGCTGATCAGAAGAAGTTGTCCCGCTCCTCTCATGTCGCCGGGAAGTCCCTGGATGATCTGGCGAAGGAGCGTGAGCAGCATCTCGATTTCGATACGCTGAATCACATGAAGCTGAACGAAGTGATGCAGCTTGATCCGGCCAAAATCCCCAAGGAAGATGCGATGATGGTCTTCCACCGGCTGGTTTCTTACCGGGAGTATGAGCAGGGACTGAAAATATTTGAAGGGTCCTACGAGAAGGACTGGGAAGGTTGGCGTGAGCCGATGGAGTATCTCATGTTCCATGCGATGGACAATGAGATGTATGATCTGGTTCTCAAAATCGCTGACAAATACAAGCCGTTGGGAGAGGAAGACCGCCCCGATCTGGACTACGTGCGAGCCAGAGGAGATGCAGCCAAAGTCCTGGAACTGTTAGAGCGGGATTGCAAGCAGGCGCTGGATTACGAAGTCAGCCCGGATGAAGAATTACGGAAACGGCTCATCGAGAACGATCATGACCCCGATAAAGACGGTGCGGCTCCGCTGTGGTCCATTTTGCTGTTCAATCTGTTTCACTCAGGGTTCCCTCATCTCACGATTGCCTTTGCCCGGGCGGTTTTGCCGATTCTTCCGCGGGATGGTTTGAACCTCTATCTCGAACGGGTCGAAAGCCTTCGGGACAAGACCGGTTACCCTCCGCTTGATGTCTCCGAAGAGATTGCGAACCTCGGCGACGCGCTGGAATATAAGCACCAGCTTGAAAGTGTGGAAAAGCGTCTCGAAGCACAGTTCTCCGCCAAGTTGCAGGACCGTGACACAAAACTGTCCAACCGGGTTCAGGAGATGATGGACCTGAAGCGTTCATTGCAGGAATCCCATCGCCGGGCTGATGAAGCCGAGCGCAAAGCCACCGAAAAGGAGGAAGAGGTGGCTCGTTTGAAGAAGGATTCGCCCGGTGCGGAGCAACAGATCGCGACCAACGAGGCGGAAATCGAAGAGTTGCGGCAGCAAATGCGTCGACTGAAGACAGAAGCCAAACGCACTCACAATCAGCGCAACGAGTTGCGCCGGGAATTGCGGGATGCCCGCAAGGCGGAAGAAGACAGTGGAGGTTCGGACCGTAAGCAGCGGGATGCTGAGGCCCGCGCGGATGCAACTGAGGAAACGATGTTGGAACCGGAATCAGAGACCTTTGATGCTGAAGCGAAAGGGTTCCTGACGCCACGCATCCCTGTATTCCCTCCGGGATTTCTGGAGAAAGGGGAAAGCTTTCCGAATCATGTCATTCCTGCGGCATTGAACCTCACCGGTCGACTCGCCGCTGGTGATGCATCCGCATTTGCCGGTGTTCGGCAGCTGAAGGCAACGCGTCAGTTGTTGCGGGCGCGGTTTTCAGGAAGCTTCCGCCTCATATTCAGGGTCAAAGACGGAGAAATTGAAATCGTCGATGTGATCAACCGCAAGGATCTTTCGAGGTGGGTGAAGAAGAACGGGTGATTTCGTTCTCAATCCACATAGATAAACCCGGCCGAATTCATGATCGCATGGCAATAGGCCTCGAGGGATTTCCTTTCGTCTGAGAAGGCTTTGTCCAACTCATTCAGCGTCTCTATCCCCGGGGCCAGCTCTTCGGCATCAGGCATTCGGCTCAGGGCGATTTGATAAACCGCTTCGACTTTTGCTTTTGGATCACCCGGGGCTTCTTTCATGATGCGCGCGGCCATGGCGCCGGCCAGATCGCGCACGCGATCGTTGTTCATTAACATCAGGCTCTGGGGTGACACTGTAGATGTGCTGCGGGAAATACAGTTCGGGCCCATCTCGGGGTAATCAAAGGTTGCCATCATCGAAGGGATCTCGGTGCGCCGGTATTGAATGTAAACACTGCGTCGCCAGCCGCCCGTTGCCGTGGGCTTGGCGTTGACGAATCCTTCGCGATTCACAGTCACGCCGTCCGGCATTCCGCCGGGCGTTGGATCGAGTTTGCCTGAAACAAACAGAAGGGAATCCCGCAGGGCTTCCGCATCCATCCGGCGAAGCGGCATCCGCGACACCAGCCGGTTCTGCGGATCGATCTTAAGTTGTTTGTCACCCACCTGGCTCGACTGACGCCACGTCCGCGAGTTCATCATCAAGCGATGCATATCTTTGATGCTCCAGCCGCTTTCCATGAATTCGATCGCCAGCCAGTCGAGCAGCCCGGGATGGGTGGGGCGTTCCCCCTGAATCCCGAAGTTCTCCAGAGTCTTTACCAGGCCGCTTCCGAAATGGTGATGCCAGATCCGGTTCACCATCACCCGGGCGGTGAGGGGATGTTCACGATCTGTCAGCCATTTTGCAAAGGCGAGCCGTCGCCCGGTCTTGGGCGTTCCTTCCGGAAAAGGCGGGGTGACTGTAAAAGGCGTTTGCCCATCAGTCAGGACGGAGGGAACTCCGGGACCAACCAGTCTGCCGGGACTGAGATATTCGCCGCGACGATAAATGTAAGTCGGGGATGGATCCGCCCGGTCAAACAATGCCCGCACGGTCAATGGTGGTACCATCGATCGCCGTGCCCTGTCGATTTGCTGATCGAGATCATCAATCACCGCCCGTGTTTTCCTGACGCTTTCAGGCTGTTCATGAGCGGGTGTCACCATCGCAATCTGCAATTTCTCGACGAGAAGACGTTGGGGGAGGCTTCGCTGATTGTCGGCCCTGCGCAGCGCGCCAAAGGTCGCTTCCCGATCTTCTTCGGGCTGATCCGGGTAATGCGCCTTCAACATCTCCCGCTGCCATTGCACCACCTTTTTCCGGCGCAGAGCTTCCAGGTCTTTGAGTTCGGATTCCAGCGGAGGGTTGGTTTCCTTCACCCGCGCTTCATGGTCCGGCGTTGCGGTGTTCAATGTCCGGTTCTTAAAAGTCAGCCAGTCATGTTCATCGAGCGCTCCCTGAAAGATCGCTTTCAACCGGTAGTAATCCCGCTGTGGTATCGGATCATACTTGTGGGTGTGGCATCGCACGCATTCCATCGTCAGCCCCATCACACCCGATCCCACCACGCTGATCGCATCACTGATCACACCGATCCGGTTCTCGATGTAATTCATGGTGCGTGATCCTGTCTCATCAATTCCCATTCGCAGAAAGCCGGTCGCGATGAGGTTCTCCACCATTTCTTCCGTGACCGTATCCGCATTCGAGGAGTCAAGCAGCTCGTCGCCCGCCATCTGCTCAGTAAGAAATTCATCGTAAGGTTTGTCCGCGTTGAATGCATTGATGACATAGTCCCGATACTTCCAGGCGACTGCACGCAGAGGGTCGGATGACAATCCGCCCTCGGAATCAGCGTAACCTGCGACGTCCAGCCAGTATCGTCCCCAGCGTTCACCGTAGTGCGGAGACTCCAGCAGCTCGTCAATCATCGTCGCAAACCAATCCGGCTCCGAGGATTCCCGCCATCGCTTCCAATCAGCAACCGATGGCGGCATACCGATCAAGTCCAGGTAAGCCCGGCGAACCAAGGTATCGCGATCCGCCTCCGGCGAAAAGTTAAGGCCTGCCTCCTTCAGCTTGCGGCCGATGAAGTCATCGACTGAGTTGCCGGCGGCTGGTTTCACGGGGGGAACAAACGCCCAGTGTTTGCGATCTTCGTCACTCACCAGTGGATCCGGCTCCGTGGTTGCGACATCGGGCTTCACATCGTGAACCGGAGCCCCGGCGGTGATCCAGTCTTTCAACTTTGTGAGCTCGGCCCGGCCGGGGCGCTTCACAAAATCTTTCAGCAAGCGTTCCTTGGGCGGGCAGGCTTCACTTTCGATTCGTTGAATCATCCGGCTTGCTCCGGCATCTCCGGGAACGAAGGCCGGGCCATTGATTCCGCCTTTTTTCATCGAGGCCACCGTTCGCAAATCCAGACCTCCCTCCTGCTTCTGTCGCCCGTGACAGGCCGCGCAACGCAGCAGGACAATTGGCAATACATCGTGTTGATTCAGCTCCACCTTCTCAACGCGTGGTGGGATTGTAAATTTGGCTCCCCCGGCGATCCATGCGCGAATTGTCTCGACTTCCCCGTGCGAAAGCTTGTCGCCCTTCTTCGGCATCTCGCCTTTATGCACCAGTTCAAAGAGATGGCTTTCCTCCGGGTTCCCCGCTTCAAAGACCGGGCCGGTTTCTCCGCCCTTCACCAGTCCTTCAGGCGAGGAAAGGTTCAGCTCACCTTTCATCTTTTCTGAGCTGTGGCAGCTCGTGCAATGCGCTTCCAGAATCGGGGCCACCGATTTTTCATAGACGACAGGCGATTCCCCACGCCCGATGATCGGGACGAGTGTCGTGAGGAGAATGGAAAACAGACGCATTCAAAAGTGGAAGGTCACTTCGGACTATAATGGGAATGAAGCGGTTATCCCAGTGTAGAGCATGGCGCAGTCACGGGCGGTGCATCAATGATCGATTCCCCGGCCCACAGAAGCTCCGCTGTAGCACAGACACTCCTGTCTGTGGACAATGACATCGGCGAAGCCGGAACCCTTTTCGGAAGTTGCTCGACCACGGAGAATGGCGGCTTCGCCGTATATCCTGGTCCACAGACAGGAGTGTCTGTGCTACGGCAGGAGGTGATCAGGCAACTCCCCTAGGGATTTTCCGCCGCCCAATACGATGGCAGATGATGGCTGCCCTGCGGGCGAATGCGATCTTCAGGCACTGCGGGGTCGCCCAGACGAAAGGCAATCCCCAACGGCGAGCGTCCGGGGCGCGCACCTTTGGTGTATTTGCCGTCGCCCCAGTGTTCACCCAAAACCACCAGGTCGAACTGCGAGATCTTTTCCGTCGCGGGATTGTATTCGACCTTTCCGAGCACACTCGCTTCGAAGCCACGTTCGCTATCGGAAACCAAAACCGTTCCCGATAAATCAAAGGTGAATTTCCCGGTCCGCGTTTTGATCAGTTTGAGCGATTGAATATCATCCAGCTTCCACTGAACGGGTTCACCTCGCGTAAAATCGAGCAGATGATAGCGCACCAACCGTTTGGCCAACCGGTCGTTTACCGGTTGTGACTCCCCGAACTCAATCGGCTCGACCAGCTGCTGCCACTCTTCCTCTTTGATCCACATCCGGTCGATCGCGGCAAGGTGTCCCCAGCTGTGATCGTGATCTTCCGAACCGCAGATCGCCAGTTTTCCACCGGCCCCCACTTTCAAAATCCGTTCGGACGCGATGAGAGCGATGGCCCCCTCCGGCAAATCGGCGTGATACTTTTCGTCCAACTCAGACGCCTTCAGCTCAGGCACGTCGATCGCCCCGGGCATCTTCTCCCCCTCCGGCAGAGCGTTCCATTGTTCGATCGCTTCATTGATGAACTTCAGGCGGCGATCAATCGTCCGGTTGTTGTTATAGCCGAGCAGCTTTCCGCCAGCGGTAAAAATGTAATGCCCCTGGCGCGTGCCGTCCGCAGTTCGAGGTCCCTGATCCGCAATATGGATGAAGAACTTCCCGACCGCATCCTGACGCCGCCGGTTGAACCAGTCATTCCCTGTTGCGGGGATAAAGTTCTCACGGATGAGTTTGATGATCTTTGGATCTGAAAACGACGACAACCTGTCGTGCACTCCATTGTTTCATGTGCAGCCGAGAGGATGCCCGTCCATTTCCCAGAGGTAGATCGGTTTTCCCGTCTCAGCGGCCTCGCGTCGTGCATCCCACAAATTGGTGTGCCACGGGATCGATTTCCAGACCAGCTCCTCTTCCGTTGGCTGCATCATGGCATGCAGCTCCCCGAAGTTCTGAGAAGAGAGTTCCGGCAACTGAGCCTGAGAAACTCCGGCAACGAGAAATACGAGTGGAAGCCAGCGCATGAGCCAAGCTTCACGAGATGCGCCGGAAAGTGCAAGCCTGATTAAAGCGGCATGCCGCTCCTCTTCAGTAGGCCCCCTGAGAGTATGTCAGCTCATAGCTGTGCGAATAGATCTCGAAGACCAGACCGAACGGATCTTCCACATAAACCATCTTATACGGCTTCTTGCCAGGGTAGTACTCCCGGATTGGCATCCTTTGCTTTCCTCCGTGAGCAACCACCTTCTCCACCAGTGCTTCGATGTTGGGATCCTGCACACAAAAGTGAAACGTTCCCGTTTTCCAATACTCGAATTCTTGAGGCGTCTGGTTGTTTTGAAACTCAAACATCTCAATCCCGATTTTGTCCCCGGTCGACACATGAGCAATCTTGAACGATCCCCAACCTTCCCCGAAGACGTCGATACACATCTTCCCGATGGCCGTATCAGACTCCTCTTTCACCACCGTGGGCTTCATGATCGTGTACCAGCCCATGACCTCTTCATAGAACTTTACCGCTTCGTCGAGGTTGGGGACAGACAGTCCGATGTGGGAGAATGTTTTGGGATAGATGCTCATAGAACTTATTGGGATGACGTTACGTCCCTGATAGAGGGATTCGTTGAATTGTGGAGGAACAATGCAAAGTCGAGAAACGATTTGCTTCCCTGCGGTCGGATGGTGGGCACCTGACCTTACAACCATTCCCGGATGCAGCACGAAAACGGAAGAAGGCTTGAGCGAATGGTGGCGTAAAAATCTGTTAGTATCTGATCATCCCCCTGTTTTTCTGTAGACAATCATTTCCAGGTTGTCGCTCCAGGCCCAGCCTGTCTGCCCCAACAGACTGTTGAATCGGTCAAGCAGCCCGTCTTCAGATAGTTCGGTTGGCCCGAGGCCATCCTCTTCATCCAACAGAGCCAGAGGATCATCTTCGTCTATCATTCCCGGGAACTGGTCATCTTCAATCTCGCTTGAGCGATCCTCTTCAATGCGACTGCGGGAATAGATACGGTAGGCATAGAGGCTGACTGTAGATTGCAGGTGGAATTCTCCTGCCTCGCCATCGAGAGAAGCGAGAATCCCGAGTGAAGCCAAATCTTCGCAACCGGCGTGCGCCACCCCGACGAGTGCACCAGTTGAAAGCTTCGCGACTGCGATCTCACCGACACTCAAACACATAGGGACGGAGAGGAAGTCTGTGCGCTGCCCTGTGTCCGAATAACCGGCCATGAGTGAATCGATTTCTGCTGTCCAATTCGGAACAGCCAGGAGTGATACTTTCCAGCCCATGTTCGTAGTCTACTTTGGCAATCTTGTTCAGCGGCCCCGACTTTCGCGGTCCATTATTTGTTCAGGGACAGGTTCTGTCTCTTTGTCATAGCCACCAAATATCACATCCGTGATGCCGCCCTCTGAACAGGCACTCATGACAGCTTTGATGAGTTCTGTGGGCGTATTCTTACTTGCCCGAAGGTGTAAACGAGGATTGGCGCGGTGATTTGAAACGGTCTTCGCGATGGCTGGAATTTGGTCGATAGAAAACTCAGTGCCGTTGATCAGGATCTTTTGAGATTCGGGTATTGAAATCACGAACCTCTTTTCCTTTGGAAAAGGGTTCGCTGCAACATACTCACTCCAACTATTCTGGCACTGGTCACAGATTAGGTTGTATCTGGGGAACTTCGCACCATCCGTGTCGTCCAGGCGATGAAGATTTGAATCCCAAATGGCGTGAGGAAACCGGTTCCTAATCTGTTTGTTTGTCAGGCCAAGCTTGGGATCCCAAATAGGGCACGAGATTGCGGCTGACGCGTGAACTTTGAACACGGGAACCTGGTGGACCGGGCACATCACCTCAGTCACCTCCCGCTCAGGTATTTCAAGTGATCCACCGTCCGGGCCTTCTTTGTCGTCAGGTGAACATGAGACAAGCGATAGTAAGATCAGGGATTGCCAGCATGTCTTCATTTTCTGAGGTGCATAGTCCCCCGGACCACAGTTCGTATTGGTTGTCGCAATACGGAAACGATAATGAAACGGCGAACCTGTGGTCAACTCTGAAAACAATGATCTCAGCGGAATCACTCCCCATTTCTACCAAAATCCACCACACTCTCGCTGGATAATTCGTACAGCACGTCGGGACACTTCTCTTCATTGTCTGTGCCATCAGTCATGGCAATTGCACGAAATGCATGTCGCTCGTAGAACCTGCGTGCGTCGATGTTTTCCTGAAAGCAATACAGGCGAATTGGCAGTGCAAGGTCTTCCATTGCTGCCTTCAGCATTCTTGAGCCAATTTCCCGGCCTGTAAAATCCGGGCTTAGATAGAAATGATCGATCCACGAAATTCCATTAATTGTGGAAGTCGAGATCATGCCGATGATTTGATTCTCATCTTCCGCAACAGTGACGTTCGCCTGCGGAATGAGCGTAGTCGAAATCCAGTCCTGCACTTCGTCTTCTGAATGAGCGAGGGGAGCGAAAGGAAGAAATACTTTTCTGGACTCCAGATAGACTGCCGCAATGTGCCCGGCGTCTTCAGCAGTTGCAGATCGCAAGCGGATGGTCATCAGCTGTGGTAGAATTTCGCGGAAGGACGTTGGTGGAAAAGCGAGACTGATCCGTGCACGCGCTTTGGTTGGAGATCAGTTATTTGAATCAGGGAAGTCATTCACACCGGATCGACGGCTTGATCGCTGTTCGGCAGTCTTTCGTAATAGGTGTCCCATTCGTCCTCTGTAGTCACAATGAATTTATGCTTTCTGTAAAACTCATTCGATTGGCTCTCTTTGAGTGCTCCCAGCCGGATCGGTAATCCGGTCTCAGTCGATAACTTGATAATCTTCTTCATAGCCAGAGATCCGATGCCGAGGCACTGATCAGCCGGCCTCACATAAAGGTGACCCAGATACAGGTGGTCCGACTTAGTTGTTACCGAGTAGAACCCTGCCAGCACATCCTTATTGAAAATCTTCTTCGTGTCCGCCGCAACGAAGGATGAGCGAAATCTCTCAATGCTCCGCTCACGATTGAACCTTCCGACACTCTCAAGGCTTTCCCGCATCGCGTCGATACGCAGTTCTACGAGAGCGTCAAAATCGTTTTCACTGGCATCTGAATATCGGAGCTGCATTTTAGATTCATCCGTCTTGTCCATCGGCTGGAAGCTCGCAGTTCGCTTCCGTTCGTCGTCGATAGTTAGGGAGAGGAAATTTCCACATTCTCGTAGTCACCTGATTCAATGTGATCGAAACTCCTGCTGATCGTTTCCACTTGGGATAGCGACGGATTATAGGCTTGCTCTTTCTTCACGATTCCGTAAGCGAGAAACAGAAACCCAAGTTGCTCCTCCTCCTCCGTTGATTCCCGGCCATACTCAATAATTGATGAGACGTATTCATCGCCGTTCTTGAATAGGTTTGAACCCGCTCTCGAGGACCTGGACTGCCGTGCGTAGAATCCGAGAATGTTCCTGTACTCCTCCGAGTCCCTGATTGTTCTGGATAATTTTTCGAACAGGAAGTCATCAAACGTGGAGGGGATGTAACCTCCGTTTGTACTTCTGAGGTGTTCTGACAGACGGCGAAGATCCTCATCACTGGTGTCATACACCGTCCTGAGATAGAAGTCTCCGATCCTTGTCTGAGGTTCCATGTAAGCATAGAAACCCACGATCAAAAAAATGCCTCCCAGAACAATCGGTAGGAACTTCAGTATTCGTTTCATTTCTTTCGCTAACAATTTTTGTTCGCCGGCCAGAGTTCTGGCAGCGACACTATAAGCTTATTTAAATCGCGCGGCCAGAGCAAGCGTGGAGGCCATTTCTCTTGGATGCGCTCGGATGAAATCGACATCGGGGCATGATCCGCAGCCATTCGGAAATAAGAATAGTCTTGTCCACAAACTGTGGTTTTTGGTTGGCGGTCCAATACCGAAGCGTTTTAACCCAGCGTCATTGCGTCAAATAGAGAGACCACTTCATTCGGATGTTCGCAAAGTCGTCTGTGTTGATTTGAAACTTACCCTTAGAGAACTCCGACGGTACATTGTTAATCGAGACGGCTTCTACCTCCGATTCGATCCTGCTAGAGGACATATCGATGGCGCCACCAGCAGCTTGCTTAAGTATAATTGGCGCAAGTTGAACAAAATACGCGTCGATTTCCTTGACTAAATCCTTCTCTAATTGCGCAAGTGATGCCGCTGTATATTGAACTGAAATCGCACGTCCGGCTTCAAAATCTGCTTTGCTGCCGCTGGTGATTTCCAGTTCGTAGACATCGTCAAAGATTAGGGGGGGAGCATCAGGAAGGATATCATCCATGCTTTCCTGATAGAATTCCCGAACCTCGATAGTTTGATCGTCTTTCCATTTGAAGCTCATTGAATCAAACTCGCCCGCAGATTTATCGGGAAGCTCCTCGTCCGTTTCTGTTTCGTCATTATCCTTCACTCCGTCGGTCCAAACCTGTGAGCGAATCTTCGTTTTGTTTGAAGAAAGTTGGTAGGTGCCGCTTGGGTCAGGATGATATTCAGCTTCGTAGCTAAGCATATCAATTTCGATTGTGAATGCGGAAACCGCTTCCTTTTTTCCGCACGATGTGAGAGCAAGCAGGGCTGTCAGACCGGCAACCTTACAGAATGTATGTTTTTTCATTTTTGTATAAGATTAAAAAGTATAATTAAGGGGTGAGATATATCGAAACTCAAGACCTTAGCTCCTCAATGGAGCTTTGGAAAGAATTGACGTAAATTGTTCGAGCCAGTGAGTTGGTTTGTGTTTGATGTGCGGATTGGGAGCACACTGCGGAAATTTTTATTTGGCTATGCCCCAAGTGAAGTACGACCAAAAAACTGTTAATTGGTTGATGCCTGAAGTGAGGCATGAGTAAAAAAACGGTTAAAGGGCCATGTCACAAGTGAGGCATGGCCGGAAAACTGTTTATTGAGGCATGCCGCAATTGAGGCATCACCAAAAAAACGTTCATTGGGTGGGGGCGGAAATGAAGCATGACCAACCAAACGTTTGTTTGCTGATGCCTCACTTCGGGCATCAATCAAACTATGCTTTTTCGGACAAGCCTGTTTCTGGAATCGGGGCTTTGAACGGTGGATTGGGAGTTTTACGAGCGGGAATTGGGCAAATGATCAGTGAATTTCGGGCTGACCGAAACGGTTAGCAGTGATTAACCGGGATTTGGGTCGATGACTCAATCTGAACTCTGCTTCTTTTCATTTATTTGCTCGTGCCCATTTTTCGGAAACGATGATTCAACTGAGTTTGGGCTGATTCAGCTCATTTTTATTGTCCGAAATCTACAAAGGTCCCGGGTTTGAGGGATTGAAGGGCGGTTTTCTCCAATTTTCCGAGTCAGGCGCGGTGAAAAATGGACCGAAGATTGAAAAGTGGAGCGGATTCGGTGGGCGAAGTCGATCAGCTTGCAGATTTCTGCCGGTATCATCCGTTTTTGCCTCAAGTGAGGCATCAATGAAAAAATCCAACGGTGGCGGTTGGCTTCTCGATGAGCGGGTGGGCGGTCACTGATTTCGCATGAAATCTGCCGTGGCGGTGAAGAATTCCCACAATATTGCTTTAGGGGCTTCCTCAATTTCGGCTTCGTCCAGTGAGGCGGACATCAGCTCGAGCCAGCGGTCGCGCTCTTTTTCCCCGATTGCGAACGGGGCATGACGCATTCTCAAGCGGGGATGGCCCCGTTCCTCGATGTATCTTTGAGGGCCGCCAAAGCGACCGATCAAAAAATCACGCAGCCGTTTCTCGGAACCTTCCCAATCATCGTCGGGATACATCGGGCCCATCACGTCGTCGGTTTTTACGCGCCGATAAAAGGCGGCGATCAAACGTTCGAATCCTTCTTCGCCCAGTTGCTGATAAATCGTTTCTTCCATGAAATCCGGTTTTCACGACTCAACAGGGTCTGTTCGTCGAATCAACCCTATTGATTCGTAAAAGGGGATTTTCCTGTCCGACGTCCTTGGCCGTGGTTTCACTTTGCCGGGTGGGCGGTGAGACCGGAAGCGGTCGCCTTCAATTTCGCAAGCTCGCTGTCATTGGCGGGCAGGGCTTTGTCTTTGAATGCGGGCAGGAGAATTTCCCAGACGAGATCAAGCTCGGTTTGCATCTGGCCGGTTTTGGCGGTGATGGCGATGACCACGTCGTGCTCGGGGATGACCAGGCAGATTTGGCCGTCGCGACCGTCACCACGGTAGGCGTTGTGCTGGCATTGCCAGAACTGAAAGCCGTATCCCTGCTGCCAGTCAGCGGTCCGGCCGCTGGGGGCGTAGTCGTTCTCGACTTGTTTCATGGTGGCGGCTTTGATCCAGTTGTTCGGGAGAAGTTGCTCGCCGTTCCACTGGCCTTTTTGCAGGTAGAGTTGGCCGAACTTTGCAATGTCTTCGGTGCGGATGAAAAGGCCGTAGCCCCCAATGTTGTAACCTTCGGCAGTGGTGTCCCACTTCGGGTCTTGAATACCGAGCGGATCGAAGAGACGCGGTTTCAGGTATTCGAGCACGGTTTCCCCGGTGGCTTTGGTGACGATGGCGGACAGCATATAACTGCCCGGTGTGTTGTAGTGAAAGTAGGTACCGGGCTGGTGTTTGACTGGATGTTCCAGGAAACCTTTGACTGATGGCCCGAGTTTGAGGTCGAACTTGGGTTGAGTTTCGTGTCCGCAACTCATGGTGAGCAGGTCCCGCACCCGCATCGCCTTGAGGTTGTCTGATGGATTGGCTGGGGCTTCTTTGGGAAAGAACTTCAGGACCGGGTCGTCGAGGTTGAGTTTTCCTTCAGCGGCAGCGAGTCCGACTGCGGTGGCATTGTAGCTTTTGCTGAGTGACCACATGATGTGCTGGCTCTCCGCGGTTTCGGGTTTCCACCAGGATTCAGCGATGACATGGCCGTGGCGCACCAGCATGAAGCTGTGCAGGGTATTGATTTTCTCATCCGCCGCTTCGATGAAGGCGCGGATGGCCGCTGAAGAAACGCCCTGTTCCTCCGGCGTGCTGCGCGGCAGAGCGGTGTCGGCTGCCGTGGCCGTTTTCGTGAAGGGAAGGATCAGCGATACAACAAGGGAAAGTGCGGCGGCGATGGCGGGGCGGTGGATCATTCTGCGGATCATAAGGTCGAACAGGGGATTTCAGAATTCGAAAACACATGCGCAAACGTGCCGCAGAGGTCGGAAACGACGGGCTCTGAATTGTGACAGGATGTAGCATGATTTTTCAGGAGTAACAGGGCAGGGGCGTCGTTACCGAATGCCGTTCGTTTGGTTACGAGGCCATTCGGTTGTGACAGGGGGCTGATGCTATTCCTGTAAATTGTGTGAACTCATGTGGAATCCTGTCAGAAACTGCGTTTCGCAGTCGTGGCATTATCCGGTCTTGTCTGGAAATGGGGGAACCCCTATGATCCGGGCATGAGAAACCGATGTCTTGCGTCTGTCTTTGCTGTGTTGTTTGGAAGTCAGCAGCTTTTTGCGGTCGATGATGTTTCGGAGAAACTGGAGGCGATCCGCAAGGAGGCAGGGATACCGGCGCTCGGAGGTGCTGCGATTGTGGATGGCGAGTTGAAGGCGCTCGGTGTGGTGGGCCTGAGAAAAGCGGGCGGTGAAGAGCCAGTCACGGTTGATGACAAGTGGCACATCGGCTCATGCACGAAGTCGATGACCGCGACGCTGGCGGCCACCTTTGTTGAGGAAGGCAAGTTGAAGTGGACCACCACGATCGGGGAGATTTTGGGAAAAGAGATGGATGTTCGCGAGGACTACCGGGACGTGACTCTGGCCACGCTGCTCACGAATCGCAGCGGGATTCCCGGAAAAGCGCCCCGAACCGTCTGGTCGAAGGCGTGGCAGGGAACCGGAAAGGCGGATCTGATGAAGCGACGGAAGGACTACGCCGAAGCGATGCTGGGGGAAAAACCCGAGTTCAAACCGGGCACTGACTACGCGTATTCGAATTCCGGATTCATTGTGGTGGGAGCGATGCTGGAGCAGCTGACGGGGAAGTTGTGGGAGGATCTGATGAAAGAGCGGATCTTTGAACCGCTGAAAATGACCTCGGCAGGGTTTGGAAGCGCAGCCACTATTGGCAAAGAGGACCAGCCGTGGGGACATCACTCTGTGAAACTCCCGCAGAAGCCCGGAGTGAAGGCTGATAACCCGGACGTCCTCGGACCGGCGGGAACGGTACATATTTCTCTTCGTGACCTAGCCCGGTATGTGAAAATGCACGCGACACACGAGGTGGGGCCGGTTTTGAAGAAGCCGGAAACATTCACGTTTCTGCAGACCAAAGGGGAGGGGAACAAAGATTATGCCTGCGGCTGGATTGTGCTCGAGCGGGGGTGGGCAAAAGGCCCTGCTTTGATGCACAACGGATCGAACACCATGAACTATTGTGTGATCTGGATGGCGCCAGAGCGTAAATTCGGGGGGATCGCGGTTTCCAACATCAAAATGGATCTCAGCGGCATACCTTGTGACACGGTTGTGGGGAAATTGATCGAAGCCTATTTGAAGTGATCCACTGGATTGCTCACGGATGAGAATAAAACGGGGGTGATGCGTGTTCGTTTTTCCACCTAACGAAATTGATCCGGGCGAATTGGCATTAAAGAACTCTAAAATTTCTTGCGGACATCCTGTAGATATTTTACAATAATTACAGGAAAGATCGATAAATCACATAAAACTGGCGTTTTTCTCAGGATTGAACCTTAATAGTTAGAATGTTCTAAATATTTGGTTGTTCGGAATGTGTTTTGATCGTAAATTTTTAAAAAGAACCGAAAAACTTTTTAGGAATTCCCGATCTCGTTCCTCATTCCCATGAAAAAAACTCCCATTTGCTCTATTGCCACCGTTTCTCTGTTGAATGCAGCCTTTGTGATCATGCTGTTTTTCATCCCGGGCGATTCCTATGCTCAGGAGAAGCGCAAGATGCGTGATATTCGGCCGATAGGAACGCCGCCACCGCTTTCTACAGAGGTAGCGCAGCCACCTTCTGTGGATCTACCGGCGATCAGTCCAATGAAATTGACTGAAGTCGCGAAAGACCGGAGTACCGCAAAGGATGATTCGGTATCGGCTGCGGAACTTGCCTGGACCTATTTTGATAAGCAGGAATGGGATAAAGCAGAGGAGTGGTTCACACTGGCTTTGGAATGGGATTCTACGAATCTCCATGCGGCTGAAGGGCTTGTGATGTCTATGTTCGAAAGCGGGGATGCTTTGTCAGCCTATACCGTGGCGCGGGAGCTGGATGCGAAGATCCCCGGGCTTCGAAAGTTGGTTGTCGAATCGACCACCAAGCGGACTGAGCAGTTTTTGCGCGAGGGCAAAATCGCGGAGGCCCGGGCTTTGATTACAGGTTTCCCTTCCGATGAAGGGGGCTTTGCCAATACGTTCGCCAAAGTGGAGCGCGCTGCGGAGACAGGCGTTTTACAGCTGGCTACGGTGAATGGCGGTCCGGAAGGGGTGAAAGTGAAGGAGTTGCCCAATGTTTCAACGTCGGAGCTGCTGGAACTGGCTGAGGGGGCTAAGGAAGAGGGGCGGTATCATGTAAGCCAGTGGTATTTGGAGCAGGCCGAGGCCCGCGAGCCTTTGCCGCGTTCATTCGAGCTGATGAAAGCGTGGAATTTCTATCATTCACGTCAGTTTCCGATGGGGGCCACGCTCTTTGAAAAGCTTTACCGCGAAGAGGAAGACCTTGAATCGGCTGAGGGGCTGGCATTTTGTCTCCAACAGGCGCAGAACTTTGAAGCGCTGGCAGAAATCTCATCGGAACTCGGGGGAATGTTGATGAACGCAGCGGCCCCGATTATCAATTCTGCCAGGCAGGCAAAGGCCCGGGAGCTGGCCGCGAATCCGAACAGGCTGACTGAAGGGGAAGAACTCCCGCTTCCACAGTATGCGCCGACCGCAGCGCTTGAGGCAGCGGGTGAAAAAGAGGCCATCGTAAAGCCGGTTTCCGAGCGCCTTCAGGCCAGGCGGTAATTGGCTGCTTTCGGGGAGGCGGTTTTTCCGCTATGCTGGGGTATGACTCGCATACTGCCCCTCTTATTCGGGATCGCCCTTTTCTCCGCCGCTGCGGTCTCGCAGGCGCAAGTGGAGCGGGAAGTATTTGATGCGCGGAAGCTCTGCAAGGTAACCGTTCCGCTGTCATGGACGATCAACCAACAGGCCATGAAATTCCCGGAAGGGATCTCTGCCGGCGGGGCATCTCATGCGGACAAGAGTTTGATTCTGGTCTTTGCTTTCGACCGGGCGATGCTGGATGAAAAGGTGACCACCGAGGAATTCCTGAAGTTCCAGGTTGAAAAACTTGAGGCCGGTTCAGCGGGGATGGCCAAGGGAGAGGTCAAGAGTGGGCAAATTGACGGGAAGCCCACGAAATATCAGGCTGCCACGATTAAGACCACCAGTGCTGATTTGGCGCTCTACTGGGTCGTGATCGAGACGAAAGACCGGTTTTATCTGATACAGGCCTCCTGCCATCAGAAAAACAGGCCGGCTCGTGAACCTGAGATTCTGAAATCCATTGGATCTTTCCGGGAAATCAAAAGCTAGTGCAAAAAATCGTTGCCAAACGGATTAAGCACCGGTATTAACTCGGACAACTCAAATATCATGGCTGACGACTCTATTCAAGAAAAGGTGAAGAACATCATTACCGACCAACTCGGCGTTAATGAAGAACAGGTTACACCTGAAGCAAAATTTATCGAAGACCTCGGTGCTGATTCACTGGATACAGTGGAGCTGGTCATGGCTTTCGAAGAGGAATTCGATATCGAAGTTCCTGACGAAGAAGCAGAGAAGCTCACCAGCGTTGGTGAAGTGGTGACTTACATCGAGAAGGCGAAAGCCGACGCCTGATTTCAGGATTTCTCAAAGATTTATTCTTATTCAAAAAGCGTCCGGATTCGGGCGCTTTTTTGTTGTCTGCGCCCTGCCCGGTCGAAGGTTGCGGGCGTTTCGGCATCGACTCCATGCTTGCGTTTCCCGGCGCCGTCCGCTATTCAAAGCGTAGATGGTTTCCATTAAAATACGCGGTCTTGTAAAGCGTTTTAAAGACCTGGTCGCTCTGGATCAGCTGGATCTCGATATTGAGGCCGGTGAGTTGTTTTTTTTGCTGGGGCCCTCCGGCTGCGGTAAGACGACACTGTTGCGATCGATAGCGGGCTTTCATATCCCTGATGAGGGAAAGGTGCTTTTTGACGGTGAGGATGTTACGAAGCTTCCGCCGCATAAGCGCGAGACTGCGATGATGTTTCAGAGCTACGCGCTGTGGCCTCATATGAACGTCTTTAAGAATGTGGCATTCGGACTGGAAGAGCGAAAGGTGGAGAAGGCGGAAGTGAAGAAGCGGGTCGAGGAGGCGCTTGAAATGGTGAAGATGGGGGGGCTGGGGCATCGAAAGATCAATCAGCTTTCCGGAGGACAGCAACAGCGGGTGGCTCTGGCACGGGCACTGGTGGTGAGGCCGCGGTGCCTCATGCTGGATGAGCCGCTGTCCAACCTCGATGCGAAGCTGCGGATCGAGATGCGAACGGAGATCCGCCGGATCTGCAAGGAGTTCGGTCTCACTGCGATCTATGTGACGCACGACCAGAAAGAGGCGCTTTCCATTGCGGATCGTATGGCGATTCTGGATGGCGGACATTTTGCCCAGATTGGGGCGCCTGAGGAAATTTATCGCAATCCGAAGAATGCTCTCGTGGCCAGTTTCATTGGCGAGACGAATTTCATCCAGGGAGAGATCAGCGGTCGGGAAGGGGAGTGGTGGAAGATTTCGACAAAAGCCGGGGAATTTAAAGGAAGAGTGGGGGATCAAGACTGGACTCCGGGCGAGGGGGAAAAGGTGCAGCTTTCGATTCGCCCTGAGTGCTTGAGTTTGCAGGAGGTCGGGGGCGAAATGAACTCGATGGCGGGGACGCTGGATGAGTCGGTGTATCTGGGGGAAACGGCGCAGTATTCTCTGAATACGGCGGATGGTATCGTGCGAATTTCGGAGCTCAATCCCCGTCGGGTGGTGCGGGACAATACGGATCAGACTTTCTATGCGATTGCTGATCCGGTGGATGTGGTGATTGTACCGGCGTGATGTCATGGGACGAATCGTAACCATCCTCGTGATTCTGGTCGCCGTTCTGGTGACTCCATTCCTGCTCCGGCCGGGCGGCGATGCTGCGGTTTCGGTCCGGAACGGGGAACGGTTGGTTATTATCACTCCTCACAATGAGTCGATCCGGGCTGAGTTTGAGCGGGCTTTTGGACGGCATATGAAGGCTCAATTCGATCGTGAGATCTTCATCGACTGGCGTCAGCCCGGAGGAACATCTGAGATCGCGATGTTTTTGAAGTCGGAGTTCTCCAATGCGTTTGAAAACTACTGGAAGGCTGAGACGGGAGAGAAGTTCACTTCTGATATCCGTGCCGCTTACACGGATTCGAAGCTGGACCAATCGGATCCTGACAGCCCTGGTGATGAAGAGGAGGCATTGCGGCGTAAAGCCCGGAGATTGTTTATGGAAAGCGAGGTAGGGGCCGGGATTGATTTGTTCTTTGGTGGCGGGGCTTATGATTTCCAGAAACAGGCGTCAGCGGGGGCTCTTGTAGCCACGGATGCATCGGGTAAGTATGGTCCCGGGGCGGTCGCTGCCGAAAATCCGGGGTGGTTTTCTGATGAAGTGATGCCGGCCATGGTCAGCGGTGAGCCGTTTCGTGATGAAGGGTTTCAATGGGTGGGGACGGTGCTTTCGGCGTTCGGGATTTGCTACAATGTGGATGTTTTGAACCGGTTGGGGATTGAGCAGAAGCCTGACCAGTGGATGGATCTGACCGATCCGAGGCTGTATGGGCAGGTGGCCCTGGCGGATCCGACAAAATCGGGTTCGGTCACGAAGGCGTTCGAGATGTTGATTCAACAGCAGATGAGGCAGCTGTTGGAATCCGGGAAATCTGAGGATGCGGCGGTCAGGGATGGTTGGGAAAAGGCCATGCAGATGATCGTGAAGATCGGCGCGAATTCGCGATACTTCTCAGATACAGCGACAAAGATTCCCCATGATGTGGCGCAGGGGGATGCAGCGGTGGGGATGTGTATTGATTTCTACGGTCGGACTTACAATGAGCTTCACAAGCTGGCAGATGGGAGTTCCCGCATTGAATTTGTGATGCCGGAGGGAGGGACTTCGATCGGTGCAGATCCAGTTGCGCTGTTGCGGGGCGCGCCCAATCCTGAGCTGGCTCACCGGTTTATCGAATTTGTTCTGTCGACTGAGGGGCAGAAGGTCTGGGATTTCAAACCGGGGACGCCGGGTGGTCCGGTCCGATCATCACTTCGTCGTCCGCCGATCCGGAAAGATTTTTATACTCAGGAAAATAAACAGTATATGGCTGATGCTGATGTGAATCCTTATGAGATCTCGAAAGGGTTTATTTACGAACCTGCCTGGACGGGATCGGCCTTCCGATCGTTGCGGTTCATCATCCGGACGGCTTGCGTCGATACACATGAGGAATTGCAGGAGGCGTGGGTGGCTTTGATCAAAGCTGAGATGCCCGCTGAAGCACTCGCTGAGTTTGAAGATATGTCTGCGATCTCCTACGAGGTTGCGACCGGGAAGCTGGCTGACGTTTTAGGCGCAAAGAACAAAATCAAAGAAGTCGAGTTATCCCGGGAGTTGGCAGAGGTGTTTCGAACGAAATACGAACGGGTGATTGAGTTGTGCCGTTAAACGACACAAAAGCGCCCCCTTCCGGTGTTGACCCCTGGTGGCTCAGGTGTTGAAATTCGGGCAATGAAAATCCCGACATTTTGTCTTTCTCTATTCACGGCGCTGACGGTCGTGATGTCAGGTTCCGCTTCGGCCGAGCTCAAACTCTCCTCAATCATCGGAGATAATATGGTGCTTCAACGGGACAAGGAAAATGTTCCCGTATGGGGATGGGCTGATCCCGGAACAGATGTGACGGTAGAATTCGCCGGTCAGAAGGTGTCCGGAAAAGCCGGCGATGACGGACGTTGGGAAGTGAAACTTGCCAAGCTCGCGACCAATGCCAAGGGACAGGAGATGAAGATCACTGCAGGAGCGGATTCGGTGACCTTGAAGAATATTCTCGTGGGTGAAGTATGGGTGTGCTCAGGGCAGTCAAACATGCAGTGGTCCACTTCGCAGGCTTATGATGCCGATCTTGAGGCGCTCACAGCAGATTACCCGAAGATTCGTCTGATTTCCGTTCCTCAGGTGGGAACCCAGGAAATCCAGAATGATTTCAACGGGCAGTGGGAAGCGGCATCGCCTACTACAGTCCCGCAGTTCTCGGCAGTCGGTTGGTATTTCGGAAAGCAGATCTTCCAAACGTTGAAGAATGTGCCAATCGGTTTGATCGATAATGCGTGGGGCGGTTCAGCGGCTGAGGCCTGGGTGAAACGCGAGGTTCTCGAGGCGGATCCTGAATTCGCAGATGTGATGGCGCAGTGGAAACAGACAGAGGCAGACTATGATCATGATGCAGTGGTGGCCAAGTGGAAAGCTGCCGTGGAGAAAGCAAAAGCTGAAAACAAGAATCCTCCGCGCGCACCGCGCAATCCGCTGGTTGGTCAGCATCGTCCCGGAAACCTCTATGCGGGTGTTCTGCACCCCACGATTGGCTACGGTATCCGTGGTGTGATCTGGTATCAGGGTGAGTCGAACGCCGGTCGTGCGTGGCAATACCGGAAGTTGTTCTCGAAGATGATCAGTCACTGGCGTGAAGAGTGGGGCCAGGGCGATTTTCCTTTCTATTGGGTTTCACTGGCCGATTTCAGAGATGAAGTGGATGCACCCGGCGATGCCGAATGGCCTGTGCTGCGTGAATCACAAACTGCGACGCTGGCCCTGCCAAACACTGGTGAGGCGATTATTTATGACATCGGTGAAGGACGTGACATTCATCCGCGCAACAAAGAAGATGTCGGTAAGCGGCTGGCCCGCTGGGCGCTGGCAAAGGACTACGGTTTCAAGATTGCTCATCAGAGTCCGACCTATAAATCCCACGAAGTGAAAGGGAATAAAATCGAGGTCACCTTTGATCATGTTGGAGGAGGTCTTTATGCGTTTGATGTGCGCCATGCCACAGGGTTTGAGATTGCCGGTGAAGACAAAGTCTTTCACTGGGCGACAGCGCAGATTGCAGGGAACAATAAGGTTGTGGTCTCAAGCCCGAAGGTGCCAAATCCGGTAGCGGTTCGTTACGCCTGGTCGAACAATCCCAAGGCAAATCTCCGCAGTCGGGAGAATCTTCCGGCCACACCGTTTCGCACGGACGACTGGCCGGTGGCGACTCAGCCTGCCGCAGAGTAAGTTTTTCAAACAACCCGACAGGGGGGAGTGCTGAATCCCCCCTGTTTTGTCAGGGAGAACTTTTTCCGCATACTCTCCGGCATTGTTCGTCAGTCATAGAGCTGCGCGTGGAACCGCTCAGCTTTGACTGTCATGAACCTGTTAAAACTTGTTGTTGTCGGGGCGTTTGCGCTGTTTCTGATCAGTTGTGCGAGTGCGCGTGTCGATTTTGTCGATCCCGAGCTTTCTCCAACGACCCTCAAAGCAAAACGCCTTGCCGTGGGAGGAGTTGTCATTGCCGAAAGGGACCTGGAGTTCTCGCGAGCTGAGGCCAAAGCCGTGCAGGTGGCTGCCACCAAAATCCTCGATCGAAAGCGGCGTGACCTGGATGTGGTGAGTGCGTCGGAGTTTGCTACGAAAATTGGATCGGGAAGCTTTGTCATTTCATCTGGTGATGGAAATCTGCTCACGCAGGCGCTATCCGGTAGCCAGATCACGAAGGCTCGTGCTGCGGGTATCGGTTTTGTATTGATGATCCAACCGAATACAAACCGGATCACACGGGATATCGACGAGTCTTCCTCAACAGATACGGACTACGAGTATGATTCAGAGGGCAACTTGATTTCGTGTGATACAACCACGACTTACACGACTTCGTCCCGGACGAACCGGAGGGTCAACGCTACTTATCATCTGTATGACCTGGAGACGAAGAAGCAGGTGTGGCAAACGAGCAGCAATCATTCTGAGACAAGATCAAACTCACGTTGCTCTTCAGTTTGCTACCCTCCCGCGCCGGGGTTTCCGCCACCGGCGTCGACAGGGGATGTGATGGAAAACATGACTGCAGCAGCAGCTCGAAAGCTGCCGAAGGACCGTTTCCGGTTGTTTGCAGCGAGAAATTAAGCCATCACCTCGCGGATCGGGTCGGCGCCTTCGACGCCTACGAGCTTCTCATCAAGACCGCCGTGGAAGAAGCTTAGATTGTTCGGGTCAAGCCCCATCAGGCTGAGGATGGTCGCGTGGAGATGTTTCACGTGATAGCGATTTTCGACAGCCATGGAACCGAGTTCATCGGTTTGGCCCACGCTGACGCCACCTTTTACACCTCCGCCGGCCATCCACATCGTGAAGCCGTAGCTGTTGTGATCGCGTCCGGTGCCCTTTGCGTATTCCGCGGTGGGCTGGCGACCGAATTCGCCGCCCCATACAATCAAAGTGTCATCGAGCATTCCACGTCTCTTCAGGTCTTTGATGAGACCGGCAATCGGTTTATCGGTTTCACCTGCATGAAGGTTGTGATTGTCTTCGAGGTCGCCATGGGCATCCCAGTTTTGGTCATTGTGGGCACCGCCGGAATAGAGCTGAATGAAGCGCGTGCCACGTTCCACCAGGCGGCGGGCAAGAAGACATTTGCGGCCGAACTTTTCCGTTTTGGGATCATCGATGCCGTAGAGACTCTGCGTTTCAGTGTCTTCGTATTCCAAATCAATCGCTTCCGGTGCGGTCGACTGCATTTTGTAGGCAAGCTCGTAGCTCGCAATCCGGGCGGCCAGGTTGGTGTTGTCGAACCGGTCGGCCATGTGTCCTGAATTGAGATGATTGAGGGAATCAATCAGAGTGCGTTGCTCGTTACGCGCCATACCGTTGACATGCTGGAGGTTCAGGATCGGGTCACCTTTGGAGCGGAACACCGTGCCCTGATAGCTGGCCGGCATAAAACCGCTGGTCCAGTTCTTCGCACCGGAGATGGGGCCACCGGATTCGTCTAACATGACCACATACCCGGGCAGGTTTTCGTTCACACTTCCCAGGCCATAATTGACCCAGGAACCGAGCGAAGGTTTTCCGGAGATGACGGAACCGCTGTTCATCATCAGCAGCGCAGAACCATGAATCGGGGAATCGGCCGTCATGGAGTGGATGAATGCGATGTCATCGACGCAACCACCGATGTTGGGGAACAGATCAGAAACCCACTTTCCGCTTTCGCCGTATTGTTTGAATTTCCATTTGGGCTCAACGATCCGGCCCTGATTTTTCTTTCCACCGCGTCCGAATGTTTTTACATCAATCGTCTTTCCGTCCATACCGATCATGTTCGGCTTGTAGTCGAAAGTATCGATATGGCTGGGGCCGCCGTAGCAGAAGATGAAAATTACATTCTTAGCTTTGCCGGGAAGTGCCGCGGGCTTTTCCTGAAGCGGGTTTTGGAAGGCACTTCCATGGGTGGCTGCGTTTGCCTTATTGAAAAAGCCATCAGCTCCGAGCATACCGGTCAGGGCCAATGCAGGGAAACCGCCCCCGACGTTGTGGAGAAACTCGCGACGATTGACGTTGCCGCAAAAGGTGGATTTGGGTTTTGGATCTTTCATGTCAGTCGAGGTAAACAAACTCGTTCAAGTTCAATGCCAGCAGAGTGAAGCGTTCCAGCGCCTGCTCTTCCGTTAATTCAAAGTCAGTCCTGAATGTCTTTATCATGTCGACGCAGTGCGCGACTTCGTCGGCTTGCGGTTCGCGCTGAAATGCAAGCTCCAGTCCCTTTTTCACTTTCGCCTGGAGGGTGGTTTCAGACTTCAAACGGTCAGCAAAGAGTGCCGCCTGATCATTCACAAACCTGGAATTCAACATGGTCAGCGCCTGTGTCGGGACGGTGGTCGAAAACCGGACCGCGCAGGGGCCGTCGGTGTCAGCTTGATCAAAGTCAGCCAACATTTGATGCCTCAGGCTTCGCTTCACATGGATATAGATTGAGCGCCGGTAGTGGTCAGATTCTTTCGTAGAGATCGGCCAGCCTGCACCGGGCCTCGAGGCCGTCGCCAGGACCTCCTTCGGCAGGGGAGGGTATACCCACTTGCCACCTCGATCGTCTGTGTTGAGTTTTCCGCTCAGTGCGAGCATTGAATCCCGCATTTCCTCGGCTGTGAGGCGGCGCATGTTGAAGCGCCAGAAGAGATTGTTCGATGGATCTTTTGCCAGATTGGTCTCATTCGGTGCGGAAGACATTCGATAGGTCCGGCTGTTCATGATGAAGCGGTGCATTTCCTTCATGCTCCAGCCGCGATTGATGAACTCGGCGGCAAGAAACGTCAGGAGTTCGGGATGAGTCGGAGTTTCACCCAGCTTACCAAAGTCATTGGTGCTTGCGACAATCCCGCGCCCAAAATGATGCTGCCACATGCGGTTCATCATAACGCGAGCCGTCAGGGGGTTCTCAGGACTCGCGATCCACTTTGCCAACGCGAGCCGGCGACCTGAAGACTTCCGGCCAAGCTGATCGACTGGAGAATATTCAGCCGGCTTGGGGCCGTCCGTTTCTCCGAGTACCGTTGGGAAGGCTGGTTGAACTTCGTCGCCTTCTACATGGGCGGAACCCCGCAGGTGTACGTGGAGAGCCGGCGGATTGGGGCCTGTTTCTGTCACGGCATTCAGCGGGATCCCCGGAGTTTCTTTATGAATCGCGGCGATGGCTGATTTGGTGTCCCGCCACTCCTTAACGACCGGACGTTTGAGAGCTTTGGCGATGGCCTTGTCAAATCCGTTTCCACCCCGGCGAATGGCTTCCTGAATGTTATTGGGTTGTTCTGCACCGGTTCGCAGTGCGAGGTCAATAAACTGACCGCCCTTAGTCTGTTTGCAGTGGACCGCCACGACATTCTTGCCGGTTTGAAATGCGTTCAGTGCGACATCATCAAGCTCGATCACCTGGTAGTCGGTGACGTGACCGGACGCGCGATAAATCTCCACACCGTTCAGATACACTTCGACATCTTCGTCATGATACAGTTCTAGAACCAGAGTCTCGGGAAGTTGCTTTACCCCGAAATTGGTTCGCATCCAGATATCCTTGGTCTTCCATTCGGTTGTCACCTTCGCATTGGGCGTTCCTTTGGTGCCAAACCCTCCCTGAGCTTTGGTCCAGTCTTTCACCACTTGTCCGACTTCTTTCCAACCCGGTGCCGGTTGAACCGTGGTGTAAGACCAGGTTGCCGGAGTGGCCCGACCATCTTCCACAAAAGTTCTCACCTTAGCCTTGAGTGATTCATCGGTGGCCATCTTTCCGATGGATGTCAGATAATCGGTCAGTTCTTTTTCGATCTTCTTCAGCTTGGTTTCCTGTGTTGAAAGGCGTTGGTTGCGGTTAGCCTCGAAGTTGGCGAGTTCCTCTTTGCTGGCCCAGGCGCGGATGGTTCCCGGCGTTTGATAGGGAGTGATTCCATTGAAGAAAGCCATGAATGAGTAGAAGTCCTTCTGGGAGATCGGGTCCTTTTTGTGATCATGACAACGGGCGCACCCCAGTGTCATTCCCAGGAATGCTTCGCTGGTAACCAAAACATTGTCGGCCAGAACATCATAGACATGTTGCTTCCGGTCGGCCGGTTCATCATCCCACTGCATCAGCCTGTGGAAACCTGTTGCGGTGATAGAAGCCTGAGTTGGCTCCGCTATCTCATCCCCTGCCAGCTGCTCGATCACAAACTGATCGTAGGGTTTGTCTTCGTTGAAGGCATTGATGACGTAGTCCCGATACCGCCAGATTTCCGGCTTCGGGTTGTCGCGTTCGAATCCGTTTGATTCGGCATAGCGCACAATATCCAACCAGTGGCGTGCCCACTTCTCGCCGTATTCCGGACGTGTCAGCAACTCATCCGTGAGTTCGGCCACGGCCTTGTTTTGGTCTTTTGCGTAGGCTGCCTCAAAAGTTTTCACCTCATCAACAGTCGGGGGGAGGCCGGTCAGATCATAGAACATGCGCCTGGCCAATCGAGCTGCCGGTGCGGGTCCGTTGGGTTTCAAACCCGCCTCCTTCAACTTTGCCAGCACAAAAGCATCAATAGGGTTTCCTCCATCGTAGCTTGAATATTCGCTGCTGACTTCCGGTACTGCCGGGGGCCGGACCGGTGTGTAGGCCCAGTATTTGCGATCTTCGTCGGAGATTGAAAATCCACGGTTGGCCTCAGACGCATCCCCTTTGATTTCGAGGGAGGGATCGTAGGGGGCTCCCATTTCCACCCACTTGGCAAGCAATGCCAGATTATCATCCGAGAGCTTCTTTTTAGGCGGCATTTGCTTTTCATCGTCCGCATAGCTCACCATTTCCAGGAGAAGACTTTTGGCCGGATCCGTCTCATCAACTCCCGGGCCGTAGTCTCCCCCTCGCAGAAGTCCTTCACGACTCGTCAGTCGAAGGTTTCCTTTCAGTTTCTCTTCGCCGCCATGACACTTGAAGCAATGTTCTTCCAGCATCGGATGAATTTCTGCCTTATAAAACTCAATACCTTCGTCTGCGCGCAGAATCGGGGCGACGCAAATTGCGGCGAGAGCGGGGAAAGTGATCCAACAGGGTTTGGTCATCGAGTCAAAGGGGTTACTTCGTAGTAAAGTTACGATTCTAGAGGGTAGAGTCGATGACTCAATAGTATTGGATCGTAATGGGATGTTTTTGTAAAAATGCGACAAAATACGCTGGCGGGGGATAGCGCAAACGAGTCAGTCTTGATCAGAAAAGGCATCATCCAGTTCCACTTGCAGTTGCTCACAGAGCTTTTCGACCTGCTCAAGGAGGGGGGCAACTTTCGAGACATTCTGAGAAGTACTGGCGACATGGTTCAGTGCTCTGGCAGCTTTGGAAAGCGTGGGTGATTCATAGTTACCAACGAGCCCCTTCAGTGAATGAACGGCTGCGCGAAGTGACTCTACGTCCTGTGCGGCGAGGGCGCGGCGGGCGCTTTCAAGATATTGAGCGGACTCCACTTTAAACAAGGCGGCGACTTCCGCGGCAATTTCCGGACCCAGCTGAGTGATGAAGGCTTCAACATCGAAGCCGGTATGCGATTCGGTTTCAGGATGAGGTGATTCGCCAACGTCAACCAGCTCAACAGCTGCGTAGAGTTCTTCCGGACGAATTGGCTTGGCAACATAGTCATCCATCCCTGCCTCGAGACATTCCTCCCGGTCGCCCTTCATCGCGTTGGCGGTCATCGCAATGATGGGGACCGGTTTTCCGGAACGTGATCGGATGTCGAGTTCGCGGATCTTGGCAGTCGCTTCGTAGCCGTTCATTGCCGGCATTTGAATATCCATCAAAACGGCATCGAATGATTCTTCGGCCAGTTTTTGAATTGCTTCGATTCCATTTTCACTGAGAACAACAGAGTGCCCCCGGTCTTCGAGAAGTTTCATGGCGACCATCTGATTGACTCTTCCATCTTCAGCGAGAAGAAAATGGCCGGGTGAGAACTGAAGGGAACGGCTCTCCACCTCTTCCACCCCGCAGGCTGACGAGCGAATGGAGGTCCCGAAACAGTCCGCAATGGCATCTAGGAGATCCGATTGGATCACCGGCTTTGTCAAAATGCGTTCGACCGGAAGCGCCTCGGCTTCTGTTAATTCCGCCACACCACCTGCTGACGAAAGGATAATAATCTTTGGTGGGTCTTCGGGGAAACGTTGAGTGATTGCTTCAACAACATCGCCGCCATTCATTTCCGGCATCATCCAATCCAATAGGATGAGGGGAAAAGGAACCGGGAGCGAACCGTCTCCAACTTTTTCCAAAGCTGCCATCCCGTCTTCAGCCAGCGTCGGAACCATGTCCCAGCTCTGGAGAATTTCGGAGAGAATGATCCGGTTGGTTTTGTTGTCATCGACCACCAGCACGCTCAACCCGGAGAGCGTTTCGGAAGCAATGGCGTTTTGTCGTTTCTCTTCTGAAGGTTCTCCTCCTATTCCGAATACTGCATTGAAGTAAAACCGGCTGCCTTCTCCGGGGGTGCTTTCGACAGAGAGTTTACCTTTCATCTGCCGAACCAGCTTTCTGGAAATTGCGAGCCCGAGGCCCGTACCGCCATACGTCCTCGTAGTGGAGCTCTCAGCTTGAGTGAAAGACTCGAAGATTCGTTTCTGAGCTTCTTTCGCGATTCCGATCCCGGTGTCCTGCACGGATATTTGCAGAGAAACCTGATCGTCCTTAAGGCGCGCCTCTTCAGATATAGAGACAAGCACTTCACCTTCCGATGTGAACTTTATCGCGTTGCCCACGAGATTGATCAGGATTTGCCGAAACCGGCCCTCATCTGCAATGACGCAATCCGGGACATCCGGCTTGATATGGTAGGCGAGCTCAAGTCCCTTTTGCGATGCACGGGAAGACAGAATGTGAAGTGTCTTCCCCACTGAATCTCTGATGCTGAATTCAGTTGGGTGAAGTCCAAGCTTTCCGGATTCGATCTTGGAGAAGTCGAGAATATCGTTCAGCAAATCGAGCAATGTTTCTGCCGAATCCCGGACGGTCCGCTGGTATTCCAGTTGGAGAGGAGTGAGCCGGGTGTTTAGAAGAAGCTCTGTCATTCCGATGATTCCATTCATGGGAGTGCGGATTTCATGGCTCATGTTTGCCAGGAAATCGCTCTTTGCCTGGTTCGCTGTTTCCGCCTGAATACGGGCCTTCTTGAGCTCAGCCGTTTTGTTCTCGACTTCTTCAGCCAGTTCATCGCTGTGTAGGATCACTTTCCCGGCGAGAGGGTGAAGCAACCGTGCCATTACGAGAACGCCGAGGATCAGGACAAGTAACATCGCCGCCGAAGCTTTGAAGATCAGTTTGTGAACCGACTCGAACACCTCGTTCGTGTCCATCCTGACCAAAAGCACCCACCCGGGTACTTCAGCAATGGGTTCACAGGCCATGGCGTTTTTGCCTGACAAAAGGTTGAGAGGAACCACGCCTGTTTCTCCTGATGCGGCGTGTTTGAATCCCGTTTCACAATCGGCCAGATTGATAGGCAGGCTTGCGCTGTCATGTTGACGGGTCGGAAAAAATATCCCGAATTCCGAGGAGCCCAGGATCGTCTCGCCGGTTTTACGAAGCCCTGAATAGTCGCTGATGACTTTTTGAAGTCCTCTGGTGCGAAAGAGAATCAGATCAGTTCCGTATCTTTCACCGGAAAGATCCACAATAGGAGTGGCGGCAACAATAAATGTTTCTCCGTCAATCTCATAAGGCCCCCTGAGTGTCGGGCCTTCTTCATTGTCGGTCGGGGTATGCCAAATGTCCTGAGGAATGGCCTGCCCAATGGCGATGGCAGACTTCCCGTCTTTGTCCAGCCGTTGCAATCCTGCCATAAATTCAGATCGCTCAAGTGCGTCACGAAGTATCGGCAGTGACGCTTCTTCATACTGTTGAAGTGTCATCTCTCCGGCGTTGTATGATTGCAGAAGTATACGAGCGCGGGTTCTGCTTGCGACCTGGGCGGCAACACTTTTCTGCTTGTCGAGTATTTGGGAAATGGTCTGACTTCGGGTTGAGACCGCAAAAGCCAACTGTTGCTTTTGTTCCGCTTTTAACCGGTCGTAAAGGGGGACCGCCATTGCCAGTGCCGCTACGATCGCAATCGCCAGCATTCCCAATCCGCCGCTGATCAGCAAACGGCGTTGAAGTCGACGCGTCTGGTTGTGTCGTTTTCCTGTGGTGGCGTCAGACATGAGTGCGTAGGCCTCCCGCAACCTTTAAAAATATACTGGTGCGAAGTCCGCCTGTCTCACGGTTCTCCACTTGAATGGTTCCCTTGTGAAGCTCGACAATTTTTTGAGCTACGGTGAGGCCCAGTCCTGTGCCGGCTCCCGTGGCCTTGGTGGTGAAAAATGCATCAAAGGCCAACGGGAGATCATCTTTTTTCATTCCCGGCCCATCGTCCTCCACGTGAATCGCTACAACCGGATCGCCATCTCGCGGACGGTTTCCGGAACGTCCGCCTTCTTTGGAGCCAATCCCTGATAATTCGGTAACCCCGGTGCGGACCGTCAGATTTCTGGATGCACCTCCCTTGATTTTCATAGCCTGCACGCTGTTTTGAATAACTGCTGTCAGCGCCTGACAAAATTCTTCAGCGGCCAGCAAAACAGGGGGCGTGTGCGTGGCAAGGTCAGCGAATAGCTTCACACCCGCTTCCTCGATTTCTACTTTGAGCGATGAAAGCGTCTTTCTGATGACATGGTTGAGATTGCATTCGGTTAGAAGAAGTTGCTGATTCTGCGAAGCCTTCATGAGATGCTTCACGATGGTATCGGCTTCAGTGACCGATTCCTCAATGGTATCGGTGAGTAACTTTGCCATCTCCCGATCTTCTTCGGGAAGGGAATCAACCATTCCCGCCAATCCGCTGCCAGCCATCTGAATACGCCCCAGCGGATTTCGGATTTCATGCGCAACCCCGGCCGCCAGCAGTCCGATCGATTCAATCTTGGCCGCGCTGACCAAAGACAGTTGTGCCTTCTTCAGGGCTGCGTGACTCGTCTTGACCTTCAAATGAGTCTTCAGCCGGGCGAGCAATATCTGAAGGTTCAACGGCTTGGACAGGTAATCGTTGGCACCCAGTTCGAGCGCGTGAATGATATCTTCAGGCTCGTCTTTCGCGGTTGTGATAAGGACCGGAAGCTGAATTGGATTCCAGACTTTTCTAATCCTTTCCAAAACGGTAAACCCGTCGATTCCCGGCATCATGACATCCAGTAAAACGGCATCAAACGAACAATTAAGGTCGTCAGGTGGACCGTCCAGCAGGTCGAGTATTGTCAGAGCTTCGGTACCGTCCTCAGCGGTCGCGATTTTGAACTTGGCCTCTTTGAGTTTGGCAGAAGCCACCACCCGATTGACCTTCGAATCATCCACCACCAGAATGCGTTCCGACATACCGTATTGTGAATCGTTTCATCTTTAAAAGCGAGTGGATTCAGCGCCAAAGATACTGTTGTGCTGTTTCGGTCAATGTAGGCTTTGAATGGAACGGGCCGTCATGGACGCCGGTGATAAATCACGCTAGATTGAGTGATGCGTTTATCTTTGATTATTGTTGGTCTGATTTCCTGCCAGTTCGCATCCGGTCAGGATACGGGTGATTCTGCGACAGGTGAGGCCAGGCAGGGGCAGATGATTGATCAAACCATTTCGGAAATGGAGATGCGTGGAATGAAACCGTTGATCGAACAGCTTTCGATTTTCCTCCTGCGGGTAATGAACGGGGCTGCTGATCAGGCGGGCGAATCTCTGGAAATGAGTCGGGAACTGACACGAGAGATCGAGTTGTCAGATGCTATCAGGAATCACATCCCGGAAGGAAAAGAGCCCCCGGTGAACCGGTTGGAGGTCGTGGGATACGAGTTTTATTCCACACGTCTTGTTTCTATGATCTTTGTTCGCGCGACCGCTAAGGGACCACTTTGTGTTCGACTCAATGTGGTGAAGCCGGACGATGATACGATGTTTCTTCACAGTTTTGAAGCCACGGAAGACTGGGCCGCGATGGATAAAATGGTGAAGTCTGTCGAACGTCTCGGTGCGAGTTTGAAAGTGGAATACGATGTGGATCGGATCAAACGACTGATCAACCGAACGGCGAAACCTGAGACAAAATCAGAATAGGGCAGCCGCGATTTTTTCGCCTTTCAATCTTGCTGCCCGTCCAAATCCCCCGACAAAGTTTCCTGATTCAGGGATCAATCGGATGAGATGAAAATCTCCAAAGCCGAATCGCATTTCAGCCTCAGGAAACTGAGCAATGTAACGTTTTGCTGATTGAGTGAAGTCGTCGGAATCACGGGAAAGGGGGAGTGCCCGCCCGGATATGGTCAAGCGCGCCAGTAGTTGGGGATCTCTTTGGAGCGACGAATCCGGCTCGGAAATCAAGAGCGAGAACAAGGGCCGCGAAAGCAGGTTCCCGGTGTGTGCCGCAAGCTGAGAGACATGGATCAGCAGAGAACCCGACTCCACGGCAAACGCCACGTTCGAGACATAAGGAGCGCCGCTTTCATCCACTGTGCCGAGAGCGGCCCAACGCGTTGAAGCCAGTAGATCCGTCCAGGTGATAGTTTCAGGGGAGGCCATAGATAGCTCTTTCGTGATTCAAGCGGGGTTGATTCGTTGTCGTTTCCGTCGAGATTCGGCGCTCAACTTTATGAAATTTGCCATACATATTGCGATCCTGGTGTTGTTTTCCACCGCCAGTTCTCTTGCACAGAAAGACGCT
Organism: Verrucomicrobiales bacterium; assembly: GCA_048267005.1. Lineage (GTDB taxonomy): Bacteria > Verrucomicrobiota > Verrucomicrobiia > Verrucomicrobiales > DEV007 > JABDJT01. The sequence continues at coordinate 272,442 of JBLWYI010000005.1, read as the reverse complement.
CCCAAGGTTAAAAAAGTCACCGTCAAGACTGTTGAAGGACTGCGATTCGACCCCGTTCGTTTTTCGGTGAAGCGCGGGGAAACCGTTGAACTGAAAATTCTCAATCGTGATCCGAACGATCAACCGCACAACTTCGTCCTCATAAAGCCGGGCACGTTAAAGGAAATTCAGACCGCCTCGATGGCTGTGGGGCCCGATTCCGCTGAGAAGGGGTTCGTTCCCGACAGTGATGCAATTCTTGTGAAATCCGGATTGCTTGGCCCAGACGAGGAAGAAACGATCTCCTTCAAAGCCCCGGACCAGCCCGGTGTTTATCCTTATGTTTGCACCTTTCCCGGTCACGCAATGATCATGTATGGCGCTTTCTACGTGGACGAGAAGATCAGAAAAGATATTCCGTTTGATCCCAATGTTCCGGAGATGGTTCGGGCCATGGCCCTCGATGAACTGAAAGCAAAGGTTGCCGTGGAGCGCCCCGCTTTCCAGCGTCTGTTCATGCCGAAGTCAGGACCCGCAGCGATTGCTGTGGCGCTGCCGGGTGATCTGAACTTTTGCTGGGATGGCGGCAACTGCCGTCTGCGTTATGTCTGGTCCGGAGGGTTTGTTGATGCGACAAAAATGTGGAATTCGAACGGCAATGCCCTGGCTAACTTGCTCGGCGATGAGGTTTGGAACAGTGGAGGAGACGAGAGTGTCTACGGAGTTCAGATCGGAGATTCACCAACTGAGAAAGTTGATTTCAAAGGATTCGATATTCTTGAAGGAATCCCTGAGTTCAAATACCAGATCGATGGTGTCAGTGTCCGCGAGTATATCACCGCCAAAGACAGCGCATTGAATTGGCGTTTCAAAATCGAAAAACCGTCAGCTGACGTTCGGATTTTGGCTCCGGAGACGGAGAATGCGGTTGTCGCTTCCACTGTCGGAAAACGTGATGGCGACCACTGGGTCATCCCTCAAAAGCAAGCTTCTGAATTTACTCTCACAATCACAAAAAAATGATCCGTAATCTACTCTTAGCCACAGTGCTCGGGATGAGCACTGCTCTCGCCAATCCTGCTTATGAGGTGGAGCCCATCCCCTTCGAAAAAGGAATCGATTCCCAGGTAGGAGGAATCGATGTGCTCGCAGACGGTCGTGTTGTGGTGTGTTTTCATCGCGGTGAAGTCCGTATCTATAATCCGAAGGACGAGACATGGTCACTTTTCGCCGAAGGATTTCACGAACCCCTTGGGATCGTTGCAGAGTCAGATTCGAGCTTCGTTATCATGCAACGGCCTGAACTGACGCGGATCGCCGATACCGATGGTGATGGCAAAGCGGACCGGTACGAAACGATTTCCGATGACTTCGGGATGACGGGGAACTATCACGAATTTGCGTTTGGTCCCGCTAGAGACAAAAACGGCGACTGGTTTGTCGGTCTGAATGTGGCCTCCAACGGTGCCTCTGTTCGTGAAGAAGTGCGCGGCGAATTCATTGATGTCGGGTTGCCCCGCGACCAGTTCTATACGGACTGGTCTAAAGTGAAGGGGAAAGCCGGGCGGATGTATTCGCGTACGCCATATCGGGGCTGGGTTGTGAAGATTGACGGCAGAACGGGTGAACTGATTCCCTGGGCTTCAGGATTCCGCTCGCCAAACGGTCTGGGTTTCGATGAGTCAGGAAATTTGTTTGTGTCCGACAACCAGGGGGACTGGTTGGGGACGAGCAAGCTTCATCATGTGAAGAAGGGAAGATTTCACGGGCATCCTGCGAGTCTGCCGTGGACTGAAGGATATGATGGACGCCCTCCCTTGGAAGTTCCGGTCGAAGAACTGGAGAAGCTGCGGACACCGGCCTCAGTCTGGTTTCCACAGGGCACCATGGCGAATTCCCCGACTCAACCAATCCTGATTCCCGATGGCTTTGGTCCCTTCACGGGACAGATGCTGATAGGCGAAATGAACCGGTCGAGGATCATTCGTTTGATGCTCGAAGAAGTGAACGGCGTCATGCAGGGAGCCTGTGTGCCGTTCATTGAAGAAGGAAAACTGCCGCGAGGTGTGAACCGCTTTGCGTTCGGACCGGATCAGACTTTGTGGACCGGGCACACCCATCTCTCCTGGGCTGGAAGCGAAGGCATGTCAAAAATTCAGTTCCAGAAAGACGAAAATGTTCAAGAGGTTTACACGCTTTCGATCACCAAAAGCGGTTTCAAAGTGAAGTTCACTGAGCCAGTCGCCGACCTCGGAGACGTGAAACTGAAACGTTACACTTACAAATACCACAGCGGGTACGGCTCGCCGGAACTGGAGAAAGCCGACCTCACCATTGAAGCGAAAAGAATCTCAGAGAATGAGTTCCAACTGGAAGTAGGCGAGCCATTGAAGAAAGACTTCGTTTATCATTTCGATTTCGCCGTGGCTGAGAATCCAATGGTTTGCTACACCGTCCGCGAAATTCCCGAGTAAACGGTTTTCGATCGAACAGGGTAAGGGCGTTACTTCTTCCCGAAGGTTCGCGCTGGCCGGAGTTTGAAGTTCACTTTTTTAGCTGATACAACGCTCTGAGTGCTTTGGACGTTTTGTCTTCGGTTCCCCAAACCTCTTCACATATCTTCACTGTGTCTTTAAGGTAAGATTTGATTTTCCTGTAAGGCTTTGTTTTCAGTAAAATATTCACCAGAGCGACGCGATTTAGGACGGTTCCGTTATCTTTTTGACCGAGAGTTCTTTCTCGTATCTTCAGGGCTTTTCTAAGAATTTTTTCAGCCAGAGAAAGATGATTCATCTTGGACGACATATCACCTAATGTATTAAGCATCTCTAACCCAAATGGGGTGATGCTTTCAATGGTTTTGTCACTAATCTTAAGTGCTTTTTCTGACAAAAATTTAAGGTGTCGTGAGTCTTCCGCGACGCGGTGAAGTTGAACCAAATTGTTGAGAAACATAGCACTGTCAGGATGCTCGAGGCCGACTCTTTCTTCGCTTGCTTGAAGTGCATCGCGAAAAAGTTTTTCTGCTGAAACAAAATCTCCTTTAGCCTGCATCAAACCGGCAAGGTTATTTATCAAAGTTAGTGTAAGTTTGTCATCAACTCCAAGCTCCTTTTTACTGAGGGATAATGCTTTTGTGTAAAGTTCTTCGGCTGTAGAAAGATCGCCTTTTTCTTTCAGAATCCCAGCATTGTTATTCATACTTAGAATGACACTTGGATGACTGGAATCCAGGAGTTGCCTGTTTTTTTCGTAAGCTATTTGGAAAAGATCGTCAGCTTCCGCAATTTTCCCAAGCTCCTTCAATAATTGCGCAAGGTTGTTCATACTCGAAATTACACTGGGATGATCATTACCATAAACTTTTGACCGTCCCTCAAAGGCATCGCGGGAGGCTTCGACAGCAGCTTCGAGGTCACCGTTCGCCGCATGCAGGCATGCTAGATCGCCAAGAGCGGATAGATATTCCGGATGAGTTTCCCCCAAGCTCATTCTGAGCTCATTAACCTGACTTTTGATAATTGATTCAGCTTCTTTCAAGTTCCCCGTCTTTATCAGGACACCAGCGAGCCCCAAAAGACATCGGGAAGTATTCATGTGGGTTTTTCCAAACACTTCTTCGGACTTTAAAATTGCGTTTCTATAGGTTTTTTCAGCGATTTTGTAATCTCCAAGCTGATGATATGCAGCAGCCAGGTTTCCTAGTAGAATAATTGAAAGACCGTGATTCGGCCCCCAGTTCTTTTCGCTGGCTGCAAGTGCCTTTTGAACCAACACCTGCCCTTCCGAAAACCGGCCCAATTCCATAACAGCAGTAAAGAGGTTCACCGCTAATGCCTCGCCTAACTTATTTCCCCCGCCAATCAAGAGGTCGGAAAACCTCTTCAACGGTTCTAATTCCCAGCGACAATCTTTTCGATACCATGACTCAGAAAGTAGGGTCGCCTGTTCACTTGCATGAATTGCAAGAAATCTTCCGATTTCATCCATCGATAGACCATTTTTCTTTCGCAATCGCGGTATCCACATGGGCCGTTTGGTATTTGTTTTGAGTTCTCGTTCAAATCGATTTCTGACAAGGTTTTGAAGCAGTCGGTGCATCGTGACAATTCGATGCTCGGCTGTTGGCAGGAAAATTCGGAGTCCTAAAAGTTTTCTTGTTGCTCGAGCCCAGGGATCAGGATATCCATTTTTCGGGGGCTCTACCAATTCAGGAAATTGAGATTCGGCAGCAGATCTGAGCCAGGGAAGTGGAATGCAATCGGGAGGCAATAAAGCAGCTGCCCTCATCAGAAAAAATGAAATCAGGTTTTCCGATTTTAACTTCTCCAGAGTTTGCTCAAAGGCGATTTCAAGTAGCCCTTCCTGGTGCCTGATTGAATTAGCGACCAATTGGCTCCGAGCGACATCTTCGCTTGCGCGAACTCCCTGTTCGCAGAGACGAGACAGAAATCCATCCATTGGGACATCAGTCGTTCCCAAATACATTGCTACAGCTTCGACGGCTAACGTATAGTGACCGAGTTGCCTCACAATTTCATAAGCGCAATCTTCGTCAGCGTTGCTGCTAAAACCTCCACCAGGTTGATGCGTAGCAATCAAATTTACAGCGTCTTCCTCTGGTAGCTCATCCAAAGAGAGGAACTCGAGATATTCGTTATTCTCATTTAGTTCCTCTGGACCAATTCTGGTGGTAGCCAAAACGTTTATCCATTCCTTGCACGGTATTTTATCGACCGAAAAAGTCGAAAGTAGGTTCGGGGTAGATACGTTGTCCAGAATTAGCAGGCACTTTCCTTCACACTTATTTGAATTCCCCTGATAACAAAGAGATTCCAGTTCGCTGAAAATCTTATTCAATGAGAGGAGTTTGTCTTTCAGTTCATTTTCTGAAAACTCAATTCCCAACTGTGATCCCAGTTGAAGAAGAGCGACTCCCAAGTCAACTTCATTTTCGCACCGGACAGTCCACCGCCCACCGACGTATTCGCCGGCAAAGGTATGAGCATACTCCACTGCAAGTGCAGTTTTACCCATGCCGGGCAGTCCGTGAATCGTCGTGATTGTTCCGATTTTTCGCAAAGAAAGCAACTCTCGCAGCCTGCGCAGTTCAATTCGCCTTCCAATGAATTTCGGGTTGGGCCGATCTACAGTTCCAGGGGATTCGCGAGCACGGGCGATTCTTTCAATTCGATCTGCAATTTGAAAATCCAATCCTTCCAAAAGTTCTCGAATCTCATTTGTCTCAAAAGCTGAAGAGCCTTTTGCTGAATAGTGACGAAGGTCGAGTGTCTGTCGTCGGCGCAAATCACTGACCCATTCTCCCAAAAAGCCGTCTCCTTTGTTGCCATGAAAATCTGGGGCTCTGATGAAATATATAGGTGCAATTCCCTCTAAGCCCACTTTCCAGCTTCGCTCATGGGGAAGAAATTCTTTCCACTCACGGCCACAATAGGCACTCGCAAAATAATCTGGCGATAGGAACACTAGCATCTGAGATGAAGAACGAATAGCTTCCAGTAACCGATGCTCCCAGTCGTCCATGGTCTTTATTTCATCCACGTCAAAAAAGATTTTGAGGTCAGTGGTAGAATATTTCCGATGCACTTTTTTCAGTTCTTCGACCAATTTACTGATCCAACCTGATTCGTTTGGGCTTAATGGGAGGTTGTTCTTTCTCGCATAGCTAATGAACACGTCGTATTTCATGTGTCGTTTATGGCTGGTTTGAAAGTCTGGCTAAATTGAGAATTGAACGTAACTCTCTGGGGCAGAAAACTAATCGATCCTGTAGGCGACGAAAGGTAAGGATTGCGAGAGGACGGATTTATCGATTCGATTTGCTACGCTGCTTTGCGTCGAACCCGGCCAGGTGTCTCACCTATGAATTTCTTGAAGGCGCGATTAAAGGCTGCTTCTGATTGATATCCCAATTGCTCTGCCAGCACACTGATCGGAGTGTCGCTGTCTTTCAATAGAGACACCGCAACCTGCATGCGCCAATGCCTGACATATTGCATCGGTGGCTCGCCAACGAGATCCATAAACCGCGCGGCGAAAGCTGAACGGGACATTCCGATTGCTTCCGCCAGTGACGCGACGGACCAGGGCTTCAAAGGGTCGCGGTGAATCAGGGCGATGGCCTGCCCAATTTGTTGATCCCGGAGCGCACCCAGCCAACCCGTTTTTGCTTTGGCGTCATTCTCCAGCCAGGAACGAATGGCCTGAATCACCAGGATGTCAGAAACACGAGTGATCACCGTTTCGCCCCCGGGCCGCATGGCCTTCGCCTCATCGATCATAAAACGAACCGCACTAAGTATCCATTCGTTCTCCGGATTGCTCGCCTCAATGGTCATGATCTCCGGCAACAGGCTCACCACCCGGTGCGCTGCGGGATGATCAAATTGCACAACGCCGCAAATCATCGTGGTTTCAATTCCATCCCCTCCATGGCGGAGGATTTCGTAACGCTCGCTCAACAATTCGCGAGGTAAATCGAACAACTTTTCGGCCGCCGCACCGGGTTCGTTTCTCAGCACATGTCCACAACCGTGCGGAATCAGCGCAAAATCTCCCCGCCGCAGAAAGCGGGGGTCCGATCCTTCCACCTCGACCCAGCAGTTGCCCGCAGTCACAACATGGAACATCAGCGCATTTTGCATTTCCGGTAAGATCACCCCCCACGGAGCAGTGAAGTCGGACCGACAGTAAAACGTGCCGCTCATTCGAAGTGAATGAAGGGCTTCTCCCAGCGGGTCATTCACTGGACGGAAGGCTGCTGCGGTGGCATCGATCATGGAAATAAGGTAAGGAAAAGAACCGGAAAGTCCATGGGAATAGACGAACGATCAATTATCTTGGACTAAGTGTCATTGTGAGTCCAACGGTGAAATATAGGGTGGACGCGATGAAAGCAAATAATACCATCCAAAACAGCCATATCACCTCTAACGAAACGATCCTTGTCCTTGGCGGCAACGGAAAAACCGGACGTCGTATCGTTGATCGACTCACTGTTCTGGGACACCCGGTCAGGATCGGTTCCCGATCGGGATCGCCCCGGTTCGATTGGGAAGACCGCTTCACCTGGGATGCTGTGTTGCAAGACGTAGCATCCGTTTACATCTCCTATCACCCCGATCTGGCGGTGGCGGGAACTCCGGATAAGATCCGGCATCTCGTTGAGCTGGCGGCGAAAAACGGAGTAAGAAAGCTGGTGCTTCTTTCCGGCCGGGGTGAGGAGGAGGCGCAACGTTGCGAGCAAATCGTGCGCGATTCCAGTATCGACTGGACCGTTGTGCGATGCAGTTGGTTCAATCAAAACTTCAGCGAAAACTTCATGCGCGACATGGTGCAGGCCGGTGTGGTCGCACTTCCCGCAGGTGATATAGTTGAGCCGTTTGTCGATGTTGATGACATTGCGGATGTCGCAGTGGCTGCTTTGACAGACGACCGGCATTCCGGCCAGCTCTACGAATTGACCGGTCCTGAGTTACTGACGTTCACAGAAGCGGTCGATAAAATTGCCAAAGCCACCGGTAGGGATATCAAATACCAGCAAATCACACGGGAGGAATTCATCAGTGGAATGGGCGCTGATCAAGTGCCGGAAGAGCTTGTTTCCCTCTTGGATTACCTGTTCACCACGGTGCTCGATGGACGAAACGCCTATCTCAGCGACGGGGTGCAGCGCGCGCTCGGGAGGGAGCCTCGCACCTTCGATGCTTACGCGCGAGGTGTGGTTCAAGAAGGCCTCTGGAATACTGCGAATGACCTGACTCCAGCTTTGTGACTCTTCACCAATCACAGGCACAGTCGAATCTTAACGAATCATTCACATGACCAACGTCTTTTCAGTTTCTATCTTTCTCGCCGCCCTTGGCAGCGGCTTGATGTCGGGCCTTTTCTTTACGTTCTCAAACTTCGTTATGAAAGCCCTCGCCGCGCTCCCGGCTCATCAGGGCAGCGCGGCGATGAAATCGATCAATGTCACCATTCTTAATCCGCTGTTCCTGACCATTTTCATGGGCACCGCAGTGTGCAGCCTCGTGTCAGCCGTATTAGCGGTCATCAATTGGGATCAGCCCGGAGTTGGGTGGGCGCTGGCCGGGGCAATCATTTATCTTGCCGGTTGTATGGTCGTTACCATCGCCTGCAATGTGCCCCTCAATGATCAATTGGCAGCCATCGCCCCTGAAGACGGGGCAATTGTGGTTGTCTGGGAGAATTATCTTACCAGGTGGATTCCCTGGAATCACGTGCGCTCCGTGGCAACACTGGTGGCGGCGGCCAGCTTCATCGTTGCCCTCTACAAGTTTAAGGCAGCTTCATGACGCCAACAAAACTGTAGGTCATTGGTTTACCCTTCCGGCACCACCGCATCTCCTGCAGCGCGTCTTGAAGGCAAACGCGCTGGGGGTGATTGCCCAGTTCGGAAGGTATTCCGCCTCATCGATATAGCCGGAGCCATAACAGGAAGGGCACCGCACTCCCGTGGGTTGCTGCGGAGGAGGCAACAATCCGAGAGCCTTTTTGCAATTGTGAGTCGGTAGGCGACTCCGAATGCTTTTTCCTGCGCCTGACCTGAGATCCGGGTGTTGGCAAACAAAACGAGAACGACCAAAATTGTCAGCAGACTCTTGATTCTCTGATTCGTTGGGTAACTGGTAAACGGCTCCTGATTCATGAACGGACGCTATTGGCTTCCGCGGGGCTGTCAAACGGGGACGGTGTTTTCCGGACAGACCCCGGGGGATCTGCGGTGAAGTGGATCTGCCGGGTCGGAGAAAACCGGGGCAACTTTTGGATGACGGAACTTTGGAGTATCTTGAATGACATCGGGGAGAAGGACTTCAAAGAGAGGAGCCTCTCACTCAGAATTCAGTTGTTTGATGTCCGAAAAAAAGCGACCTGAAATACTCTGGTTTGCCGTAGTCGAAAACTGACAACGACCGGAATCCCTTTGGTTTGCTCCAGTCGAAAACTGACAACGACCGGAATCGCTTTGGTTTACCGTAGTCGAAAACTGACAACGACCGGAATCCCTTTGGTTTGCCGTAGTCCAAAACTGACAATGACACGAATCACTTTGGTTTGGTCCAGTCCAAAACTGACAATGACACGAATCACTTTGGTTTGGTCCAGTCCAAAACTGACAATGACCCAAATCTCTCTGTTTTGGCCGGGTCGAAACAGGGGGCCGGATTTTGGGCGGAAATCGGCTCAGTTTCGAGAGAATGATGAAGGTTTTGGGGGGAATGAGTGCGAAATCGAAACGCTTTTCGGCCCATTTTCAGGAAAAATGACAGTTTCTTCACCTAGTGGGATTGGGGACTGGGTTGTACGTGCTGCAATTCATATTTTACAACCCTCTAAAAACTGAAGAATGTGTCCCGCAAAATTTCGAAACCTCCATTCGCAGGCCATGAGACAATTAACCTCCTATATATCGAATCCCTTCAGGAAACTTCGAATTGGTGTGGATATTTTAATTCGCTTTTCGCGTGATCATCTCGAAAGACTGCGGTTGCAAAACGATGGCGGGCAATTTGATGACCGTATCACGGCGACCGAATCGGCTCTCCGGCGGTTGATTGATACCTGCACAATCAACACCGGGAGTCTGGGATTGAGAAAATCATGCAAGCTTCTCAAGAACCGGTTTAGAAAGAGCCTTCTGCCGGAAATTGCGAAGATTCATGCGAAAGTTATCTCTGTTTTCGGGGGTAGGTCGTCGAATATGAAAGAATTTTTCCCTCACGGTCGCAGTATCTATAAGACGGCCGGGGACGACGAAATCGAAGTGCATCTTGGGAACCTGCGGAATCAGGTAGCGGCTCATGTGAATGTCTTCGGAACCGGGACCGTCACTGAAGTGAATTCCCTGTTCACTTCATGGAAAGAAATTCATGCGGCGAGCGAACACGCGTCTGGACAGAAGGCCGCGTCCGAAGCGGATCGTCGTGATGCTCGCGCCGCTCTGGAGGTCGAACTTCAACTTAACCTGACCCAAATCGCGAGTGTCATCATGAAATCTCCCCAGGATCTGGGATTGTATATGCAGGAGCATTTGCTGGTAAAAAGAACATCCGGAAGAGGCAATAATGAAACGGAAATTCCAAGTGATGCTTGACTGATCTGAAGCCAATGACCGACAATAAAAGTGATTAGAGAGAGTCGAGCCGTGAAATGCATAAGTCCGTGGAGGGGATCGTTGTCCTCTTCCGCTTCCTGACCGCTATGAAACAATTTATTGTCGTTATCTTCATCTTTCTGTCGGGAGTCTTGTCTGCAGATGTCCGGACTTTCAAAGACTCGCAGGGAAACACTTTGGATGGGGAGCTGGTGTCGGCGACTGACAAGGAAGCAAAGATTCGAAAGAAAGACGGCTCAATCGTTTCAGTTCGTGTGGATCGGCTATCAAAAGAAGATCAGGCTTTTGTGAAGGAGCATCGAACGTCCTTCATCAAGAAACTGTTGGGAAAAGGGGCGGCTGCGAATACCGGCGCGGTCGCGAAGGACGGGCCGGCTGGCAGGATCGTTCAGTTCGTAAAAGATAATCTGGGTAATCAGGTGGGGAACGGGGAGTGTTGGACGCTGGCGAACGAAGCTTTCAAGAATGCCAATATCAAGCGGCCGGGCAAAGACCTGCGCGTGTGGGGACGACTGGTTGATCACACCAAAGAGGAGCTACAACCCGGCGATATCGTCGAACTGAATGGCGCCGTTTTTGGGAATGGGATGAAATTCTACGGCAACCATACGTCTGTGGTTGTGGCGGCTGATAAGCGGGGGAATTTCACCGTGATGGAGCAGAACATCAATGGCAAGCGCTTCGTCCAACAGCGGACCTATCAGCTTTCTGATCTGAAGAGCGGGTCGCTCAAGTTCTATCGCTATGTGGGAAAGTCCTGACGACCTGATTTACTTCCCGAGCAATTTGCTGTCTTTCAACCAGTCCATGAAGCGTTCCGGCCAGCGACCGGCGGCATCGGTTCTTTCGGGGCGAAACCCGAATCCGTGCCCGGCATTGGCAAAGATGTGAAGTTCAGCGGGGACTTCAGCTTTTTTGTATTTTAGATAGAGCTCTGCCATCCCGAATGAGATGTCGGGGCGGTCGTTGTAACCGCAGGCGAAAAAGGCGGGAGGTGCTCCTTTGCTCACCGTGAACTTCCCGATCGTACCGGGATAGATGAGAGCCTGAAAGTCAGGGCGACAGCTCTCGCGTTCGACGGGGTCTTTTGTATCGGCCATTCCGGCATCGGATTTCATGGCAGCGAATGCAGCCAGCTCGCCACCGGCAGAAAACCCCATGACTCCAATGCGGTTGGGATCGATTTTCCATTCCCCGGCCCGACTGCGAATCATACGCAGGGCACGGCGGGTATCAGCCATCGCGTGATCTTCGATGGTGTAGGGCGAATTTTCTTCGCGGGCGAGCCGGTTCTTTAAAACGAAAGAAGCGACGCCGTGATCAGCCAACCAGCGGGCCAGACTGTATCCTTCGTGGCCGAGGCACAGTTTGCGATGACCTCCGCCGGGTGCAATGAGGACTGCGGTGCCCGTGGCTTTGCCGTCCGCGGGGAGAAAAGGCGTGATGGAAGGATTGTGCACGTTTGTGACAGCCATGCTCTTGTCCATCTTCTCCGGCTCACTCGCGCGTGCTTCAGAGCCGGGAGCTCCGTTTTCCCAGAGAAGGATTGATGGCGGTATCGGCTTATCGTCGGCAGAAGCTGTCGCGAAAAGGAACGGGAGCAAAAACAGAAAAGGAGATTTCTTCATCTTTGGAGTGTTAGCTCAACGGTGAGGCCGTTGTAAATGCTTTTCGATCGAACAGGGTTGATTCGATGATCACACCCTGTTGCCTCGTTTTCTTTGGCACAAAGTCGCAAGGTGACTTCGGTTGATATCCAGATAGGATGCATCCCTTCTCCTGATGAAGTTGTTCCTTTCAGTTTCTTTTTTCGTTATCGCGTCCGCCCATTTGATGGAGGCAGCGGAGCCGTTTGCCAAATCTGTGAAGCCATTCCTTGAGGAACACTGTGTTCGCTGCCACGGCGAAAAGAAACAAAAGGGGGATTTCCGGATCGATGAGCTGTCGCGCGATTTTGGATCAGGTGCGGATGCTGAGATGTGGTTTGAGGTGATCACCCGGATGGGGGCGGGCGAGATGCCGCCTGATGACGAACCGGTGTTGCCGAAGGCTGAAGACACGCAAAAGGTGATGGATTGGTTGTCGGCCCGGATCAAAGAAGGGGAGTCAGCGAGGGCCGCGGCACGGCCTTCAGTGGCTCACTATCGATTGAGTCGCGAAGAGTATACCAACACGATTTATGATCTGCTGGGGGTGAAGTTTGATGCGCGGGCTCCGGGTGCGTTTTCTGAAGATCCTGAGTGGCATGGTTTCGAACGGATCGGTGCTGAGCTTTCCCTGGCTCCTTCGCACGTGGAAAAGTATCTCGCGGCGGCCGCTTCGATTTTGGATCAGGCTTTCCCGGATGAGGAACCACGCCACACGTCTTCACATCGCGATGCTCTGGCAATTGATTGGAACAACGCAGCGAAGCGAAAAGAGTTGGAGGAAATTGGAGTGGCGGAACATGTGCGGGTTTTGTTGTGGCCGGGCCATCAGTTGTCGTATCTGCGGCCGGATGGGGGTTACCGGCAGGCGGCAGGGCTCTACCGGGTGAAAGTAAAAGTCAGTGGGCTGGCACCGGAGGGAAGTCGTCCGCCGCATCTCGAACTCTATTCGAAGAAGCTGGACCGCGTTATCTTCGAGACTGATGTGTTGGCGCCGGAAGATGATCCGGCGGTGTTTGAGTTTGAAGTTTCGATTCCGGCTGGCCGATTTGATGTCCAGCTTCAGAATGCCGTTCCGGGGCCGTCCAACTCGGGTCGGTCAGGTCGTCCCGGAGAGTTTGTGTTTACAACTTTAGACGATCCGAAATCCCGGGCGCCATGGCAACGGAAGATGACGGATGATGAGGGGAATCCACTCTATCCTTTTCTAATATTTGATTCAATAGAGTGGGAAGGGCCCATCACAAAACCTGAGGATGAAGCGAAAAGGGAAGGGCTCTTTCCGGAAGAAGAGGTGGATGAAAAGGGGATCCGGGAACATCTGAAGCGGTTTGCAGAAAGAGCGTGGAGGCGACCGGTAACGGATCAGGAGCTTGATCGGTATGTGAAGATTGTGACGGCTCAACAGGCAGGCGGCACGAACTTCCGAACGGCGTATAAAGCAGGAATGCTGGGAGTCCTGGCATCGAAGAATTTCACTTATCTGGCCGAAGGAGACGCAAAGGTGAAGCGTGATGAATTGTCAGAGGTAGAGCTGGCCTCACGGCTTTCCTATTTTCTCTGGAGCTCGAAGCCGGACGATGAGCTGATGGAGGTGGCTATCGCAGGGGAACTGAAGAATCCGGAAGTGCTGCGAAAGCAGTTTGAGAGAATGATCACCGATCCGAAAATCGGGCGGTTCACCGAGTCCTTCCCCCGGCAATGGCTGCAGTTGAAGAAGGTGGGAATGTTTCCGCCGGACGAAAAATTGTATCCTGATTATGACAAATGGCTGGAACAGAGCATGATCCTGGAATCGACAGAATTCTTTGCGGAGGTGTTTCGAGAGAACCTGCCGATCCGCGACTTCCTTGATTCGGACTGGACGATGTTGAATCCGCGATTGGCGTCGCACTATGAGATGAAGATCCCGGACAAGTCAGGTTTTCAGCGAGTGAGTTTGCAACCTGATGATAACCGGGGCGGCATTCTGACACATGGGGCGGTTCTGTCGTTGACGTCGGACGGAACCCGGCATCGTCCAGTGCACCGTGGAATCTGGGTGTCTGAGGTGATCATGGGAAAAACTCCGCCGCCCCCGCCGCCCAATGTCGATGCGATTCAGCCAAATCCGATTGACGAACCCAAGGCGACAATTCGGATGAAGCTGGAAGCGCACAAGGAGAACGAAAACTGCGCAGCCTGTCATGCGAAAATTGATCCGCTCGGCCTGGCGTTTGATAACTTTGATGCCATTGGCCGCTGGCGAACTGAAGAGGTGGTTGCGAATGGAACCGGTGCGAATCCACCAGTGGATCCCTCCGGAGAGATTAATGGAAAGAAATTTACAACGCCGACTGAGTTTAAGAAACTTCTCGTCGCGGATACAGACTCGTTTGCGCGGAGTTTTGTGGATAAACTTGCGACCTATGCCATGCGTCGCCCGATGACTATTGATGATGCTGTGCGGCTGGATGAAATTGCTAAAGCTGCCAAACCAGTCGACTACCGAATGCGGGAATTGCTGGAAACCTTTGTGATGTCTGACTTCTTCCTGAAACGATAAGATGAATTTTCAAACTCAAAACTGGCTGATCTCCCGACGCCGGGTTCTACGCGGATTGGGTGCATCGATCGCGCTTCCGATGCTGGATTGCATGCGGCCTTTGCGTGCGGCAGCGGGAAACACTGCCCCAATCAAACGGGCGGTATTTATCTACCTGCCGAACGGGGTCAACACTTTGGATTATCAAATCCTGCAAGATGGCGAGGGCTACGAATTTTCCAAAAGCCTGAAGCCGCTCGAGAAGCATCGCGACAACATCACGCCGATTTCCGGATTGCATCATCCCAATGGATTGGGGAATCATCACGGTTGTCAGTCGATCTGGCTGACCGGTGGCGAGATCGGGCAGGGGAAGCGAAATACGGTTTCTCTGGATCAATTGATTGCCGGGAAAACTGCGGTGGAAACACGTTTTGCTTCATTGCAGCTCAGTAATACAGGCCGATCGCTCGCTTATAACAGAGACGGCATTCAGTTGCCGGCAGAGACGAAACCGGCCGAAGTTTTCCGACGGTTGTTCGAAAACCCTGAGGGTGGCATTGAGGAAGAACGACAGGGATTGCAGCGGCAGGGCAGCATTCTCGATGCGGTTCTGGATGAAGCGAAAGAGTTGGACCGATCCATGGGGGCCGAGGACCGGACGCGCCTGGATCAGTATTTGACGGCGGTGCGAGAGGTAGAGATTCGAACGGAGCGTGCTGATCGCTGGCTGGATGTTCCGCGCCCCGAAGTTGATGCCGCGACGCGGGCGCTTATTACCAAAGACGTTTCCCAGAACAGCCCGGGAGAATATTTTCGCACGATGTATGATCTCATCCTGCTTGCGTTTGAAACTGATATGACGCGGGTTGCAACTTTCAGTTCAGGTGATGAGGGCAAGGGGGTGCCAATTCCGGAGTTGAGTATCAATCAGACAAGGCATGCGCTTTCGCATCACAATGGAGATTCTGAGCAGCTCGCGAGACTCACGCAGAGCGACGCATTTAACTTCGAACAGTTTGCCTATTTCCTTGATCGCCTCGCTGAAACAAAAGATGACGAGGGGCGGGCCTTGTTGGATTCGACGGTCTCTCTCTATGGCAGTGGGATGGCATACGGGCACAGTCACGGAAATGCGAATGTTCCGACGGTGGTCGCAGGTGGGCGCAAGATGGGGCTGAAACATGGGCGTCACGTTGATTTCAACAAAGGGCATTTCGATGGATACGACCTGACAAGTCCACAGAAGCATTACCAGATATGTTCCCGACCACTCAACAGTGATGCGCGAGTCAGCAACCTTCTGGTTACGCTGGCGCAGGCAATGGACATTGATGCGGAAAGTTTTGCTGACAGCACCGGCACGATCAGTTTATGAGGAAATCGTTCTACTGTCTTTTGTTCGGGACAATTGCGGTGACAGCTTTGTCCGGCGATAAACCCGATCCTCGACTCGCACTCGATTCGGAGTTTCCAGATCCGGCGGGAGTGACAAAATTCGCGGGAGAAATTACCCTGGTCGAACACGTGAATCGACGTGGGATTCTACGGTTGGATCGGGATGGGACGATCAACAAATACTATTGGGACCTGCCGCATCATTTTCAAATGCTGCCCTACGGGGCGATCTATTTCCGCGGGGCTCCGGCCGAGCTTCGGGATATTCCGATCGGTACCCATCTCCACGGAGATTTCTATTTGGGTCCGGAAGGTGACTTTGAGGTGACGCCTCCGGTTTCCGGATATGCAGCGGGGAAAATGGCGCGGCCGGACTTGCGATCGGTTGAGAGCAAATATTCCCGTGTATTGCGGTTGGAAGATGACTTTTCTTTTTATGAAAGGCAGGGGATTGGCTGGAAGATCAAATCGGTTTCGGACTCTCCTCATCAGATCATTGTGAGTCAGGTCATGTTGAAAGATGAGAGTTCTGTTCCCGGGGAAGAAGAGCAGGTTTTTAGGATCGATGAAGGTACCCGGGTTTGGAAAGGGGCGGGGTATGGGGGGCTCAGTGATCTTGCCGATGGTCAAGTGGTTCAACTCAATCTTGGCTGGGTGACTTTGCTGGGCTCCAAACAACAGGATGGGTTGTGCCGGGATATCTGGATCGATCAGGAGAGTCGAGCTGTGGCAACCAAACATCAGGAGGGAATTCAGATCGCGCATTTGAAGCGGCGGGGCATTGGAGCAAAGGTGATAAAGACTGAGTCGACTCCGGGAAAGGGGGCCGAGGGGCATGTCACGATTGAGCTGCATAAGGGAACGGCTTCGTCCCTGTTGGAAGAAATTTCTCAGGCTAAATCTATCTTTGTTCGAGTCGCGGAGCCGACATTGCGGATTTACGATATCAATGATCTCAAGTACGGGAGGCCTGTAGAGGTGACCCTGAACGAGAGTCCCCCGCCAGGGAGCAGCGGAATACAGATCCGGTTTCACATCTATGAAATGCTTGAAGGACTTCGCCCCGGTCGCACGGTTCGAGTCGGGTTGAAGGATTGGGATATTCCGGTGACGCCGCGTGAAGAAAAACTTCAGCCGAATGACCTTCGGATCTTCGAGGTGGGGCCTAAGCACATTGTCGATCGTGACGGCCCGCCTGAAGGGGTGGACAAATAAAAAGGGGCGGACGATCCAACAGGGTTGTTTTGTCGGTCGAACCCTGTTCGATCGTGGAGCCGGTTACGCGAATATTGGATCGACTGATCTTCGAAATGATCTCATAATGAGGAGGTCATGAAAATTTGCACCGCTCTTCTTGTTCTCGCTGCAACTGCAAATCTTCTCCAGGCAGGACCTGCCGAGGTTGCACTCGGGAAAATTGGAATAAAGCGCGGTATCGTATGTCTTCCGGATAACTACGATCCGGATTTTGTGATTGAGATGGCCAAAGCGAGTGATTTGACCTTTTACGCTCAGTCGGCTGATCCTGACAAAACCAAAAGTTTACAGGAGAAAGCCACATCTTCCAGGTTGTTGGGGACTCGAATCTTTGTTGCGACAGGAGACCCTGAGCTGCGGATTCATCTCGCTGATGATGTGGCGGACGTCGTCTATTTCGAAAAGAAAACCAGGATGGGCACCGCGGAGATACTGCGCGTACTGAGGCCTTTGGGAAAGGCATTCATTCCCACAGGAGGGACAGCTGAGCCACTCATCAAACCAGTAGCGGACGGTATTGATGAATGGTCACATCCCTATCGTGGGCCGGACAATAATCCGAATTCAAATGATCAGATCGCGAGAGGGGAATTCCGGACGCAGTTTATCAACGTGCCGAAGTTTTCCCCGATGCCCGAACAGACGGTGATCGCGGGCGGCAGGATGTATAAGGCAATGGGGCACATCGCTCACAAAGCGAATCAGAATGAGATGTTGAATACCCTTCTCGGGGTGAATGCCTACAATGGGACCGTCTTGTGGAAGCGTCCTTTGCCGGACGGTTTTATGATTCATCGCAACACCATGATTGCGACCGCAGATGCATTGTATCTGGGGGATTATGAGTCGTGCAAAATCATCGATGGAGACACGGGAGAAGTGAGGGATGAAATTGTCGTTCCGGAAGGAATATCCGATGGTCCGACATGGAAGTGGATGGCGATGCGCGATGGAATTCTGTATGCGCTGGTCGGGAATGTGGAAAAGAAACTGGAAACGCAGAAATCAATTCGGCGGGGCCTCGGACATTGGCCGTGGGGGATGTGGGATGGCCATGATTACAATGATCCACGAACCTCTTTCGGGTATGGGCGGACACTGGTGGCGATTGATCTGAATACGAAGAAACCGGTCTGGCATTACCGGGATGAAGAGTTCCTCGATGCCAGGGCCGTGTGCATGAACGACACGAGTATTTTCTGTTATTGTCCTGAAAAATTCCTGGCCTGTATCAGTCGCGAGTCGGGTGAGTTGCTCTGGAAAAACGATAGCCGGGAGTTACTCGAAGCGATCGGAAGTAACGAGAAGGCGCAGCACTACATCACTGGGTACGCGACGACGACCTACATGAAATGCACGGCGGATCACTTGTTTTTCGCCGGGCCGCAGCGCGCCACTATGACCGTTGCAAAGACAACTGATGGAAGTCTTGCGTGGACTCATCCGGTTGGAAATCTCCAGCTGGTTCTGCGGGACGATGCTGTTTTTGCAGCGGGTGCTCAGAACACCGAAGGGGGAGTGAAGCTCGACTATGAAACGGGCAGAGTGCTCGCTGAACTTCCTGCCCGGCGTGCCTGCACCCGGGCGACGGGAAGTGTCGATTCGATCTTCTTCCGGGCAAGTGGCGGCACTGTCCGAATGCTCACTGAGACTCATACCGCACAACATATCGCTCCGATGAGGCCGCCTTGTCAGGATGGGGTTTTGATTTCAAATGGCCAACTTTACTGGGGGCCATGGATGTGTGGCTGCCAATTGTCTCTCTACGGAAATATCAGCCTGGCACCAAGGGACGAATTGCCGACCGGTCCTGAGGTTTTTTCAGACTCGCTGACGACCTTTGGTGATTTTCAGAATGTTGAATCATTGGGAGCCAGAGCCACTGACTGGACAAGATATCGGGGTGATGATGGTCGTGCCGATGTGACTCAGGTGTCTGTTCCGAAAGAAGTCGACCTTGCGTGGTCAGCAAAAGTTGATTCAGGAGAAGCTCTGGTGACTGCACCCGTTGCAGCTGGCGGCCTCGTCTTTACCGCAGATCGCAATGGTGTGCTGCGTGCCTATTCAGCGACTGATGGCAAAACGGTTTGGACGAATTATGCGGATGGAGCCATTTACTATTCACCTGTGATTTCTCAGAACCGTTTGTTTGTTGGTGCGGCTGATGGAAACGTCTACGCCTTTGAAGCAAAAACAGGGCGGAAATTGTGGACGTTTCGAGTAGGGCCTGAGGACCGGTTGATCCCTGTGTTTGGAAAGCTGGTGTCCTCCTGGCCAATCGCGGGAGGAGTGGTGGTGAATGAAGACACCGGAACTGTTTATGCCGCCGGAGGGCTGACACATTACGATGGCACGATGGTCGTTGCCCTCGACGCAGTGACCGGAGAGCTCAAGGCTCAAAACACGACTTCGGGGGTGATGTCCAGCGAGGTTAACAGTGGTATTTCGATGCAGGGAAATCTGAATATTCGAGATGGTGAACTGCAATTTCTGGGCGGTGGAGTCTATGAAGTGGCACGCTTTGATCTGGAAAATCTCGCTGTGATGAATTCCCCGAAAGTGCAGATTACTTCTCAGTTTCGGACTGCTTTCTACCCATGGTACCCTGACTATGGCAAATACGTTTCTCTTGAGCACAAGCTGCCGGGTGGCAAAATTCTGAATCACGATTCAAACTACGAGGGACTGTATTTTACTCCATTGGCCCTGGAAGAGAGAAACGGAACAACCGGCCCGCGAAAAGACAGGGCCGGGGAGTTTATTCGGACGCAGGCGAACCGCCGGAAAAATGCGCCGGCTCCGCCTGAACATTTGTGGACGGATCAACAGAAGCGCCGCTTCACGGGATTTATCGTTTCAGAGACAAGCAACACTCTAGTGGGAGGAGGTCACATCGATGAAGCCCCCGACTCGGCGTTTCTTGCGGCCTTTGATATAGATGACGGAAAGACGGTGTGGGAGAAAAAACTGTCTGCCGTGCCGGTCAAGGGAGGAGCGGCGATTGATGGTGACGGGAGGATTTTCGTGACACTTGAGAGCGGCGAATTACTCTGCTTCTCAGGGAAGTAGGAGAACGAAATCAGTGGATTTCTATTCCCAGTATGGTGAGGTCGTCTGAGAGAGTTCCATCTTCACCAAAGGCCTCAGCCTCTTCGACGACATTTTCAATCGCTTCCTGTATTGCAAGTCCCCGGTGGGTAATCAGACTTTTGACCACTCGCTTGGAGCCGTAAAGTTCGCCGTCGAGTTTTGGTAAATTCAGGAGGCCATTCGAATAGAGAAATATCCGGTCCCCGGAATTCAAAGTGATTGATTCCCTGGTGTAGTCGTCGTTGTCGGGAGCCACGCCAATTGGAAGTCCAAGCCCTTCGAGGAGCGTAGTCTCTCCCTCGCTCGTTTGATGAATCACCGGTGGATGGCCGGCACAAACATATTGGAATTCGCGGGTAGCGACGTTCAAGATGCCGTAGACAATGGTAAAAAACTGGCTGTTCTCGAGGTTCCCTGAAAAGTGCTGGTTGAGTTTTCGCGCGACATCTTCGGGGGCCACTATTTTGGATTGGCCAGAGTCAGTCTGCCTGTCCACCAGAATAGAATTTTCCTCTGTGGGAGACGCAATGAACCGGCTGACATTTGTCGCGAGCATTGATGCCGGCACTCCGGAACCGTTTACGTCCAAAACGTAAATAGCGATGTGGGTGTCATCGAGCGGGATGATATTCAACATGTCGCCTCCCAGCTCATCGCAAGGTTCGTATTTGTAAGCGAAAGTCGCGTGGTCGGAGTGAGGCAAAGCTGTTGGTAAGAACGACTGCTGAACTTTTGCAGCCGCCCTCGTTCCCCGCTCCATCCGGCGGCTGGATTTTGCAATGGCACGAGTCATATCGATGATTCGCTTTCCTGCCCGCAGTCGCACATTGAGTTCATCTCTGTGAAATGGCTTTGACAGGAAATCGTCAGCACCCGCTCCGATCCCGAGAACAATATCGTGCTTCTCAGACTTGGCTGTGAGCATGATGATGTAGGTGTAGAGATTCTGGCGCGAGGCCCGGATTCGCTTCACCAACTCAAGCCCATCGACATTGGGCATCATCCAGTCCGTGATCACGATCGAGAACTTCCCTTTTTGAAACCGATTCCACGCCTCTTCGCCATCTTCAGCTGCGACTACGTTGTGGCCCCATTTCTCGAGGTCCGCCTGGAGCTTTACCCGGCTGACTTCATTGTCTTCGGCAATTAAGATGGTCAGCGGAGAATTAGACTCTGAAATGGAATTGAGGAGAGGGTGGGATGTCGGTGTGCTGGAAAGAGATTCATCCATCTCATTTCCCTCGATGAGGTCTCTCAGGTCCTGCGCAAAATCTGCCGCGGTGGTGTAACGGTCAGGGATTTTCTTTGCAATGGCCTTGAGGCAAATCTCTTCGAGCCTCCGGGGGATTCCCTGAACGAACTGGCGGGGGGGACGGGGTTCATCTGAAATCACCTGTTCCAGTAGGCTTGTCACATTGCTGGCAACAAAAGGTAACTGACCGGTGAGAAGCCGATACAGAATCACGCCCAGAGAATAAATGTCAGTCCTGCCATCAATTCGGTGACCATCACCTGCCGCTTGTTCGGGCGACATATAATTCGGCGTGCCGGATATATCACCGCGCCGGTTTCCGGCGACATTGGCGGTTGCTTTGCTGATTGCCAGTCCGAAGTCGACAAGAATGGGAACCGGTCCCTCTGTTCGATCCGACACAATGATGTTGGCTGGTTTAACATCGCGATGCACAACCCCGGCGGCATGGGCAGAGGCGAGCCCATCAGCGATCGGTGCGATCATCTGAATAGACTCCATCCAGGTGGGAGCATTGTCCTGCATCCATCGGTTCAAGTCCTGGCCCTCGATATAATCTGAAACCACATGACAGCCTTCGTCTTCAAATCCAACATCGTGAACAACGACAATGTTGGGATGTTTGATTTGGGCCAATTGACGGGCTTCGCGAAGGATAATCTCCTGAACTTCCTGCTTTGAAGATTCGCTGACGGTTGAAATGTTGGGTGCTTTGATCGCTACATCGCGATCGAGCTGGCTGTCATATGCTAAAAACACAGTCCCGAAAGCTCCATGTCCCAGGGCCCGGCGGAGCTCATAACGTCCAATGAATCGGGGCGCATCATCTCCCGAACTCGAATCTCCCGAGGCCACGTCACTGGAATCGGAGCAGCAGATCGTTTCCCCATATTTGTTTACCGAAAAACTAATGGGGAGCGTTTCTTCCGGCTCCGGGGATTGACCTTCCTGGATGATTGAGATCTTCATTCAGATTGCTGAATTTCAGAGAGGGCTCTAAACAAATTCTCCAAGTCTATTTCGAGTTTGGATAGTGATTGAGATGCTTTGTCGAGGTTTCCGTTTTGGCCGATCAGTTCCAACTGAAATGCAGACTCATATGCCTCTGTGGCAAAGAAATTTCCAACACCGCTTTTCAGAGCGTGCGCTTCAGCTTCCAAAACCGGGCCATCGGCAGACTTGATCGCTTCGCGTATTTTCGGTAGTCGTGAATCGACATCGCGACGCAGGATCTCTGCCATTTTCGCGATAAAATCATAGTCTTCGTCATATTCTTCGAGCACTTCATCTCTGTCGAAGCAGGCTTTGGCGTCAGTCATGTAATTCTTCTTTTTTTGAGGAGGGTGAAAGTCGAAAGTCATCAATGACCCTTGAGACCGTTTTCTTAAGTTCCTTTCGTCGGATCGGTTTGGAAATGTAGTCATCCATTCCTTTTTCGAGGCAACGCTCACGGTCACCCTTCATAGCATGCGCAGTCATCGCGACGATGGGAGTGTGGCCGCCGTTCTCATTGTCCCGTTTGCGCACCGCTGCGGTAGCTTCAAAGCCGTCCATCTCCGGCATTTGAACGTCCATAAATATGACGTCGTATTTTTCCTTCGCAGAGAGATCAACGACCTCACGTCCGTTATTGGCGATTGTAACTTGATGCCCGAGGTTTTTGAAATGCAGAGTCGCAGTTTCCTGATTCACTGGATTGTCTTCCGCCAGCAATATGTTGAGCGAGCATTCGGGAGTCTGACTTTCTGTTGTTTCAGGTCTCGACTTTTCGTTGGCCTCCTTCTTCCTGTTTTCGTCAAAAGCCATCGCAATCGAATCGAGGAGAAGGCTCTGCCTGACTGGTTTCAACAAGTAAGACGCGACTCCCAGTTCTTTCGCTTCCGCTCTGAGGGATGGAGAAGGGTCCGAAGTCAGGATAATAATTCGTGTGGTCGTGAAATTGGAGTGTGAGCGAACATGCTTAACGAGGTCGAGCCCATCTCTGTTTGGCATGCACATATCTGTAAGAATCAGATCAACTGAATTCCCTCCATTTCGGGAGCGTTCCAGTTCCTGGATCGCCTTGTCGACAGAGTCAACGACGACAGGCACCATCTTCCAGGACTGGGTCATTTCTTTGAGGATCAGCCGGTTCGTTTCATTGTCGTCTACAACCAATACGCGGCGTCCCTTCAGTTCCAGAATATCAAGAGGAGTCTTAACCTGCGGGTTTCTCTGAAGTCCGAATCGGGCGGTGAAGATAAATGTTGTTCCCTCTCCAGGCGCGCTTTCGACCGAGATATCACCTCCCATGAGTTCCACCAGTTGGCGGGAAATAGCCAAACCAAGACCGGTGCCTCCGTATTCCCGAGTCGTCGAACTGTCCGCTTGTACAAACGAATCAAACATCTTGGACTGTTTCTCCTTTGATATTCCAATTCCTGAATCACTGATTTTGAACTGCAACAGCACTTCATCACCGGTTGTTTCAGAGACAGAGACTTCAACGACGACCTCGCCTTTCGCGGTAAATTTGATCGAGTTTCCTACAAGATTCACAAGTATTTGGCGAAGCCGTCCAGGATCCCCGATGAGATACTCCGGGACATCCGGACGTATCAGGCACGCCAGCTCCAGGCTCTTGGACTGAGCTCGAAATGCGAGGAGCTCCATACAATCGCCGATGTCCTCCCTGATTTGGAAATCGATCGACTCAAGGTCCATCTTTTTGGCTTCGATCTTGGAGAAATCCAAAATGTCGTTGATGATGTGCAACAGCGATTCCCCCGATGATTTGACGGTTTCAATATAGCGTCGCTGTTCCTGCGTGAGTTCAGTTTCCAAGGCAATTTCGGCCATTCCGATCACTCCGTTCATAGGCGTGCGAATCTCGTGACTCATGTTCGCAAGGAATGAACTCTTAGCCTCGTTCGCGTCTTCAGCTTCCTGCCGTGCAATTTCCAATTCAGCGGTTCGCTTCTCCACTTCAGCTTCGAGGTGCTCCCGATACCGTGCCCGTTCCTTGGTGGTCTTCTCGGTTTCTTCAAGCATCTCATTGAAGCCGTCAACCAATTCGCCCAGCTCATCATTCGTGATCTTCTTCGCACGGAGACTGAAGTCTTTTTCTTCAGAGACTTTGCGGGCCGTCTTTAAGAGGTTGTCGATTGGTCTGGCGATACTCGCGATTGTGAAGAAAACCGCAGCCAGAAAGAGAGCAATAAAACCAAGGGCTGCTGCCGCGACTGTGAGCAACGTTCTTCTTTGAGCTGCTTTGATAAATGAGAAATCCACATCCGCACCGACGACGTAGGTTTTTCCCCCCGGAGTTTTGAGCGGAATAAAGGCGGAAAGGAGATGTCCGTATTCAGGGTCGTCGTAGAGATCAAAAACCGGCTTTCCGATTTCGCCTTCAAAAGTGTTGTAGAGGGCGTCGGCAGGATCTTCGTAGTGATAGAAAAAATCGGTGTTGTCACCGTCCTTCATTTCCTGCCGGGTGAAACTGGAGGAGACCGTTCGAATCTTTCCATCGAACATCATGTAGGAATAGACATATTCGAGTCCGAGGTCCCACGTGTATTTATTGAAAATATCCCGATACTTTTCGTACTCTTCTTTGCTGATTGAATCTTTGTTTTCGATTCGTTCGTGATAGTCGGCCGGAAGCATTCCTTCGACAGCGAGGGCCGATGCTACCAGTTTATTCTCAAGGCCCTCCATGAAATTGGCCTTTTCTTTCTGCACGGTATACACCGCTGTAATTCCGACCAGTAGAAGAATCAGTAGAGTAAAAACGAAGAAGATCTTCGCTTTCAAACGAACGCGATAGGGTTTTGAAGAGGCCATGGCAATAAGGTAGGGAGTCAGAAAGTTCCAACCATCCGACAATGCAAGATTGAAGTTGAATTATCGAAGGTGAAAATTTCGTGCCAGGAGGAGACTCCAGTGAGCCGGTTAACGGACACTTTGTCAAGAACTCCCAGATTCAGAATGATTTGTGAAGCCCATGACCTGCTGAATACATCGGCAAGTATGGCTTCGTGGACAGCTGTGATTGAACCAACAGGAAAAGCCGAAAGGGGGGGCATGGCATGGTAGTGTGCAGCCGGACGCGCTTCGTCGTAGATCGAGTCGTTGTCTCCCCATGGTGGATCCCCGAAAATGATATCAGGAACCACTCCGCGGGGTAAGTCTGAAAACAAATCGCTCTCCACCAGCTGAATGTCGACTTGATGAAACGCGGCGTTTTCCCGGGCCACTGCAATCGCATCGGAATCGAGATCGACTCCGATCACCTCAGCTTCCGGGAAATCCTGTTTCACCGAAATTGCCAGGCTGCCGCAGCCAACTCCAAACTCCACAAGAGTGGGCGGGCGATTGTGGGTGGCCATGAATTCCCGGCCTGCTTTTACCACGGTGTCAACGAGATGTGTGAGTTCCTGATCTGTAATGTAGACCCGCTTGTCGACAGTGAAGCGCCGCCCTCGAAATACCTGATGGCCGACGATATACTCGAGCGGCTCTCCCAATTGCCGGCGACGCAGGTGTCTGCGGAGTCTGGCAACATCTCCTGAGCATCCGCTGGTTCCAACGAGATGGTCAAAATCAGCAGGTGAAATCGGAAGTGAATCCGCATTCACAAACTCCTCCCGGAGCAATTCGATATCGGAAACTTTCATCAACCAAAAGGCTTTGTGAGGAGGAACACACGACTGGTGTGATCGTGGGGGTGATCCCTGAATCCCGGGTGGATTCCTTCCGACCAATGACGGATCACATTCTCAACGACTTCAAATCCCAAACTTGATACTAACTCCAATGCCTCCCCCTCTTCGTAGAAGTGGTAGTAATACAAATCCTGGTAAAGACAGGAACCTTCATCGCCGGTTTCGACGGGTTCCATGTTCTCTTCTGAGATCTCGTCTTCCGGACCGGGGATGTTGCACAAAAGGTATCCGCCCGGTTTTAGTATGCGTCGCATCTCCAGAAGGACTTCGTTTGCATTGGGCAGGGTTTCGACGGTGTCGACGAGAGTGATCAGATCAAAGGAATTATCAGGGTAACCGGTTTCTGCCAGATCGCATTGACGGTGGGTAAATGAACCTTCAATGGTCTTCAGTTTTGCCAGTGCGCTCTCTGAAGCATCGCATGCGTGAATTTCTGCATTCAGTCGTAATAACACGGGAAGGTGGCGCCCTTCGCCAGTTGCGGCATCCAGGGCTTTTGCGGAGTCTGATAAAGTTTCAGCAAGTTTATCGACAAACTCGACAACAAACGGGATCGGGGTTTTACCCCACACCAAACCTTTGCTGTTTTGATAAAGTTCGTCCCATGCCACTTTGTTTTGCTCAGTTATATCTTTTACCTCAGGCATTTGTTTTAATTGGATTCAATCACCAGAAATTCGCTGAAATTTCCCCGCATACAGTGGTTGGAACTCATGGACGAGCCATACCCTCCCGCATTGAGGAATGCCAAAAAGTCTCCTTCCTCAATCGGAGGCAGACTGATCTCCTCGTAGAAGACATCGAGCGCCTCGTTGATGTTCCCGACAACTTTCACTGCCCTTTCCTCGCCGGGACGCCACATGCAGGGAACAATTTCCAGGGGGAGATTATAAAAAGCTGGCTCAGGATGCAGATTGAAGCCGCCATTTGTCCCTGCGAATAGACGTCCCCCTTTTTCCTCGATCGTATTCACTTCCAGAATCATCACCCCGGCGTCTTTTACCAGATAATCCCCCGGCTCGATCCAGACTGCGAAGTCCGGAGTATCGCCATACACGTCTTTGATCACCTGTTGCCATGCATTCAGGTCCAAAGGGGCGTCGTGCTCCACGATAGGAACGCCAATCCCTCCGCCAAAATTCACATGGTCCAGGTTTGGAACCCTTTGAATGAAAGGTTTGGCCTTTTCCAGAACGGCGCGAAAATCCTCAAGCTGAGGAGTGAGATATCCACACCCGGCATGGAAATGCAGCCCAGTGATTTCCATCCCATATCGCGAGGCAATTTCAAAGGCCTCATCCATTTGGTCCCAATAGATCCCGAACTTGGAAACAGCGCCGGTATAATTGAGACGTTCATTGCCGGCATAGGCAACTCCGGCTTCCTGATTGATCCGCAGACCAACTTTCCGGCCCCGGCATCGTTCGCCGAGCCGTTTCAGGGTACTGAGCGAGTCGCAGTTTACCCAAACACCGGGATGCGCTGCCAGGACATCCAAATCAGCATTGGCAACTGAAGTGCCAGTGAATGAAATTTCGGACTCTCGAAAGCCAACTTGGCGGGCGAGGCGCAATTCGTTAGGTGAGCACACATCCACTCCATCCAACTCACTGGAACGAAGATGAGCCAGAAGGGGAGAGAAGCGGTTTGCCTTCATGGCATAGAGAAGGCGCGAATTCGGACCGAAACCAGCCAACGTGTTTTTCAAACGGCTGAGATTCCGGGTAACTCGAGCCGCTGAATAGACGAAACAGGGACCACCGCTGGATTTAGCCAGGTGGTTCAGATCTTCCCCTCCAAGTGAGAGGAATCCATTGATGTATTTCAAGTCGTCTCGAACCCACCACAGTGAGTCTGGAGAGACTTCTCTAACGGTTCCCATAAAGTGCTCAGTAATGACTGGTTAAATTCAGCCGCAATCCTCTTCAATCTGAAGAAATATTGAATGTTACTGCTGCTGGCAGGCACTGTAAGACTCGCGATTGTGAAGAGGCAAAAACGATCCAATAGGGTTGGTTCATCGAACAGACCCTGTTGGATCGTTTTTTCCAAACTATCTGTAGATGAAGGAATGCGAAAAGTCTATAACTTACATTTGTCCACCATTTCTGATATTTCTAATGATTCGATTGAGCCTGCTTTCCTTGATGCTGTTCGCCATTTTGCCCCCGTCGAACCTTCCTGCGGCAGACGTTGTGGGACGCCCTAATATTGTCCTGATATTTTCCGATGACCTGGGGTGGGCTGATTTGTCCTGTTATGGGAATTCAATCCATGAAACCCCGAATCTGGATCAGCTGGCCGAAGAAGGGCTTCGGTACACCAGGGCCTATGCCTCAGCTCCCATTTGTTCCGCTTCCCGCGCCTCGTTGCTGACGGGAAAGACCACGGCTAGACTTGGGTTCGAGTTCGTTGTGAAAGGAGACAATGGGCAGCAGGAGATCCCGGGTACTCCTTTGCAGTCGCCGCCATTTACGGTCGATTTGCCACTGACAGAAACTACTCTGGCCGAAGTTCTCGGCGGGAGCGGGTATGAAACCGCATTTTTCGGGAAGTGGCATCTCAATAAGCATTACAAAGGTTATCTGGGATGGAGTCCAACTCACGGTCCCGGTAAGCAAGGGTTTCAATTTGCCGAAGAGGATTTTGGCAGCCATCCCTATTCTTATTGGAAAACCAAAGCGAAGCGAAGTTTTGATCCCGCTGTCAAACAGGGGGAGTTTCCGGATGATTCCATGGTCGACCGGGCGAATGCCTTTCTAAATCAGCCA
This sequence comes from Verrucomicrobiales bacterium, assembly GCA_048267005.1. Taxonomy (GTDB): domain Bacteria; phylum Verrucomicrobiota; class Verrucomicrobiia; order Verrucomicrobiales; family DEV007; genus JABDJT01. The sequence goes on along the minus strand of JBLWYI010000005.1, from coordinate 243,666 downwards.
CACGAGAAACCGTTTTTTCTGATGGTATCTCAGTTTTTTGTGCACGACCCGAATCACACCCGATTGAAGTGGTTATACGACAAATACAGAAGCGAATTTGAGGCCGATGATCCAAGGCGCGACGAAAAAGCTCACTACGCGGCTATGGTCACTACATTGGACCATTTGATCGGGCGGGTCTTGAAATCGATCGATGAGGCCGGTTTGCGGGACACGACGCTGGTGCTTTTCACATCTGATAACGGCGGGCACCCCAACTATGCCGGCAATGCACCACTGCGCGGCAGTAAATGGAACCTCTACGAAGGCGGAGTCCGGGTTCCGATGATTGCCCGATGGCCCGGTAAGACAAAGCCTGCTTCTGTCTGTGAGGAACCGGTGATTGGGTATGACCTTCTGCCAACCTTTGCCGATGTTGCAGGCGTGGATGAGCTTCCCGTCGACATTGATGGACAAAGTTTTGCCCAAAGCTTTTCTGAGCCCACAGCGAAAGGGACTGATCGGCCCTTGCTGTGGCATTTTCCTTACTATCATCCGGAGCGCGGATTTTCCGAAGCACCGGAAACGATTGGAGTGGATGACGGCCTAACGAGTAAGACCCGGCCTCATGCGGCGATTCGAAGTGGGAACTACAAGCTGATCCACTTTTTCGAAAGCGAAGAGAGCGAACTTTACGATCTAAGTGTTGATCCGTATGAAACAAAGGACATGGCAGGGGCAAACCCTGAAAAAGCCCTGGAACTTGAGAGGCTTTTGCAAAAACATCTCAAAGAAAAGAAGGCAAGACTCCCTGTTCGGAAAGCAGCTACTCCGTTTCAGGAAAAACCAGACCGCCTTTAATCTTTTCAACCGTTTTCTCCCCGATCCCTTTTACTTTTATAAGATCTGCCGGGGTATTGTAAGGGCGGCCTGAAATAATGTCTTTTGCCGTTGCCGGACCGATTCCCGGTAGCGTTTCGAGCTGTGCCGCGGTGGCCTTGTTCACATCCCAGGGACCTTTTGGGGCCCGGGACTTCCAGAAGAGATATCCGGCGATGAGGATAAATCCAATGATCGCAACAATGATGATCAAACGCTGATTCCCGCCACCAACACCGTTTTCGCGTTCGGCATTGTGGCGCGCGAGACGTTCACGGAGGGTGGAGCGGCGTTTTCGGCTTTCACGGTCTCGGGGCATAGCTTCAATTTGTGTTCAAAATCTGAAAATTGACCAGTTCTCGAAAAAATCAATCTGCAGGGTTTTGCTCATCTACGAATTCACGAGTGTTCCCTGACCACCATCGCCGTGAATGGTCATTTCTGTGAGAGAAACGACCTTCCACAGCGATGGATGGTCATTTCTGTGAGGGAAACGACCTTCCACAGCGATGGATGGTCATTTCTGTGAGAGAAACGACCTTCCACAGCGATGGATGGTCATTTCTGTGAGAGAAACGATCTTCCACAGCGATAGATGGTCATTTCTGTGAGAGAAACGACCTTCCACAGCGATAGATGGTCATTTCTGTGAGGGAAACGACCTTCCACGGCGATAGATGGTCATTTCTGTGAGAGAAACGACCTTCCACGACGATGGATGGTCATTTCTGTGAGGGAAACGACCTTCCACGACGATGGCCTCTTGTTGGTTGATTAGTTTTGCTAATGTAAAGAAATGAGAATGGGTGGAAAATCGACGTATTTTCCGTTGAGGAGGCTTCTGTATTAAAAATACTAATAAACGCAATGATGCGTAAAAATCCCTTTGCAGGAAAACATGCAACCTCCTATTTTCGACGTAATTCTATGGAAAAACTCTCTTTTTCACGATTCGTTTTGGCGCTCGCTGGAGGCGCTTTGGTGGCTACTTCGGTGATTGCTCAGGACGGTGATATTCACAAGGGTAATTGGCTGTCATGGCGCGGCCCATTGCAAACGGGGGCCAGTCTCGAAAGCTACGAGGGATATGAGTTCAATCCTGAGCCTGAGATTTTAGATGAGATCTCCAGTCAGGGAACGCCGGTTGTATACAACGGTCGATTGATTACCTGGGGTTACCGGGGAAAGGGAGCTGATCTCGAAGAAGTGGTCCAGTCTCGCGACGAAAAGACCGGCAAGGTGATCTGGGAAAAGGCGACTCACGACTTTATTTCAGATACGATTTACAACCGCTACTCAATTGGTTCTGTCGGGATTGATCCTGAAACAGAAAACATCATTGTTGCTACAACTTACGGACTCGTTACCTGCTATTCGAAAGATGGAGAGCAAATCTGGGAACACTCAATGATGGAGCGTTTCGGACGGCTCACTTTTCCAAACGGGCGAGCTGGTTCCCCGATCATTGACGGAGATATCGCGATTATCCGCGGCGTGACAAGTTATTGGGGGGCTGATGGCCCGGCTCGTGACCGCTTTTTCGGGTTTAATAAAAAGACAGGTGATTTGATTTGGTCTTCAACTCCGGGGGTAGGTCCTCCATACTTGAAGGACACTTCTATGAGCACGCCTTTCCTTGAAACACGGAACGGTAAGCGTGTTTTTTATGTGGGAACAGGATGTGGTAATATTGCCTGCGTCAACGTAATGGATGGAACCCCGTTGTGGCGCTATCAAGTTTCAAAGGGTGGAGTGAACAGCTCACCGGTTGTGCTTGGCGATTCAATAATCAATATTCACGGCAAGGAGAACCTTGATACCACGGAAATGGGACGCCTTTTCTCTATCAAAATCCCTGAAGATTTTGACAATACAGGTGGGGTTGTTGATCCGGAACAAAAAGGGGCTCCCCGTCTTCCTGATTCAATTGAAGAATGGCGGAACCCTCTCGAAATGTTTACCAGTTCGCCGACGCTTCATGACGGCAAAATTTATCAGATTGTGAAAACTGGATCCCTCTATTGTGTGGATGCGAAGACAGGGAAAACGCTTTGGGATATTAAACTTGCCAACTCTCAGCTTCACGCGTCGCCGGTCTATGCTGATGGTCGACTCTACGCTACAACATTCCCGGGCGAGTTTTTCGTGATCAATGTGACGGGTGATGAGCCTAAGATTGAGCACCGCATCAAGCTCGATGGAAACGGCATCGGTTCTCCATCGATTTGTAATGGTAAGGTTTACGCTCACACCACTACGACTCTCTATCGATTTGAAATTAAGAATACGGGGATCAATTGGGCTGACGCGCCTGAGCGTGTTATGCCTGAAGTGGGAGAAGCCAAAAGCCTTTCGTTTGTTCCGTCGGACGTGCTTCTTCAAGGGGGAGCATCCGCAACTCTCCAAACGGTCAAGGTTGACGCTAACGGAATCCCTGTTGGTGAAGCTGGAGACGCGGCATGGGAGACTTTCATTCCTCCAACTGCCAAAGTAAAAGCGGAGATGGATGCAAGTTTTGATGGCAATACGATCTCTGCCAAAGACGATGCAAAACTCTCTGCTGGAGCTTGGAAGGGAACGGCTGACGGTCTTGTGGGTATTGCCCGGGGCCGGGTTATTTCGAACCTGCCATACAACGAAGACTTTGAGTCGTTCGAGCTCGCAGCAAGTCCGGGTGGTTCTGTTGCGGGGCGCGAATTTTCATTCCCTCCACTTCCGTGGATTGGTGCCCGCTTGAAGTGGGAAGTGGTGGAAAAAGATGGAAACAAGGTGCTTTCGAAGACGCTTGATAAGGTGCTCTTTCAGCGTTCGCTCTCATTCCTGGGGCATCCTGATCTTTCTAATTACACGATGCAGGCTGATGTGATGACCGATGGTTCCCGCCGGATTAAGTCAGTGGTGGGGCTGATTAACCAGCGCTACATCATCTCTCTGGTCGGTAACGCCAATCTTCTCGAAGTCAGTTCCAACCATGAGCGGCTGAAAGAAAGTGTGCCGTTTAAGATTTCTGCGAATACTTGGTACACTCTCAAAACTAAAGTGGATGTTGCCGACGATGGCACAGGGGTAATTAAAGCGAAGGCGTGGGTCAAAGGCGAGGACGAGCCAGAGGCATGGACCATTGAGGTGAAGCACGCAAGTGTTCATAAAAAAGGTGCCCCCGGAATGTTCGGTTTCTCTCCTCAGAGCCAGAAAACCGTGTTCATAGACAATATTTCGATCGAGCAAAACTGAGTCGACACGATTTAAGAGAAAAGGAAAATCCAACAAGTAACTAACGATAATGAAATCAATCCTGAAATCAATTTGGCTGGTCGCGATGACGGCATTTCTCGTCTCCTGCGGCGGAGAGTCAGATTCCGGCGATGCCGGTGCTGAGAAAAAAGGCAGCGGAACCTACGTGCCTCCCGCACCTGATGCAGATGCAAAAGGCGATGCACCTGCTGATGAAAAACCGCCAACTCCAGCTCCGGCCGCAGCGGCCGCTCCCGGCGGTGGTGATTGGACTGAGTGGGGCCGTAACGGCACCAATAATATGATGTCTCCTGCGGTTGGTATTCCTTCAGACTTCACTGCTGGTGAAGAAAATGATGAAGGTAAAATTGAAGGGGCGAAGCACGCCAAGTGGGTCGTGCAGATGGGATCGCAAGCATACGGAACGGCTACGGTGAAAGATGGTCGTGTCTTTATCGGGACCAACAATGAAGAACCCCGGATTGAGGGGGTCAAAGGTGACCACGGAGTGGTTATGTGTTTCGATGAAAAGACAGGTGACTTTTTGTGGCAGTTGTCTATTCCAAAGCTGGGAGCAGGTAAAGTTTCGGACTGGGAATTCCTCGGAGTCTGTTCTTCAGTCGCGATTGACGGAAAATATGGGTACGTAATCACCAACCGCGGCGAAGTGCTTTGCATCGATCTCTACGGACAGAGCGACGGCAACGACGGTCCTTTTCAGGATGAAGGTAAATACATGGTCGGTGGCCTTGAGAAGATGAACGAAGTCACTGAGCCTGCTGAAGTTGGCGAGAAAGATGCCGATATCATCTGGGGATACGACATGCGTTCTGAGCTTGGCGTTTTCCCTCACAACATCACTTCCAGCTCGGTAACGATCACTGACACCCACGTTTTTGCTTCGACTTCCAACGGGGTTGACTGGTCACACATCAATATTCCTCAGCCATACGCACCCTGCCTTGTCGCACTGAATAAAGAGACCGGTGCATTGGTTGCAGAAGAGGGCAGCGGTATTGCGGAGCGGATCATGCACTGCAACTGGTCTTCGCCCGGTTTCGCTCCGGATTTGAACGGTAAGCCGACTGTGGTCTTCGGTGCTGGCGATGGTTGGACGTATGGTTTTCACGCGTCTGAGTTCAATGAGGAAGAAGACGGTGGCGAAAAATACAATCTCCTGAAGGAGCTTTGGAAAGTTGATTGCTGTCCAAAAGAATACCGTGTCGATGAAAACGGTGAGAAGATCAAATACGCGACCTATCCAGGGCCGTCTGAAATCATTGCATCACCCGTGGTTTACAATAATAAGGTTTACGCTGCTATCGGCCAGGATCCTGAGCATGGAGAAGGAGTAGGCTGCATCACGTGTATCGATCCAAGTAAGGGATCTGAAGAAGATGCTGTGGTTTGGCAGTTCAAAGAAATCGGACGAACGATTTCAACTCCGTCAATTGTCGACGGACTTCTCTATCTTGCAGATTACAGCGGAAAACTCTTCTGCCTCGATGCTGAGACGGGTGAAAAATACTGGGAGCACGACACGCTTTCACACATTTGGGGCTCGACTCTCGTTGTAGACGGCAAGGTGTTCCTTGGAAATGAAGATGGTGAGCTCATCATCCTCAAGGCAGGAAAAGAAAAAGAGGAACTCAACACAATTGAGTACCCCGCTCCAATCTACTCAACTCCTGTTGTAGCAAACGGCACACTCTACGTGATGACACAGACCCACCTCTACGCTTACGAGCAGAAGTAAGGTGGAATTCAATTTAAATGCCCGGTTTTTGAAGAGTCGAAAGCCGGGTGTTTTTTCTCAAATTCACACACATGAAAAACAAGGTCATTCTGGTTATCTTCATAGTTCTCGCGATCCTGCATCAGGATTTCTGGAACTGGGAAAATTCTAATCTCGTCTTCGGCTTTATGCCGGTTGCTCTGGCCTACCACGCTACCTATTCTTTGGTGTGCGCCACTTTCTGGGCTTGTGTGATCAAATTTGCCTGGCCTACCGATCTCGAACAGTGGGCAAATGAAGGTGACGACGCTTCGTAGCCGATCTCATTTTCACAAACCAACAGGGGCTGTTCGATAAACGAACCCTGTTGTTTCGAAACGTCTCCACAAAACACTCCCCCGTAGAATCGTATGATTTCAATTCTCGCTCAGGCTCCCGACGCCGGCCCTGTATCAGTCACTCCATTGGTCGTTATTGGCTGTTATTTGACCCTGCTTTTAGCTCTGGCCATGTTTAGCGGAAAGCTTTTCCGCGGAACGTCAAAAGACTACTTCGTTGCCAGTCACTCGATCGGACCGTTCATGCTTTTGATGTCGGTCTTTGGAACCACGATGACCGCCTTCGCGCTCGTCGGTTCAACTGGCAAAACTTTCCAAATCGGAGTGGGCACATATGGCTTGATGGCTTCCTCATCGGGGCTGATTCATGCCGCCTGTTTCTTTCTGATTGGAATCCGGGTGTGGGCGATTGCCAAGCGCCATGGCTACGTCACCCAAATCCAGTTTTTTAGAAATCGTTTCGAATCCAGCGGGATTGGCTATCTGCTTTTCCCTATTCTGGTTCTTCTCGTGATTCCCTACCTTCTGATCGGAGTGATCGGGTCGTATCGCGTGCTCGGCCCCATGACTGCCGGTATGTTTCCGAATGCGTTTGAAGCGACCGGTGGATCTGTCCCGCCATGGATTATTGGCATCGTTATTTGCGGGGTGGTTCTCGCTTATATTTTCGCCGGTGGTTCCCGTGCTGCAGCCTGGGCCAACACTTTTCAGACGATTGTCTTTATGGCGATGGGAGTTCTTGCCTTCACTTTGATCTCAAAACATTTCGGAGGACTTGAGGCTGCGATTCAGCAGGCAAATGCAGGTCACTTGATTCGGACGCCGGACGAAATCAGTATTGCCGGGAAATTCACTCGCGAGATCGGAATTCATCCTTTGACCTTTGCGACCTACATGTTTATTCCGTTGTCTGTGGGGATGTTCCCCCATCTATTCCAGCATTGGTTGACGGCGAAGAGTGCTAAGAGCTTTAAGCTGACGGTGATTGCTCACCCGCTTTGTATTTTGATTGTCTGGGTGCCATGCGTCTTGATTGGTCTGTGGGCAACCGGTACTGTTGCCGGAATGCCGCCGCTTCCTGACGCGAAGGTTGGAGCTGTTCTCAGTATCATGATTGCAAAACTGGTCGCGTCACCGGTGATCATCGGAATGGTGACGGCCGGAATTCTTGCGGCAATTATGTCTTCGCTCGATTCCCAGTTCCTGTGCCTGGGAACAATGTTTACCAACGATGTTGTCCTCCACAAGCAGCCTAAAGACAAATATTCCGACAAAGCCACCGTTCTGATTGCTCGTGGATTCATCATCGCTATCGTCGTAGTGACATTCATTCTGTCGTTGCTTCTTCAGAATGTGCAGAATGTATTCGACCTTGCCGTTTGGAGTTTCTCAGGCTTTGGAGCACTGACTGCACTGGTCTTTACCTCGCTCTATTGGAAAGGCGCGACGAAGCACGGAGCCTATGCCTGCATTATTGTGGTGGCTGCCATCTGGCTCTTCTTTTTCTGGAAGTCCGGTTGGGGCGGTGAATACACTATTGGTCACGTGATGCCCGTTGCGATCGCTTTCATGGGTGGGTTAATCGCTATGATTGTGGTCTCGCTCTTCACGAAGAAACCATCAGAGGAAACCATTAAGAAGTTCTTTCCATAATTTCGAACGGCCTGTTAAACAGACCGCTTCTCCACTTTTTATACTTACAAAATGACGACTGACGAAGCAAGAGCACAACTGGACGACCGCGTTCAGGAAATCATCAAATGGCACTTCAGTGAAGAGACCGGTACGCCTTTCTGGCTGGACTGGATGAAAGGCGCTGGATGGGATCCTCGCGAAGAAGTGAAATGCATCGATGATATCGTGAAGTTTGATCACTTTGAAGACGCTTGGCTGCGTGATGAAAAGAACGAGCGCTTTGTTCCAAACGCATACAAGAACCGCCCATTCAATGTTTTTGAAACGGGTGGTACCACGGGGCTTCCCAAGCAGCGTGTGGGTTGGGATGACTACAAACACGATTACGAGCAGTTCTCGGATCAGCTCAGCGATGAGTTTTTTCCGAAAGGCGGAAACTGGATTATGGTGGGGCCGACTGGTCCACGGCGTTTGCGGTTGGCGGTTGAGCACCTCGCGAATCATCGCGGTGGCAGCTGTTATCATGTGGACCTTGATCCTCGCTGGGTGAAGCGTCTCATTGGTCGGAAGGAGCTCGATCAGGTTGAGCGATATCAGGCTCACGTGATGGCTCAAGCGGTTGAGATTATCAAGCACCGTGACATCAAATGCATTTTCACGACTCCAAAGCTGCTCGCTTCGATCGGTGAGCGAATTTCGATTCCCGGACATGGGATCAAAGGTTGTTTCTGTGGAGGCACTTCGATGACTCCTGAATACGTTCGTTTCCTGCAGGAGGAAGTTCTCGAAGACAAAGCGCTCTTCGTTCCGACATACGGAAACACGCTGATGGGACTCGCTGTCAGCATTCCTGAAGAACTCAAAGAAAACGATTACTCGGTTACCTATTACGCACCACAGCCACGTGCCGTATTGCGGATTGTTGACCCTGAGGACACCGCGAAAACGATGGACTACGGTGAATACGGTCGCGTTGAGTTGACGACTTTGACCAAAGAATTCTTCATGCCGCGTTTCCTGGAGCGGGACGAAGCCATTCGTCGAGAGCCCCACGCAAAGTATGCCTGGGATGGGGTGGGTGATGTTCGTCCGTTCGGGGCGTTGACCAAGACCGTGATCGAAGGCGTATATTAATTTAAGCACACCTTTTCAGGATATGGCAGCACCACACATCCCCGTCCTTCGTCAGGGCAAAGTCTACAAAAGCCTCGACGTGCAAACTGTCGAGCGACTTGGCACTGATGAGGCCGCCGCAGAGATCTCTTTCGCCTGCGCGGACATGATCAAATACGACATGGCCCGCATGGGGGAAGCGCGTGAAAAGCTTAAAGCAATGAAGTCGGCTGACCTCATTGCGATTACCAAGAGAGCGGGCGAGATTTTCCTGAATGACGATCTCCCTATTGGTCTGGAAGGGGATCTCCAGTCACCTGAAGATTATGTGTTGTCGCTGGCCGCAACCAGCGGGCTTCCTCATTCGTTGATTCGGATGAACATGCAGAGGCTTGGGGGAATCTTTGGGCAGGTTGAAGATATTTTTCAGGGGCTCACCCGGGGACTTGATATTGAAGTTCTCGATAAAGGCTATGGAGAACAGGGCGGAGCGCCGGTCAGTTTTTCGCCGACCACGAATGAGCTTGCCGTTATTTTGCCGAGTAACTCTCCGGCAGTGAACGCACTCTGGATCCCGTCGATCTCCATGAAAGTGCCTGTGCTACTGAAGCCGGGTCGTGAAGAACCATGGACACCCTGGCGAATTATCCAGGCTTTCATCAAAGCCGGTTGCCCTCCTGAGGCGTTCTCACTATATCCTACTCAACACGACGGCTCGGGTGCCATTATTCGGCGGGCTGGACGCGTTATGTTGTTTGGAGATGATTCCACTGTGAAGCAGCATGAGCACGATCCCCGGATTGAAGTGCATGGCACCGGCTATTCGAAATTTGTGATCGGCGAAGACGAGATCGAGAACTGGCGGGACTATGTTGATTCTATGGTCGAGTCAGTGTCCGCAAACTCAGGTCGTTCCTGTATTTGCACGTCCACAATTGTGGTTCCCAAATATGGCGACGAGATTGCGCGCGCAGTTGCTGAACGTGTCGCACAGATCAAGCCACTGGCTCAGGATGATCCTGATGCGAAGCTTTCCGGCTTTGCCAATCCGAAGTTCGCTGAATGGATCAACGAAGCTGTTGAAGAGGGGCTCAAGTCCGATGGCGCAACGGATGTCACTGCTGAATTTCGTGAAGGGGATCGTTTCTTCAATCGCGACGGAATGAACTACCTGCAACCGACAATTATTCGCTGCGATTCATTCGACGAAGAGCTCGCACTCCGCGAATTCCTGTTTCCATTCGCCAGTGTAGTGGAATGTCCGCAGGCGGAAGTTCTTGATAAAGTCGGTTATTCGTTGGTTATGACTGCGGTGACTAAAGATATCACGTGGATCAATCAGTTGTTTGACTGCCCGGATATCGAGCGACTCAATATCGGAAACATCCCGACCAACCGCATTAGCTGGAATCAGCCGCACGAAGGAAACCTTTTCGAGTTCCTCTATACTCGTCGCTCATTTGCGATTGCGGAAATGGCGTGAGCTTTGCTTCGCTTCCTGAAGCGTAACTTCATTGGGCTCCCTTCCACCATTGGAGGGGAGCATATCTCTGGACCTGTCCATTGAGGCAGTGCCTGAATATTCAGGCTTCTCATCTGAGCCTTTATCTGCAAAATAGGATTGTTTGTTACCATGAATGGCACGGAAGGTGCTTTCATAAGTGGTTCAATCCTTGGTTTTTAACTTGAAATTGTGGTCTTTCAACGTGCTTGGCATGTTGAAATCGCCGCGCGTTATGTTCGACGCTTTTTCTCTGAAAGGGCCGGGGGTTGTGTTTCAACAAATTGAATATCAACACACATAAAATCCCCATGATTAAACTACTGAACCGATTGGTTCTCCTTATTGTTGGACTCGGCCTGTTCGTGTCGCCAATGGCTTTTGGCCAGGACGCTGCGATAACGGCTGATGACGCCGCCACTATTGGCAATAACGCCTGGATGCTCACATCCACGGCACTGGTTCTATTTATGACTATCCCCGGGCTTGCCCTGTTTTATGGCGGGCTTGTCAGCAAAAAGAACGTTCTCAGTGTCTTGATGCACTGCTTCGCCCTCGCTTGTGTGCTCAGCATCGTCTGGCTCATCTGCGGTTATTCAATGGCACTGGGCACCGATGGCGGGTGGTTCGGCGGCTTTGGTAATATTATGCATAAAGGAGTCGGAGCGGATGGCATCCTCGGGTCGGCCTTCCAGATGACGTTCTTTATCATTACCCCGGCCCTGATCGTCGGAACGTTTGTCGAGCGAATCAAATTCTCTGCGACGCTCATATTCTCTGTTCTTTGGGCATTGCTTGTCTATGCACCGGTTTGCCACATTACCTGGTTCGGTGGTGAAGGTGAAAACGTTTCTCTCTTCACCAAGTGGGGCGTGGAAGATTTGGCAGGAGGAATTGTCGTTCACATCACCGCTGGTGTTGCTGCTCTTGTCGCCTGTATCATGGTGGGGCCACGGTCAAATCCGACTCCTCCGCATAACCTGCCGATGACGGTCACCGGAACCGCCATGCTCTGGGTCGGCTGGTTCGGATTTAATGCGGGAAGTCAGGGAGGCGCTACGGACGCTGCGGCGATGACGCTCTTCGTCACTCATATTTCAGCGGCGACTGGTGCTTTTGTCTGGATGATGATCGATTGGTTCATTGAGAAGAAGCCAACCGCACTTGGTACTGCTACCGGGGCCATCGCCGGACTGGCAGCAATCACTCCGGCTTCAGGAGTGGCAACGCCTGTGGGCGCATTGTTGATCGGGGCGGTATCCGGAATGGTCTGTTGGTGGGCGTCTGTGAAACTGAAGAACGCTCTAAAATACGATGATTCACTCGATGTCGTAGGAGTTCACGGAGTGGGTGGGCTTGTCGGAACCCTTCTCGCCGCAGTAGTGGGATCAACGCTGTTTGGTGGTGAATTCGATCTTGGAAAGCAGCTGGGGGTACAGGCACTCGCATCCCTCATCACCATTGTTTACACCGGAGTGGTAACTGTAGTGATCCTGCTGATCGTAAAAGCAATCTGTGGCGGACTTCGGGTCTCTGAAGATGAAGAGCGGGTTGGGCTTGATCAGGCTTCTCATGGCGAAAATGCTTACAACGACTGAGTGATCTGAAATCAGAATCATCCGATCCAACCCTGTTGATTTGTCGATTCAACAGGGTCTGATCACATTTTCAAAACCTCGCCTGATTAGCAATTGGGCGAGGTTTTTGTTTGTTGCGAACCAGAAGTGATAAAATGCAACCCGTTGTTGCACAGTGGGTTGCGGGTATTTGAAATTCCTGTTCGAAAGTTGGCACGGGGAATGCTTTTCCACCTGTCGACATTCAACCGGCTTTCACCTTGTTGGCCGATCACTAAACAAAACTACGATGAAATATAGATTCAACCTTCGAAACTGGTTTATGCTTGGAACCCTAGCGCTCACACTCCTCGGCGGAGCTGAGGTTTTTGCGCAGGATGCCCCGGCCGAACCTGCACCTGCCGCAGCTGAGGAAGCTGCTGAGCCTGAAAGTGCTTACTCCTCCGATGAATACATCGCCTCCGATGGATATGCCACATTCACAGTAAACAACCTCTGGATTTGTATCGCTGCGGCTCTCGTGTTCATCATGCACCTCGGTTTTGCCACGCTTGAGTGTGGTCTTACTCAGAAAAAGAACACCGTAAATATCCTCTTCAAGAACGTATGGATTATTTCGACCGGTATCCTGCTGTATGCAGCCTGGGGATTCAACGCAATGTATCCGGGGGATTTTAACGGATTCTTTGCGATGGGAAGCTGGTTTGGCGGGGATTTAAATGACCCGGCGCTTACCACGGCTGAATATAACGCCGGTTACACCTGGTGGGGTGACTTCATCTTCCAGTCCATGTTCGCAGCGACTGCAGCAACCATCGTTTCCGGTGCTGTTGCTGAGCGTGTTAAGCTTCCAACATTCATGTTGTTTGCTGTTATCCTCGTTGGCTTCGCTTACCCAATCACGGGTAGCTGGAAGTGGGGCGGTGGCTGGCTCGACGGAAAAGGTTTCTACGACTTCGCTGGTTCAAGTATCGTTCACGCCTTCGGTGGATTCGCTGCTCTTGCTTGTGTTCTCATCCTCGGGCCACGTGCCGGTAAGTATCAGAAAGGTGGCGGAATCAAGCCAATCCTCGGACACAGCCTTCCGCTTGCTGCGATCGGTGTTTTCCTTCTCTTCCTCGGATGGTTCGGATTCAACGGTGGTTCTGCTCTTGCAGCTGACCCGAAAGCAGTTTCCTACGTTTTCACAACCACAGCTCTTGCCGCTTGTGCCGGTGCTGTTGCATCAATCTTCGTTTCATGGATCGTCATCAAGAAGCCGGACCTTTCTATGGCCCTCAACGGTATCCTCGCAGGTCTCGTTGGTATCACCGCCGGTGCTGACACCGTTGGTGAAGGAAGCGCAATCATCATTGGCCTCATCGCTGGTGTGATCGTGGTTTTCTCAATCCTGTTCTTCGACAAAATCAAAATCGACGATCCAGTGGGTGCTATCTCCGTTCACGGTATCTGCGGTATCTGGGGAACAGTTGCAGTGGGTATCTTCTCATTCGATCCTGCTCACTCAATTGGCACGCAGCTGCTCGGAACGCTCTCCATGAGTGCTTTCGCATTCATCGTTGCCTTCGCACTGTTCTTCGTTCTGAAGCTTGTCATGGGCGTTCGCGTCAGTGCTGAGGAAGAGGCCGAAGGGCTTGACGTTGCAGAGCACGGTGCTCCTGCCTACGGGATTGAATAATCCTGATGGATTGATTCAAACCTGAAAAATTATTCTCTCTGAAGCGGGGAAGGAGAAATCCTTCCCCGCTTTTTTGTCTCCAGATCAATAGCTCAAAGTTGACCGAATCGCTCGTGCGTTGGTTTGCCGGAGGTAAATCTCAGTGACTGGTTGAGGGCGCTACGTCAGTCTTTGCCATCGTCGAATGAATTACCGGGAAGAAGGAGGTCAGCGTCATGTGTCGGTTTATCGTCCATTTATCCATTGGTTGAGGTGCAACTGGCTGATTCTCACCAATGGTGGTGTTGCATATTCTGTGCATGCCTATGGTCGGACGACGATGACGGTGAAGTGTCGGAATGAGCCAATCTGAGGCATTTCCCCCCTGTTCGATTGTGGGATGCGAAAAATTCGGCATTCATGTATTGATTCTAAATACCCTTCGTCCTATTTTTGAAGGGAATGCGTTTGAACCAAACAAACCCAACCAACTATGCGTAACTACATCTCTACTCTGGCAATTGTCGGCCTCGCGCTTGGTGGTATTTCCACCACCAATGCACAGGACAAAATCGATTTCGAAAAACAAATTTGGCCTTTCGTGAAAGAAAGCTGTGTGAAATGCCACCAGCCTCCTCACAAGGACGAGCGTGGTCGTACCAAAAAGCCCAAGGCCGGTCTTATTGTTACCAACAAGGAAGCTTTGATGGCAGGTGCAGACGGCGATGATGACGAAAAAGTGCCAGTAATTGTGGCTGGAGATCCTAAAAAGAGTTCATTTCTCCAACGCACACTCCTTCCTGAAGGTGATGACGATATCATGCCTCCTGAAGACAAAGCTGAGCCCTGGACAAAAGAGCAGAAAGAATTGTTCCAGAAGTGGATCGAAGAAGGTGCAGACTTTGGTGGCTGGGAGCGTGATGCCGAGGTCGACAAGAAAGAGTAATTTCTTTTCAGACAGCTAAATCTATCGAAAAACGGTCCGTGCCTTTGGTGCGGGCCGTTTTTTTTCTCGAAATCGCCAGGATCACTTCTGACAGTTCGCTGCGGGAAATCGCAGTTTAGTTTGTTAACTGGTCTTAATAGTCAACCGATTTATCGACGTTGATAATTTCGGATTTTTTGCGAATCATCGTTGACGCTATTGGCATAACCTGTTAACAGCTACGTTTGACCTGTTGGATTCATTTCCAACAACTGTATCAAATCCTCACCTTGGAATGATTCTGGATATTAAATCACTCGCTAAACCTCTTGCACTTACCCTTGCGTTAGGTGTTTTGACCACTCAAGCCGGAAGCGCTCAGGATGGCTTCCTGAGCAAGGTGTTTAAAGGGAACAAAACCGTCACTCCTGCAAATAGTGAGGCTGAAGTGAATTCACCCGCACCCGCTCCGAGCCAACCGGCTGCTTCTCAAAACGCTTTTCGTCCGGTTTCATCGAATGGCAAGATAGTGGATCAAGCGGAAGGGACCAAGGCTCCCCCTCGTCGCATTTCGAATAAGTCTTCAGATGGGGCTTATCAGCCTGTTTCTTCTTCGATGTTGGAGCCTCACCAGAATTTGAAGAAATCAGCTGTGGCGGGTCCGGCACCTGTCCAGCCTTCGGCACCACGAACAAGTGCTGCGGGACGATTCGGCCCGGTTTCGGATGCGGCTTACAAGCCTGTTTCATTGGATGGGTCGATTCAGACAGGAGCAGTTAGCTCGCGTTCCATGACTCCGGCTCCTGCTCCTCCAAAAGTGAGCCCGACGACACCCAGGGCTGATGATTGGACGCAGCAGGCGCAAACGGAATTACCCCCAATGCCTAAGCTCTTTGATCCTACCAAGCCAAACGATGTTCCCGCACCTTCCACTCAAGTAAGTGCAGTATCCTCTGTGCAGCCTCAGCAGGGGGCACAGCAAATGCGTCCGATCGAACTGCCTTCCTATGGCTCGGACCCTCAGGCCGAGGCTGAAGTTCGTAAGATCATGTCTGAGAATCCCTCGGATGTAGCGAAAGCGGATCAGCCGCCTTCACCAAAGAAGCTGAATGCTTCGCCGAAGCCGCTCGGATCCGGACCGGAGACGCTTGCTAATACCAGTTCTACTGCGAGTCAGCACAGCGCAGGTGGAGACATGGCCGCTCAGAAGGCTGAATTTGTAGGGCAGGTGACCCCGACTGAAGATTTGGAAGACGTTTCTTCAAGCATGCAGCGGTTTCCTGCGATTGAGCTGCCTGAAACTCGCAAGTCTATTGCTGAGCAAAATGTGGATTGGTTGATTGATCAGGTTGCTTCGCAGTATTCAGATACCCTGGGTGCGATCAATGGAGTGGGCGTGAGTCTTGATGTCAGCACGCTTCCTGATGTTCCTTCGGACTTCGGTTCTGCCTGGGGGCCAATGGTTCGCAACAAGGTTTGGAATAATTACGGCACGGTTCGTAAGTCGCTTCAGGGGGTATACGCAAGTGCGCTTGAGCACTCACACCAGATTAAGGCGTTCAGCGATATTCCAACGATTCGTGAGACCGGAATTCAGGAGGCTGAAGGAGCTTTCGATTGGACTGCTTTCCTCGAAGGTCGTTACTCCCATACCGATGAGCCAACTTCCAGCATCCTGACGACAGGAGAGATCGGTCGTTTCAGGCAGGATCTTTGGGAGGGGGAATACGGTGTTCGCAAACGTTTGAAGACCGGTGCTGAAGTAGCTGTGTCAAACAGACTTTCGACACTCGATAACAATTCGCAGTTCACCCAGCCGAATCCGCAGACTGGATCAGAGTTGGTTGTTTCCGTCACTCAGCCTCTTTTGCAGGGGAACGGTTACCACTACAACACCAGCAGTATTAAAATTGCTAAACTGGATGCCAAACTGGGCGCTGCTGAATACCTTCGTCAACTTGAGAGTTATCTTCTTGAGGTGAACCGCACATACTGGGGAGTTTATCTTGCCCGTGCTGGTTATCTCCAACGGAAGAGTCTGGTTGACCGGACCAAGTCCATCGTCGGTGAACTCGAAGACCGTAAAGGTGTCGATGCTGAAGCAACGGCGAGTGAATTGCTGCGCGCTAAATCGGCATTGGCCCAACGTCAGGCATCTCTGATCCGCAGTGAGATGGCGATCCGTCTTTCTGAAGAACGTCTTCGTGCTTTGGTCAATGATCCTAATTTCTCACTCGGTTCAACCAATGAGCTGGTTCCGACTACGGCTCCAATTTTGACGGCTCCCCGGGAAGATGTTCGTGAGGTTGCTAAATCAGCTATCAAGAACCGTCCTGAATTGTTGCAGGGCTTCTATCAGGTGCAGGCAGCAGGCCTTCGCCGCGATTTGCAGAAGAACGAATTGCTCCCAACTCTTAACCTCATCCTTGAGGGAACTGTTGCCGGTCTCGGAGAGAATCGTAATTTAAACAATGCCTGGAATGATCAGTTTGATCACGGTGAAGGCTGGCTCGCTGGTTTCACCTTCGAAGTTCCACTTGAGAGAAATTTCGCCAAGGCGCGCCACGATCGTCGTCGCCATGAGTTGCGTCAGCAGTTGAACACATTGCGGGGCACGATTGATTCAGTCGCGCTCGAGGCAATCGTTGCCTACCGCGAGCTTCAGACTTCTTATCGCGATATGCAGGCTAAGTATCTTGCAGCGGTCGCCACCCGCGAGGAATTGAAAGAGTTGGAAGAACGTCTTGATGTCGATGCCGGAGGTAAGGGCGGCACGGTTGGATATCAGTTGCAGCTCACTTTGGATGCGATTGATCGCAATCAGCAATCAGAAGAGTCGTTCCTTGTTAGTGTTGTGGTTTACAACACGGCATTCACTGCGCTGGATAAAGCACGTGGTACTTTGCTTCGTCGCAATGATGTCAGCATTGAGCGCAGCATCGAAGATGGGCTTGATACGCTTAACAGCCGTATCGGTGGTGAGCAGAACGGAGCGGATGCAAAAGGAATGTATTCCGAGTCCAAGTGAGTTCTTAAAAATCGCTCAACGATCAGACAGGGCTTGGCTTGATCGTTGAGCCAACAGGGTCTGATCGATTCATTCGCCTTGCATTGGTTGAGCCGTAACAGATTCCTGTTGCCTTTGACTGGTGAGGCGTGGATGGCCCAAATGAGTGAATGACAGTCAAGGGGCTGTTGATAGACTCATCGCAATGGGATTCAAACTGGCTTTCGCATCGATCTTTTTCCTGGCAACTGCCGTGTTCCTGGTTGCTCAGGATCGGGTAAGTAACGGCCTTGTTTCGCTCTATGATTTTAGGGAGGAAAAAGGCGATCTAGTAACTGACCGGGTGGGTGATCTTGATTTGAAGATCTCCGACTCTAAGAATGTGAAGCGATCTAGAGGAGTGTTGACGATCACCGGGCAGACGATCGTCAAGTCGGCGAAGCCCGCTGCCGCACTGGTGGACGCCGCCAAAAAAAGTCAGGAGCTGACAATTGAAGTGTGGGTGCGTCCGGGGAATACCTCGCAGGAGGGGCCCGCCCGTATTGTTTCGCTTTCCAAAGATGCGAATGAAAGGAATTTCACGCTCGGGCAGGAGAAGGACCAGTATGATGTGCGGTTTCGGACCTCAAAGACCAGTCGGAATGGCCAACCTACGGTGGCTGCGAGGGGGCTGACAACTGATCTGACCCATGTGGTCTATGTCCGGGAGAAGTCAGGAGTGGCTCGCTTGTATTTGAATGGGGAGCAAAAGGGGGAGCGAAACGTTGGCGGGAACCTGGATCCGTGGAGCGGGAGTTTTCATCTGGCACTCGGGGATGAGCATTCCGGAGGGCGTTTGTGGAAAGGCTCCTACCATCTCGTGGCTGTTTATGGGCGTGCGCTCAATCGCAACGAAGTGGAGCAGAATTTTCGGGCAGGGATATCAGGAGAATCTGTCGTTGTTCCTGTCACGAAAGTAACTTCGAAACCAAAAGTGGAACCTCTACCGGAGAAAGCGGCATCAGGAGTCGGGCGGGCCGGGAGAGGGCTACAGGTCGCTTACGATTTCAGAAAGCTGGATGGTAAGGTTATTCGGGATGTGTCAGGAAACCCGGACCCGGTTGATCTGGAGATCGAGGATACAGGTAAGGTTCGTCATAGCAATCATGTGCTGGAAATTCAGGGGAAGACAAAAATCAATTCACGGAAGCCTGCTGCCAGGCTGACGCATGCTCTCAAGGAATCAGGAGAGGTATCTGTGGAAGCGTGGATCCAGCCTGCCAATCAGACACAGGAAGGACCGGCGCGAATTATTTCTCTGTCGCGCGATACTTCAGGGAGGAGTTTTACACTGGGGCAGGAGAAAAAGGCATTTGATATGCGGTTCAAAACGACGGCAACCGATGGGAATGGAATCAAGCCGTCTGTGACAACTGACAATGGCACAGCTGATGCCAGGCTCACTCATGTGGTTTACACCCGTGATCGAAGAGGTCGGGCCTCAATGTTTATCGATGGCCGGTTGGCTGAAGAACAGCAGGTGGACGGAGACTTGGACTCCTGGGACAGCAACTTGAGGCTGAGCTTGGCCAACGAAACCACCGGTGATCGTCCCTGGTTGGGAACCTTTCATCTGGTGGCCATCTTTGATCGCGCTTTAACGCTGGAAGAAGTCTCCCGTAATTTCAAAGCCGGTTCAGGAGCTCCACTCCGAGGTGGGGAGGACGAGATGCTGACAAAAAATGAAAATGCTCAGCTCTTCGAAACCAGGATCGCTCCATTGATTGCCGAGCATTGTCTGGAATGCCATGACACTTCCACCCGCGAGGGAAAGCTGGATCTATCGAAGAAGGAATTCGCGTTCGCGGGCGGTAAGCGGGAGGGGCATGGCGTTGTAGCGGGTAAGGTCGAAGAGAGCTCGATCTGGAAATCGATCGTGGATGATGAAATGCCAGAAGATCGTGAGCCACTCAGTTCCGATGAAAAGGCGTTGCTGAAACAGTGGATAGAAGGCGGTGCATCATGGACGATCAACCAGATCGACCCTGCGGTGTATGCGCATGGCGGTGGAAATGCGGAGGCTGGCAAGGTTTGGATCCAACGGCTGACTCTGCCCGAGTATATTGAAACGGTTCGGGCTACCACTGGAGTTGATATCACGAAAGAAGCCCGTGAGTTGTTGCCTCCGGAGCTCAGGGCGGATGGTTTTTCCAACACCGCCTACAATTTGAATGTCGATCTGAAGCATGTGGGAGCCTACTCGCGCCTTGCCGAAATTATTGTGGAGCGGATGGATGTTGAGAAGTTTGCCGGGAAATACACCAACTCCCGAAGCCTCGCCGACGACAAGAAAATGAAAGAGCTCATTGAGGGAATGGGGCTGCGTTTACTGCGCGGTCCGATCGATTCGGATGAAGTCTATGCGTTCCGGGGCATTCTCACCACAGTCGCTGCAGCCCAGGGGGATTTCAAAGAAGCTGCGGGTTACCTGATCGAGGCGATGCTTCAGTCTCCGCGCTTTGTGTATCGGATCGAAAAGCAACAGGGCGATGGAACCCTTTGGCCGGTGTCGGACTATGAGTTGGCATCCCGGTTGAGTTATATCCTGTGGGGCGGTCCTCCGGATGAAGGCCTTCTCAAAGCGGCTGATCGCCGTGAGCTCTCGAGCTCGAAGAAACTCGAATCCGAGGTGCGACGAATGCTGGAAGATCCGCGAGCCGTCGCGCGCTCCAGAACCTTTGCGAGTGAGTGGCTCAATTTAGGGCGGTTGAAAAACCTTGCGCCTGATCCGAAGCGCTTTCCTGTCTGGAACGCAGAGCTCGCGGATGATATGCGGGATGAAACGCTCGCGTTTTTTGAAGAAGTGGTGTGGAAACGCAATCGCCCGCTCTCTGAGCTTATGAATGCGCAGGTGACTCAGGTTTCGCCGCAACTGGCGAAGTTCTATGGTCTCGACGGCGAGTTTGATAAGACCCGGATGGTCGATCTATCCGGGAATCCTGAGCGCGGCGGGCTGCTTACCCAGGCCAGCATTCTCACCATCGGGGGAGACAACGCTTCCATGGTTTCCCGCGGGCTTTTCGTGATGCATGACCTGTTGCGCGGTGTGGTAAAAGATCCGCCGCCCTGTGTCGATACCACTCCGGTTCCCACGAAGAAAGGCTACACTCAGCGAAGCATTGCTGAGGAGCGTATCAAAAATGTCAGTTGTGGTGGTTGCCATGCCAAGTTCGAGCCGCTTGCCTTTGGCTTGGAGAAATACGACGGCATCGGGGCATTTAGCGACACTGATAAGCATGGCAATCCATTGCGGTCGGATGGAAATATCCTTATCCCGGGAGAGGCTGAATCTATGCCCTACAAAACATCTGCCGAGCTGATGGATCTGCTCGCGGCCAGTCCCCGGGTGAAGGAAACCATCACGTGGAAGCTGGCCCAGTTCGCCATGGGGCGACCGCTGACGGCCCGTGATGCCACTACGGTTGAAGCGATTCATTCCAGGGCGATGGAAAACGGCGGGACCTATCAGGCAACCATGACCGCGATCGTCACCAGCGATCTGGTGAAGAAAACCCGGACGGAAGACGACTCCAAAGAGTAGCGACTCGCATGTTCGCAGGCTTGCATCAATCCTGATCTCTGTCTGAATGACGGCATGAAATTTTGTCTCGCCGTCGCTGGTCTCCTCTATGCGTCTCTCACATTCGGGCAGGAAAAGTCCCTCCCCAATATCGTATTGTTAGTGGCAGACGATTTGGGCTACGGAGAGCTGGGCTGTCAGGGGAATGATGAGATTCCGACGCCGCATATCGACTCGATCGCGCAGAACGGGGTGCGGTTTACCAATGGCTATGTCACCGCTTCCTTTTGCAGTGCTTCACGGGCCGGCCTTATGACCGGGCGTTATCAGGCCCGGTTCGGGTATGAGTTCAATCCCATCGGAGCTTTCAATGAAGATCCGGATGCAGGTCTCCCCACTTCGGAGAAAACGCTGGCCGACGCCCTGGTTGATTCCGGCTACGTGACCGGGATGTTCGGGAAGTGGCATCTTGGGGGCACCGCGAAATACAATCCCATCCGGCGCGGTTTCGACGAGTTCTTCGGCTTCCTGCATGAAGGGCATTATTTTGTTCCCCGTCCCTATGACGGAGTATCCACGTGGCTGCGGCGGAAGGTTCTTCCCGGCGGAAAAACGGGTGGTCGCTGGATTTCAGAAGATGGAAAGCTGGCCTACACCGATCACATGGGGCACACCGAGCCCGACTACGATGCGGACAACCCGATCTATCACGATGGGCAACCCGTGGTCGAACCCGAGTATCTCACGGATGCTTTCACCCGTGAGGCCGTGGATTTTATCGACCGGAATGCTGACAAACCTTTCTTCCTCTACCTTCCCTACAATGCGGTGCACAGTCCCATGCAGGGGGCGGACGCCTACATGGAAAAGTTCAGCGGGATCAAAGATCTGCAGCGCCGGATCTTTGCCGCCATGCTCGCGAATCTCGATGACAGTGTTGGCGAAGTCCTGGCAAAGCTTCGTGAAGAGGGGATCGAGGAAAACACGCTCATCTTTTTTATCAGCGACAACGGTGGGCCGACACGTGAGCTGACTTCCAGCAACCTGCCGCTCCGTGATGGCAAAGGCTCCGTCTACGAGGGAGGCCTGCGTGTGCCGTTTCTTGCGCAGTGGAAAGGCCGACTCCCCGCCGCCCGGGTTTACGAGAAACCTGTGTGGTCTCTGGATATCTTCGCCACTGCCGTGGCTTTGGCCGGTGCGTCTACAGATAAAAAGAAGGTATACGACGGCGTGAATCTTATGCCCTATTTGACGGGTGAAGATGACAGCTCTCCCCACGAAGAGCTTTTCTGGCGGATTGGTTCAAAGACAGCTGTCCGGGTGGAAGACTGGAAGCTCCTGAAAAATCCGGTGCGTGGAAAGGGTGAGGACTGGGAACTCTACAATCTCGCATCAGATATCGGAGAGATGAAAAACCTCGCCGGGGAAAATGCAGCGAAGCTGTCCGAGTTAAAAACGGTGTGGGAACGGTACAATTCACAGATGATCGATCCAGTCTGGTCACCCAATCGCAAGAAGTGAATCCGGGGAACCCGTCCAGATCGTCACTTCATTTCCGATTCCTTGCCGTGCTGAATCTTCGGCCAGAATTCTTCCCACTCAAAGGGACGGGAAAATTCGCCGTGATGACATTGCGTGCACTGCCCTGATCCGACCGGGCGCATTTTCAGCAACACCTCTTCAGTCGGCGAAGCCGTTGACCGGACCTTAACGTGTTCACTCCCGGGACCGTGGCAGCTTTCGCAGCCCACGTTGGTGAGCCGTTTTTCCTCCGCCATGGAACGCAGGTAGCCTCCGGGCTCGCCGAAGCCTACGACGTGACATTTCACGCAGCTTGGGTCCATCTTGGAATCACGGTAATTGAGAGATTCGAAGGCGTGACCATGGCCGCTCTCTGCCCAGACTTTGAAGGCTTTGGGGTGACAACCGGCACACGATTCGCTGCCGAGATAAGTGGCGGGTGGCTTCACTCCCGGCACGCGATTTTCGATATCCCCGTCAGGATTGTCGATCTCGAGCACTGTCCCGGCAACTACAGCCCGGTAGTCAGTGGAGAACTGGCGGATGGCTGGATCCTCTTGAATGTTGTCGATCATCAGAGTCACCGTTCCCTTCGGCTCGGACAGCTGACCGGATTTCCGATCCACGACTGTGTGAAATTCCCCCAGTGCCCGTGCCTGATTCGTCGTCGCCAGGATTTGGCTGCGGTTTATCGAGACCGGCCCGGGGTAAGGCTGCCTAACATCACCACCAAGGACCACGGCAAACTCATAGAAGTTATTTGCGATCGATTCCAGCCCGGTATCGTCTGCGAAGGCGAGGCAAATCAACACGTCGCACTCCGGCTGCACCTGGGGCACGACCTTGCGGAGCGTTTCAGTGATTCCCGCCACCTCGACTGATTCATCGGGGTCGGTCTTGAGCGAATCCGGATCAACCACACCGATGATGCCGACGTTCAACTCACCTTGTTTCACAATCACAAACGGCTTTGCCAGAGGTTCCCGGGTCGTGGCATCGAGGACGTTCGCGCTTACGAGCGGGACCGGTGAGTTCTTCGCTAAGTCTCTCAGCGCGTCAGCGGGGAGGGTGGCTTCACGTGCGCCGAGATTCACGGCATGATAACCAATCGCGTGGCTCGCCTTCAGCACATGGCTGTATTGCAGAATCTCATAGTCGGCGGTGCCGGCGATTGCGTTGCCGATCTCGACACGGATCGAATCGGCCGGGGCTTTTTCCCGGAGGAAAGTCGAGACCCGGGTGAGCCCGCCATACTGCCCCGTGAAACAACCGCACGGTTCGATCCGTCCGCTGGTATCCGCTGTGAAATAAATATCGAGTGCCGCAGGCGGGAGGTCCTTTTCGCCGCAAGCGGAGAACAACAACAACGTGGCGACTGGCGCAAGAAGGGTTCGGAAAATGGGCGTCACAGGAACTGAGATTACACCAAAATCACCCCAACTGAAATGCCTCAATTGCCTCGTATTCCGCCATTCCCAAATCGTCGTAGCCTTTCGCAATCGCCTGAACATGATTGGCCGCATCGCCTTCGTCGCTTCCAATCGATTGAAAGCGCCGCACGGCATCGCGCTTGATTCCGATCTGATCAGGGCTCATTGGCACGGCCATGTCAATTTCGTGGACTTCCGTGGGAGCCTGGTCCGCCCCGCGGTATAACCACACCCGGCAATCGCTGCGCCACTCCGCATCAGCGCAGCGTTCCAGCGCACTGCTCAGCGCCCGGTAGCTTAAAGCCTGTAGCGAGCTGGGGTCAGACACATTACCCGTCGCGTAAATCTGATGCGGCTGCCACGATTGAAGCAATTCGAACATCCGAACCGTGTCGGACTCCTTCAGTTCAAAACGACGGTAACGCCCGGCTTCGTAAAAGGGCAGGTCAAGGAACACCATTTGTTGGGGTGTCAGCCCGGTGATGTGTCCCGCCTCGCGACCTTCCCCGCGCAGGATCAATCCCTTCAGCTTGCGAACCCCTTCGGGATCGATTCCGAATTCCCCGCGATCTTCAAGCTGCTTTAAAATGTCTTTGGCGTAGCCGACCTGCTTTTCCCAGTCGCCTCCGACCCCGGTCTCGGCCATCTCAAGAACGACGTTCGCAAATTGTTGGGCTGCTGTGTCAGCGACTCGCAGGTTGCCTGATGTCTGGAAGGCCAGCTTCACATCGTGCCCCTGTTCAATGAGGCGTTCGATCGTGCCGCCCATGCCGACGAAGGCATCGTGTGGCTCCGGACTGAGGATGAGCACTTTCTTCGGGAAAGGCGTTGCCCGCTCCGGACGGTTTTCCCCGTCCGTTCCTTCTTTGCCACCGGGCCATCCGGAGATGGTGTGTTGCACCTGGTTGAACACATCAATGTTCACATGATAGGCACGCTGATTCTGCGATACGAGCAGCTCGCCCACTCCGTTCTCGTTGTAGTCCTCATCGACCAACTTAAGCAGCGGAATATCGAGCTTTTGTGAAAGCCAGATCACAGCGCGTTTGGTCATCGACTTGTCCCAGTTCACCGACCCGACCAGCCACGGGTGGCGACGTCGGGTGAGGCGGGATGCCGCGGACGAATCCACCAGGAATGTCGCGTTGTCGTGATGCTGCAGGAAGCTCGCAGAAACCTGATCACTGACCTTTCCTTCAACCGCTTCCTGCACAATAGCGGATTTGTTTTCACCCCAGGCCATCAGGACGAGGCGTTTTGCGGCGAGAATGGTGCCAACCCCCATGGTGATGGCCGATCGGGGAACATTGGCCACACCGAGGAAATCCGCTGCCGCATCCTGCCGGGTGACACGGTCGAGCGTGATCATCCGTGTTTTGGAATCCTCAGCCGATCCAGGTTCGTTGAAACCGATGTGACCGGTCCGGCCGATACCGAGAATCTGCAAATCGAGTCCGCCGGCTTCCTGGATTTTTGCTTCGTACTCAAGGCATGAGCCATAAACCTCATCCAGCGAAACCGTGCCGTCGGGGATATTGATTTGATCGTCCGGGATGTTTACATGATTGAAAAGCTGATCCCGCATGAAGCAGTTATAACTCTCAGGGTGATCGCGCGTCAGCCCGTAGTATTCATCGAGGTTGAAAGTGATGACGTTGCCAAAGTCGAGGCCCTCTTCATTGTGCAACCGGATGAGTTCACGATAGAAAGGCACCGGAGTGGAGCCGGTGGCGAGTCCGAGAACGACGTTTTTTCCTTCCGCCTGACGGACTTTGATCAATTCGGCCACTTCCGCTGCCAGCTCTGTGCAGGCACGGTTGGAGTCAGGAAAAATCAGAGTGCGGGTTTTCTCAAAGCGTTCCTGTTGAGTTTGCCCGGTTCCGGGCGAGTCGATTATTTTCATACGAGGGCGTTGGGCAAAGATCAGGAAAACCACGCGAATGGCAACGGGAAAGTCTGGCATGTTTTGACGATCAGACCCTGTTGGTTCATCGAACAGACCCTGTTGGATCGTGTTGGGATACTTTGCTTAAAATTACTGTGATGGAGGTTGTGGCCGGTCTCGTGGGGGCCAGATGAGCAGCCAATAGTCAAGTGCGCCGATCAATTCCCCTTCAAGGGTATCATGGCATTTGAGACAGGATTTTTCCGCGAACATCGGGGCGGAGACTCGTATTTCTGTTTCTTTATCTGGACCCTTTTGCGATACATACGGCGCGCCATGTTTGAGTTTTTCCACTGCTTGTGTCTCCCATTCGGAAAGCGGTCTCCAGTTTGTCTTTTTCAGTGACTCCTTCTCAGGCGGCATCGATTCATCAAAATAACGAGGCCCATGCTCAGAGGTCAATCCGATCAACCGGATGTGCTCAGGCTCATACATTTGCCCTTCGAATTCGATGGATTGCTCGTTCCACAGCTGTGCTGAACGTATGCGGCTAAATCCAAAACCTTTGCTATCGACAAAGGTGTTGATAGCCCTTTCGTGGGCTTCAAGAAACGGCTCACCGCTGCGGGCAAATGCTAGGCGCCCTGTCCAGATCCATGGCAAATAGATCGCAAAGGGCGAGATCAAAATCGAAACAAGCCAGAGACCTAAGATTGCCAGTAAAAAAACTTTAAGGATTTTCCTCAAGCGGGCATTTTTAAAGAATGATATCTGACTAGCAATGCAAATCGTTGTTTCCTAACGGGGGCGGCGTGATTCAAATACGCGAGTATTGGCGAAGGTACCGTTCGTGCGAGCAGACGCAGTTGGATCGTGGAAAGGGGTAGGCGGTCAGGGAATTTGAAGTATCAGAAAATCCATAATCACTTGGGCTGAGTAGGCGACTGCACGAACGGTACCCTGCCGTCAGGACGTCCTTTTGGGCAAGTCTGAGCGGTACCTGCCCGTCGGGGCGTCCTTTTGGGTGAGTCTGAGCGGTACCTGCCCGTCGGGGCGTCCTTTTGGGTGAGTTTGAGCGGTACTTGCCTGTCGGGGCGTCCTTTTGGGTAAGTCTGAGTGGTACCTGCCTGTCGGGGCGTCCTTTTGGGTAAGTCTGAGTGGTACCTGCCTGTCGGGACGTCCTTTCGGGTAAGTTTCAGCGGTACTCGCTCATCAGGGGATTCCGGGAAGGGGTATCGTTCTTTTGGCGGTGAGGAGACGGGAGAAATCACCGGATTTTTTTACAAAATCAATTGGGTCAGCTTTGATTTCCTGTGCCATTATTCGTCCGTGTCACAGTTCATTCCAGTAGCCCCAAACCGAACACGGCTTCGCCGGTGTTTGTTTGTGATTTTTGTGGCGATGTTCGTCGCGCAGGCGGTGGGGAGTATCTTTAATATCACCTATAACACGGTGCATATCACACCTCTGCTGACGGAGAATCAGGCGGTGGTCTTCCAGAAAACTATCAATCTCTACAATGTGGCTGCCTACCCGCTGTTTGTCGTTCTGTGGGGATGGATCGTCTTTTCGCTGATCCGGAAACCGGCTACGGATGTGATGAACGAAAAGCTGCAACGACGTGCGGTGAATCTCCCCTTGTGGGCAACGCTGATCGCAGCGGGCGGCTGGTTGCTTTCGATTCCGGCGTTGTTGTTTGGCCTGAAATCAGCAGGGGAACCGATCGATTCTCACGTGTGGTTTCACCTGCCGGTCTCCGTTCTCACTGCGATGGTGATCGCTCTCGCTCTGGGCTATCTGGTGATTGACTGGCTGCGGATGCATTTCATTTTCCCGTATTTCTTCGGCAGCAAGGTGAGCCCGGCGCGGGTGAAAAAAGCATATGGTTTGTCGGTTACCGGAAGGGTTGTGTTGCTGATGTTGTCGGGAAGTATTTGCCCGATTTTGGCGTTGTTGATGTTGCTGATATCACCATCGCCATCGGCGAAGAATTTGTGGTTTGCCATCGGCGTGGCCGGGGCCGGGGTTGGCTTTGCGTTGTGCGGGACGATTCTGTTACGACGCCTCATTGCTGATCCGGTGGATGAATTGCGGGCCGCGGCTCAGGCGATCGGGGAGGGGAGAAAGGATGTGGCGGTGAAAAATCTGCGGGCTGATGAGTTCGGGATTCTTGCGGATGAATTCAACGGAATGGTTTTTGAGCTGAAGGAAAAGGAGCGGATTGAGAATACCTTCGGTCGTCATGTCGGACGAAAGGTGGCTTCTGAGTTGTTAAAAAATGAATCGGAACTGGGTGGGGTTGAGCGTGAGGTTTCGGTGCTGTTCAGTGACATCCGGGGCTTCACCACGATCAGTGAGAGCGTGACGCCGCGTGAGGCGGTGCAGTTGCTGAACCTGTTTCACGAAACGATGACGGCGGCGATCGAGGACAACGGGGGGATTGTGAATTCGATCATGGGAGACGGGTTTATGTCGATCTTCGGGGCGACGGGGCAGCTGGAAGCCCATGCCAACGGGGCGGTGGCGGCGGGGCAGCAGATGTTTGCGGAGTTGCCGGCTTTGAATGAGCGGATTGTCGCGCTGGGGTTTGAGAAGATCAAAATCGGGGTGGGGGTGAACTCGGGACCAACAGTTGTGGGATCGATTGGCAGCCCGAGGCGGCTGGAATACACGGCTATTGGGGACACGGTGAATACGGCGGCGCGAATTGAAGGAATGACGAAGGATCTGGGGGCGCCGATGTTGGTTTCTGAAGCAACATGGGAGCGTTGTGATCCGAAGCCGTCTGGTGAGAAACTCCCTCCGCAACCTGTGCGGGGACGGGCGAGGGAAATCCAGCTTTACTCGGTGGAGGTTTAGGGAAAGGATGGGAGGAGATGATTTGGAAACGTGAAGTATATCAAGCCGTTGCGGAGAAACTGATGAGCGTGGGCTCAAAGGGGCGGCTGTTGTTTTTGGCTGTGATCTTCTGCGTGCTGCCAGCCTGCTCGAACCGGCTCTCACCGCATGTTGATATACTGGTGGGTGAGCCGGCGGTTTCGGCCTCGAAGCCGGGGGCTTCGGAAGTGGCGATTACTTATCTGGGAACGAACGGTTACCTCATCGAATCGGGAGGCACGGCCATTGCAGTGGATCCGTATTTTACCCGGACGGGACTGCATACGGTGACTTTGAATGGACCGATGCAGCCTGAAACTGAGAGGATTGAGTCGTCTCTGGCGGTATCGGATTTTCCGGATTCAATCGACGCGTTTCTCATCACGCATTCCCATTTTGATCATCTGCTGGATGTTCCGCCATTACAGAAGCAGTTCGGAGGAAAGGTGGTGACGTCTCAAACAGGTAAATTCCTGTGTGAGGCTTCAGGTGTTGATGGCCCGAAGGTGATTGCGGCTGAATCGGGTGAGGTGTTTCACTTTGGCAAAGCGAAGGTCACAGTTTTGGCGGCGGCTCACGATCGGGTTTTCGGAAGGGTTCCGTTTCCGGGCTTGATCACGGAGCCACTCGTGGAACCGCCTGCGAGACCGAAGGACTGGAAGCTTGGAACTCCGTTGGCTTTTCTGGTCGAGATGGAGGGAAAGAAGATTTACGTGGAGTCCGGCGGGATCAAAGGAGAGCTACCTGATGCGGTGGCGGGTGGTGTGGATCTGGCCATTCTCGGGGTGGCGGTTCGAGACAGTCAGTTGCGATATCCGGCGGCGGTGAAAGCGCTGAATCCACGCTATGTTTTGCCCAGTCATCAGGATGATTTTTTCGCACCGCTTGATGAGGGGTTCAAATTCGGGGCGACGGCAAATTTCCCCCGTGTCATTGCGAGCCATCGGGCAGAGCAACTGGAGTCGGAGATGATCCTGATGGATTTCTTCCACCGGTGGATTTTGCCGTGAAATCCCGGGAAGTGGAAGGGGGGTGATTCGGCAAACGGTCGGGAGCTGATGCCCGGCTGCCGTGTGGAACAGACTAGACTTCAGCGGGCTGCTGTAAAGTCTGCCCTCCTTTTGGAGAGTGAAATTTGTCGTAAATATCACTGATGGAGCGTTTCACATCATCGACGCTGATTGGCTTGGTGATGTAGTTGTCCATACCGGACTGCAGACAGTGATCTTTTACCCCGGCGAGGGCATGTCCGGTCATGGCAATAATCAAAGGCTGACGCTCGAGGTTGAAGCTTTCGCGGATTTTGATCGTGGCATCAATACCTCCCATGACTGGCATTTGGAGGTCCATGAAAATGAGGCCGATTCCACCCTGATTGACCCGGGCGACGCCTTCTTCACCGTTGTCGGCATACTCGATGTCCTTGTAGCCCAGCTTTTGCAGAACCATCCCGGCGATCTTCTGATTCATGAGCACATCTTCCACGACGAGTATCTTCGCCGGGTGCATGGAGGCAAAATCGCCAATGGTCTGGCCGCCGCCCTCGTTCGGAGTGTGCATGAGGGCAGGGGGGATGGGGCTGCCCTTGGAGCGATGAAGCAACTCGACGAGCGCACGCATCAACTTGAGTTCGCTGACAGGCTTGAAGCAATATTGGACGAGAGGATGTTTGTGATTGCCCTTCAAACGAACCCGCTGTTCGCCCACTGACGAAAGGACGACGTGGGCAATTCCCGAGGTGGCGAGGACTGCCGAAAACTCTGCAAAATCGCCGGGGCTGCACATCTTCACCGGATCGGAGATCACCAGGTCGGGCTTGTAGGCCACCAGCTGGCCGGTGAGCGTGTTACTAAAGGGCGGAGCAAGCTGCACGTCCATTTTCCATGATGCGCAGTAATGTTTCAGTAAGCCGGTGACAGTTTGGTTTCCTCCCAGGATAACGACGCGCTGTCCATGCAGCGGGGCTTGATGTTCCGGGACATCTGTTGGTTTGAGCGCTCCCTGCTGCGGTACTTCGCGGAAGGGAAGGTCAAAATAAAAGTCAGCGCCATGTCCAAGTTTACTGGCGACGTTGATGGTGCCGCCCATGAGATGGCAGATCTTTTTGCAAATGGCGAGGCCGAGACCGGTCCCGCCGAATTTACGGGTGGTGGAGGCATCTGCCTGAGTGAAGGCTTCGAAGATTTTTTGCTGGTTCTCAGGAGAGATCCCGATCCCGGAATCCTTTACCGAGAAACGGACGAGGGGTTTTTCTCGCGGACCTTCGTGGCTGGTGGCGAGGCGGACGGATACGATTATCTCGCCATTCTCGGTAAATTTGACCGCGTTTCCAATCAGGTTGACCAGCAATTGTTTGATTCGTTCCCGGTCTCCAAAGATGACTTCCGGAACGTTTTTGTCGATGAAGTAAATGAGTTCCTGATTTCCCTCTGACACCTTGTAGGCGAATAGTTCCAGGGTTTCCTCGATGATATCGCGAATATCCACCGGGGTGCTTTCGAGCTCCATTTTCTCGGATTCGAGCTTGGAGAAGTCGAGCACGTCGTTGATGAGGTGGACGAGAGACTGACCACTCGACCGCATGATTTGAACGAGTTCTTTTTGCTCACCGCTCAGGTCGGTTTCGTAAAGAAGGCTGGTGGTCCCGATGATGCCGTTCATCGGGGTCCGGATTTCGTGACTCATGTTGGCGAGGAAATCAGACTTGGCTTCTTTCGCGACTTCCGCCTGTTGTTTGGCAATCTGGATTTCTTCGATTGAGTTGTGAATTTTCACACTGGATGCCTGGAGGCTTTCGGCCATCTGATTGAAAATCATATGAACCGATTGGAATTCAGTGGGGCCTTTCTCAGGAAGGCGGTAGTCGTAGCGGCCTTCCGTAACGGTTCTCATACCCTGCTGGAGACCTCTAAGCTTGCGGGAAATGCCGAAGCCCACCCAGAAGAGAGCAAGTAACCCCGGGATGATGCCACAGAGAACGAGGAGGCTTTCCCACTTAATAAGGGAATACCACGCAAAGTTTTCCGGGCGTACGACGCCTTCCATTTGAAGAACCGCAACGACGCCGGCGTTGTTTCTGATCGGGGCCACAGCCGCAATATGGCCAGGTGTTCCCCGGTCGAATGCCTGAAGAATGTAGAGCTGAATTGCCTGAGTTAAGTTCTCAGGTTGGACTTCGTAAGAGAGTTCTGAAGCCTTAGGGCGTCCATCAAAGGCGCTTTCAATCAGAGCACTGCTTTCAACGGGAACTTCAGTGACTTGCATTTCCGTTGTCGAAAGACGGAGCAAACTGGTAAAGTTATTGTCGCTCTTCTTCTTGATCAGACGAAGCGACATCTCGATTTCAGCGCCATCGGGGACCTGCCAAATCCCGGTGAGCCGGTTGGCGAGCTTAGGTCGAACGCTTTCGTCTTCACCCTCCACGAGCTTCGCGACAAGGTCGGAATCGAGGCTGGTGGCCGTAGTGGTGACAATTGTGAAGAGTCGTTCTTTGACCTGGTCACTATAATCACGCGAAGCCGCCCAGTAGGTGAGGGAAAGGGCCAGAGCGGTACCCACCAATGCCAAAACACAGCAAAGGACAAGCATTCGCACTGACAACGCAACGGAGCGGTTCATTAAGTGTTATAATTTCCCAGAATAACCATAACTTCAAAGAGTTTTTACTGTTTTGTGTGTTTAAGGTTATCGGGGAAAGTCGAACGGTGTCTGCTATTTGAATCTGTTTGCCTTCGCTTGTATCAGGATTTAGAATCCGCGCCCTGATAAGCGCGATTAGCTCAGGGGTAGAGCACCTGCTTCACACGCAGGGAGTCGCTGGTTCAAATCCAGCATCGCGCACCATCCGCTCTTAATTTTTCCCGTGAACAGGATTGAGTGATGGATCTCCCATGGAAAGAAGCAGCTGAGTCAGGCTCGGGTGAAACTGAACGATGTCTTCGGCCAGTTTGCGAAGTTCTTCATCGAACGCTTCGCGCACTTCCGGGTTCGTCTGATATGCGAGATCAGGAGCATCTGAAGCATCTTCGAGGACGCGTAGTTTTTCAGCCGTTTTTGCGGAGTCTGAGTCTTGTGGGAACATGATTTTGCTGGGTGTGGTTGCTGTTGGATTTAATCATCGTTGTCAGGACTGCTATTATTTTGAGCGGTTGACTCACTGAATGTTGGCATGGGAGCCATCTTGTCCCGCTGAAGCTCACGAATTCTTTCCAGCATCAGGCGCTGGGCTGTGTCCGCGGCATTCTTTCCATACATGCCGGAGCTGGTGAGTGCCTCGAGGACATCCTTCACCTGTTCCGTCGTCGAGATCGTGATTTGCACGGTCTTGAGCGTATTTTTGGGTCTTGCCATTCAGTAAGTTACCGTTTTTAACAGATAACAATGCCATTTTTATCGGGTTTTAATAGGATTGGTCAAGTGATATAACCGAATATTTCTATATTTTCTGAAACGAACACTGTTCATATCAGCAAATCCGGGGATGACTGGCAGTTGTAGCTGTGGTTTGACCTGCCATTGCGGGAGGAGCCGATTATCCAGCGGCTGGGTTGGTCGAAGGCGTGCGCCTTCTGACTCAATTTTGTGTGCCCGTTATCGGCGTGTTCTAACAACAGGGGGGAAGCACTGTGACCTGCACGCAATTCATGGAGCTGGGAGCGCTCTGCCGATCCCCTTGGGCGATCTAATTGAATTTCGCGCAACCATTCAACCCAGTCGGGAGGTCATGGCGAATTCACTGTTCAGTCGTCGAGCAGGCACGCATCAAAACGACAAACGCGACTCAGAAACTGAGTCGCGTCTTGGTCAGACCTGAATAAGGTCTGGAAAAAGGATGTAAATCAGGGGCGGGAATCAGCCCTCGAATGCACTCACGAGAAGCGAAGCATTGTGTCCGCCGAAGCCAAATGAATTGGTCAATGCCGTTTTGATCTTCACTTCGCGAGCTACATTGGGAGTGTAATCGAGGTCGCACTCGGGGTCCTGATCTTCCAAATTGATGGTGGGAGGAATGATTCCCTCATTGATGGCCTGAACACAGGCAGCCAGTTCGACTCCGCCTGCTGCGCCGAGAAGGTGGCCGGTCATTGATTTAGTAGAGCTGACAATCAGCCCGTCCTTGGCGTGAGAGCCAAAAGTGCGCTTGATAGCTTTCGTCTCACAAATATCACCAAGTCCGGTTGAGGTACCGTGAGCGTTCACGTAATCCACCTCCTCAGGATTCAGTTTAGCGTGCTTCAGAGCCATATCCATGCAACGGGAAGCGCCTTCCCCTTCCGGATGAGGGGATGTGAGGTGGTAGGCATCAGCAGAAACACCATAACCAAGGATCTCAGCGTAGATATGTGCATTTCGGGCTTTAGCGTGCTCAAGCTCCTCGATCACAACGCAACCCGCACCTTCGCCCATCACAAACCCATCGCGACCTGTGTCGAAAGGGCGGGAGGCGGCCTGTGGATCATCGTTCCGGGTTGAAAGCGCCTTCATATTTCCAAATCCTGCCAATCCCATTGGGACGATTGTAGATTCAGACCCTCCGGCGATGAAAACATCCGCGTCACCAAATTTGATCATCCGCCAGGCTTCGCCCACATTGTGGTTTGAGGTCGCGCAGGCGGTAACGATGCACATGTTGGGCCCCTTCAGGTTGTAGTCCATTGACACCATTCCACTCGCGATATTCGCGATCATCATTGGAATGGTGAACGGTGACACCCGGGACGGATTCTTTGCCAATAAAGACGCGTGTTGTTTCTCAAGCGTATCGAGGCCTCCAATGCCGCTGCCAACCATGCAACCGAATCGATCCAAGTCGACAGCGTTGAAATCAATTCCGCAATCATCAAGTGCGATCTTTGAGGCTGCCATTCCGAACTGAGCAAAGCGGTCTGCGCGGCGGGCGTCCTTGGCGTTCTTGAAAAAGGGAGCGGGGTCAAACTCTTTCACTTCACCGGCGATCTTGCAGCCGTAGTCCGTTGTGTCCATTTGTTCGATCAAACTGACGCCGCTCTTTCCAGCTGTCAGATTGTTCCAAAATGTCTCTAGGTCATTTCCCACAGGAGAAATGACGCCCATACCAGTGATTACAACTCTTCGATCCATGATGATTTTCGGGGGATAATTCGCCACGGTTAGGTGGCATTGCAAGGTCAGTTTTCGGAACCTTCGGTTTCGCCTGAGACCTTCGCACCTTTTTTCTGAACCCATTTGTATGAGCCGGGATTGGACTCACTTTCGACTTGTATCCATTCACCGGGAAAAGATTTGCGCTGAGCATGTTGCCATTGTTCCCGACGCACTTCAGGAACAGGCTTTTCCTTTTTCTCAGCGTCGTAGGCGATCAGGAAATTTCGGTCCTTGTTTTCCGCGTCCACTGTCTTCTTTACATAGGTGCCGTATTCGCCGGCAGGCAGATTTCGGATTGAGAGCAGTCCTTCTACGTTTTCACCAACCAACCGGTTGTCTTTTAAGGTGCGGATCTCCTCCATTCGATTTCGGCGGGAGGTCATCACATCTTTGTAAGTTTGCCGGGCAGCCTTCTCTTCTGGATCTGCGGAACCATGCTGGTAGACATTCACATCCATCGTCAAATCCACCTTGATCGGCTCGTTGGCGGACACATTGATGTCGATCGGCTTCGTGCATCCGGACAAGATCAGAAAAAAACAGCAGGCACCCGCCTGGATCCAATAGAGTGCGGAGCGCTTGCTTGTCTCAGGTAAGTGAAAATCTGTGCTTCGGAGGGACATCAAAAAACGAATCAACCCTGTTAGATCGATGAATAGACCCTGTTGGATCGGTTGTCACATCAAAATGGGAGAGCTAACTACTATACTCCCTGCCAAACAATGCAAAGAGTCAACGTTACTTAGACGGTGCAGAATCCTCCCAGTGAACTGCCAGCCAAATGGTGTCGGTATCCTTTGCTGTTGCATTGACCCGGTGTCGTTTGTGAGGTGGGATCTTGATGGAATCTCCCGGAACCAAATCGACGGTCTGTGAAGGTTCGGAAAATTCCAATTGAGCCGAGCCCTGAATCAAAACAACCCACTCGGTGGAATTCTGATCATACCAAAAATCTAATTCCGAGGAATGACCGCGAGAGACTATCCGTTCAATTCTGAATCGGCCTTCACCATGCGCCAGGTGCTCAAACAGTTCCTGTGACAGGTCTTGGGGGATTTGGTCGAGTAGATTTTGCTTCTCGATCATTGGCTCATTTTAAAGAAAAGAAGAAGAAAATGGTCGGAATGACAGGATTTGAACCTGCGACCCCCACACCCCCAGTGTGATGCGCTACCAAGCTGCGCCACATTCCGTTGTACCATTCTTGAGTGGAAATCCGCTCAGGCGGGTATTTAGCATCAATTTTCAAAAAGCGCAAGCTGCAGGCAGATTTGGTTTGAGAATCACACTGAATCACGAAACTTAAGAAAATGTCTCTAGGATCCAGTAACACATCTCGAATCGAGTGCCGGGTAGGTAGATGGTTCATGCGACGGATGGGAATTCTGGGTATCCTATTGGGAGGAGGAGCGCTCTTTTTTCTTTATGATGGCCATATCGGCTACCCCAAGAAGAATTTTAATGCTGCACTTTACGCTGCATTTATGTCCGGAAAATCAGGAACCGGTGAAAAACCTCAGGCCGCGGATTTCGCTTTTGATGCATTTGCTGAAAAACAAAATGCTGAACTTGATCTGGCAATTTCGGCGGGAAAATCAGGAGAAACGTGGTCGAAATTTGCTGCTGAACGTCATTTACCCGCCTCCGAGCCGGAAAAAATAACATCAGAAGACATCGCCGTTCAGAAATACTACGCGGCTGTATTGGCATTGGCGTCCGTGGGTGTGATGATTTTCGCCTTCTGGCAACAGAGGCGAGTGTTGGCATGTGATGACACCGCTGTCATACTTCCTGGTGGACGACGTGTTGAAATTGATTCAGTCACAAAACTCAACATGACCAAGTGGGATCGGGGGATTGCCCTGCTGTCAATCGATTCAGGAAGAAGTATAAAGATCGATGATTATAAGTTCGAAGGGGCGGGAAAAATAATTGAGCGAATAAGAGAAAAACGCCCTGAAATTGAAATCACGTCTGAGCCTTGACAAACCCAGTGTTCGAGTCGACAGGTCCTGCCCTTTTTTCGAATCTTTAAAATTAAGGCAACTATGGCCACCACAGACGTAATTCTCCGCGAAAAAATCGACAACCTCGGTGCAGAAGCCGATGTCGTTAGTGTTAAGCGCGGCTTCGCCCGTAACTTCCTGCTTCCAAAAGGCAAAGCCTACGAAGCAACCAAAGGAAATCTCCGCAACATCGAATCCCTCAAGAAGGCCCGTGCTGAGCGCGAAGCTGCTGAGTTGAACGAGGCAAATGCAGTGGCTTCCAAGCTTAAGAAAACCAAACTCACTTTGGAGCTTTCCATTGGTGAAGGTGGTAAGGCATTTGGTTCGATCACTACAAAAGACATCGCTGAAGCGCTCAATGACAAGTCAAAGCGGTTCAACATCGATCGTCACCAACTCACTCTCGACAAGCCAATCAAATCGACGGGCTCTTTTGATATTCCAATTCGACTTCATTCTGATGTTGAGGCTTCGGTCACTGTGACTGTCAAAGCTCAGGAGTCTGGAGAAGAAACTGAAGACGAGGGGTAATCCCATGGCTGTCAGTCATTTGAAGAGTTGCTCACAATTCTTCACCATTGCTGACAGCTTTGAGAATCGCTAAAAACGATTTTGAATTTCAGGGCGGCGGGTTACCTAAACCTTCCGCCCTTTTTCGTGCCCCGATCAAGCGATTACGATTTCTATTTTTGTAAGTTTCAGCCATGCCTCAGTTTCCTCCTTCACAAAGCCCTGAAGAATACACCGGTCAAAATTTTCAGCAAAACCATCAGCCACCGCAAGGCGGTTCATTGAAGTCAGGTAAGCCCTTCAACAAGAAAAAGAAGGTTGCCAATGCGATCGATGATGCGTTGCGCTCGATGCCTGTCAATGCTGAGGCGGAGCGGGCAGTGTTGAGCTGTATGTTGCTTGATCCCACCTCCATCATTCCCAAGGCTGTGGAAAACATTTCGCCCGGGTTCTTTTATCTCCCCGGTCACCGCATTATTTTCGAAACAATTCTCCACCTCTACAAAAGCAGACCAAATGGTGAACTGGATATTATCACGCTCAACGCGGAGTTGACTGACAAAGAGCAGATCGATCAGGTTGGTGGTCCCCAGTTTGTAGCTGACTTGTTAAACGAACTTCCGACCACGGCTCTTTTTGATCACTACCTCGAAATTTTAAAGAGCAAATTTATCCTCCGGCGCGTGATCCAGGATTGTACGGAGATGGCCTCGGCTGCCTATGACCGGCCGGAAAGCGCCGCGCAGTTTTTGGATTCAGTGGAGAAAAAGATTCTTCAGATTCGTGATGAAACGGAGAACTCAAGCGAGATCAAGCACATGTCGGAGATTGTCATGGATTTGATCCAGACACTCGAGGATCTATACGAATCCAAAGGCTCTGCCGGTATTTCCTCCGGATTTCCTGATCTTGATGAAATGACCACCGGCTTTCACGGTGGGGAAATGATCGTAATTGCGGCTCGTCCTGCGATGGGAAAGACATCGTTTGCGATGAACATTGTCGAGCACGTGGCGATGGTCGACAAGAATCCTGTCGCTGTATTCAGCCTGGAGATGAGCAGCGAGCAGCTGGTGCAACGTTTGTTGTGTTCTCTGGCAAAGATCGACATGAAAAAAATGCGGGGAGGCTTCCTTGGCAAAAACGATTTTCACAAGATCACTCATTATGCGTGTCAACTTCGGGACGCTCCAATCTTCATCGATGACACCCCGGGTATCTCCATCAATGAGCTTCAGGCCAAGGCCAGACGCCTTAAGCAACAGCATGACATCAAGATGATCATGATTGATTATCTTCAGCTGTTGAAAGCCCCTGACATCGGAAAACGGGACGGTCGTGAGAAAGAGGTGTCGGAGATTTCCGGCGGCCTCAAGGGGATTGCTAAAGAATTGAACATCCCTGTTATCGTTCTTGCTCAGTTGAACCGGAATCCTGATGCGCGGACCGGGGGAACACCGAAAATGAGTGACTTGCGGGAATCGGGATCAATTGAGCAGGATGCTGACCTGGTTTCCCTTCTTATGCGGGATCTCTACTATGCTGAGAATGACGAAGAGCGCGCTGAAAAAGAGGGTCTTGCCAAGCTCATCATCGCTAAGCAGCGGAATGGTCCGACAGGTGATGTGCCGTTGACGTTCAACGCATCTTCAATGCGCTTCGTATCCCGGGCGCGGGTTGAAGGCGAAGAATCCGACTTCTAGGTTCGTTGTTTATTCGTCTACATCTCACGAGCGATCACATCACAAACCCGGTCCGATGCGTCGGGGATCGCCAGAGACCGCATTTTCGACTGCATTTTTGAAAGCCGGGAATCGTTGAGAATCAGAGCTGATAGCTTCTCTGCAAAATTATCTTCGCTAATCTCATCCTGAGTCCAAAGTTCAGCAGCTCCGGGGTCTGAGAATATTTCCGCGTTCCGTGACTGATGATCGTCAGCCGCGTAGGGGTAGGGGATCAAGATCGATGGCACGGCGTAATGAGCCAGTTCAGTAAGAGTCGAAGCACCCGACCGGCAAATTGCCAGATCAGCCGCTGCATAAGCAAATTGAACATCGCTGCAGAACGACAGCACCTTTCCGGCGTTCGGGGTGGCATCAAATGCAGGTTTCACGGTGTCATAATCCGCCGGTCCAGTGATGTGCAGCACTTGCACTTGATCCAATGGCAATTTATTGAGCGCATCGGCAACCAGCTCGTTTACACGACGCGCTCCCTGGCTTCCACCCATCACCATGATCGTTTTGCGATCGTCATCGAGCTCGAAATGCGCCCGTCCTGTGGCTGCATCCGGCATTTCCGCGACGGCTGGACGAAGAGGGGTGCCTACCGTCTCAGTCTTTTTGGCTTCGCCGAAATGTTTCGCGCATCGCTCGAACCCCACGAGGACGGTTCGGGCAAACTTCGCGTTCAGTTTGTTCGCCCGGCCCGGAATCGCATTGGATTCATGAACAAAGGTGGGCAGGCCGGCCAGTTTTCCGGCGAGTAGAGGCGCTGCCGAAGTGAAACCGCCCATTCCCAGCACGGCATCCGCGCCAAAGGACTTCAGCAATTTCCGGCAGGCCATCAAACCGCTGAGGAACTTAAAGCCGAAGCCAATCATCTTAGGGGAGGTGATTTTCGGCATGGCGATCGATGGCAGGCGCTCGAAACGCAGATGATCGTAGCCTTCAGTTGCCAACGTATCGATCTGCTTCTCGGAAATCAGGATCAGCACATCGCCCCCGGCTTGTGTCCAAGCTTCCGCTACTGCAATGCCGGGAAAAAGGTGTCCCCCGGTTCCTCCGCAGGCGATTACGAGCTTCTTATCTTTGATGGATGGCTTGGCTGATGTTTCGGGCATGTCAGGAAGTCTTGGGGAATCCATACGGGAATTCACCGGAAAATCTATCGTCGAAGGTTCGCCGACTGACATTTTCTTTTCTCATTTTTTACAAGCGCCTGACAACCTTCCCGGAAGAAATGCAACGATGTTTGCATGAAAAATCACGAATCTGTTTTTGTTGTTGGCCTTGTCGGTGGAATCGCATTTGCCCTCGGTTGGGCTGTAAAGCCTGAGGCAAAAATCGCGGAAGTCAAAGTTCCCGAGGTGGTTAAGCCTGTGGAATTACCCCCGCAAAAGCCCGACGTCAGCCCCGTCGTTGCGGCCTTGTTCGACAAGTACCATGAAGAAGCTGTTCTGGTCTTTGACGGATTGCCGGGATTTGGCTTTGACCGGATTTTGCCATCGGTCCGGCATGATTTTGATCGAATCACTTCCGCTGCACAGGATGTTCCCAGCACGTCAATATTCACTGACCATGATTTTACCTTTATCGGGAGTGATGATGCGATTCGCCGGGTGAAGGAAGATGTCGTAGGCGAAAATCCGGCAGTTTTTGGTCTTCTAAAAGGCTCCCGCTCACGGGCAGTCCCGGCTTCAGGAGTTGATCTTCTGGCTCTGGAGACATTCGAGGAAGATCAGTCAGCCAGACGTGATTTCCATTTGGATGGAGAATCCGTTCTCGGCTACGGGCCGCTCCGGGCCACGGCAAGCTGTGCCAAATGCCATGGCGTTGAGGAGGGAACGCTTCTAGGAATGTTCCGATATCGTTTCGAAAAACCGTTGGATGTTAAGGGGCAAAGTCTCGCTGTTGTGACGGAATAATATTAAGAGAGTTCAATCCGGTGAAGTGATCTCATGATCACGTAATGAATCCTCAGTTGTATTCCCCGTCAGTCAGCTAATTTTAGCGACCTCCTAACTTAACAACATCGATTTTTGGCAACCAGAGACAAATTGGGCACTATTGCTGCTTTCTACGCAACAACATGCCCAATCAAATGTTTTATGGTGACTGGGTCGCAAGAGATGGATGAACCGATTAATATTTACCCTCTTACTATTCTTTGGATGTATGGCAGGGAGGATTGTCGCCTCTCAAGACCATCAGGGGATTGAGACGGGTGAATTCGGCCCCTGGGGGACTCTCGAATACCTCCCAATCGTATTGGAGCCAACGGATACTTATATCTCCATCTCCAATGATCTGGTTGATTACAAATCAGGCACGGTCTGGAAGTTCGAAGAAGGGCGCAGTGTTGAATGGGTTGCCAACATCCTGATCACTAGCGGGTTTGAAGCCGGGACTGTCGCCCGGTTGACCGGGAAAGAGTTTCTTACCCGGAACAACGGGAGCGTCGAAATTCGCCCCCCTGGCGATATCATCGAAAGAATGACGGATAACCAGAGGTCCACTCTTTATCCCCTGTTGTATCCGCGGGTTGATCTCAGTCGCTTCCATCTCCCGTTTTCCGTATCCAATAAGGTATTTAATTCCTTCGATCTCGTTCCCAGCGGTCTTTCGCCTGAAATTGAGAATCTTATTGAGCGGCTCAGCTACAAGCGTGGGGAAACTATCAGGTTCTCGGACGTTTCCTATGTTTTCGGGAAACTAAACGACGAAGCAGAGAGAAACCGGGTGTTGAAAGTTCTTGGTCGTGAGGTTTCACTGTCAGTGCGTTTGCGACTCGATGGCTCCAGTGATTTGAATGCGTTGAGCGATTATTGGGGCGGTGATGGAAGAAATGCTGAAGTGGCCGCGTTGCTCGAGTCAGTTGTCCTGACCAGCGGTGTCGATTGCCTTGATATCGCTCAGCTTCTGCCTCCGGTTCCGCGCAAGTGGCTTAACACCTACCCAACCGATGCCAGTCTGGAATACTCCGTAGAGCTGCCGGATTGTTTTTCGTCCGCATTCAGCTTCTTCGCGCAGGATCCTCCTGAACGTCATCTCGACTTTGTCGGCCACATCTTTCGCGAGCGCTATGTCCGCGCGTCCCGCCCCCTTCAGTATGGAGATTTGATCATGATTTTAGACAGCTCCAACGGCGATTGGATCCATGCCTGTAATTTTATCGCAGACGATCTGGTTTTTTCGAAGAATGGCAAAAGCATGGGGAGGCCCTGGGTCATTGCCCGGTTGGATGACGTCGTGCGCGACTACCTGAGCGTAGAGAAAGTATCAATTTCATTCTTCCGACTGAAGCCGGAATTCCGCGAATGAAGGTTGATCTCCACATTCCCCTGTTCGCTTGTCTGAGCGTTCTGCTTTGGCAATCCGAGGTCGCGGCACAGACCTTTCGGGGATTTAGCGATTTCAAAAATCAGATCGTTCAATGTAATCCCGGGCCGTGGGGTGATCTGGAATATCATTTCACTTACCTCGAAGCCCCGAAGGCGGTGATGGACCTGACTCAGGTCCCCTCCGGTAGAGCCATCTGGTATTTTCCCGACTGGGATAAGGCTGATGTTCAGACTTTTCTTGCGAAATGCGGGATGTCTGAAGAGCTTCAGCAGAAAGTCATCAAATCAGTCCCGCCGCTGGGAGCGGGTTCTGTCCTTCGCTTCTTTCCCACCCCCGAAGTACTCACATCCATCACTCCGGAGACCCGGAGCAAGATCTACCGGGAACTCAGAAAGTGGCCGGAAAACGGCTTCTATCATAACCCGGTGATCATCGAGTCGGGCAACGTACAGGAGTGGTTCTCCAAGAGTAATTTGTCTGATAAGAATATCGAGCGGATCGAGGCTTTGACCTATTTGATCGGTGATACCCTGGCATTTTCGGATGTGCATCTCCTGATCGCTCAGGTCGCGGAAGACAAAGAGGAGAGAGCTCTGATGAAAGCTCTCACTAGAACGCGGAGTTTGGTTTTACGAATCAAAGTGAATCCCGAGTCAGATATTCCAGCCCTGCGGGAGTACTGGCGGGGCAATTTCCAGAATGGAGAGATGCCCCCGTTACTCAAGTCTCTGGCAAGAGGGCCGGGAGGCCATAATCTCGACATAATCCATTTGTTGCCGCCGACTCCCAAGAAATACCTCAATCGATTTCCATCCCTGTCGCTCGGGGTTGACGGTGTTTTTCCTGACAGTCTGTGGACGGCCACGAACTTCTTCAACTACACTCCCAGAAGTGAATACGGGGAACCTGCAAAGGCGCTCGCCTTTTTGCATTCGGCCTACGAAAAGATCGAGACACTTGAGCGGTGTGGAGATGTGATCCTCGTTCTCCACCCTGAGACTGGCGAGCCGCTTCACGCTGCCACTTTTGTGGCCGACGACATTGCCTACACCAAAAATGGGCGCTCTATCAAAGCCCCGTTTATACTCAAAAAGATCAGCGATATCCTCGCCCGCTTTCAGGGCGATACCCCGCCGAAAATCGAGTACTGGCGGAAAAAAGGTAAGTAACCGGGCCGGAAACGGAACTCTACAGAGCGGAGCGGTAAATCCCCGCGAGATCTTCCGCTGAAACGGCCACGGGATTGAATTGCGCAGTCCATTGAGCCGCAGCCTCTTCAGCGAGCTGGGCAATTTTATCTTCGGTAACTCCCAGTGAAGTGATCTCCGTTTTCATGCCGGAAAGTTGGAGCAGCTCCTCAACTCGCTTGTCAATTTCAGTGCCACCAAAAGCTTCGTAGATCTCAGCCGTCCCGGCATCTCTTTCACGGTTGAACCGGATCACATGAGGAAGCATCACGCCCACAGCCTGCCCATGAACGGTTCCGAAATGAGCGGTCAGTGGGTTCGCACATGAATGGGCAATCCCGAGCATGGAGTTTTCGATTGCAGTGCCGGCAAAAGCAGAGCCGAGCAACATCCTGGCGCGTGCCGACAGGTCGTCCGGTGCTTCGATGACGCGCTCGAATCCTGCGTTTAATAAGCGCCACCCCGCCCGGGAATAAGCCACAGAGATATTGGTTCGTTTGTTACAGACCGCTGTTTCGAGAGCGTGAGAAATCGCATCGATTCCCGTATGAACCGTGACAGAGCGCGGCTGCGTCACCGTGAGTTCCGGATCGAGAATAGCCACCGCTGCGGCTGCTTTCTTATCGCCGCAGGCCATCTTGGCATGAGTTTCGGAATCAGCAATCAGCGCAAAGCTCTGGCATTCACTACCCGTTCCCGAAGTGGTCGGCACCGCGATCAGTGGCAGCATAGGCTTCTCAGCCTTTCCAACGCCCCAATAGTCACGCATTCGTCCCCCATTTGTCAGGATGAAATTAGCTCCCTTCGCAGTGTCCATCGAGGAGCCGCCTCCGAGCCCTACCAGCAAATCAGCAC
Source organism: Verrucomicrobiales bacterium (assembly GCA_048267005.1). Lineage (GTDB taxonomy): Bacteria > Verrucomicrobiota > Verrucomicrobiia > Verrucomicrobiales > DEV007 > JABDJT01. The sequence continues at coordinate 199,070 of JBLWYI010000005.1, read as the reverse complement.
CGAACTCTTTCGCCACTTCGACGCAGCGGTAGACATCATTGGTGTTCGGGTTCTCATGCACTTCGTCAAAAATCAAAACATCCAGCCCACTGTCCCGAATCGATTGCGCTGCCCGTTCGGGATGACCCGTGGCAGCGATACCTGAGTCCGTAACGATCAAAACTCGAGTCCCGCCAAGAGCGGCGGCGTTGTCTCCGATTTCGGCGAGTGCACCCGCCCCGAAGAGAACCTGACCGCCGGGCACATCCGCAAATTTCAGAACATTTTCCGGTAGATCGAGCCCTTCGCAGAGGCCCTCGATCGTGAGGGCGGAGCCGGACACAGGATGAGACATGCGAGGACGTTATGCGGAAATCCTTTTGCGACAAGTGCCTTGATAGAGCGATTGGAAAGTAGGTGACGACTTCGAAATCTTTGCTTTGCCTCCCCGGGTTTGCCCGCGGCAGTATCCTCAGCTTCAATTGAGGCCAAAGCCCTAAGCTGAACTTTTGACAACTGGGGCAATGCCATGCGACGGGTCGGAAGTTAAACCTTGAGTTGCCGCATTGGTGGCCGGTTTTCGACAAAATACACCTTCCTGCGGCGAGAAAGTCGTCCGCGAGAGGAGGGTGACCATTGCATCGACTCGAAGGTCGTCCGCGAGAGGAAGATGACCATTGCATCGACTCGAAAGTCGTCTGCGAGAGAATGATGAGCATTGCATCGACTCGAAGGTCGTCCGCGAGAGAATGATGACTATTGCATAGGGCCCGGGAGGTTTTCGACGATCAGACCCTGTTTGATCGATGAACATACCCTGTCTGATCGTGCGACGTTCATGGCGCGAGGGTTTTTTCTCCGGGCTCGTCTCATCTGGCAATGGAAGCGCCGCAATGGAAGCGTCGCAATGGAAGCGTCGCAATGGAAGCGTCGCAATGGAAGCGTCGCAATGGAAGCGCCGGAGGCGCGATAGATGGTAGCCGGTGGTGAAGCGAGCCCAAGGGTGAGCAAGCCACCGGAAATGGACCATCACAAGGGATGGAGCCCTGAAAGGGCGATAGAACCTATACTACCGTCCCGCGCGTTGGCGGATCGACGTGTTGTGTCGCCCTTTCAGGGCTCCGGATATTGATTCGATTGATTCCGGTGGTTTGTTCGCCCTTAGCTCGCTTCACCACCGGCTACCATCTATCGCGCCTCCGGCCCTACTCGTTGCTCTGGTGACCTGATCCAGCGAATTATCACGTATGACTCGAATTACCATGATTCTTAATCGACATGGCATCGGGTTTTCGGGTAGATTTCCCGCTCACCCTTCATGAACCGACCTATCTGCCTTCTTGTCGCTGCCGTACTGGCAGGGATCCAATCTCTCGTCGCCCAGGAACTACGTCCGACTAAAATCACGCTGGGAACTTACCCGGCGCTTTCGCCTGACGGATCACAGGTCGCGTTTGGTTGGGCGGGTGATATCTGGACTTCCAACATGAAAGGTTCGCGTGCCAGGCGGATCACAACTCACCGGGGCCAGGAAAGCCGCCCGGTATACTCGCCGGACGGCAAGCAACTTGCCTTTGTCCGCGAGCTGAACGGGCAACCCCAGGTTTTTGTGGTGGGGGTGCGAGGCGGGATTCCTAAACAGGTGACGTTTCACAGCAGTGGATCGCGGGTGCTCGCGTTTTATCCGGATGGCCAGTCGATCCTGATCTCGGGAAGCCGGGATTTCGGCACGCGGAGTTCGGTGCGGTTTTATAGAGTTGACCTGACTGAGCGGAAGGCGGAGTCGCTGTTGTTCGATGCGGAATGCGCAGGTGAAGCATCGCTTTCGCCGGACGGAAAATCACTCCTCTTTACCCGTGAGGGGTATGATTTGTATCGGAAGGGGTATCGCGGCACGAAGGCGTCCCAGATCTGGTTGGCGGAGAACCTCGAAACGACAACGCCGAAGTTCACCAAGGTGATTGCCCGGGAGACTCCGGCGCGTTCACCGCTCTGGAAACGGGACGGGAAGAGCTTTTATTACGTGGGGAACCACGGGGAGAACAATCAGTTCAATGTGTGGGAATATGAACTGGCTTCAAAAAAGGAAGTGCAGGTGACAGAATTCCCTGAGGATTCGGTGATTGCTCCGGCCCTGTCGGGGGATGGAAGCGCGTTGGTTTTCCGGAAGGAATTTGAATTTTTCCGCATGGATCTGACGGCGGAAGGGGAGGCTGCTGCCCCGGTGAAACTGAAGCTGATCGCAGCGGATGACAGCCTGAACGACCCTATGGTGCGCCGACTGCTGACGAAGGCAACGAACTTGAGTTTCTCAAGCGACGGTCTGGAGATGGCTTTTGCTGCGGGAGGGGATATCTGGGTGATGGACACGGTGGCGAAGCAACCGAAGCAGATCACTCGCACGGAGGTGGAGGAGAGGGAGCCGGTTTTTGCGGCAGATAACAGCGGTGTCTATTTCATCCGGGAGTCGGTTGGCAACATGGACATCTTTAAGGCGGAGGCTGCAGACAAGGACAAGTATCTGTGGCAGAACGATGAGTTTGAGATCTCGGCGATCACGAAGAATAAGCTGCCGAAGTTTGATCTGCAATTCCTGCCCGGCGGGAAGCGGATCGGATACATCGAAGGGCAGGGGAATCTGTTCACGGCGGATCCGGACGGGCAGAATGCGAGGCGGCATGTGAAGTCATGGAACAGCCCGCAGTATGATTTTTCTCCTGACGGGAAGTGGGTGGTCTACTCCGTGAGTGATAATGATTTCAACTCTGATGTGTGGATCAAGCCGCTCGATGATCATCGTGAGCCTTACAATCTGTCACGGCATCCGGACAACGATACATCGCCCCGCTGGTCGCCGGACGGGAAGATGATCGCCTTTGTGGGGCGTCGGTTTGAAACCGAGACGGATATTTACTACGTCCATCTGACGCGGGATGTGGAAGAGGAGGACAAGCGGCAGAAGACACTGGAATCAGCAATCGAAAAGATGAAGAAGGAGCGGAAAGCTCCACCGAAGAAGGACGAGTCGAAGAAGGACGAGTCGAAGAAGGACGAGCCGAAGAAGGACGAGCCGAAGAAAGACGAGCCGAAGAAGGATGAGCCGAAGAAGGAGGAATCAGGCAAGGTTGAACCTGAACCGAAGCAGAGCGATCCGAAAGCGATGTCGGCTCCGAAGAAATCTGCGCCGGTGGCAGGTGTGCAAAAGAAAGAGATCGCCAAGCCGGCCCCGAAGGTGGAGCCAACTCCCAAGGTGACTCCGAAGCCAAAGCCTGACCCCAATTCCAAACCGAAGGCGGCTCCCAAAGTTGATCCGAAACCTGCCGTGGCTAAGAAGCCGGCTGAACCGGAAAAGAAACCCGAAGAAGAGGAGAAGAAACCGGAGCCGGATAAGAAGTCTGACGAGAAGAAGCTGGTGGAGATTGATTTCGATGATCTTCATGAACGCCTGCGTCGGATATCGATCCCGAACTCCCGGGAGAGCGGGCTTTTCTGGTCGCATGACAGTAAGAAACTCGCGTTTACCGCTACGGTGAAAGGTGTGAAGGGGACTTATGTTGCCACGATTTCTGAGAAGCCGACTCCGACGTTACTGAGTTCAAAGATCGGTGGGCTGGCTCGATGGGATGCGAAGAATGATACGATCTATTGGCTGGTGGGAGGAGTTCCTTCCACATTCTCAAAAGGGAAGTCAGTGACTTACAGCTTTCGGGCGAATCAGGAATACGATGTGCGCAAGTATCGCAAAGCTGCGTTTCATCAGATCTGGCGGAAGATGCGGGACTCCTGGTATGATGAGAATCTGAATGGGAAAGACTGGTTGGCGATCCGGAAGAAGTATGAGAATGCCGCAGCGACTGCGAACGGGCCGAAGGAGTTCGAGCGTGTTGTGGCAATGTTGCTGGGTGAGTTGAACGGTTCGCACCTGGGCTTTAAGACATCTGGCACGGCATTGGGGATCGCTCTCAATGCCGGCACTTTGGGGTGGGCTGATACCACGCCTCATCTCGGTGTGAAGTTGGATCCGGCCCACAAAGGACCGGGGTTGAAGATTGACTATGTCATTCCCGGGAGCACGACGGATAAAAAGTCGATCGATTTGAAGTCCGGTGATGTGATCCTGGAGATCAACGGGGAGAAGGTGAATCCGGAGACGGATTTAACAGCCCTCTTGAACGGGCCGTCGATCACGGGGCTCAAGCTGACCATGACGCCACGCAAGGGGGAAAAGCAGAATGGCAAAGCAGCAAAAGAGAAGAAGCCGCAAGGGGGGAAACGGATTGTAATGATTCCCGGTACGACTTGGTCGACTGCGACTGCGTTGCTGCAAAAGGACCGATATAAGAAGACGGCTGAGATGGTCGAAAAGCTGAGCAAGGGCCGGCTCGGATACATTCATGTGTCGCGGATGCAGTGGAATGAGTTTCTCAAGTTCGAGGAAGAGATCTATGCCCGTGGTGCCGGTAAGGACGGGTTGATTATTGATGTGCGTGACAACGGTGGTGGCTTCACGGCTGACCATTTGCTGACAGTTTTGACTCCACCGCGCCATGCGCTCACCGTCCCGCGGGGTGGTGGTCCGGGGTATCCGCAGGACCGTCTGGTCTATGCCACGTGGACAAAGCCGATCACGGTTCTTTGTAATCAGAACAGCTTTTCCAATGCTGAGATTTTCAGCCATGCCATCAAAGAACTTGGCCGGGGCCAACTGGTGGGCGTGACTACAGCCGGCGGAGTGATATCAACGGGGGCGGCTCAGATCATGGACGTGGGTATCCTGCGCATTCCGTTCCGTGGCTGGTATCGACTCAGCGACGGGGCCGACATGGAGTTAAACGGGGCGGTGCCGGATCACATCGTGTGGCCACTGCCCGGTGATGCCGCCAAAGGCAAAGATCGCCAGGTGGAGAAGGCAGTGGAGGTGTTGCTGAAGGAAGTCGGGCCGAAGCAAGAGTGACAACAAGGCCCGGCTTATGCCGCCGGTGGCGGGGGAAGTCGTTTTTGGCTAACTGTATCTGCGACATCGGAGGCGACATCGATGAGTTTGTCCCGCCCGGCCTTGAGAGTTTCCTTCAGCCAGCGGAACATCGCCTTTACGCCGCGGGTGACAGGAGAGTCCAGAATCTGAACAATCTGTAGGTGAGCGGCAGCTTCTTCGACCTGGCCCCTGAACCGTGGTAGAAGATTGACGATCAACTGACTGTCTTCTGAGCCGGGCGGTACCATCGACAGTGAAGGGAAAATCATGCCTCGCGTGATGGAGAACTCTTCGGTATCCGGCAGGACCAGCGAGCGGGTCGGGCCGACGAACAGAAATTTGCTGTGAAAGGCGAGTCGTCCCTCCGGATTGCGTTCGACCCAGCCGAATGTCCGCACCTTCATCCGCTTGCTGCCGCGCTTGGCCAGAAAGCAGTGGACTTTTCTGATGGCGGGCTCTTTCCGAAAGATCGACGCCACGTAGTCGATCGACATGATTGTGCCAAACACACTGAGACGGAATGCAGCCGGGGCCAGGATCGCAGCGATGACAATCACAGCCAGAGAAACCGCCGCTGCGAGGGCGGGGTGAATCGCATAGAGGACCGCGATGGAAGAAAGGAGGAAGATCCGGCAGGATTTCAGGAACGCATCGATCAGTCCAAACGGCGATAACAGAATGAGGACATTGATGGCATGGCTCACGACCCAAACCATAAGAAAGCCGAACACACAGATGGGAACGAACAGCCAGTGCATGCTGAAGGCGAGGGGAACAGAGGCCAGCATTTCGGTCGAACCAACAGCGGATGCGGCGGCATTGACGGAGTGTTCTTCGGAGAAGTGCAACTCCATTTGCCGGGCCACGAAGGGCACGAAGGCCGTGGAGGCAATCACAGCACTGAATTTACTTTCAAACAACTCCAGCAGATCCAGCGGCTTCTTCACAAAAGGAGGTGCGCCGGCTCCGATGGAGTCTTTTAGAAAAATGAGAGCGAGAATACTCAGGCCAATCCCCCAGAAGAGCGGTTTGCAAAACCAGGGCAGGAGGTGGCGTTTTGATGCATCGGTTCGCCAGTATTTCCACGCACCGATAGCGGAGACTCCCAGCAGTGGGGAGATGGCGACGCCTGTCATTTGGGAAATCCCCTGAGCCAGGCTCACACCGGGAAGGGTTTCTTCAGGCAACGGGGGTGGCACTACCGTTTCGTCCGCGCCGCGACTCAATGGTAGGGGGAATAGCGCAAGAAGCAGCAATAACATGCACACTTTCAGAAAGCGGGGGCTCCTCAATCGTTCCATTCATCTGGATTACCAGAAATTGAACAGGATCACAAACACAAATCCTTCCCGTGAAAGAGGGGACTGATTAGCTGCGATCACGCCCGCGGTTCTTTGGCGAATTTCTCACCGTGTCCGTATAGGAGGTGTCGATTGGCTCGTCGGGATGATTCTGCGTCGCCAACGCGATCTCTTTGCTGTTCATGGGACGGAAGTTCCCCACAGTTAGATCGAGATCTACGAACGAACCAATACGGAAGCGTTCCAGTTCACGAACTTTGTAGCCGAGCTTTGAAAACATCCGGCGAATTTGCCGGTTGTAGCCCTGTGCCAACACAATGTGGCAGCGCTTCTTGGCAAAGAAATTTACATCGACCGCTTTTGCGAGGCCTTCCTGAATGTGAATTCCCTCGATGAGCTTGTCTCTCAGGCTGATATCAAACACGCGGTCCAAATACACTTCGTATTCTTTGTGAACGTGGTAGCGGGGGTGGGTCAGCTTGGCATTCAGCTCACCTGAGTTGGTGAATATAAGCAGACCCTCGCTCTGCAGATCCAGTCGACCGACGTAATTGAGGTGCTGGAAACGCTTGGGGAGGAGTTCGTAAACAGTTTTGCGACGTTCCGGGTCATCACGGGTGCACAAATAGCCTTTCGGCTTATTCATGATAATCGTCATCTCGGTCTGCTGCCGCATATGACGGCCGTCGAACTTGACGTGATCCGTCGGCAGAACCTTGGTGCCGAGTTCAAGGCAGAGCTTGCCGTTGATATCAACCCGACCTTCAGCGATCAATTCATCGCATTTGCGGCGTGAGCCGACCCCGCAGGACGCGAGGAATTTATTGAGGCGAATGCCTTCCGTATGATCAGGCATCTGGCTTGGTCTTCGGCAGGCCCAACGGGCTGGTGCCTTCTTCCCACTCACCGCGTGCACGGAGCAACTTGACGCGCTCAAACCGCTTCAATACGGAGCGTTTTGCGCCGACGTTCTTAGATCTCTTGAGAGTAGCGTGCTGTGACATGACTGAAAAGGTATGGTTCGAATTTTCGAAGGGCGGCGAATGTAGTGACTTTCAGCGAGGATGCAAGTGATTTGACACAGTGAATTGCAAATCTGCCGCAATTATCAGATGAAAGGAAATGGAGTGATCCGGGGATCAATCTCCAGGTTCCGTCTCAAATCCTGTCAGGCTGCTTAGAGCTTCTTCACCTGAATGTTCCGAACGGTGAAAGGAAGGCCGTGATCCTGAATGCAGATCTTACCTTTAGCTGCCAGTTCTTTCTTTTCAGGCTTCTTCTCCCGAAGATTGAAATCCTGGATGAGATGGCCATTCAAAACAACGGTGAGATGATCTCCCTTCATGCTGACCGTCATACGGTTCCACTCCCCGGGTGCGATAGACGCGTTTTTCGAGGCGCCCTGGGTTTGAATGATCCCGCCCATGTCGTGATGACCCAGTTCCTTTTCAACTCCAAAGGAATCCAGGATCTGAACCTCGAAACCCGATTTCGTAGGATCAATGTCATCGGAACAACGGAAATACAGCCCTGAGTTCCCGCCTTTGGTGTATTTGAACTCGAAATCGAAGATGAAATCACCGTATTCGCCGGGCAACCAGATGTAGTGATTGTATCGGGTCCAGCCCTTTTCACCTTCGCGGGGAGTGAGGTGAAGTGATCCGTCTTTCTGCACCTCCCAGTTTCCTTCTGTTTTCAGCTTGGAGAGATCCTTGCCATCGAAAATCTGTTCAAAGTCCTCTGCGTGAGTAGCTGGATGTTTTTTGGCGACATCATCCTGAGCAATGAGGGCGGTAGTTGCGAGAACGGTAGCCAGGAGCGAGAAAATAGGGGCTTTCATGGGGGGGGATGTAATGTTTTTGAGACTTCTGAGCAAGCCTGAAAAAAGACGGGGACGAGGTATTCGCATGTCAAAACGAAAGATGCGGATGGATTTTAAACAAAAAGCTTGGAGTCCCGATTCGATTCTGAGAGCTTCCCAGTCTGCCGAATTGAACGCCAATTTCCATAATATTCAGGTGGAATGGCTTTATTTGTTATCAGTTTTATAAAAAACTTGCATATTTGAGTCTCGCAGGGTAGAAATGCAGACCGAAACTCAACACAAGCCTTTTATAGATGAGAAATCTATCTGACCTGCCTCCATCGGATCCTGATCGAACCCCGGCGAATCCTTTTATCGACGACACCTATGTCGATCGCGCCACAACGCTTCCCGGCGTTCCTGAAATTCATACTGCGGCGATGTCGCAATGTGTGCGGCTTTTCGAAAGCCTGGTACGCGATGGCGAGCGGGGCCAGCATTGGGGAAATTCCGGCCGGACGATCCTGATTGCCGCTCCCCGGGCGGGTTATGGAAAGAGCCACCTGATCGGGAGACTGCGGAGCGTCACCGAAAGCTTGGTCGCTGCGATGACATTGCCGTTTGATCCGTCCCGCACCATTGGCTGGCCGGTGATGCTGGCTTCTGTTCTGCGCCAATATCAGGATTCCCGTTGTCCTCAGCACGTCGGGTGTTCTTTGATGGACGAGACCGCCCGGTTTTTCCTCTCCAATATCCTGCAGGCGGCCATCGCGGAAGGATCCATCCAGGAAAAGGATCTGCCGGAGACGGAAGTTTCACTGCGCCTGCACTATAGAGACGTGATGGCTCCGAATTCGGGGACAAAGATTCTGCCATGGATCCGCAAGCGTCTCCCGGAGCTGTCGGCTGCCGCTGGACGCCCGATGTCGACCCGGTGGAAGTTAACCGAGCGTGCCATCGCTTTTTGGGGCGGAGTATTCCTTGACCAAACCGAAGGCCATAGTGATTCGCTGGGTGCACTGAGAGGGTTGACCCCCGGAGAAAGCCGTGAACGCACCCTTCAGTTTCTGCGTATTTCGACAGAATGTCGCCCCGCGGCGTTTGTGGCCGATAACCTGGACGGGTTCTTTGGGTCTGATACCGCCGGAATGGAAATCGCCGAGATCCTGACCAGTCTGCGGGCCGAAGTGCCACGTTCCCTTACCTTGTTGTGTTTGAATGATGATGTGTGGGACTCGGTATTTGAAAAGCGACTTCCCTCTGCGTGGCTCGACCGTTTGACAGGTGAGCCAGCCAATCTCGGGGGCATCGGGATTGAACCGGCCATGGCCCTGATTTCCGGTCGCGTTCAAGCCATGGGGATCCCCCCTGAGTCTGCCCGGAAGTTTGCCAACTACGTGCGGACAGAAGAGCGTTGGGATGATCCCGAGACTCCAGCCTTGTATCCACGCGATGTGATCCGATGCGCTCGCAAGCAGTGGGAATGTGTCGGCACTCGGTTCTCCGGCACCCCGCAAACGCAGGCACCTCCTGCCCCGCCCACGTCACCCGTGGTGCCGCCACAACCGGCTCCGGCTCCTGTGGCTCCAACTCCACAGCAGCCCCCGGCCCAACCGTTTCAGCAACCCAATGTTCAGCAACCGCCGGCACAACGGCCATCGCTGTCCCCTATTTTCTCCCAGTCAAAACCCCTGCCTGAACCCGCTGCCAATCCCATTGCCAGCCAGATCAAACATCAGCAAAGGCAACAGGAAGAGATTCGGTCGCGGACCACTCCCAAGCCACCGGTGACTCCGCCGCCTCCAGCGGCCCCGAAGAATCCAGTCCCTCAGGACCCCGCTCCGGCACCGGCGCAAAACTTTCAGCCTCAACAGACCCCGCCGCCGCCGTCTTCGCCGGCACGAAACCTCACCGGGATTAATTCGATCATTGAAGAAATTCGCGGAGCAGGTGGCCGTGCCGTGAGTGATACCGGCGCGATGCCGTCTCAGCAGCCAAAGCCTCTGGCTGATATTCCCAGCCAGTTTCAGGCCGGGATGTTGAATGTGCAGAGTGTCCGCCCTCAGCCACCGGTGCCCGCCAATCCGTTTGCCGCCAACGAACCGGAGCAGCGATTACAGGACATGGAGATGGAACTGCTGACCGCGGACTCATCGCAAATGCCATGGGATCTCCGGCGCATCGAGAAACTGATTCGTGTTGTTGGCCGGCAGCATTCAGCCGTCGGGCAGCGGGAAGAAGCCGTTCCGGGCAGCGAACACGGATGCCTTCGCTGGACTGTGAAAGGCCAAACCGTTCTCCTTGGTTTTGAAGTCCCCGGGAATGCGTATTTTTGGAATACGCTACTCAAGCGGGCCGTGGCATCATCCGATCCGGCAAAATTAACCGTGTTGTCCAATACTGCGGAGCCTTTTGATGCGCAGACTCTGGCGAGCTTCGGGATCGATCAGGTAACCGCGATGCGATATCTCGATGTCGTGGAAATCAGCGAGGGAGACCTGGCCCTGCTCTATGCGTCTGAGCGATTTCTCGACGAAGCTGAATCAGCCGGTGAAACTGCGGGTGCGATTCAAATCATCGCACGTCGTCTCGATCCATTCTGGCGCAGGTTGACTCGTCCGATGGCTCCGTCGACAACGGCGGGCTGAAGCTTCGCAAAGCCATCAGAGGCAGGATCCACAAAATCTGAGACCAGTTCTTATAGACCGTTTCTCAAAAGTCCTTTCGTGAATCAGCCGAGTCAAAATTTGCTGTGACAAGGCGCTTTGAGGAAGTGGAGTTTCCTCCACGACTGAAAAGGAACGAAGGCACGGGGAATTTGGGCCGGCTTAAAAAAGCCAAACGAGCGCAGCGAGCAATGATCATACGGTCAAAAAAAATTGATTTATGAAAAGACTTTTGAGAAATGGTCTAAAAAGGCCCCGATCTGAACCGGCCGGGGCGAAATCTTAGACGAGGACAAAACAAAAAGGCTGCGGGAGAATTCCCCCGCAGCCTCTTTTGTTAATATTCAGTTCGTCAAATCAGCTGGCACTTGAGCTGCCGGCGCTGGATGATGATCCTCCGTTGGATGAGCCCATGCTGGATGAACCGGCAGAGCTTGAACCCACGCTGCCGGAGCTGCCCATACTGCTGCTGCCGGAACCGCTGCCGGAGCTTCCGGTACTCGCGGATGAACCGGAGGTGGATACCGATGTAGAGCCGGAGCCAGTCGCCGGTGGCGGCAGAGTAGGGTTGGTGCCACTCACCGGAGTGGCGGCAGGTCCGCCGAGCAGATACTGTTGCATATACAATCCGATTTGGTCGGGATCATCTTTATAGTGAATCTCTGCGATCTTCAGTAGACACAGATAAAGCTCATCCTGCATACGAGTGCGGGCATTACGGCGTGTCGCCTCAGTGCTCGCTTTGTCGCCGGTTGAATCTTCACTGGCATCGTAGATGTCCAGCCACGCATCACGCAGGTCTGAGATGTCGGTCAAAAGATCGGCCTCCAGCTCAGCGGCATGCACAATACTCTGGTCCACCAGAATCGTCAGATGACTGCTCAACATATCATCCGGGCAGTTAGAGAAGATCGTCCGTCCGAAAGGAAAGAATTCCTTCAGTACATCAGATCGGGCTCCGTATACCCCTGTCAGCCTGCCGTAGATCGTTTCAACAGCTGGCAGCAGCGCATCCCGGAACTGGTTCTTGGTCGACTTCCGCGCTTTCCGCACCCCGAGTTTGGTGGCATCCAGCGTGTAGGCATCCACCAGCAGTGCCAGGGCATCTTCGGTGGCTTCAATTCGCTCATCAAACTGACCTTCGTCATTGTGGTGATTGAATCGACTCAGCAATTCAGTGGTGAAACGGATCAAGCCAATCACACTGATTTTCTTCGATTTGAACGGATTGAACAAGTAATAGATCAAGCGTCTCATGTTAGTTTATGGGTTTGGGTTTTCATATTTAGGTTTGTTTATGTGAACCTCTTGTTTTTGAGGTGAGATATATTTCACCTCAATTCCAGACCTGTAAAATTTGAATTGCGACACGTACAACCCAGTCCCCAATCCCACTAGGGCAAGAAAGTGTCATTTTGTCGAAAAATCGCCTCAAAACAGGGGGTTTTTACACTGAGAGTAAAAGCGGTGAGGAGGTGAAATGGAGCGATTTCATCTTCAATTCATACTTCCTCCTCCCATATGGTCCTACTGGAGTTCTCGCAAATTCATCACCTAAAGTTTGTTTCCTAGTAGAGCTTTTGTTTCAGTTAAGAAGGCAAGAGTCGGGGGGCAACGGGAGATAGTCTAATACTGCGCCCCAAAAGTGAATCAACCGCCTGAAACCAAGGCAAATTGCGACGAGGGCTGTAGAAGGGGTTAACGAACGAATCAGCCTCCTCCTGTGGAGGGGGCGTGTCCGCCTCGAAATGTCAAAGTAAGGGAGTATTGTACGTTATGTTTCAAACCTTCGGACCGGCGAAAATTCTTCGTCCCTCTAAGTCTTGTGAGCAATTCGTTCTCGAACGTGCCCGAGACTATTTGATCACGCGTCATAAGTCAGGCCGGTATTTTGGAGATGAAGCAAATCGAGCGATTCAGGATCTATTTGGATTCTACGAGAGGCAGCTTAAGCAAGTGACGGAACAGATCGCTTGTAGAAGCTGTGCTGAACTTCTGCTGACTCAGTATGATGAGGCTGGTAAGATCCTCCACGGAAAAGGTATCACTGATATTCCAATGCGATTGGAATGGAAAGAGATTGAAGGGAATTTTAAGCGAGCAATCAAATATCTGGTGGAACTCATTTGCTGCGAGTCGCCTGGTGATCAGCCTAAAGCGAATAACAAGATGCTTGTTCCAAAATTGGAAATTGCGCTCTTTTGCGCCGAAGCTGTTTCATCACTTGCTGAGATGAGTGAGCGTTTGCATTCTTTGTTTCCAGATCAATTTTTTGTAGAGATCGACTCCCTCCGCTCTGGAATGTTTTTGGATATCCGAATATCGGGTGAGAATGAACGTTTTGATGAACGCTTTTATGAGCGGGTACGAACCGACAGAACTTCACGTGATGAGTTCGTTGAACAGCCTCAGTTTGATCAAGATACCACAAAACATTTTGAAATTCTGGACGTAGCCTTTGAAGAGGAACAAGGCATCTCATATCGTGAGTTCTTAGCGATAATTAAACAGGCCGTAGAAGGATCCAATCCATTGGAGGATGGACTTCAAACTCTTTTTATCCATCGAGAAAACCTGATAGAGCAACTAGTCAAAGCATCAGGGATTACCAGCGGAATTGTTTCAAAAGTGATTGATGGGTTTACCGTAACTCCGAAGTCTCTGATTGCTGACAAGCGGGTGGTTTGGAATCCAAAGCAAGAGAGCAGGGCACTGAGACGGGGATTCTTTTTATTTCCTCATGAAACAGGAGATCACCTCGCCTTTTCCCGTTCGATGGCAATCGAGAATGCGATTCATCTCATAACCTCTGTCCCCTATCAAAAACTGCCTCAGGAATGGAAAACGAAAAGGCTGGCAACTGCTGTAAAACAGCTTTCTCTTGAAGCGGGCAGATGGTTTGAGCGCCAAGTGAGGAGAAACATGGTGAGCCTTGGGTTTCATGGCTCAAATGTAAAACATCGGATTGGCCGGGGCGATAATCGGATCTGTATTCCTTCAGAAATAGGGGAGATCGACTTTATTGGCTACAACTCTAAAGAGAATCTCCTATTGCTCTTGGAGTGCAAAATGGCCCTGACAGGTTTGGAGGCTCGGTTCTGGCGGGATGACCTGGATAGATTCGTTGAAAGAAAGAAATCTCATCGGAAGCAGTTGCTCAGAAAAGGAGAATGGATATTGACTGAATTTCAGAACATTTGTTCAGCTCTAAGGATTCCAGCCAACTGTAATTTTAGCATTGCAATGGTAACTCTCTATCCGTGCATTGCTGACGAAGTAATTGATGAGTTCAGATGCATATCGCTTGCAGAGTTGATGCTCGATTACAAGCGGCACATGAAATGGCCGTATGGATGTTATGGTGGAATTTCGGGCAATGCGTAGACTTTATTTGGATATGCGAAATGAAGTAGTTTGCCTTGAAGTCCCAGTAGGTGTTTGTCGCACTTCGAGAATAGCAGAGCCAGTTTTAGGGGGCCATAAACTTAAGAAGGTCATTTCCGGTACAGAACACGGTCTCCTAAGCTTAGGAAGGTCATTTCCGGTACAGAACTCGGTCCCCTAAGCTTAGGAAGGTCATTTCCGGTACAGAACTCGGTCCCCTAAGCTTAGGAAGGTCATTTCCGGTACGGAACTCGGTCTCCTAAGCTTAGGAAGGCCATTTCCGGTACGGAACTCGGTCTCCTAAGCTTAGGAAGGTCATTTCCCGTTGAGGGGACGGGTTCTTGCGTTTCCGGGCGGTTTTGTTCGTTCTTGCTGAAAACGGACGCCGAATTCTCGTTTTGAGCCCCAATTTGATTGAGCGCTTTTATTGAAGCTTCTCGTTCAACCGGGCGAGCGGCTCGTCTTTGGTCAGAAGATAGTCCTGTTGAGCATAATAAGCTTCGGCGCGCTTCTTTTGGGCGGCTTTGAACTCAGGAAGGTTTTTCGCCGCGTTGCTGGCTGCTTTCTTTTTTGCGGTGATCTCTTCGTCGGAGACGAAAATTTGAGGGTAGGCGGCCTCCAGTTTTTTCTGTGCGGCTTCGGCTGCGGCAGTGAGCTTCTGATAGTTGGCGTCTTTTGCGAATTGGTGACGCAGGCGTTCCAGTTCCGCTTCTTTGCGGCTCCGCGGCCAGTCACCGATCTCCGGTTTTTGTTCGACCAGGAAGGCATCCAGTGCCCGGCTCGCCCGATGGGTCGCAAAGAGCTGTTCTTTGTAGGCCGGGTCGTTTTCGTGAAGGTTTCGCCGTTCTTTGTCGATCGCTTTTCGGTAGTCCTTGTGAGTGCGGTAGGCGTCAGGGAAAAGTTGCCGGTTTTGGGCGTCGAGCTCGTCCACCCGAATCACCAGCGAACGATAGGTCTCGTCGCTCTGGTAGAGCCTTTCATGGGCGTTGGATTTCTCGATCTGGAACTGCTCTTCGAGCGTCTTTTCGACGGGATGCCGATTGATGACCGATGTGAGGTGCGCCCGGCCGGCTTCACCGGATTCACCCTTTTTCGTGGTTGCGTTGAAGACCTGAAAATTATCGAACTCAACCGAATGCTCGTCGACCTGCAACGCGAGATACTGGCGGGTTCGATCAATGATCGGGTGTTTCGCGTGGGCGACGTGATCCTGATCAATATGCGCGATGGCTTCGTCGCCGAGGAATTCCACCGTCATGGTATACCAGCGCGCAGGATCGAAGGCGAAGGCGCATTCGCCGTGCCGGTAGGAAAAATAGGGGACCGACCGGTCGAGCGCGGTCTGGATGAAAAAGTGATCAGGCCGCAGGTGGATCACCGTGTTGTAGCCACCGCCGCTGCCCGTCATCAGGCGGACGTCCTGCGCATCACCCAATCGGAAATCGAATTGAATTACGGCATCTTTGTATTCCGCATCACGGAGAAAAATCCGGGTGTTCTCCGTTCCGGTTGCGAGCCGATTCAAGACGCCGTCTTCGGCGACCCAGTCTTTTGTGTACCAGAGCCGCTCGCTGACGAGGCCCGGTGAAAAGTGATCGCCGAAATAGAGCGCACGCGTTTCGGTCAGGATGGGTGGCGAAGGCATTCGGGCACCGACCGATTCCCGCCAGGCACCGAGTTTTCTTTTCAGATCCGCGACCACTTTCGAGTTTTCCGCAGCCAGATTGTTTTTTTCAGAAGGGTCGTCCTCAAGCGAATAGAGTTCGTTTTCGCCCGTGTCGAAGTGTTCGATGAGTTTCCAATCTCTGCTGCGGATGGCACCGGATGAGACGCCGCCGAGAAAATGGGGGCGATCGAGCGGATAGTGCCACGCCAGAAAGTCGCGTTCGGGTTGGGACGCCGGATTTTCCCAGGTCGCGAGGATGGAAACGCCATCAAGCGTCTGTTGCGGATCGGGCTCGATCCCGGCGGCCTCGAGAAGTGTCGGGTAGAAATCGGGGTTCGTTGTCGGAGTCGCCGATACCTTTCCCTTTGCGACGCGACCCGGCCAGCGGACGATCAGTGGCACGCGGATTCCGCCTTCATAAAGTTGGCTCTTGCCCCCGCGAAGGGGAGCGTTCGACGTCACGTTTGTCTCGCCGCCGTTGTCACTCGTGAAGATCAGGATGGTGTTGTCCGCGATACCCAGCTCGTCCAGCTTCGCCATGATTTTGCCGACCCCATCGTCGATCGATTCGATCATGGCCGCGAGATGGGGATTGTGATCAACCGCCCAATGATTTCCGGGATCCCCTTTCCCAAGTCCGGCATCTTCGCAAAGGTAGCAATTCTCCCGGCCTGATTTTCCCGGCGGATGTTTTGTCCTGTATTTTTCGACGAGCTCCTTCCGACCGTTGAGGATGGAGTGAGGTGCAAAGTGGCTGAGGTAGAGAAAGAACGGTTGATCGTTCTTCGCGCTGCGCTCGATGAAATCCACAGCTTCGAGGTTGAGGCGATCCGTCAGGTATTCCTCTTTCCCGAGGCGCTTCTCTTTGAGGTCGAGCCACGAAACGGGTTGTTCGCGAAAGACATAAGGCCAGGTGTTTGCCCCGTTCCCGACACCCTTCACCTCGCTGCCGATGTTCCATTCGAAGCCATGATCGGCCGGGCGAATCTCCTTTTCAGCGTCGTGATGGAGGTAACCGGTCAGGTGCCATTTACCAATCATTCCGGTGCCATAGCCGTTCTGCCGCAGGATTTCCGGCAAGGTGATGTGTTCTGTCGAAAGCGCATTCGAAGAGTTTGGCCGAAGATAATCGGTGATCCCGATCCGTGCCGGGACCTGACCTGTCAGTAGGGCCGCGCGATACGGGGAGCAGACCGGGGCGGCGGCGTAGGCGTTGGTGAATCGCAATCCGTCATCTGCCAACCGGTCGAGATGGGGTGTTTCGTTGAATGTATTGCCGTAGCAGCCGAGTTCCGCCCAGCCGAGGTCATCGGCAAGAATAATAATGATATTCGGATTAGAAGGATCCGCCGCGATTGATTGAATGGGGAGGGAGGTAATCAGGAGGATGAGAAGCAATAATCTCGTCATAGTATTGGGGGGGGGCTTGAAATCATGATGGAATTTTCCCGACTGGCTGACAACCCTTTCCCGCGATGAATCGGGCGGGGCGAGGCGGGGAGCGAACACGTTTGCAGGGCTCGCGCGCGCCCCTTCAGGGCGCCTGTTGGTTATGTCGCAATTCCCGGGGCTGAAGCCCGCGGGCTTTGTGCGGACGGGCTTTCAGCCCGCTTGGAAGTTCGGGCAGATGTCATCATCGAAGGGGCGGGCACGGATTCATGTGTCTTTTCGATCGAACAGGGTTGGATCGATGAACAGACCCTGTTCGATCGTTTTTTTCCTTTTTGGTTGGGGGACAATTCACCGGGATTCGAAGTGAATTGAGCTGGAGGAGCAAAGGTGACGGAGCCGGACTGTTTCTCTGTTTCCTTTGTTAATCTGTTCAATTCAAATGCCTTGGAGTCAGTCTCAGGGATCGTTGGACTGGCGCGGGAAGTTGTCGCGCAGCAAATCATACGTCGCGTAGCGACAGTTCATTCATAGCCGTGGGTATCACTCCCGGTGCTTTACGTCGGCAAATGGATTCAAAATCCGTGGAGATTGCTCTATTAAGGGGAGGTGAGCTGAGTCGCACAGCAAAATCATACGTCGCTTAGCGACTGCACATTCATAGCCGTGGGTTTTTAACCCACGGAAAGCATTCATCGGAACGTTTTTTTCGTCGCGCAGCGACCGCTCAACCGGTGGAGACTTCGACGTTTTTCCTTTGTGAGCGGTCGCGATGCGACGTCCGGACTTACGCTTAAACTCCGTGGGTTAAAAACCCACGGCTATGAATGAGCAGTCGCTACGCGACAGACACGATTAGGGAATCCCCGGTTGTCTCAACGCCCGTTCATTATGAACGATCAAATTCTCATTTACCTGACGCCTGTGGGATGGCGGTTCGCACAGTGTTTACAGCGTCATTTCGCAGCGTCGTCGTGTAGTGACAACTCATTCCTAGATGTGGGAACGCAACGCGACAGACACGATTAGGGAATCCCCGGTTGTCTCAACGCCCGTTCATTATGAACGATCAATTCTCATTTACCTGACGCCTGTGGGATGACGGTTCGCGCAGTGTTTACAGCGTCATTTCGCAGCGTCGTCGTGTATTGACAGCTCATTTCTGGACGTGAGTATCAATCCCGGGGCTTTACGTGGATAAATAGATTCAATCCCGCAGAGATTGCGCTATCAAGGGGAGGGGACTTGAGTCGCGCAGCGAATCGGATGTCGCGCAGCAAATCATACGTCGCGTAGCGACAGCACATTCATAGCCGTGGGTTTTTAACCCACGGAAAGCATTCGTCGGAGCGTTTTTCGTCGCGTAGCGACCGCTCAACCGGTGGAGCCTTCGACGTTTTCCCTTTGTGAGCGGTCGCGATGCGACGTCCGGGCTTACGCTTAAACTCCGTGGGTTAAAAACCCACGGCTATGAATGAGCAGTCGCTACGCGACAGACACGATTAGGGAATCCCCGGTTGTTTCAACGGCCGTTCAATATGAACGATCAATTCTCATTTACCTGACACCTGTGGATTGGTGGTTCGCACAGTTTACAGCTTCATTTCGAGGTGTCGTCGTGTAGTGACAGCTCATTCCTGGACGTGGGAACGCAACGCGACAGACATGATTAGGGAATCCCCGGTTGTCTCAACGCCCGTTCATTATGAACGATCAATTTTCGTTTACCTGACACCTGTGGGATGGCGGTTCGCACAGTGTTTACAGCGTCATTTCGCAGCGTCGTCGTGTAGTGAGAGCTCATTTCTGGACGTGGGAATCAATCCCGGGGCTTTACGTGGGCAAATGGATTCAATCCCGTGGAGATCGCTCCCAATTAAGGGGAGGTGACTTGAGTCGCGCAGCGAATCGTATGTCGCGCAGCGAATCATACGTCGCGTAGCGACAGTTCATTCATAGCCGTGGGTTTTTAACCCACGGAAAGCATTCGTCGGAACGTTTTTCGTCGCGTAGCGACCGCTCAACCGGTGGAGCCTTCGGGCTTACGCTTAAACTCCGGGATTCGAAGCGAATTGAGCTCGAGGAGCAAAGGTGACGGAGCCGGACCGGTCCAACACGGGGACTGCCCGCTCACGAGAGATTGTGTGATAATTAGACAACGACTTTAGAAGGTGGGGCGAGACGTTCCGCTGAGCCGTAGCCTGCCTCAAGAAGAGTTGAGCTTCCCTTCATTTTATACATCGCTCAGGCATTCATCGGTTCGACAGGAACGTCTCGCCCCACCTACAACTCTGAATTTCGATTGTTCACAAATCTTTCCACGCCCGCTGCTACTTTGACCTGATGCGAATGGAGCGTTCCCGGTGCTTTATTCGCTTTATTTTATTCGCCGAATATCTAAACCTGAACCTCAGCCTTCGTTGAGGTGGAGCAAACTTGCCTATGGGAGAATGAATGTTCGTAAAAGGTATCTACTGGGATTGTGGTTAATCATTCCGGGAATTATTTTCGCGGGGGATTCAACTGAGAAACCGGACAATCGATTCCGGCTCCAGTCATCAGAGCGGTTTTTAAAGGAGAAACCGGCTGCTGATTTTGAAGTGGCCATGGCTGAAGCCTTTGAGGACACGGACAGGGGCGCGTTCAGCTATTCTGTGATGCGTTTCGAACTTCCGGAATCACCCGGGAAGGCCTTCTCTCACTACACGAAGGCGAACCCCTTGCAGGTTTGGAAGAACTCCCGCAGTCGAATTCATGCGGTCTATATGCCGTCGTCGGGTCGGGTTCTGACCCCGAAAACGATGACTGAAAACTGGGGCGGTTTTGAAGTGGGGATGAAGCTGTTTATTGATATGTCAGCACTGCCGATTGCTGTGATCAACAAACCGGCCATGATGATCGGGGTGGAAATCGTCGAGATCGATCCGGTGAAACGCGTGATTGTTCTGGCGTATTTGGAAGGCACGCCCTCCTACGGATTTCAACGGATGCATTTCATTGAGGCACCGGAGCGGGGAGGAACGGTGATTGTTCATGAATCGTGGTTTCAATCTTATAAAAAGCCGGTGGAAAAGCTCTATCCTTATTATCATCGAAAGATGCTGAAATCGATGCATCGCCGGTTTCGAAAGTCACTGGAAGCGGCGAATCGTTCCGCAAGGTGAGTGTCATTTCCGGCAGCTGAATTGACGGGGAATGGGCTCGCTCAACTGGTTCGGGCGATATTCAAACGGAGAGATGGGGGAATGACAGTCAAAAGGGTAGCGACCTCTTAAATTTGCCTTAAAATTGCGTCCCCATTGATGAGTGACGCATTTAAAGAAAATATCGTTCAGACAAAATTCGAAACGATCGCGACCCCTGACGACCCGTTTGTCTTCGCAGACGGGAAGGCGCTGAACCACGTCGAAATTGCTTATGAAAGCTACGGCGAGGCAAATGAGGCGAAAGATAATGTGATTTTACTGTTTCATGCGCTCTCGGGGAATCAGCACGCAGCGGGGTACAACCCTGACGTGCCGGAGACGCCGTATTGGACGGAGGACTGTCACGCCGGTTGGTGGGATGATTTTGTCGGTCCGGGCAAGGCGCTCGATACGGACAAGTTTCAGGTGATCTGTGCGAATTACATTGGTGGTTGTTATGGCTCGACGGGACCGGCTTCGAAGAATCCTGAGACGGGAAAACCCTACGCTTCCAGTTTCCCACACATCAGCGTGAGTGATGTGGTGCGCAGTCAGATCCTGCTGCTCGACAAGCTGGGAATCGGGAAGCTCCACGCCGTCATCGGACCGTCGACCGGTGGGCTCGCCGCGATCAACCTGGCGACGACTTTTCCTGAGCGTACCAGCCGGGTGATCCCGATTGCGACGGGGGTGAAGACGACCGTATTGAACCGGATTTTTCTGCTGGAGCAGATTTTATCGATCGAAAATGATCCGCATTTCCGCGGTGGGGAATACTATGACCATGAACCGCCTGAGCTGGGGCTGGCGCTGTCGCGGATGATCAGTCACAAGTGTTTTGTCCACCTCGATGCGATTGAGCGGCGGGCGAATCAGACGGTGAAGCAACCGGAGGACAGTTTTGCCTGGTATAAGGTGCATGATCATGTGGAGAGTTACATGCTGCATCAGGGCAAGAAGTTCACCGCGCGGTTTGATGCCAACACTTACATCCGCATCTGCGAGATGTGGAGTCGGTATGATCCGGTGATCGAAGGGAAAGCAGCTGACAGCGTGGAGCTGTTCACTCGCTCCCGTGAAGCCGGGCACCAGTATCTCGTGTTCACGATTGACGAGGACTATTGTTTTTATCCCGAGGAACAGGCCAATCTTGTCAGTCAACTCCAGGCGGCGGGTATCATGCCACTCTATTTCACAGTGCATACGGATAAGGGGCATGATTCTTTCCTGTTGGAGCCGGCGCTTTACACGCCGCAGATTCAGGCGCTTCTCGATGCGTGAGCCTGGCCGTTTTACGTGACAGATTGGCTGGCATTGCACGTCTTAGCTAGCTTGACGGGTTGTTTCTATTTCAGTAGACTCGCGAAAATTAATCCCCCAATTTCTATGAAAAAACTGATACTTTCCACTGTGGTTCTGTTCGCATTGGTGACGGTGATAAATGCCGAAAACCGGGTTTGGACGCAAGCTGCGACCGGCAAGAAGATCGAAGGTGAGTTTGTCAAAATGCAGGACGACAAGACCGTCGTGATTTTGATGCGTGGAAAGGAAACGCCGATCCCGATTGCGATGCTTTCTGAGGATGACAAGAAGTTTATTGCGGAACAGACCGCTCCCGCCACTCCGGCCCCGGGTGATGATGCAAAGCCCGCGACTCCTGCGAAGAAGGGAGCGATTCCCGAGGGGGAAACGACGGTGGTCCTGAGCGGGGTGCATTTGTGCTGCCGTGACAGCGAAGAACTCGCGGTGAATTCTGTCGAGAACGACAAGATCAAGTTCGTGGACAAAACGGCGATCAAGATCGAGCCGGACCGGAAAGAAGGCACGCTCACTGTGACTGCGCCCACCGGGAAAGAGGCCATGGTGGCCTTGAGCGGCTTGATGCAGGCTGGTTTCTACGGAAAATCCGACAGTGATGTGGTGATGATTCGCGATATCAAGCCGGATGATTTTGTTTCAAATGTGATGTCTGTGCGTGACATCAAGATTTGCTGCGGCAAGTGCCTGAAAGAAGTGAATAAGGCGGTCGAATCGGTAAAAGGCGTGGAAGAAACCACGGCAAAGTCCGGCTCAAGCGGATTCAAGGTGACTGGTGAAGAGTTCAAGCCGACTGAGGTGATGCAGGCGCTGCGGGATGCCGGATTTGGCGGCAGCTACCGCTGATTTATCACGCGCAGTTTCCGCATAGAGGTGTCTCAGGTTGTTCCTTGAGGCGCTCGTAGGCAATCCATTGCCGGCATCGTTCGCATTTGCCGTATTCATCCATATCAATGCGGTCGAGCGCATGCTCGAGCCGTGGAATCCGCTCATCGCGACGGCGCTGAGTTTCTTTGGCGATTTCCTGGATTTGCATGGAATCGAGGCGTGAGAGCCGCCCAATCGATACGTCGGGTGAGATTGCCTCGCGTTCGACTGCTGTGCTCTCCGATTCCTCCTGCAGGCGCTCGATTTCTTCTGTGATTCGGACTTCGAGTTCGATGATCTGATCAACGGTGAGCATTGGGAAAAAGGCGGGATAGAGCTTTCAGGAATCAATTCGGGAGAGAAAATAAGGTTTCTGAAGGGAAATGACGATCTGTTTCTTTTGCCTGAGCAAAACCGGGGACTGAAAAGCACATGACATCTGCGGTTTCGCTGTCACATTCCCCGCTCCCCATTTTTTTCAATCTCCGATGCCAAAACCTAAACCCAGACGGGACGGACGTGAAGCTGCGCTGCAGTTTCTGTTCTCTCATGATCTCAACAAGTTGGATGAGTCCGATGATGACGAAATCGACAACAACGCTGCCCTGGATGCGGCGATTGCTGCTTTCTGGGAAATCCGCAACGTCGGTTCGAAAGAGGCCCGGGCCTTTGCTGATCAACTGATCCGGGGGAATATCGCGAACCTCAGCGAAATCGATGAGCTGCTGGTGGCTGCTCTGGAGAATTACAAACTGACGCGTCTCACGGTGGTGGATCGCAACCTGTTGCGCCTTGCTATCTACGAGATGGCTTTCGGGGAACACATCCCGGCGCCGGCGGCGATCAATGAAGCGATCGAAGTCGCGAAACGTTTCGGGTCAGAAGAATCTCCGCGATTCGTGAACGGGGTGTTGGATCGCGTCTTGAAAGAACTTCCTGCGAAATAATGAGACTTTTCAAATCTATCATCAGTCGTTTCACCGGTGGCGATATTGACTGGGACGACCTTGAAGAAACTTTAATCTCCGGTGATCTGGGGATTCGGCTGACCACTGAGATTGTTGATAAACTCAGGGATCGTGGTGGAAAGATAAAAGCGGAAACCGTGGTGGATGCCTGCAAAGAAGAGATCAAAGAGATCCTGGGGGACTCGCCGGACCTGCCGCAGAAGCGCCCGGACGGAAAGCCCTGCGTGATTCTCGTTGCGGGGGTGAACGGAGTTGGGAAGACCACATCGATCGCGAAGCTGGCGCATCTTCTGAAGAAACGCGGTGACTCGGTCATGCTTGCCGCAGCGGATACCTTTCGGGCCGCAGCGATTGAGCAGTTAAACATTTGGGCGGAGCGGATTGATGTTCCGATCGTGACGTCGCAGTATCAAGGAGATCCCTCGGCGGTCTGTTATGATGCTCATAAGAGTGCCATCGCAACCGGCACCGATTATCTTATTTGTGACACAGCTGGGCGGCTGCATACGCGGCAGAACCTGATGGAGGAGCTGAAAAAGATCGAGCGAACTCTCGCGAAACAGGATGAAACCGCGCCGCATGAACGCTGGATTGTGGTGGATGCGACGACGGGTTCGAATGCGGTGAATCAAGCGAAGGAATTCAACAAAGCACTCGAGCTGAGCGGGGTGATCGTGACGAAACTCGATGGTTCCGGTAAAGGTGGATCGATCGTTGCGGTGAAACACGAGCTGGGAATCCCGGCGCGATTCATCGGCACGGGCGAAGGCGAAAATGATTTTGCCGCGTTCAATTCAGAAGAGTTCGTGGCATCGATTTTGTGATAGCTTGAATCATCGATCACCTGCCCAACAAAACCACGGCGACTCTGCTGCGTAAAACCCCGCTAACGGACACCAGCCTGATTATTCACTGGTGCAGCGCGGAGGCAGGCCTGATCAAAACGGTGGCGAAGGGAGCCCGCCGGCCGAAAAGTCCGTTCACCGGAAAGCTTGACCTGTTCTTTGAATGTGAGATCGAGATTCACCATGCCAAGTCGGGCGAGCTCCACATTCTGAAAGATCTCGCGGTCCTGAAAAACCGTCTCGGGATTCGCGGCAGCTATGGGCAGACCCTGGGAGCTTCCTATTTTGTGCGACTGGTGGAACTGGTTTCAGAAACCGAAGTCGAACTTCCCGTGGTGGCTGATCTGCTTGATCGCGGTCTGGATTACCTGGCCAAAAACCAACCGGATCGAAAGGCGGTGCTGTTCTTCGAGCGAAAGCTCGCTGAGGAACTGGGCATTGCTGAACCCGGCAAAGAGGGGATCGGCGCCATCGAATCTACTTTCGGCAAAATCCCGAAGCAGCGCTCCGAATTGGTGGGGCGCTGGTAGAGGTGACAGGATCTGAGTTTCAGCGGCCCAATTATACCTTTGACAAAGTGTAAAGTGAACACAACTGTTTTGTGTAACTTTTACACATACGGAGAAGATGAATTCAAACCACGCCATTGCTGAAGCCGCAGATTACATCAAGCAAGCGAGGAGTATTCTCTTTGTGACCGGTGCCGGGATCTCTGTTGATTCCGGTTTGCCCACTTATCGCGGGCCGGGCGGACTCTATGATGGAACAATGACGCCGGACGGAATCCCGATCGAGGAGGTGCTGAGCGGGAGGACGTTGCAGAAAAATCCGGCGCTGACGTGGAAATATCTTTGGGAGATTGCCTCAGCAGTGCGGGGAAAGAAACCCAACCGGGGCCACGAAATTATTGCGGAATTGCAGAAAGAAAAGCCGGACAGCTGGGTGCTCACGCAGAATGTGGATGGACTGCATGCGGATGCCGGGACGGAAAATCTGATCGAGATTCATGGCCGCGCGAGGCGATTGGTTTGCACGAAGTGCGACGCTGCTTTTGATGATGGCGAAGCCGTTTTGTGGAGTAATGCTGTCACTGAACCGAACCCGCCGGAGTGTCCCCGATGCGATTCGATCCTGCGCCCGGACGTGGTGCTGTTTGGTGAGATGCTGGATCTCGAGAACGTGTCACTTCTCGAAAACCTGATGTCTGTCAGGATCGAAGCGGTTGTGAGCGTGGGAACGTCAAGCCAGTTCCCGTATATCATGGCGCCGATGGAGGTGGCGTATTCCAATGGTATTCCCACCATCGAAATCAACACTGAAGAAACCGCGGTCAGTCAGTGGGCGGCGTGTCGTGTCGAAGCGCCATGCACCGAGGCACTGGTGCAGATCAGGGCGCGGCTCGCTGCGTGAGGTTCTTTACGAGGCAACAGGGTATGGTCGGCGATCAGACCCTGTTGGATCGTTTTTCGGAGCGGGTTACTTTTTCGACTGGAGGTATTTTTGCCATGCTGCGGGATCGTCGCCGAAGGATTCGCCGGTCATTTCGGCGAGCTGAGCTGCGATGTGGCCGCGCAGGCCGGCGGGAGTGGTCCACTGGTTCCGCGTTTTTTCGAAGTCACAATCGAACAGGCTGATCAGGGCCTCGACTGCGTCAGGGTCGTCTGATTCACCCATGGATTTGATAAGGCGATCCAGGGGGAAATCTTGAACCTCCTCTGCGCTGCTCGACTCTATCAAAAGACGATTTTTGACGAAGACGCTGACCTCAGTTTCCCAGCCGGGCGGGTCGAGATCCATCAGGTCCCAGATTAAAGTCCAGCTGTCATCCAGTGAGGTGTCCGGATGATTGATCCGGCGCAGATACTCCGCAGCGGGATCGTCTAAGGTCGTAATCATGAGGCGGTCGACTTCCTTTCGCGCTTCAGCGTTGAGTTCCAGATCGGGAGCGACTCGTTTGATCTCAGCCATGCATTTGGGGCCGGCGGACCGCTTGATGTAGCCGAACCAGAAAGTTTCCGCGATGCGCGGCAGGTATAATTCGACCGCTGCGACTTCATCCCGCTTGAACAGCGTTTCTGCGATTCTTCGATGCACGTAGTCGACTTTCTCATCGGGCAGCGCCTTTGCGAAACGGATCAAGACCTCGCTGGAAAGCGGGGAATCCTCACCCCGCCCCAGAAGATCGGAGGCAAGTGATCTGGAGATGTTTGACTCGGCAAACAAGACTGCAATAGGTTCGGTCTTTTGCGGCGGCGGCGAAATGACCATGGCGATTGCCCGCTCGATGCCCTCTTTTGAATCCAGTTCGAGAAGCACACCCGGCAGGATATTCGAAACACGCTGCATCTCAGAGGGTGAGTTTTTCAAACAATGGATCGCCGGGCGTTCGGCCCAGGCCAGGTCGACAGGAGCGTTGGCCTCCGTTGTCCACGCTGCGAAAGCACCGAGGACATACATGGCGTTTACATCCGGGGTCGGGGACTTCAGGATGTGGTCCGCCAGAAATTCCTGTCCCCGCGGGTCATTTCGTGCGGCGAGAATCCCGGCGTAAATGAAACGCAACGGCAGCTCCCGTTTGCTGTCATTCATCCGTGCCGCCACGACATCCAGTTCCGGTGGCTTTGCGTTGGCGATGGTGTCCTGGATGAAACGCCAGTTTCGCTCAACAAAGAGTCGGGAGTCGGTTTCCGAGCCGATGAGGTTTCGGCGAAAACCCCGCTTCGGAATCAGGTCGAAAACACCGTCGACTCGTTTAACCGGCTCATCATAGAGGACCCCGAACCGCTCGGTGTCGTTCTCCTGTATCGATTTGTCTGCCAGTGCGACTTTTGAATCGAACACCACAAAGGTTCGTTTCAAATCACGGGCTGTCTTCAGACTGATCTGGTCGGGTGACGCCCGCAATTGATGTTTCAAGAGACCTGAAACGGTGACCTGTCGTCCGTGCCAATCCGTTTCGAAGGTCCGGGAGCGTCCGCGCTCTGTTGCGAGAATGATCCTTTCATCGCCCCGGGAGAACCACCAGACCCCGTTCAGAGACCCCAACGTTCCATACAAGTCGACCTGTTCGCCGATCTTTGACTTCAAGTCGACGGCGATCTTTTCTTCCACCTTGGCTATCGGAGCAATCGGCCCGAGCGCTGTGAAATTCTTCACCTCGATGTGAAGACTGGTTCGGCCGCCGAAGGTGAGGGCGTCATTGAGTCGCCCTGTAATTTGGTATTTCTGATTCAGCTCAAGTTTTTCACTCTCGTCGCCGAAGGCGTAGATCCTGACGACGGTCTTTTCGGGAAGCGGAAAATCTCCAATCTTCCGGCAGTCGAGTCGGGCTTTTGCGTAGGGGGAGGGAAGGGGCCGGAGGTGGCCGACCTCACGGCAGTCCGCTTCAATGGTGATTTCTGAATCGAAGGTGATCTGCTTTTCTCCAACCGTGATCCCTTCCAGTTCCGCGAAGACTTCCAGGCCGTAGGAAGGTAGTGCCGGGATCCATACCAGAATCCCCAAGCCCAGGCACAAGGCGTTGCTTTTAAATCGATTCACGCCTGAGCCTAGCGAAATCGGGAAGTGAAGTCAGGCTCTATTTTAAGAGGGAGCGCTTGAGATCGCTCCTGCGAAATCACTTACCGCTTCGGATCGGATCACGAGAACGGCATCTCGACGCCGGCGGATTTCCGCAGGTCATCCATCAGTCGCATGTTGCTGAGTGTGTCTTCGCGAGTGGCGAAAGGCGCGGCTTCCCCGTGGACTGCGGCGGCAAAAGCATCGGCTTCGACTGCGTAAATGGGGCGGTCTTCCTCCACGGTGATAAATTCCGGATCAGCATCGGGACGAATAATGGTGAAGCCCTCTTTTCCCTGCCAGAAACGATCCATCTCGATGCGGCCGAGTGTCCCGGCGATGTGGGCACTCTGGTCCGACGCCACGGTCATCCCGCAGGTGAAAGTCGCGAGCAGGCCGCTCGCATACTTCAGCGATCCGGCTGCGTAGTCGTCCACCCCGTTGATGAGATGGGCGATCGCGTTGCTTTCGATGGGCTCAGCCCCTGCGAGTGCATTGGTGAAATTCGTGCAGTAACAACCGACATCCATCAGTGAACCACCGCCGTGAGCGGGGTCATACCGCGCATCAGAATCGAGGACTTCGCGGGCGAAAGTGAAGTTGGAGCGGATCAGCTTCAAGTCACCGATCGCTCCCGACTGGACCGTTTCGAGAAGCGCATGCGTCTGGGGATGAGCCCGGTACATGAAAGCTTCGATCAACGTTTTGCCGGTCTCTTGAGAAACGGCGAACATTTCCTCCGCTTCGCGTGCGTTCAGAGCGATTGGTTTTTCGCAAAGCACGTGTTTGCCGGCCCGCAGTGCCTTGATCGAGATCTCGTGATGCAGTCCGTTGGGTAAGGCAAGATACACCGCGTCGATTTCCTGATCAGCCAGGAGTGCGTCGTATCCTGCGATTCCGCGGCCACCGTATTCCGCGGCAAAAGCGTCAGCCGATTCCTGTCCGCGGGAAGAAACAGCGGTCAGTCGGCCGGTGTGTGATTTGGGGAGGTCCGCTGCAAATTTCTTTGCGATCATCCCCGTGCCGAGGATGCCCCAATTGAGTGGCGAAGCCAATACTCTAAGGTGTCAGAGTTCTGTGGTTGGTTCAGTGGCCGGATGAGATCCGGCCACTCACCGAAGGTTTACGAATCACTCAACAGTGATGGTGATCTTCTTGGACATCACTGGAGGATTGTGCGGGACGTGGATTTGGTCACCGAGAACGAGCTGGAGCGTGTGCTCACCCGGCTCGAGTTCCAGATCAACTTCAGTTTGTCCGCCGCCGAAGTGACGATAGTTTTCGCTCATTGGGAAAGGAGCTTTCAGGTTAGGAAGCTCGGCGTCAATGATGAGGTGATGGTGCCCGGTCGGCTTGTCATCTCCGAGGTAAATTCCGGCAGGAGCCACACCCATACCTTTGAGTCCGAAACGTACGGTGAACTTCTGTTTTACGGTAGCGCCGTCTTTCAGCCCGATGAAGTAGACTTTGGCACCTTCAGGGCTTGGTGTTTCACCGGGAGCGGGGAGTTTGATCTCTGCTGCATCCTGAGCATTTGCACCGGTGGTCCAGTGGTTGAAAGAGACAGCGATTCCACCGATTACGGCGATGATGGCGAGTGATTTTAGTATTCTCATAGGTTTTCTTTAAGCAAATTCAGGGGTGTTGAACAGTCATTATTTGTGTGAGGGCCGTCACACGGCGGCTTAAAGAATGGTTTTTAGAATCAGAGAAGCAAGTGCGAATAAGAGGACCGTCAGCGAATTCTTGAAATTGGGCGGTTCATTCATCCTTGTCGAGGCTCGTCTTATTCGATCTAAACCTCAAAGTTGCGTTTGCGGCAGATTACAAAATGGTCACTAACTTTCACAAGTGCGCAAAACTCACCATTCTATGTTAGGCCACCTTTCTGTAAGCTCGTCAATGGTGTCGTAGGCCGCAATATTCCGGAGTGTCGATTTAACTCCTTTAGTCTTTGCACCCAAGGCAATGCAGGCGTCTACGAATCTCCAGTCTTTGTTCATCACTCCAATTTCAATCATTGAGTTACCGTCGACAACCTGGTCGATATCACCATTGCTCTCCGCATATTTATTTAGCCTGCTAACATCGCCGCTTTCCGCGATCTCAACCAAAACATCAACTTTACTGCAGGCGTCACTACGAGCCTCTAATTGCCTGAAAAAACTCCAGATGTCCGAAGACACTTTTTGAATACGCCCTCGGAATAAGACTTTGATTTCCCAAGTTACAGTATCCACCAGTAAATTATCACCCGCAGAAAATCGCCCAATTTGGAGGCAAGTCCCTTTTTTGTCGCCATATGCCTCAAAACCGAAAGTCGCCTGTATTAAGTTCGGGCTGGTTGAAATTGTCAGTGGAAATACTGCATCAAGTTCAATTTCAAATTCTTCTAAAGTGAGTACGGACGCAACAGGTTCACCACCGTTGAATTTGTGAAAGAATTCCGAAAACTCATTGTCGAGTTCTCTTCCAATTCGATCAGAAAGCATTTGTAACTCTTTGTCGGTTGGGGGGATTCTACAATAAATTAACATGATCGGTATTACTGATTGGATCAGTTTTCATCAACTGCGTATCGCTTCCCAAAGCCTCCAATACAGAGATACGGTTTTGTTCTACGATTGGCAATACGCAAACCAATATCCTGGGAACTCTATCAGCGTTGCATAGCCTCAAGAAGATTCAGAGGAATCAAGCTATCGAAAGACATTTGGCGGGATTGCCCGCTGAAAACACCGTTGGATCTTCGGCTTTGATGTGTGTGTTCTCAGGTCCTTCGGTCACACCGCGATGGGAGCTTTGATTCCCGGGTGGGGATCGTAACCGACCAGTTCGAAGTCTTCGAATGTAAAACCGTCGATCTCCATCACGTCCGGATTGATTTTCATCTGGGGGAGAGGACGGGGTTCTCTTGAGAGCTGCTTTTTGGCCTGCTCGAGATGATTTTGGTAAAGGTGCAGGTCGCCGAACGTGTGGACGAATTCCCCCGCTTTCAAGCCGCAGACCTGGGCCATCATTCGAGTGAGGAGGGCGTAGCTGGCGATGTTGAACGGCACGCCGAGAAAGAGATCGGCGCTGCGCTGGTAAAGTTGGCAGCTCAATTCGTTGCTGGTGGTATCGACGTAGAACTGAAACATGGTGTGGCACGGCGGCAACGCCATTTGATCGACATCCACCACGTTCCAACCGCTGATGATGTGGCGGCGGCTTGTGGGATTGTTTTTGATGGAGTCGACCACTCGCGCGATTTGGTCGATCGGCTCGACGCCTTCCGCTCCCTGCCAGCGCCGCCATTGCTTTCCGTAAACGGGGCCGAGGTCGCCGTTTTCATCAGCCCATTCATCCCAAATGGTGACGCCGTTTTCCTGCAAATACTTCACGTTGGTGTCGCCGTTCAGAAACCACAGCAATTCATAGATGATCGAGCGGAGATGAAGCTTTTTCGTGGTGAGAACGGGGAAAGAATCCCTCAAATCGAAACGGGCCTGCGCCCCGAAGACTCCGATCGTTCCCGTGCCGGTACGATCATCGCGCGCTTTTCCGTGCGTGAGAACAAGATCGAGTAGGTCGAGGTAGGCTTTCATAAAATTCCGGCGTCCACGAATCAACAGGGTATGATCGATGAATCAACCCTAATCGAACGTGAGAACGGACGAAGCTTGACGGTGAATTGGCTGATTGTGAAATTTTCAGAATTTTCGTATTAATTTGGGCGTTCCGGACTCTCTGTCTCATTTTGAGTGGTTCCCGAGTCGATTCGGAGGGCATTACCGTGAGGGGAACGGCCTTCGAAGGGTGGCGGAAGGCTTTCCCGTGAGGGGAACGGGTTCCGCCACGGTTCAGAAAGAGATTCCGTGAGGGGAATGGTCGTCGAAACCTTTCGGAAACGGGAACCGCGAGGGAAACGGGCTTCGAGTCGATGCAGAGACGGTTTTCGTGCGGGTGGCCGTTCC
Organism: Verrucomicrobiales bacterium; assembly: GCA_048267005.1. GTDB lineage: Bacteria > Verrucomicrobiota > Verrucomicrobiia > Verrucomicrobiales > DEV007 > JABDJT01. The sequence continues at coordinate 167,210 of JBLWYI010000005.1, read as the reverse complement.
TGAAACAGTTCGGAGAGGAATTCCCTCAAATCTGATGAATCCCGGGTTCTTTTTTGCGGTTTGGAGGAGAAAGAACGTTTCCCGGCGAAAACTGGTGGGTGGGTTGATGGATCGTGATACGGTAGCGGCGAATGATTTCCTCTCCCACTGAAGCACAGCGTCTCGCCCCTCGCATCCGACCGGAGAATGAAAATCCGGTGATGTTTCAGACGTGGTCCGAGCTGCTGTTTCTGCACTGGAAAGTCTCTGCGGAGTCGCTTCAGAAAACTCTGCCGGAGGGATTGTTTATCGACACGTTTGATGACTCGGCCTGGCTCGGGGTGGTGCCGTTTAAGATGCGCAACATTCGCCCGCGCGGTTTGTTTCCGGTTCCGTGGCTTTCCTATTTCCTGGAGCTGAATGTGCGGACGTATGTTCACGACGCGGAGGGGAATCCCGGGGTGTGGTTTTTCTCTCTGGATACCAACCGTTGGCTGGCCTACAAGATTGCGCGGACGTTTTTTAAGCTGCCGTATTTTCACGGCCGGATGTCGGTCGATGAGAGGGAAGACGGCTTTCTGGATTACCGTTGTCGGCGTCACCGGGTGAAGGGGGGCGAATCCACTTTCATCTATCGGGCGGATACGGGTGCTGACAATGAAGCCTGCACGGCAGAGCCCGGGACACTCGATTTTTTCCTGTTGGAGCGGTATTTGTTGTTCAGTCACGATCCGGGAAGGGGGCGATTGTTTTCAGGGCAGGTTTCGCATCCTCCTTATCAGTATCGTAGAGCGGAGGTGGAGGCTCTGGATTCGCGGCCGGTGGTGTGGGACGGGCTGGATGATGTGGCAGGTCCGCCGGTGCATGTGTGTGTCGCGGATTCGGTGAATGTGGATGTGTTTAAGCTGAAGGCGCTGTCGTAGGTTAGCTGTGGTCTTCGCGTTTTGAGCGTGTGATTTCCGGGGGCGTTTAGTTTTCGGTGTGGTGGGGATTTGTGGTGCAAGGCTGGAGATTGGATCGGGTGGTTTGGTTTTTGTGATGCGTATGGACGGAATGCAATTCCGTCCCACGGCGGGTCTGGATGTGGGATGTTTTTGAAAGAAGTGTTCCGGCTTTGAACGAATAGAGAAGGAGCTGATTTCCTCTGACAAAAACTCTCGTAATCCTCTGGTTTTCTCCCTAACTTCTCTCCACCGTGTATTTCGCTGCGCCACAATTTTTCATCCTGATCCCGTTTCTTATCGTGGCGGGATATTATTTTCGCCGCCTGGAACTTTGGAAGCCGCTGCGCATTGCCGCGCTCGCGGTTATCGTGATCGCTCTGGCTGACCCGCAGGTGAAGCGCTCGAAGAAAGGCATGGATCTGTGGGTGCTGGTGGATCGTTCGGCTTCTGCAGAAACGATGGTGGCACAGAATTTTGAGGAGTGGAAACGTTTGCTGGTGAACTCCCGGCCTTCGGGGACGGACCGGATCACGTTTGTGGATTATGCCGCGGAGGTGCAGACGAAACCCAACAGTGAATCGTCTGTGTTTGTCGGGAACAAGGGGCTCACTCGAACGGGACTGGCTTTGCAGGATGTGGCTGCGGTTTCTGATCCGGACCGGCATACCCGGATCCTCGCGTTCACGGATGGCTACAGCACGGAGCCGCTCACGGGTGTCGCGGAGAAGCTTCAGGAGATGGGGATCCCGTTGGACTACCGGTTGCTGCGGGGGGAGGAAACAACGGACTTTAGGGTTTCTGATTTTGATATCCCGACGCGGGTGCAAATCGGTGAGCCGTTTGTGATCGATATCGAGGTGACGGGGACGGTGGATGCAGAGATCCCGGTGACGATTTTGCGGGACAACAAGCAGCTGGCTGAGACGAAGGTCCTGATTCAGGCGGGGCGGGGGCAGTTGCGGTTTACGGATCGGATCACTTCGCCCGGGGCGCAGGAATACAGTGTGCGGATCACGCCCCAGATTGATGCGCATGTGGGGAACAATTCGTTTACGAAATGGATCGATGTGGTGGCCGGTCCCCGGATTGTGTTGATCACGAAATATTTGAATGACCCGGTCGCGCGAATTCTGCGGGCTCAGGGGTTTGATGTGCAGGTGGTGGAAAACACGCTTGAACTTCACGAGGGGTATTTGTCCGGGGCCAAGGCGGTGATTTTCAATAATGTGCCGGCGTATGAGACGCCGACGGAATTTCTCGACGCGCTGGACTTTTTCGTAACGGAGCAGGGTGGGGGTCTGATGATGGCGGGAGGTAAGCAGAGCTTTGGCTCGGGGGGATATTTTGAATCTGCGATTGATCCGCTGCTGCCGGTTTCGATGGAGCTGAAGAGTGAGCACCGGAAGCTGTCGGTGGCCATGGGTATCGTGATGGATCGATCCGGATCGATGAGTATGACGGTGAGCTCGGGGCATACAAAGATGCAGCTGGCCAATGAGGGGAGTGCGCGTGCGGTGGAGCTTCTCGGCGGGATGGATGCGGTCACGGTCTTTGCGGTGGACAGCGAAGCGCATTTGATGGCTCCATTGTTGAATGTGGGCGAGCACAAGGGGGAGTTGATCAGTCGGATTCGAAAAATCGAATCCATGGGCGGCGGGATTTTTGTCTACAACGGGCTGAAAGCTGCCTGGGATGTTTTGAAGACGGCTGAAGCGGGGCAGCGGCACATCATCCTTTTCACTGATGCGGCTGACTCCGAGCAACCGGATCAGTACAAGGCATTGCTCAATGAGATGGTGAAGAATTCGTGTACGGTTAGTGTGATCGGGCTGGGTACCCGGGCCGATCCTGACGCGGCCTTTATCGAAGACATCGCCAAGCGCGGGAACGGCCGGATGTTCTTCACCACGCAGCCGAGTAACATCCCGAATATCTTTGCGCAGGAGACGGTGACGGTGGCCCGCTCCACCTTTCTGGATGAGCCGGTGGAGACGCAGGCAACGGGCGGGTGGTATGAAATTGCGAGCAAAGATCTGGAATGGATGAGTCAGATCGATGGATACAACCTCAGCTACATTCGCGAGGATGATTCTGCGGCTCTGGTGTCGAAGGACGAATATGCGGCCCCGCTGGTGGCCTATGGACGGCGGGGGATCGGCCGGACGGCGGCTGTCTCATTTCCGCTGGGCGGGGATTTTTCTGAGAAGGCGCGCAACTGGCCGGAGGTGGGTGACTTTCTGCAAACACTGAACCGCTGGTTGATGGGCGAAGCGGTGCCGCCGGGGATCGGGATACGTCATGAGTTGAACGGAACGGAGTTGACTCTGAATTTGCTGTATGATGACGATGAGTGGAGCGATCGGTTTTCCCTGAAGCCTCCGCGGGTGGTGCTGAGTCGCTCGACCCGTGCTGACAAGGCAGAGGCGCTCACCTGGGATCGAATTGCTCCGGGGCATTATTCGGTGAAGACAGATTTGGCTGAAGGCGATCTGGTGCGCGGTGCGGTACAGGTGAGTGATGTGGCGATACCGTTCGGTCCGGTGATGGTGGGTACCAGTGCGGAGTGGGCGTTCGATCCTGACCGTGTCACGGAGCTGCGTCAGGCCTCCGATGCGAGTGGCGGGAAAGAGTTGCTGGAATTGACCGAGGCGTGGAACAAGCCGGAGGTTCGGGCCTACACTGGCTTTCTCCCGTGGTTGTTCAGCCTGCTGCTGCTGCTGGTGCTGGCCGATGCGCTGGTGACGCGGACGGGCTGGAAGTTCCCTGAGTTTTCCGCAGTTCGTCAGAAGATCCCGGATTTTAAACGCGCCAAAAAGAAAGACGACCCCCGCACCGCAGAGGTCGCTGCCGAGAAAGCGAAATCCGAGGCAGCGATCGCAAAAGAGGCGGCCAAGACGACGACCGCTGCTCCTGCGCAAACACCGGCTCCAGCAGCAGAGAAAGAGCCGGAAGTCGATCCCGAAGAAGCCGCCGCGAAACGTCGCAGTCGGTTCTCGCGTGCGAAGAAAGGGCGGTGACGTTGACCGCCCGGTTTCGGTAGCTTGGTTTTCACCAAACCGGCCAGAGTTTCTTGGCTTCGGCGTCCCCCAGTTTTGTCGCGATCCCCAATTCCCCATTGGCCAGGACTTGACTCGTGAAAGTGCCAAGGCCTTTCAGGTAGGCGATTCCTGTTTCACGATGGCAACCAGCATGGCCGACACGGGTTCCGGATTGGAAATGTTGGAAGGCGTGTTCTAGATCCTGTTCAGGACCTTCTGCGTAATGCTTTCCGAGTCGGTAATCCGCTTCGCCGTGGCCCAACCCCGCAGCCCTGTGATAATAACGGTCCGCCAATTCCCACGATTTGGCTATGCCAAGGCCCTGCTCGTAGGCACGGCCCAGATCGAAGATCTCTTGAGCGGTTGCCTTGTTTGAATCCACTCTTTTTTGCAATTCGTCAGACCAGTCTCGAGGAATGAACATCTCAAGGGTTATCTCAGGTGCCTTAATGTCGATGACTTCAATTTCGTAAATCAAGACAGAGTGAGGAGGTATTTTCGGAGGGCTTCCATCAGCACCATAAGCCAGCGAGGGAGGCAGGATGGCTAAACTTTTTCCACCCCTCTCCGTCATCACCAAAGCCTGAGCGAATCCGGGCACAGTTTGTTCCGGCTTCAGAGTGGTCGGGCTGCCACGCTCGTAGGAGCTGTCAATGACTGTTCCGTCGCTGAGTTTCCCGACATAATGAATCGTAGTTTCGTCTGTATAGGTCGGGTGTTTTGAATCTCCATCTTTAACCGTTTGAAAAATTATTCCTGATTTCAATTTGTTGTCCTTGTACTTGGGATCTTTTTCATAGGCCCTCATAACCTCGGCCGCGTGCATTTTGGCATCCTTATCCGCTTTAAAGAGATCCAGTGTGCTGACTGGCCGGTCTTCGCTGAGTTTCGAAACATAGATTTCACAGGTAATCTTTCTTGTGTCCGGGAAAAGCGGAGTCCTGGCGAGTTGTAACCGGTAAGATCCTTCTGCCGTGTTTGATTGCCAGTTGAACAACCGATACAGGGTCTCGAACCCCTGAGTGAACGGCTTTTCTTCTGCCACCTCACCGAATTGATGGGTGAGATTCTCCAAAACACTGTCGGTATACGGAGCATTTGAAAAGACACCAAACAGCCCGTCGTCGTCGTGAACATCAAAGTATAATCCGGTGACGTCGCTCCCGAAAATTACCGGATGAGGCCAGCGGTTTTCCAACTCTGATCTCTTGATGTGTATGCGCGTAACGTTGCGCAACGGGTAACTGACCTCAGCTCCGGTCACCGAGTTTTTAATGACTTCACTGGACGTTCCCCAGTCAAAAACGACACCATCTTCGATCGCTTCGAGTAGGCGCGGGTTTTGGCCGAACAGAACTCCGGCATTCAAGAGGGTGATAACTGTCAGCACCTGGAGGAACCGAAGTGTAAGTTTCTCAGCAGAGTAACTCTCGTTGAATCTGCGTCCGGCTTTTGTGGTTGATCCTGTTTTTGTCATTCTATGACTGATTACCGGTCGGGATCTGTGAGGTGTGAGTTTTCTCAATATTTATTGAAGAAAACGTCCGCCCCCCCGGTGGGGCGTGCGATCAGACCCTGTTGGTTCGTCGAACCAACCCTATTGGATCGTGGAGGACGGGGAATCTGATCTCTGGTAGGCCCGAAAGACGAAGAAGCAGGCGATGAGCAGAACCATCGAGAGAAGAAACGGTGCGCCGGGCAGGAACGGCTCGGAGTCGGGAGCGGCGAAGACTTTGAACAGCTGGGTCATGATCAACGGGGCAATCATCATGGCAACGGACCGGACCGAAGTGATGACGCCCTGAAGTTCGCCCTGCCGGTCGTCGTCGGTGGCGCGGGACATGAGCCCCTGGAGGGACGGGGTGATGATTGCGCCGAGTGCGGTGATGGGGATGACGCAGAGCGCGACAATGCCGTTGGTGACGAATGCGAGAAAGACAAACCCGAGGATTTCAATGGTAAGCCCCATGAAAATGCAGCGCGCTTCGCCGAAGCGGGGGATGAGGATGCGGATGAGTCCGGCCTGAACGGCTGCCATGGAGATGCCGTAAGCTGCGAGGGACAACCCGACCATTCCCGGTTCCCAACCGAAACGGACTTTTGTGAAATAGGGCCAGATAGCGGGGTAGACGATGAAGGCGAACTCGAGGAGGAAGGAGAAGACCAGTAACTTGGAGAGGCCCTGGAGTTTACCGATGTCTTTGAAGGCGCTGAATGGGTTGGCTTTTTCCAGCCGGAAAGGACGCCGGATTTTATCAGTCACCGTCTCCGGGAGAATAAAGAAGCCGAATACGAAATTCAAGGCCGCCACTCCTGCCGCGGCGAAGAAGGGCACCCGCGGGCTGAGGTCGCCCAGCAGTCCACCGATCAGTGGTCCGAGGACGAATCCGATGCCGAAAGCTGCGCCAACGAGCCCGAAGTTCGCGGCCTTCTCTTCCGGCTTGGAAACATCGGCGATGAAAGCATTGGCCGTGGCAGATGTGGCTGCGGTGATTCCCCCCACAATCCGGGCGATGAGCAGCAACCAGATTGAACCGGCGACCGCCATGACGAGGTAGTCAGCAGCCATGACCGCGAGGGAAATCAGGAGAATGGGGCGACGCCCAAATTGGTCGGAGAGATTTCCCAGGAGAGGGCCGCAAAGAAACTGCATCACCGCGAACACAGTGGACAGAATGCCGCCCCAGACGGCGGCGGAGGCGAGGTCGCTTTTGCTAACCTCGCTGATGAGGTCCGGCATGACCGGAACGATGATCCCGATCCCCATTGCATCGAGCATCAGGGTGATGACGATGAAAATGATCGGGAGACGCCGGTTTTTCATGCAACCGGACGGGGATCGATCCCGTCGACATTGTATTGCCCCGCTGTTTTGGAAGCGATAACGCCGTCGATTTCCCCGAGCCATTCTGCGAAGTGGTCGCTGGCTTTGTGGGCTTTGATAGCGGCGACGTCTTCGTAGAGTTCGTAGATGGCGAACTTCAACGGGTCCTCAAGATGGCGTGACCACTCCCATTTGTAACAACCCGGCTCGGTGCGTGAACCTGCGGCGTTCTTTTCCAACGCGGCGAGGATTTCCGATTCTTTTCCGGGGTGAATTTCAAATGTGACAACGATTGCGACCATGATGGCCGGAATCTGGCACGTCCGGGGAGGGTGTCAATCCGGGAAGACCGGGCCGTAATCCCGAATTTCCTAGTTCAATCCCTGTCCCAGATCCGGCATCAAATCGGAGGCCTGTCCGAAATCGAGATCCAGCTTCCAATCGGCTTTTGCGGCGGTTTCCGAAAGCAACTTGCAGAGGGAATGCACAATTTGATCGTTGAGAGCCAGTTCAATGCCCTGGCCTTTCTGCGGATTGAGTACCAGGAGGGCCATGTTGTTCTTTCCCGGTTTGATGCCTACGCTGAAGAGCAAGGTGGGCGATTCCCCGAGAGGGAGGTAATTGCTCTCCTCGTATTGAGTTTTGAAATCGGATTTCTCTACTGCCTGCTGATGATCGACTTGTATTTTCGCTTCTTTCATCGGCTCCGGAAGCGGCTTGTTGTCAATCATCTCTGCGGCGGGAGGTGAGACGCGGTCCTTCAGGATTTTAATGATTGTATTCCACAGCACCTTTACATAACGGCGGGTCATCCAGAAGCGGAACTCCTGTCTCGCTTTCGTGTTCATACGAAAGAGAATCCGGTCTTCAACCGGGACGTAGGTGAATTGCATCTGGTGCAGCTGACTCATAATTGTGGGGAGTATGCTCACCAATCGGCTGATATCAAGCCGTTGGCGGACTAGTTTGCTTTGTCTTCAATGATCTTCCACGTGACGGTGGTTGCAATATCTGCGCGGACAAAGATCAGGACATAGGGATCTTCGCGGCCTTCCACGGCAGCCTCTGTAGGTCGGGAGGAACCGAGCAGCCCGTATTCGCCGTCGATCAGAGTGACCTGGGTTGTGGTTTTCATTGCGTGAAACTTCGGCATCTGAATTCTGAAAAACGGATCGGTTTCCTCGGAGAGCCAGTGAGTGTATCCCGCGAGGTTTACGATCTCGGGGGATAAATTCAGGTCGATCGTTACATTGTCCGCTCCCAGCACCGGGTCGACCTCGAGTGTGGTTCCGAGGTTCCGGGTCTCAAACGCCGTAGGGGTCTGGGGAGTGATGGGAGCCGTTTCGAGAGGGCCGGTGATCGTGAGCTGATTGGGGATCTCAGGCGGATCCATTTCAGTCGGGTAAATAAACTCGTCGATCGCTTCGGTTTTGGCACGCTGCCCGGATCTCGCTACCACAAGAGCCGTGTCGAGAATCGTGCCGCGCTTTTCCTTCACCCACTTCTGCAGTTCCTTTCGCAAAGGGGTGGCATTGCCGGTAAGGCGGTTTTCGAAAAGCCAGTCGCTGAAGTCGGTGTGTTCGACCTCGATGTATTCGACAATCACGTGGATCAATTTCTCACTGCTTTGCCGCCACTCTTCCAGAAAGACCTCGAGCAATTCGATCTGAAGTTCTGAGTTTGTAATCGCCAGTTGTTTCTTCGAAGGGTCATAAGCGGCCGTTGCGCCCGGGCCGAAATTGAGGCCCTTGAACTCCAGCAGTTTCAGAGCGGTGATTGCTTTTTCGGGATTCACCTGTTGGCCGAAATCCTTCACTGCCGGCGGATTGGCAAAGGGATCGAAGGCTGCGATTTTGTCCCGCTCTTCAGCACTGAAGCTATCAAAGATGTCCTTCGAAAGTTGATAGGTGCGAGTCACCATCTTCTCCTCCTGAGCGAAGCCTGACAGAGCCAGAAAGAGAGCGGATGCTGCAATGAGTGATAAAGATTTCATCGATTCTTCAAGGCAGGCATTAAAGGGCATCAGCGCGAACAAAAACGAGCACCAATGAATCCTCGATCATTTCGCTCTCCTGTTTCCCGTGCAGGCGACTGGTGCCGAGGAATGCGTATCCGCCACTGAGCAGTGTCACCTGGGTTGTCATCTTCACCGTGTGAAAAACCGGCATGGTCACCTCTTGAACGTCATCGCCGATATTAGTTCCGATCACCTTGTCCTCGACGTGAAACACCAATTCGGGAGCCAGGTTCAAATCGATCTCCCCGTTCTGGCCCAGCACTGGATCCACCTCCAGAGTGATCCCGGCATTCCTTGTTTCGAAGGCGGTCGGGGTCGGCGGAGTTGTAGGTGCCTCTGCTTCGCCGTTTAGCGTGACTGTGCCCGGCATTTGGCCCGGGTTGTATTCTGTAGGGTAAATGATTTCATCAATTCCCTCCGCCTTGGCCCGTTGGCCGCTGCGGGATGAGACCACCATGGTCTCCCGGATTTTTGCCCGTTTCGCCTTCACCCACGTCTGCACCGCCTGGCGCAAATCCGAAGCTTCAGTCCGCAGCGGGTTCTCCTGGATCCATTCCGAGAAATCATCATGTTCAACTTCAATCATCTCCACGATGACCATGACCTGAGGCGGCCCGGCAGGGGCCAGACCCACGTCTTCCTTCGCCTCTTTGACAATTCGCTCGGCTATCTGCTTCTGAACCTTGGCTTCAAATGCTTTCAGTGACTCGGGATCGGGACCGTCATTGTTTTTCTTTTCCCCTTTTACCTCTGTTTCCACCGGCTCTGGTTTTGGCTTTTCATCATCCTGTGAAAATCCGACCTCACACCCCAGCCCGATTATTGTAAGAAAAGTCAATACGCTCAGCGATCTCATGGGGCGAGCCTATCCTGCTGCGGAAAAAGGTTCAATCCTCAAAAGCCGGCCCGGGAAGTTTCCGGACGGCTTCGAATCCGGAGCCGCAAGTTTAGTTCGCTTTTCCCTGAGAATTTTGCTGTTTATGAACGTGACCCGTTGGAGGAATCGATATCGAACCGATGGGCAATCCTACCAACCCATCAAATTATGAAACCCAAGATAATACTTCGAGACGCCTTGATCATTTTGATCCTCACCTTTGTGGGAGGATTTATTATTGGATTGTGCCGCCCCATGTTCAAGATGTCCGATCAGGAGTTCATGAGTTTAATTGGTCTAAGCAACCTGCTCTTCTCGGTCATCGGGTTCACCATTGCAGGGTCGCTAAGCCCCAATCAACGCTGGAAACATCTCCTGTTGGTGACTCTGTGTGTCTGGCCGATGGGCCTGATCAACCTTTTCTTCGGTATCCCTGTTATCCAGTGGGTTATCAGTATCCTGCCTCTCCTCATCACCATGGCGATCGGCGGAGCCATCTCCTACCTTTTTGCGAAGGGAAATCAATCCGAGTGAAGCACTGACGTTCCGGTGATCCAGCCTTCCAGGGCAAAGAAGTCTGCGAGGGTGGCCGCGATATCGGCAAAGGACTCTCTTTCCCCGAGGGAACCGGTTGCGCCACCGCCTCTCACCAGGAGCGGAACTTTTTCACGGGTGTGATCCGTCCCCCGCCACGTGGGATCGTTTCCGTGATCCGCAGTGATCATCACCAGATCGTCTTCGGATACCTGTGGCAGGAATTCTTCGAACCACTCATCAAATTCCGTCAGGGCAATGGCGTAGCCCTCGGGATTGCGGCGGTGACCATACAGCATGTCGAAGTCGACCAGGTTTGTGAAGATGAAAGCGTCCTCCGGGGCGGATGAGTAGGCCACTTCAGTGGCTCGCATGCCGTCGTCGTTCGATGTGGTGTGATGAGATTCGGTTATCCCTTTTCCGGAGAAAATGTCACTGATCTTTCCCACCCCGATCACTGGAACGCTGGCTTCACCCAGAGCATCCAGCACGGTGCGCGGTGGGATCATGGAGAAATCTTTGCGGTTCGATGTGCGCCGGAAGTTGGCTGGAGTCTCTCCAACAAAAGGGCGGGCGATGACCCGGCCGATCCGTTCGCGGTCGGCAATTTTCCGCGCCGCTTTGCAAATATCATAGAGAAGCTCGTGGGGAATCATTCTCTCATGCGCAGCGATTTGCATCACCGAGTCAGCGCTGGTGTAGAGAATGGGATTGCCGGTGCGAATGTGTTCCTCACCCAGTTTCTCCAGAATCACGGTGCCGGACTCCGCGTAGTTGCCGATGAACTTCACACCACAGGCAACCTCCAGTTCGACGACCAGCTCCGGCGGAAAAGTTTCAAACGTAGCGAACGGTTCTGCCAGTGGAGCACCGGCAATTTCCCAATGCCCCGTCGTGGTGTCTTTGCCGGAGGAAACTTCGTTGAGGCAGCCGTAGGCCATCTCCCGCGGGACGGAATCGTCATACGTATCGCCCGCGGCGATGGCACGTGCCTCATTCAGGCCGCAGGAATCAAGGTAGGGCAGCCGCCAGCCCGGGAGTCGTTCCGCGATGTGTCCGATGGTGTTTGAACCTTCATCTCCAAAGTCCGCAGCGTCGCGGGCATGACCAATCCCGACAGAATCTAAAACAATGAGTATGGCGCGTGGCATGGGAAAATCGTAGCAGGTGTTGGGAATGTCGTGAAGCACAACCGCCTCCGGTTGCCTGGTGGTTTCTTTGTCGGATCAAATCCGGGCGTCTGTCTAAAAAAGATCTGTTAATCTGAGGAATCCTGTCCAAATTTCATCGGGATGGCCACAAAAGAAGAAGCAGCCAACGTCACGGAAATTCTCCGCAAGATTCGCAAGATCGAGCTGAGGACCCGCGGACTTGTGCGCGAGAGTTTCGGTGGCGAATACCAATCCTGTTTCAAAGGTGAGGGGATCGATTTCGAAGATTTCCGCGAGTATCAGCCGGGGGATGAAGTTCGTTCGATCGACTGGAATGTGACCGCGAGGATGGGAGCGCCCTTTGTGAAGAAATTCACCGAGGAACGCGAGATGACGGTCTTCCTTGCCATTGATGTGAGCGCTTCGGGGAACTACGGCAGTCATGGGCCCTCCAAGCGGGAGCTGATGGCGGAAGTGGCGGCGCTTTTGGCGTTCAGCGCTTTGCAGAACAAGGACAAGGTGGGGCTGATCCTGTTTTCCGATGAGGTGGAACTCTATGTCCCGCCAAAAAAGGGTACCTCACACGCGTTGCGGTTGGTGCGTGAAATTCTCTTTTGTCGTCCGCGTCGACATGGAACCCATCTTGAGCCGCCCGTTCATATTCTGCAGAATTCTGTGCGGAAACGTTCGCTGGTGTTTGTGATCTCAGATTTTTTGTTCGATGAAGACATTTTTCAAAGCCTGCGGACGGTGAGTCGACAGCATGATATGGTCGCGATTCAGGTATCGGATCCGGCGGAGCATCAGTTACCAGCGGCCGGTTATGTCCGGCTGGAAGATCCCGAGACCGGTCAGCAGGTGGAAGTGAACACCTCGAATCCGGCCGTGAGACGCGCCTATGCCGCGGAAGCGCAGCGTTGGCGGGAGCAGGTGGATTCCAATTTCCGGCGTCTGGCGATCGACAAGATCAATCTGCGGACGGACGAAGAATACCTCCCGGCGTTGCATGCGTTTTTCAAACGCCGTGACCGCGCCGAGCGGGTGTGACCCGGTTTCACGATCGAACAGGGTTGGGTTATCGAACAGGCCCTGTTTGATCGTTTTACATCGCTACCGGAAACCGACCCGTCACTGCGCAGACAAAGGACGAGCGACTTTCATTTTCAGAGATGATGATTTTCGGAGTGCGACGATTTATCGTCGCTTTTGAGGGTGATATTCGGACTCCGGAACGTGTTTTATCGCGAGGACGACGTCAGCGAATGAGGGGCGGGAGAATACTGCCGGGCGACGTCCGGTATCGCGATTCACTTTCGATGGACTGCTGGATGGGAGGCGAACGTTGTTGGTTTAGCGTCGTTTTCGGGAGTGATGATCGACTTTATGGAGAGCGAGGTTAAGAGCGAGAGATCGGTGTTGGGAGGAGGCGAAATGGGCCTGCGATGATTTGTGGAGCAATCCACTTTTGAGGGACTGCGGTATCGAACTCAAAGCGGCGATAAATCGCCGCACTCCGAAAGTCGCTGTTGGCGAGATTGCCGCCGTTTTCGGGCGTAAAATGTCATTTTCGGCCGGGGAGTGTTTTTCGAACGGTTTCGGAGGCCATTACCGTGAGGGTAACGCTCTTCGAATCGATGCGAGGGGCGTTTTCCTGAGGGGAATGGATTCCGCAACGGCTCGAACCGGATTATCGCGGCGGGAATCGTTTCTGTATCGATTCAGATGGCTTGACCGTCAGGGGCATGGCTTCTGAAGGGTTTCGAAGGCCTTTACCGTGAGGGTAATGCGTTCTGAATCGTTTCGAAATGAGGGTGAAGCCTGTAGACTTGTTATTAAAATTCTAGATAACCGTTCTATTTTGGGTGGAAAATGCTTAATTAAGCTAAAGTTTTCAGTTGTGCGGAAAGGTGCTCGGATGCGCGTCATATCTGAGATTCGCGTTGACCTGACGGGGTTTTATTGGCTAATTTGAAGGCTCTTATCAGAAGTTTGTGTCTCACTCCTAACCAATGAGACAATAGTTTCTGAATATCCTTTTGATTCCTCCCTCCACTCTCTCCTAACACCCCTCAACCCAATGAAGAAAAAATCATTGCTGGGCAACTTGTTGTCTCGTGACAAAAAGCTCAAAGAAGATCACGGCCGCGAATTTCTCGCGGAACAGCTTGAACCCAGAATCCTGTATTCAGGAACGGCGGCGCCCGATGCGGCCGATGATGTTCAAGTGGCTGACACAGCTCCGGAATCGAATGATCCGGATGGCGTGGGAACTGAGGGAGCACCGATGAATGCGGTTCAGGCCGCGCAACAGGCAGCGGCTGACACCGAGCAGTTTGTATCTGAGGGGATGCAGATTGAACCGGGTGAGACGGATATTTCCGAGGATCAAATGGTGTTGGTTTTGAACCCTGAGATGCTGAGTGCCTCCGGAGGGGTGGGCGCGGTTTCGCAGGAGTTGATTGAGGAAGTTGCCCGGGTGGCAGCGGAGCGTTGGGATTCGGCGGAAGATCTGACCGAAGAACAGGAAGCGCTTCTGGGAAGTCTTCAGTACAGTGTGGTGGATCTTGAGGGGGATCTGCTCATTTCTGTGGCGGAAGACAATACCATTCTGCTGGATATTGATGCGGCGGGACGGAACTGGTTTGTGGACGGGACTCCGCTGGATGATGCGGAGTTCGGGAACCGTGTGTCATTGCGCGGTTTTGCGGCGGAATCCGGTGCTGCGGTCGCCGGGGTGGATGTGCTGACGGTTTTGATGGAGCAACAGGGCGCGGTGCTCGGCTTTGATGACTACGCAACGCGTGATCTCACCGTGAGCGGTTTGCAGCCGGGCTTGCGACGCATCCCGATGGCGGATGAGTCATTGACCAATCCTACTGAGGTGACCACACAGTTGGTCGCGGATTTGGCGCAGGCTGCGGAAGCGCATTGGATTCAGAGTGGGCTTGATGCGGCGCAGATCGAGGCGTTGCAGAGCATCGAATATCAAGTGGTGGAGCTCGAAGGATCCGCGCTGGGGTATGCAGACGGGAACCGGATTTTCATTGATAATGATGCGGCGGAACGTGGCTGGTTTGTTGATCTGACGCCGGAGGATCTTTCCGAAACAGAGTTTATCGGGGTTGATTTGGTGAGTGTTCTTTCTCACGAGATTGGTCACGTGCTTGGTCTGGAGCATGTCCTGGAAGGTGCCGACGTGATGCACGAGTATTTCGGTGAAAACGACCGGCGGACAATCGATGAAGGTCGTGCGGAGGGGGCTGAGGCTTTGAGTCTGGTCGGTCCGCAGTTTGCAACGGTCAATGCGACGTGGACAGGTGCCGGTGACGGAACGAGCTGGAATGACGGGGCGAACTGGAACGGAACGCCTCCTTCAACGCATGGAGTCCTCACTATTGACACGGGGGCCACGATTAATGAGATCCATCGGGATGGAAGTGCCACTTTGATTTACGATCTGGGAAATACATTCCGCGGCACCCTCAATCTGAACCGTGGAACTTTAGAGATTGATCATTACTTCGGCACTGGAAACGGTGGCGGCATCAATATCGGTGACGGAACCGGTGCGGCGGGCGAAGCGGTGGTCAATGTCATTGACAACGGTATTTGGGAATTTGATCGCCATTCATTAGGAGTTTCGACCATCAATATTGCATCTGACGGTGCGCTCAACGCAACGGGGACAGGCTTCTTTAAACGATATCCAGAGGATAACCGGTCCTGGGTTCTCAATGTCTCCGGCGGGTCGGTGACTTCCGAGGCGGCCTGGGACATGCGGGGGAATTCCACGGCTGATGCGAACCGGCTGAACCTTTCGAATGGCGCCACGGTATCTGTGGGTGTCATCAATGTGGATGAAATTGCTGCGGGAGAGAAAGGGATCGTGATCGATTTCTCTGATGTGTCGGCGACGCAGTTGACTACATTCAGTGCGGACTACGGCGGGAGCTTTGCCGATGAAGCGGCTGTGTTGGCGGCGATTGGTTCGACTTTTACGACGACTGGCGGTCTGGCGCTTCAGGTGGTTGATCACGGGACGTCGTTCACGGTGAGTGCATCGCCGGTGGTGGCTTATGTGGATGATGACTGGTCGGCGACCGGATCAAGCCCGCAAAGCAGCGGGGACAGCATCGCGGATGCTGATTTGGGAACGGCGGCTGCCGAGGCCGCGATTTTTAATGTGAATGCGTTTGGCAGTATTCAGGAAGCGCTGGATGCGGTCGGCCCGGGCGGCACGGTGATAGTGAATGGCGGTGTCTACAACGATCCGGTTTCACTCGCGGGAACCTACACTCTGAACACGAGCGGGGCGGATCCTGCAGGAGCGGTGTCGATTGGCGGTATCATTTCCGGGGTGGGTGGCTTCACCAAGACGGGTGTGGGGACAATGACTTTGAGTGGTGCGAACACGTATGACGGTCAGACCACAGTTGCTGAAGGGGTGATCAAGCTGGGTGTTGAACGGGTTGGAAATACCAGCTCGGCGCTGGGCAGCAATGTGGGCAAGACGGTGGTTCTCGACGGGGGAACGGTGGACATCGTGGGTGTTGATTCCAGAGGGGAACTCTTCGAAATCGAGGGCGAAGGTTTTATGGGGCAGGGTGCCCTTACCAACACGGGGCCTTCAGAGACGGCTGCTTTTGACAACATTGTTTTGACCGGTGACGCGGCGATCAGCGCACCGAACAGCCGGACGGATCTGGTTGGCACTCTGAATATGGGTGGTTTTGCGCTGACCAAGCTTGGATCGAGTCAGCTCTATCTGAAGGGGCTTACCGTAACCAACACAGGGGATATTGATATCGAGGCGGGGCGTCTGGATCTGGAAACGTCGACGGATTTTGATGGCACCGGCACCGTGACGGTCCGGACGGGAGCAACTCTTGAGTTCAACCGGAACGAGGAGGTTCACAATTTGAATCTGGTGCTGGAAAACAACAGCACGGTGACGAACCGGACTTTTGGCTCGGTGAACACGACGACGGAAATTACGGGCACGGTCACGTTGGTATCCGGAGTGGCTACTGTTGCGGTGACGAGCACAGGGGGGAGTCCGGTGACGATCTTTTCCGGCCCCATCACCGGGGCGGGCAGCTTGCGTAAAACCGGACCGGAAACGTTGATACTCAGCGGGAACGGGAGTGATTATTCGGGAATCACTGAAGTGATCAGCGGAACGTTGGTCGTGAATGGTAACAGCACGGCGGCCACAGGAGCGGTGTCGGTTTCCAGTGGTGCGACTCTGACGGGCACCGGAACGGTGGGTGGTGTGGTAACGGCTTTGGCCGGCTCATTTGTTGAGCCCGGCGTTGCGGGAGTGGGCACCTTGACGGTGAATGCGAATGTTGCTCTGAGTGGTGATCTGGAGATTGAAATCACGGGCGCGACTGCTGACACACTTGATGTGGATGGAGACAGTACAGCGGGAACGGATGTGACGCTGGGTGGGACTTTGACGGTCTCGGGAACGGGACCGACCGGGGCCCTTTACACGATCATTGACAATGATGGAACGGCTGATGCGGTGAGCGGAATATTCACGGGGATGCCCGAGGGATCGGTCATCATGATTGACGGGGTGAATTATAAGATTTTTTACGGTGGTGGCGACGGGAACGATGTCGTTTTGGCGAATGCCACCACTCCGACAACGGTCTACGTGGATGACAAATGGGCCGGCGGAGGATCAGACCCGCAGAACAACGGGCAGGTAATCGCGGATGCTGACGAAGGCACACCGGGGTCGGCAGGGCAGGATGCGGTGTTCGGGATCAATGCATTTGCAACGGTGGCGGAAGCCGTAGCGGCGGTACAGCCGGGCGGCACGATTATTATCAACGGTGGAACCTACAATGATGCGGTTTCGCTGGCGGGAACCTACACTTTGAATATCACCGGGGCGGATCCTGCCGGGACGGTCGTTATTGGCGGTGCTATCTCCGGGGCAGGGGGCTTCACCAAGGCCGGGCAGGGGACGTTGGCCCTGAGTGTAGCGAATTCCTACAACGGAACGACTACGGTGGACGAAGGAAGATTGGTTGTCACGAATTCGGGGGCTCTGGGTTCCGGTGCCGTGATTCTGGATGGCGGGATATTGAGAACCAATGTGGGATTGGCAAATGACATCACCCTGAGTGACACCACGACGACGACTTCGAATACGATTGAGGTTGATGGAAACTACCAGGTTCTCAGCGGGCAGTTGACTGGCCCGGGGGGATTGACTGTGGCAGCAGTCGGGGGAGGCTCTGACGGGTTGGCGCTTTCCAATTCGGCGAACGATTTTCTGGGTGATGTGAATATCATTGGCGGAAGCACCTTTTTGCGCCTGGATGCGAATGAGGTGAT
Source organism: Verrucomicrobiales bacterium (assembly GCA_048267005.1). Classification (GTDB taxonomy): domain Bacteria; phylum Verrucomicrobiota; class Verrucomicrobiia; order Verrucomicrobiales; family DEV007; genus JABDJT01. Next base: position 149,495 of record JBLWYI010000005.1, on the reverse strand, counting down.
TCCGGATACGGCGAGTGTGAATGTGGCGGGGAATCTTCGATTTCAAGGCGACGGGCGGGTCGAGACGATCGCCGGACTCTCGGGGAATGGCCGGATTTTCACGGACAACACTGGATCGGGGACTACTTTCAGGGTGGGAGCCGGTGATGCCACGAGCGAACATACAGGACAGATTGGTGGCGGTGGTGTGAACAATAAGAATATCACGATTGAAAAAATCGGGGGTGGGACACTTACCTTGTCAGGTAACTCTGATCGCACGGGCGACACGATCGTTTCGGGTGGTATCCTCTCGCTTTCGGATGGGGATTTCCTGGGAGATGATAATGATGTTTTCCTGACCACCGGGGCGACACTGAATTTAGATCACGCGGTCACTGATTCGATTTACCGATTGTATATTGACGGGGACTTACAGGACTTCGGCACCTGGGGGGCTGTTGGATCCGGTGCGGACCATGAGTCTGCACTGATTACGGGGGCGGGACTGATGTTGTTCGGCGCGGCGGATGATGCGTATGCGACTGATGAAGACACTGCGATTTCTTCGCCTCCGAATGCGACTCTGGTGGCAAATGACCAGACTGGTTACACGGTCACCGGAGTACAAGGGGATACGACTTTTACCGCGCTCACTGATCTCGGGGCAGAGATCACAATTAACCCTGACGGGACTTTCACTTACGATCCGTCGAATGCAGCCCTGCTACAGATGTTGGATGCGGGTGATATAACGGTTGATACTTTCACATATAATATTGAGAAGCCTGCGAATCCTGCGGTCACGGTGACGGCGGGTGTGACGCAGGAACTGGATGCGTCGGGGCCAACGAACACAATATTGGCGACAAGTTTACCACCGTTGGTGACTGCGACAGGCGACCTTTTACCAACAGCGATCACTAATGCCTATGAGTTGGATGGGGCTGATGGAATTGCGAGGATTGATTTCCGAACCAACCCGGTTGGAGCGCACACTGAGGACGCAACACTTGAGTTCTGGATCAAGCCTGATGTGGTCGACCAAAATCAGATGCTTTTTGATACAGGTGGCTCGGGGACGGGCTCCAGTGTGCTCTTGAATGACGACGGCACGGTCAGCTGGCTGGTGAAGGATGGTGGCCCGGCGGCGATGGTCACTTCGACCACTTCATTGGTAGCAGGGGAGTGGGCACAGATCGCTGTGACTTTTGATAAGGATGCTGCGGGGAGCAATGATGCAATTTCGATATACATCAATGGTGTGCTGGAAGCGACTGACAGTAGTCAAACCGGATTGACCAGTTGGAGTGGAACAGATGACGGCGGGTTTGGTCAGCAAGTGGGAACTGTAGGAGGAGAGACATCCACATTTCTCTCTGACGTTGACGCGGATACCTATGGGACTCTCGACGGTCAAATTGGTGTGGTTCGATTTTATCAGAACAAGGCGCTGAATGACGGTGAGGTGAGCGATAATTTTGAAGCCTTCGGAATTCGGGATAAGGGAGTGGTATCGATCACGGTGACCGGGACGGAGGATCCGACCACGGCGACCAATGATTTTGTGAATGGTGGTTATGACGATGTCGCTTTTACAAGCAACACGGCCAATGCGGATGGTGTGACCGTTTCAACCACAGTGCTGGACAATGACGGCATTGTGAAAGGTGCAAACTTGAATTACGAAGCCGGCAATCAGCTTGATACGGCTATCAATGCGGTCACCTGGACGAATACGGGGACTGTCGGGGCCAATGGCGACTGGAATTTGACCGGAGTGACTTTGAATACTTCGCCGGGTTCGAGTCATGCGGGGATTAACTCTTCGTTGGTCTTTGATGGGATGACGAGCTTTGGCACGATGGTTGGACAGGGCCCTCATCATATTGGAGGTATCAGCGATGTTGGTGATGTGACTTTGGAGGCCTGGCTGAAGCCGGCTGCGCTGGGACAAACCGCGACTATTTTTGAGACGGGCGGTGGAACCGGAATCGGATTGATTCTTCGCGGCAACAATCTGGAAGTGAATGTGACTCCCGGCGGAACCTTCGGGGTGGCTGCGGTGAGCTATGATCTAAATGAGGATAATCTGGGGCTGCTCGGAGCCGGTGCGACGGCGGAGTTCTTTCAGGCTGTGTTTGCTGTCGATAACACGAATAACTCGGTAGAACTTTTCATTAACGGAACCAGCATCGGAACAGCAAGCCTCAACGTTAACGACTGGGATGGTGGTGATGCTGCGGGGCTGGGGCGTTTCAGTGGAGACAATACCGGAGGTTTCGAAAACGCGTCTGCAGGGCAGTCATTCGATACCTTTTACAACGGGGAGCTGGCCGCGTTTCGTGTTTACGATATTCCTCTGAACGGAGTCGATGCGCTGCAGAATTACAAAGCCGTAAGTGGCGGCACAGATATCGACGGAGATACAATTGTGGTGACCGGCATTTCTGATGATGCTGCTGGATCCAATATCACACCGGTCAGTGGAACCTTTACCCTGAGTGGCGGTGCTACGGTGACGATGAATGACGCTCAGGGTAATTTTACCTATGATCCGAACGGTAAGTTCGACAGTCTGAGCGCGGGCCAAACAGCAACAGATACCTTTTTCTATCAGGTAACTGATGGCGACGGGAACACTGATATTGCTCAGGTCACCATTCAGATTCACGGTAAAAACCAGGCGCTTGATGATGCGTTTGTGACCGGGGATGAAGATCGCGCGACTACTTTTTCCCAGTCCGATCTGCTTTCCAATGACAATCTGGAGCCGAGCGATGCGCTGTTGGAATTTGATGCATCGTTTGAAGAAGACGATGTCTGGACAAATTTGGGGCAGGGGGGCAGTGGATATGATGCCATGCTCAATGGAGCAACGGTAGGGGCTGCGACATCGGCAACGTTCACTGGAATCACGCAGGCATACACCTTCGACGGAACCAGTAACGGAGATGATAATTTGGGGAATCCTGAGGCTTTGCCGGGCAATCCCACGAACGGAAATGCATCGATTGAGATTGTTTTCCAACCTGATCCCGCCAGCTCGGGGCGTCAGCTTTTGTTTGAGTCGGGAGGTAGTGGTACCGGGACCTCAATTGTTTACGATGCCGACAGCGGAAGGGTTATCGTAACTACGGATGGCGGAACAGAAACAGATGTTCCCACGCCGCTTCTCCGGGTGGCAACTGCAGCGGGCTCGATTCCGAAAACCATTGGCGACTTCAGTCAGATCGTAGTGGTTTACAGTCAGAACACGGCCAGTGGAGACACTCTTGAGGTCTATCTCAACAATACACTGGTGATGACAGACGCGACGACGTCTGACGCGGATGGTTTCGAGCGCAGTGAATCGCAGCGGGTGAATCTGGGTGGCAATACCACAGGAACCATCACGCTGACTTACGATGGCCAAACGACGGGCGACATCGACATTACAGGAGGTGCGGCCGCAGTTCAGGCGGCGCTGGAATCTTTAAGTAATCTCAACCCCGGAGACATTGTGGTGGGGGGATCGGTCGCCGCAGGATCATACACGGTGTCTTTCACGGCATTTGGAGATCAACCGCTGATGACCGTTGCCGAAGGCACTACGCCATTGGATGTTGATGCGTCAGCGATCAGTGTGAATTCGACCGTTGCGAATATCGATGACTGGTCAGGCAGCGGTACAATGGGGCTCGGTGTGATAGGAAGCGACATGGCTCTCGGTGAATCAGCGGGAGCTTTCCAGGGGCAAATGGCGCGGATGGCGATGTTTGACACGGCATTTGATGCGGCTGCGGTGAACGTAGCCTTTACCGCTTTGAGCAGTGCCAAGGCACCGACGATTACCGGAGTGAGTCCAACTTCAGCAAACGGTGCCGCAGTGACGTTCAACACGGCGAATGGATTGATCACCTACACGCCGGGCGCGAATCAGAATGCCCTGGCAGCCGGTGTGGCCGGAACGGATACATTTACTTATACGATTGATGATGGAGTGGGTGGTGTATCAACAGCGACGGTTACCCTGAGCTTCACTGGTGAGAACGACACAGTTACGGCGACTGATGATGCTTTCACTGTGAATGAGGATGATGCCAATGCGACGGTGGGCAATGTGATTACTGCCGACAACGGGGCCGGGGTGGATTCAGATATCGACACTGCGGGAACGCCGGACACGATTATTGTTGTCGCAGTTGATGGAAGCACTGCGAACGTCGGTAATAATGCAACGACCACCAACGGGGCGTTGGTAAATATCGATGAGAATGGAGTGATTCAAGTTGATCCCAACGGGCAGTTTGATTCGCTTGCGCCGGGAGATTCATCGGTTGAAACGGTGACCTACACTGTGGCCGATCAGAATTCTCTCACGGCGAATCTGGAGTTCCATACGGCATTCGGTGAAGGTGTGACTGCATTGGAGCAAGTCGTGAATGATCTGAGTGGTAACGGTCGAAACGGATCGTTCAACGAGGATGCAGTGGTAGAGGCCAGCACGTCTCCGCTCGGAGGTGAGATGCTGAGTCTTGACGGGACCGACGACTTCGTAACGCTTACCGGTTATAAAGGGGTCACTGGTACCACTTCAAGAACGATGTCTGCGTGGGTCCAGACATCCACAACAGGGGGAGATGATGCCTTTCTGTCGTGGGGTGCGAATTTGGCAGAGGAGAAATGGGTCTTTCGTCAAGCGGGTGGACGCCTTCGTGTGGAAACTGCCAATGGCGGAGTTGAGTCTTCAGCCTCGCTGGCTGGCGGCGGAGCTGCGGCGGACATAACAGACGGGCAATGGCATCACGTTGTCGCAGTATTCGATTCATCACTTCCAACTGGAGCGAATCATTCCAGCATCACCTTCTATATCGATGGTCAGAAGACCGGAATTACAGCCAACAGTGGGGGAGCGATTAACACGGCATCCTCATCGGACGTATTGATTGGCGCCGATGCATTTAATCCATCCCGCGACTGGAATGGGAGCATTGATGATGTGGGTATTTGGAGTCGGGCGCTCACTGATGCTGAAGTTACGAATATCTATGAGGCTGCGTTTAATCAGGGGAACAGTTTTCAGGAACACGCCCACGCAACGGTGTCCGTTACCGTTAGTGGTCAAGATGATGCGCCGGTTCTAAACAATGACGATTTCACGGTAACGAATCCAACGGACGAAGATTCTGTGCTGAATATTTCGGCAGATGGAGTGCTCGCCAATGATGTGGATCCGGATGGACCGTATCCAATTCCTTATATCTCCGGTGCGCGGACTTCTGCCAACGGGGCATCAGTGGTGTTGAACGCTGATGGATCCTTCAGTTATGACCCAACCACTGCGGATATTTTGCAGGGGCTGGATGATGGCGAGTTTATTGACGACACGTTCACTTACTCCATTATCGGGGAGAGTATGGCCAATGCCGGGGATGGTCCGTTTGCCTGGGATTTTGGAGTGTTGGGTAATCTTGACTCATGGGCTCTTGTGAATGGCAATTCCCATTTTCGCTATAGCGATGGAGATGGGGTGACGGCCGGAACCCCGACAGGTGGATTCGGTCATGATCCAGCCCACACAAACTTCCTCATTTCATCACCGACTCTCCGTTTCGATGGAGGCACGCTTGATGGGACCCACGTTTTCTCAGTCCAGTTTGGGGGAGGAGATGTAAATGGCTCAAGTGGCTCGCAAACTGACCCAACGGCAGCCCTGTATGGAACGCCGGATGATGTTATCAATTACAACGGTGGCACCTCGGATGCGAACGGGCACAAGTCGGTGGCGTTCTTCAATGTGATTTCCGAAAGCTACGACGCATTTGTGTTCGACACGACCGGGAATGGAGGCATAGCAACTTTCGAGTTTACTGACTCTGAACTCCAAGGTCTCGGGGTGAATACTGCGACGGGTGCTTACCAGTTGCACTACTTCGACACCGATTCCGGTGGTTGGGGCTGGCAACAGCTTAATGAGATCAGTATCGCGGCCAGCACTCCTGTGGCTGATCAAACTGCGACGGTCACGATTCGGGTGAATGGTGTAAACGATGCTCCTGAGGCCAATGATGAGTTGTTCATTGTGAATGAAGACGCAGGTCTTATCGGGAACGTTCTCACTAACGATACGGATATCGATGATCTCGACACCGCCGGGGTGGATCAGGACGAAGATCCGCAGCAGGTCGTTGCTGTAAACGGGGTGGCAGCCAGTGTTGGAACGGAAATCACACTCGCGAGCGGAGCGTTGCTCACGGTGAATGCCGATGGTTCTTTTGTATACAATCAAAACGGAGCGTTTGACCATCTCGGTTCCTCGGACCGTGCTGTGGATTCATTCACCTACACGATGAATGATGACGATGGAGTTTCTGCTCAGGTTGGAGCAGACTCTGCAACGGTTACCATTGAAATCAATGGAGTGAATGACGATCCGGCGGCGAGCGCTGACAGCTACAGTGTCACCGAAAATGGAACTTTGACGGTTGACCGAGCGACTGGAGTCCTGGCAAATGATACAGATCCAGATACCAATGATCAGTTGGTGGTTCAGAGCACGGACACTTCCGGTTCTGAAGGAGTGTATACAATTGACTCGACCAGTGGCAACGATGGTGGCTTGCTGGCGACGTTTGTGGACCTGGACAACAACTTTGGCGGGAATGACAACGACATTCGGGTTGGGGCAAAACCAGCTTGGATGAATGAGGCTCCGGTTGCTGGAGAACACTTTATTCTTCAAGCGATGCATCGGTTGGGACTCGTAGCAACCTCAGCGAATGAGATTATTTCCGACATCGATTTCCCGAGCACTACGGGTTCTGTTTACAATGGACTTACAACTGACAATGATCAGGTAGCAGCTCTGTTCGAAGGGAAAATTGAAATCACAACAGGAGGCACCTACACCTTTGCCGGCAATGGTGATGATGGTGTGGTGATCTACGTCAATGGTGAGCTTGTCGTGGACCGAAATCAGGATGGTGGGTTCTCTACGAATCCAGGCACGACCGGGACGATTACTTTGGGTGCAGGATTGCATGACATAGCCATTGGCCACTACGAAGGTGGGGGAGGAGCCGGACTTTTAGTTCAATACTCCGGTGACGATAATGGAAACATCATGGGGAAAATTCCACCAGCAGCGCTTTACAATGACGTTGTCACATCGGGGACTTTTGTTTCAGGCGGCCTTCGCGGAAACTTCTTCGACACCAACAACAACAACGTAGGTGGTGCTTCTGGCGACAACAGCACCAACTTTGCTGGAAATGCCGCCCAGTATCTACTGCTCGATATTCCTGATGACGCAAACTTTCTTGTTGAGTCAGTGTTTGAGCGCGCCTTTGCGAATAATTCTGACATTTTTGTGCCCTGGGTTGATTTCGGGGTGGATACTGAAGAAGCGACGGGTGATGGCTCGATTCTTAATCGCAATGGATCAGGGGCGAATGCGTTTGGCGGGCTTTTGCAAGCCGCTGGCGGCGGCATCGATAATGACCATACTGCCGTGATCTTGACGGGTTACATTGATGTTCCCGAGAATGGTGATTACACGTTTAACATTGCTTCTGACGACGGCGGTGGAATTGCCATTGATGGAGTAACCGTGGTGAACCGCTTGAGTGGAAACGGTACAGATTCCTCCGGGCCCGTGACTCTTACCGCTGGATTACATGAAATAAAAATCGTGCAATTCGAGGGCACCGGTGGCTCACGTCTGCAAGTGAATTGGAGTGGACCTGGAATCACAGGGACACAGGTTCTAGGACCTGAATACCTTTCTTCTACCAATACCGCAGGTGGTGATGGATCGTTCACTTACGATCCGAACGGTCAGTATGATTATTTGGCTGCGACTGAATCGGCTCAGGATACGTTTGAATACACAGTTACTGATCGTGATGGAAGAACCAGTAAGGCGACGGCGACTGTTACAGTTACAGGTGAAAACGATGCGATCACCGGCCTGACCGGTTCTGCTAATCAGACTGTGAATGAGGGCGAGGTTCTCAACTTGACCGATCTTGTTTCTTTCTCGGACCTCGATCTGAGCGATACACACACGATTACTGTCGATTGGGGGGATGGAACGGCTCTGGAAACTCTCGGAGCGGCCGATCTCGATGTGGCGGGACTGGCAAATTTAGGAAATCCGGCAGTGGGGCCAACCGCAAATCAATTCTCGATCGATGCGAGTCACACTTATGCAGACGATGAAGCTGCGCCGCAAGATGACGTCTACACCGTGACTGTAACGGTGGATGACGGCAACGGTTCCTCAGTCCAGCATACTTTCGATGTTTTGGTCAATAATGTCGCTCCGACAGCTGTTGCCGACACTGTGAACTCAGGAGAAGATGCACCAGTTAACATTCCCAAGGCGACCTTGATTGGGAATGATATGGATCCCGCGAATGACTCAGGTTTGGGCACAAATGATCCATTTACCATTGAGAGTATTGATGACTCGTTGACGATCGGTACCGTGACGCTGAATGCTGATCAGTCAGTGACCTACGATCCGAATGGTCAGTTTGAAAGCCTGGCTGTCGGCGAGACTGCTACGGACACATTCACTTATACGATTATTGATGGTGATGCCACACCAGGCTTGCTTGCCGGGTTTCTCTCCGGAAACATCAACAATGATCCGAACCCCGGAAATCTGGGTGCTTCTCTGGGTCCTGACGGATTCTGGCGAGACGGAGGCCCACGCGATGCAGACCGGGAAGCTCACTGGGGTAATCCAACGACAAAGACACTTGTTTATACAGGTGAGGTTTATCTGGAAGCGGGTGATACTCATTTTTTGATGGTCAGCGACGATACGACCCGCTTAACAATCGATGGTACCAGCATCATCAGTGACGACAACTGGAATACCGAAGATGCCGGAACCTTCACCAACACGACAGGAGAAGCCGGGTGGTTTGGTATCGAAATTCGCACTTCAAATGGCGGTGGCGGCTATGGATTCTCCGGTCAGGCAGGATGGGCTGGAATTGCATCCGGGTTTCTGATGAAATCCGGCGGTCCTCCGACCACTGATGAAACAGATCCCGGTTTCTTTCATCCTGAAGACTCAGGTGATGGAACGCTTTTCCGGCACAACACATCATCGACTGCGACGGTCACTGTAACCATTGTCGGTGCGAATGATAGCCCTGTGGCGAATGATGACACCAACATGGTATCGGAAGATGGTCCTGCGGTAACCGGTGATGTCTTGGTCAACGATTCTGATATCGATACGACAGACATGCTGGAAGTCATTGCGGTGGAAGGGGGCACTGCTGCCGGCAGCACTTTGATTTTGGACTCTGGAGCCGAAGTGACTGTAGAAGCAAATGGCTCATACACCTACAATCCCAACGGGGTGTTTGAATATTTAGCTGATGGAGAAACTGCAACGGATTCATTTCAATACACGATCTCAGACGGGAACGTTCCGACCGCGCGATATATCATGGTCCAGAACAATGGCTCCGATTTCCGTCGAATGGATATTGGTGAAATTGAAGTATTCGGTCCTGGAGTGATTCCGGGAGTAGATAACGCTTCCGGTTCCGGAGACTTGAATCCAGGGCAGGATTTGGCGACTACAGCCAACGGGGCAGTGGTTTTTGATAAGGGAGTCACTTCGGGAGTCCTTTCCCAACCCCATGGCACGACTGACGATCCCAATCTGATTGACGGGCAGGAAGATATCAATGCCGACGTCTGGTCGAGTGATGGAATTGGGAATTATGTGATTATTGACCTTGGCGCTGAATACGAAATTGGCTCAGTGAGAGTGCACCAGCGAAACCAGGCCGGTAACGAAGATCGGTTGGAAAATTTTACTGTGAGTTTGTTGGCTGATGGTGGAGGAGTTCCAGGAGCTGAAGTTGAAGTGGCATCTTACCCGGGGCGTCCCGATTCATTAGGGTTTGGGGAAGTGACATTTGGCGGACTCGATACTGCCACCGTTACTATCACGGTGAATGGTGAAAATGACGCACCGGTTGCGATTGATGATACGGCCGCGGTGAATGAAGACGGTCCAGCGATCGAGATCGATGTCTTTGACTTATCTTCAGCGTCAGAGGTGGAACTCACCAATCCAATGTTAGTGCAGGGAACCAGTGGGTTTTCAGGAAGCGTGGCGGGCACTCTTTCTGATCCGTTTGTTTACGATCCATCGGACCCAACAGCAGTTCTGCCGGATCAGGCCTATAGCTCAGACGGAGATGGTTTCCATAATGCAGCACTTGGAGATGTAATCATCAGCTATGATCTGGTTTCGCCAGTCACGATTGGAGGAGAAAACCAATTCGTGGTCGATCTGTATGGACGAAATGGCAATGTGAATCGCGACGACAATATTGACGTCAGGTTCTTCAATGCCGCTGGTGATTCGATTGGAATGGTGACTGGGGTGGCTATTCCTGACAGCAGTCCACAGCATGTGCGTGTGACCTCTTTTGGGTATGTGCCGATGGGAGAAACGATCTCAAGTTTCCAGATCATCGCCCACGACTCAGATGAGAATCAGGGTGACAACAATTCGTTCACCCTGATGGAAGTGCGGGCTGCCGAAATCACTCAGGACGCGGATGCTGATGCGACTGATTCGTTTTCAATTCAGTCAATCGACGACACAGGCACTGTGGGATCAGTCACAATTGTCGACTCGGTCAATGGTATCGTAAATTATGATCCAAACGGAGCATTCGAAAATCTCGCATTAGGTGAGGTAGCGATAGACAGTTTCACCTATACGATTGTCGACAGCAATGGGGAAGTGGATACCGCGACCGTCACGATTAGCGTTACGGGTCAAAACGATGTGCCGGAGGCCTTCGATGATTTTGCGCTCGCTATCGAGGCAGCTGATTCAAACGGGATAGAAGACAACCTCCCCGGCACTGATCCCAGTGGTAACGTAATCACCGGCCTGGTATCTCGTACCGGTGCTCCGAATGACACTGATAGTGCAGATGCCGATGTCGATAACGGCACAGTATTGAGGGTGACTCATGTTATCTTTGGTGGCAATGAGTACGAAGTATCTCCTTTTGGGGGAACAATGATCACCGGGGACTATGGAACGTTGGTAATTTCATCGAATGGTGATTACACCTACTTGGTAGACCAGAATGCGGCAGATCCACTTATGCAGGGTGAATATGCGACTGACGTATTTACTTACCGAATCAGTGATGGTGGGGCATATGCTCAGGATTTCGACGGGTTTGCAGACGGGACGACGAATCTGGGAGATGGTTCGAGCGTCTCCACAAGCGGAGGTGTAGGAGGTGTGCAGAATGAAGAACTAAGACTGCTTGAAGACGGTAGCGGAGGAAGAACGGCATTCCGAATTCCGTCACAGGCAGGCGCGTCAGAAGGATGGAAAGCCGCATTTGATCTAACTTTTGAAGATGATCCAGCGGATGGCAATCAACCTGCCGACGGCGTGAGCTTTAGTTGGGGAGCGATCCCGACTTCCGATTACACGCTCGGTGAACGAGGCTGGGGACCGGGAATAGATCACGTTTCGTTCCAATTCGATGTCAATAGAGGCGAATATCGGATCGATGTTAATTCGGCAAATTCGGGAAGTGCGGCGGCTTCCTATCCGGGATCCTTCATTGAATCAATAGTTCTACCGGGTGAATCTCGGACGCTGCAGGTTGAATTGACTTGGGATCCGACCAATGGCGCCAGCATGAGCATTGATGGGACAACCATTATATCAAATATCGATCTGTCACCATTGGGCTTTTTTGGAAAAGAGGATTATACCTTTGCGTTTAATTCTCGAGTAGGAGGACGTGATGTTACGGCGTTGGTTGATGATCTGACAATCGAAGCAGCTGGTGCCAGTGTTGAGGCCGACCTGACAGTGACCGTAAGAGGAGTCAATGACGCGCCTGAACTGGCTGATGTCGCGGTTTCTGACGAAAATGAAGGATCGCAAGCAACTCTCTCAGGGAGAGTGAGTGACGCCGATTTCAATGGAGATGGATACACAATCACTGTGGACTGGGCGGACCCGAACGATGTCGGGGTGAAAGTCTACGATCTCGCAAACCTTGATGCGGCGGACGGTCAATACAATAGTGTGACTGGTGAGTTTGAATTGTTCCACACTTACGCAGATGATGATCCAACGGGTGACCCATCGAATGATTACACTTTAAGCATCCAGGTTTGGGAGACGCTGGGCTACAAACTTGAAGCGCTTTATAACTTCGACGACGGCGATGCCACTGACGGAACGGCAAATGCAAATGACGGGACAATTGTTGGCAGCGGTGTCACCTACGAAAGTGATTCAGCGGGAGCACTGGGTGATGGCCTCGCCGCTCAGGGAACCAGAGCTGGATTTATTCAAGTGGCGAATTCTGCGAATCTGGAAGCCATCGACGATCAATTGACCGTTTCCTTTTGGGTAAAGGCGGATGCTGCAGATAATGGCGCCTGGGTGCGTTTAATTCGGAAAGGTAATGAAGGGGGCGGAACCAATCCAGTAAACACAACCTGGATGGTGAACCGTGATGCAGGGACATCTGAAGTGGGGTTTCGAACTGACACATTCGGAACGGGCAGTGCCGTCAATCGAAATACTCACCGGGGGACTGGAGATAATGTCCTCGATGGGACTTGGCATCATGTTTCCTACGTTTTGGATGCCGGAAGCACGAAGGAATACGTCGACGGCGTGCTCAACAATACTGCAACCTATCCACACGGCGACGGACTATCAAATACCCACCCGTTGCTATTACTCGGTCGTTCAACAGGTGACAGCATATTCGGTTTGATGGACGACATCGCAATCCACAGCCGGGCTTTGTCGGATGCTGAGGTGGCTCAACTTGCAGCAGGAGCCGCGCCTACTAATGTCTCCAGCCAAGTTGTCCAGGTGACGACAACTGTGAGTAACGTAGCGCCAACCGTCGACAACCCGACATTGACCGCGACTATCGATGAAGCGGGAACAGCAACCCTTACAGGAGATGTGGTGGATCCCGGGACGCTGGACACAATTGATCTGGAAGTCGATTGGGGTGATGGCAGCGTTGATACATTTACCAATCACGGCGCCAATACGATCAATCTGACTCACGACTACAAAGACGAGTCAGGGGTCGATGGAGATCTTCATGCCATTCAGATACAGGGAAGTGTCGGTGAGGATCCTGATCTGATTACCAGAACTTTTGCAGATCAATCTGATTCGGTTTACGTCTCGGTGCTTGTAAATGCGAGCAGCATTGAAAGTGATGATTTCCTTCAATTATATGTGAGTGGGGGACCGGAGAATCCAGGCAACGGACTTTCATTTGGTTGGCGAAATTTTGGAACGAATCCGTTTTTCGCACGGGTTGGCACAACAACTACAAATGCGGGTGAGAGCCTCGTGGAGGATCAAACGCACCTGCTTGTAGCGAAATTTTCAAAAGATGGATCGGGCACGTTTAACCGGGTCGATCTGTTTGTTGACCCAACCGGTACCGAGCCGGGAACAGCCAGTGCCACCCAGATACTGGGAACCGGCCCTACTTCTGTTCTGAATACTTTTGGGGTCCGGCTGAACGGCATTGAAGCGGATGATATCATCCGACTGGATGAAGTGCGGATCGGTTCTTCGTTTGCTGATGTGGTCAATGGAACCAACTTGATTGCACAGGATGGATTTGAAGCTGCAACGGCCGGGGCTGACCTGGATGGGAACAGCGGGGGCAGTGGCTGGACCGGAAATTGGAATGCGGCCCCGGGGACTGTGACTGTTCAGGAAGCAGATCTCGAGTTTGGTCGGCAGAAGATTGTGAGGGTGACGGTCACAGACGATGACACGGGCACGACTACGACGGAGCTAACGATTCAGACGAACAACGTCGATCCTGTGATATTGCTTGATGCATTTACCGCACCAATTAGCGAAGATGGAACGGCGACTCTTACTGGATCAATCACTGACCCTGGAGTGTGCGACTTCCACACAGTAACCATTGACTGGGATGATCCAAACAATGTCGCCGATTCTATATTTGATCTCCCCGGAATCGCAAACCTGATGGTAGGCAATACATTCATGTCGACTGGAGCCGACACTGTTTCCGTGATCGAGATCACGGCTATCAACGGAAACACAATCGAATTCTCAGTCGACCATCAATATCTTGACGATGGTTTATCTGATGGGAATGGCGGTGGAAATGGAACCACTTTTGATGTCTCGACAATCTCGGCAACGATTGACGATCACGATGGGGGAGTTGATTCCAATTCGACTGATCTTACGATCAATAATATTGCACCGACTTTGATGGTCTCCGGGACCAATGTCGATGAGGACGGAATAACTACGGTATCAGGAACGATCTCGGATGTCGGAACGCTGGACACGTTTACACTATCGATTGATTGGAAAGACGGAAGCGCAATCGAAATGGTCGACCTTACGGCGCCTCTTCCGGCCAATGTGACTTACAATGCTGTGACACGCGAGTTCACGGTCACTCATCAGTTTCTCGATGACGATCCAACAGGTACACCTACGGACAATTACGATATCGCTGTCACCGTCACGGATGATGATACCGGAGCCGTCACTGAGACTGCGACCATCACGGTTTCAAACCTGGATCCAGTCGTTACCAATCTCGCAGCTACGAATATTGACGAAAATGGTACGACCACATTGAGTGGAACGTTTTCCGATCAAGGGACGCAGGATTCTCACACGGTTACAATAGACTGGGGCGATCCGAATAATTCAGCACAATCGGTCTTTGAGATTCCCGCTTCAAATGCAGGCTTGCTTGGAGTTACGACAGTAAACGATGCGAATGGATTCACCAATATTGACACGATTACGACAAATCGCGGCACGTTTGACGCTACCGATTTGGTTGGCGTGGACGTGTTCCATTGGGCAGCGCAAGGGAGTAGCAATGCCATTTTCCCAACCGGCCAACCAGACCCGGGCGTAGGAAACCGGGCTTCGTTGCTGGAAGACCTCGCTTTGAATTCCGGATTAATTAATCCGGGGCAAACAGGGGAGCTCTCTGCTGCACAGCAGGCATTGCTTGGTCCTGATTCGACAATTCAGGGACTTGGCGTGAATTTTAGCGGTGGCTTAGTCAATGGTGACGGGATTGATTTCATCGTCTTTGAATTGGCCAATGGCAATGCTCAGGACGACTTCGTGATCAATCGAATCGATGGCACAGTTGGATCATTGATTGTGAGGGCCGCTGACTACAGTGCGGGTGGTGCCAACGCAGCCAATTCAATCATCAACACCGCAGCAAATTCGTTGAATGGTCTTGAGAGTGGCGGTTGGTCCCAGGGTGGAGCGGCTAATCAGGGATGGAAGGCAGTGGGGATTGATCTCTCCGATCTCGGCTATGCCTTGGGCGACACCGTTACCGGATTGCATTTCTCCGATTCGGCTACCTTGGGTGGAAACGTTGATTTCATGGCGATTGTCGGATTGCAAGGTGGAGGAACATTCGCTTCGACCAGTGGTGATGGGGCCGTGTTAACAGTGACCGGAATTGATCCAGTGACAGGTGATCTCAATTTTGAGGTGGAGAAGCAATACTCGGACGACGGAGTTTCGCCGGGCAACACAACCAGCAGTGATCAGTTCACAATCAATGTCACCGTGGATGACGATGATACAGGGTCGGACACAGAAAGCACTACCCTGACTGTCACCAATGTTGCTCCAGTGGTGGCAAATTTGTCAGCCAATGATGTGAATGAAGGTGAGACTTCAACCTTATCAGGAACCTTCACGGATATTGGTTTGAACGATGTTCATACCCTGTCCGTGAATTGGGGCGACGCGAACGATGCGACAGATTCTGTTTTTACCGTGGCTGCTACCAAAGATCTTACGATCGGCGATACATTCTCTTCAGAAGATGGGGCGTTGTTGACGATCAATTCAATCAACCTGACCAACGGTGAAGTTGGATTCAGCGTAGGCCATCTATACACAGATGATGGTCCGAGCGGAAATGGCAATGGGACAGAGACAGATGCGGTTTCCATCTCTGTGACTGTGGCCGATGATGACGGGGGCAGCGGAAGCGACGCCACCGGCATTACGGTCTCAAACGTCATTCCCGAAGTTCAGAATGTAACCGCCACCAACGTCGATGAAAACGGAACCACACAACTTACCGGATCTATCATCGATCCGGGAACAGGTGATGATTTGACGGTTACGATCAATTGGGGTGATCCAAATGATCTTCGGAATTCGACTTTTGATGTCGCAGCGTTGGCGTCATGGTTTGCGGGAAATGGCTTGACTGCAACAACCGTGAATGTCGGGCCGGCCACCAATCTGGATTCGATAACAACCGCCCGGGGAACATTTAATGCAGCAGATTTGGGGGCTGTTGATGTTTTCCATTGGGCTGGAGGTAGCGCCACCAGTAAGGCATCTACAGTGGATGGGACCGATCCCGGTGCGGGGAACCGGGCGGGCTTGGTTGATCTCGACCTGGCGTTGAACTCCGGGCTGATCAATCCGGGAATCACAGAACTGTTGACTCCTGAACAACAGGCGACTCTTGGAGCTTCCAGCGGGACTCATCAGGGGCTTGGTGTGAATTTTGTGGGCGGATTGGTCAATCGTCCCGGTGCTGACTTTGTCGTTTTTGAGTTGGGATCGATTGGTTCTGCTGATGGATTCAATGTGAATCGTGTGGATGGCACTCCTGGTTTTCTCCATGTCTCACAAGCCGATTACTCGGCGACGGGAGGTTTGCAGACATCACAGATCATGAATGCAACGAGTACATCGCTTGATGCACTTGAAGATGCGGGAGCTACCTTTGGATTTGGATTCGGATCGACACAGAATTATTCGGGAGTAGCTATTGATCTTTCTGATCTGGGATATGCCCTTGGGGAAACAGCTCCCGGAGTTTTCCTTTCCGACGCAGTCGGTGAAGGTGGGGTCGACTTCATGCTTGTCCGGACGATTCCGGATGTTGCCGCCGCCGACCTTCCAACTTTCACGTCAACAAGCGGCGACGGTGCGATACTTCGTGTGACGGGTTACGACCCCGCAACCGGGGAAATTCAATTCGAGGTTGAACATCAGTATCTCGATGATGGCGAATCGGCGGCTCAGTTTGATGGTGCCAACGGAACACCTTCTGACGTCGTGAATGTCACCATTACGGTGACGGATGATGACCAGGGACCTTTGAACCCGTTGAACCAAGATGGGCTTTTCAATGTGGAGGCATTTCAGATTGCGTCTGGAAACGGGGCGACAGATACCACTTTGGATACGACTGCTGAAGCGGCCGGAATTTGGGACGCCATTGATCAGGGAGCTACCACTCCCGGGGCGGTTGGGGCTTATAACATTACCGGATATTCAGAGGGTACGGCCGGGCTGGTTAACTATGGTGGAGGTAATGGCGACTTCGGTAGCAATGCCGCATACACAACCATTGGTGACGGCAGTCTTACAGCGGTAGACCAATTCAGTGTTCGAGCTAACGGATATTTGCAATTCACGACCGGTGGTACTTTTACCATTTCGGGTGCGAGTGACGACGGGCGTCAAATCAGTTTGACTGACGAGTTGGGTCTCGCTTCCGGGTATTCCGGGTTCAGTGCTGGAGGTGATCAGATAGACGGCGGTTTTGTAGCAGGATCCACCACCGTTCGATTCAATGGTACAACAGGGCATAACCAGACAGTGGGAGTGTTCACCGTTAATGCCGGTGACATTCTTTATCTCGATGCCTTGTTCTTTGAACGGACAGGTGGAGATTCATTCGAGATAGCAATTGCCAGCGGATCCCACACCAGCTTCAATACAACCGACTTCCAGTTGTTGGCTGATGGAGTCCTTGGAATCGAAGTGAGTAGTGAAGCTTTGGAGGTTACGAACGTAGCTGAAGTTCCAGTGGCCATAACCAATGTGGCACCCGTAGTTACTCTCGAAGCGGTGGAGGACATCGACGAAAATGGCATTGCTGAATTAACCGGCTCAGTGAGAGACCCGGGTCTTCTGGACAGTCACCATCTTCATATCGATTGGGGTGACCCAAACAACACTTCAGATTCGATATTCAATATCGACGCGATCTTTTCGATCGATCCGGCAACGGGCGTGATGACTCGTGAACTCGAAGAGGGAGATACTTTCAACTCACTGTCTGATGACGCTGTTTTGGTAATCGGGCCGGTTGACGCGGTGAGCGGGATTTTCGAGTTCACGGTGCAACGTCAATATCTGGATGATGGAGTTAGCGGAACACCGTTTGCATCTGGTGCGAATGGAACGCCGATGGATACTTTTACCATCAATGTCACTGTGAGCGATGATGACCAGCGCAGCTACGAGTCGATCGTGGCCGGCGATTCTGATTTGACCGGTTACTGGCGCTTTGAGGAAAACGCAGATGCGGATACTGCTAACGATTCATCTGGCAATGATCGCGATGGCACTGTGCAGGGGGATACGCAATTTGAACAGTCAGGGGTTGCCGGAGCCGAGCTTGGTAACGCTCTGCAGTTCGACGGGAATGGAGACTACATCCAGACGGGAGCCACTGCGGGTGAACTCGGATTCGGTGGTGACTTCACTGCAAGTGCCTGGGTGAACTTCGATGTTGCTAAGCAGGACAACACCATATTCGGAACTGACTCAAATGGGGCGAACAACGGATTGCATTTGGTTATACGCAACAGCCGGGCTCACTTCGGGTTCTTCAGTAACGATGTCGGCGGAAATCAGACGTTGAATCCCGGTGAATGGTATCATGTGACCTGGCGGTTTGACACGGCAACCAATGAACAGGCGATTTTCATCGACGGTGTGCTCGATAACTCGCGGATCAGTCCAACCGGGCCGTTTGCGGGAACTGCGAACGAGGTCAACATCGGACGTTGGACCGGTGGGAATTACTTCGACGGTATGCTCGACGAAGTGGCGGTCGTGGGGCGGGTCATGACGAATGACGAGATTGCAGCACTGGCTGCGGCTGGTCCTTCACTGCCGGGAACTGCCTCAACGACAGTCAAAGTCAACAATGTAGCTACGAAGGTGAACCTCGACGCTGTTGCTGATATCGATGAAAACGGCACCGCTACGATGACTGGAACCATCACCGATATCGGGCGATTGGATTCTCACCAAATCACCATTGATTGGGACGACGGAAACGACATCCGGAACTCGGTATTCGACCTCGCTGCTATCTTCGAAGTCAATGATGCTAACGGGGATTTGACCCAGGTTCTGGGAACTGCCGGGAATACAATGTTCACATCGGCAGACGGCTCATCCACGCTCAACATTACGAACGTTGATACAACGACGGGTGAGATCTCGTTTACGATTAATCACACCTATCTTGATGACGGTCCTTCAGCTACTCCTTTCGACGGAGCAAACGGGACGCCGTCAGATGTGGCGACGATTGTGGTGTCGGTTCTCGATGATGATGATCAGGAACCTGTCTCTCCATTAAATGATGACGGGCTGTTTACTGTTTCGGCGTTTCAGATCAGCGGCGGAGGTGGTGCGACTGATACGAGTCTGGATGCCTCCGTAGAGGCCAGCGAAATCTGGCAGGCAATTGACGACGGAGCAACAGCACCGGGGGCCGTTGTGGTAGGTGGTTCGACCTATAATGTCTCCGGATACACTTCCGGAACTGGCGGCGTTGTCGATTACTCTGGTGGAGGAGGAAATTTCGGAACCAACGTGCCCTACTCAGCGATTGGTGATGGAAGTGTTACCGGGGGCGATCAGTTCAGTGTCAGGGCACAAGCTTACCTGACATTCACAGTGGGCGGAACTTATTCTATTGCCGCTGGCAGTGATGATGGCCGCGAAATCTCATTGACAGACGCACTTGGATTGGCGCCGGGATACGGGGGCTTCAGTGCCGGGGGCGATCAGATCGATGCCGGATTTATTCCGGGATCAACAACGGTGCGATTTAATGGAACCACCGGTCACAATCAAACGGTGGGAGTCTTCACGGTGAATGCCGGCGATGTCCTTTACCTGGACTCTCACTTCTTCGAGCGTGGAGGAGGCGACTCGTTTGAAATTTCAATCGCGAGCGGAGCGGTCACCACATTCAATCCCACAGCTTTTCAGTTGTTGAGCGACGGAGTCCTCGGGATTGAAGTCAGCAGCGAAGCCACAAATCTCGCGGCGACCAAGGTCACGATCAATAATGTGGCCTCTACCGTGACTGTGAACGCCGTGAGCGCAATTACAGAAAACGGTATAGCAACACTGACCGGACGGGTCACCGATCAGGGCCGTCTCGACAGCCAGCATGTTGTGATCGATTGGGGTGACCCAAACAACACTTCGGACTCGATTTTTAATATCGACGCCCTGCTTTCGGTTGATCCGACTACAGGTATTACCGTTTCGGCCCTTCAAGTCGGAGATACTTTTACCTCAGCCTCAGATGGAGCGGAGCTTCGAATCACAGCGGTCAGCGTCGCCAACGGTACATTCGATTTCAGTGTCGAACGACAGTATCTCGACGACGGCGAGGCCGGAACACCATTCGGCAGTGGTGCAAATGGATCCACTTCCGATGTGTTCACCATCACCACGTCCGTAAATGATGACGACTTCCGAACCTACGGTTCTACCGTCGCTGGAGATCCCGATCTGACAGGTTATTGGCGCTTCCAGGAAAATTTGGATTCAGTGACGGCACACGATTCGTCAGGCAATGGAGGGGAGGGAACCCTGCGGGGTGACGCCACCATCTCAACGGGGAGCGCGAACCCTGTGTTTGGTGATTCCATCACTTTCGACGGCGACGGAGATTCTGTTGCTACCGGCAAAACAGCAGCGGAGCTGGGATTCACCGGCAATTTCACCGCAAGCGCATGGATCAAGCTGGATGCTACGGGTGGAGATCAGACCATCTTCGGAACCGAAAGCCGGGGCGGAAACAATGGATTGCATCTGGTGATTCGCAGTGGAAGACCTCACTTCGGGTTTTTCGGTAACGACACCGGAGGTAGTCAGCTTCTGAACACCGGACAATGGTATAATGTGACCTGGCGTTTTCAGGACGGAGAGCAGGCTATCTTTGTCGATGGTCAGCTTGATGCCTTTGACCCCGGTCACGCAAACTTTAACGGGGGAGCCAATGAAGTGGTCATAGGAAATTGGGATAACCAGGGCGACCGCTACTTCACCGGAATGATGGATGAAGTTTCCGTGATCAGCCGCGCGTTGTCGAACGAAGAGATTGCAGCCATGGCCGCGACCGGACCGAATGCACCCGAAAGTGCGACCACAACGGTGACGGTTAACAATGAGAGCCCCGGCCTTGCCCTTCAACCCGTTGATCCCATCAACGAAAACGAATCGGCCGTTGTGAAAGGAACCATCACAGACATTGGCCGTCTCGACAGCCATCAACTGGTGGTTACATGGGGTGATCTTAATGACGGCGGAATCGCCACGTTTGATCTCAATGCAATCTTCTCAGTGGACTCGGCCAATGGAGAACTCATGGCAGCCCTTGCTACGGGAGTGATCAACTCATCAACTGACGATTCGCAACTGACCATCGACACTATTGATACTACGAATGGAATCATCACCTTCACGGTGGCCCACCTCTACGTCGACGATGGTATGATCGGAGCTCCCGGGAACAACACTCCTTCGGATGTCTCGCCTATCTCAGTCACCCTAAGAGATGATGATGGCGGCACGCAAACTGTGAACACTTCCGTCACTGTCAACAATGTGGCTCCTACCGTTACCGGTCTGAATTCGCCTACCATAGATGAAAACGAAACGGCGACCTTGACGGGGACTTTCACCGATCAGGGAATCGACGATCAGCACATCGTGACAATCGACTGGGCTGACTTAAACGATCCCGCGATTGCAACGTTCACGGTGGACTCCACCCGGAACCTCATGGTGGGAGATACGTTTAACAGCGTTGATGGCAGTATCCTGACAATTACGAATATCAACCTTGCTACCGGAGCAGTTGAATTCTCCTCACAGCATCAATATCTTGATGATGGTCTTGCACCGGGGGACACCACAACCAGTAACGTTTCCAGTATTCAGGTCACCGTTGAGGATGATGACATGGGACAGGGAAGCGCCAGTTTTGATCTGACCGTTAATAACGTGGCTCCGGAGATTGTGAATCTCAACGTTACGCCAAGGGTGCTTAATGCCAGTGGAACCGTGACATTAAGTGGCGGGATCAATGATCCGGGAACGCTGGATGAATTTACTATCCGGATTGA
This sequence comes from Verrucomicrobiales bacterium, assembly GCA_048267005.1. GTDB lineage: Bacteria > Verrucomicrobiota > Verrucomicrobiia > Verrucomicrobiales > DEV007 > JABDJT01. The sequence goes on along the minus strand of JBLWYI010000005.1, from coordinate 127,241 downwards.
GTGGGGTGACGGCAACGTCGAAACCATCACGAGACCGGCGGGGGCGACCAACTTTGAGCTGACTCATCAATACGACTTCAAGGGCCTCAGAGACATCCGAGTAACGCTGCTGGATGACGACGGAGGCGTGGATGTCGCTACCATTAAGGTACTGGTGAATAACTCACCACCGGAAGTGGATCTCAATCCCGTGCCTGATATCACCAAGGGCGAAACCGCTGTCATCACCGGTTCCTTCACCGATACAGGACTCGCTGAGCGCCACGAAATCATCATCGATTTTGATGACGACACGGACACACGAAACGCAACGTTCGACGTTCCACCTACGCGGGATCTTGAAGTGGGTGATCGAATCCGCTCCTCGACCGACGGCTCCGTTCTTGTTATCACCGGTATTGATCTCTCCACAGGGGAAGTGAAATTCCGGGTCGAGCATACTTACCCGACGGACGGTATCAAGAGAGTCACCATCTCGGTTGATGACGGAACCGCCATTGCCAGAGATCGCGTTAACATCAACGTCTTCTTTATCTCACCGACAGAATTCAGTCCCGGGTTCTTCCTTAACGAAGACGGGCAAAACAATCTGATCGGTATTCTCAATGCTTTCCGCGATCTTTCTGAATCGCGGTTGTTCCTTGGGTTCCGTTCAGATGACGCTGAAGGCGATCGTCTGGTCAGTGGCATGAGTGAAGACGATTTCGGTCAACCGGCTGTCGGTCAGTTGAACCTCTCGCCGTTCTTCGCAGGAGTGGCGACACCGGGATCGGGAGTTAACGTGATCATTCGTGATCAGGTCGGCAATCCTGTGGCAAGCAGTTTTGTCTTCGCAGACATGGCTGGGAACTGGAGTATCAACTTCAGCGGCCTGGTTCTCGACGATGCGAGTTACACTGTTGAAATTCAGACCACGCCTCCGGTGTGGGACGGAAGCGAAGATATCATGACTTCCGTTATGGCTGTCTTCAATGGCGTTCTGGTGAGCGATCCGGCAGCCTTTGCCGGGCTGACTCCGGGGCAGATCATCGGCATCGTTCTGATTCCTGAGTCCATTGACGAGGCCATTTCGAAAATGACCGGCGAGTAATTTCGAATCGGAAAGGGAATTTAAGAGCCACTCCTGTGAATCCTCGATTTTCAAGGAGTGGCTCCCCATTGTGTCGTCAGATTTTTAGTCCGACGAAATTACAGCTGGATCCTGTCACGTCAGATAAGATGCGGCATCCGCGAACACCTGATCCAGGCACCCGGCTACGAATGGAGAATTGAGCCCCGCCGACTCCAACAAGCCAGTGTAGTCCATGCTGCCGCCGAGCGTGCACAGATGGGCATAGGCATCCAGTGCTGACCCGGGCTCACTGCGCGATTTTGACCAGAACTGCATCGCACCAGTCTGTGCGAGACAATAGTCGATGTAGTAGAACGGACTCTGGTAGATATGCCTCTTCTGTTGCCAGAGCCGACCGGAACTCTCGGCTGGTAGATCTCCGTATTGATACCACGGTAAGTAGGTCGCTTCGATCTCCTGCCACATGGCATTGCGTTCTTCCGGCGTCGCATCCGGTTGGGCGTAAACCTTGTGTTGGAAGTGGTCGATCGAAACCCCGTAAGGCAAAAACTGGATGAAGGAGGTGAGGTGGATACGACGTAACTCCTCGGCTGCTTCCGACCCATAGAACTTGTCCATGTAAGGCCAGGTCAGAAACTCCAGGGCCATTGAATGAATCTCGCAAGCTTCGGTGGTGGGCCAGACAATGTCACTCATAGGCTGGTTGCGACTGCTGTAGCTTTGGTAGGCGTGCCCAATCTCGTGGGTGAACACGTCAACATCCCCGCGCGTGCCGTTGAAGTTGGCAAAGATAAACGGGAACTTGAACTTGTGAAGGTAATCGCAGAATCCTCCACCGGCTTTCCCTTTGCGCGATTTTAAATCCATCGTGCCACGGGCTTTCATCTCGGCAAAGAGAGTGTCCAGTCCGCGTCCCATCTCATTGAACATTTCTGAGGCCCGGTCGATCATCCAATCGTGATCGCCCAGGGGCTTCGGGTTGCCTTGCAGCGAGTGCACCGACCTATCCCAGAACATCAGGCGATCCAACCCGAGCGTCTGACGTTGTTTCTCCGCCAGTTCCACGGCGAGCGGGACAACCTTGTCGCGCACTTCATTTCTAAAGGTATCAACTTCATCCGGACCATAGCCGATCCGACACATACGCTGGTAACCAAGTTCGGTGAAGGTCTCGTAGCCGAGCTTCCGCGCCATCGAGTGGCGCAGCTTCACCTGATCATCGTAAATTTGATCGAGCTCCGCAGCATTGTCGGAATACCATCCGGAAGTCGCACGGCAAGCGGCTTCACGGACACCGCGATCCGCATCGTCGGTGAACTTTTGCAGTTCCGATAGCGTCAGCGTTTCGCCGTCGAATTCGATTTCCGCACTCGCGGTCAATGCGGTGTGTTGCGATTCCAATTTTGCCTCGGCTGCCAGGTCGTCTTCGATCGCCGGCGCGAAACTTTTAGTGTTGCACTCCCACTTGGAAAACAGCTGCGTCGTGAGCGCGGCCTCAAGCTCTTTGCGAAAAGGGGATTCCAGTAACGCCTTTTTGAACCCGGTCTCCAGGTCAATGAATTTAGGCACGATGGCATCCGCCTTTTCCTTTTCTGCGATGAAAGTTTCATTCTGAGTGTCCTGCTCAAAGCGGATGTAAGTCAACGATGTCCACTCTTTGAACTCGCACAGGGTTTGATCCCAATCCGCAACGATAGTCAGACAGTCCGCAGCGCTGTTCGCCGCAGACAGGCGTTGATGAAATTCAGAATACTGAATGCGGGTCTGTTCGAGATCGGGTTGAGGGACAGAATAGTCAGGAAACGTCGCAGGCATCTGCGAAGCCTCAGTCAACGGTCTTCGATTTACAATCCCAAAGTGGACGGTTCTAACAGTGAATCGGTCAGAAAACTTACTCACCACCCCGCTGCCGGGGTGGACTTAAATTTGGATTTGGAATAAACTTTTCAAACGTAACCTCGTGCTCGAAACGCGCCGGACTTTGAAGGTATCTCAAAATGAACCAGCTTCCGCAAGCTCCTGAATCGCTCAGTCACGGAGGAGTCAAAGTTGTTTTCGACCGAATGACCGACGGTGACGAGAGGCGGGGCTTAGTCCCGGGGTATCACTTTAAAATGTTCAACGGTCAGGAGATCGAGGTTGGTCATGTTAATTTCCGGGTGGGAGATACGGAACACGTGAGATACGCGGCCGGGCATGTCGGGTACGAAGTGGCTGAGTGCCATCGAGGGCACGGATACGCTGCTGATGCATGCCTCGCCATTGCTCCCTGGATTGCAGAAGTGTCGGGAACAGTGTTAATCACGGTAGATCCGGACAATGTGCCGAGTATCCGGACCTTGGAGCGTATCGGCGCAGTTTTTGTTGATGAAGTGGATGTGCCGGAAGGCGATCCCCATTTCATGAGAGGGGCATATCGCAAGCGGCGGTATCGCTGGGCCCCCTCCCGGATAGATCCAGTCGCTGCACCGAACTCTTGACCCGCCGTTACTCGAATTTTCTCATGACCGCTCAACCCCCAACCTCAAATTCGACGTTTGTAAAACAGACCTCGTCCGCAGTATTCGTCGTGATGGTTATAGTGTGGGTAATTTCCGTGGGATGTCATCGGCAGATAATTGAAGCTGAGAAGACTTCTCCGGGCCCCTCAATCGAGCAGATCAGTATGCACCCGCTTCACGAGGAGACCGTTGCTGCAATCACTTCTGTGGCACCTGAAGTGATGGTCGGAACGGGGCTTGCCGGTGTTCAGGGCGGCGTCCGGGTGAAGTTCCTAAGTAAAGGGAATCACGAGGTTCTTATTCCATTGGTTCAAGTAACCGAGACCCAGATTCCTGTTTCATATACCATTGCCAGCGATCCAGCCAGTGCGGTCAGTGATTACAGCTTGCGCTTGAGGGAGAACTCCAATGCCGTTGTGAGTATTCGGCTGCAAGGGGCCAAAGATGAAGAGGTTACGGTTACCTGGACATCAATCGTCCTGATTGCCGGCAGTACCGGTCCATCCAAATCACTTCAGCCTGATGGTTACCTCAAAGCAACACCATGCGTGCAATCTGAATCGGAGGAGATCACCAATTTAGCTGATGAGCTTTGGGCGGCGGCGGGAGAGCCCAAAGTATTTGCCGCAGGAATTCAGGATTTTGTCATGCGTATGAAGCAGAAGGCGCAGCCGCGGACATTGGACGCGCAGGGGATTTTGGAGAGCGGCAGTAATTGGATATGTACGGCTAATGCCAATCTGGCGGTCGCTTTGATGCGTGCGCGGAGCATTCCTGCACGGTCTCTCGCCGTCATCCCGACGACATCTCAACAACTGGAGATGCATCGGATTGTGGAGTACTTCGTCGATGGGCGATGGATTCAGTTCGACCCGTCTTCCCTTCAAAAAGACATCCCGATGAAAGCCTGGCAGAATATTATCATGGCGACGACTTCGGTTAAGGACGAGGAGCTCGCCATGAAACCGCGAATGGGCGTGGCATTGGGGTGCCCTTTCGGGCACGAGCTTGAATTCCCCGAAGGAGGCGTGATGCCGTGGGGTAAAGACTTCTTCTGGACGGTCGCAAAACCGTTGGCTGAGTTCGAGACGACTGATGAAATCACCGACCTGACGACCCTACAGTGGGCTGCCTTTATGGAGAGCGGCAAGCTCAGTCCGGGGCAAATTGAAGCTTCGGCAGCCAGAGATGCTGAAGCATTGCTTAATGCCTTAAAAAATAAGTGATCCGCTCGAAGCGATGGATCATCTTGAATGCCAAACTCTGCTATCGTGCGGCATCCGGGCAGGCACGGTGTTTTGATTCAAGGCGATACTCTAAGTAGCTACCTTCCACTCCTTCAAGATGCGGCCGATGAAGTGGGAAAAGGCGACCGAAGAGAAGGTCTTAAACTCATCAAAGAAGCAAGTGAGATGCTCGAAACTCATTTGGGCCGCTATGTCGAGACACTGGAAGATCGAGGCATCGAGTTGCCATTCGTCCGATCCAGTGGCAAGTGAATTAGCTGTCGTATCGATCCAACAGGGTATGATCGACGAGGCAACCCTGTTGGTTCGTTCCCCGGGAAAATCGTTGTGCCCCGGGTTGCCCCGTCACCACATCGCGGTATCATCCGGCGATGACGCTGCAACTTCCCAAATGGTTCGACCTACACACGCACTTCAGGCAGGGGCCCAATGTGCGGGCCTATATTGAGGATCATCTCGCCATGGGATGTGCCGGTGCCCTGGCTATGCCGAATACGCAGCCTCCGGTTTCCCTGATCGCTGGACCGAACACGGAGGATGCCTGGTCAATCGAAGGTTACCGGAAGGCCCTGGAATATGCGGGCGCGGATGCGTTTGAGCACCTCATCGTCCCTTTGTATCTGACGGCTGCGACGACCGCAGAAGATATCGAGCAGGGAGCGAAGTCCGGATTGCTGAAAGCTTGCAAGTATTACCCGCCACATGGCACGACCAACTCGGAGCACGGAGTGCCAATCGAAAAATGGATTGGCAGCGATGTGCTTGAGGCGATGGCCGCGAATGATGTGACTCTGTGTCTTCACGGTGAACAACACGGCCTCGCTGGCGCTGAATACTTCGATGCCAAAGCCACGGCGGAATCGAAGTTCTATGGCGAGTGGATGCCGCAATTACTCGACAAACATTCAGGACTGAAGTTGGTCTGCGAACATATCACGACGGCTGCGGCGACAGAGTTCGTGAAGGCTGCTCCGTCAGATCGTGTCGGTGCCACCATCACACCGCAGCATCTTCTCTACACGGTGGGGCATTTGATTCAGGGGCTGCGTTATCATTTGTATTGTCTGCCAATCGTGAAGTTCGAGGACGACCGGGCAGCGTTGAGGTCGGCTGTTCTGGAGGCAGGACAGTCGCAGTTTTTCGCGGGAACCGACAGCGCCCCGCATACGACCAAAGCGACCGAGTGCGGATGTGCCGCGGGCTGTTACACCGGAGGATGCGCACCTCAGCTCTATGCCATGGCTTTCGAGGAAGCCGGGGCGGACCTGGAGTCAGAGTCAGGGCGTGCTGCGTTTGAGCGCTTTCTGTGTAGCAACGGCCCGGAGTTCTACGGTTTCCCGACGTCGTCGGAGACTTTCGAAATGGTTCGCGAGCCCTCTGCGATGAAAAATCTCGAGACAGGCGAGGGGACCGTTGTCCCGTTGCCCAATGGTATGGGCATGGAACTGACCTGGTCGATCACTTCTTCTCTCTCGTCTGACTGAACAGCCAGTCACGCACTTCGGCGTCGTTGAATACCTGGCCGACGATGCCGTGGCCGCCGGTTTCGAACTCTTTGTACTTCGCTTCGTCGTTTCGCTTGATCTCTTCGTAGAGGTCGCGCGAGCAACTGACGTTGACCGTGGCATCGTCTGCTGCGTGGAAGATCCAGACCGGCATTTTCTTCAATGCGGAAGCTGAACTGGTGGTGCAGCCTGCTACTGGAACGGCCGCGGCGAACATCTTCGGCTCCGTTTCGACCATGTAGGAAGTGCCAAAGCCCCCCATCGAATAGCCGATCACGTAGACCCGGTCGGGATCGGCCACCGGACAGTTCTTGAGAAAATCTTTCATGAGATCGAGCGCCTTTTCTCCCGGCTCATCGTCCCAGCCACCGCCGGTGCCTCCGAAGGGTTGATAACAAAGCGGCGCAATAATGATGCAGGGGTGTTTGTCGTAGCTGGCTGCGTTGGAGAACTGTTTGGCAAACCCGATCTGATTCCCGTTGGTGTTGTTGTCGCTTTTACCGTGTAGGGAAAGAATGACGGGATACTTTTTCGAGCCGTCGAGATCCTTCGCTCCAAAGATCGCGTAGGGGAGCCCATCGTGCTCGACCAGTGCCCAGTCGCCGGTGAAATGTTCGGTGTAGGCACCCTCCATGGGCTTCGGAGCGGAGGCTTTGGCCATTTGTTCCCTCACATACGCCTGATCCGCTTCGATCAGGCGGGCGAGCGGCAGGGTGTAGGTTTTGGTTCCTTTTTCGATGACGACATTCGTGCCATCGGCCGAGACAAATTCAGCTTCGATGGTTTTGCCATCTGTGGCCGAGGTCCACTTCCTGGCGGAAGCCGGAAAAACAGCCACCATCGAAAAGAACAAAGTCAGACAGAGCGTGCGTGTTTTCATGCCTGAATTCTGATGAAATTCAGGGTCGTTGGCGACCTAAAAAGCGGCCCCGTTATTGCGTCAGTATCAGGTCATCGATCCAGATTTCTGAATCTGTATCGGCCTGGCTGACGAAGCCGAGCCAGTCGAATGTTTTCCATTCCGGATTCTGGAGTGCAATTCCGTCAAACTTGCGCGGCTCCGCGCCGGGGATTGTCACGGTCAGATTCCATGTCCCGGCTGCTTCGCCGAGTGGTGCCGTGATTTCGATGCCGATCCATTGGTCCTGCGGCACAGCCATCAGCTCCCGGTTGGTGGATCTCAGTTTCCCGCCTTCAAACCAGAGCGTCGGTCCAACGCGGTATTTCTTTTCCCGGTCGCGCCACTCGTTTTGAAAGACCGCATCTTTACCCAGGCGAACCCGATAGGCACAGCGCACCGTCCCTTCGGTGTAGTGCGGAGCGAGGGTGAGCATTGGGAAATACCGGTTCTTCTGGCCCGGTGTATCCAACAGGCGCATCGCTTTGTTTGTGGATTCCCCATCAGCGATTTCTTCAACCGAGATGCCGCCGAGCTTTTCGTCTTTGCTGACACTGGAGGTGACCGGGAGGTTTCCGTATTCGAAATCTTCGTGAATGGAGAGCGGTGGAACCGGAGGCGGTTCTTCCATTGTCGGCATGGGGGCCGCGTTTGCTTTGGCAATCCAGTCAGCGCTCCCGTAGACGCCGGCTTTCTCATATTCGAACGGCTTGAAACCAACCTTCGTTACGGGCGAATTTTCCTTCAGATGAAAATCATCTTTTGTTGGATTCACAAACAGCGGGTCGACAATGAGGGATCCTTCACCTTTTCCGGAGTCCTGCCATTCTTCAAAAGACTTCCCTGAAAAATCAAAGGTCTGTCCTGCCGCATTCCAGTAAACGTTGTGGTGAATGGCGACATTCTTATCCGCCCACGAGCCGTGGAGCAGTTCCCCCTGATCCCAGTAAACAATGTTTCGCTCGAACGTGAACGAGAGATGATCTTCGACCCGGGATCGTTTGACCTGATATTCGCGGGCGAACGCCAGAATGTTGTTCCGGATCAGATTGTCTTTTCCGTAGTGCTGGTGATACCCGCCGGATTTGGTTCGGTAGACCAGATTGTTTTCCATCAGGATTCCGGTGGTGCCTTCATCGTTGTAGAGCCCCCAGCCGCCGTAGCTCCAGGCGAGAATATCATGCAGCACATTGTTGCTCACGGTGGTGCCGGCAGATGGTCCGAGAGTGTAGACGCCGCCCATGTCGGAGAGCCAGCCCATGCCCAGATGATGAATGTGATTGAACTCTATCCTGTTGCGCAATGCGGCACCGCCTTCGTAGCCCCAGCGCCAGCCTGCGGAAATTCCCGTGTAATAGAAATCAGCGATTTCATTGTGAGTCACGGCGTTGTCGTTGCTCTGCCCTATCCAAACACCAACGGCGCAGGGGAAAATCCGGCCCCCATGCCGAATGATATTGTTGTCAGCCGTGATGTGGCTGGTTCGTTCGGCTTCGTTTTTGGGAATACCGGTTTCCCCGATTCGAATGCCACCCGCGCCGAGGTCGTGCACTTCGGTCTTTGTCACCGTGCAACTGCGGCAGGCTTTTCGAAACCAGAGGCCGTAGGTGCCGACGTGACCAATCTCGCAATCTTCGATATGCACTTCGCGGGCGCCGTCGACTTGAATTGCTGCTTCAATCGGCGAAGCCGCCTGTGATGGCTCGAATCCATTCGACGGAGTTTTCCACTCGGCGTGCCGGAAAGACAGTCCCCGAAAGGTCAGATTCTCGACGAACTTTCCCTTGGCGGGGTCACCGGCAATGACCAGAAGCTTTTCGGTAAGCGGGGCAATTGCCTCCGTGGTTTCGATCGATTCACCCGGGAGAGGTTTGTAGAAAAGCGTCCCGTCCTGCGCCAAATACCATTCGCCGGATTCGTCGAGGGCCGCACGGTAATTTTCGAAGATAAAGGCGGTGTTTCTCGTCAGTGGATTCCACAATTTCATGTCGCGGCCAGAGATTCCGAATCTGCCTTTATCGGCCTCCACCCAGTCGAGGAACTTGCGTGTGTTGTCCCATTTGTGAAAAAACAGAACCTGCGCACTCTTCCGTTCCTCCTCAGAAATTTCGCGGAGTGAACTCATGTCATCAGGCCGGGCAATCAAAGTCTGGCGTGCGGTGGGTTTGGAGCCCTTGGGTCCTTTCACCTCGTGAGATTTCTCCAGATAATAGAAGAAAGAATCCGGTTCCCGGGCACGGACGGCGCGGTTTCCGTTGACCCATAACTGCTCAAATCGCCAGTCTTCAGGGACTTTAGCTGTCCAAAGCCCATCGGGTTGAGCCGTAAATTTGCCGATACTCTTCCCGCCTGAAATGACAGGGTGTGCGCCCTGTTCTGCTTCGTAAATCACTGGGGTATCGCCAGTTCCGCCATCTTCGGTCCCAAAGACCAACGGCTTTTGAATCGAATACGTGCCCCCGGAAATGACAACCCGTATGGGTTCATCCGGGCGGGCTGCCCGTATTTTCCTGACCTCACTCTGTGCCGCTTCGATGGTTTTGAGCGGGCCGTCTGGGGAGACCTTCAGGATGGTTTCAGCCCGGGTGACCAGGGCAAAGTGACCCATACCGATGGCGGCGATCAGGAGAGTGGAAAAGAATCGGATTCGAAACATGAGAATGACTCAACTCATACCCCGATGTCCTGATGTTGCAATTTCACGGGATGACGAATTCTATCTTTTACGACTGTTACAGTGCGTACGAATGCAAACTCTTGCAGTGACCAAAAGGTTGTCATTTTGCTATGTTCACGAATTCGTAATGACCAAAAGGTTGTCATTTTGCTATGTTCACGAACTCGTAACGACCAAAATAACGTTATTTTGCTATGTTCACGAACTCGTAACGACCAAAATAACGTTATTTTGCCATGTTCACGAACTCGTAACGACCAAAATAACGTTATTTCGCTGTATTCAGAGATCTGAACGTCGCAACCGGGTGCATAACGAGTCATCTTAATTTCCGGATATTAGAATTCGGAGGGATTTTCGTCGAGTCCGACAACCCCGGTGAGGAATCAGGAGCGGCCACTGAGGCGGCGATTTGGTGCGATCACACGTTCAAAGCGGTTGTAATTTGGGTTAAATCAATCACAATGCCCGCCTCATGAAGAAACCTGCCTTCATCCTTCTTTCATCTTTCGTTTTCGCGACCATTCCCGCCTTTTCTCAGGACGGCGATGCGAAGCCAGCTCCCGCTCCGAAAACGGCCACCCCACCTGAAGCTTCAACAGAGGAACTGGAGAAAGAGGCCAAGTTACGGATCGCCGGGTTTAAGCTGCCGGATGATGTAAAGGCGTCGCTTTTTGTCGATTCCAAGCAGACGCAGAACCCGTGTGCCATCACCTTCGACAACAAGGGCCGGATGTATATCGCCGAGATTCACCGCTGGCGCGCCGGAGTGCAGGACATTCGCAGTGAACAACAGGTTCTGTTTTCGGATTTTTCGATCGAAACCAATGAAGAACGGCGGGCAATGTATGAGAACGATGACAAGCGGCCTATCGACTTTTATTCCGAGTTTGAAGACCGCATCGTGGTGGTGGATGACACTGACAATGACGGGCGAGCCGATACCACCTCGATTTTTGCTGACGGATTCAACGATGTTCTTGATGGTCCGGGGATTGGCCTGGCATTTCTGAACGACTCCATTTATTACACGAATATTCCTCATCTCTGGAAGCTGACGGATGCCGATGGTGACGGTGCCGCAGAGAAGAAGGAGTCCCTTCAGGACGGGTTCGGGGTCCGGATGAGTTATTCAGGGCACGACATGCACGGGGCCATTGTCGGTCCGGACGGTAAGATTTACTGGTCGATCGGAGACCGGGGATCGTCCATCACCACGAAAGAGGGACGTCACTATCATCGCCCAATGGAGGGTGGGGTTTTCCGGTGCGATCCCGACGGTTCGAACCTTGAGGAAATTTATCGCGGCCTCCGGAATCCGCAGGAGCTGGCTTTTGACAAATACGGCAACCTGTTCACCTGCGACAACAACTGCGATGCGGGTGACAAAGGGCGACTGGTTTACATCATCGAAGGGGGGGATTCGGGATGGAATTCCGGGCATCAATTGCTGATCAACTTCCGTGACAACTTTGATCTGCGCACACCGAATATCAAACACGGCAACAAGAACATGCCGATGAACCCGTGGATGATCGAGCGGATCTGGGAACCGTTTGCTGAGGGGCGTCCTGAGTATGCGCTTCCAGCGGTTGATCTCGTTTCCTGGGGGCCGAGTGGTTTTGTCTACAACTACGGAGTGACGGCGATGCCTGAGCGTTACGACAATCACTTTTGGGTTTGCAACTTCGGTGGGGCCAAGGGAGACCTTGAGGCTTTTTCAGTGAAAGAAAAGGGAGCGGGTTTTGCCCTCGATCATCACGAGAAGTTTATGGAAGGCCTCGGCAACACGGATGTTGAGTTCGGTCCGGACGGCCGGATGTATCTGGCATGTTTCAACAACAACGGTTGGTATAAGCAGGACCTCGGAAATGTGTATGCCCTGTTCGACGATGCGGAGGATAAAGAACTCGAAGCGACCGAAGCGATTTTGCTCAGTGAATTTGGAGACAAAGAAATCAATGATCTCACCAGCTTGCTGTCACACGACGACATGCGGGTGCGACAGAAGGCACAGTTTGAGCTGGTCGACCGTGGTGATTCCGCAACGCTCCTCGACATTCTCGGAACGAAGGTTGAAGTGGCTGCCGGGAAAGTTGAAAATGTCCGGCTTGCGCGGATTCACAGTGTTTGGGGACTCGGCCAATTGAGCTCGAGTGACGAATCGATCGTCGGGAAGCTCATCCCTTTCCTGAGCCATGCTGATGTCGAAGTCCGTGCACAGGTAACAAAGACTCTGGCTGATACCCGGACTGCCGCGGCCGGTGAAGCTCTGGTAGCTGCGCTGGATGATGAGTCCGCCCGCGTCAAAGCATTTGCTGCAATCGGAGTGGGCAAATGCCGCAACGCAACGGCTCTGCCGAAGTTGCAGGAGTTGTTGATCGCAAATAACAACGAAGACGTCTTTCTTCGTCACGCCTGTGTTCAGGGGATGTGGTCATTGAACGAGAAAGAAAAGATCCTGAAGCTGGTGGATCATGAGTCTCAGGCGCTGCGTCTCGGAGTCTTGCTGACCCTTCGCAAACTGGAAGATCCGCGCGTGAAATATTTCCTCGATGATGAAGATCAAACCGTTCGTTACGAAGCGATTCGTGCGATCAACGATCTCAACCTTCCGACAGCGGGTCCTGCGCTTGCCGCCCAGATTGAGAAGCCGACTCCACACGAAACCCCGATGGACTGGATGATTCATCGCCGGTTGATCAACGCGAACTTCCGGATGGGAACAGAAGAGGGGGCGTCCCGCCTGCTGGACTATGCCGCGCGGAAAGAGATTCCGGAGATTCTCCGGGGTGAAGCCCTCGCTGCCCTGGAAGAGTGGTCTGATCCCACACCATTTGATCCCACTGTCGGGTTCCATCGTCCTCTCGATGTGGCAAGCCGGGCCGATGTTTCTGATGTGGTGAATCAGAAGTTGAGCAAAGTCTTTGATGCGGTGGACGGAAACCTTATCGCCGGTGCGACCCGCGTGGCCATTAAGTTTGGTGCTGAAGCTCCACCTGAGCTGCTGGTTGCCCAGCTGAAGGATGCGAAAGGCGAAGACGAAGCACGCATCGGCGCACTGCGCGGGCTGGCGAATCAAAACCCGGAAGCTCTCGAACCACTGTGGGCTGAACTTCTGGCGAGTGATAAGCAGGGCCTCCGGGCAGCCGCTGCGGAGGAACTGATCGGGGTGAAGCCGGAAGAAGGGTTCAAGGCAACGATGAAGCTGGTTGACTCTGACAACGTGAAAGACCGCCAGGCTGCGTTTGGAATTCTGGCCACAGCTAAGATTCCAAAAGCTGCAGAAGTCATTGCGACCCGGATTAAAGAAATTCAGAAAGAGAAGCCGGGTGCAAAGCTGGACCTGATCGAAGCTGCAGAGAAACGCGCTGAAGATGATGTGAAAGCTGCGTTGGCTGAATACACCGCGGGATTAGGCGATGATCCTCTGAAAGCGTTCGAAGTGGCCTTGCAAGGTGGCGACGTGGATAAAGGTGAAACTGTTTTCCTGACCCACGCAGCCGGTCAATGTGCCAAGTGCCACAACATTAACGGCACTGGTGGAGTTGCCGGGCCGGACCTGTCAGACGTCGGTAAACGTCACAAAGCTGAATACATTCTGGAGTCATTGGTGAACCCGAGCGCGGTGGTGGTGCCGGGATACGGGATGACGATGATGAATCTGAAGAACGGTGAATCCGTCGGCGGTGCACTTTTGAAAGAAGACGACGACGCGGTGACGTTGGGGATTCCTGATCCGAAAGACTCGAGCAAGGTGAATGAAGTGGACTACAAGAAATCCGAAATCACCAACCGGACGCCACCGATCTCAGCCATGCCCCCTATGGGTTACCTGATGACGAAGCGTGAAATTCGGGACGTGGTCGCTTATCTGGTCGCGCAGAAGAAAGCCGTCAAAAAAGACGGTCACCAATAGTCTGCTGCTCTCACGATCAAACAGGGTTGGTTCATCGAACAGATACTGTTTGATCGTAGAAGCGGTTCAGCGTGTGTTTGCGGCGGTCTTCTTCGGCGGGTCGGGCAGTTTATACCATCGGGCCGGATATCCCCGGGTATCGATATGAATAAACGGCGTGTTGTATCGGGGATGTGAATAGAGACCGAGCCCGCCTTTCAGGAAGTCATATTTGCCGGTGATTTCTTCGACTGTCTTGTGAATTACTTTCGCGTCATGTCCGTCGACGTCACCGTCCAGGTCGAGGTCATCGAGTTTGCCGTTTCGATTCATGTCGACGAACAGGTCAGCGGCATCACCGTAGAGGTGACGGCTGTAGATGGTTTTGTTTCCGAGCGCTTTGTTGTACCACGGAGTCCGGTAAGCTGATGTGATGTAAAGGCTGTCTACGGCAACGCCTTTTTGCTGAAGTCGTTCAATCAACATTTCCATTTTCAGAAGGAGTCGCGGTTCGACGAGCATGAACCTGGGATAGGAGGCCTGTTGTTTGCAGAGGAATTGTTTGACCTGAAAGTGAGGCGATAACCAGGCATTCGCTTCCTTTTCGGTAATCCTGATGAATCCCCGCGGCTTGCGGTATCGAGGGTTTTCCTTGTAAGGCTTGTCCTGGTAGGTGCCGATTTTATATCCGTCCAGTTCTTCGCTGACTCCGTCCCATGGCTGCATAACGGCCATGTGCAGGCAGATCGTTTGTTCGGTCCCTTCTTCGAGAATACGGACACAGATTATACCGGGATCGGTCGGAGCAACCCACTTAAGAAACTGGCCATATTCTTCAAGAACGGTGCCTTGCCCTTCGGTGACGAGTTGGTATTTGGTGTCTTCTTTTCCGTCAACGATATTAACATCCAGTGTCTCTCCGGGCATGATCGGGAAAGTCATAAGTGACCAGGGGATGACAAGCCCGTTTACCTCGACAGAGAATCCCGCTTTAATCGGCCCGTCCATTGCGGTGATGCGGTTCTCGATTTCCAGGTCGCGGGGGAAATACATTTCGCAATCGGTCACGACCTTGTCGGGCACTTGATCGAGGTCCGGCATCCGTTTTGCCGGGGTACCGACACCACCGGTCTTCTCCATCGGAGGGTTTTCGATGACGACGGCTTCTTCGGAAACCTTTTCGACCACCTCGTCATTTGTGGTCGAAGTATCGAGTGATGCTACATCGCCGATGGCTTCAGGTGTTTCAGATAGCGGTGGCTCTTTTTGCGCGGGGTTTTCCGCAGATGGTCCGGCGGGGGGATGTTTGACAGAAGTTTTTTCAGAATCTGCTGCTAGGTCCGTTGCGCCCGTTTCCTCAGGATCGTCGATTGGAGGAAGAGGTTGGCCCCCCATGAATGCTACCCCAACCAGAATAGCTACGAAGATGACGCTAAGCGCCAATAGAGCGATCTGATAGTAAGGGAGGGGTGGTTTCATTCTTAACGCCTCCTATTCAATGCTGATAATCTGCTTCGGATTGAGCGATTGGTAGGGATCTTCTCCAATTACCGGGAGAACTTTGGGAACGATTTTGGATCCCAGTGGACGGGCGCGAAGCTTGTTTTCACTTTCGCCACTGGAAGTTTGATTCTTCGTTAGCCGGAAGTTCGGCGTTGAATGCTCATCGCACAGCGGGGCTTCCTTCCTGAAGATCTTCCACCTTTCTTCCGAGAACGGCATCTTCACTGAAGGGCAGTTCTCGTTGGCTTTGCAGCCCGTTTTTAAACAGATGTCATGTTCGGGGTAACCGGTCGTTACAAATGGGTCCGGGCGGGAGGTGTCGAGCTTCTCTGCAATCTCCAACCAGATCGGAAGAGCGGTGTCCGACCCGAAGGCATCGGGATAGATGGTTTTAGGGAGATCGAAGCCCAACCAGACTCCCCAGGTGAATTCGGCGTTGTAACCGATGAACCAGTTGTCTTCGAATTTGTAGGAGGTGCCGCTCTTTCCGGCCAGTTGTCCCTTCAATCGCTCGGATTCAGGGCGCCACACTTTCCCGGTTCCCACCGTGAAAGTTGCGAGTAGTGACTTGTGTATTTGCGCGGCGGTTCTCTCCGAGAAAACGGTATTTCTCACAGGGCGGGGCGCGGTGTAAAACTTGGTTCCGTTCCGGTTCTCGATGGATGAAATGAGCGACAGGTTTTTGGGGATCTGACCTCCATTCGGAATAGCGGAGTAGGCTTTCACCACTTTGAGTAGGTTCGATGGGGTTGTGCCGAGGTAGATGCTGGGATAGTCGGCGTATTCACCTTCAAGACCGAGTTTATTTGCGAACTGCGAGACCTTTGCCGTAGACATGTGGTCGAGCGCCATGCGGGCTGTGGGGCTGTTTTTTGATTTGGCCAGCGCATAGGCGGCTGAGATGTTTCCCTCGAAACTGTCCTCCTCGGATTCTGTGGCCCACTCGCCGAGAACTCCCTCTTCGCCCCCGATCATAATGCGGCGGTTATCGAACGGAGCATCGATCAGAGTTGTTGCGGGTGAGACCTGGCCTTCCTCGTAGGCGGCGGCGTAGAGAAAAGGAAGGAATGCGGACCCCGTTTGCCGGTTGGATTGCCATGCGCGGTTGAACTGGCTTTCGCGAAAGTTCCGTCCCCCCAGGGCTGTGAGGATGCGGCCGGTGTCGTTTTCAATCGCCACAATAGCGGCCTGCAGGTAGGGAGAGGATTTGGATGTATCCGTCTTTAAGTTGGAGTTGAGGTCCGACCAGGGGACGGGATGTTTGTATCCTTCGCGGGACTCGATCAGTTTGAGCGAGCGGTTGACCACCGCGATGGCGTGTTCCTGAAGATCGAGATCGACCGAGGTCTTGATGATCAAATCCTGAAGCGTCTCACGATCACTGAGATACTTGAGTGCTTCCATGCGGATCTGGGTCAGCAGGAAGTGAGGGCGGTCAAGGCGGTCGTCTGTGCTGAGGGCTGCATTGGGTTCTTTCTCCAGTGCGGCATATCTTTCCTCGGTGAGCATCCCCAGCTCCTTCATCCGGTGGAGCGTGCGGTTCCGGGCTTCGATTGAAGCTTCCGGATGGCGGAAGGGGGAGAAGCGCGACGGACTTTTGATCAAGGCGCAGATCGTTGCCGATTCAATGAGAGTGAGGTCTTCGACATTCTTTCCGAAATACCCCCGGGCGGCAGCTCCGATTCCCCAGAAGCCTGATCCCAAATAGATCCTGTTAAAATAGGACTCAATGATCTCATTTTTCGTGTAGGCGCGTTCGATCCTGTTGGCGAGAAAGACTTCAGTCAGCTTGCGATCAATGGTTCGGCCTTCGAGTGCGAAAGCATGTCGAGCCAGCTGTTGGGTAATCGTGCTGCCTCCTTGTGTGATTCCACCGGCCTTCATGTTTTGAATGGCTGCCCTGAAAATTCCCCGGACATCGAAACCATTGTGAGTGTAGAAGCGGTTATCTTCCGTGGCGATTAAGGCATCGACGAGATGGACCGGGAGTTGATCCAGTCGAACGAGCAGTCTGTCCTGCATTGAAATTCGACCTATTTCCCGGCCTTTGCGGTCCAACACCAGAGACCCCACTTCAAGGGAGGCAACTCTGTCGAGATCAAACTCTGCAGCTTTCTCATGATAGTCGGAAAGGAAAATAACGGCACCGATGGCCCCGGCGACGCCGAGTACGAACAGTGTCATGCCGGAAAAGAATACGAATGGATGCTTTTTCTTGAACCGCCGGATAAAGCCGTCACGCTTTGGCGGATTTCGGGTGATCGCGACTTCCTGATCAGGAGAGGTCGCGACTGGATTGAGAGGAATGGATGTGTCTGCGACAGGCGGAAGGGGCTTAGGTTCGACTGTGGCATCCACCGGCACATCTCCAATCTTCCGTGTTACGGGTTTTGACGGCGTATTCGAAGGCAGGGGGATTGGAGTGTATTCCTTTTCCGGGTCTTGAGGATCGTTGCTCATACTAAGAGGGGGAAATTAGATTTTTGTTAGTCCTTCAGAATCTGGAAGATTGATTTCAATACTCCCTGTTTTTCTTCGTTTCTTGACTCCGGGGTATCGAGGGGTTCCACCGGCCGGGCACGGACTTGTCCGGCAGTGCCGCTGTAGGACCGGGAGTTTACCATTTGGCGAATTTGTTCATCACTCATCACTTCATTGCTGGAGGCGACCCGTTCGTCGAGTCGCTTGATGCGCTCGGGTTCGCCTGCCATGACAGTTCCTCCTGAGCCGGCTTCGGTTGGAACCTGAATGTTGGTCATAGCCGGGTCGGTATCTCTCGGTGGTATCTCGATGCCGAATTTTTCGGGGGCATTGTAGATTGTGTTTAGAAACTCACCGGCGATGGGGGCCGCGTTTCTACCTCCGTACAGAACCTCTCCAGGTTCGCCCTGAAGCATTACCGTAAAGGCAATTTTGGGAGTTCCTGTTCCGGCGAATCCGGCAAACCACACCATGGGGCGCTCCTCTCCGTCTGTGCTCCACTGCGAAGTTCCGGTTTTACCGTGGATCATCGGCCAGGGATTCGCGCCTGCTTTCCCTGTTCCATATTTGTGATTTACCACTCCCCACATTCCTGCGCGAATGATGTCGAGGTCGTAGCGCCGGTAGTTTACGAAGTTTCGGCTCAGCGTGTGAACTTGATTCGGGTAGTTGGTGAGCGGTTCCTGTTCCTGCAAAATCAATTTGGGTTCTGCCACGTAAATCCCGTTGGCGAGACCTCCCATTGCGCTGGCGAGTTGCAGCGGGGAAGCGAGGACATCTCCCTGGCCAATCGACATGTTTGCGATTCCCTGATTAACCATGTAATCATCGACCGGCGGCATGTTTCCTTTGGCCACGTTAGCCAGTGGAATGTCAGGTTGGCGACCGAAACCGAAACTCAACGCTGTTTCAATAATCGGGCGCGAACCAGTGAGGATCCCGGCACGGTAGAACCAGGTGTTGGAGGAACGCATCAGAGCATATCGAATATCAAAGGTACCTTCGTGCTCGTCATTCCAGTTGTTGAAACGGCGGCCGTCGATTTCCAAATAAGGAGGACCGGGAAACATGGTGCTGGTGCCATAGACCGCGCCCGAGTTCAATGCCGCCAAACCGACGAAAGGTTTAAACGTTGATCCAGGAGGGTAGGCACCCTGATAGGCGCGGTTAAAAAGCGGGGCGTCTTTGTCGTCACGTAGCGCCGCATATTCAGCCTGACCGATTCCATCGATAAATCCTGAGGCGTCGAAAGATGGATAGGTCACCATCGCGAGAATATCCCCGAGGTTCGAATCAATTGCGACAATCGCCCCCGGGCGTCCTTCTTTCTTCAACAGCTCATAAGCGAGCTTCTGCATTTCCAAATTGATCGAGGTGACGATCGTATTTCCCGGACGTGGGAGCTTGGAAAACACCCGGTTCTCGACATCGCCATTCAGGTTGAAGAGTAGGTTCACCTCACCGTCTTCGCCGCGCAGGTCATTGTCCATGGAGTGCTCCAGGCCACTTTCAGCGACATATTTGGGCCACTTGATGTCGGCTCGCTTGAGGGGCCCATACTGTTCCGGCATTTCCGGCCTCACATACCCGACAATGTGCGAAACCGATGGGCCAGCCGGGTAGGCCCTTTCATACCGGACCTCTTCTTTCAATTGTGGAAACTCGATTCGGACACGGGCTTCGATAGCTTTGTCCTTAACCGGCCCGGTTACCAACATGGGGAGATGTTTCCGGTTTTTCCAATGACTCTCAATTTGATCAGGAGAAGGGCGGACGATGGGCAGGTCTTTAAACTGTTCCGCGAGATCGGAAAGCAAATTCAATACTTCAGAGACAGGCGCATCGTTTTCACTGGTCAGGCCGGGTAAAAAAAGGCTGAAGTGTTTCACCGCTGCTGTCTGGGCGAGTGGTTGACCGTTTCGATCGGTGATCAACCCTCTTGGAGCGGGAATGGTCAGGGTAAATGTCTTTAGATTACTTTCGGATAGAATGGGCGGTGTGATGTCCTGTCCTGACTTTTTGCCGGAAGCATTGTTGTTTGTCTCCGGACCCTGAGTTTTTTTGGGCGGTTCCAAATTGGGTGGATTATCAAGTTGAGGAATCGGAGACGCCTCAGGAGCCAACTTTATCTTTGGTGATGTGTCCTGAGCCATGACTCCAATAGGCAGGAGGGAGGCGAAGATCAGAGTGAAGAAGCGCATTGCTGAATTCTATCGCAATTGTGAGGCCAAAGTCGAGTTTGGGGGACATATACGGTGACACCTTGTCCCACGGTCATTGCAGGGGGTGACGTCTCTGGTTGAGAGAGCGAAAGCGCCTAAACCGGAGGTAACTTGCAACAGCTGAGATTGCATTGTGCACGTTGAACGGGCAATCCGGCTCGCACGTGCCGGGGCTATTTCGCCGACTGTTCCTGTATCCTCCGGCTCCGGGGCGTTTTTCGACCGGACAATCCTGACGTGGCATGTCGAATGCACTTCAGGGAGAGCATGAAAACGACATCAAACCACCAACTTAGTTCTTTTAACCGTTCAGTTGCCTGGACATTGGGAGGCGCGGCATTGCTCGTGGCCTTTGCATTGGCTTCAGCTCAGGAGAAGAAAATTGTTATTGAAGGAGGCCCCAACGCCGTCGAAATCTCGGATCGTGACGGAAAGCCTGAGGGCAAACTCACCAACCGTGACATTGCAATTGCAGCCTCCGACCAGAAAGGGGAAAGCAGCACCGTCACGTCGAGGAAGACTGTTGTTACCGATGTTGATAATGACGGCAGACTCGAACGGCTTACCGTGCTTCGCCGGGAACTCAATGTGATTGACACAAAGTTCGGACCGCTCATCCGCATGGATGCAAAAATCCTGTTCGACTTTGACAAAAAAACAATCAAGCCCGCAGCGGTTAAGTCTCTTAACAAGGTCGCGGAATTTATCCGCTTAAGCAAAGACGGCAAAGTTGAGGTCGTCGGTTATGCTGACGCAAAAGGCAGCAAAGAATACAATTCAGATCTCGCCTGGGAGCGATCAACGGCTGTTGTGAACTGGCTTGCGATGCAAGAGGGTTTTGCTGATGGACGGTTTCGCGCAATTGGACGGGGAGAGGAAGGGGCTATCGCACCGAACACCCGGATTGACGGAACAGACAATCCAGAAGGCCGTAAGTTAAATCGTCGTGTTGAGATTTTGATCCGCAATCAGGCTGTAGCTGCGGCTGTCCCGGCTGCTGAACCCGAGTTGAAGTAATCTCCCGAATAAATTAGTCCCGGTTGAATCAGGCAGTTGTCGAAAGGCAACTGCCTATTCATTGGTAATCGAACAGTGGGCGCGGGTAGGATCGACCGATATTCCGATGGAGCGGTTAACCGGGCGCGTAGGTTTACTGGTCGGCCGACTTGGAGTTTTCCGAAGGCGGAATTTCATCGGGCATGGCAAGACTCACGACGGTATCGCCTTCGACCGGGGGAAGTGATTCTTTCGTGATTACTGTGAGCTCCCCGCTCTGCCGGATGATGAACATTGGAATGACGCTGTCTCCGTTTCGTTCGAGGAAGTCTTCAAAAGTGAACTCTTCAGTAAGCGGAGTCAGCTTCGCCTCGGGATCCTGCTTGTCGAATTCCCGAAGAAACGCGGTTGTATATTTTTTCCCCCAAAGTCTGCGTCCGGACAGTTCGGACGAGGAAGTGTGGCGGTCTGATGAATCGATATCAGCCGGCTGAATTTGGAAGACGTTGGAACGTCCGAGGGCATGTCCAAATCCGATGCATGCCAGCGAATTTACCTCATCATTGGGAGTCAATGCCAACATTCGTCCGATACCGGAGAGATCCGTTTCTTCAGTAACAAAATCAGATGTGACGCTGGCTGAAACCGACTGCAAGCCGGCCATGCGCGCTTTGCGTGCTGCTGAATAGTTGGAATCGATCACCAGTATGCGGTAGCCTGCATCCTTCAGAGCGACTCCCACTTTAATGGCCCAGGAGCTGGCGCCGGCAAGGACCACGCCCTGCGGATTGGGGGATGCTAGATCGAGCTTTTGAGCGAGCTTGGCTGCCCCAAGGCCGTAGATCGTAACGGTTCCGAAAATGATACTGAAAACGATCGGGACAATCCGCGATGCTTCTTCGGCAAAAATTCCCCCCGTTTCGGCGAGTTCTAATGCAAAAATGGCCGAAATGGCTGCCGCTACGATTCCGCGTGGTGCAAGCAGAGCGAGGAACCATTTCTCTCTCGTTGTTAGAGATGTTCCGATCGTGCTGATGAAAACTGAGGCGGGGCGGATGACCAGGATCAATGCTGCGAGCATCAAAGCGGATTCTTTCCAGACAGCAGCCACTTCCTCCCAACTGACCCTGCCTCCAAGAACAATAAACAAACAGGATATTAAGATCACCCGCAGGTTTTCTTTGAACTCAATAATATGCCGGACGGGTGCGTGAGGTTGGTTTGCCAGTCCGATACCGAGAATTGTCACCGTCAGGAGTCCTGATTCGTGTTGAAGAAAGTTCGAGAGCGTGAACAGGGCGAGGCCCACAGCCAATAGCACGACACTTTGTAAATAATCAGGGATCCAGTGTCGGCGAAGCACAAAGACGAGTGCCTTTGCCGCAACGAAACCGAATCCGACTCCGACCAGAATGGTCAGCCCGAGGTTCAACATCGTACCTTGCCAACCCGCCGTGTGGTCGCCGTGTCCGAACAAGGCTCCAAAAACCAGAACGGCGAGGATGGCACCGATAGGATCAATTACGATGCCCTCCCACTTCAATACCGAATCCAGGTGACGTTTCGGTCGAACGTTTCGGAGGAGTGGCCCAATAACCGTGGGACCTGTGACAACGAGGATAGCGCCCACCAGGGCGGACACCTGCCAGCTGAAGTTGGCCAGAAAATGCAGTGCCAGAAGCGACAATACCCAGGTCACCGCCGCTCCTACACTGATGAGGCGGCCAAGCGGTTTCCCGGATTCCTTTAATTCACGAAAATGCAGGGTCAGGCCGCCCTCCAGCATGATGATCGCAACCGAAAGCGAAACGACCGCAAACAATACGTTGTTTTCGATGATTTTTGACTGATCAAAAAACTGGCCCGCAATGAAGCCAAAAAGCAACAGGGCAAGAATTGAGGGAAATCTGAATCTCCATGCGAGCCATTGGGCGAAAATCCCGAGGAGAATTACACCGCTGAAAAAGATGAGCCAGATTTCCATTCGCAAACGTTACTAAAAAATTGTCGAACTTCCCCTAAGTCAGGCTGATCACAAGAAAATCAATGACCAACCAGAACAAATTAACCGAACGGATCTACAATAAGCTTGTTGGGAGCGATGGAGAGGTCGTTGCGAAAGGTATTTCTGAAGAAGCGGTTCCAGCCATTCCCGGCAACTTTTTGAGAATTCTTCTGGCTACGATTTTGACCAAAACCGGAGACGGACTCAGTAAGCCGGGGGTTATTTTGACCTGGCTGCTGGGAACACTTGGTGCACCGTCCTCGCTGATTGGATTGATTGTTCCTGTTCGCGAAGCCGGTTCGCTGGTGTTGCAGCTGTTTGTCGGAGAATATGTAGGGCGGCATAAAATTCGGAAGCATTTCTGGGTGGCCGGGTGTGTGCTTCAGGGGCTCGCTATCCTGGGAATGGTTCCGGTTGCTTTAACTTTGAAAGGAGCAGCGGCTGGCTGGGCTGTTGTAGGACTGCTGGCTATATTCAGTCTCTCCCGCGGAGTTTGTTCAATTGTTTCAAAAGACCTTGTTGGCCGCACGATTCCCAAGACCCGTCGTGGTCGGCTCGGAGGCATTTCGACCTCAGTGGCCGGAGTGGTCGCCGTTGGAGTCGGTATTTGGCTGTTGATTTACAAAGGAGAAGATCTGAAACCGGTTGTCTTCGCCGTCATTCTCGGATGTGCCGGGACCTTGTGGCTCATAGGAGCTGTGGTCATGAGCCGGCTTAATGAAAAACCCGCGTCCGCTTCTGAAAAGGGTAATCCGCTGTCGGCCGTGCTCGAAAGTTTCAAGCTTCTCAAAAATGATCGCGATTTCCGGTTGTTTTGTGTGGCACGGGCCCTTCTGGCCGGAACTATCTTATCAATGCCGTTTTATGTGATCCTGGCCCGTGACGCAACTTCCGGAAACTCGGGAGGATTGGGGCTTCTACTGATCGCAGGAAGTATCGCCACGGCAGTCAGCGGTGTTTTCTGGGGTAAATTCGCAGACTTTTCCAGTCGTAAAACGCTCGCAGTTGCCGGGATATCAGCCGGAGCTATCGGGTTTCTCACTGCCGGTATTTCCGGCGTTGCCATGACTCCACTGATCGCTTCGTTGGTCTACGGAACTTTGTTTTTCCTGATCGGATTAGCACACACGGGCATCCGTCTCGGCAGAAAGACTCATTTGATTGATATGAGTACTGCTGAAAATCGAGCCACCATGGTTGCCGTCAGCAATACCTTGATCGGTGTTGTTTTATTGCTCAGCAGTAGTTTTGGATTGCTGGCTGACCTTGTCGGTGAGCGGATCGTTATTCTGATTTTTGCGCTGCTGGGACTCGCAGGTGGTCTGCTTGCCCTCAGATTACCGGATGTACAACAAGACTGACGTGCGAATTGCAAAACAGAGTTTTCAAAGATTGCAAAACGCACGTTTTCAGCAGGGATTAAGACGAATTTTAAGGGGAAATCTTACAGCTGTTATTATGTAAAGATCTTAATGGCAGTTAGTTGTAGCGACGGGGGCGGTGTTTGGCATTTTAATTGCACCTAAGAGGGGCAATGAAGATTTCAAAAAATCAACCAAACCGCTCGAAGACCTTAAGCCGTGAACTCAAGCCGGAGCTGTGGTCCGAGAACTACGGAGAATATTTGTTCAATTTCGCCCGTGGAAGAATGCCTGATACTGAGTCAGCCAAAGACATCGTCCAACAGACGTTTATGGCTGCATGGAAAGGTCGTAAGTCTTTCAGGGGGGATTCCGCTGAACGCACGTGGTTGACCACGATTTTGCGAAACAAGATCACAGATTTTTACCGCACTCAAAGCCGTCGTCCTCAGACAATTGATGTGGTTTCAGCCGCTGAAGAGGGAAATGAATCCGTTAACTGGATCGAGACCCGACAGGCTGACCGCGACACGTCCGAGCCTGATCGCATCGTCCGCCGTTCAGAATTCTTTGACCGTGTCCTGGCGGCGTTGAATGAGATCCCAGCCGTGGCGGCTGAGGCCTTCAAGATGCGGGTGATCGAAGGTCAGTCTGTGATCGAGATCGCTGAAGTTCTCGGAATTACAACGGGCAGCGCTTCCACTAAAATCTGCCGGGCAAAGCAAAAGCTTCGCAACCAGCTGGGCGTTCTCGCTGAGCAAATTTAATCCCTTTTGACCGAAGGTTCGGTCAAAAACAAAACACACCAAAAAATAGTACTATGAAAAAAGCATCCATCGTTACCCTCTTCTGTGCCATGAGCGCATTCACCTTGCTCACAAGCTGCGAGAAAGAATCCGATCTCGAAAACGCAGTTGAAGATGTAGGTGAGGCTGTTGAAGAAACAGTCGAAGAAGTAAAAGACTGATTACGAACGTCAGAATCTATATTTCAAAGTGCCCTGACTGGCTTTTGCCTTTCAGGGCATTTTCGTTTCCACCGATTGTATGAATCGAAATTGATCCCGAGAGATAATCGCGCTTAGCGATTAAAAGCGAGTTGTTCGAGGAGGTCTGCCGCTTTGTAAAACCGGCTGCTGGCGAATTCGGTTTTCTCACCATCTCCATTCTCGTGACAGGCTAACAAGTGTGCGGAGATGAATAACCACAGCTTGGGATTGTCGCCATTTGGCTCACTATCGATTTGTTCGAGAGCCGAGTGGGCGTCAGAGAGTTGTCCGCGACGGATACACCAACGCGCATACGTCACACAATCCCTTGAATCCCCATCATAAATGCGGTTTTCCTCGTCCAGGATTTTTGCCACCACGCCTCGAAGCTCATCGGGGGTTGCAGGCTTTCTCAAAAAGTCGACGACGCCCAGATCAATTGCTTTGATTGCCGTAGGTGAATCCATGAACGCGCTGGCCATGATTGTTGGGAGGCGAGTGTCTTTTACTTTTAACTCGCGCAGGACATCGATACCGGTTTTCCCGGGCATTCTGAGATCGAGTACGAGAGCATCTATGTTGTCTGCCCCCATTTTGTCGATCAATCTCAGGGCATCTTCCCCGTCCTTTGCGGTGGTTACCTGAAAGCCCTCGGTAGTCAGAGCGTACTCGAATCCAAGCCTGAGAGTTGGTTCATCATCTACAATCAGAATGTTTCCGCCGTCTTTCATAACTGTTAATTGCTACTTTGCGGGATTTCGAAGTAGAAGGTAGTGGGGCTTCCTTCTTCGCTTTCCACGCCGATTCTGCCATCATGTGCCCGCACAATTTCACGGGAAATCCAGAGCCCCAGTCCGGTTCCATCGGTCTCCTGACCCAGAGAGCGATAGAATCTATCAAATATCTTATCCTGTTCAGATTCTGGCACTCCCGCACCAGTGTCCTGAACTGAAAACCTGACGAATCGCTCACCGGATTCTTTGGCAGACAACACGACCTTACCGTTCTTCGGACTGTGTTTGACCGCATTGGTAATAAAATTACTCAGCACCTGACCTATACGGTGATGGTCGGCCAGTACATGTGGCAACTCAACGACATTGCTGTTTTCTATCTCCAATGAGATATCAGAGGAAATTCCGGAGCAGGCGGCGACCGCATCATCAAGGAGCTGGGATGGCTCGATTGGCTCCATCTGAAGTCCTTGCTGGCCACCTTCCATTCTTGATAGTTGAAGAAGGTTTTCCAGTGTTTCGAGCAACCGTTCACAATCGTCGCAGGCGGAGGTAACCATTGTTTCCTGCATTGAATTCAGCTCCCCTGTTTTCTGTTCGACAAGAAGATGAAGAATCATTCGGATACTGGTGAGCGGCGTCTTAATCTCATGGCTGACCGTACCTATCATATCGCTCTTGATTTCATCCAGCCAACGGACACGAGTCACATCCATCAGGACGACCGCCCAGCCTGTAAAGTCATCAAAACTGTCGCTATCGATCTTGAAAATCCGGGGCAGATACCAGAACTCGCGCTCTTGAATTCGAATCAGCATCGCTTCGCCGATGTCATCCGGCAGGTAGTCCTCCTGGCTCTTAATGCATTTTTTTACCCGGGATTCAATCTTCTTGGGTATGCCTGTTTTACTCTTCAGTGCCTTGGCCAGAGTCGCTGCAGCCGGGTTCGATTGCGAAAGGTTGCCCTGTGAGTCAAGAATCAGGACCGGGTAGGGAAATCCGTCGATAATCGCGCTGCGTTCCTGGCTCAAACGAAGCATTTCCTGATCCGTTGCCATTTTCATGACCCGGAGTTCAGCCGCCATATCATTGTAGGCTGAAGCTAACTGTCCGATTTCGTCTTTGGACTTCACCGGAAGAATCAGTTCGAAGTTTTGTTGCTGGACCTCGCGGATGGAACTCGTTAGATCATAGAGAGGATTCACAATCTTGCGGGTAAATGCGAGATAGGCAAAGGCCGTCATGATCACCGCAAAGATGCTGAGCAGGAACAGGGCAATGACCGTCTTTTCGGTTTTGTCGATCGCGAGTTGATTCTCGTCGTTGAAAGAGTTCTCCAGGAATTTGGAGGTTTCCTTTACCTCGTCTGCCATTTTGTAACTGGCATCGAGGATTTTGTCCCGCATCTGCTCCCGGTTCTCCTCCGGAATGTTGCTTACGCCTCCGGAAAAAACTTCATCGAAGGCTTTGAGGTATTCCTCTACAGAGACAGAGAGTTTCTGCACAGCTTCCCGCTCTGCGGGTGAAAACGATTTGGCTTTAGCTAACTCTGCCAGCGAACCGATATCGACATCAAACCGCTTTCGGATTTCCTTCAGCTTGTCTTCATCAACAATCGCAACGGGGCCATTCCCCGAGATTTTTGTGAGGTAATGAGATTCCAGATCCGCTGTCATGATCCGGAAATCATTGACGATTTGAACGGCCTGGAAATCCCGGCTGATGATTCGGTGAAAGCTTGAAAGGTGATCTTTTAACAACCAAATACCGATGCCTCCGGAAACCCCGATCGCAGTGACAACCACAAAGAGGGAAAAGAACAATCGTGTTTTGAGAACATTCACGGTGGTGTTTACTTGAGTCCCAGTTTCTTTCGTTTTCGATAGAGAGTGGCCTGATCGATACCCAACAGTGCTGCAGCTTCCTGAAGAGAATCGGTTCGAGCGAGAACTCTGCGGAGGTGTTCCTCCTCAAGCTGGTCGAGCGTTGCGTCCGAGCCGGGAGTCAGCCCCGCTTCACCGCCGCCGCCCGACGTATCGAGGATTCCGCCGGATTCAGGGAGATCTTCGGAATGAATCTCATCTCCATCTGCCAGAATGACGGCACGCTCAATTGCGTTCCGAAGTTCACGCACGTTTCCAGGCCATTCATAACCTGTCAGACGGGCCAGGCCTGACTGGGAAAATCTCCGGATCTTTCGTCCGGTTTGATCAGAGAAAAAACGCAGGAAATTTTCGGCAAAACCGATGAGGTCTTCGGGACGATCCCGCAGTGAGGGCATCTCGACAGAAATGACGTTTAGTCGATAATAGAGGTCTTCTCGAAAATGTCCATCTGCGACATCCTGCGCCATGTTCCGGTTGGTGGCCGCGATGATACGAACGTCGGCTTTTCGAGTGTTGTTCTCACCCACTCTTTCATATTCCTTCTCTTGCAGGAGTCGCAAGAGTTTGGGCTGAATATCCATTGGCAGTTCTCCGATTTCGTCGAGGAACAAAGTGCCGCCGTTTGCCGCGTGAACCTTCCCCCATTTGTCTTTTACCGCTCCGGTGAACGAACCCTTTACGTGACCGAAAAGTTCACTCTCGAGCAGCTCCTTTGACAAACTGGGACAGTGAACAGTGACAAAAGGTTTGTCCCTAAGATGGCTGCGCTGATGAACCGCTTTGGCTACGACGCTCTTGCCCGTTCCGCTTTCTCCCAGAATAAGAACGGAGGCTGAAGTCTTCGCGGCCCGGAACAGCACGTCGTAGACCTCCTGCATCTTGGGATCCTCTGATTCAAACACCGGATCTGGAGACTGATTGGAGACGGTGACCTCCAGTTCCACAATCCGTTCGCTCATCTTCTGCTGTTTTTCAGCCCGAACCAACAGGCCTCGCAATTGATCCGGAGTGAATGGTTTTTCAAGATAGTCGAGCGCCCCCATTTGGATTGCGTTCACTGCCGTGTCAATCGTTGCGTAAGCAGTAAAAACAACAACGGCCACCCGTGGGAATTTCTTCTTAATCTTCTTCAGCACATCGAGTCCGTTCTCTTCACCGAGCCGCAAGTCCAGAAATACAAGATCGAAGGCTTCTTCGCCCAGACGCATAAGAGCAACATCTCCCCCGTCGACGGCTTCAACATAGTGATCTTCAGCTTCAAGAGCATACCGAGTGCTCTCGCGGATCGACTTTTCATCGTCAACAATAAGGATATCCATGGATTGGGTATTGGGAGGGCTTTGTGTGGGGGATTTAGGATGGAATTTTGCTGGAAGCGCATTGTACGGGCCAAACCCTGCAAATGGCTCAACGGTTTAGACGTCAGGTGCTTGGGTGATTGATTCAGTTTTTTGGTTTTTTTCGATCGGGCATTTTGCAATGTATTTGAAGCTTGATGCCTTGCAAAGTGCACAGATTTGCAATGGCAAACCAAAGCGGGTCCCCGTAGGGGGAAAGCGGCGAAAAGTACACCACACGCTTCGATAAATACTCTGACAGCGTTAACCGGGAGGCGGAACTTGTTTCCGGGTAAAGATCCAGTGCATGCCAGAATGCAGTCTGCAACAAAGGCAGTGGGTAATCTGCATCATTGAAGGGGGGTGATTAGTTCGTGAAAATACTCAAGTGGCGTATTGTCAGTTAGTTGTGACGCTCATCTTATCTGGAACAAAAAAGGCTGATAAAAAGGGGCAAAAAATAAACCGGACGAAAGCCCTGTCAGACCACTGAAACGAAATGACCCTGTTGGTTCGCCAAACCAACCCTGTTGATTCGAGAAGGACGCCGGAAATAAGAAAACCCAAACGAAAGGACTCAAATGACTCAACCAGTGTGCATCTACCTCGATCAAACTTCTGCAACCTCGGCAGCGGCATTGGCTCGAAAACAAGGTGCAACCGCCCATGTGAAAGTGAAATCACTTGGAAGAAACGAAGAGCGTCCTCTTTTCGTCATTGAGACAGAGAAGAGCGAGCAGCAAAAGGTAATCGACTCTATCGCGAACGGTGCGGAACGAAACTCGGCATTGATTTCCTCGGTATTGCATTGCCCGGGCTGCGACTCCATTCGAATGGAATATCCAGAGCGGCCACAGGTTTCTCCAACCATGCGCGGGCTGAGCGAATTCATGGAATTTCTCGGAAGATTGTTCGGTTTTCCCACTGGCAGCCGGTTTCGCTGCAAGAAATGCGGGCACAGTTGGGATGCAGATGAATTGCCGGAGTTTTCTGAAAAGAACCGGCACCGGAAGGGGAATCGTTCGGGGTTGGTAGATCTGCATGGCAGGCCAACCTGTTCGGGGTAATGGTGACACAGGTTGCCTGGCGAAAAGGAAGTAGCTGGCCTTGCTTCCCCCACACTTCTAAATGATCGTAAAATTTTTCAACCGGCTACAAGCCTTCTACCGACAGATCATCGGTAGCATTGGTTTTTGGCCGAGTATCATTACTTTGGCGTATGGATCGATCGCAGCATTGTTGCTGTGGCTTGATACGAATAAGATCACTACGTTTCTCCTTGAGAACACCCCGGCTCTTGTGATCAAGGATGGAGACACCGCCCGGGTAATCCTGAGCACGGTTGTCGGTGGGCTTGTTTCGCTGACGGTTTTCAGCTTCACGATGGTGATGGCTCAATTGAACCGGGCTGCTACAAGCTATTCGCCCAGGCTGCTCCCCGGACTGATTTCGTCGAAACGCCATCAGATCGTTTTGGGAACCTTTCTCGGATCAATCTCGTTTTGTCTTATCGTCCTGATTACGATTGAACCGTCGGATGATTCATACGAGCTCCCCGGGCTGGCGATTCTGATATCGGTCATACTCGCCATTGGGAGTCTGGGGACATTTGTTTACTTCATCCATTCGATTTCGCAGGATATACAGGTCACACGGATTCTGGAGCGAGTCGCACGTGAAACCGTCAACCGCATGGCTGCTCTGGAGAGTCTTGATGAACGCAATCAACACAGCAAAACGCCGGATGTGGATCTTCCTGTGACCGTTCGATCACAGACGACGGGGTATTTTCACGGAGTAAACAAGCAGACGTTGAAAGGACTGGCTGCGAAGAATGACCTGCTGATTGAGGTGATGCCGGTGCAGGGGGAGTTTGTGTTGGAAAACACAATGATCGTTCGGCTGAGTAAGGAGGTGGAGAAAGAATTAACTGAAGAGATGGTCTCATGTTTTCGCTTCACTGGAGACAGCTTTGTCAGCGAGAATTATGTCCTCGGCTTCAAGCAAATCACAGAGATCGCAGTCAGGGCCATGTCGCCAGGAACGAATGATCCGGGCACAGCGATCACGGCAATTGATCACCTTACTCAGTTGTTTGCACGGCGTTTACGGTTCGATAATCAGGAAGTCCACTACGACGAGGATGGTGAACCTAGAACCATCATTTCAGTGGTGACGTTTTCAGACCTGATGTATCCCCTGATGGCAGCCCTTCGACTCTATTGCAAACACGACATTGTAATTGTGCTGAAACTGCTTCAGATGTTCGACTACCTTCTCCAGCAGCCTGTCGAAGAAAAAGTATTCAAAGAGACATTGAAGCGGGAACTCGAAATTCTTGTCGCTGATGCAGAGGCATCCATCGAGAATGATGCGGATAGAGCCGCTCTGAACGAAAAAGTGAAAAGCATTCGGAAGTGTCTCAGCGACTAAGCCACCCTTCAATCTGCCGGAGGTCGTTTCACGACAAACAATCGACAGTCGGTGAAATCTGAACTTCAGTTATCTTTCTCCCATGCCTTTACGTCGACTTTTTCGAAAACAGTCCCGCAAGCATTTGGCACCACGTGCCGCTAATAAGCAACTTGCTGCGCCGCCGGGGACGCTCGTTCACGTCGGGGAACGCCTCACCAATGAGACCGTCATTTCAAAGATCGAATACGATGCGAAGTCCGTGACCGAGACGTTGGACTGGTCGGTCGATCCTGATCAGGTGACCTGGCTCGACGTAACCGGTCTTCATGACATCGAAAAGATCTCCGAGGTGGGGACGAAATTCGGCATTGGCAGTCTTGTTCTTGAAGATGTATTGAACACAGCCGGTCGGCCCAAATTGGAAGACTTCGATGATTCTGTGTTTGTGGTGATTCGCATGATCACCCTGGGGAGAGGAGAGCGGAAAGTGGAAATCGATTCTCAGCATTTCGGGCTCATCCTGCTGCCGGGAAATCTAATTATCACCTTTCGCGAGGCTCCTTCCGGGATCTTCGAACCTATCCGTGAAAGGATCCGTTCAGGGAAAGGGAGAATCAGAAAGGCTGACGCCGACTATTTGATGTGGGCCATTCTGGATGCCATTCTCGATCATTATCTCGATGTCATTACTTTCACTGATGAAATGCTGACTGATTTTGAGGACCGCCTGGATGCCGATGATCCTTCCATCGCAATCACACATCTCCACGCGGCAAAGCGTGATGTTGTGCGGTTGTATCGAGAAATGCGTCCGGTTCGAGAAATCACCAACACCCTTTACCGGACTGAGTCGGTGTTGATAAAGAAAGAATCAGCGCCCTATTTCCGTGACCTCCACGACCACTCCGTTCAGGCGGAGGAGACCATTGCCGACTTGCGCGAAGTGGCTCATGGCCTGCGTGACTACTATCACACCGTCGTCAGCAACCGGATGAATGAAGTGATGAAAGTCCTCACCAGTCTTTCAACGATCTTCCTTCCCCTCACGTTCCTGGCGGGGATCTATGGAATGAACTTCGAGAAGAACATGCCGGAGCTTCACTGGGCATATTCCTATCCGATCTTCTGGCTGGTCTCGATCGGTATTGCGGTGGGGCTGTTCTTCTATTTTCGCCGTAAGAACTGGATTTAAGAATGAAGCGCAGTCCGTGCGATTTGCAAAGTCGTGCAGGTCTTTCGCAAGATTCTGATTCCATGTTCCTTGATTCTATAAGGGCTGTGGCCGGGAACGGTTTTTGCGTTCGTGGGCGGCATGTCTTCCCAACTCGCCACCTACAAAGATGTCGCTATACTGTTTCTTAAATACGGAACCAAGCTGGGTGACAGCACCTCCAGATTGAGCGGCCATTTCGAAGTGGATTCGAAGGTCGAAGCTTGTGATGATGGTGAGAACTTTGCACGGGACCTTGAGCGCCTTGGGCCGACGTTCGTGAAAATCGGACAGTTGCTTTCTACCAGAGCCGACATCATTCCGCCGGATTGGATCGCCGCACTCCGGCGATTGCAGGATGATGTCGAAGCCGTCCCAATCGACGAGATTCGGGAGGTCGTTGAGAACGAGTTGGGTGTAAAGATTTCAAATCTCTTCGAGGAATTTGATGAGACCCCTTTGGCGTCAGCATCGCTGGGGCAGGTTCACCGGGCGGTTCTTCGGGGTTCGAAAACCGAGGTGGGGGTCAAAATTCAGCGGCCCGGAATTCGTAAACGTGTTCTAGACGAACTAGATGCCATCGAGCGTGTCACATCGTTTCTGGAAGAGCACACTGATGCCGGAAGGAAATACGAGATAGGTCGAATGACAGTCCAGATGCGACGGTCAATCATCAGGGAGCTGAACTATCATGAGGAGTCCGCGAATCTGGACCGGCTGCGGCGGAACCTGGCGGGGGCCAATCAGATTATCGTTCCTCTAACCTACCCGGATTACTGTTCAGACAAGGTCCTCACGATGGACTATGTGCAAGGCACGAACATCACGGATCTGTCAGGAGTGGTCAAAGTGGAGATTGACGGAGAAGCCCTCGCTGAAACACTGTTCTCTGCGTATCTCAAACAGGTTCTGATCGATGGATTTTTCCATGCCGACCCTCATCCCGGCAACATCCTCATTACCCGGGATCGCCGGCTTGTCCTGCTGGATCTTGGGATGGTAGGGGCGGTGCCGGATACTCTGAAAGACAAATTAACCGAACTGCTTACAGCTATTGCCGATGGGCGCAGCGCAGAAGCTTCGTCCGCTGCCCAATCCATAGGATCACCCCGAGAGAACTATGACCCGGAGCGTTGCACGGAGGAGATCACCCGGATCATTGAGGATCGAAAAAACGTTCGCGTGAAGGATCTCCAGGTGGGCAGCCTTGTGATGGAAGTGACGCAGATCTGTGGTCAGAACGGCCTGAGGATACCTGACGCAATGTTCATGCTCGGGAAAATGCTGCTGAACCTCGACATGATTGGCAAGATTCTAGATCCGGACTTTGATCCCGATGCGAGTCTTCGCCGACACACAGGAGCGATTGCTCAACATCGTATACGTGACCAGTTCAGTCTTGGCGGAATACTCAGTTTCCTGACGGAGGTGAAGGAGATGGTTGCCGAAACTCCCGGGCGTTTTAACAGTTTTGTGAAAGACCTCGCTCAAAATCAGGTCGAGTTCAAAGTGAACGCGATTGATGAATCAAAGCTGTTGAAGGGATTTCACCGTGTGGCGAACCGGATTACGGTGGGGCTGATCTTGTCAGCTCTCATCATTGGTGCGGCGATGATGATGAATATCGAATCCAGGTTCACTCTGTTTGGCTATCCGGGGCTGGCAATCATCTTTTTTCTCGCTGCGGCTTTGGGAGGCCTTATCCTCGTGTTCAACATATTGATCAAAGACAGTAAAGACGCCTGACCGATGAATGTTGACTGGGATACTTTACTCAAGATGGGGGGCGCTTTAGTGTTGTCTCTGCCGATCGCACTGAATCGCGAGCGTTCGCAGCGGGCTGCCGGCCTGCGCACCTTTCCGCTCGTGGCTGTCACTGCCTGTGGCTTTCTAATGATAGGGCTCCGTGTGCTGGAGGGAGTCACTCCGAATGCCCGACTGATGCAAGGCCTCATCGGTGGACTCGGATTTCTCGGAGGAGGAGCGATCCTAAAAACCAATGGGACGGTGCGGGGAATGGCCACGGCGGCCAGTATCTGGACAGCGGGAGCGATCGGGATGGCGGCAGCCTATGCTCAGTGGGAAGTGGCTATCGTATTGACCTTGATTGGGTTTCTAACCCTTCATGTTGGAACATCGCTGAAGCGATCCGTGAACCATGACGACGGTGAAGACGACTCCAGACCGGCTTGCGACTGATTCAGTTCTTTCACTTCTTCTTTTTCTTCGGTCCAGATTCTTTCCCGCTCTTCCAGAGCACGATCTCTTCCACATCATTCTGCGCCTCCGCTCCGGCAGTACTTCGGCCGCCGAAAACATCTTTCTTCAATTGCTCCAGAAGTGCCTCCACAACTTCCGGCTTCTCGTTTACCAGATTAGTCGTCTCCCCGATGTCGGCCTCCATATCATAAAGCTGGGCGACCGGCGCATCTTTGGCTGCCTGTTTTTCGTTCGGTGATGACCAACCTCCGGATCCTTTTGCCAGTAGAAGCTTCCACTTTCCCTGACGGTAGGCGAAGTGGCCACTGTAAGAATGATGAATCACTCCCGATCGATCTGACTCGATCACCCCGCCGCTTAGCGCGGGCAGAAAACTCACACTGTCTTCGCAACTCCCGGCCGGCACTTTTGCCCCGACAATTTCGGACGTTGTCTGAAAGAGATCAGTCAGGCAAATCAATTGATCGGATGTTGTGCCCGCTTCCACATGGCCCGGCCAGCGGACGATGAACGGAATCCTGTGGCCTCCATCCCACAAGTCCGCTTTCGATCCCCGCAGGTGGGCACTGACAATATGGCCGCTGGACGCGAGGCCTTTGATGTCCGCTGCTTTGGAACATCCATTGTCGCTTGTGAAAATGACCAACGTGTTGTCAGCCAGTCCGGCCTTTTCCAGCGCTTTGGACACCTCCACCACAACATTGTCAGTCTCCATCACAAAGTCACCGTATTTCCCCAGCGGACTTTTTCCCTGCCACGCTTCGGACGGGACGATGGGCGTGTGAGGCGATCCCAGCGGGATGTAGAGGAAAAACGGCTCCTCCTTGCCGGCGCGGGATTCAATATACTCGACTGATTTCCGGGTCAGACGAGGCAGCATGTTGATCTCCGGATCGTGCATGATCACTTCGTCATTTTCGATCACCGCATCCATGTTCCGTGCGTGGTGGAAGCCATGATAGTAATCAAATCCCCGGTGAATGGGGCCATCGGGAATCTTTGCCCCGACCGGTGGAGTCTTGTGGTCTTTCGCTTTGTAGGCTTTGCCGGTTTCAGGATCGAGGTATTGAAAATCGAGATGCCACTTGCCGATGATGCCGGTGGCATAGCCCTGCGATTTGAGAAAGCCCGCTACCGTTGGACGGTCCTTGTCAATCAGGCAGGGGGCAAACCCGGTCACCACTCCCTTCTGCAATCTCGTTCTCCAGCTGTAGCGACCGGTCATGATGCCATACCGGGTAGGCGTGCACACGGAAGAGCCGCTGTGCGCATCCGTGAATATCATGCCTTGTGCCGCGAGGGCATCCGCACCGGGTGTTTCTATCTTGCAGGTCTCAGGGGCCAGACAATTGATATCACCGTAGCCAAGGTCATCACAGATGATGTAGACGATGTTGGGTTTTTCCGCGGCGAGCGAAAAAAGCGGAAGAAGAAACAGGGTTAAGAATTTTTTCATGTTTACGAGCCAACAGGGTCTGATCGGAGAACGGATACTGTTGGATCGAAAGCCCTGTTCTGGCTATCGCCTGATCGGGGGACGGAAGGGAGGCTGACTGCCCGCAGCGGGCGGACCGGTTCTTAAGACCAGTCCCATCCTTCCTGAACCGGCGCCAGGAGTTCATGGCCCTCCTCGGTCACAACGGCCATGTCTTCGACCCGGACACCACCGAGAGTAGCTGAGTAAAGGCCGGGCTCCACCGTAAAGACTTCACCGCATAGAAGTTCGCCGCCGCCATCATCGAGCAGGATCGGTTCGTGAACATCAAGCCCGATCCCGTGCCCGGTTCCATGTCGCATGGATGGCACAGCCAGATCATGCCGCGCGTCACCGCGGACCATGGAGTATCCGCCGGCTTCGATCACTTTCGCCACGGAACGGTGAACGGCCTCGCCTGTAGTGCCAGCCCGCAGCGCATCGCATCCGGCTTTCTTTGCGGCGCAGACGGTTTCATGCATGTGTTTGAATTCATCAGTGGGTTCACCGTTCACCACCGTTCGGGTCATGTCACCGTTGTAGCGGGTCGCGTTGTCCATCGGGAAAATGTCGACGATCACTGGGAGCGCAGTTTTAAGAGGGCCTTCGCCGAAATGATGACAGTCCGCGACATGAGGCACGGTCACTACGATTGAATCGTGAGCGTTGGAGAAATTCTTTTCCATGAGAAAAGCCGTGATCATCCGGCGCACCCGTTCGGAGGTGAGCACTTCTCCTTTGTGAAACAGAACCCCGTCGCCATCTGCTTCGGCACGGGCGATCGTTTGGCAGGCCAGATTCATCGCCTCACCGGTGATGGTCTGGGCGCGTCGCAGGTGTTCGATTTCCTCCGCATCTTTGGTGCGGCGATCCACTACTCCGAAGTCTTCCGAATACTCCACGGCGACCCCGGCTTTCTGAAGATACCATGCGTAGAGAAAAGGAAGTGACCGATCCACCACCACAGTGGTTTCCCCGGCCTGCCGGACACATTCCGCTGCGGCTTGAGCCAATGCCGTATCCCGATCACCGGAAAGACCGCCGTCGGGCGTAAAGTCCGCCGCACATTTCACCTCCGTGGCGCGAGCCTGTCGGCGGGCACGATCCATTTCAATATCCCGCACCAACAACACGGACTTATCATCTGCGAAATCGATCACCACCATCGCATCCGGTGCGATGAAGCGGACGCGGTGGAAGAGTGTGGCGTTTGAGGAAGCAATTCCGGCAAGGACTGTGGTTTTCTTTTTCGGCATGGGAAAGTGATTGTGGAATGTGGGGGAATCCCGGAGGTATTACAGCACTGTTCAAAGTGAGTCGCAGTAGTCGGGAAAGGTAATCATGGTGGGCATTTTTACCGTCCCGTTATTTCGAAGCATCGATCCAGGGGAGCAAGTCCAGATCACTGCAAAAAGGGGAGGCGGGTAAACCGGCTGCATTGAAAAGGAGTCCGCGGCGGGGGTAGGTGGCGCAAGCGTAGCGGACGGCAACAGGGGCATCCACTTTGTCGCTGGTTACGACCACCGTTTCGCCTTCAATTTCAGCTTTGGCAGAATGCCACTTCCCGTCGGAGCCAGCCAGTTCGAACCAAAGCGGTTTGTTGCTATCGGCCGTTTTCAATCCTCCCCCGGCACCGGAAAAGTGAACCCGCACTTCCCGTCCGCTGACTTCGTGGTCCCGATAGATCGGGCTGGAGGAAACAACTCCTTCTTTCTGATAGGTATTCGCCAGGGCAAGTTTGGCGAGTCGCTGACCGACCGGGATTTTCATCGGAGGATGAATATCTTCTCCCGGAAGATCGATGGTGACTGCCATGCCGGTGTTGGGAATGTCGAGAGCGCGGCGCTGTTCCTCGCGGGCGCGAATCCATCCCGTTGCCCGGGGGAAACCGGGCAGCTGCACGAAGTAACAAGGTAGTGATTCGTTTTCCCAGCGCTTCCGCCATCCACGAAACAGGGCTTCCATTTTGTGACGGTATCCACGGGGATCTTCCCCGGTGCCGGCGTTTGATTCGGCCTGGTACCAAAGAAAGCCCCGTAAGCCATAGGAGGTTATCGGTGCCATGCGCGCATTGAAAATTGCGCCTGGATAACCCTCCGGATTGCGAATGAAAACACCACCTTCGATGGATTTGAGTTCCTCAATTTTATCAGCATCAGCCAGAGCAAGTATCCCCTGAAGAAAAGGCGATGAGAAAGCTTCGCGTGGAATGAAAGGCTCAATCGGTTTCCCGCCCCATGAGACATCCACGATTCCGATCGGCACGTCCAGGTCGCGCCCGATCTCTGTCGCAAAGACAGCCGCGATCGCTGAGAAGTTAAGCACAGTTTCCGGCGTCATTGGAACCCAGGCAATATTCGAATCCAGATCTGCGGCCTCGGATTTCCGGTCAGCCAGAACCTTGTCATCAATCCGGCGAAACCGAATGGTGTCGTGATTTGCAGAATCAACCCAGGTCTGAGTTTTTGGTAATCCCTTGACCATCCCGGCGATACGAAACTGCATGTTGGATTGTCCCGCTGCCAGCCAGACTTCTCCTACGACCACATCTTCGACCGATGCGATAATCTTCCTGTCTTTGATCAGTTCCAGAGATCTTCCAGTTTTGGTGGCGTTGAGTTTGGGAAGCGTGGCGTGCCAGTCCCCGCTTTTCTCTACATTCGCAGTGACCGCTTCGCCCCGGTATCGGATCTGATACTCGGCATCGGGGTCCGCGCCAGTCCCCCAAACAGTGACCGGTTGATCCCGCTGCAGCACGGCGTGATCGGCGAAAATATGGGCGAACCGGGGAGCGGCATTTGCGAACGATACGAATGCCCATAGTGTCAGGAGTGGCAGCAATTTGTGACTTTTGAAGATTCGCCGGGGGATCATATGGTCCTAAGACTGAGTCTGAAAAGCGTGATCGCAAGTTCGATTTTAGAGGGGCTGAGGGGAATAGGCGCGTTGCGCCAAAATTGAGTTCCTAAATGGGCATCAAAAACGGGAAATGACCATCAACACGTGTCGGAAGGACTCTTCCGTTTGGGAAATGGCCATCAACACGTGTCGGAAGGACTCTTCCGTTTGGAAGATGGCCATCAACACGTATCGGAAGGACTCTTCCGATTGGGAAATGACCATCAACACGTGTCAGAAGGACTCTTCCGATTGGGAAATGACCATCAACACGTGTCGGAAGGACTCTTCCGTTTGGAAGATGACCATCAACACGTGTCGGAAGGACTCTTCCGTTTGGAAGATGACCATCTGCACGTGTCGGAAGGACTCTCCCGTTTGGAAGATGACCATCAACACGTGTCGGAAGGACTCTTCCGTTTGGAAGATGACCATCAACACGTGTCGGAAGGACTCTTCCGTTTGGAAGACAATTATCCGGTCAAACCGTAATCAGAACAGTCTCGGATTCCTTCATGCCCGGTTTCAAATTTATGATTCTACCAAACGCTCTTGATTCGTGGGGGAGAGGATGTTGACTCCGTTTCGTTATCGATACATCAACTGACATCTGGGAACTACACAACGACGCCTGCCGCCGGGGCGAGAGTTCCTACACAGATCCAGATAGCGGTTACCATGTTTTTACCGCGGTCGGATTGCAGGAGCGTGGCAGGTGCTGCGGGAGTGGTTGTCGCCATTGTCCCTATGCTCATGAGAACGTGCCGGCGGACCGGCGCGCCTCAGTGATTCAACAGCCCTCGTGGCTTCATTCGCCACCCCTCACGACAGGTCCGGTTGATCTGCTATTTTGGAGCGGGGGAAAAGACAGCTTTCTTGCGCTGAGAAAACTCCAACAGGAAGCAAATGGTAACCCTGTGGTGCTGGTCACCACGTTTTGCGCCAACGAGCGCCGTGTGGCTCATCAGGAACTGGAACTCGAGTCGATCATTCGTCAGGCGGAGCAGTTGGAACTGCCTCTTCTGGGAATTCCCTTGCATCCCGGTAGAGACTACTGCGAGGCCGTTGAGCCTGCCATCCGGGAGGTGAAAAATGCCGCCCGGCTCGTCTTCGGGGATCTTCACTTGCAACACATTCGCGAATGGCGGGAGGAAGCGTTCGCGGCGATTTGCGAGGAGTTGGAACTTGAGTTGTTGTTCCCGCTTTGGGAGGCCGACTATGAGACTCTCATGCTTGATCTTGAGAAGTCGGGTGTGGTTTGTGAGGTCTCCGCCGTGACAGAGGCCGCCAGAGGACTGGTAAGACAGGGGGAGGTATTTGACCGGAAACTCTACGAGTCGTTGCCGGATACGGTCGATGCATTCGGTGAAAAGGGCGAGTTCCACACGCTGGTGAAAATTCGGGATGATCATCTCATTGAGTGATCCCATCGTGCACGCGATGTGGTAGCCTCGCCCTTATGATTCGTTTTGTGTTGCCGCTTTTTCTGTTCATCTCTCTGACTGGTGCGGCCCTTTCCAAAGAACAGCCTAACATCATCATAATCATGGTGGATGATATGGGCTTCTCTGATATCGGTTGTTACGGCAGTGAAATCCCCACGCCTCATATCGATGCGCTGGCAGAGAGCGGGGTAAAGTTTTCACAGTTCTACAACACGGGGCGATGTTGTCCCACCCGTGCATCATTGCTCACCGGACTTTATTCTCATCAGGCGGGAATTGGCTGGATGACGACAGATCACAAATTGCCGGGATACCGCGGGAGATTGAATGACAATTGCACCACGATTGCTGAGGTGCTGGGAAGCGCGGGTTATCTCACTGCGGTGACTGGCAAATGGCATGTCGGCTACACCGATACGGTGAATCCGGTGGCACGTGGATTTCATCGCAGCCTGAATCTTGAGATGGGCGGGGTGCATTACTCGAACCAGACCGGGAAGATGAAGGACCGGAAGCTTCACTTCAATGGGGAAGAGATCAGCAAAGAGGACCCCCGGCTTTCACCGCCGTGGTATGGATCTGATCTGTGGACGGACTGGGGAATCAAATTTCTCGATGAGGCGATCGAGGAGGATAAACCGTATTTCTGGTATCTGGCGCATGTCGCTCCTCACTTTCCCTGTATGGCTCCGGAGGAAACTATCGCAAAATACCGGGGCAAATATCTGAAGGGATGGGACGTGTTGCGTGAAGAGCGATATCAGCGCCAGATTGAATCCGGCCTGATTGATCCCTCTCATAAATTGGCCCCCCGGCCCGGCGAAATTCCTGCATGGGATTCGCTCGCGGAAGATGAGAAAAAGCGCTACGACGACATGATGGCGATCTATGCGGCGATGATCGAGGAGGTGGATAAGAATGTGGGCAAGCTGGTGGATGCGTTAAAAGAACGGAACGAATATGAAAACACATTGATCCTGTTTCTGACTGATAACGGGGGAAATGCGGAGGCGGGAATAAAAGGCAAATATCTGGGAGACAACCCGGGCGACCCGCATTCGGATGTGTTCATCGGCCAGTGCTGGGCTCACTTGAACAACACGCCGTTCCGCCGCTACAAACACTACAATCATGAAGGGGGAACCGCATCACCACTGATCGCGCACTGGCCGGCCGGACAAAAAACGCGGGAAGGGTGGGTGGCAACCCCGACCCATGTGATTGATCTGATGGCGACCTGCGTTGAGGCGGGGGCCGCATCCTACCCGACTGAAAGAAAGGGCGAGGCGGTCGTCCCCATGCAGGGCCAAAGCCTCCTGCCGCTGATCTCCGGCGACAGGAAGTTTGCTGAGCGTACACTCTACTGGGAGCATGAGGGAAATGCAGCGGTGCGGGCGGGAGATGAAAAACTGGTCCGGGTCGGGGCGGGTGGAAAGTGGGAGCTTTATGATTTGTCGAAAGACAGAACTGAGTTGAATGACCTGGCTGCCGATCATCCTGACAAAGCCACGAAGCTTCAAATGCAGTTTGAGGCCTGGGCTCGCGAAGCCAACGTCATCCCCCGCCCGGAGCGGTTGCGCAGAAAGAAGAAGCAGCCGGGCAAGTGATTTACGAACGAACAGGGTTGTTTCATCGAACAGACCCTGTTGGATCGTTAGGATACGGCTATTCGCGATCGAGATCTTCGCGATCGACTGATTCTCCGACGGCATTGTCGAAAGCTTCGCGAAAGGCGGTGTCGGCATCGATCTCTGAAGATCCTGTCTTCAGGTAGGTTCTGGGTCTTTCGACGAACTCGCCACCTTTCCAACTGATATTCGTGAATTTGGGGATGGCACTCTTCCACTCTGTCTTCACCTCTGCAGGGCGTTCCTTCTGTCCCGGTGTGAGAATCAGGCTGGTCACGAAATCGTAGGTATCGAGCTCCTGGCCGTCTTCAGTCAGGAACCGGTTCATCGGTAACGTGATTGAATGGATGCCGGCCGATGTCAGCTTTACGAGAGCCGTGTATCGGCGTGTCTTTCTTCCCGTGTAGCTGCGCCACTGATCCGTCAGCAGCACGACGGCAAGGGATTCGTCCGGCCCGTTAGTTTCCAGCTCAAGGTGGAGGGACGCACCCTTCGGGCCGAAGTACGCCGGGTCATTGATTTTGTGGGTTTCGAAATTCCAATGGACGTGATTTTTAGCGCTCACCAGTGACCAATCCTGCCAACCGGCGGAAAAATCATCGATCAGGCGCTGGCGTTTGCCGACTGGTTTGACTCCGGATTCGGCAAGTTGTTGTGGGTATGCCTTACGGCAATCACTGGTTAATGTGAGCAGGGAACTGTCCTCAAACCCTGCCGGTGTTTTGACAGGATCGCCGGTGTCATAGGTGACATTGGCGAAAACGAAGAGAGGTTCACTGGTGTCCATCACAGGGCAGTGAGCTGTGAATACATCGCCCGTCCGGGTGGTTTCCGCAGTGCGCCAGAATCTCACCCGGGGTTCACGGTCATAACCGTAGAAGATGGTGACTTTATGCAATTTGTGAGGCCCTGATAAATCGGGGCGAACCGTGAAGCGGGGATAACTGTTTTTTGTTTTCAACTGGAGCTGTCCAGAGGGCATATCAGGGAATTCGAAATCACCCTTCAGATGAGCATCGAACCAACGGATGCGGGCCATGTAATTGTCGACTGTGAACCGGTGATTCATGTGCGGGGTGAATGACATGGCGCTGTCCTTTCGTGGAAGAGTGCTGAATCCCCTGATAACGAATTCCATGGGGGAGTTGAAATCGTTTGTTGCACCGAGAAACATGACGGGACATGAGGCGCGGGGCCAGGCATGAGCG
Source organism: Verrucomicrobiales bacterium (assembly GCA_048267005.1). Classification (GTDB taxonomy): domain Bacteria; phylum Verrucomicrobiota; class Verrucomicrobiia; order Verrucomicrobiales; family DEV007; genus JABDJT01. The sequence continues at coordinate 83,432 of JBLWYI010000005.1, read as the reverse complement.
CAGTCTATGGTGCGAATGTAGAGATCAAGATTCTCCTGTATCCGACGGGATGATCCGGGGATGCCGACGATGTCAGTATACAAATACCCGCTTCCTCCCACTGACGGGGATATTGCTTTAAGACGTGGATCGTTCGCCGTGAGCATGGTGATGCGGCCACCCATGCTGTGTCCCTGGAGGCCCACCCGATCGCCGTCGGCTTCCGGCATTTTCTCAAGAAAGGTGATGGCCCGTCGGGCTGCAGCGGAGTAAAGCAACCATGAGCTGTTCCAGGGATGGGGCTTACGGTGGATGGTGCCTTCGCCCGGAGTGACATCATTGTGATGAGTAGGCTCGAGGAACCCGGCCGGAATTCCCGCCCAATCGGCGTTGGGGTCATCGGGTTGATCGATGACTTTTTCTCCCCAGTTTACTGCGACGGCAGCGTAGCCGCGTGCCGCCCAGAAGCGCACCATTTCCTTGCGTGCAAATTGTCCGCCTCCGTGGACCTGAACAATTGCAGGAAGGTTTTTACCGCCTTCGGGGAATGCGTAGAAGGCTGCGACTTTTGCTTTACGGTTATCGAAAGTTCCGACGACGTAGCGAACGTATCGCAACACTATCCCGTCGTCTGTTGATTCACGAATGATTTCGACTTCGAGCGGTTCTGCCCGCGGGTCATATTTCTCCCAAACCTCAGCGTAGGATTGAGGGACTTGAGCCGGAGAGTTGTGACAGAAAACTCCGGCGCAGGAGAGGGAAAAGATGGTGATGAGTCGGTACATTTTCGCTGATCCTAAGATCGACAGGCCTTTCAGTTATTGAAAGCAAAATCGGGCCTCCCGACGAATCGGGTGGAATGGTGATTGCAGTATCGTGGCGAAAATTGATATAACCGGACGGTGAGTGATGACCAAAAACGAAAAGGGGGAGGAGCCGCCGCGTGGTTTCTAAAGCGATTGGTTTCATTACCGTCGACGTGGATTGGCCTGGCTGCGGGAATTGCGGTGGGGAATGCGGCTTACGGAGTCAATATGCCGATGGGCGGAGCGGTTGCTTCAGGGGTGATGATCAGTTTATTCACCGGGCTGGTCACTTACGGACTCTTTAAAGGAGTGCAGGCAGCTCATCAAAAGGCGACGGATGACGGCGGCTCGACAGGTGCGCCCGATGACAGGGAAAGTCTCGTCATTGAGAGCTTGAAGCGGAAAGACCGCGAAGGGGAGGCGAGGTTGCTCGAACAAATGCTGGAGGATCGTGAAGCCATTCGGGTGCGGTGTGAAAGGCATGGGAATGAGCCGGACTTTCGCCACACTCTGGACCTGGTATCGGCAATCACTGAAGAATCCTGCCGACAGGGAGAGGAGTTGCTGGATTTGATCCGGCGGATCGATGACCCGATTTTGAAATCACCCTCTGACGGGGAGGCGAGAGTTGAGGTGATTCAGAAAGAATTTGAAGCGGCTTACCAGGCGGTGGCTGACGCGCGAAGTCGGCTTCGACGGGGAGAGAGTCTCAAGGAGGTGGATTTTCTGCAAAGCGATCTCAACCAGGGCGGGCTGGCTGTGTTGACGGCGCAACTGAATGAAGAGACGGCCATTTCGCGAAAGATCGACGAACGCCTTCATCCCGAGATAGAAGATCGCATCGTGAAGGATGATACCTCCGGCACGGGGCGCTCCAGTGACGATACACTGGAGTCGAACTGAGCTAACCGGATCAGGAAAGCTCAGCCATCACCTTTTCGATGAGGCGTTTGGTGGCATTGATGCCTTCGACCGGGCTCACCTTGTGGCCTTCGAACTCAATACCGATATAGCCTTTGAATCCGGCGTCCTTTACGATCTTCAACATGCGGTTGTAATCGACGTTCACTTCGTTCCCGGCGTCATCAAACGCTTTGGATTTGGCGCAAACAATTTTTGCCCACGGCATCATCTCCTCCACTCCTTTGTAGGGATCGTAATCTTTGAAGTTTTGGAAGTCGGGCAGGGTGCCGCAGTTTTCCATGGCGACACCTTTCATCACTTCAGCCAGCCAGGCACCGTTGCTTGAGTGGTTGCCGTGATTTTCCACCACAATATCCAGCTCGTAGTCGGCCGTCGCCACTTTCGTCAGGGCTTTCAAGCCTGTGATTGCGTTCTTCTTCACTTCATCACGATCACCCGGTGAGCGAACATCGACGCGGATGCAGGATCCGCCGAGAATTTTCGTCGCTTCAAGCCAGGGGCGGTAGCTTTCGATCGATGCAGCTCGCTCGGCAGCATCAGGAGAGTCGAGTGCCGATTTGCTGCGGCAAAGCATCATGGTGTTTACGGCACCAAGGTCGTCGCAGCGCTTTCTTATTTCTTTGAAGAAGTCGGTGGCGCCGGCTATTTCCTCCATATGGCCGTTGAAATACTCCAGCGCTTTGATTCCGGTGCCGTCGACAACGGTCTTCGGGTAGTCCTCCATCTTAAGCTCTCCTGATCTGAGCTGACGATTGAAGCTGTATTGCTGGACCGCGAACTTCAGCCACGGTTCTGATTTATCGGCAGCGAACAGGGAAGGGGAGAAGGCGGCCCCGGTTCCCAGGGCAAAGTTTTTGAGGGCGTTTCGGCGATTCATAAATTGGAAGGGAATCAAAAAGGATTCTTTCACAAATTGCCAGCAATCTTCACAACTTCTCCAGTCCGGGCAGATTCTTCGGCTGCCAGGCAGGCGCGAACAGCTTCGCGGCTTTCTTCGGCCGTGATAATATTCGGCGCCTCGCCGGTTGCGACGCAGTTGGTGAAGTAGGCCAGTTCATCGCGCAGTGCCCCGCTGAGACGACCGTGGATTTCCGGCCAGTAGGTGGTATCCGGGCAGGTGGAGCCGTCTTTGTCCACAATCATCAGATTGGGATGGGTGTCGTGAACTGAGATGCTCCCCTCTGTGCCGACGACTTCGAGTCGCTCATCAATCTGGAACGGAGTGGTATCCGGGAGGCACCAGACAGATTCAAGAATACAGCTCGCGCCGTTTTCCAGACGATACATGACCTGCCCGAGATCGGGGTTTTCGTGCTCCCTGAATTGCACGGTCTGCGCATAGGCCGAGACGGCGCGGCTTTCCGAAAACCAGAACATCAGGTCGGTGTCATGAACGCCGTCGCCGATGATCGGGCCGATCTTATCCAGCACGCTGGCGCCGACCCATTTCGGGAGGTTTCGCCGGGCGTACATCGAAACGATCTTGCCGATCCTCCCCTCAGAGATCGCCTGTTTGGCGGCTGCGTAGCGGGGGTTGAACCGGCAGATGTGCCCGGTCATAAAGAAGGCATCGGATTTCTCCGTTGCTTCTACGATGGCGTCACAATCTTCCAATGTGGAAGCCATCGGCTTTTCCAGAAAGACATGCTTCCCCGCTTCCAGTGCGGCAATGGTGGGATCCCGATGTTGATCCCACATGGTCACGATGCTGACTGATTCCAGTTCGGGATCGGCCAGCATTTCGTGGTAGTCGGTGTATCGATTTGCGACGCCGAAGCGGTCTCCCACTTCGTTCAGGCGGGACTCCGTTCGGGTGCAAATAGAATGGATATCGGCGTTGGGAATCGCTGAGAGCGCTTCCGCATGCTTTTCGCCGAACCAACCAAGTCCGATAATGCCGTGTTTCATGAATGGAGGAGAAAGAGGGGCTGGATTCAGATTTGGGTGACGTGGGGCTTAGATCCCGAATCCGGCACGATAAGATTTCCGGGCCCACAGTTTGTGAGCCTCGGGTTGTCCGTTGGCGAGGGTCCCTGTTTTAGAGTTTATTTTTACCGCGCCGCCGGTGCGGTAGGCAATGTTGGCCATGTGACAAAGTTTGGTACCGATTTGTCCATCAGCAATGGGTTGGTTGAGTGGCTCGCCTTCTCTGATCGCATTCGCGAAGTTGGTGAAGTGTGGAATGTCGGTTGCCTTCTCGACGTTTTTATCGACCTCTTTTCCATCGATGTCGAAGATGGTGTAGCCGGAGTTTGAAAACGCCAACGTTCCTCCTTCTCCGTATACGGTTACGAAATTGGGGGATTCAGGTTTGCGCCGGTGGCAGCTGCTGCCCACCCAGCTGAGAGCGCCTTTGCCACGACCGTAGTCGAAGGTGGCTGTGCCGGTATCGGGCGTTTCCTGATCGTCATCAAAGTGGTAGCGGCCGCCGTTGTAGGTGATGCGTTCAGGGTAGTCGAACTCCATAGCCCAGCGCGCGATGTCGAGCGAGTGAATGCCGTTGTTCGCCATCTCGCCGCCACCGTAGAGCCAGTGCCAGTGCCAGTTGTAGTGAACCAGATTGTCTTTGTAGGGAGCCTCGGGAACTGGTCCCTGCCACAATGTCCAATCCAGCTCGGCAGGCGGGGTGCCCGGCTTTCCTTTTCCAATAGAACCCCGGGCTCCGTAGTATTTACATTCGGCAAAAAGCGTTTTCCCGATGGCTCCGTCACGAAGTTTCTGAATACCGGCGCGGGTTCCGGGGTAGCTTCGACGCTGGGTTCCCATCTGCACCATTCTCTCCGTCTCCTTTGCGACCTGGACCAGTTTATCCGATTCATCACAGTTGTAGCTGCCCGGCTTTTCCACATAGACATGTTTACCGGCCCGGCAGGCCATGATTGCGGCGGGAGCATGCCAGAAGTTCGGTGCCGCAATTGAAATGGCATCGATATCAGGGTCCTCCAGGATGGTGCGGAAATCTCCTGTGCCTTTGGGGGGCTCCGATGCTCCCTGGTCAGTGGCGTATTTGACCCCTGAGGCCAATCGCTTTTCGTCGACATCACAGACATAAGCCACTTCAACGTTGGGCACGTCCAGATAACCTTTGATGTGGCCTTTACCCCGCGAGAGGCCCATCACCCCCACTCTCAGTCGGTCGTTGGCTCCTTTGGCCTGCCCAAGCAGGAGATTGGGGCCGGTGAAAATTGCCGCGCCTGCCGCGGTCGAGGTTGCCACTTCCAGAAACCGGCGACGTGAAGTCGAAGCAAAAGAGTCATCAGTCGGGGGCGTTTTTTGATCAGTCATGCGAGCAGAATGAAGGGAATGGGGAAACCCGTCAATCCCGTGCTCGCGTCCTGTTTTTGTGCCGCTGTTCTTCCCGGAGCCCGATTCAGGGAGACAAACCAGGGGGACCAAAAGGGGCACAATACATCGGGTAAATAGTATTGTAATTATGGATAATGCGGGTAAATTTAACATTATTGTCTTCATGCAAGCCATGCACGAACACCAATTCCCCCTGAAAGACGGCGTCCGTGCGATATTGGAGCATGCACGGATGGCGGTGACCTGTGTCCCGATTGAGGTCAACCGTACTCTCGAAGTACCGGTTGATTTCGTGGCTGAATCGAACGGACACCGCTTCGCTGTGAAATGTCTGGACACTCCCGAGCAGTTAGATCCCGTGATATTGCAAAAACTGGCGGATTTTTCGAGCTGTAACGGAGTCGATCAGTTGATGGTGATTGGTAACGGGAGTTTTTCACCTCAGATCTCATCGCTGGTGCCGACATTACCGGTCCACGTTCAGTTGACTGACCGGGCAGCGTATGAAGGAGCCGTTAACAATCTTCCGCCTCAGGAAATTCAAAAGCTATCTGCACCTGAGGTCCCTCAGGCGCCAAAGTCGGCCTTTGATGATATCCCTGCTGAGTCATTGACCCCTCCGGTTCCTCCGGCACCGAAATCAGCCTTCGATGATGTCCCTGCTGAGTCATTAACACCGAAATCAGCCTTCGATGATATCCCTGCGGAGTCATTGACGCCCAAATCAGCCTTCGATGATATCCCTGCGGAGTCTCACACAGAGGGGAGCGAATATGGCGCAGACTCCGGTTACGGAAGCGGCCCCGGGGATCCTGATGCACAGGAGTATGGTGCTGATCGGCAATCTCAGCCTGTTCACCTGACTCCACCACAACGTAAATCCTCTTTTGGTAAGGTCTTGATGGTCATCGTCCTGGGAGGGGCTGCCCTCTACATCGGTTATCCGAAATTATTTGGTCGTCAGAACGATGCCGCTGCCCTCGCCCGGGCAGCCGAAGAAAGTCACGCCAAAGAACTGCGCAAAAAAGCTGAGGAAAACAAAGCGGCAGTCCAACTCGGAAACACGGTAGCCGAGGGAATTGTTCAAACGAGAAAGACAGCGGGTCTTGAGACAGGAAAGTTGGACACCAGTGTCCTCAAATTGGCTCTCTCGCAGATGGGCACTGAATTGGAGGTCGGAGACGAAGTGACGCAGCAGCAGCTGGAAATGACTCTTTTACAAAAGAATCCGACGTTTCGGTTTGAAGCCTCGAGTGTTCTGGAAGCCGAATCTCCTGAAGCGTTGATTGCTCAAGTGAAGTCCTGGCCTTCGCTTACTGAAGAAGAGTTTACCCATTTTGGAAGTATCACCAGAAATGGTAAGAACGGAAATGTGTGGACCTGGATTTTCGGGGGGATCGAAGTCAGCAGGGAGGAGAAGCTGGATCTCGCTCTGGAAAAAGGCGGGTTTTTCTCATTGGTGTGCAGTCATTGCCAGCGGGAAAGCAGCTATGAGCTGACTGCGCATGCCAAGTATCTTGTTATGCCGCCCTGCACCTCCTGTGGGCTGACCACTCATGTCTTTGGGCCTGATACGGAAGGTAATTACCGGAGAGCCTGCGACTTTTTGACGGGCTTTCAGATTCCCCGTGAGAAAGTCGAAGAATATCTCCCGATCAATCACGAATATCGCGAGCCGGAAGACCACGTCCTGGCGCACTGGAAAGTCATCCTCGATCGCTGTGACTACGAATACGACACCACACAGCGAGGTGAAATGGCAAGGGATGTCTGGAAACTACCCTCTCAGACCTGGGACGAGCGGGTTGGAGACTGTGAAGACACAACCATTCTCCTCACTGATGCCCTGATCTCTGCCGGGTTTGAGGCCCGGGTCGCTTTTGGGACCTGGGAGGGGCAGGGCCATGCCTGGTGTGTTGTCAAAGTCGGCAACCGGCAACGGATCCTTGAATCGACCATGGCTCACACGGGAGCGGTCAGTTTGCGCAGCATCATCGATGTGGGCAAAGACTACGTTGCGACCTGTATGTTTGACCGCGATTCGATCTATCTCAGGAAGAACGCCGGCAATTTATCGACTCCGGACTACTTCTCTGAGACCTATTGGCGACAGCTGAAGATTAACAAAACGACTGCGAAACCACCGACTGAACTCTCTGCCCTGCTGGGTGGAAAGCCGACAATGCCTTTGCCGTGGGTGCCAGAGGACGCTCTTTCTCAGGCTGGATTCCATCATTTCCCATCGCTCAGTGGGAAGAAATCCCGTCTACCCACTCTGGTTCCCGAAAGATGATCGAATACAAGTCCTATATCAATCCAGCGCTTTCGTATTTGGTTCTTGCAGGTGCGACTTTGTTCTTTGGACGCCCTGACTGGTTTCTGCTTCAAAAAGACCCAAAGGCGGAGATCGAGGTGCGGCGGGTGGAAGAACAGCAGAAAGAAATTCTGGCGACCAGAAACAGGATCGAGCTCGGACACTCGATCTCAAATGCGATTGTGAAAACGCGAGGGGCGGCAGGGTTAGAGTCCACGAAAGTAGACACATCCGCAGTCACTATGTTTCTGTATCAACTGGGTAACGAAGTGGCGGTGGGGGATGAGGTTACCCGGAAGCGACTTGAATATATGGTTCAACGGGAGAATCCAACTATTCAGATCAAAGCGTCGAGTTTCTTTGAGGCCGAAAATCAGGATGCTCTTGTTTCTCTTGTAGAGGCAAGGGCTTCGCTCGCCGGTCTGGAGGGTACGACGCACTACGGGAGTGTCTCAAAAATAACTGACGAAGGGAAAGCGTGGGCCTGGATATTCAGGGGGAATCAAGTGAGTCGGGAGGAGCAACTGGCTCAAGCGCTGAGTAGAGGCGGGTTTTTCTCGCTGAAATGCAGTCATTGCGGGGGCGACAGTTTTGGTCGGTTGATCCCGAATGCCAATTATCTGGTGATGCCGAAATGTATGGATTGCGGGCTCGCGACACACGTATTTGGACCGGATACCGAGGGAAGCTACCGTCGGGCCAATGATTTCCTGACCGGGTTCAAAATTCCGCAGGAGAAAGTCGACCCTTTCCTGCCGGTCGATCATGAATACAGCGACTCAGAGGCTCTGGTGTTGGCCAACTGGAGAGTAATCCTGGACCGCTGTAATTTCGAATATGACTTTGCTGAGAATGGAGATTCAAAGAGAGATGTTTGGAAGCTGCCTCAACAAACCTGGGAAGACCGTGTGGGGGATTGTGAAGACACCACTATTCTCCTGACCGATGCTTTGATTTCCGCCGGGTTCGATGCGCGGGTCGCTTATGGAACCTGGAAGGGGCGGGGGCATGCCTGGTGTGTGGTCAAAGTAGGTAAGCGTCAACGTATTCTTGAGACAACCCTGGCAAATGCAGAAACGGTTGGATTGCGCAGTATTATTGAGGTGGGAAATGACTACATCGCATTCTGCCTGTTCGATCGGGATTCAATCTATTTGCGCCGACATGCCGGGGAATTGTCGACTCCTGATTACTTCTCAAACGATTATTGGCAGACCATTACCATTCACGAAAGTGACGTCGAAGTTCCTACTGAACTGTCCTCAATTTCGACACCGGAATAGATTCGACTAAGGTGTCGGCACTATGTCGCCGTCTTTGTGCTTCATATCACCCAGGTTCCACATCTCATACATCTCATCTTCGGAGGGGATTTCCACTGCCCGAACGAGACGGAACCCAAGCCAGGGGGCGTCAGTGTGATACCATATTGATTTGGGCAACTGAGGATCCTGCACCTTCCAATCCGGTGTGGAGAAAATTCGTCGCGCCGACCGGCATTCAGAGGCGTGGTCATACCAGGACCCTCCGCGAGCCACTCGTGGATACAATTGGGTTGGCTTGACCCATGGATCGACCGTGACACCGTCGTAGACTCGGTCTTGGTAGATATCGGCTACGTAGGCGTCCAGAGTCCACTCCATGACATTTCCGTGCATATCGTAAAGCCCGAAGGGATTCGGTTTCAGCCGGCCTACTCTGGCGTATTTCGTTCGGATCTGCTCGGGATCGATGATGGCGTGGTCTTGAATTGAGCTTTCATCACAGGAAAAGGCACTGGTGGTACCGGCACGGCAGGCATACTCCCACTCCGCTTCCGTGGGGAGTCGGTAGAAATGCCCGGTTTGGGCGGAGAGCCATTGGCAGTATTTGTTCGCAGAATGCTGGGTCATGTTCACCGCCGGATATTTCGGGCCGTTACCCATTCCCATCGACATTTCGGTGTAAGGCGTCGTCGGAGAAGATGACCAGTCGTTGAGCTGGTTGTGCATATGAATGCTGTTTGGGTATCCGTCGGGAGACCGCGAGACGTTGGTGATCATAAACGGCTCAAATTCCGTCCAGGTGACCTCGTATTTCCCCATCCAAAATGAGCTGACTTGGACCTGATGCTGAGGTCCTTCGTCCTCGAAGCGTCCGGGCTCATCCGGGGGACTTCCCATTGTAAAAATTCCACCTTCAATCGAAATCATCTCAAATTTCGCTCCGGTCTCGGGCACCGTTGCCGTGTAACTTGCGAACGAAGCTGATTTGGCTTTCTTGAGAATCTTTTCGCGGATTTCCCGGACCAGCTCCCGTTCGTTGACTTCCGGCCTGGGTAACCCACCGGTTTTGAGCTTCCATTGATGAAGGATCATTCGCTCCTTTTCCGAGTAGGGCGCTCCGTCGTTGATAATCGGGGTGATGTCCCGTGTTTCATCCAGCTCCCGCTCGCAAGACACGAACGCCAGAGCCAAAACACTGAAAAACAGCGGGGCCGATTTAAAGACGGATTCCATGGTGCCGGCACGGTATCACGAAACAGGCAATCAATTGATCGCACGAACGGTCTGCCCTGGGCTCCTCTCAGCGGGAACGTTCTTTTGTCCGTTTACGAACGGGAAACGACTGCGGGAACGTTCTTTTGCCCGTTTACGAATGGGAAACGACCGCGGGAACGTTCTTTTGCCCGTTTACGAATGGGAAACGACCGCGGGAACGTTCTTTTGCCCGTTTACGAATCGTAAACGACCGCGGGAACATTCTTTTGCCCGTTTACGAATGGGAAACGACTGCGGGAACGTTCTTTTGCCCGTTTACGAATCGGAAGGGACTGCGGGAACGCTTCGCAATTTTCAACGGTTCTATCGAAATCATCCGACCGGAACGTTCAGATACTGTTGGTTTGGCGAACCTACCCTGTTGGATCGTTCAGCGATCCAACGCCTGAAGCCGTCGTATTTTGTGGGTTTCGGTGCGCAGGGTTTTGTCATCAAGAAGACCCACGTTGTTCTTGAGGATCAGGTTGATAATTTGCGCGGTTTCTTTGCGCTTTTGGACTTCGTGATTGGAGTCAATAATGATCTCCGACAGGGCTCCTTTGATGATTGTGCTGGCGATGGGAACAATGCCGTCTGAACGCTTTTCCCCGTTCCGCCCCGCGATGGAATGAAAAGATATTCCGTCATCGATTGGCAGGTCAGCCAGGAGTTTGCTCGTCGGGGCAGAGGGTTGAAGTGAGGCTACCGAGTTCACGGGATTCTTCAGGTATTCGAGGAACTCAGGCTGGATATTTCCGGCATTCTCCGGCGAGATGAGTTCCTCGATGATTTCTTCGATCACGTCCGGAGGATCGGCCAACCCGATACCGATCAGCCCCAGGGTCTGTTCGGCGACTTTGCTGCCGCGGTGCGGGGCTGCGATGAAAATGGCTTTTCCGATGTAGGGTCTCGGGGCGTAGACAAACGCTTTTTTGACGAGGTCTTTTTTCTCTTCCGAAAGGCTCAACTGATCGGCAGGCACTTTGAAGGCGGCATTCCAGAGCTTACTTTCGCTGCCGGACACTGCAGATTTGGCGAGGATTCCGCCCATACTGTGCCCGACTACTACGATCCGTCGATCCAGTGAACGTCCATGTTCCTTCTCCAAAGCAGCGACATAGGTGTCCATGTGGAGTTTGAAGATTGCTGCAGAACCGATGATTGGAGTCGCCGACGGGTAGGCGTAGTACCAGAACTGATAGTTCTCGCTAATCTCCGGATCTTGTGAGAGCCGCTTTGTGACCTTGTCCCAGGCGTAGGGATCGGAGAGAAGACCGTGGACAAAGAGCACCGGGATTTTGTCGGGATCGTAGGGCTCGGTGATGTAGATGCCGGTCCGCTCCCTGGCATTGGCCCGATTCAGAAATCCGTTGATCCGGTAGAGCGGGCCCACGTTGGCCACTGGAAGTTTCCCGGGGAACTTTGCGACCTTGGTATCGATCTCGTATTCGGCACGCGAGAGTTCGTAACCGGGGGCAACCGTGTGGCAACTGCAGTTCAGCAGTAGCAACAGGATTGCAGTAAGAATGCAGGAGACCTGCTGCTTTTGATTCATGAGAAAGGTGAGAGTGTGACGCCCAACGGGTTAATGTGTTACGCGCGTTCTCGCTCAAAGGCTGGTTGCCATGGAACCGGATGCTTCGAAACGTGGTCGCGCAGAGACGCGGAGACCGCAGAGTGGGAGGTTGTTTTTGCCAGGTAAGATGGCGGATCCATTGCCGCTAATTGCTAACCGCTGCAAACGAGTTGCTTTGAAACGAGGTCGCACAGAGCCACAGAGAACACAGAGAGAATTGCAAACGATGCAGAGACTGACCTCATGCTAATTCTAATCGTTCCCGGCTAACTGCTGATGGGCTTCGAACACGGATTGCAAATCCGTGCCACGGTCCCAGTCTTTGCAGCCATATTTCTTTCTCTGCGTTCTCTGCGTTCTCTGTGGCTCTGTGGCTCTGTGGCTCTGTGGCTCTGTGGCTCTGTGGCTCTGTGGCTCTGTGGCTCCGCGTCTCTGCGCGACCTCCTTCATCGGTCTCGGAAACGCAGAGAGAGTTGCAAACGGTGCAGAGACTGGCACCTGGAACCTGAAACCCGGCACCTTCTTCCCCCCGCTGGCTTCACTCTTTCCCTGTCTTCTTTTTCAGGTCAGCCCAAAACGCATCAACGGTGTCGCTCTTGATTTTCCGTGCGGGAATATCCATGAACCGGTTCTCAGGGATCACCGATTCATCGCCTTTTGCCAGAGCTGCCAATACCCGGATTGATTCATGCCCATACATATAGGGGTTTTGGACAACCGTTCCGTAGACGGTTCCATCCTGGATCCCGGCGAGAGTCTCTGCGTCTTCGTCAAAGCCGATGACTTTCACCTGATTGAGTTTGTTGCCTCCCTGAAGGGCCTGAAGAATGAGGGGAGGGTTGTAGGCAAACAGACCGACCATGCCTGCGACATTCGGGTAGCGGGAGAGAGTGTCTTCCGCGTTCGCTTTGGCTTTGGCCCGGTCGAAGTTATCGGTCAGCGTATCGAGAATCGTATATTTTCCCCCTTTGATGGCTGATCCCGGCGGGTCATAGCGGGTGTTATCCGGCTCGCGGTCGAGCAGTTCATCGATCACTCCCTGGCGGCGGCGTTTGGAGTTGTCCTGCTCCATCCGGCCGATGAGGAGCATGATTTCGCCACCGTCGGGAAGGGCTTCTTTAACGAGCTGGCCGCACATCCGGCCTGCGGTGTAGTTATCCATCCCGATATAAAGCAAGCGGTTGGAATCAGGGGCATCTGAGTCGTGAGTGACCACATTGGTCATTGAGGCAGCCTGATTGATGAGGGCTGTTTGGTTTGAAGGATCGATGGGGGAGATGGCGATGCCATTCACGCCACGAGTCATGAGATCTTCCAGCTTCGACTTTTGCTCCGAACTTCCACCTGCCGGCATGACGATGTCGACATCGGCTCCGGCGTCAGCGGCTGCTTTTTTGGCTCCGGCTTCGGCAATGGTCCAGAAATCTGCGACTCCGTTTGTGACAAATGCGAAGCGGGCTTTCCCTTCGGGTCCCGGATGGACTTTGTATTCGGGAACTGCTTTGGTGTTTCCCCCTCCGCCGTCGCTTCCTCCGCCACAGCCGGTTAGGATGGCAAGTGCGCTCAGTGAAGACAATGTGATAAAGCTGCGTTTGATCATGGGCGGGAGATTACCGAGCATCGTCGATGAGGAAAAGGAAAATCAGCCGGTAAAAAGGTTCACCCCTCAAATATGCCAGCGCGAAATTGGTGTCTTGTGCGTAAATAGGACGTGATGATTCGTACTCTACAATTTTCGGCAATATTTTTGGCATTCTCCGGTCTGGCGACCGCCCAGCGGGGCGATCGTGACGGGCATGATATGCAACCACCTCCAGCGGAATGGAAAATTCCACCGGCTCCGGTTTTGACTCCGGACAAGCAGTTGGAGACGCTTGCTGTTGAAGAGGGGTTTCGTGTGGAGCTGGTCGCTGCGGAACCGATGGTTCATGACCCGGTGGCTCTGGCTTTTGACGGGAATGGCCGAATCTGGGTGGCGGAGATGCGTGGATACATGCCGAATATCGATGGGCACGGTGAAGATGTGAAGAATGGCCGCATTGTTGTGATCGAGGATACCGATGGCGACGGGAAAGCGGACAAGCATACGGTTTTCCTCGATAAACTGGTAATGCCACGGGCGGTATCGTTGTCAGGGGCAGACAAAATTCTCCTTTGGGCAAACGGAACGACGCTCTTCGAGACTGAAATCAAGATTGCGGATGACGGCACGATTTCGGCAGGTGAATCCACTGCTGTTGATGAAAGCTATGCCAAGGGAAGTAACCCTGAGCATAAACAGAATGGTTTGATGCCTGCGCTCGACAACTGGCGTTACAGTTCCAAGAGTGGTCACCGTCATCGTAAGATCGACGGCAAGTGGGTGAAAGAAACAACTGAAACCCGCGGCCAGTGGGGGATAACTCAGGACAACTATGGGCGGCTCTTCACCAATACGAATTCCAATCTGGTCACGGCAGATGCAGTGGCCCCGGGCCTGACTGTCCGAAATAAGAATCAGGAATTTGGAGCCCGTAAGACCACGGGAATCAGAGATCAGTCTACTTTTCCAAGCCGGATCAATCCCGGTGTGAACCGGGGTTACCTGCCCGGAACTTTGACGAAAGACGGCTACCTTGCCAAGCCGACGGCGGCTTCGGGTTTGGTGGTGTATCGGGGCGATCAGTTCCCATCAGCTTATGCCAACAACCTCTTTGTGAACGAGCCGGCAGGTAACCTTGTGAAGCGGCTGATCTTGAAAGAATCACCTGAAGGTGGCTACGAGATTACCCAGGCATATAAGGGGAAAGAGTTTTTCACTTCAACGGATGAACGCTCCCGGATCGTGAACAGCTTCACCGCTCCTGACGGGACTCTGTATTTGGTTGATTTCTATCGCGGGATTATTCAGCATGCCACTTATGTCACGACCTACTTGCGTCGGCAGTATGAAGAGCGTGCTTTGGATACCCCGGTTGGGCTGGGGCGGATCTGGCGGGTTGCTCACAAAGGCAAGCCACTTGGTGAGCAACCGAAAATGCAGGAGGAATCGAGTGTGGAACTGGTCGCCCATCTCAGCCACCCGAATGGATGGTGGCGGGACACGGCTCAACGTATCATTGTTGAGCGTGGCGATGATTCAGCCGTTGCTCCGCTTCGCGAAATTCTTAATCAATCTGAGAACGGGCTGGCGCGAATTCATGCCGCCTGGACTTTGGAAGGATTGGGCAAGCTTACGGCCGCAGATGTTGTTGCCGGTGTAAAATCAGACCACCCATGGGCGGTTGCTGAGATGATTCGGGCCGCGGATTCAATTGCGGGAGATGAGAAAGTTCTCGCGGCAATCAAGCCTGCGATGAGCAATGCCGCGGCGCCAGTTCAACGGCAGCTGGCGGCGTCGCTTGGTTTGCATGGAGAAGAGGGTGTGAAGTTGCTTGCTGAGTTGATCGGGAATTCGAAGGAGAAGTTGATGGCTGAGTTGGCGATCAGTTCTGTGTCGGGGCATGAGCCGGCACTGTTGGCAGCGCTTCCTGATAATCACGTAGCGCGCGGGAATTTGATTGCAACGGCGGTGAAGGCATCCAGCGCTGACATCAAAACAATCGCGAAATCGGCCAAGTCTGAGTCTGATTACAAGAATCTCGGCAAGGCCGCTATTAAATCACGCGATGCGAAGGCGCTTGCAGAAGTGCTGGCAATGGACTTGCCGGAGAAATACGAGAAGGCGCTTCACTCGGGAATGCTTGACGCCGGTAAGGATAAGAAGTTCAAGCCAATCACAGTGGCTGCAATTCCCGAGCAGGCTTCGGATAAACTGGGCAAATTGTTCACCACCAAGACAGAGAAGGTTGTCAGTTTCCTGAAAACCGAAGAAGATAAGAAGCAGTTCGAAGAAGGGAAAATCCATTACCAGAGAATCTGCGTGGCCTGTCATCAGCCCAACGGAGAGGGCCAGCAATTCCTGGCTCCACCGATTGCCGGGTCGGAGTGGTTGAATGGTCCCGACAATCGTCTCATCGCGATCGTGATGGATGGTGCGATTGGACCTATCCATGTCGATGGGAAAGAGTATAAAGCGCCTGAGATTCAGCCGTTGATGCCGGGCTTGCGAACCAACCCGGAATTCACCGATGAACATCTCGCTGCGATATTGACCTATGTGCGAAATGAGTGGGGCAATGCGGCGAAGCCGATCTCAGCAAAAGCGGTCAAGGAGTACCGCGAGAAGAATAAAATGCGTCAGCCGTTTACCGAAGCTGAGCTGCGTAAGATAAAGTAAGTTGAGTTCCCGCCAAACCGACCAGGGAGCGAATTGATAATGTTATGAAAATCACTGATCCCGTTGTTTCCGATTTGGTGGAGGCGTTGAAGTCCCGCAATCCTGATTCTTTAAGAATGCTGTTGCCTGATGGCGAGGCCGTTCCGTCCCATTTCCATGTGACGGAAGTGGGACGGGTTCGAAAGGATTTTATTGATTGCGGAGGTACCGTCCGCCAGACGGCGCACTGTCAGTTGCAATTGTTGGTAGCAACAGATTTCGAACATCGTCTTTCAGCAAAGAAGCTGCTGAAGATCGTCGAGGTGAGTCAACCGGTGTTGGGATCTGATCCTTTGCCGTTGACGGTTGAATATGGTCTGAAGGTCGCGGTCGTCTATTCCGTCAGTGAACTGGAGTTGGTTGATGGCGTGTTGAGGTTTCATTTGAAGAGTCCTCAAACGGCATGTCTTGCTGCTGATGCCTGTGGTTTGTCGGAGGAAGAGGCAGGGCGCCCTAAAATTATTACGTCGACGGTCTGTGCACCGAATTCGGGATGTTGTTGAGTTTTGTGGCAGGAAATTAGGTCGCATCCTGTCCGATCTTCAGTAAGGGTAAGGTTTGAAATTGACTGAAATTTCCAGGGAAAACGGATATTCGTTGATCGAGATGATGGTGGTGATCGCGGTGGTGGGCGCATTGCTCGCAATCGCGGCCCCCATGTGGATGACGAACAGTTCGGCCGAAGTGAACAGCTCTACCTACCGGCTGTCTGCGCTTTTTGACGAAGCGCGGACTCAGGCGGTGAGTCTGGGGGAACCGGTGCGTATCTTGATCAATGACGACGAGGAATCTCCCGGTCAGTATCGACGATATGTGATCGCGGTGCAGTGGGTGGAAGAGAAAAGTGAACCGGGATATTGGAAACAGGTGCTGAATCCTTTGTTGATCGGTGAGGGTGTGTATTTTGACTTTGATACACTGGGGGTGTCGACTCAGGTAATGCCGTTTGCGATGGGTGGATTGATGGGGGCCGAACCCCGTATTTGGCGATTCTATGAGATCGAAGGGAACGGATCGCCGGCGAATTCTATTGAGCGAAATGTGGTGCTCGGTGCGGGGAATTTCAATGAGTTTACAATGACGTTGAAGTTTCCCAATCAGGATGTGGTGGGAGGTTTCCGTATCAGCGATACGTCCCGGTTGGTGTATTTCCGGTCCGCTGAGGATGTTGAGGAATCGATCGCGGGAGGAGGGCGTTGATGATCCTGAGTCGACAGAGCAGGCGGGATGCGAAAGCTTTCTCGCTTGTGGAAGTGACCATTGCGATTGCAATTGTTGCCGTCGCATCCATCAGCCTGGTCTCTGCGTTGAATCAATCCCTGACGATGCGCAACGAAACGACAGTGCGTGAAGACGGCACTCGTTTTGAATCGTTCGTGCGAGCCAGTCTGAAGGACATGAGCTTTGACTCTCTCTACCAGTTTCTTGAGAAGAAAGAGGAGGGCGTTGTGTTCTACGCCTACACTTACATGGGGCATCCTCGAGATCGCCGGGTGGAAGATCATTCTCCGGTTCCGGATTACGGGAACGATTCGGTGAAGGTTCAGGGATTCCGCAGATCAAACGACCCTCTCTTTGCGGCCGATCTGGAGTATCGGGTTGATGAAGCATTCAAAATACGGCTGACGGAGTTCCCATACGATCCCGACGACAAAACGTTTGTTTTGGCTGAAGACGTGGATGATTACGAGGGGGCGGCGCTGCCTGTATTTGTCGAGGTTTTTCAGGATCCGCTGCCGGGAGAGAAGCCGGACGAATGGCTGATTTATCGACGGCAACTGTCGTTTCCGGTGTTGATTCCCAGAAATTAAATGGTCACTCGCTATCCAGCACAAACTGAGAACAGGGAAGGCTTTACTCTTCTCGAAGTATTGGTGTCGATCACGGTGTCTTCAGTGTTGCTGGGAATCCTGTTTTATCTCCTGAGTTTCACACTGGATCAATGGCGGTCTCAAACGGATGGGCAAATCAACTCCGCAGAGGCAAGGTCTGCGCTTTCCTATTTGGAGGAAGATCTGAAATCTGTGGTCGTTAAGAATGACAACGACGCTGAATGGCTTCGAGTGACATCCGTTCCGGTATCTGATATCGGGGACGTGTCGTGGTTGACTTTCCTGACCCGCCCCACCGATGTGAATCGTTCGGAAAGCGGGGATGTCTGCGCGGTGTCTTACCGGGTCGAGAAGCAACCGGCTTTCGAAGGGCATGAGCCTGTTCATGCTCTTTACCGGATGGCATTATCGCCTGAAGAGACCGCGGCGTTTGTGGGAACCGATGATCTAAACGGTGACTACTGGGCTGCACGGACGCGTCAATCGGTGGCGTTGGACCGGTACCTTGCGGGCTATGTGGTCGGGTTTGATCTGGTTTTCCGGGTGCGGGATCCTGATGGGGAGATTCATGTTCTTGAACCAAATGAAGAGATCCGGGCTGCACGTACCGTTACGGTGGGAGAAGGCAGTTCAGTTCCTGACGGTTCAGTTCTGGCAAGTGCGGAGATTCGCCTGACGGTGGTGAATCGGGGAGCGCAACAAATACTGAACGGGCAGACAATGCCATTGCAGGAAATCGTGACCCGCTACGGGCAGACTTATCACACCGTGGTGGAATTCCCGCATCCTTCATTCTAATGAAATTTCCGGCGACCAGATTGAATGATAAGAACGCGGCTGCTTCCCGTGGGTATGTGTTAGTGTCGACACTTCTGGTGTTGGCGCTGACTGTGTTGCTGGTTGTGGCGATGCTTTCCATGCAGCGGCGCAGTGGAAGTCGCACCGCGATTGACCGGGACATTGTGGAGGCGAGGGCGAATGCGATGTTCGCTTTGGACACGGCTATCTCTGAGCTGCAACGCTATGCGGGGCCGGATCAGGCGGTGACCGCGAATGCAGAGATCCTGGACGACGGGGAAGCGGAAGCCATCCCGAATCCGATGTGGACGGGTGTCTGGTCAGCGACTCCCGAAGCCAGGGCCAATCAATCTCTGGGAGCGTTCCTTGTCAGTGGAAATGAACGCTTTCATATTGATGATACCACGACTGAATACCCGGAAGCCTACCTTGATCCGGAAGACGTCCTTGATCGCAGTGATGAGAATGTGATCGAGATGGTTTCGGAAGTCGAACGGGCTGACGAAGCTGAGACGGCTTCAAAAATCGAACCCGTTCTCGTGGTACGTCAGCCATTGATGGAGCCGCGGGCCGATGGTACTTCGAGGAAGAAAGGGAATTTTGCTTATTGGGTTGGTGACGAAGGTGTGAAGGCCAAGGTGAATGTGCTTGATCCCTTCAATGGAACCAGTGATGACGATGAAAAACGATACCGGTATGCGACAGCTCAGCGGTCAGGCGTCGAAGCTGTTTTGCCGGAATTCGATCCTGAGAATGAAAAGAATGATGTCGCCGGGACGATGGGCGAATTTGCGTTGGTTCAAGATCCGCCACTAAAGGAAGTCCGCAGTTACCTGCATGACCTCACAACCTACAGCAAGGGACTTCTCACTGACACTCGACAGGGCGGACTGAGACGTGACCTGACGACTGCATTTGAGAGTGACAGGATTTTCGAGCGTGAGTTTGCGGCCAAGAAAACAGGCGTCACTGCAGGGACTTCTTTGCGGACAAATGATCTCTACACTTTAGACACCTCTAAACTGGAAGATTTCTATCTGGTGCCGGAGATTCTTGATACAGCGGTGAAGAGCGACAGCAATTTGGGGCGCTGGGTAGGGGGACCGAACTGGGGGAGTCTTCGGGAATATTACCTTCTCTACCAACGGAGTTCCTCCGAGTTTCCGTTCCTGCCGCATCCCCGTTGTGGAGTGAAGATGCGGCATTATTCGTTTAATCCCTACAAGCACGGAGCCCGGAACGACAAACGTGATTACTACCAGCGGAACAGTCCAGTCAGTCCGGTTCTTTCACGGGCTCAGATGAACGTGCGGCTGAGAACGAAGAAGATTGAACCGGCTACCCCTGACGAGGAACCGGTCTATCAGATCGAGTGGGAAATCCAACCGGTCATCGGGATTTGGAATCCTTACAACATTACCTTTTCTGATCGCACCTATCGCTTTGATTGGGAAATCTCCGTCTTTCTTGAGCTGAAGATCGAAGGGGAAACCAAGCGTTATGATTTGTACCGGTTGTGGAAGGATAAGAACAGTCCCTGGTTCTCCCCCAATGCGAGGAACTGTGATTTACAACCGGGCGAAAACCGGCTCTTTACGATCGACTCACGGCAGGATCTGCGCCGGACGGTGAACCTGACTGCCAACTGGACTGAGGATGGTGCTTTTTGGGTGACCCTGCCGGTTGATCCGAAGAACCCGTCGAGTGCTCCGCTTCAGGTAAAAGAAAGTCAATTGGTGCACGTGGAGCGTGTGGGGCTGGTCGCGTCTGTAGAGAATCAGAACTGGTCCGACGGGCTGCAGGAGTTGCAGAAGCACAACACGTTCTTCGCGATGAAATACAACGATGCGGCCGGTGGTGCGAGTGCCAATGTGGAGAGCAGTTCGGTCCGTATGAACAACCTTTGGAAGGCGGACGACCGGTTCGGGCCGCTCAATGTCCCTGACCCGAATGACGATTGGGGTGGCAGCCCGTTTCCTCCGTTTCGTCCTGCACAGCACACCACAGAACCGGTGCGACTAGCTTCATGGGCCTATTACCTTCGGACATCGAATGAGACTGATCTCGGACATCGAAATTTCATTGATAGCAATGTGAGGGCGATCGTAGCGAATTCCCGTTGGGATGGATCTGTAGAGGACCGGGGATGGCGGGCGCTGTCGTGGCTTAATGATGGACGGAACCGGGCGCTGTTGCCGCCGGGCAATGAAGAGCCGGAAGCCGATGGGATCGGTCGATACCGTGGCTTTGGCGGAAACTCCATTGGCGCCGCCGGTCAAACCCACCATATCGTCTTCGATGTCCCGAGAGAGCCGCTGCTCAGCCTCGGTCAATTGCAACACGCCAACATCGGCCGCTACAATAACGAGCCGTCATTTGTCGTCGGGAATTCTTACCAGAATATTCGGATCCCGCTTGATCAAACCGTGGTCCGTGACTTCGCAATCCATGATGAGAAAGGACTCTATGATTCTCGTGGGGTTGATGTTTTTGATCTCTCTTATCTTGTGAATGAAACCCTGTGGGATTCCTACTTTTTCTCCTCAATCACTCCCGATAAGCTCGATGTTCGGATCAGTGATCTGGAGGCGGGAAATCCTCTGCCTAATTCCCGCTACATTTCCCACACTCCATCAGAAAGACTGAAAGTAGAGTTCGAAGCGTCGGAGTCAGACGACGAAGCATACGATTCATTGGGAGCCAGGTTTGTCATCGATGGTGCCTTTAATATCAATTCCACCTCGGTGCCGGCGTGGAAAGCGACCCTCAGTTCCCTTCGAAATCTGGAGATTCCCGTTTATGATCCCTACACCGATTCGTTGGCGACCTGGGAGCAGAAAGGAATCGTATTCAGCCGACTCTCGCGCCCCTACGCGAAAGCGTTTAACTCAGAGGAAGGTTCAACAGCGGACAACTTCTGGCGGGGTTACCGGGAACTAACCGATCAACAAATCAATGATCTTGCTGAGGAGATTGTCCGGCAAATTCGACTGCGCGGGCCCTTTCGATCTCTGGGAGATTTCGTGAACCGCTCGTTGGTGGATCACGACCCATCGACTGCCCCTGTCGATGACACCCGGCTTTCCGGCACCCTGCAGACGGCTCTTGACCGGGTTCAGGGGGTGAATACCGGATTCACCGGGCAGGATATCGAAAGTCCGGTAATGGATGTTCCCGATTCAGAGAATGAATTCTCTGACGTGCCGGAGGCTGCTGACCAGGGCACCGGTTATGCGGGATATGTGTTGCAGGGAGATGTGTTGCAGGCGCTGGGTCCGGTTTTGACGGCCCGGTCCGATACGTTTCGTATCCGGGCTTATGGAGATAAAATCATCACGACCAGTGGCACGCAGGAAATTCTGAAAGCCCGCGCCTGGTGTGAGGCAATCGTACAGCGCATCCCGGAACCGGTCGAGCCGATCGATGCGGCCTACTCAGATTCCCGGAATCTGGTCCAGGGACCGGAGGATATCGAAGCTACTTATCACGCGGTTGACCGGCCGTATTTCGGCCGCAGGTTCCGGGTGGTATCCTTTCGCTGGCTGGAAAAGGATGAGCTGTAGTCTTCCCTGAGTCGACCCTGTTCGTTCGCCGGCGCAACCCTATCGACTCGATTTATCGAATGCATTCAGTTTTCTCATATCTCACACTCCTGCTTTTCCTGGCCGCTCCCGTCGGGTTCGCTCAGGTGCCCGATGATGTCAAAGTGCGCAAGGCGGAGATTCTTACTCTGACTGATTCGGGGGTGATTGAAGACCTCAGCTATGTGACGGTGGATGGAGTTTCCAAGCTGTCCATTTACAGCCGGGGCTTCGCGCCATCGATCGCCTACAAAGGGCCGGAGGAGATCGTATTTTTCCGCCCGATCTCCAATCCCAATGGATTCGATGGCGAAGAAGCTGTCCGTAAGATTGTCGGCAAAGTAAAGCTGCCTGCGACTGCTACCCGGATCCTCTTGCTCTTCGAAAAGAAGCCCTCGTCAACGGACGAAGAGGAAGAGGCCTACCGGATCCTGGCTCTGGACAATGACTTGCAGGGATTCCCGGCCGGCGCTTATCGATTCGTCAACGTTTCACCCATACCGGTCCGGGGATTTCTCGGACGAGATCAATTTGATCTGAAGCCGAATGCGTCAAAGATCATGGAGGCGAAAGGGGACAGTGAGACCGGTAACGTCGAGTTAAAACTGTTTCGCATGAAAGGCGATACTCTGGAAAAAATCTACAGCTCCGTCTGGAACGTTAACAAACGCCGTCGCTCCACCGTTTTCCTGAGTGCTTCTCAAAGTGGAGTGCAGGATGTTGACGTGCGCAAGATCGTCGAGCCACTTCCACCTGAAGAGTGATTTCGCTGGAGTAATCCCGGTCAAGTGGCAGGGGAGAAACGGCGCAGAGCAGATTCCCCCCCGGAAGAGGTCAGGAGGAAAGTATGGCTCCCGCTTTTCCATGAGGCTGTCGGCCACCCCCGGTTCTCGGCAAACCGGGGATGGTTTTCTTCAATATCTTGGATCGAATTCGATTCGAGGACCACGAGATGTAGCGTAGCACGTTCAGCGTCCTTACTTTCGCGAAAGCAAATCAGAGTGGCACGACTGCCCTCCCACTCAAAGACACGGCATCCGGCTGATGGCAGTCCCTTGAGTGTTTCAGGGATCTCGATTCCGTTGGGTGAGCCATTTGCAGTGAGCCAGGTTTGGATTTCTTTGACGTCATTGGAGACGAAGTCGAAGCGATCAAGGCTCTGGACCTGCTGGACGAAATGATCCCGGAAGTGGGCTGCATCCGGTCCTTTGTCCTGCATAAAAAAGGTGAAGGGCAAAGCGATCGTAAGCACAGCGGCTGCTGCGAGGAGTGCGGGCTTTTTCCACCAGGGCCGATCGAGAGAAACCCGGACACCCGTCAGGATGTTGGATTTCAGATCGTTCGGCGGATCGATATCAGACAACTGATCAGCCACTGCGCTGTCAAAATCAACGGACTCGGCGAGCCATTGTTTCAACGCGGGGTCTTTCTCTGCCACCGCAAAAGCTTCGGCCACAGTGGAGTCGTTTCCGCACGGTGAGCCGTTTTCGAATCGAACGGCGGACAGGATGAATTTAGCTTCTTCAGGTGTCATGACGCAGATTTGGGAAGTTTAATAACATTGTCAGGGCTTTGGGAAAGCGCGACAAGACCTTCGGAAAGGCAGGCGCGCAGTTCGTTTTTCCCTCTGGATAAACGGGACATGACCGTGCCAATCGGGACATCAAGGATGTCTGCTATTTCTTTGTAACTCAGATCTTCGAGATAGAAAAGGGCGAGGGGGATACGAAACGTTTCCCGGACTTTTCCCAGCGCTTCGATGACAACCGAGGCGTCCGCGTTCCGAACGGCCGCACTGTCAGCTTCAAAAGACACCTCTTCCTCCACATCCGCCGGGTCGATGTCGGCGAAGCGGTTGGTGCGTCGTTTCAGTGCAAGAAACTCCCGGTGCAGGGTGGTGAAGAGCCAGGATTTAGCTTTGCTCAGATCGCGGAGTTGTCCGCCTTTCGTTGCCAAAATGAAATAGGTCTGTTGGGTGAGATCGGCGGCCTCAGCTTCGTTACGCACCAGGCTCAGGGCAAACCGGTATAGATTCGCATAATGCTCATCCACGAGCCGGTCTACTTCCTTGAGCTTGAGTTTCATACAGGGCTCGCCTAATTATAGAGCTCAGCGTCGCGAGAAACTGCCCTTCTTTTCACCCTTTTTGCTGGTGATCCCGGCAAGTGTTGTCGCAAATTTTTCTGCAGAAACGCCGCCGACGAGTTCGTCGACCTTCTTACCGCTTGAGTTCAGGAACACCACATGCGGGATGCCCCGGGTCTTGTTTTTTTTCATGGCAGGCCCGTTTGCAGAGGAGTCTGCGTCGAGATACGCCCAGACAAAGGCGTCGTGGTAGGGCTGAACTTTCTTATCCGGATACACCTGCTTTTTCATCTGCTGACAGGGCGGGCACCAGCTTGCAGAAAAGATAACGATGATCGGCTTGCCGGTCTCTTTTCCCTTCGCCAGCGCTTTGTCGTAGCTGCTTAGAAACTTCGGGCCATTGGCGGCTTGAGTATCGGGTGAAAAGATTGTGGCGAAAGAAACTGCCAGGAGGATGAGGAAGGTGGGTATTTTGTATTTCATAGCAAAGGAGGTTGTTTCTGATAGACGACGGAGTGGTTTGCTTTAGTCGACACTATCGAGTGATGTTCATGGAAACGGCAGGGTGGTTTCCTGCCTTCCACAAATAAGAGTCCCTTGCGCACTTCTTTATTCCCGCGTTTAGCGAAAAAACTTCAATTATTTCAGGTGCAGACGTTTTGCCAGATCATAGCGCTCCCCGGGGGAGAGCAATTCATACTTCGCTCCACCATCGGCCCACTTGGCGTGATCGTAGAACGCCACCTTTGATTCACCGATGATTTTCGCGATTCCATTGTGGACTTCCAGAGCCGTGCCTTCATCGATCGAGATCCCCAGCAACTTGGGAAATCGCCTGATCACCGGAATCATGTCGTTCAGGCGATTACGTTTGATGGCATGCTGATCAATCGCAACATCCTTCAAAAAGCCGAATCCCACCTCATGTCCCTCTGCCATCATAATCTGGTTTCCTTCCGGGGCTCCTCTTACGAGGTAAGATCCCTGGACCGTCGCACCTGCTGAAGATCCTGCGATCACCCCGCCACGCTGGTAGACTTCGTGAAAAGCCTTCCCGGCGAGGGTTCCGGCGTAAACATCCATAGTCCGCCACTGTCTGCCGCCTGAAAACCAGATCGCGGTGGCATCGGCGAGGGGGGCGACGAAAGCTTCCGTGTCCGCTTCTTCCCGTGAGCGGGTGTGAAGAATGGTGATCTTGCCAAAACCGAGCGATCTCAGCCATTTCGACGCTGTTGCCGGATCTTTCGAAATCTCACCCTCGGTGGATGTCGGTACGATGACGAGATGTCCTTTCGGGCCTCCGCCGAGATCGCGAAAACGCTCCATTACGTCAGGGGTCAGCTTCCCGCCGCCATGGATGATCAAATGCCCTTTCGGAGCCGGGGGAGGGGAGTTCTCCTGAGCGGCTAACGATAATGAGAAAGCTGCGATCAGTAGAAGACGGAGGGGGGAAAGAGTGGTCATCGCTTTATCAGATCGTATTTGGGCGTTTTCTGTGAACAAGCTTTTTCCGTAAGCTGTTTTTTTCTCCAATGTCAGGGCTGGTGAACCGTCTTGATCGTTGACGAGACGTCGCGTCACGTTCAACTTGCTATAGACCATGGCTGATATTGAATCACTTAAACAAGCCCTCGCCGTTTCGCCGGACAATGTGCCTCTCATGCTTTTGCTGGGGGACGCCTATCTTGAACAGTTCAGTCTCGATGAAGCGCGGACCCAGTTCGAGCAGGTGCTGAAGCTGGAGCCGCAAAATCCGGTCGCCAAAACTCAAGTCGCTCAGATTCTGGATCTATCCGGGAAATCCTCCGAGGCCATTGTGCGCCTGGAGCAGGTTTGCACCGAGTCCCCCAACTACGCCGCGGCCTGGATGC
The DNA here is from genome assembly GCA_048267005.1 of Verrucomicrobiales bacterium. Taxonomy (GTDB): domain Bacteria; phylum Verrucomicrobiota; class Verrucomicrobiia; order Verrucomicrobiales; family DEV007; genus JABDJT01. The sequence goes on along the minus strand of JBLWYI010000005.1, from coordinate 57,544 downwards.
TGCGTGCCAAGTTGGAATTGAACGAAGAAAACGCTGCTGCTGCCCGCGAGTGCTACGATAAAGCCGTGCAGATCGATGCTTCGTCAGCCGATACCGATCTTTTACGTCGCATTCGGGAAGCCGGTGGACGTACACCTTCGAAACCGCCATCCAATCCCACCCCGCAGGCTTCCTCCGATTATCAGGCCGGAGCTTATTACGATCCTGACGACGACGATGACGACGATTTCTTTGACGATGACGACCCTTTCGGTTCCAACTCATCGGGGAAAGATCAACCGTCCGATCTGGAACTGGATTTTGTCCAGAAAGCCAACGTGAACTTCAAGGACGTCGGCGGAATGGAGGCGGTGAAGGAAGACATCCGCATGAAGATTCTTTACCCGATGGAGAACAAGGAATTGTTCGAAGCATATGGAAAGAAAGCCGGCGGCGGAGTTTTGCTCTATGGACCTCCCGGATGTGGAAAGACGCTGATCAGCCGTGCGACGGCCGGGGAAATTAAAGCAAAGTTCATGAGCGTTGGCTTGCACCAGATCCTCGATATGTGGATCGGCAAGTCTGAGGAAAAACTGCACGAATTGTTCGAACTGGCACGACGTCAGGCACCGTCTGTTTTGTTTTTCGATGAAGTGGATGCGCTGGCTGCTGACCGCAAAGACATGCGGACATCCGCGGGGCGCACTTTGATCAATCAGTTCCTCGCTGAGCTGGACGGAAATATCGATGAAAACGACGGAGTGCTTGTCCTCGGCGCGACCAATGCTCCCTGGCATCTCGATTCCGCCTTCCTCCGGCCGGGACGTTTTGATCGTTTGATCTTTGTGCCACCCCCGGATGAACCGGCCCGGTCCGAGATCGTAAACATTATGGCTGATGGAAAACCGGTCTCGGGACTGGATCCTGATGCCCTGGCCAAGCGAATTAAAGACTTCTCCGGAGCGGATATCAAAGCGGTATTCGATCAGGCCATCGAGGCTGCGTTGGGTGAAGCGATGAAGTCGGGAAAGATTGTTCCCGTGACTCAGCGTCAGTTGGTGAAGACCGCCAAGCGGGTGAAGCCAAGCACCCGCAAATGGTTTGAGTCGGCCAAGAATTACGCTTTGTACGCCAACCAGAGTGGGTTCTACGACGACGTTCTGGATTACCTCGGCATTCAGAAATGATGCCGTTGAGCTGGAGACAGTCTGTTCTCCAGCTCACGATCCAACCCTGTCTGATCGATGAACGAACCCTGTTGGTTCGTAAATATGGTTATTCTGTGCCCTCGGTGATTGCTTTTGCGATGTTTCGCAGGTTGGCGATGATGTCCTTTTTCAGGGGATCGAGGGGAGCAACCCGTCCGCCAATGGACTCCGCCAGGGCTGTCGCACTGGTCGGGTCAAACTGAGGCTGCACAAAAATCAGCTTCACACCTTCAGTTTTTGCCTGTTCGACAATCGTGGCCAATTGACGCGCCGTAGGAGAGCGGTTCGCGATTTCGATAGCGATCTGTTCAACACCGAAATCCCGGGCAAAGTAGGCAAATGCTCCGTGATAAACGTAGAATTTCAGTCCCTGATGAGACGCAAGGGCATCGCCGACTTCCTTTTGTACCTGGGTCAGTTCTTCCTTAAAGCGGGTGAGATTTTCATCAACCTCCCCGGCTTTTTCCGGTGGCAGAAGTTGTTTCAATTCCGCTGCGATGTAGTCAACTTGAGTCAACAGCGTTGCCGGTGAAAGCCAGACGTGGGGATCATTCAAATCTTCGTGCTCGTGATCGTGGTCATCTTCGGTCGATTCAGTTTTGTGGCTTGGGTGATCGCAATGCCCTTCTAAAAGGTTCAAATGTTCGAGAAGGTGCAATTGCTTCGGTCCGTTGGTGCCGTCGCCGACTTTGACGAAATAATTCCCTTCAAAACCCAATTCACCGGAACACAGCAGATTGGCCTGTGCCATGTCTGCGACTTGCTTCGGGGTGGGGGAATAGGAATGAGGATCGTCGCCTTCTCCGGCGATGACACGCAGGTCAATTAGATCTCCGGCCAACCGCTCGAATACATACTGATAAGGAGGCACGGGCACATAAACCACCGGTTTGGATGCCGGAACGTTGGATGCGGGATCGTTTTCAACCGGTGCGGAGTCTTTACACCCCTGGAAAGACAGGACGGTCAGAGTGATCAGAGCCGTCCAGAGAAACGGGAAATGTTTAGTTTTCATTTTGGGTGGAATCGGGGATTCAGGAAGGCCTTGTGGAAGGGCAGCCGCATGAGGCACAACTGCAAAGGTTTCCGATGTGAGTTATGATAAGAAGAATCCCACCCAGAGTGGTGACAATGCTGGCGGGAGGAATATGGAGACGGGTTTTGCCATGTTCGTCGATTACGAGTGAAGGGCAGCAGGAATCTTCACAGGGAGCTTCGATGGCGGCTGGAGGGTTCACGTCGTCCTGACCAACGACAAAAACAAATGCGTCCCCTTCGGTTGGATGAACGGTGTCGTCAATAGCCGTTGCCGTAGGGCCGTCATTATTCTCAAGGTAGGGCAGGACAGCACCCACCAAAATCAGGGTCATCCCCAAGATGCCCCAAACCGGTATCCAGTTCCGTCCGTGGTTTACATATCCTCTGAAAATTGAAATGCCTGCCAGCGGGATCACCGCCAATGCCACGAGCCAGTGCGACGCCGGATGTGCCCAAATTCCGCCAAAGGCAGGAGCGAGAAGCAACAGCACCGGGGTAATTGCGCAATGGATCGCGCAAAGGACCGATAGAAAAACACCAACCTTGTCAGCGTTGAACGCCTGGATGGGAAAGCGGGCCGCAAGCGAACTCATGGATTAAATAAACGAGGGAACAGAAGCGCTAGTTGGCCGACTTCTTCCAACTCACGATTTTGTAGTGCTCAGCTTTTTCGAGAGCCTTGACTGCCTCGGCTTTCTCGATCGGATGTGATCCGTCAGTCAAAACTTCAAGCCGGTGGCTCTTCTCGCCCTGCTTAACGATTCGGATCGTTTTGACCCCCTTCAGTTTGGAAAGGGCTTTGGCAACGGTTCGTTTGCAAGCGGTGCATTCCACTCCGGAAAGAGAACCTACGTAGGAGACCTCGTCTGCAGCGCGGAGGTTCAGTGAAGTCATTAGAAAAAGACAGGACAAGCAAAGGGCGAGTCGTTTGAAAAGAGTCATTGGGGTGTTGGTCATATTATATCGTGATTTCTTATTGCATTTTGGTTGCATTAACTTACAAGGGGACTTATTGCAAGAGAATTGCGTTAAAATAGTAAGATCTGTCTATCCTATGAAACTGAATCGAAAACTCCTGTGTCTTTTGTCGTTTCCACTCCTGGTCTCCGGATTCGGACTGGCTGAGGACCGTGAGCCAGCTGAAGAGGAAGTCTTTGAATATGAGGCCGGGTTTAATCCAATTGATGGAAGTAATGCCAACATCGGGGGTTTTATATTCCCTGAATTGTTTCTCAATGCGACCGGCGGACTCACCGGGGACGGTATTGATCCCGCAGATCTCGCCACAGCTGAGCACGATCCACAAAATGACTTCGGAGTTCAGGGGATTGAAGTTCATCTGGATATTGATTTGAATGGCGTCGTGACCGGTGCGGTATATGGGGCCGGTATTCAGGGGGAAGATGAGTGGGAGGCCGCCCTGGAGGAAGCCTATCTTCATTACCATCTCAATGACTGGCTTGCGATTGGTGGTGGACAGTTTCTCAACCGGTTCGGATTTCAAGCGGAGGAACATCTGCACGGCTGGGAGTTTGTTAATCAGAACCTCAGCAACAGCCGCATGTTGAACGAGGGGGAGTTAATCACTCAGGGCGGGGAAATGGTCGTCTCTCTTCCCTCCAGAGGACAGCTGACCCTTGGTGGTGGTGGAGTGCGCACTCATGGTCATGCCCATGAAGAGGAAGGGCATGGTCATGAAGAAGAACATGATGACCACGATGAGGAACACGGTCATGAGGAGGAGCATGGCCATGAAGAGGAAGGGGAGGAACACCATCTCGAAGCGGATGACGCGAACTTCAATTCCTGGGTCGTGTCGCTGGACTGGCGTCAGCCTTTGCCTTTTGACGAAAGTGCTACGTTTTCGGCTTCTGTCGCCACCGGTGAGAACGGATTTGAGCGTGCCACCTGGGTTTATGGTGTGGGGCTGGAGAAAATTTGGGGTGCGCATGATCATGGCGATGGCCCGGAGTTCTGCACCGATGCAGTGATGCTCCGTTCCGAATTTATCGGCCGCACCATCGGAATTGAGGACGAAGAGGGAGATCAGTTTGATGGCAACGACTACGGTTTTTCAACTGCCCTGTTTTACGGGCTGAGTGATTCGACCACTCTGTCGGTTCGACATGATTGGGTGTCGGAGCTTGACGCGCTTGAGCTGGAGGACCGGCATCGCGTGTCGCCGGCATTGACTACTTATCTCGACAAGAATCAGCGCATCCAGGCGCGGATTCAGTATGACTACAACCACAGCGAATCACTCGGTGACGAGCATGCCGCCTGGCTGCAATTTCAAATTCAGTGGGGCGGAGGAGGTGGTAAGCATCATCACCACTGAGATTGAGCGCACTGGCCATCTTGTGCGGTGATCGCTGAGCCCATTGGGTGCTAAAAATGTAGGTGCTGTGTATGCTCCCGGTTCTGGCCAACCGGCAGTAGTGAAGGGGAGAGCCTGCCTGGATCATCCAGGCAGGCTTTTTGCATGGGAAGTGGCCGTTTGTTTTTCGATTCACAACCGGGATCGAATCCGATAGCGTGTTGTGATGCGAAAACGGAAGCTGGGCTGGATCTTTTTAGCGGTGTTTATTTATGCCCTGGGAGTCGGCGTGGTGGTTTTCGTGCGATCGCTGAATCATCCGGACTATTTTTCTTCGCCGGACGAGTCGAGAGATACCATTGGGTATGTAGAAGACAGCTCGGTGGGGTTACTGGAAAAGCGGGACTGGAAGATCGAGGAAACACGCCCCGCAAGCGAGGAGATGGTGGTTCCCGTGAAGTTGGAAGGGGTGAAAAGTGATTTTATTCTGAACTGGAAAGGGGAGAAGCCCGTTGCCAAAACAGGACAGGTTGAAAACTGGTCGGCCGGGTTGGAAGGGGATGATAAGTTGGAGCTGGCAGCTGTTGCGACCTGGTATCCCATGCCGGACGACGACATCAGTGAAGAGGCTGACTGGATGGTGAAACTTCAGTTCTACGATGCGAAGACGCTGGAGCTGATTCCGCACGACCAGTTGAAGAAACAGGGCGTTCCGGATGACTTTCTGGAAATGAAACCTCCCACGAAATACCTGACTCCGAGGGTTCGGCTTTTGTTTAAGTCGGAGAATATGGAGTATGTCCGCTTCATTGACGGGGAAGGCGGGGACATGAATACAGAGGCAGCGGTGACTTATAATCTTGAGAGCTTAATTGATGGAGAACAGCACTCAGAGCAGGAAGGTGATTGGTCGCGTCTGGATATGGCGTGGCTGACGTGGATTGATTCTCCGGTGAAATTTCACATCAGGGTGCTGACGGGAGAGCCGCAGCGGGTTGAATTGCCTCAGGAGCGCGGTGCCCAGGTCGTGTTTGATGATCTACTGCGTTTGCAATGGTTGGGCCACGTGAATGGCAGTATCAGCCGGAAATCGGAGTCGATGTCCGGATTCGCCGCGTCACCGAGAGTCTCGAAAAAGGAGTTGGATGCTCTGAATGTGTCGCCGTCCAAATCCGAGTCGACTACTCCGGCGACTGGAGCGGAAATTGGAGCTTCACTTGGTGCCGGTGCTTCCGCCCTGATCGGCTCAGTTCCACTTCCGACAGTTTCGGCTGGTCCGGCCGACCCTTTTGCTATCCCGGCTGCGCCGTCTTATTCCGGATCATGGTCCAATGCTGACACCGCCGTCTGGATTGAAGCCCGGCAACCAGCTGATTATTACTGGCAGGCGAACACATTATTCCGGGCTTCCTCAGAAGCGTATTGTGAGCACACCGGCTGGATCCGGAAGGATGGGCGGGTTGAGTGGAACTGGGAACAGGAAGTGGATAACGATCACATGACCCTGACTTCGACCCGGCAGTTGGATGATACCAAGGCTCCCATACAACTGGTGTTTCTCCCCAAAGTCACGGAGTTGACGTTTGAAGTGAAAGGTATCCCCGGCGCCCCGAATACACGCGAGAACACTCTTGATTTGTTCGACGTCAAAATCCCGAGACTGACTCTGCCGGAAGGGGATAACAGCGCTGAAGACCGGTTGTTTCAAATCATCGGAGTCGCGACGCAAACGGGTTGGGATATTACCAACCGGTGGGATGATGAGGCACCGTCTTCTTTTCCCCTCGACCGGACTTTCCGGGACATGACTCCTCAGGAATTGATCAACTATTATGTGGATGTGACGAACAAAGGGCACATCAAGTATGACGAGGAAGACAAGGTGATTTTTGTGAACAAAGAAGAGGAAACGTTGTGGGAGAAGGCGAAGAATTACTTCACCGAGCTTTGGTACGAATATGGGTTTTGATTTGAGCGCCTGAAGGGGTATGAGTCGGGCCATTATGCGTCTGCTTTTCGACCTCGACGGTACCCTCACGAATTCTTACTCCGGTATTTCGCGCAGTATTTTCTACGCGCTCGAAAAACTGGGCTATCCGCTTCCTGAGGAAGATATCAGTTGGTGTATCGGCCCGCCGTTGTGGGAAAGTTTCGGGGCGTTGATGAAAACGGACGATAAGGCGCTGATTGAAGAAGCGGTGGACAAGTATCGGGAGCGTTTCGGGACTATCGGGATTTTTGAAAACGAGGTTTATCCGGGAATTGATCAGGCTTTGGAGGAGTTGAAAGAAGCCGGGCACGTCATGAGTGTCGCAACTTCAAAGCCCACGCCGTATGCAGAGCGGATCATCGAGCATTTTGATCTGATGGATTATTTTGTCTCGGTTGATGGCGCGAGGATGAATGACGAGAAGGCGACAAAGACCAAGCTGATCGCAAGTATCATTGAGCGGGACGAGCTGGATCCCGGCGAGGTTGTCATGATTGGAGATCGGAAATACGATATGGTGGGTGCAAAAGCCAACGAGGTCACCGCGCTTGGCGTGCTGTGGGGATTTGGCACCCGGGGAGAACTCGAATCGGTTGGTGCAAACGCCTACCTGGAGGCTCCCGAAGATCTGTTTGATGCGTGCAACAGTGCGCGGCAGTTTGCTGCCGGGTAGGGTGTCTTGCATTCCGGACGCCCATGCTGTGGGAAATTCCGGACGGGTTTGGCTTAACCGATCAGTTCGCGCATCGGCGAATACTGGGCGTCCACGAGGTAGTGGGGCCTGCCGCCGAGATCCTCTACGGTTGTGGTGCGGGCATCGATTCCCATGTTGTGATAGAGAGTCGAGAAAATCTCGGGAAACTCAACCGGGCGATCCACTGCTTCACCACCAAGACGGTCAGTGGCTCCGATCACCTGACCGGTATTCATGCCTCCCCCTGCGAGAAGAGCACAGGAAACGCGGGGCCAGTGATCACGACCCGCGTTGGCGTTGATTTTCGGCGTGCGGCCGAATTCACCCCACACAATGACAGAGACATCTTTATCGAGGCCCCGGTCATGCAGATCCTGAACCAGAGTTGAAACTCCCTGATCCAGAAGAGGAAAGTCTTCCCGACCACGCTTGAAGTTTTTGCCGTGCCAATCCCAGCGGGAAAAACCGAGGGTGACACACCGGGCTCCTGCTTCGACGAGGCGGCGGGCCATCAAAAATTGATCGAGCCGTTTCCACGGTCCGTCGGCAGTGAGCTTTTCCGTTCCCTTGCCGTATTTTTCGACAAGGCGCGGGTCTTCTTTGGAAATGTCGAGAGCTGTGGCCAGTTTACTACTGGTCAAAACACCGAAAGCCTGTTCGTTGAAAGTATCGAGACCATCCATCATCCCGGAGGTGTCGACATCGCGCCGGAAGTTATCGAAGCTTCCCAGCAATCCTTTCCGGTCGTCGAGACGCTCGAGATCGATTCCTTTCAGGACGATATCTTCTTTTCCACCGCCACGAAACGGAGTGAACGGGCCGTTCGACGGTCCCAGAAACCCTGCCTGACCGGGGTCACCCCATTCATCGTGGCCACACTTCGGTGACAAACCTACAAACGGGGGGCACGAATCATTGACCTTGCCGTGTATTTTTGAAACCGCAGCTCCGATGCTGGGCCAACCGCCCGGAGGAACGTTGGAACGGCCTTTGCGACCGGTAAGACATTGCATGGCATCGTGCGGGCCCTCGGCTCCGACCATGGAACGGACAAAAGCAAATTTATCAGCCATTTTGGCGATGCGTGGAAACTCCTCACCAATGCGGATACCCGGAACATTCGTGGAAATCTCTGAAAACTCCCCCCGGATCTCGCTGGGAGCATCGGTCTTGATGTCCCACATATCCTGATGCGGCGGACCTCCAGCAAGGAAGATCATGATGGTCGCCTTGTGGTTCAGCTTTTGCGGGGGGAGCTCCGGTGTCGGAGTCCGCAGAGCTTCCGCGCGCATGATTTCCGGCAACGAGGCACCGCCAAGGGCCATTCCGCCTATTTGCAGAAAGGAGCGACGTGAGAAGCCATCACAGAACTTCTCCGAATTTCTTCCGAGGATTGTAAGCATGGGGTTTTAACAAGCAGTAACGCCTTGAACGTTACAGAAATGTAAATTAAACCACCAGCTTCGCTTGTTACGCCATCGCGCCTTACTTAAATAAGGGGAAGATTGGGCAGATACGAGGTTGTGAAAAACAAACGACCTTCCGAACGTTTAGACACGAGGTTGTGAAATACAAACGACCTTCCGAACCCTCAGACACGGGGTTGTGAAATACAAACGACCTTCCGAACCCTCAGACACGGGGTTGTGAAATACAAACGACCTTCCGAACGTTCAGATACGGGGTTGTGAAATACAAACGACCTTCCGAACGTTCAGATACGGGGTTGTGAAAAACAAACGACCTTCCGAACGTTCAGACACGGGGTTGTGAAAAACAAACGGCCTTCCGAACCTTCTGACACGAGGTTGTGAAAAACAAACGACCTTCTGAAGATTACCCCTTGGATTTGCCAATCGAGTTAACGGAAGGTGGGATCTGAATCCATCATACATCGATCCGGAAGGGCGTTTCCGAAACGACGGTCCCGCAAGTCTGGAACTTCCTCCCGGTGTGTAATCTTCCGCGATTGTTTGGAAATCAATTGGCCATCGCGGTGCTGATTCGTTTTTCCAGCGTATCGAGAAGGCCGAACTTCGGCAAAACTTCTGCGAACATTGACCAGTCCTTCTGCATGCCGGTTCCCAGGTAGGCGTTTAGCAATGTGGCTACGCGGGAATCGGCGAGTTGCTTGCCTTCGGGATAATGTTCGGAGAGAAAATCGCGGATCTCGGGACGCTGCGTCAGGTAGTATTTCTGGTGATAACCTTCTGCGTAGGTGAATTCACCGACTGGCAGGAGATGGGTCGCAATGTTGTCGGGGGAAATCCCCAGACGGGCGGCTTCGGTGGCGCGCGTTTCTTCCGCGAGTGCCTGCTGATCTTCATTCCGAAAGAACACCGCATTCATATATTGATTGCTGTGGTGGTTCGATGTCGCCCGATGACCGCTCCAAAAGATCGCCAGCAGGTCGCTATAACTGATTACCGCAGGATCGTAGTCCAGCGAGAACGCTTCGGTGTGGTCGCCGATACTTCGGTAAGTGGGGCTGACTTTTTGCCCGCCGCAGTAACCAACTCTTGTTCTTAAGATTCCTTTGAGACTCCCGAACTGGGAATCAGGTCCCCAGAATCATCCCATCCCGAAGGTGGCCGTTTCGTAGGCTGTTTCCGAGGATTCGAGATCCAGTGGCAGGGCTGTTGCTGAGACAATACTGTCCTCAAGAGGAAGGATTTCAGTGTCGCGCTTGAAGAGATTGTTCATGTTTGTTCGACGTTATTTCCGGATTTGGCTTTCAAACTCTACGGTTTGGTCGGCATTGAACATGACGCCTCCCGGCTTGCCGTCAGCTCCCAGGGAGGAAATGGTGACCCAGCCGTTGTCATTCTCGTAAACGAATGGAGCGCCTTTGTGGTCGGTGACGGCCTCATCCGGCAGCCCAAGATCGGCCAGTGTCTCAGGTAGCTTGTTGTTTTTCTTCTCCCACTCCTGCACTTCGAGCTGGAGAGCATTGAGCCGGTTCACCGTGACCACAACAGGGCTGGGCTCGCTGTCTCCAAACCTGAGGTAGATAACGGCAATGATGGCGACAAGCCCTACCAGGACAAGGCCTGTCTTTGTTTCCTGTTTCATAGTCTCACTCGTAATCCCATTTCATGATCCATGGATCATTCATTTCCTTTTGAAGGGCCTTCAGCTTTTTCTGGTATTTGTCCAGTATTTCCGCGTAAGCGGGGTCGCTCGCGAGGTTGTTGGCTTCGACCGGGTCTTCATCAATCTTGTAGAGCTCGAATTTCGGGCGGTTGATATATTCGCCAACTGATTTCTGACCGTAAGGTGCGTCGAGTGACTTTTCATATTGCGCCTGAAAGCTGCTGGCTGCCCACAAATCGGATGCGAAGGGGTATGGCAAACCGTGAGCAATGTTCCAGATAAGTTTGTATTCCTTATCCCGAATGACTCGCATGGGGTAGTACATTTGAATCTCGTGGAAGGTATGGGATGCAAAGATATTCTCCCAGTGCGTGGCGTCCGGTTTCCCGAGAATCGGGACCCAGCTTTTTCCATGGTAGCTTTTGATTCCACCCCGCGGCCCCCGGTTTTCGCTCATGGCGTAGGGCTTGTCTTTCCAGAAGGTTTTCGCTTCCACGAAGTTCTTTGGACGGTTTTTCTCCTGATCCAGGCCGCCGGCAAAGTCGAGGATCGAAGGGGTGATGTCGATGTGTGAAATCATTCCTTCGTGTTTCACGCCGCGGTTTTCTTCATAAGGATTGCGAACGACGAAAGGCACTTTCAGACCGCCTTCGTAAACGGTGGTTTTGCCTCCGGCGAAAGCCATTCCGTGGTCTGCGGTGAAGATGATCATCGTCTTGTCGTAAAGACCGGCTTCCTTCAGGATTTTCACCAATTCCCCGATGCCTTGATCGACCCGTGAAATACTCTGGTAATATTGAACCAGTTCCTCGCGGGTTTCCTGAGTGTCAGACAGGAAATGCGGGATGGGAACTTCGTCGAGTTCGTAAAAGACTTCATCGACTCCCTTGTGAGCGGCTTTGTTGGGGAGGTTGCCGAACAGATCCGGTTTCAACTTGCTCTTGGCTGTCTGGTCCTTGCCGCCGCCGCGGTGGGGATCGCTTGTGCCGAAATAGAGGAAGAAAGGTTTGTCGCTATCTGCGGTGATGAATTCTTTAGAGACCTTCGCCATCTCGACGGCGTTGCGACCGTTGCCACCTTTCAAGTAGGTGTCGTAGTGAAAGACCTCCTCCGGAGCGACGTGATATTTCCCGATCTGAGCCGTGCGGTAACCCGCTCCGGACATGACACGCGGAAGGCTGTAGCTGATGACATCGAGGAAGCTGGCGAACTTATGATAAGAGTGCGCGTGACCGTATTGACCGTTGAGGTGATTGTGAAGACCTGACATGACCACCGACCGGCTGGCGGAGCAGCTTGCGGTGGTGGCAAAGGCGTTTGTGAAGACCGTGCCGTCTGCAGCAATGGCGTCAATGGCAGGGGTTTTTGCAACCGGATCGCCGTAACATCCCAGGGTAGGGGATTCATCATCCGCGATGATGAAGATCACATTTTTCTCAGCAGCCAGCCCGGAGGTGGCCACCGCGAAAATAGTTACGAGATAGAGGATTGAAATTTTCATAGATAGGTTACAGTTCCGTGATTCCGTCCCTTGCGTCAAGATACCTCTCTGGCGCGTTCAGATGGCGAACCGTGTAAATGAAAATTGACCGTATCGTTTGGAACGTGCTGAAATACAGTTCATTGGCTGTGTGTCTGGCTTTCGCGCCCTTTATCATTTGGAAGCAGTTTGAGAATGAAGAGTGGGCCCGCTACTGGTGGCTGATTCTGGGGCCTGCGCTGGGTGTTTTACTCCTTTTGGTCTGGTATGCAGTGTTTGCCAACGCGCCGGCGAAAACCCGGGTTCTGCGAAGCTTCTGGACTTTCACGTCTCTGGTCGTCGTCACTGCGGTGTTGAAGGTTTTCTTTGTCTACGATGGTTCCTCGGGAGGCAGTTCGCTTCCTAGCTTCCGTTTCCGGTTTGCTGAGGAGGCAATTGATTCTGAAATCAAGCCGGAGGTTGATCCTGCTGCGGTGGGTGATTTGGCACCTGCAGAGGGCGTGGTTGATTCACCCCAGTTCCTCGGGCCCAATCGGGATGGTCATTTTCCCGACGCTGAGGTATCACTTAATTTCGCAAAGAACCCGCCGGAAGAAATATGGCGAAAGCCCATAGGGAAAGGGTGGTCCAGCTTTTCGGTGAAGGGGGCCCGTGCCCTCACCCAGGAACAACACGGAGATGATGAGTGGGTGAGTTGCTATGAACTGTCCACCGGGCGGCTTCTGTGGAAATACTCGGACGAGGGAACCCGGTTTACAACTTCTGTGGACGAGGATGCCAGAACGATGGCAGTGATGGGGGGAGAAGGACCGCGCGGCACTCCAACGATTCACGGGGAAGATGTTTTCACGATGGGGTCTACCGGCGTCTTGAACTGTCTGGATCTGGCCACGGGTAAATTGCGCTGGAGCCGGAATGTTCTGACTGAATTCAGTGCCGGTTTGCCACGATGGGGAAAGAGTTCCGCGCCGTTGGTGATTGATGAACCGGGGATTGTTGTTGTGACCGCCGTTGAGGGAAGGGGGCCAACCTTGCTGGCCTACAACACCGATACCGGTGAACCGGTCTGGGAATACGAGGGCCGGGGTGCGAGTTACAGCTCGCCCCGCTTGATGGAAATCATGGGAGAGCCGCAGATTGTGGCGGTGAATGGATTTGATGTGACCGGGCACGAACCGGATACCGGGGTTGAGCTGTGGAAGTTTGATTGGCCGCAGGAAAATCCCAAGGTGGGGCAACCACTCCTCGTCGGGGAAGATCGATTGCTCGTCAGTGCCAGTTATAACATGGGTACTTACCTGCTCCAATTGCGGTCAGATGAAGGCATCTGGTCGGTCGAACCGGTCTGGAAGACCATCAAATTGAAGACGAAATTTTCATCGGCCTTAATTAAGGATGGCTTCGCTTACGGACTGAACGAAGGGAGGTTTGCCTGTATCGACCTGGAAAACGGGAAACAACAGTGGCGGGGGGAAAGTTATGGATTCGGGCAGAACCTTCTGGTGGGAGACAGGATTCTCGTGCAGGCCGAGAAAGGGGACATCGCGGTGGTGGAAGCTAATCCCTCGGTTTTTATTGAGACGGCACGTATTGATGACGCCCTGGAAGGGATGACCTGGAATACTCCGACTCTTGCCGGTCAGTATTTGCTGGTGAGAAACGGGACGGAAGCAATCTGCTACCGGCTGGCCGCGAAGTAATCACCTCCCGGAGAGTCTGCGGAGTCTCGCCAGGTGAGTTTGAGGCTGTGCCCGGTCTGCATGGTTTGGCCAAATCCCCTCGAGATCGAGGCTGAGCGCCCGCTCTGTGCACGCTGCGATCTGATCGCTGTTGTCATTGAATATCGCGGGCGGGAAGTGTGACCAACGGCCGAAACTGGCGAACAGGTCACCGCAAAACAGCAACTTTTGGCTTTCGGAATAGAACCCGGAATGTCCCCGAGTGTGTCCCGGCAGGTGGATGACCGTCAGTCCGCCCCAGGCATCGAGTTTGTCGCCATCGTCCAATGTTTTGTCGGGAGTGAATGACCGGAAGCCGAGCAACGGACGTCCGATTGATTCGAGAATCCCGGTCACCTTTGCCTTTCCTTCATAGACAGGTTTTCCCCGGTAATGGAGTGAATCGAGTGATGGGGCAGCGATCCATGCCCCGTATCTTTCTGCCAGCTTTTTCACGTTCACGATATGATCGAGGTGGCCATGGGTCACTAGAATTCCCGTGACCGGCAAATGGTCCCATCCTTTTTTACGAAGAGCACGCTCTACAAATCTGATCGTGGGAAAGCCTCCATCGATCAGGTAAAGTTCCTCCCCATCGCGGAGGACATATGAGCAGACTCCAACTGATCTCACCTGCAACAGTTCACGATCCAACCCTGTTGATTCATCAATCAGACAGGGTTGATTCGTTTTGTTCATGTAAGCCGCTCCTACTTTGCAGCCGGTTTCTTCTTCTGCCCGTTGTTCTTTTTCTTTCCGCCGGGGCGGTCGGCTGAAACAGCCCCTTCGGGGCGGGGCATTTTAGCGGTGGGCCGCTTGGTCGCATTCAACTCAGTGACAAATTCATCGTAAGCCTTCTGGAGTTTCGCAACCACTTCGGGGTTTGCTTCTGCGACGTTGGTTTTCTCGCTGATGTCTGCAACGGTATCATACAACTGAACGGGGAAGTCTGAGGGGGTGGCTGTTGGTTTGTCCCGGCTGCCTCTACCGCCTTTGCCTTCCTGCCAGGGATAGAACTTCCACTTGCCGCTGCGAACTGCACCGGGGCCGTGAGGCAGAACATATACGTCATGTGGACTTTTGGCTCCTTCCTCTCCAGCCATGAGGGGCCACATGTTTTTGCCATCGATCTTTTTCTCCGGCATGTCTCCGCCACTGAGTTCAACCAGAGTCGGCATGATATCAATGGAAGCTGCCACTTCAGAACAAACTTCCCCGGCAGGGATTTTCCCCGGCCACCACATGAGGGTCGGTTCACGGATGCCGCCATCATAAACGCTGCCTTTTTTCGCCCGGAGGGGAAGCGAGGAGCCAACCGCGGCTCCGTTGTCGCTTGTGAAAATAACGAGGGTGTTTTCTGAAATGCCGGCCTCAGTGATTGTCTTCAGGATTTCCCCCACCGACCAGTCCACTTCCTCGATGGCGTTTGTGATAAGTGTTTTGTCAGGATTGTCGAAGGCTTCTGAAACGTGCAGTGGCAAGTGAACCATAGTATGGGGCAGGTAGAGGAAAAAAGGTTCATCGCGTTCAGCGGTGATGAACTCGATCGCTTTCTCCGTATAGCGTTTTGTGATGGTTGACTGGTCAGCAGGGTATTCGATGACCTCTTCGTTTCGAAAAATCGGGACAACGTTCCTTTCTTTGTGACCGGCTTTCAGGTCTGCCGCAGTCAGTCCGCTGCGAATGTCGATGTCTTTCGCGAGTTTGTTGGCAGGGTCGATCCACATATCGTTGCTGTAGGGGATTCCCCAGTAGCTGTTGAATCCCTGATAAGTCGGAAGGCAGGGAGGGAGGTGGCCGAGATGCCATTTGCCAACGCAGGCGGTGTCATACCCTGCTCCTTTTAACATATCAGCGAGAGTGACCTCGTCCGGATGGAGGCCTTCGTTGCTGTGCGGGAACAGCACGGGATTTATGCTGAGCCGTTGGTAATGAGTACCGGTTAAGAGAGCTGCTCTCGAACCTGAGCAAACTGCGCAACCCACGTAGAAGTCGGTGAACTTCATTCCTTCGGCAGCCATCTGGTCCAGGTTCGGGGTTTCAGGAGCTGTCGCCCCATTGAAGCCGACATCACCGTATCCCATGTCGTCGATAAAAATGAGAACCACGTTGGGACGGGGAACGTCAGCGGCTGCGGCAGATATACAGTTCGCTGCGAGCGCCGTGAATAGTAATAAGGCAAAAGCTTTCATAGAGTTATGTGATGGGGGAGCAAACAGGGTGAGAGTGGCAAGAGCAATCAATCAAAGATGCGAGGGCTAAATGTAAATGGAACGGGGGTTGAGAAGTGCTCTAACGTTGCTACAAATGGAGTCGAAAATATGGGGGCGAAGAAGGTTCATCTCGATTCATTCACTCTGCTGAAAATGTGGATACAGCCGTAGAGAATATAAATCATTTAATTTACTTTAAATACATTGACAATCATGATCGCCATAGTTACTGGAAAGCAGTCTATGATTGTCCGTTCCATTTTCCCAAGACTGATTCTGCTGACAGTCATTTCAGCCCTCTCCGTTTCTATGGTGGCAGGACAGGGGACGATGACAGTTTTTCCATCGGGAACACCGGTTAAATCTCTCGAATTGCCCGGTGTGATGTGTCGGGAATGGGTGGAGGTGACAACGGAAGGGGAAGCGACTCAATTGAACTTTTGGGATATTGATTTGGAAGTGGAAGCTGATTCACGAATTCTGCTCGGAGTGAGCAGTAGTGCTATCTATGCCCTGACTCTGGACGGGCAAACCAGAACGGGTAAGAGAACGAAGGCAAAGTCCGGGCAAATCATGGTATGGAGCCACTATGGCGGAGGAATGGGGGGCAAGCCTTCGTTGTATAGCTTCTCTGCAGAAAGGTTGCTTTCATCTTTCACGGCGAAGGGCGTTTCGGATGATACGGATTTGAAAAATATCGCCACGGTGCAGAAGAGGAAACGGTTTTGGGGGCGTTTGCGGCCTACAGGTTTTAATGTGGCGACCCCGGTTGAGCCTGAGTTGGAGGAATTGCGGGAAGATTATCAGACCAATCCTGAATTGATCGGAATTAAGCGTGCCAGCCGGGACAAAAACGACTATGCAAAGAAAACGGCCGAGCGTTTCATTGAACTGCTGGGACAGGGAGACGCGGCGACTGCGGGTCTTTTGATTTCGCCATCTATTTTTCTGGAAGGTTCGCCTGCCGATCAAGCTAAACATTTATTGACTGAGCAGCGTATGGCGTTTGCGAATCATTTAGTGCGCTCCGGTGATTACAAAGGACTTGGAGCGCTCAGCTTGGAGCATCTTGGGGAAGGTCGCTTTGCGGTGACCAGCGGCGAACGAAGTTTCCTTATCACTCTCGAGCCCTATGACGATGGGTTGTACGTGTCCAGTCTCAAAGTTGAATCATGAATGTAATCTCAATCGCCATGAAGCGAACGAGAGCCGTTGGCTCCACGATCTTAATGGGTCTTTCTATTGCAGGTGTGGGTGTGGCGCAATCCGATGGCGGATTCAATGCTGACACAGTGCGCGCCTTTCTGCAGAAAGAGGTCGTCACTCCTGAAAAGGAAGAGCGTCCGAAATATGTAGTCGATGATATTCAGATGATTCTGCTGTCTCAGGATATCGACCGGTTCCGGAGAGCTGCTATTATTGAAAGCACGGTGGATGCAATGGCGAATCTCCCTGAAGTGATGCCTGGAACGCTGAAGGCTTTTCAGGAAGGGGATATTTCGACAACGTATCCCTACATCTGGCCGTATGTGCTGGCCGGGTCGTCGGTAATGGTCGGGAATTCGTTGGGAGACGATCCTGTTGTGGCGTTCTATAATCCATACTTTGATGTAGCGATCCTGAGTCGCTGGCAGTTTCAAGATGACGAGGAGTCTCCTAAAGGAGTCGGCTTCAAGATGGTCGAAGCTGTGCCTGTCTCCGGTAACGCCTTTCGCGAGAACAGACCTACCGGGAAGACGGACGAGCCTGCGTGGGCCGATTCTACTGCTGAGCTCTTTGAGGTCAGGATAGTGGAAGCGACGCAGAAATTCCTCATCTCGTTTGAGAAGCGGTATCCGCCGTTCAGTGACAAGTCTGTGAATCTGCCCGCCGTTAATCCGTCGACCGCGATCAAGCTGATTGAGGATCGCGTGTTCTTTCTTTTGCGATGGGTGAAGGATGCGCAAGATCCATCGGCATCAGTCAACTACGCCAAAGAGATTGACGAGATTAGGAAGTCTCTGTCGGCCCCGACTCAGGGGAGGCTCGCTGATCTCCTGCCTGAAGATAATCCGCAGGATGCGTCTGCGTTTTTCCGACTGGGCCGGGAGATCCGGTCGGGCCTGAAGCCTTACCTCGTGATCAATCGGAATGTGATTTTTATCGATCCGATCAATCTCCCAACTGGATTCGTCTCGGTCTATTTCGAGCCGACTCCCGGCAAGGGCCATTCGTTGGCTCTGATGACACTTTATAATCTGGAAGCTCGTTATCCGCTTCGTTGAATCTGTTTCTAATCCTACTTCGAGTCTTCCGCTTTCCCATCAACATGAATCGTCTATTCAATTCTGTCGCATTCGGCATGTGTGCCTGGTTGGTTGTGTTTTCACAATTGATCGCCTCTGATGCCGGGACGAAGGTCGCCTCTGCTTCTGAGAGCCGTGAAGCTGTTGCTGTCTATCAGGCAATCGACGCTTCCCTTGAGCGAGTCAGATTCCTTGCGGTCAATGATCCTGAAGCTCTCGGGAATATCTTTCAGCAGGCATTCGGTGAAAGGTTGTCAGTTGAGGCCCGCGACTCCTTTGTTGCTGCTGCTCAGGAAGGCACGCTTCCATTGCCGGATGGAGTGGTCTTTGTGGAAGGGGATGCTCTTGGCGATGCTTCAGCTGCGTATTTATCGAGAAACGGCGGGCTGGTCATGGTTAATATCGATTGCCGTGATGATTCGAAGCGCCTTCAAGCATTGATCACAGAGGAGTGGGGGCACCATCTGGATTTCAGTTTAGGAGAAGGCGACGCCCCCGGTGATGAAGGGGAAATTTTTGCGCGAGCAGTGATGCGCGGGGCGCCGGTCGATGACCTGACCTTCTTTAGATTGACCCGGCAGGATGATCACGCACAGGTCAGGTGGAACGGCGAGATCGTTGATGTCGAGTTGGGATTGTGGGACAGCATCAAAAAAGCTGCGAAGAAGACCGTAAAGTCCGTCTCCAAAGGAGCCAAAACAGTTGGAAAGACTGTCTCCAAGGGAGCCAAAGCGGTTGCGAAGCCGGTAAAAAAAGCGGTTACGAAAACTGTAAAGGCGGTCACACCCGTTGTTAAGACGGTTAAGAAGACCGTTGTTAAAGCTGCAAACAAGACGGGGCAGGGAGTTAAGAAGGCCGCAACGGTGGTCAAGAAAGGCACGGTCGATACTGCAACTAAGGTGGGCAACGGCGTTGTCCTGGCTGGAAAAACAGTTGGGGAAAAGACCGTAGCGGTCACTAAGATCGTGGGAGAAGGAGTCGTCGAGGCGACGGTGACCACGGTGAATTCTGCTGGCAACGCGGCTGTCAATTTGGGCGCCAGTCTTGGGAATGGGTTTATAGCCACCAACAATATGGTGGCGGCGGGTACGCTTTACGCCATGGGGCTTACCGACTCGGCCGACAGAATATATGATTCGGGTCTTGAGTACTACGATAGAAGTGGAGATTTTGCGAAAAAGGGGGGCAAGAATGTGCTGGATACCGTCACGGCTCCGGGCAATGCTTATATAAAGACTCAGGAGCGACTGGACAAGGAGGTTCCTTTTCTGGGAACTATTTTGGATGTCGGCCTGAGTTTGACTCCGGCAGGTCCTTATTTAGCGGCAGCAAAAGGTGTTTCATTGGTCACGGCGGCGTCAAAAAAGGGCGATGTAGAAGGCGCTTTGATTGCGGGAGGGTTTGCCGTCCTTGATGTCGGAGGTGCAAAGCTTGGGCGATACGCCAAGGCAACACAGATTGCGCAAAAATCTGCGAAGGCGACCAAAGTGGTCAGGGCAACCGATACCGCGTTCGATGCTGCGATGGCAGCGAACCGGGCTAAGACAGCGGCCATAAAATCGTCCAGAGTGGCTGACGAAGCTTTTGATGTAGCGCTGGCAGCCAATAAAGCGGCTTCAAAAGCCTCAGGTGCGGAGAAGGCCGTGGCAGTCGCACGAGCTGCTGACAGATTGGCTGATGCTGAAAAGGCAGCCCGGCAGGCGGCGAGGGCAAAAGAAGCGTTGGAGAAAGCTTCCAAGGCTGCAAGCATAGCTGACGATGCTTTGAATGCAGCGAGAAAGGCTGCTAAGGAGAGTACTTCAGCCCTGGCCGAAGCTGGCAGAGCAAAAGATCTGGTCACCGATCCGCTATGGTTGAGCAAGAAAGAGTTGGCCAAAGGAACTAAGTTGGCTAATCATCTTGCGACACGGCGGGGACAACGGTATGCGTTTCAAGGGCTTGTTTTAGGTGCAAAGGTTGACACCCTGTTCAACCCAAATCGGGGAGCTTCCAACTACATCTACAAAAGCGGAGCGGGGGATAGATGGAAAGATGTCGGCCGGGGTATTGCAGCTGTTCCTGTTGCTGTGGGGGATTCAATTGGAGACGAGTTTGAAAAGCTAGTGGTCCAGGGCAGTCAGCTCGCAAGGGGGGGCAACAGCTATGATAACTTTATCAACCTACCTTTGCCTGAACTGCCTGAGATGAGAACTCGGACGACATCCAGCCGAAGGAGTACCTCGACTCCTTCCGCACCAGTTCCTCCTGCAACAGGAGGTGGGACTGGCGGCACCGGAGGCACGGGCGGCACTGGTGGAACCGGTGGCACAGGCGGCGGCGGTATGGCCTGATCCTCCCTGAGGAATAACTTTTAGATCACACTGATAATACCATGAAGAAATCAATAAACCTGACTGCCTTGATCATGAGCTTGGTCGGCCTGACCGCACTGGCGCAGGATCCGGGCTCAGTGGCTCGAACTGAGGTCGCGGGACGTGATATCGCCGGAGCGACAGGATGGACGCCCGGAGTTGCTGAACCTGCGACTTCGACGTTGGGGGATCAGCAGGAAATCTTTCTCCTTCAGGAGTCACAGATATTCTTTGTCCGGTCTTATACAAACCCTGTCTATACCTCCAACGCGTTCTACGACTTTACCGAGATCGAGGACTGGTATGTCCAGCAGTTTATCACGGCAGGAGCTGAAACGATCCTCGCCGAAAAATATTATGTCCTGGCAGAGGTGGGGACGTCCTTCACCCGCTACGATCAATACAGCTCTCTGGATCGGGACACGATGGGAGTTCATCTGGCAGGTAGCACATCCCTTTCAGAGAAGCTCTCTGTGGGAGTGAACTATCGCAGCACCTGGTTCTTTGACAGCGGATTTGATGATAACGACTCAACCTTTCACAGTGTGGCTCTCTATGGAGCCCTGACTTCGCCGCTTCCCGGTGGAGGGACTCTTCAGTGGGTGCCGACGGTGAGCCAAATCTGGGCGAACCCTGATGATTACAATCAAATCGGGGTTGGATTGAATACGAATCTGTCGATTCCTTTGAGTGAGAAGACCACTTTCGGGCTGAATGGCGGCATCAATTATGTCTGGTATGATCAGTATTTTGAAGAGTCATTCGGAGTCCAAAGACAGGACCTCGCATTGAGTGCCGGGGCCTATGTGGTTCATCGCCCGCTCGACAATGTGGAAATCCGCCTGGGGGTCGATTTCACCAATAATGACAGCACGTTGAATCCTACCGATTTTCTAACCGGCCGGAATGTCGATCTCTACGACTACGATATCTGGAATTTCCGTCCGACAATCGAAGTGGGAATCCATTTCTAAAACCGGTATTCCCGTGCCCTGAATTCGATTGAAAACAATCTTCAATCGAATGGATGCCAGGGCTTCTCGCCGTTGTGCTCCTGAAGGAATTTGGCGTCGACCTCCTTATACCATTGGTGTAGCCGCTCCCGCATTTCCTTCACCCGGTCGGGTTGATCTGCCGCCAGATCACTCTGCTCGCCGATATCTTTCTTGAGATCATACAGCTCTACGCGCCCATCTTCATATCGCTCAATGAGCTTGTAGTCGCCTTCCCGAATCGCTCCGGCGGGAATGCCTCCCTGATTGCTGTAGTGCGGGTAGTGCCAGAACAATGACTTGCGACCTAAAGACTGACCTTTCAAGGCTGGAAGGAGATTGGCTCCGTCGACCTGGTGATCAATCTCGACATCAATCGCGGCTGCTACCGTTGGATAAAGGTCAATCGAGGATATCGGTTCAGTGCTCACGGTGCCTGCCTCGGTGATTCCGGGATAGCGAATGATCCAGGGTTCTCGAATGCCGCCTTCGTAGACCCAGCCCTTACCGCCACGAAGAGGAAGGTTGCTGGTGGGGGAGCCTTCAGATGTGGAAAGTCCGCCGTTATCAGAAGTGAAGACAACGATTGTGTTGTCAGCCACGCCGGAGGCTTCGAGCTGATCCAGAACCTTGCCGACGGCTTCATCCATAGCCTCCACCATTGCCGCATAGACGGCATGCTTTTGGAGAATCCGGACCTTGCGGGGATTCTTGCCAAAGATCTGTTCTTCGTTCCCGAATTCCTCACCGGAGATCGCCGCCGCTTTCGCCTGATATTTCTTTACCAGATCAGGCCTGCCCATGAGTGGGGTGTGCACGGAGTAGAACGACAGGTAAGCGAGAAACGGTTTGTCCTTGTTGTCATCAATGAACTTGGCGGTTTCTCTGGCGAGGCGCGCAGGCAAATGTTCTCCTGCCGGGCTTTCCTCTTTGATCTGCGGGTTCTCAAACGGGGCAAAATACTTCTTCCCCGTGTAAGGCCCGCCTCTGGTCCAGCCGCCGATGTTAATATCGAATCCCCGGTTTTGCGGAAAGTACTCCTCGCTGTGCCCCAGATGCCACTTACCGGCGAAAAACGTGGCGTAGTCCTTTTTCTTCACAAGTTGAGCCAGCGTAATTTCGTTAAGCGGCATTTCGTCGTTCAACGGCGCGGGTTTGAACTTGCCGGCTCGCTTGCCGGAGAAGAAGTTCGTCGCCTGAACCCGGGTGGGATACTTCCCGGTCATAAGCGAATAGCGGGTCGGTGAGCAGACAGGGTTGGCGGCGTAACCGTCGGTGAACCGAACGCCGGATTTTGCAAACTTATCGATGTTGGGAGTTTCGTAAAAACAATCCGGGTTGTTTGCCCCGATATCCATGTAGCCCAGATCATCAACGAGAAAGACAACGATGTTCGGTCCGCCTTCAGCACGGGCCTTACTTGAGGTGATTGAAAAGGCTGCCAACACAGCAAAGAGGCAGAAAAAGGAAAACGGGGGCAGTTTCATGGAATCATATAGAGCACCATTGGATGGAGGATTCCACTTTGATTTCAGAACCCGATCGTGGTGGCAGGCTCTTCATCCCCGGAAGGGAGAGGATTTCACATAAGTTTGAGCAGTTCAGGCACGTGTGCTGTCTGTATGAGAGGTGGCCGAATGGATTCTGACTGCGAAATGAAATACCACCATGGATTTGGCGTCAGTAGCTATATTGTCCCGCAATAACAAAGATAAAATATGGCAGTTCAATACCGTGATTACTATGAAGTGCTGGGCGTCGACCGGGGCGCGAGCCAGGATGAAATCAAACGGGCCTTCCGTAAGTTGGCCAAAAAGTTTCACCCTGATGTGGCACAGGATAACATCGAGGAAGCTGAGACCAAGTTTAAGGAGATCAATGAGGCTTACGAAGTTTTAAGCGATCCCGAGAAGCGAAAGAAATACGATATGCTGGGAGCAAACTGGCAGCAGGGCGGGGGGCCGACAGGGTATCCCGGAGGCGGTGGCCGCGGTGGATTTGAAGGATTTGACTACGGCGGTGGAGGCGGTGGCTATGAATACCACTTCGATGGAAGCACAGGCTTCAGCGACTTCTTTGAATCCCTGTTCGGCAACCGGGCGGCCGGTGATCCGTTTGGAGGCTTCCAGGCAGGGGGCGGGCAGAGGGCCCATATGTCACGACGCGGCGGGGACGTGGAAAGCGATCTCCTGGTTACGATCGATGAATGTATGAACGGTGCCGAACGGTTGCTCCGCTTGACCAAGCCCGGTGAAAGCTCCCCTTCAACCATCAAAGTGAAAATCCCCAAGGGAATGAAGGATGGTCAGATGATTCGTTGTGCCGGTTTGGGTGGGCCGGGCATCAACGGCGGGGAAAATGGGGATTTGTTTTTGCGGGTGCGACTGGAGCGCCATCCGATCTATCGGGTGGAAGACTCCCATCTACATCTCGATTTGAATCTCGCCCCCTGGGAATGCGTTCTAGGTGCTTCTGTTGAAGTGCCGACCCCGCATGGACCGGTCAAACTCAAGGTTCCGGCGAAAACCCAGACCGGCGATACATTGCGCCTTGGGGGAAGGGGGCTACCCCTCGATGATACCGGCAAGAAGTTCGGCGATCTCTACGTTCACATGAGCATCGTGGTTCCTGAGGAAATCTCCGGGGAAGCCAGAGAGCGCTGGCAGGCGCTGGCCGACGTCTCAAATTTTAATCCACGTGAACATTAATACCTGAAAGCTACTGATATGAAGCACTACGAAATATCTGTGATCGCTTCCCGTCGCTCCCGACCGGTGGACCTGGAAACTGCCAGCCAGAGAGTGGGTTTGCATCCTGACCTCATCCGGGAACTGGTCGGGGTGCATCTGGTTGAAGCCACCCGTGACTTGTCGTTCGACGAAGCGGCCATGAACAGGCTGAGGCAGATCGCCTCTCTTAGAGCCGGAGAGAAGATGTCATTTCGCACCATCCGAATGGTTCTCCGGTTAGTCGATCGACTGGAGGAAGCCGAGAACGAGCTCCGCTATTTGCGGGAAATGAGCCGTTGAGGACACGAAAAAGCCGGAGTGGGTTGCTTCACTCCGGCTGTTTCAAAGAGGGGGATTTGCTTTCTGCCTCCTTAGAAGGGGATACGGAAGCCCGCACGAATCAGAGTGAAGTCTTCGCCGTCGTCCTCGACCCAGTTGTAGGTTGCATCAGCAAAAAGCCCAAGGCAGCCGAGTGATTCGAAGCGGATATCCACACCTGCGCCGACATCATAGAGACCGCGAGTGCTTCCGTTCGTGAGGACACCCCCACCGGCCATGATGTATGGCGCGAAACAGGCGTCTTTGTTTACGAATCGATAGACCAGGTTCGCTGTGATGAGGTGTTCTTCGCTGGGATCAACATCAAAGACAGAATAACTCGTCTCAATCCCGAGGTTCTCGGTGAAGAAGTAACCCAGTGAGGCACCTCCTGAAAATTGATCTTCGCCAGCTCCGTCAGGAAGGAGGCCCGCTGCAAACCCTGAGAATTCAAAGCCGGGTTCATAACACGCACAGCCGGGATCGATGATTGGCCCCTTCACTACAGGGGACTTTGCGTAGTCACCGGCAAATGTGGTGGTTGCAAGAAAGGCTGCGCCTAAAGCAGCTGGAAGTAGGAGTTTTTTCTTCATGTGGTTGATAGTATTTCGCTCCTTTAAGACGTTTCAGGGGCGAAACCTCACAGAAAAAACTCGTAGAATTTCTCAATCACGGACAGGTGACTTCTTCGCCACATAGACCGTGCTGGCAGAGTCTTTGTCCTGTAGCGGGTTGTAAAAGCTGACAATGTGGCTCTCGCAGGTATCAAAAACCTCCTCCAGGGCGGCCATGAATGATTCTTCGGGGGCATCATCCGACCACAGAGCAAAAATCCCCCCGGGATGAATCTTTTCAGACAGCTTGCGCAATCCATCCGGCGCATAGAAAGCCGCGTGACGTTCGTGAAGCAGATTCGCCGGCGAGTGGTCGATATCGAGAAGCACGGCATGAAACTTCCGGTCCGGATCATCGGGATCAAAACCGAGATCGAAGAAGTCGTTGTGAACGAAGTGGCACCGGTCATCTGCGGTAAGTCCCGCCCCCAGTGGAACCAGTCCCTGCTCGTGCCATTCAATCACTGGCTTCAGGAAATCGACCACATTGAGCGATCTGACGCTGTCAAACGCCAGCGCTGCCCGCGCCGTGTAGCCCAGCCCCAGGCCGCCGACGACCACATCGAGCTCTTCACCCGGGAAACGCTCTTCCGTGGCGGCAAGCCCCAGCTTTGACAGCGCCACTTCCACCTCGGTGAAGAGACTGGACATGAGAAACGATTCCCCGAGCAGCACCTCGTACACTTCAAGATTATCCAGCGACAGAATAGTCCTCCGCCGGAGAATTAATTCCCCCAGCTCAGTCTTCCGGTAATCCAGTTCTTCGAATCGAGGTTTCGGATGCATGAAAAGTCATAGCCGCTGATCGGGAAAAGGCACCCTGAAAATAGAAAAGCAGTCGGTCGGGGGGTAATTTGATTCCGCGTATTGATGGCTCTCATTCCCCGGTGTTCGATACTCGAAGGATCCATTTTCCGATGCATGCCGGATCCCATGTCCCAACTACGGCCGTATTGGCACGGCATCATCCTCGATCGGATACAGATAGATGAATTCTCCTTCTGTCGGACTGTAGAGCATCAAATCATAAAGCACTTCAGCAGTGATGGGGCGTGCCGCCAACTCAAACCGCAACTCATCTTCACCGGTTTTCAAGATCAACCAATCGAACGAATGCCGTTCGAATTCGATAACGTCTTCATTCTCGAATCCTGTTAGAAATTGACGCCCTTTAATGGTGGCCCGGCCGTCACTGTGAAATGTAATTGCGTCTCCTTCTCCAGGACCGGTCATCCGGTGCCCTTTCGCAAAATTCCAACTCGTACCGGCCAGCTCAAGCCGCGACAAGGTCCGTTTCTGAAAGCGGTGATACTTTGCTGACACCAGATCTCTCCTCAGCGAGCGCAGCTTCTGTTTTCCTGACTCAAAAGGCTCCGGCCACTCGTCCCGAGGGGCGAATGGATCATCATGGATACTCTTCCCTATGCCCGGAATGCGATAATCGAAATAGTCCCACGTCATGAACCCTGCCGCTACAGCGAGCAGGATGGCGGTGATCACCACTCCCGTTCGCAACGACTTTCCGGACTTCATGGGTTGATCGATTCAATAGGGTTGGTTTGGTGAACGAACCCTGTTGCTTCGTTTTCCTCACTCCTTCTTCTGTGAAAACAGCCATTCATGAACATCAGGATCACCGGTCGGCACATGATGGCAGGAATGCCCCGCGCCTTTGACAACTACGATCTCGATATCGACGCCGCTGTCCTTGAGTGCTTTGGCCAGTTCCACCGAACGCTTGTTCTTGTTCAAGTCGTGATCGTTCTCCCCGACCCAGGCCCGGATCGGTGCTTTGATTTTCCCTACGACGCTATCGGGGCTCACAGGACCGGCCACGGTGATCGCTGCGGCGTAGCGTTGTGGCGAACGGGCCAGTGCCTGAAAGGTTCCCTGCGCCCCGTTGGAAAATCCGAACAGATAAATGCGCTCAGGATCAACGGGGAGATTGGCGACGAGATGTTCAATCGTGGCGTCCAGCTGTTCGGGTATTTTTTCCCACCCTCCTTTTGGTGGATAGTATGGCTGGACGACAAAACACGGGTTGGCCCGCTGGGCCTCTTTCGTGGTCCACGGAGTTGCGATCGCCTGTGGCTTAAAGACCTCGTCGGGCTTGGCATTGTTCCGCCTTCCGTGGAGCACAATGAGGAGTGGGTATTTTTTCTTTCCGCCGGCAAGCTTCCGGTCGGCGTAGAGCCAGAGAGGTAACCCGTTTTCGGCCATCGGTTCCGCCGCGTGGACGAATTCTCCTTTGATTAATTCAGCGTAGGCACCTTTGCGGGCATCCTGAGCGAACGGGGACTGCGCGAACGTGAGGAGTGAGAGACAGATAAGGATCGATTTCATGGAGGGGATGATTGAGAGAAAAACACCATTCGGAGACTCAGGATATTCAGAGGCTGACCCGTTCGAATGTCGACTCTCAAGTTCGCATTCTCACTGCAAAATGCTAGCCTTCACCCATGAGTATCCATTACCGATCGCTAGTGGGGTATGAAGAAGGGGCAGAGAAGCTACACATCCATTTGACTGAGATCCCTGACACTGCATCTCATCCTCCTTATCAGCATGAGCACGAGGCGGAAGAGGTATTCTACATCCTCGAAGGAGAAGCCGAATACCATTTCGGTGGAAAGACGGTGAAAGCCGGGCCTGGTGAGACCGTATTTATACCTTCCGGCCTGCGACATGCGGAGATCGATTACCTCACGCCGACCATGCGATACCTCACTATCCGGACCGTTGAGCCGAAAGACGAGCCCTGTTGCTGCGGGAAGGACCGGGTTGGAGATTCGTGACGTTTTTTGAGGATCTAACGCGATATCCGTAGTGATCCCACCTCATTCAGACATTCCGCCGTCGCAATGAGGGCCGCCACCAGTCTCTAAAGCCGACGCTACTACCTGAAGGTTCAGGAGATGATTCGCAAAATTGGAACCACCTCCTTACCTCTTCGGTTTTCCTATTGGTAACGTGTTATGAATTGATAAACGGACTGTTCGGGACGGGATAGATCTTGAATGCAAACCGACTGTCCGTCTCGTTGATGTCGTCTCCTCCGGTAATGGCGTTTCCGTCCACTGTGATTGAACCCGGCAGTTGATAGCACATTATCGATGTCTGATCGACGGGCGTACCCATCAACGAGTTTTCGTTCAATGGCGTCAATACCTGTTGGTCCACAGTATCCCGGTCCCATCGCTGTGTATTCCAGAAATAGGTGTAGGCTTTTTCACGGTCGATCCGGGCGATCAAGTCAGCCCGCATATGCTCATGTGGGAATCCCAGGGTATGTCCAGCCTCGTGCCGAACGACCCGCCGGAATTCTGCTTCAGAGGTGTTCATCGTAAATCCCTGTAGGTTCATTGTCGGCTCGTTATCAGGGATCAGGCGAATGTCAGTGCCGAGGTATGACCAGTATCCGCCTGCACCTCGGGAGATCCGCACGTCGCCGATCCCAGATGTTTCAACAAACTCAATGCTACCAAGCGTTAGCTGAAGCCCGGCTACGTCCAGTCTGCTCCATGCGTTGAGATGACTTATGATTCGAGTCCTGAGTTCCTGAGGTGTGCTCTCCATAAAGCTCACGGAAAGCTTGCGCAAATCTGTGCCCCAGTATTTGGAAGTGAGAACAGAGATCTTGGCGCTGGTGATGGGCGATTCAAGGCTCACGTCCGCCATTGGGCCCATCTGGGGGGCGTTCATTGGATTATGGGAGACCGCATTTTTTGCGGCTTCATCGTTTCGTTCCTTCGGTAACGGCTTGGGGGTGCAGATTGGGACTGCATCCTGACTGACAACATTGTTGTCGTCATTTGACCCTGCCCCGGATGCGTTGGCAGCGATTTCTGCGATTTGGCGCAGTGCATTTCTCAATTCAGTTGAATCACTCATAGGTACTCCTTTATTTGTGCTTGCCGGCAATGTCGTGGTTCGGACGAAATTACACGGGAAGCGGGGTTTATTTTGGTTCCACCGGGAGCCTGACTGAGGCCCCTCAGTATCAATGAGTTCCTCAAAAATTCGGGGAAGAGTCAAGGACGAATGGTCTAACTCTCCATTTTGGTGATTTCTCCAGGGTGAGGAAAGCCCGACCCTTAAGCAATTTCGATCCCTCACTCCACCATAAAGAACGGATTGAGTAGGTTCTCTTTATTGTAGAGCAACGGCTCACCCGTTTCGTGATTGAGCACTTTGCGACCTGCTTCCAGGGCGATGGCGTGGGCGGCGCCAGTGTCCCACTCCATCGTCGGGCCGAGGCGGGGGTAGACATCGGCTTCGCCTTCAGCAACAAGACAGAGTTTCAGCGAGCTGCCCGCTGAGAGAAACTCCACCTTCTTCCCCTTAGCCTTCAAGTCGTCTACGAAAGCCTGCACCGCGTCCGTGAGATGTGACCGGCTCGCCACCACGGTGATCTCATCTTTCTCTGTGTAGTGTGGGCCGCCGGTGAGCTGCTCTGCTTCGCCGCCTTTGACCGAACGCCAGGTCCCGGCACCGCGTGAGGCCCAGTACATGCGATCCGCCACAGGTTGAAAGACCACGCCTGCCGCCGGTGTGTCGCGATGGATCAAGGCGATGTTCACGGTGAACTCACCGTTCCGTTTCACAAATTCCTTGGTGCCGTCCAGCGGATCCACCAGCCAGAACCATTCCCAGTCCTTGCGTTCTTCGTAACCCGTGGCTTTGGTTTCTTCGGAAATAATCGGGATGTCCGGGTATTCTTCCTGAAGACGCGCCACGATCACATCGTTTCCCCGCTGGTCGGCCTGGGTCAGTGGCGAGTTATCCTCTTTGATGTCGACGGAGAATTCAGTTCCATAAACATCGAGGATTTCTTCACCGGCAAGACGCGCGGTTTCTTTCAGGAAATCGAGGGAGATCTTTTCGAGCATGATGCGCGGTCTCTACGGTAGGATTGCCGGGATTGCAACTCTCCGGCGGCGGGGGCGTCAGCAAGGCGCAGACATTCAACCTGCCGCCGTCATCACAGCTTCATATGCCTGAGCCGGAGCGAATTGAAGATCACCGACACGGAGCTGAAGCTCATGGCGGCTCCGGCTATCATGGGATTGAGAAGGAGATCGAAAAACGGATAGAGAGCACCGGCGGCAATGGGCACGCCAAGCGCATTGTAGCCGAAGGCAAAGAGGAGGTTCTGCCGAATGTTCTTCATCACTTTCTGCCCCACCGAGATGGAGTTGGCGATCCCGTTCAGGTCGCCTTTTACCAAAGTCACCGATGCACTTTCGATGGCGACATCGGTCCCGGTCCCCATGGCAACGCCCACATCGGCCTCGGCGAGGGCAGGGGCGTCGTTGATACCGTCTCCTGCCATTGCGACGATGTGCCCTTCGCCGCGCAGCTTTTTCACGAGAGCGATCTTATCCTCCGGTGAGAGTCCGGCGTGGACTTCATCGATCCCGAGTTCACTGCCCACGGCGCGTGCGGTCGCCTCGTTGTCCCCGGTGGCCATCACCAGACGAATGCCCTGATCGTGCAATGCTTTTACCGCTGCGGGAGTTGACTCTTTGATCGGATCAGAGATCCCCAGCAAGCCGATCACTTCACTGTCCCGCGCAACCCAGACCACTGTTTGAGCTTTTGCCTGGAGTATTTCTCCCTGTGACTTCAGATCATCGGGAAGAAGAACTCCCCGTGATTCAATGAAGCCGGGTTTACCGACCTCGACCAGGTGTCCCGCGACTTGACCGCTGACACCTCCGCCGGTGTGAGACTCAAAGTCCTGCGTTTCCGGGAGACTGTATTGCCGTTGTTTGACTTCCTGAACGATGGCACGTGCCAGCGGGTGTTCGCTGCTGGTTTCCAGTGTGGCGGTCGTCGCCAACAGGTCTTCTTCGGAAACATCTTCCGCAGGAACCACTGTCGTGACACTCGGTCGACCCGCGGTGAGCGTGCCGGTCTTGTCCGTGATGAGGACGTCCACTTTCTCCACGCGCTCGAGGGCCTCCGCGTTTTTGATCAGAATACCGGCCTGGGCCGCTCGGCCAACTCCGACCATGATCGACATGGGAGTAGCCAATCCGAGTGCGCACGGGCAGGCAATGATGAGCACCGCAACGCAGTTCACAATGGCGGAGGCCATCGCCAGGGCCGGTCCCCACATCGCCCAGATGACAAAGGTAAGGACCGCGATGATGAGAACAGCCGGAACAAAATAACCCGCTACCTTATCGGCCAGTTTCTGGATTGGAGCCCGGCTGCGCTGCGCATCCGCGACCATCTGGACAATCCGCGAGAGCAAAGTGTCGCCACCGACTTTCTCCGCCCGCATCGTAAAAGCTCCCGTTTGGTTGACCGTCGCCCCGATGACTTCGTCGCCTTCACTGCGTTCCACAGGGACCGGCTCACCCGTGATCATAGACTCGTCGACGTGGCTTTTCCCTTCGGTGATGGTTCCATCCAGCGGAATCTTTTCGCCCGGCTTCACCCGGAGAAGGTCGCCCGCGTGGATTTGATCAACCGGGACGTCCTCTTCAACCCCGTCCACGATTCGGTGCGCTTCATTTGCCGCCAGTCCGAGCAATGCCTGAATGGCTTCGCCAGTTCGGCCCCGGGCGCGGGCTTCCAGCAGCTGTCCCAGAAGGACCAGCACCGTGATGACGGCCGCCGCCTCAAAGTAGAGGCCGACTTCCCCGTGCTCCCGGAAGGATTCGGGAAAGAGACCGGGGAACAACACCGCAACGGCGCTGTAAAGATAGGCGGCGCCCACTCCGATCATGATCAACGTAAACATGTTGAGATGTCGATTCTGGATCGACTTCCATCCCTTGCGAAAGAAAACGCTGCCCGCCCAGATGACGACCGGAGTTGTCAGTGCGAACTCAATCCACTTGGTCCATGAGGGAATATCGAGGGAGGTGAACATTTTCCCCATCGCGATCAGCAGAACAGGAACCGCCAAAGCCAGACCGATCCAGAAGCGGCGGGACAGATCCCGGATCTCTTCCTCAGCGTGCGGATCGACTCCTGCGGCAACGGTTTTTGGCTCCAGAGGCATGCCGCACTTCGGGCAGTCTCCCGGAGTATTCTGCTCGATTTCCGGATGCATCGGGCAGGTGTAGACCGCCCCGGCAGCGGCAATATTCATCGATTCGAGTGCCATCCCGCACTTCGGGCAATCGCCCGGAGCATCCTCGACAATCTCAGGATGCATCGGGCAGGTATATTTCATCGAGTTGTCCGTACTTCCTGCCGGGGGCCGGGGATGATCAGAACCGGAACCGCCACAGCAACTGTGCTGCGGTGTCGGGGAATCTTCTGAAGACGGATGTTCGGTCATGATGGGCGTAGCTGTTTGGTCGTAGCAGAGCGATAAGCCTAACATAGTTGAATTCGGTCAGAGCGACTGGAATTTTCCGATTGGAAGATGACCATCCGGCTGTCCGGAAAGGACTCTTCCGATTGGAAGATGACCATCCGGCTGTCCGGAAAGGGCTCTTCCGGTTGGAAGATGACCATCCGGCTGCCCGGAAAGGACTCTTCCGGTTGGAAGATGACCATCCGGCTGCCCGGAAAGCACTCTTCCGGTTGGAAGATGACCATCCGGCTGTCCGGAAAGGACTCTTCCGATTGGAAGATGACCATCCGGCTGTCCGGAAGGGACTCTTCCGATTGGAAGATGACCATCCGGCTGTCCGGAAGGGACTCTTCCGATTGGAAGATGGGGAACTACCTGTCATGGTCCTGCGATCTGATAGGGTATACTCGACGATCAGACCCTGTTGGATCGTTTTCCTGCCTGTGGTGGGCCTTGTGAATTCACGGGGTGAAAGTGGGTTTACGCGGCTCAACGGAGAACCGGGAACATTGGTTTTGACACTGATTCGCGAAGCGTGTTTTATCCTGTGTATGAGGGACTCATCTAAGGTTTTGACGGTTGCCGTGGCAGTCGGGCTGCTAGTCCTGGGCGTCGCTCTGCCCGGCAGCGGGCAGACTTTCACTTCTGCTGAGGAAGTGGCTGATCATTTCAAATGGCAGCTGGAACAGCGGATCTTGAATATCGAGCAACAGCTGGGTATCAAGGTGGATATTGATCTGGACGACATCGATACGACCAAGGCCGGTAGTTCCGCTGCTTCCATGGAAAAAGTGAACCGAAAGCTAAAGGAACTCGAAGCGATAGCCTATGGTTCATGGCGATCGAATCCACTGGTCGGTGAAGAACGGAAGTTGATGACGTCACCGTTTATGATGTCGGAATCGCAGTCGCGCAACATGGTGACCGCGGAGGTCGCCGGGAGTAAAATCACGGCCTCTAATCTGGGCGTGATTCTTGATGTATCGGGTAGCATGTCGCCCTATCTGGAGGCGCTGCGGGAGGAAATCCTCAAGTCTTATCCCAAGGCGCACTTTATCGAGATCACGGGTTGCCATCTGGGAGGTGAGGGGCCGTATCGGGCGTTCTATTCGATGCCGGGTATGGCTGAGAATCCGTTTGAGCCAAAGCAGTTTCACGAAAAGATCACTTCAGACATGATCAACAGTTTCCAGGCGGTGTCGTTCGACACTCTCTCGGCTTTTCTCGGCCTGGTGGAGAATCGGAATGTCGATTCTGTCTTCTGGTTCTGTGATCTACAAGACGGTATGACTCCGGAGGCCATCGAGACTATCGAAAAGATGTTGGCGGTTCACGGAACGCAAATCTATGTGACCTCGCTGGGAGAAGATGCGCCGCAAGATTTCAAAACCGCCGTAGAGAGTAAGGATGGCCATGTGGTGATCAAAGACGGGAAGGATCTCCGCAGAAAATGAATGGCGTGAGATTTGCCATTGCCACTTCCTGCATGATCGCAGGGATTTCCGCGCCCTTAAATGGGGGAGCTGCCGATCCGGACCGGATGTTGTTTCTTTCTATGAAACCGGCGGTGGCGGATGCCCTGGAGCAGAAATTTGTCGCGGGATCAGTGGAGGCTGATGAGGCCATGACCAGGCTGGACGGGTTGATTCGCGGGCGAACCGTGACCCTGAACGGAGAGTTGGCATTTGATCATATCAGCCCGGAACGGAAGTGGATCAGCGACCGGGAGAAGTCGAAAGAACTCGAAATAATGCCCGGCTGGAGTGAAGTGACCGGAACCGAGATGACCCATATCTTCAAGACGGGGCAGATTCTCGATTTCTTTGCCAAGCGGACTCTGTTTGATAAAAAGGAGACTGTCTTAAAAGAGTTGAAAGCGGAATCCCCGTCCGCGAATGGCCATTTTGTCTACGGTCGCTGGGATAAACATCGGGAGGAATCCGAGGTCTTTCTGAGCCGTGCACAGGGAGCGCCAATGGACTCACTCCTGATGGTGAAGATTCAGCAATTCCGCTTCCGCACAGGGGATGAACGTGATGATTTCCTGAACAAAGTTCAGGCTGCGGATGAGGCCCAAAAGGAAAAAGCCGCAGCCTATCTCGCGGGTAAAGCCGAGTTTGTTCAAGCAGTCTCAGTGGTGACCGCGAAGGATCAGCCCGTTCGACTCTCTGACCGCCGACCGGTTGCGTATGAGATCGGTGACGAGGTCTATGACTCCCGGGATGGCGGGGTGCGATGTGATCTTTCCTTCGAAACGGAGAACGACGAGAAGAAGCTCAATATCTTTTATCTGGATGCGGGGTTAACCGGCAAAAAGAAGGAGCATGATACCGGCGAGAAGATTCCGGAATTCTACAGCGGACACTACACGGAGAAAATCGACTACTCGAAAGACTCGATGTTTTTCGCCATTCTCTTTCACTCGCATCTGGATACGGCAGATGTGCTGGTGGTGCGCCTGATGTTGTTGAAGCCGTAAAAGACTCACGCTGCGTTTTGGCTTTTCAAAGTTGGAGGGCTTCAGCCCGGACGCCAATGGACTTCGCATCCTCACTCGTACCGCTCCGACTTCGGCGGATCGTTGGTGTCGATCTGGACTCGCTTGATGATTCCTTCAAATCCGAAGGGAGCCTGGTAGTCGCCCGCCGGGACGATCAGATCGCTGCCGATCTGTAGTGAATCGCCGGGCTGTGCGGTGAGCAGGCCCTCGATCTGAGCCGCACCCCGGTCGTAGCCGTCGACGAGTAGCTCCATTTTACCTCCTTTGAGAAGTCGCGCTTCCACTACCACATCGGTGAAGCTTTTCATGGTCCAACGGCTCTCGGCAATGGTCTGCTTTCCATTGCGGCAAACGGCGAAGGCAGACTTTCCCGATTCGGTGATATACACCGAGAATCCGTTCTTGCTGCCACCCTGGGCAACGAGCACGCCTTTCTTTGCCGTGGCTTCTTTGATCTCGACGGTGACCGCGAATTCTTTCCCCACGAGGTTGGGAGAGTTTGGCTTCGGCAGGTCAATCACTGACCCCGGCTTAAATTGCCAAGTGCCGAACTTATCAAGAACGCCGACCTTGGTGGCTTTTCCATCGACCGGCTTTCCGTTGATCAATATCGAAAGCATATCGGGTTCTTCATAGGGCTCGGTGGGCACGGCGTCCGCCCTGGTCTCAAAGCCGATGTCTGCTGCCCAATCCTGAATTTTCTTCCAGAGTTCCGCGGCTTTGGCTGGCTGGCCCTTGACGAGATTATTTCTTTCCCGGGGATCCTCAATGAGGTTGTAAAGCTGAGCGTCGCTGCCGTCGGCATTGATGAGAAGCTTGAAGTCTCCGTCCCGTACCGCCAGCGAGGGGCTGATGTGATCCGCCTTGCCGGGCATCAGAGTGGCATGAGGGGCACCATATTGCCAGAAGATCGGCTTGGAACGTCCGGAGGGTGTCCCCAGCAGAAGGGCGGATTGATCAAGACCGTCCAGGGTTGTGCCTTCGGGAATGGTGGAGCCGGTCAGCCTGGCAAAGGTCGGGGAAAGGTCAATCGCAGCCATGGGGCTGGTGTCGTCTGTCGTTCCGGCTTTAATCGAACCGGTCCAGCGGGCGATGAACGGCATGCGGATTCCGCCTTCATAAAGGGACCATTTTCGCCCGAAGAATTGCCCGGTAAATCCGGGAGGATCGATGCCTTTCCTGTAATATTTAGGCCAGTCGGTGGGACCGTTGTCACTGGTGAAAACGATCAGGGTTTTCTCTCCCAGCCCCATTTCGTCGATGGTATCGACGAGACGCCCGATTTGACGGTCCATCTCTGCAAGCACGGCGAAGAATTTCTGTTCCTCGGGATTGGCGGTCACCCCGGCCCATTTCTCTGCTTCGCCCTCTTTGGGGATAAAGGCGTCGTGCACATCATTGGGGAACATGCGGACGTAGAACTTTTCGTCTTTGTGCTTCCGGATGAAGTCGATGGTGCGATCCACATAGATCCCGGTGGTTTCGTGTTTGTCGCAGTCGATGAATTCACCCTGGCCAAGCTTCCGGCTTTGTTCCGCAAGACCGTTCCCGCGAATCATGACCCGGTCGCCCAGTCCTTCGAACGAGACGAGGGATTCATCAAAGCCGTAGGCTTTGGGGAGAGGGGCATCGTCGACGTCACGGCCGCCTCCCATATGCCATTTGCCGAAGTGGGCTGTCGCGTAGCCGTTCGCTTTCAGCATCTTCGCCGTGGTGGGGGCGGCTGAATCGAGGTAATTCTTCATCCCGCGCGCCGAGTTCTTTGCACGGCTGTTGAGGTAGGAGTGGATTCCCCATCGGCCCTGATACTGTCCTGTCGTGATGGCTACCCGCGAGGCTGAGCAGATCGGGGAGTTCACATAGAAGTTGGTCAGCTTGATGCCGTCGGCCGCGAGTTTGTCGATGTGCGGCGTTTTCATGAGGGGATTCCCGAAGCAGGACGGATCGGCGTATCCCATGTCATCGATGAAGATGAAAACGATATTCGGCGCATCCGGCAGGGGAGGCGCAGTCGGAGTGTCCTCTTCCTTTTTATCCGAATCCTGAGCGACGACGGATCTCGAGATGAAAGCGGTGACCAGAAGAGCGGTTCTCAACATGCGTAACATGCAGGAACAGTCGAACAGGATAAAATCTTTGGCAAGCCTGCACGATCGGGGCGGCGAGAAAGGTTCGCGGGAGAGGTGTTGGCGGCACCGTGGAACGGAATAGTTTTCCGTTTACATCAGAAACGAGTGGGGATTCTGCGTCGCGTCGTTTGATAGGCCGGGCTTCCCTCCGTCATTCTGACGAAGGAAGGACCTGACCCTGGTTTCTTGAGATGAGGGATGCTTTTGGGGTGGATCGAAACCAGAGGCTCGCGCCCTGCCGGAAGGCCGGTGGTCCTGAACACCCGGGAACTACACCAGCTTGGGGCAACAGGGCTTCGCCGCTACTTGGCGAACCAGTCGTCGAAGACGGATTTGTCCCCCGGAACCGCGATTAGATCACCCAGCTCCCGCGCTTTGGCTTTCAAATCCGCCGCTTTATCCGAATCCCCCGCCGCACCGTGGGCACGTGCCAGAGCATCGTAGGCAAAGGCAAGATCCCAGTCTTCGAGGAGATCGGGATTGGCTTCGGTCACTGCGACGCAATGATTGGCATGGCGGATGGCGGCATGACCATCCCCGAGGGCGGCATGTGCATTGGCCACCATACAGGCGGCCCGGGCGGTATTGGCAGCGTTGCCTCCTGCTTTTTTCCAGTGCAATGCCGAGGCATGGGCAACATGAAGCAGTTCCCGATCGTCTTCTGCGGTACGATCGGTCTTCTCGAGAAGGTCCCAGGTGGCGTTGTTGGTTTCCACTGCGAACCACTTGTGGGCCTTGTTCAGGTCGAAAGGTGCTTCCATGGGCTTCGTCATATCAAATGATTGCGGGTGAATCAACACTCTTGAACCCGCGTGAAGCTGTTCCATAGTGAGATAAGTATTATGTCAGAAACGACAACAACCATTGAACTGAATGCAGAGACGCCGATGGGCGAGATTCTGGCGAACTTTCCCGGCGCCAAGCGGGCGCTTTTCGCGCGGTATCACATCGGAGGCTGCCAAAGCTGTGCCTATCGCGATGATGAGGCGCTGGGTGATGTGTGCGAGCGCAACGAAAACCTTCCTGTAGAGGAAGTTGTTGCTCATATCGAGGCCAGTCACGAGGAAGACCTCAAAATCCTGATCGAACCTAAAGATTTGGCAGAAAAGATCGCATCGGCCACTAATGGTGATGCCCCGCGTCTGATTGACCTGCGAACCCGCGAGGAACACGAAGCTGTCGCACTGCCGAATTCTGAGTTGTTCAGCAATGACCTGTTGCAGACGATTTTTGGGACGGAAAACAAGGAACGGGAGATTGTTATTTATGATCACACCGGCGATCGCAGTCTCGATTCAGCGGCCTATCTTCTGGGCCATGGTTTTAAAAACACCAAAGCCCTGCGTGGCGGGATCGATGCCTATGCGGTTGAAGCTGATACCAGCGTGGCGCGTTATAAGTTGGAGTTTGAAGACTGATATCATCCCATGGATACCGAAGATAAAATCAACGATGCGATCGCCAATCCCCAAAATATGGGCGAGATGGCGGATGCGGATGCCGTCGGAACAGTGGGCAGCCCGGAATGTGGCGATATGCTGCGGATGTGGCTGAAGTTTAAAGAAAAGGAAGATGGCAAAAAGGTCATCGACCGGGCATCATTTCAGAGCTTCGGATGCCAGACCGCCATTGCCGTGGCCAGTGTCGCGACGGAACTCCTTGCCGGTAAGACGATTGAGGAAGCCAAAAGCATGGACTCGACTCAACTTTCGGCCAAGCTGGGGCCGCTTCCTCCGATGAAGATTCATTGCGGCCAGATGGTGGAAGGGGCGCTCCCCGAAGCTCTCGAAGCCGATTCAAAAGGCGTCGCTGAATCCACCGCTGCCGAACCAGTTGAAAAGGCCGATACTCTGCTCGATAGCTTCGGCGCAGGGGCCGCTCCCGCAATGAAAAGCGGAAAGCTCAAGGTCGTGAAGCTTGATGACTGAGCTCTTTCCTGCAACAGACCTTTTTTACACAGACTACTGAACACTTCCAATCATGCAAACTCACCAGGAAATCGAACTGACTCGTGAAGTCGAGGCCATCCAAATCCCCAGCGGCGATCTCGTATCGCTCCCGGCGGGAACGAAAGTGATGATCACTCAGGCTCTCGGAGGCACCTACACCGTGGCTACCCCAAACGGGCTGGCCCGTATTAAATCCGACAACGCCGATGCGCTGGGAATTGATCCCGAGGCTGAAAAGGAAAAGAAAGAAGAGGTAAAACAGAAGGCGGCCGATGGTGATATCGAAGGAGCTGTATGGGAACAGCTCAAGATGGTTTTTGACCCTGAGATTCCTGTTAACATTGTGGATCTCGGCTTGGTCTATGACTGCACTATCGCCGAGGAAGAAGGTGAAACGAATGTCGAAATCAAGATGACCCTGACCGCCCCGGGTTGCGGAATGGGACCGACCATTGCGGCGGATGCCCAGAGCAAAATCCTCATGATCGATGAAGTGGCCAACGCTCGTGTCGATCTGGTGTGGGACCCGGTCTGGAATCAGGACATGATCTCCGAAGAAGGTAAAATGAAGCTCGGCATGGTATGATCCGGCTGGCCTTTGTTGCTCTCACCGCAGTCTTCATCTCCGTTGTCTCTGCTCAGAATCCGGTCCCGGATTCAATCAGCGAGACACTCGACATCGTCTACGCCAATTATGGTGAACGGGCTGTTCAGCTGGATCTTTACGCACCCCCGACGGATGACAAAGCCCGTCCGGGGATCGTATTGATCCATGGCGGGGGCTGGGTTGGTGGATCGCGAAAGGCGTTTAGAAACACCGCCATGCGGCTGGCAACGGAAGGCTATGTTGTCGCCAATATTGATTATCGTCTTGCCACCGAAGCGAAGTTTCCCGGGTGCGTGAGTGATGCCAAAGCGGCGGTTCGCTGGATGCGGAGCAATGCTGATAAGCACGGTATCGATCCCGAAAGAATCTATGCCATTGGAGGGTCAGCAGGCGGACATCTTGCGGCGATGGTCGCCACATCCCCCGGCAAATTTGAAGGAGAGGGCGGTAACGCAGATCAATCGAGTGCTGTTCAGGGAGTGATCATGATGGGCACAGGAGTGGATCAGGTCGCACGAGTGAAAGAGAGCAAGAGTGGTTCGGTTAAAAGCTGCGTGATCTTTTTTGGTGGTGAGTATTCGGAGAAGCCGGAGGTTTACGCTGCTGGATCGCCAATCACCCACATCTCGAAGTCAACTCCGCCGATTCTCTTTCTCGATGGTGAGTTCGACAATCCCGGCCAGCGATACATCGATATGCGTAAGCAGCTCGATGAGCTGGGAGTGAAGCATGACCTGGTCGTCATCCCCGGGGCGAAGCATGGGCAGTGGGGCAAAGAGCCGTGGAAGACACCGTTTGAGGACGCCATGCTGAAGTTCCTCAGTGGGCTGAAGTAGCTGGGCCGTATCCCTCGATCAAGCGGGCTGGACGCGTGCATGATTTTCATCCACAATGGGAGTCCATGATGAAAACAAAAGCGTTTCTTACCGCAGTGGTCGGGCTCGCGATGGCCACTTTTTCCGCCACCGCAGACGACCTGAAAGAGGGTGACAAAGCCCCCGAATTCGAAATGACCGGGAGCGACGGCAAAACCTACAAATTGTCCGAACTCAAGGGCAAAGCAGTGGTGGTTGCCTGGTATCCTAAGGCTTTCACAGGTGGATGAACTAAGGAATGCGCGTCGCTCCGTGAGAGTGGCAAAGAAATTCAGAAGTTTGATGTGGCTTACTTCACCGCAAGTTGTGACACGGTCGAAACCAACACTAAATTCGCTAAGAGCCTTGACCTCGATTATCCGATCCTGAGTGACCCGACCAAAAAGGTCGCTGAAGACTACGGGATGGTTGTTGACGGGAAAGGACTCTCCAAGCGCTGGACCTTTTACATCGATGCTGAGGGCAAAATCGCCTACATCGATAAAGCGGTGAAAGCCGGCAACCACGGCGCTGATATTGTCGCGAAGCTGGAAGAGCTCAAAGTTGCGAAGAAGTAACTGATTCTTTCCGATCCAACAGGGTCTGTTCGTCAATCAGACCCTGTTGTTTCGAGAAGCGTCCCGAACCGAGAGTTCTGTGGTTCGGGACATGACTGCGGGGATTGTGCGAATCTCTGTTTACGCGTTTCATGGGAGCATGAAATCGTCGTGTATCGTCTGGAGTCTGGTGTTTGTGCTGACAAGTCTCGTGTTCACCAGCGCGGGAAATTCCCAGACTCCTGCGACATGGCGGGAAGATTTCGAGAGCTTTGATGGCGGGCAGGACTTTTCTGCGGAGGGATGGACGGTGTTTGCGGGGTTCCGGGGAGACCACAAGCCCGTGGCGAAAATCATAGAAGGCGAGGGGCACGACGGATCAAAAGCGCTCGGCGTTTCCTGTCCCGGGGCCTTCCGGTCGGACAACTTCGGGCTGACATTCAATCTACCGCAGGCCTACTCCGACGGAGCGGTTTGGGTTCAGTTTAAATTCAAAGCCCCTGCTGAATGGGCGGCCGGGTTAACCTTTGATGCCCGTGGGCCGAAACGGGAAATCCTTTCCCGGGTGGCAGCGTCGCTGTTTGAGAATCCTTCGACTAAAGACAGGGAATTGCGCTGGCACTGCACTTGGTCCAAGCCGCATTGGCGGCTCTACACGCTTTCGGAGCTGGAAACCGGGCGCTGGTATACGGTGACCGCCCGCCTTGATTTGGATGGCCGGACTTGTGCCGCCTGGCTGGATGATCAGATGCTTGCGGAAGAAGCGCCTCTTTCAGCCGAAGCAGAGTTCGCGCAGATCTATCTGGGGTTGGGTGGGATGGGTGAAAGCCCTGCCTTTGTAGACGATTTGATGATCGGAAGGCAAGCGCCGAATGGATTTGAGAGGCCGCAGCTCCTGCCCGAACCGGAGAAGGATCTCATCTTCAGGTTTTCCGGGTTGGGGGATCCACAGCTTGGATTCGGTGGTTACGAAAGTGATAAGGTTCGTTTTGGCCTCGCGGTGGATCAGGTGAACCGGGCCGGTGCTGAGCTGTCCCTGATACTGGGTGACATGGTTCACGATGACAAAGATGAGAATGCCTACAAAGATCTGGCTGTTTTGGGAAAGAAATTGAAGCAGCCGACTTATGTCCGCGGGAATCACGAGGAGTTGGGGCTTTTCCAAAAGCACTTCAATGCGAAGTCGGATTACTCCGTCGTTCATGGCGGATTGCGATTTGTTGTGGTTGATGCCACCGGAAATCAGCGCGGGCTGACAAAAGAGCAACTTGGCTGGATCGAGGCGGAGTTTCAGGAGGCCTCCGGCAAGAATGAAGAGATCATTTTGGCTCTGCACGTATCCCCCTGGCAGAACAATAAGAAAGGGGCGGGGAGTTATAACCAGATCGGGCCGGGGCGGGACCAGCTCCGGAGTTTGATGAAAGATCACAAAGTGTTGCTCTGCCTGAGCGGGCATTACCACACCGGACTGTGGGGGGCGAAGGAGGAGGAAACTCACTACCTCGTGCTCGGAGGAACGGCGATTGTAAAAGGCGGAACCTTCGGTTGGTGTCTGTTCGATGTCTACCCGGACCGCATCGTGATGCACCAGAAACCGTTGTTCTTCGGCTATGAAAAGCCGGGGGTCGCCAAAGTGCACGGGCTGCAGGATTGGATTCCCTACGAAACGCTGCGCAAGATGCACCCGTATGTGACTCAGGGGCCGTTGACGATTCCACGGCATCGTCCGGTCGCTCGATGACGTCGGGCGGTGCTTTGAATCAGCGTGAGAGAACACACTGATCGATTTGATCCCTGATGATTTCGTGGTCTACTGATTCACTATGAGCAAACTCAAGAGCTGTCTTTTCGGAACGTGCGGATTCGAATCCAACTGCGCACAGGTCATCTACATGCTGTTTCGTGGCTTCGTCGGCTACGGTTTGTTCACTCACGGTAAAACGAAGCTGCCTCCTCAACAGGGTTTCATTGATATGCTTGGTGGAAAGCTGGGGCTGCCTGCGCCGGAGGTGATGGCCTGGATGGCCGGAATCGGTGAAGGCGTTTGCGGTGTCTTGATTATGATCGGGCTTTTAACCCGTCCGGCAGGGATCTGGGCCGGCATCACGTTGGCCGTGGCGACCTACGCTCACCTCTTTGGTGGTCTGGGTGGAGGATTTGAGGGGGCAGAGAAGGCCCTGCTCTACCTCTTCGCTCTGGCCCTGATCTGTGCACTCGGCGGTGGTAGGTTCAGCATCGATTCGCTGATCGGGCGCGGCAAAAAGTGAGAGCGCCGCCGGTCGTTCTGAAGAGATATTGTTTTTGGATACTCTCCTGAATCCGTTGGGATCAAATCAATGTCAGCCCGAGATGATCGCGGATAGCGACGAGAAAGGGTTCCAGGTATCGTTCTGCTTTGATCTGTCCCACCCCGCGGATTTGCATGGCCTCGTCGACGGTTTTGGGTTTAAGGCGGGCAAAGAATTCGAGGGTGGTGTTCGCAAATACGACATGGGCCGGAACTCCGCAGTCCCGTGACACGTTCAAGCGGACAATCTTGAGCTTTTTGAAGAGTTCTTCATCAAACTCGACCTCACTGAGGTCAAACTCCGTAATGCCGCCGCCGCTTCCCGCTTTCGTCGACTTTCCGGCCGTGGCTGCGAGCTTTGCCGCATCGGGCCAGTTGATGCGGAAGGTGCGGTCGCCGCGCATGGCATCGCTTCCCCGGCGAGTCAGGGTCATGAGCGGATAGGGCGTCTTTTTGACAACCACAAGGCCGGCTTTCTCGAATTCTCCCAACAGGGCATAGACGTAAGCGGAGCCTTCCGATTTCAGCAACCCGTGAGTCGTCAACTGATCCAGTCGTGCTTTGATTACTTCCTGGGATTTACTGCCTGCCAGCATGGCGACGATCTTTCCCTTCCCGAAAATGGGCTCCCACTCCCCGTTGGGAAGCTGGCGGGAACTTCTCGCCACCCCACTGAGGGCTTTCTGTGTGATGAGATATTCTTCGTCGGTTGGTCCGCGTTTGTCCGACACATTTCCTGTCGAGCAAATGTCGCAGCTGCCGCAATTTGCATCGCCCGCTTCGCCGAAATAGGTGAGTATCCAGGCCTGACGACAGCAATCGTCGTCGTAGCAGAACTCGATCATCGAATCGAGTTTCTCGCGGTCACGACGATGTTTCTCCTCGAGCTCAACGGTGTTGATCGCCAGATCTTCCGGTTCAAGGTCGGGCTGGGTGAGACGAGTGCCCCGGGCGCGCTTTCCCTGAACGTCGAAGCGTTGCAAATACCCAGCCCGGGTGAGGGTGGACAGAGCGGAGCCGACGGCCATGGTGTTTTTCGCCCCGATCACATCGGATATCTCCCGGATCGGGACAACGGCCTCGCCTTGATCGTTGGCGATGTGTTTCAGGGCCCGGTAGGTATCGCAAATGATGCCGTACCCCGGATTGTTTCCCTCGATGAAAAATTCCTGGGTGCGGGTGTCGGCATAATTGAAAAGCAACTCGCAAACAGCGGGTTCACCATCACGTCCGGCTCGCCCCGCTTCCTGATAGTAGGCCTCGATCGAGCCGGGAACATCGAAATGGATGACAAAGCGGACGTCGGACCGGTCGATCCCCATGCCAAAAGCGTTGGTGGCCACAGCGACGTCAACCGAGCGATCCAGAAATACATTCTGGGCAGACTCCCGCTCCCGGTCATCAAGTCCGCCGTGATAGGCAATCGACTTGAATCCCATCATCCCGAGTGTGTCGGAGACCTCTTCGACTTTTTTTCGGGTGGCGCAGTAAATGATCCCGGTCTTGTGTTCTTTCACGATGGCCTCGATCCGGTCGTATTTTTCGCGATGAGAGTCACATTGTTTCACCGAA
Organism: Verrucomicrobiales bacterium; assembly: GCA_048267005.1. Classification (GTDB taxonomy): domain Bacteria; phylum Verrucomicrobiota; class Verrucomicrobiia; order Verrucomicrobiales; family DEV007; genus JABDJT01. The sequence continues at coordinate 12,755 of JBLWYI010000005.1, read as the reverse complement.
AGCGCCAGATTGGGGCGTTCAAACCCTGAGACAGCGACAAAAGGATCGCGCAGTCGCAGGGTCTTGAGAATGTCATCGCGGACGATGGGCGTCGCGGTTGCCGTGAAGGCAGCGGTTTGGGGAAACCCGAGTTTTTCGACCGCCTCGCCCAGCTTCAGGTAGTCGGGGCGGAAGTCATGCCCCCACTGGGAAAGGCAGTGGGCTTCGTCGACTGCAAAGAGAGCGATGTCGACTTTGGAGAGGGCGCTGAGAAACGCACCGCTGCGAAAACGCTCGGGAGCAACATAGACGAGCTTGTATTTTCCTTCGCGAAGTTCGTCGAGACGTTTTGACTGTTCTTCAGGTGAAAGGGTCGAATTGATCACGGTGGCCGGCACTCCTTTGCTGACCAGACTGTCGACCTGGTCCTTCATCAGGGCGATGAGTGGGGAAATCACCAGCGTGACGCCGTCCATGACCATGGCCGGAAGCTGGAAGCACAGCGACTTACCGCCACCGGTGGGCATGATGGCGAGGGTGTCTTTCCCTGCGAGGATTGCCGACACAATTGGTTCCTGCCCGGACAGGAACTCGCGGAACCCGAAGTGCTTTTCCAGCGACTCTCGGGGATCGTGAATGAGGGGCAGTTCGGCAATTTCGGACATCGGGTAAGGCACCTTGGAGTAACCTTGACTGATGTTCAAATGGTGAGTTGTTTTTGGGCGCCCCTTTTTAGGGGAAAGAGCTGGATGATGACGCAGTCTGCCGTGTCAATTATGGCGTTAAGCGTTAGTTTTCCGATTTCCCGATCTAAGACCATGCCTGTCGGCGTTCGAAACATCTATGCCTTTGCGTTCTTCAACGCTCTGTCCTTCCAAATCATACTTGGAAGTCCCATGGTATTGTTCGCCCAGTCGCTGGGAGCGTCGTCGGTAGTGCTGGGAGCAATCGCGGGGATGACTCCCATGTTGGTGATTCTGCAGATTCCAGCAGCGCGATTTGTGGACCGGGTTGGCTACAAGCCCTTCGTGGTCACCGGGTGGTCGATTCGACTTATCTTCGTCGGTCTGGTCGCGGTTGTGCCGTTCCTTGGCGATAGACTGTCGGGTGGTGGACAAGTGGCTCTGGTGCTTCTGCTTTTATTGCTCTTCAATCTGGCGCGAGGGATTTCCAGCTGTGGCTGGCTCCCGTGGATTTCATCGATTATTCCCGCGTCGATGCGGGGGCGGTACCTGACACTTGAGTCCGCCATGGCGAACCTGGCAAGCATCGGGATCTTTTTCGGTTGTGCCTGGATTCTGGGCGGGGCGGTTGATCCTGATCCATGGCGTTTTGCCGCGTTGTTCGGAGCGTCGATGCTGTTTGGAATGGTCAGCGTCGCTTTCCTGAAACGAATCCCGGAGCCTGAAAAGGTCTCGATCCAGGAGCTCCCTCCGCGACCGCGATTGAAAACGATGTGGAAGGAAAAGGCGTTTCGAAAACTGATACTTTTCAATATCGCATGGCCACTTGCCTGTGGGGGATCGGTTACCTTCATGGTCGCTTTTCTGAAGGAAGTCGAGCAGTGGCCGGATCAACGGATTCTGATTGTGTCGTCCGTGATCTTCCTGGGCGGGCTCGCCAATCAGTTGATGCTCTCGCGACTTCTCGACAGGTTTGGCAGTAAGCCCGTTCTTTTGGTTGCCGCTGTGCTCTGGATTGCAGTCGTTACGTCGATTGTTCTGGTCGCAGGAGGAGTGCTCGCAGCCTCGATCCTACTGGTTTGTGCAATCCTGTTCGGGATCGGCGTGTCGAGTTCGATGATGAATTTGGCGAATATCCGGCTCGCCATGTTGACGGTGCCGGAGGTGGGGCGCACCCACTACTTCGCCGTGTTTTCAGTTGCCGGTGGGATCGCTCTCGGGCTTGCCCCGTTGATGTGGGGAGCCGTGGCAGATCTATGGGGAGCCACTGAACTCTCAGTGGGGCCGATCAGAGTCACCCACTACGCAGCGCTCTATGGGGGACAGTTGATCGCCAGCTTTGCGATGTTTGTTTTCGCGATTCGACTCCACGAAGATACCGACAACAATGACTTCGAGAAGCTCATGAACGAGGCGCTGTCCGGTTGGCGGATTCGCTATTGGTTGCGCGGATTGTTTCAGGGATCACCGAGGCGTTGATTCGATGGCACGCATCAGTAGCTGAAACTGACTTTCTGCCACCAGCGAGCTTTGTAGAACAGTGCCCCTTCAATCGTGTGGCCTGTAGTAAGCTCTTTCGGCCGCACAGGGATAAATCCATCACTTTGCCAGTCTTTTGCACCTTCAATCTTCTTCGGTTCACTCACCCAGATCGAACCATCTGCATCCTGGCTCGCGCTCTTGATTCCCGTTAATTCAGACACGGTTTCGAATTTCCCGGTAGCGATATCAAAGAGATACAGCCCGTCGTTGTTACTCACCAGAAGCTTCGCTTCTTTCCTCACTGGAAACAGGTCGTGGCCGGTCGGTGTCTTTGGCATCTTGAATTTGTGTTCGAGGGAAAGATTGCCTCCGGTGTAATTGAACCGGTAAAGGAAATCACCGAGCACCCAGAGGCACTTGCGTTCTTTGTCCCAAGTGACTCCATGCGCATAAGGCAGCTCATGGTCGACAAACTCATCTTCTGAGCGATGCAGCCGCAGCATGCCGTGATTGCTGTTGACGCTGACGATCGATCCGTCGGGCAACAGTTCTGCAGAATGGCAACTGCTGTAAGTTGAGAAATCTTTTATGAGCTTTTGATCACTGAAACGCACCAGACGCACACGTCCGTGATAGGCCGCGAGGATGAATGTCTCACCTTTGATTTCAACGCGCTTCGCGTCGGTGGGACGGTATTTTAGCGGCTTCTCATCATCCGGCGGGTAACACCACAGAGTCGTTTTTCGGTCACCCGGTGTAAGGGGATCGACCAGCCGGATCCGGTTGTCTGCCTGGTCCGCGCAGAGAATGGCCGGGGTTTCAGTTGATACTTCTGGGGGAGAAGGTGTTTCCCCCGGTTTGTCTGCGAGAGCGAAAGTCGGCAGTGATGCCAGCAGCGCGATGGCTATTTTTTTCATGTCCGACCTTCTGACACAAGCTTCACTTCGCTACATCGAAGCGATAGATCGTTGTCTGGGTGTACTTTTCTCCCGGCTTCAGAACAGGGGAGGGGAACCCGGGGCGGTTGGGTGAGTCGGGGAAGGTCTGGGCTTCGAGGCAAAGCGCTCCGCGGTGAACGTACGACTTGCCGTCTTTGCCGGTCCGACCGTCAAGATAGTTTCCCGTGTAAAACTGCAAGCCCGGCTCGGTGGTATGCACTTCAAGAATGCGACCGGACTTTGGCTCGGTCAAAGTCGCGACATGGGCAAGCTTTCCGTCGCGGCTGTCTTTCATCACCCAGTTATGATCATAACCGATGCCGTTCTTCAGCTGTTGGTCGTCGTCCTCAATTCGGGCACCGATGGTGGTCGACGTGCGGAAGTCAAAGGGCGTGCCCTCCACGGTCGACACTCCGGCCAGTGGGATTCCGCCGTCGTCAGTGGGAATATAGCCATCAGCTTTGAGGAGCAATTCATGCTCAAGGATATTGCCGCTTCCTGCGCCGGCGAGATTGAAGTAGGCATGATTGGTGAGGTTCAGGACGGTGGCTTTATCAGTGGTGGCTTCGTAGTCAATCTTCAGCCCGTTGTCTTTGGTGAGGGTGTAGGTCACGGTCATGGAGAGCGACCCGGGATAGCCTTCGTCCCCGTCGGGACTGGTGTGGGTCAGTTTCAGGCTTGGCTCGCTGTCACCATCGGAGGTCTCTGCTTTCCAGACATACTGATTGAACCCTTTCTCGCCACCGTGGAGGTGATTGTCGCCATTGTTTAAGGCGAGTGTGTATTCTTTACCGTCGAGCGTGAATTTACCTTTGGCGATTCGATTGGCGTAACGACCGGTGATACATCCGAAATACTGGGTTTTCTCCGGGTATTCAGCAACGGTGTCGAAGCCCAGTGTGACATCGGCCAACTTCCCGTCTTTGTCAGGGACAAGAATCGATTGCACAACCCCACCGTAATTCGTGATCTTCACGGTGACGCCATTGGCGTTCTTCAAAGTGAAAAGCGCTACGGGCTGCCCATCAATCTCGCCCCAGTTTTCTTCGGAAATTCCTGATGTCATAGCTTTGGATGATTTAGCAGAGTCGTCCTGAGCACAAGCAGTAACCAATGACAAAAACGCCACGGCGAACAGGAAGGGCATATTCCCGGAGAAGATTCGTAGAATTGGGGTCATGGCCGATTGAAACCTGAAACCGGCGTGAGAAGCAAGATGATTCGGCCAGGCTTCACCGGTCAGCAAAGATCGTCGTGAGTGAGTGAACAGGGTTGGTTCAATGAACGAACCCTGTTGATTCGTGAGGCGTCAGACAGGAATGGGGATGAGTTTGGAAGCAGCCTCCTCCGCCTTCTTGAAGAAACTGCGGTCTTCCCATTCTCTGAGCGTGACGCGCGAACTTCGGCTGAGGTCGTAATCGAAGATCTTTTTCATCACTCGAGAGAATTCGAGACCGAAGAAATTGAGGTTGGATTCCTCGTTGATCTTGAAGGAGACGGTATCGAAATTAACCGACCCGGCGGTGACCCACTGGCCGTCCACGATCATGAACTTTGAGTGGGACATACTTGGAGTGTGCCGGTAGATCTCGATGTCGGCTCTGAGGATTTCGCCCCATATTGCCCGGGATCGAGTGCGGGCAAACCATGAGTCATTGTTGTCAGCGGGGAGGATGACTTTGATGTCCACTCCGCGGGCTTTTGCCGAAAATAAGAGGTCGAGCATTTCTTCGTTGGGGACAAAGTATGCGTTTTCGATATGCAAGGTGTTCCGGACGCTTTCGAGAGCTGATTTGTAGAGCTCGTAAGCCTCAAAGTGGCCGTCGCGAGGCGAGCTGTGGAATGACTGCACGTCAAGATTCCCGACTGTCGCAGTATACGGCAGCTGTCCGGGAATGGGGCGGACAGGGTAATCGCCTTCATCAGGTGTCAGGTAATCAAACTTGGTTTCCGTTTCGTCGATCTCGTTCCAGTTCTCGGCAAAGGCGTTAAAGATCTGAGCCACGGCTGGGCCGGTCACGCGAAAGTGTATGTCATGCCACTCACCTTGGTGCCTGGCGTCGCCGCGCCATTCGTCAGCGATTCCAACTCCCCCGTTAAAGGCGACCTTGTGATCAGTCACGAGGATCTTGCGGTGAGTCCGGTTCAGGTAGTGAGGCAGATCTTTCGGGGTGAGATCATTGTAAAATACGACGCGGGCACCCGCCTCGCGCATAGCGGCAACGAGTTTGCGATCCATACGATGAGCGCCCAGCGCGTCGAGAATCACGTAGCACTCGACTCCCTCGCGGGCCTTTTTTGCGATGGCATCGGCGAACTCTTTTGCGATGACGCCCGACCAGTAAACGAAGGTGACGAAGTGAACGCTTTCCTGAGCGTTGCGGATCGCATCCAGCATGGCCGGAAATATCTCGTCACCGTTCACCAGCACGTCGACCGAGTTTCCCGAAGTCACTTCAGGACCGAGAAGCATTTTCATCTGCTCTTTGTATGAAGATAGGGAGAGTTCCATACCTCCCTTTAAAGAACAAATTCCGTACCAACGAAGCGATCAGGCTCAGGGCTAACATTCTGCCCCGAATTGTGCAATATGCATTCCGGGAGCTTTCACTCTGCCCATTTCAACTTGGCCACCCACACGCGATTATCAGCCCCGCGTTTGATGAGTGGCTCCGGATCGGTGTAGTTCGGACCGGGGGCCTGCATCCATTCAGTGACCGTGACCCACGTTTCATCGGGCGTCACCTCGGTCACGCCGAAGTTCCCCATCCGTGCTCCCTTCTCAGGTACCAGAATCTGTTCGGTCGACCGAATGACGTGGAGCTTATCCGGATCAACTTTGGCGATAAACAACGGAGCACGATGGCGGAACACATGATCATTTTCCGCGCCGCGCCGGGTGTAAACAAGATAAAGCCCGTGTTTCGGATGCATCACCCAGTGCTGTTGTGTGTTGTAATTCCCCAGGTCGGAGCCGTCGTCGAAGGTCCACTGCTTCGGTTCTGAAAATTCAAGCGTGTCATCCAAATCAGCCACCGAGACATAGCCATGGTTGTCATTCCGCATCGTCAGAAAAAGGCGGTTACCGAAACGGGTGATGGACGGTTCGTAGAGCCCTCGCTTCACAGGAACTGTCAACGCGTTGCTCTGACTGACATAGCGGACATCCTTTCCATCGAATGAGCAGCGCAGCACGGTCGTGGCATACCGGCCCGCGCCGATTTCGGAAAAGTAAATCGGGAGAAGGATATCCCCGTTCGGCAGATCGAACCTTTGGACACAACCGGCACCGGCGTTTTTGAATTTCGGATCATCGGGAAGTTCAATCGTCTTCCAGGGAGACCAGCTGTGAGTTTCAGGATCATACACCGAATAGGGTGTGGCCCGCGGACGCTTGTGCATGACTCTGTTGTTTTCGTAAACAACAGTATGCCCGGTCCCGAGAAGCTTGCCGGTCTTCTCATGCCAGCGCGGCCAGAAGTCACACACGGTGATCTCCAGATCGTCTTTGCCATCGTAGGAAAACGGCACCCTGGCGAACGACTCATGCTGGAAAGGTTCCGTCCAGGTCTTGCCGCCATCAGAGGTGCGCATCTCATTGAGCGCATAAAAAATGTCTGAGCCGGAGAGCTGCAGTTTCTGGAGTGTCATCACCACAAGCGGGTTCCCGGCTTCACCGGCCTTCGGGATGGCTCCGGCCCGCGCGTGCACCCAGCACATCTTCCTGTCGAATCCCTGCCGGGCAGTGGTCAGCTCAATGGTATAAGGCGGCCCGGCAGCAATAGAGGGTTGGCAAAAGGCCACGAACAGACAGCATAAAATTCGGAAGACGTAAGAGGACATGCGGTTACTTTTCAAGTTTCCACCGGATTCTGCCCAGTAAAATCGTGACCGCAACCCCGCCAACCCTCTCTCTTGCCCCCATGCAGGACGTTTCGACGCTCCCGTTGTGGAAGGTGATGCATCGACGCGGAGGGCCGGATGTCTATGTCACGGAGTACTTCAGGGTGCATGTCGATTCCCATCCATCGAGGGAAATCCTGCGATCCATCACCGACAGCCACACCGGGAAACCGGTCATCGCCCAGATGATCGGAAACGAACCGGCTGAGCTGGCGCGGACGGCAAAGGAACTTCAGGAACGATCCGACTGCGCAGGGATCGATGTGAACCTCGGTTGCCCGGCCCCGCGGATCTGTGGCAAGAAATCAGGAGGGGCTCTGTTGCTTGACCTGGATTTGATTCGCGAGATAGCCGAGACCCTGCGGCCGGTAGTCAAAGGCAGCCTCACCCTGAAAACCCGGGTGGGATTCGAGAGCGAGCAGGAATTCGACAGCTTGCTTGCACTCTTCAAGTCACTGCCAATCGACGGACTCGCCATCCACGGGCGGACCGTCATGGAGCGGTACCAAAGCGAGGTTCACACCGAAGAAATCGCGCGCGCGGTGAAAGAACTGCCCTTTCCCGTCGCGGCGAACGGCAGCATCGTTTCCGTTCGCTCAGCGCTTTCCATGCTTGAGCGAACCCATGCAGCCGGCCTTATGATTGGCCGGGGAGCAATCCGGAATCCATGGATCTACGATCAAATCAGGCAGGCTCTTGCCGGAGAAAAGGTGTTTCAGCCAGAACTGACCGATCTCAGAGATTACGTTTCAGATCTTTACGAGGCCGTTGCGGTAGAGTCCCAGAAGTTTCATGAAAAAGGGCACGTCACGAGAATGAAGAAATTCATGAACTACATCAGCTCAGGGATATCCGACGGAGAGTTCACCAACGAGATCCGACGCGTGGTGACGCCTGCGGAATTCGATGCTGTTTGCGAACGCCACCTCGACAGCGACGAGCTGATGCCGGTTGATCCCAAAAGCGATGGACGACTCTTTTGTGGGTTCGAAGCGTTGGCTTGAAACAGGGGAGATCACTCCTCCAAATCCTTCACAATCTTGCCCAGCAGACTGCCGACATAACCATCCACCCGCTCTGCTTTCTTGCCGGGCTTCCGTGGCAACGCCTTGATCGCTTCCAGCTTTGGTTTTGTGAGTTCTACAGGGAGGTAATCCAGCGCATTGTTGGCGACGATCGCTTCGAAGACATTTCCGGTTGCCTGATTGGCGTGACTCATGATCGTTTCAAGAGCCTTCTGTTTGTGCTCCGCAGGCCCAAACCGCCCCAGGGTTTCTGAAGCGAAAATCGCGACCACCGCAGACTCATCATCCATGGCGGCGACCAGTTTATCGCCCCCGGCCTTTACGCCCGCTTCCTCATGGCAGAGCAATCCGATGGCGCCCCAGTAGCGGACCGCGCTGTCATCAGAATCAAGCAGCTTGACGATTTCGGGAAGATCCTCCGCCTTGAGACTTGTCGCCAGATTTGCTGCCGCAAAGATCGAGTCGAAGTCGTATTTTCCCGGAGTGCGGGCCATTTCATAGGGCGTGGTTCCGACGCTGCGACTGTGGACTTCAGCTTCCGGCAGGAATCCAACATCGAGAATCTCCTTTTCCCAGTCCCGGTGCGCCTTACGCATCTTGTTGAGAATGTCCTGATGCTCAGCCGAGTCAGCGAGATTGTTCACTTCGTCCGGATCGGTCTCCAAATCATAAAGCTCCTCGGCCGGCTTCTTTTTCCAGAAATGCGACTGCGCCTCGTTCAATTCCCCGGCGTGAAATTTGTCATGCCACACCTGCGTGGTGGGAGTGACAAACATATACTGAATGTATTGGCCGTAAGCCCGGTGCGGCATGTACTGGCGGATGTAAACGTAGCGCTTGCCGAAGACCGTGCGAACGAGATCAATCCGTTCATCCATCCGCCCGCGGAAACCAAAGCTGTACTCCGGTGCTTCCGTCTGGAATTTCCCGGCAAAAGCGCCACCCTGCATCCATTTGGGAGGCTCAATCTCCGCAATGCTCAGCATCGTCGGAGCGAGATCAATAAACCCGACCCGGCGATCACTCGTGCCACCGGCTTCATACTCTTCGGGAGCGAGGTGCTTCCACTTTTCAGGAAAATGAACCATGAGCGGAACATTCAGGCCTGAATTGTAAGGCCAGCGTTTGCTCCGCGGCATGCCGGAGCCGTGATCACCCCAGTAGAAAATGATGGTGTCATCCATCAGCCCGGCCTCTTCGATTTCCTTGAGCGCGGCACCACACTCTTTATCCATCATCGTAATCCGGTCGTAGTACTGAGCCCAGTCCTTGCGCACCTCCGGAGTGTCGGGGTGATAAGCAGGAACAGGAGCTTTAGCCGGGTCATGGATCCGGTCTTTGTCATCGATCGCATTCCGGATCTTTGACTCGTGAGAAATCGTGTAATTGAAAACCGAAAAGAACGGTTGGCCATCAGCGCGATCCTTCCAGTGGGCATTCTTTCCTGAGGCATCCCAGGGATCAGGCATCTTGTGCAGGTTATAATCTTCCTTCGATTGGTTCGTGGTGTAGTAGCCGGCTTCTTTTAGAAAAGCGGGGAACATTTTGAACGCTTTGGGGAGATCCACCATGGAGCGCATATGTTCCGCTCCGGTTGCCGGGGGGAAGATACCCGAAATGATCGTGGTTCGGGCAGGCGCGCAAACGGGGGCCGATGAGCTGGCGCGAGTGTAACGAAGCGATTTCTTTGCCAGTGCGTCAAGATGCGGAGTGACCGCATAATCATCACCATAACAGCCAAGCTGAGGCCCGTTGTCCTCGGATGAAATCCAGAGAACGTTCGGGCGATCCGCAGCCGAAAGGCTGAACGATAGGAAAACTCCAAGAAAGAGGGAAAACAGGCGATACATGACGACGTAGTTATCAGAAATCCGCCGGGAAGGCACGCGCATGATCGAGTGAGGGCAAAAAAAGTCAGGATCGCAGAGGGACCCACAGGTTCGACTCGCCAAAACCGCAAGCCCTTGCGAAACCGGTCACGACAGAATGTAACAAATTGAGACTGACCAACTCCGGGCTTTGATCGATCGGAACGCATTCAAAATCGGCAGGTTCGGGAGCGGGCAGGTCGTTGAGCGGAACAATCACAAAAGCGGGTTCTCACGATCCAACAGGGTTCGTTCACCAATCAGACCCTGTTGACTCGTGAATTCCGCTTTCTGCAAAGGGGACGCACAGCACTGCAAGAGGGGCGCACAGCACTGCAACGGCGTCTCACAGCACTGCAAAGGCGTCGAAGAAGACTTTAAACGCATCCTGCTGCACTCAATAGTCGTCTTGTAGGAATATAAATGCCTGCAACAAGAACTCAAAGGCGTCTGGCTGTAATTGAAAGTCGTTGTACAGCCTTGAAAAGGCGTTTCACAGTAATACAAAGGTGTCGAATAGCATCGTAAAGGCGTCATGCAGCACTGCAAAAGGGTCGCACAGCACTGCAAAGGCGTCGCACAGCTCTGCAAAGGCGTCGCATCGCACTGCAAAAGCGTCGCACGGGTCCGCAAAAGGGGCGTCAGTTTCGGTCGTAAGATGCCCTGGCATTTCCTTCACGACTGAAAAGGAACGAAGGCACGGGGAATTTGGGCCGGCTTTAAAAAGCCAAACGAGCGCAGTGAGCAATGATCATACGGTCAAAAAAAATTGATTTATGAAAAGACTTTTGAGAAATGATCTAAAACGATTCAATGAACCGTCACGTGAAATTGGGCGCTGCTTGATTCCTGCAAGTTCAAAATGATTATTCCGAAAAACTACCAAAATTTCTTTTACGGGGATTCCCGATGCGTTAGCATCATTTATGAATTCCCGCCGCGAAGCTCTACCCTTTAAAGTCGCTTTTGTACCTTGGGAGGGAACTGTCGCTTACCAGGGGGCAAAAGCGACGGCGGGAGAATAAAACTGTTCGGCGAAGAAAATGGAGCCCAATTTCGAATCCCATGAGTGGCAGGAGGCAATGCGGTTGCTCCACAAGTTTGTGCCTCTGTCAGCCTTTATCACGCGACCACAGGATTTGGGACTGGATGAGGCTGGGGACATCATTGAGGCATGGGATCCTACTGCTGTGAGACAACCGTTTGCCCTTCAAGAATCGGAAGGCAGCGGCGACGCATTCCTCCGCGTAGTTGGAGCCCACGGATTGACCGGTCTGCGGGCGTTAGTCATCCCTGATGTTGGATGCGGATGGCCTGATTACTTTCCCTTTGTATGCAATGATCAGAGGCTTCACGAACGGCTCAACGAGGAGCTCGCCCGAGAGACCCTATTGAACTCCAAGGACACATTCATCGTTCTTGAATCTGGCGTTCTCGCGCTGTTTGATCATGAGTATGGTGTTACGGTCGGAGTATCAAGAATCGTTCGCGCCGAACAAGACGAGGATGATCAAGCCGCTGCCGCCGTGGGATCGAAACCATGAGAATATTTCAATCATCAACCAAAAGTCGAGATTGCGCCCTCAGCAGCGGCTGACATCTCTCTGACGTTGGGCCAAGAAAAATGGCGCTTTCACTCTCAGATATTCACGAGCTTGAAGTCACGGAGACTTACCCAGGCGCAATCGATGAACTCGAGAAGCGAATTGCCGAGGGGTATTCGGATTCTGAGACTGTGATTCGACTTGGATTCAATCTTTGGTATGCGGTAGCCGAGGAGTATCGCCTTAAACTCTCGATCCCCGGTGAAGCTTATCGAACTCGTTTCATCGATCTTTGGCGTGATTTCCAGGGACGGATGGGTGATGAACCAGACTTCTGCTGGGCATTCGGACTTGGGGCCAGCCTATTCGCTCACGAGTTTGATGGTATTTCCGAGGCGGACGGAAACAGGCTCCTCGAGCGAGCTGGACAGCTAGATCCTTTTTACGTAGGGGATTTGGATACAGCAGGGCTCTCAGCGAGATTTACTGGAAGAGGTATCCTCGAGAGCTACTACAACACCAAGGCCCAACAAGGCGAGGCACTCAAGCCCTGACCGCGCCGGAGTTGAAATGACTTTTCTAATTGGCAAGACTATCTCACAATCAACCCGCGCTCTCCGTCAGGGCTGAGTGCTCTTGAACGTTGTGCCGAGAAAATGGAAGTCGTCGAGATAGCGTTACGCGAGGAACTTGATGGCTTGGTTTCCACATTCTTGAGCCTTCCGATTGCCCGTGGGTTCCATTTGGTGATGGTTGAGAAGGCGCTCCATGAAGAGCGAGAATTTGAGGCGATCCTCGTTCCTCCTGAGAACGGCCAGGAAGAAGTGTTTCGCACTACCCTACGCTATGCGGTTGATGAGCTTAAGGCTGAACGTTCCGTCTCTAGTGACGATGCCGTAGAAACTATGCGGTCAATGAAGCTCAGACGTTCTTTCTACGAAGGCCACATTCGCGACAACAACCTGAACGGACGGTTTCCCGATTTGGAGGAGCCGTTGCGCAGAGTTGCCAATGCAAGGGCAGAGCTCTACCGATATTACGATGGCCTCAGCGCTGAGTTTCCCGATATCGATCCCAATGTTGTTTTGGAGGCCTCATGGCGTGCATCCTTGCGCTACGATCCTTCACTGGGATACGGTTTTCCAACCTATGCTCAGCACTGGATCACTGTTTTCGAACAGCGTTACGCAACAACCGAGGCACAACAAGATTAGATGAGAAGGCAGTGAGCCTGCGGGAGCGGGCTGATAGACTCACTGCTGATGAACACAATCCCTACTCATACTGTTGCCCTTGATCTTGGAGATCTGAAACATGCGATCTGCGTTTTGAA
>JBLWYI010000004.1:0-324434 GCA_048267005.1 Verrucomicrobiales bacterium | reverse complement strand
GAACACCTCGATTATCACAACCAATACGAAAAGCGAAAGGACCGAATATCTCTCCCCCAACGACTCCTGTTAACACTTCAAACAGGTGCTTAACCTGACGCCTATGGGACGCTTCGCCCCACCATTTGTTCTGTGCACAACTTATTTTTTACGGCGAAGCCGCCCTCTGAATCCATGCGATTTGGAGGGCGGCTTCGTCGTTTCTATGTGCTACGGTCCGGCCGATGATCTGGAATTGTTGCGACAAGACTTTCGATTTCTCCAAGCGCGGTGAAATCATGGGAATCCTCAACGTCACGCCGGATTCCTTTTCCGACGGCGGAAAATTCGTCGATCTGGAACGGGCGGTGGCTCACGGACTCGCCATGATCGACGATGGCGCGGGGATTATCGATATCGGCGGGGAATCCACCCGGCCCGGAGCGGCTGAGGTTTCTGAAAGCGATGAACTGGCCCGGGTCATCCCGGTGATCGAAGGCATTATCGCCCAATACCCGGAGGCGGTTATTTCAATCGACACTTCAAAAGCCGTTGTCGCTCAACAGGCGGTCGCCGCCGGGGCGTTGATCATCAATGACGTGACCGGACTGAAGGGGGATTCTGCCATGCCGACAACCGCTGCTGAATCGGGGGCCGGCGTAGTGATCATGCACATGAAAGGCACCCCGAGAACGATGCAGGCCTCGCCCGAGTATGAGGATGTCGTCGCCGAGGTGCGTGATTTTTTTGTGACCCAGCTCGCCATGGCCGAAGCCGCCGGGATTTCGAAACGTTCCATCGTTCTCGATCCGGGCATCGGATTTGGAAAGACGCTGGAGCACAACCTCGCCCTGCTGCGAAACTTGAAAGACCTTTCGATCGACGAATGCCCCCTGCTGTTGGGCGTTTCGCGCAAATCTTTCATCGGAAAACTGATCGGATCGGACGAAATTGATGACCGGAACTGGCCCACCGTGGCCCTGACCTCCTACGCACGGGAGCAGGGCGTGCCACTTCACCGCGTCCACGAGGTGAAGCCGAACGTAGAGGCCCTTCGCATGACCGAAGCGATTCTGGGTTGAATGGCCCCAAGTCTGCTGTTGGTTGCAAAAAATCTGTATCTATGGAAGACGCAAACCCGTTCCGCGAGGATGACCTCGCTATCCGAAATCGCCCTGAACCCTGCACGCTCGTTATTTTCGGGGCGACGGGAGATTTGACTCACCGGAAACTGATTCCGGCGCTCTATAATCTTGCTGCGGACAGTGATCTGCCCTCCGGGATGCGGGTGATCGGTTTTGCCCGTCGTGAAAAGACGGACGAAGAATTCCGGGAAGGCCTTGAAGAGCAGAACCGCGAGAACTCACGGCAAAAACACAACGATGAACTGTGGAATACCTTTTCGAAGTCAATCACCTACCACGAGAGTAATTTCAACGATCAGGAGGGCTATGAGAGGCTCAATGAAAAACTGAACAAGCTGGAAGAAGAGGGCGGAACAAGGAATAGGCTCTTCTACATCGCTTCGGCCCCTGAATTTTTTGATGACATTCTGCTTCACCTCAAGAAATCAGGATTAAATGAACCCAAAGAGGGTGCCTGGGCGCGGGTGGTGGTTGAGAAACCATTCGGCACAGATTTGAAGACTGCCCGCCATCTCAACAAGGTGGTGAATGATACGTTTGAGGAAAAGGACACTTACCGGATCGATCACTATCTCGGCAAGGAAACGGCGCAAAACATCATGGTGCTGCGCTTTGCCAATGCGCTGTTCGAGTTGCTGTGGAACAACCGGTGCATTGATCATGTCCAGATGACCTGCTCGGAAACCCTCGGGATGGAGGGTGGTCGCGGGGCCTACTACGACAAGTCCGGCGCCATGCGTGACATGGTCCAGAATCACCTGTTGCAACTCCTCAGCCTGATCGCGATGGAACCACCGATCGATCTTTCGGCTGACGGCGTGCGGGATGAGAAGGTGAAAATTTTCAAGAGTCTGCGTCCCATCAAGGGGGTCAAAGCGGTCGCCGAAAACGTGGTTCGCGCTCAGTACACAGCGGATACGGTGAATGGCGAGGAAGTCGTCGGTTACCGGCGTGAAGACCGCGTGAATCCGGGTTCGATGACAGAGACGTATGTCGCGCTGCGGATCATGATCGATAACTGGCGCTGGGAAGGCGTGCCGTTTTACGTGCGGATGGGTAAGCGTTTGCCGAAAAAGACGACCGAGATTTCGATCCACTTCAAAGACGCACCGGGTGTGCTTTTCAACGTGCTTGAAGGCGCGGAGACGGTTCCCGGAAACGTGCTGGTGATGCGCATTCAGCCTGACGAAGGGATCTCGCTGGGAATTCGCTCCAAGTTGCCCGGGCCCTCCGCGCGACTTCAGCCGGTGAAGATGGATTTCCGTTATCAGACAGCATTTCGCAAATCGAGCCCTGAAGCCTATGAGCGACTTTTGCTCGATGCGATGGCCGGGGACGCGACGCTCTTTGCACGGAAGGATGAGGTCGAAACCGCGTGGGAATTCGTGGATGCGATCGAAGATGCCTGGCACAAGTCAGCCGATCCTCCAGTGATGGCGGATTATCCCGCCGGATCCTGGGGCCCGAAAGAAGCCGACGACATGCTGGAACGCGACGGGAGAAAGTGGCGTCGTTTGTGAGGTGATCCGGCTTCTACCTTCGAGGAGGATTGGAATAGAATAGCAAGAACCGGAGTGCCGGTTCCTGTCGCGTCATTAGTATGGCGTTGAACAATCCCACTCGAAGAATGACGACCGACTCCACAACGATCAACGAACCGGCTTCCGGAAAGGCGGTACCCTACGAAACTGACTCCGAGAAATACGATGCCGTCTCCCGGTGTGATCGTGGGGCGGATGGAAGGTTTGTCTATGCGGTGATCACGACCGGCATCTATTGCCGACCTTCCTGCAAATCGAAGTTGGCCAAACGGGAGAACGTCCGCTTTTTCCCAAACAACGATGCCGCCGGCCAGGCCGGATTTCGCCCCTGCAAACGCTGCGTCCCGGACGAAGCCTCGATCGAAACCCAAGTATCGGCCAGGATGGTGGCGGTGTGTCGCATGATCGAAGGTGCTGAGTCAGCTCCCGCGCTGGAAACGCTGGCCCGTTCGGCGGGGATGAGCCCGTTCCATTTTCACCGTGAGTTTAAGGCGGTCGTTGGCATGACTCCGAAGGCGTATCACAAAGCGTGTCGTGCGGATCGGGTTCGCGAAGCGCTGAGGAAGAGTCACAATGTCTCCGGGGCGATTTACGACGCGGGGTATCAGTCCACCGGCCGGTTCTACGCCGATGCGGGTGAGACATTGGGGATGAATCCCGACAGCTATCGTCGAGGCGGCGTGCAGGAAACGATTCACTTTGCGGTGGGGGAGTGCTCTCTCGGTTCGGTGCTGGTGGCTTCTACGGAGAAGGGTGTCTGCGCGATTTTGATGGGCGACGATGCCAATGAACTGGCCATCGATCTGCAGAAACGCTTCGCAAAGGCGACGATCACGGATGCTGACGAAACTTACGAAAAGGTAGTCGCAACGGTGATCGCCCTGATCGATTCGCCAGCTCTCACCGCCAGCGGGCTGCCGCTCGATATTCGCGGCACGGTGTTTCAACGCAAGGTGTGGGAAGCTCTCCGGGAAATCCCTCCCGGTAAAACGGTGGGCTACCGTGAGATTGCGGAAATGATCGGCTCACCGAAAGCAGTCCGCGCCGTGGCAGGTGCCTGCGCGGCGAATCCGCTGGCTGTTGTCATTCCATGTCACAGGGTGGTGCGCACGGATGGCAAGCTGTCCGGCTATCGGTGGGGTGTCGAACGAAAGCGGACGTTGTTAGAAAAAGAATCGCAGGGCTAGAACGGACTGATGGATCTCTTTGCCCCCAATCCTGCCGACAATCTGCTGCCTCAAGATGGCGTGGTGAACTTCTATGGCTCCATTATTCCGGATCAGGAAGCGGACCGCTATTTCGATTCCCTTTTCTCCGACATCCAATGGAAGCATGATGAAGCTCACATCTTCGGGAAGCATTACATCACCAAGCGAAAGGTCGCGTGGTATGGGGATGCGGGATTCAGCTACTCTTATTCCGGCGCGACCAAACGGGCGCTCGACTGGACGTACGACCTCTTACAGCTGAAGGCGATCGTCGAGGAAGCGACCG
Source organism: Verrucomicrobiales bacterium (assembly GCA_048267005.1). Lineage (GTDB taxonomy): Bacteria > Verrucomicrobiota > Verrucomicrobiia > Verrucomicrobiales > DEV007 > JABDJT01. The sequence continues at coordinate 320,275 of JBLWYI010000004.1, read as the reverse complement.
GGGATCGTTTCAACTCCTGCCTGCTGAATCTTTATCACACAGGGGATGAGGGCATGGCCTGGCACAGCGATGATGAGAAAAGCCTCGCGGGGAATTCGAGTATTGCCTCGCTCAGTTTCGGGGCGGAACGCGTCTTCCGGTTCAAGCACAAGCAAACTCAGGAGGTCATTTCCATCACGCTTGAGTCCGGGAGCCTGCTGGTGATGAAGGGGGCGACGCAGACTCACTGGCGGCATTGCCTCCCGAAGACCAGGAAGATCACCACTCCGCGGATCAACCTGACATTTCGAAAAATGCTACAGGGAACAGTTTCCGAATCCTGATTTCGTTGCACTGTATGGGGTGAGCAACGATCAGAAATTCATGAAGCTCGCCCTCCGTGAGGGGCGCAAAGGTCTTGGCAGGACGAGTCCGAATCCAGCCGTGGGAGCAGTGATTGTTTCTAAAAACGGCAAAGAAATTCTTGGCCGCGGCTGGCATCACAAAGCGGGACATCCCCATGCTGAAGTCGAGGCGATCGCCGACGCGACTGCGAAGTTCCCCCGGCGGTCACTCGCCGGCACCACGATTTATGTTACCCTGGAGCCGTGCTCAACCACCGGGAAAACGGGCGCGTGCACTGATGCGATCCTCAAAGTCGGCTTTGGCCGGGTTGTCATTGGCACCCTTGATCCCAACCCGGCCCACGCCGGTGCAGCGGTGCGGATTTTGGCGAAAGCGGGGATCGATGTGAGTGTTGGCGTCTGTGAGGACGAATGCCGCGAGTTGATTCGATTTTTTGCGAAGCACATTTCCACGGGGAAACCTTATGTAATTGCGAAGTCAGCGATCACTCTGGATGGTCGCACCACGCTGACCAAAAGCCGTGGCCAGTGGATCAGCGGACCGGAGTCTCGCGAGGATGTTCAGAGACTGCGCACCCAGTGCGATGCGGTTTTGATCGGCGGCGAAACCGCACGCGCGGACAACCCTCTGCTCACGCTGCGGGGAAAACACGCGGTGGGACGGGACCAGCCATGGCGCGTGGTGCTGACGGCGATCCGCGAGCTGCCCGAGGATCTCAATCTCTTCACTGATGACTTCGCTGACCGGACCGAAGTCTTCCACGGGGAATCTCTCGCCCGCGTGCTCACGACTCTGGGCAAGCGCGGGATCACTTCCGTGTTGCTGGAAAGCGGCGGCAGACTTTTTGCCCACGGCATTGCCAAAAAACTGATCGACGAAGTGGTGATCTACCAGGCCCCCATCATCGGCGGCGGAGGTAAGCGACTCATGCCGGTGGACAACATCATCGCCGATCTCGACAACGTGTCGGTGAAACGAATCGGCAATGACACCCGCATCCGGGGCATCGTCCGGAAGTGATCCACGATCAGACAGGGTCCGATCAACGAACCAACCCTGTCTGATCGTGGCGTTGCAACTTGCAACAGAAAAGAGCGACTCGCGTTGCAGATCGAATGTAGCCGGGGATTTCTTTAGTGATATGTTAGAAGCACAATCCCCCGCCAGCACGTCGATCGCGCCTGTCAGGACGGTTTGGAATGAATCGAGCGATAGAGGGAGGCTGATATGTTTTTATTTGCCCAAGCTGAAGATCCGGAGGCACCCGTGCCGCAGAGTATTGATGAAGTAAAAGACACGCTAATGGGAACTCTGGGAGGGGTCTGGAAAAGCTTCCTCGAACATCTCCCGCTGATGGGTGCCGGGATTCTGGTTTTGATAGGGACCTGGATCGTCGTGGCAATCGTGTCCCGAATGGCTGATCGTCTGCTGAAGAAAAAGAAGTCCATGCGGCAATCGCTGCGCGAGTTGTTTCTGCGTTTCATCTCGATTGGCCTGTGGTTCGCCGGTCTGATGATTGCTGCGATGGTGGTTTTCCCGGGTCTGACTCCCGCGAAAGCGCTCGGGGCACTGGGTCTTCTGTCTGTCGCGGTGGGTTTCGCTTTCAAGGACATCTTCGAAAACTTCTTCGCCGGCATTTTGATCTTATGGCGCTTCCCTTTTGAGTCCGGTGACTTCATCGAATGCGAAGGGATTCGCGGGCGCATTGAAGACGTCGAGATGAGAATGACCAAGATCCGCAAGACCACTGGCGAGCTCGTCGTGTTACCGAACGCGGTCATCTTCAAAAGCGCAGTGGAGATTCTGACGTCCACTCCTCATCGCCGGGTTCACATCGCGGCCGGCGTTGGCTACGGTGAAGACGTGGCGGAGTCGGTCAAGGTTATCGAACAGGCGGTGGCCAGTTGCGAATCGGTCAACACCGACAAGCCAATTGAGATTTGTCCTTCAGGATTTGGAGCGAGCAGTATCGATATCGACGTGGCTTTTTGGACGGGGTCAGCCCCCCGCGAAGCGAGACACACCACCGGTCATGTGATCACGGCCATCAAGAAAGCGCTCGACGAAGCAGGCATCGAGATTCCGTTCCCTTACCGCACGCTTACCTTCAGTGAACCTCTAAAACTGGAGAACACAGCAGAGAACGCAGAGTCGAGCTAAGCTTTTCCGCTACCGTGTGAAGCGAAGCGGCAGCAGAGCAGATTCGTTCCCCAGAATATCCCGGCAACGCAGAAACCAACTCTGCTTGTCGGGGCTCAGGTCCTTCGCCGGAGCGATTGCAAATGCGCGGGCGTGTGGCTCGGTTCTCTGAATGGTCACGAGCGGCTCGCCTTTTCCCTCCGGATTGTCATGAGCGGTGATCGTGAAATCAAACGGGGGTAGCGTATCGGGATCGACCTCCCACTTCACCGCGATATGCCCGTTCTCCGCCCGGCTGACGGTGCCTGACAACAGCTTGATTTCACCATAACTTGGCTTGTCCTCAGTCCGCTTGATCGTATGAACCGACGGGTTTTCGCTCGTCGGCTTTGTATCAACACCGCCTGAAGTCATAAAATAGAATTCACCGGTCTCATCTTTTGCCACGCCACCATCCCAGTTGGTTCGGAAGTTAAAAGACCGCTTACCCTCCACCAGATCCCAGGCGTTCACCGAGTATCGGGCGCTACCAAAAGCGTGCCACTTACCGTCAGGTTTCCGCTTCCATCCGTTTCGCACATGAGTGGTGCGGGCTTTTTCCCCGGTCGCGAGCCAGTCTTCGATAAAGGAATCGTTGCCGCCATTGAAGTATGCGTCCTTCGCCGCGACATCCATCGTCACCAGATGCGTCCACCGGCCCGACTTCCCGGACCGGACCCAGTAACCATAGAATGTGTGATCGCCGACCGGCCAGCAACGGGCGACCAGCGTGTACCAGACATCGGATTCCCAACCGAGCTCGAAATTCCAGGACTTCAGGCCCGTCCCCTCCCCGCCGAAATTCTCGGTCAGTGTACCCGCGCCGTGATACACCGCTTTGATTGGTTCGCTGTGTTCTTTGTGATCCCAGATCGAAAAGATATAGTTGTGCCCCTTGGGATGCGCCTGAATCCCGGCATAACCGCCCCCTTTCCCACTCCAACCGAGAGCTTCGTAGTAGGTGTACATCGCGATCCCGTCCTTCGGAACACGAACTTCGTTGATCAGAATGTCGCCCGGGAAACTCGCGTCCTGGTAGACCATGTGCGAGGAAGGCGCTGAGTCCTGGCCTGACAAGGCCGTCACAAAAAAGGCAGGCAGCCAGGCACAGAAGGAAGAGAGTCGATAACGCATGAGAGAGTGGGCAGAGAGATTGAAATAGTCACCGTCATTCGGACACAGCCGAATGCACGGTGCCCCATGTTCCACGTCCTGCTGCGACGGATCAATGCCGCAGGCTGTCATGAAAAATCCCCGGCCTCACCGCCGATGCCTGCAACCGGAGCTGATCAATCTGCTGTCGCTTTGACCAGGATATCGAGAGCCGCTTTTGTCTGCTGAGCCAGCGCACCGGCCTTCGCCGCCGCCGCTTTCACACCCGCGATTTTCCCTTCGGCAGCTTTAGAAGCTGCCGCTGCATCCGTGGCTTTCTTGGCCGCCGCTGCCGCTGCCGCGTTGGCCTTTTCATTTCCGGCTTTCAGCTCAGCTAAAGCTTTGTCATACGTTCCGGGAGAAAGTTTCGCGAGTTTCTCCAGCATATCGAGCGCTGTCTTAGCTTCGCCCGCAATCATGGCTGCCTTGTCAGACGCTGCTTTCGCCGCAGTCGCATCAGCAGCCGCCTTCTTCGCCGCAGCTTCCGTGTCGGTCGAAGTCTTCGCCGCAGCAGCAGAAAGCTTGGCAGTTTCTGCAACCGCCAGCTTCAGTTCAGCCACCGCTTTGTCCAAAGCCGGAACGCCACTGGCTGACGCAACCTTCTCAGGGGCAGGCGCAGGTTTCTTAGGTGCTGGCGCTGGAGCCGGCACAGGCTTCTTGGGCGCAGGCGCTGGCTTTGCAGGCGTCGTCTTGGCCACCACGACCGGCTTCGGTGCTGGCGGTTCTTTCCAACCCGTATTCACTGTGATCCCCGGGATCGCCGCACCGATCTTCTTCGCACCGGCGTCAGTCACCTTCGTCTGCCAGACAAAGAGCTTCTTGAGATTCTTCAACCCCGCCAGCTTGGCGAGCCCCGCATCGGTCACCGCAGTGCCATACAAATTCAGATACTCCAGATTCGCGAGCCCCTTCAAGTGTTCCAGACCAGCATCAGTGATCTTCGTGTTCTCCAAATGCAACCGCGTGAGATTCTTCATGCCGGCCACATGCACCAGTCCGCCATCCGTGACCTGAGTGCGCGCCAGATCCATCCACTTCACCTGATCAGCAACCGGCTTTAGCACTTCCAAATTCTTGTCGTTATATTCCCGCGCTACATTCAGCGCGGAAAAACGTAAGTCAGGTGTGTCCTGTGCAATCGCCATGAGCGATGCGCCTGTCTTCTCCACGTTTCCGATCGTTTCCTCCGCTATCTTCAACTTCGCGGGATCCACCTTGGCCACCGCGGTCGCCGCAGCACCTTTCGGAGGGTTCGCAATCACCACCTTGATCATCGCATCCACCTCGGCGGATGGCTTGAGTGCCGCAATAGTCGCCGTTGGATTCGCCCCGGACTGCACCCAAAACTCAACAACCGCCAACTCCTCTTTCGTAAGCTGCGGTTTGCTCTCAGGCGGCATGTGCTCATCATCGTCGAGCGGCAACTTGGATCGCCCAATCAACGAACTCTCCGCAGGTTTTCCCGCCACAACAGAAACACCTTCACTTCCCCCCTTCATGATCGCTTCGATCGTATCGAGGCGCAGCTTTCCCTTCTGCTTATCCGCACCATGGCAGCTTCCGCACTTCGCATTCAGGATCGGCGACACCAAATCTTTGAAGAGCACCTTCTCATTATCGGCCGCTTTGGCTGATAAAGCGCCGAGACTTAGAGACACAAAAAGTAAAGGGAGGTTTAAAATACGGCTCATTGCGATAATTTTGATAATTTGAACAATTTCAGTATGAGGTAATATCCTTCAGGCGCAAGCCAAGAATGGATTTTAGCATGGCGCTATCAAGCCGTGTCTCAATTGCGCCTTCGCGTGAAGACTCTCCTGGCATTGAGCGATGTGAGCGCAAAGATGCAGGAAAATGGCTTCAGGGTTCGAAAGGGATCCGCCCGCATCAGGAAAAGGCTTCCCGTGTATCCAGAGAACAATTCTTCCTGATTTTTTTTCGTAAATGTCCTCACCTCAACATTCGGGTTCGGTAATTAGAAGTCAGAAACTGAATTCTTTTATTCGGAGATGCTGAGAAACCTCGAGAACCGAACCACGACAAAAATGAAAACTTATCCCATGCTCATCACGAACCTCAAAACATTGCTCCTCATCACAAGCCTCTGGCTTCCCGCGGTCAAAGGGCTCTCAGAAGACGGTGGTCTGTCGATTCTTATCACTCATGTTCTTGACCAAGTCGTCATTCAGGAGGTTCACCCTTCAGGCCCTGCAGGGCGTGCCGGATTGCAAGTCGGCGACATTATTCAACGCGTCGACGGAATCAGTATGAAGGGATCGACCATACCCGCTGCGGTAGAACGTATGACCGGACCTGTCGGAACCACCGTCCGGATCGAATATAAGCGACTGGGCAGAACCATTACCACCGATACCGTCACTCTGCGTAGAACCGGTTTGAAACCTCTTCCCTGGGTAGAGCTCAAGCAGAGAAACGAAAACCTGAGACACCGGGTCAATGCCGCCATTGATTTAGCTAATAACAACAGGACAAAAAAAGAAGGAGAGATGCTACTTCAGGATCTCGGTAGAATGGGTCACCCTGTCGGTCAATACTCCCTCGCATGCGACCTGCACAGAGGTGCATTTGATCTCGCCGGTCGCATCCGCAATGAATCATTTGCGGCATGGGCTTTTTTCTTCTATGAAGCAGCCGCCCGGCAAGGCCACGGACGATCAAACTCAACCCTCGGAGATTTCTTTCATTATGGGAAATGGGTAGAAAAGGATTTCAAAAAGGCGCGAAAGTATTACACCATTGCCGTCGAGAGCGGAACTCCTCCCGGCCAAACCGGTCTCGCCAATTTAATCATCGACGAAGGAGGGGACCCACGGGAAGCCATTCGGCTGCTGAAGCTGGCAATGCAGAGCGAAAACAGTGTTGATCGTTCTGATGCATCCTTCAGCTATCGCAGTCTTGTTCAGGATTTGGAGATCAGCGGAGGACTCAATGGAAACACAAGAGTCTGCCCGAATTGCGACGGGAGAGGCCGAATCGGAACTTTAGCCAGGGCCTTTACCCTCGGAAATGCGTCACCTCAAACATGCTCACGGTGCATCGGCAAAGGTCGAATCGGAACCGTTGAGTAATTACCGAAGGACCATCGCTCCTTCGTTGTGAGCACTCCAACTGCACCGGACGATGCCGCCGCTGTCCGGTCCCCGTTGGATTCACGATTCAGGCCGAAGTTTGCCGGACCGCGAGCGAGCCGCTCGCGATTCGGCGTCCATCACACGATCAGACAGGGTCTGTTCGATGAACCTACCCTTTTGGATCGTGCGCCAGTGCTTTGCCTAATACTCCAATGGCTTCTTGCTGCCGATGGCGTCGGCGGGGAGCAATACTTCTCCGGCCACTCCCTTCGCTGAATATTTCACGTAGAATTTGAAGGGGCTGAGAAAGGAGCCCGGAGCAAAGTTGATCTGATAATTGCCGCTGACTTCCGGCATCTCCACGGCGGGATACTGATCGGGATCGGTGCCGGCGACTCCCTGATAGGCGAGGAAGGCTTTGGTCACGGTTGTGCCTGCCGGAGGCGTGAAGGTGATCACGGCCTCTGAATCTGGATAGGTGGCGTCCGGCTTGATAGTAATCTGTTTGTCGCAGTAGGTGGCTGACTTTAATTTTGTCCCGGCTTCTTTCAGGTAATTCAACGCCACATGCATGACCGTGGCCGTGTCGTCAATGGTCTCGCTGATGTTCACGTTCTGACTGAACTTGTCATCGTAAGCGAGGGCATAACACAGGTTGTCATAGCTGCGCTCGTGCAGGTACTGGGAGTAGTTATTCGTCTGATAATTTGCATCGCTCAGCCCGTTCTGTTGATAGAAGGCGCTCACGTCCGCCCACCAGGCTTCGGGTGAACCTGATTGCGTGGGATCGGACGGGCCTTTGTAGGGGCCGTGCATGACACACCGGTTGATGGCGGTGGATACCTGATTCTTGATATCACCGTCGATCTGCTGGGTGTAGACCTCCGGGTGCGCGGTGTCGTCTTTGGTAAAGACGCCGCCCTGCCGAAAAGTGTCGTATGTGGAAGGCAGGGGAATGGTGAAGGTGTCATCTGCCGGGAGCGGCAGATCGGTCCCGTCCGGGGTGACGAGGGATTGCAGTTTGAAGGTCAGCACATTGTTCGCTACATGACCGGAGGCGGTCCACTTGGTGCTCTTGCCCTGCTGGTCACTCTTCAGTCCGGAGTTCTCAGCTTTGGTGACATCCACATGATTCCAGAGGGTGATGGCGTTGGTCTCATCAGTGTAATGGCTCCAGCAAAACTTGATATAGTTGGCCAGGTAGTCGCCGTCTTTACCGAAATCCGGGGCGAAGCTTTCGTCAGTTACCTTGGGCGCAAAGACCCGATAGGGAGTGACAAGTGATTTGAAGTTGGGGTCAGCGGCAATCTTTCCGGTGACATAAGCGAGCGGATCACCTTTCTCTGAAGTCGGAATATCGAAACCAACCGGGCCTTTTGTCACGCTGCCGTGCGTCATCGAATACACCAGCGGAATTCCAACGAAGTCGACTGCGGTGGTGTTGGAAAACAGCACGTTGTCGTTCCCGACCGCGAACTCGAACTTATCATAGATGGTTGTGTAATTGGGGTCGTGCGGATTGTCGTCAGCCGGTTCGGCGGGAGAAGGACCGGAGGGAGATGACCCGGTGTTGATGTGCAGGTAAACCGGTTTCTCAAATGAGAGATACACCCGACCGCCAAACACCGGCACAGGGATATTGATTTCCCCGTTGGTGGAGGCTCCGAGTGCGGCGATTTCACTGAGACTCTTCCCATAATTCGCGTATTTAACGGAGGGATCGACACCAAGCTGGTTCAGCGAAATGGTATTGTCTGATTCCGCCATCGCTTTCCAGGCTTTGGTTTCCCAGTCATACCATTGATAAACCAGAGGATCTCCGATCTGCCCCTGTATCAGCAGGTAGACCTGATCGCTGGTATATCCCGGACCTGAATTGGTGCCCACGGTGTTGTTCTCGATTTTAAGTGAAAGCTTTCCCATGAGATTAGATGAGTATTAAATGGATATTACGGTTTAGCTGAAAGGGGAGCGGCTCTATGAGCCGTGCGTCACCGTTCCCGCATAGCGATGGCTGATGATTGCAATGAATCACGGTTCGCTATACTGCACGGTTCCTCCAAAAGGGTTCTATAGAGTTCCCTTTGCAAAGTCAAGCCTCACGCCAGACTGATGTCTCAAATCAGCCCTTATTCCCCGGAAGATCCGTCAAGAATCTCCAACAACTGCGGGATGATCTTTGCAGCAAAGTTTGCGTGGCCGCGATCGTTTGGGTGAAGACCACCCATGACTCCGCCGTTCAGCGATTTTGCCGCTTCCCGCCCCAGATCAATCACGGCCACTTTGTGATCGGCTGGATGAGACTGCCGATGAACTTCCATGGCCTGTTTCAACTCCTTCGCAAAATACTGACCGAAGGGAATGAGCAGAACGATCTGTGCATCAGGAGCACTTTTGCGCAGTGCCCCCAGACACTGGGTGATGCTGGCCAGAGTGTCGTCCGGGTTGGATTTGTGCAGCTTATCGTTGGTGCCGTAGTTAATCATGATAAGCGCGGGCTCCTGATCAGTTTCGCCGTAGGCACTGAGACGCCCCTTCGAGTCGAGCAATGAATGGCCATTGCCGTCGATCTTGTTCCACCGGCTCGCCGTGTCGTCATACTCACCACCAGTTCCGTTTTTCGACCCACTGACTACATAATAACCCGGAACATCCCCTGGAGGGTTGTCGCCTTTGTTGATCCAGCCGCTCCAACCACAGGCACTGACTGCGTATTCGTAATCCCGTGTCTGCAACGCCTGCCCCACGAGATGGGAATAGCCAGCCAGTTCGGATGCGCCAATCCCCTCCGTGATGCTGTCACCAACAATCATGGCCCACTTCCCGGCCGCCTTATTGACGACTGGCTTGCTGCCAGCATCCAGCTGGAGCCCGAGGAAACGCAGCACATTGATTCCGCTTTTACCTTCACTGCCCCACCGCTTTTCCTGACGCGATTGATGCAGGTAGACACAGAGCTCATGTTTTCCGGATCCTTTGAGATTTTCGATTACCACTTTATCGGCGCAGGACACTCTGGATGTCCACACTCCATCGACACTGTAGGCAATGAGCGGTCGCTGAAATCCTTTGGGATAGTCCGAAGTATCAAATAGAAGCGTCGCTTTTGGATCGTCGCTGGTCGATTCCCAGGTCACTCGAAAGTAGGCACCCGAATACCAGGTTTGACGAAACACTTTGCCGACCCGCCCGGAATCGCCGGTCCAGTTTGCCGGGGAGAAAACATAAGCCGGTGAATCAACGGGGACGGTAATCACGTCATCCGCACCAAGCACGGCCATAGGGGTGAGCAGAAGTGCAGCGAGAAGGATGTGGAGTTTAATCATGGGAAGTGGAAGGGGGTGGGATTCAGGGGCGGGAATCGGGGCTGGGGCTTCGTGGGTGTCGGGGCGAGGTGCTTCGTTGTGTGGATCGAAGTCAGGGGGAAGAAGAGTCAGGAAAAGAGATTGGAATCTCTGGAGTCTCACCGAGAACAACATTGAGGGTTTCTTCTTTGCTGTCTTTTACTATTTTGATCACACAGGAATCGCCGGGGCTTTTACTTTTGATTAAAGCACTCAATTGCTGTTGGTCCGCGACGGAGTGACCATCAATTGAGATGATTTGAATTCCCGGCATCAATCCGGCCTGATCGGCTGAAGAATTTGGTGCGACATCCGTCACCACCAAATTGCCATTTTGATTTTCAGTTCCTACTCCCAGAAATGCGGATTCAGGTGCACTGGAATCGCTGTGAACAGCCCAACACATGATGAATCCAAGCACCAATGATGCCGCAATAATGAAAAGCTGCCCTCGTTTGATCAGCTCATGTTCATCGCGAGGCGTTTCATCAAGAACGCCATTCTCAGTGACTGCCCTCCACTGTTTCAAAGGCACACCATATTCAGCAATGGTGCGTCGCAATCGCCGGCTCCAGATAACCGCCAGGATTGCGGACATGACAATCATAGCGAAATAAGGATTGGTCACTGAAGACAAAGTGGCCGCGAATGTCGCAATTACTGTGGCGGAAAAAAGCAGTGCAAAATTGGGGCGGGCTAACGTTTTTTTTGTGCCCTTGTGATCATAAGTGTATCCGGAAATATTACCGGAGGCATACAGCTGGTCAGCAAAGATTTCAGTCCCTTCCCCAGCACCCAACACTTTAGCAAAAAAGTTAATCATGCTGTAGCGGCCACGAAGAACGCAGGGTTTCCCATCCCTCATAACAATCAATGCTCCCCGGGGAGGATTTTCCGGAAGCAGCCCGCCAAACATTTCATTAAAGCATCTTCGAAACTGCTGGTAGCGGGCTTCAAAATCATGGGTGCCTACCGCCAACACCAGCTTATTCACATTTTCCTCTTTCAGCACCTGCCCCAATTCCCAGGTCAACCCTTTAGGGGGAGTGTCAGATTTCAGCTCGGGAAGTTCCGCTGAGAAAAAGACCAGGTTGGATTCATCGATCAACTTTCCCACCACAGATTGCCATGCTTTCCGGTCTTGAGACTGGATGTAAATCCTCGGCGCCCCAAGCCCCGGAATCATTTCCCCCGGCTTACCCACAGCGATAAACGGCCCAATCGACTCAAAGCAAATATCGCGCAAAATTAACTCCCGACGCGCAGTTCCGAAAGGATGCGCCGTCGTGGAGTCTGCTTTGAAATTCCGCAGATAAGTAACGGGCGGCCGGGGATCTTTTCGCAGCACCTCAAATGGAGTCAGTGATTCGAGACGCCCCGCAAAGGCGGTCAATTGATTCACAATTAGAGAAAACAACAGAGCTGCAATCCCTACGAACATAAACGCCACGGACATTGTGGCTTCCGGGCTGATGTCTTTGACGAGCTTAAACCAACCCGGGATAAGCATAAAAAACACTACTCCGGGCCATCGCTTTAGAAAATTAGCCAGAACCCATGACCGCCCTTTCGCAGCATCGATTCGTAGATCAGAATGTTCGAGATGTAGCCACTCGGGAAGATTCACGCCCGTCTGTGAGATCCGAAATCGTTGGAACAGGCACCAAAAGAGGCTGCCTGCCGCCGTGTTCAAAGTTACCTTCAACCACCACATTGCATCGACTGTGTCGAGCTTCCAGGGAGCAGCCACGAGATATATAGCGGCGTTAAAGTAGCCAACCAAACTGGCAGCCAGAGCAATAGCTGACAGGTAAAGTAAGAACTCGTGACGAATGAACACCACCCACGGCACTTGCGTTGTCTGAACCTTCCGGGCCAGTATTCCTGCGACGAATAAAATCGCGCAGAACACCCCCAGTTGCCATGTCAAAAACCCCTTCAAAGGGGCGATATCGAATTCCTCAGGAGGAACAGATCCCTGGTAAATTGCGGCATCTCTGGAGAAAATGCCGAACAGTATCAGCCCCGACAGGAAAAAAATGACCGCATAGGGAATCAGGCACAACGACCGAAGCCCCAGGCTCACCAGCCTTCTGCCAAAACCAATTTTCCGGGGCCGAATCAAATCGATATCATGAAGTTGATACCACAGACGGGTGCCTTTGAGACGGACACGCACCCCGATCGATTCACGGTTGCTGTATCTGAATCGTTTCTTTAACTGCTGAGTGGAAAGCGAAGTCTCCGGTTCGCCTTCGATTTCCCACTCCGCTTCACTCAAAGGGATCGCTGCATTCATTTCTCCACGGCATAAGTTTACTCCGCCGAGTCCTATCTGCGGTCATGTCCCAAGTCAATCTGCAAGCACCCGAAACAGAAGAATTTGAAACAAATGAGGCCTTTTCAGGATGACCCGAATTGCCCTTTTGCCCCGCCCTGTTCATATCCCCGCATGGGTGGCGGCCTCTTTTCATTCACTGGCATGATCATGGGCAATCGGAAGAGTGATAAAACAACTCTCTCATCCGATTATCCCCCTCCCCTTATCCCATTGATTATGAAAAAAGTTGTCTACTCATTGTTCACTCTCCTCATCGCTGTTTCCGCAAAGGCCGGGGACCCTGTTAACCTTCTTGATGGCGGTCTTGATCACTGGAAGCTTGATAAAGACGGGGCCTGGGAGGTGAAAGACGGCGTGTTGCAAACGTCGGAGAAACCGGGCGGATATATCTGGTCAAAGGAAGCGTTCGAGGATGTTAAGATCACTCTCGAATACAAGACTTCAGCCAAGTGCAACAGCGGTTTGTTTTTCCGGACCGATCCGAAGAACGCGGTTCAGGGCGGGTTTGAGATTCAGATCGCATCGAATGACATTTACGACGGCAAACATATCATCGGTGCTCTCTACGATGCCAAAGAGCCCACTGAACGCGCGGGAAAGCCGGACGGCGAATGGAACAAGATGACGGTGACTTGCAAAGGCCCGAAAATCACTGTGGTGCTCAATGGCAAAACGGTGATCGACGTCAACATCGATGACTGGGACACCGCCAACAAGAATCCTGACGGCACGAAGAACAAGTTCAAGACCGCACTGAAGGATTTGCCGCGAAAAGGTCACATCGGGTTCCAGTACCACGGCCATCCGGTTTGGTTTCGGAATGTGACGGTGGAGAAACTGTGAGCCGACTCTTGCTCGCCGAACTTTGGGCCGCACAGTCGGTCGGCCCGGTTTCGTTTTCTCCATTTGCCGGCCCGGGCCTGACACTGTGAGGCCTTCTGGGCCGACCGGCCCCCTTCTAAACGTCGGATCGATCCGACGACTTACGCCCCCCTGACCATTGCCCCGGCGGCTGATGCAACCGTCGAGCTGAGTGAGATTTCTTTGCACTTGCGCGAAGTCACTTTGCCTCTCTTTTTCCCAGTCTATGAAATTATGGTGCCGGGCTCTGGTTGACTCCCCTCTCTTCAATCGCTTCATCATCGGAGTGATCGTTTTTGCGGGTCTGTTGGTTGGTATCGAAACCCACACACCAACGGCAACAAAATATCACGACCTGCTGAAGGTTCTCGACTGGGTGGTTCTCGCTATTTTCATCGCGGAGATCGCCATCAAAATGATCGCGCTTGCGCCGAGGTCGCAGGATTTCTTCAAAGACCCGTGGAATGTCTTCGACTTCGTGATCGTGGCGGTGTGCCTCATTCCCGCCAGCGGAGGGTTCGGTCCCGTGCTGCGACTCTTCCGGTTGCTCCGGGTTTTACGGCTTCTGTCGACGGTGCCCAAGCTGCAACTGCTGGTCAATGCACTCCTCAAGAGCCTCCCGTCGATGCTCTATGTGACCGTTCTTCTGTTACTGCTTTTCTACGTGTATGCCGTGGCCGGAGTCATGTTTTTTGCCCAGAATGATCCGGTCCACTTCGGGCATCTGGGCGATGCCCTGCTGTCGCTTTTCCGGATTGTGACTCTGGAGGACTGGACGGACGTCATGTATCTCCAAATCTACGGTTCGGATGTTTACGAGGGCTACAACATGACGGAAGCCAACCTCGCAAGTCACTACCCCGCTTTTGAGCCCAAAGCTCAACCCATTCTGGCGACAATTTACTTTGTGTCCTTTGTGCTGCTGGGGACGATGATCATGTTAAATCTGGTGATCGGGGTGATCGTCAACGGAATGGACGACGCAAGGATCGAAGCCGAAATCGAAGCCATCAAGAAGGCGGAGAGAGCGCTTGAAGGCAAAGACGCCACTCTGGATTTACCCAATCAGGTGGCGACGCTTTCGAATCAAATCCGCGAACTGAACGCTCTGGTGGCGAGACTTTCCAAGACGGTGACTCTCGAACAGAAACCGCCGAAGTGACAGTTCTGCGGCGGCAATCGTTCACCCTTCGAAGACTTCGAACGATTTGCCTGACCGGACAAACAAAACCGGGGTCAGGGTGTAGGCGTTTTCCTGAATCATCTCCGCTGCAATCTCCCTGATCCGGGCAATCCCGCCGGCATCGTTCGCCCCGGTAACAAGCAGCAGGTCGCGGGTGGGAATGGCGACCACAGGAGCACCGGACAACTCAAGCGGCCCGTTCTCCTCCCACAATTCATCGATCAACAGCAAACTGGTTTCGTAACTGCCGCCGGCGGTCACCATATAGATGCCGTCACCTCCCATCACCTCAATACCATCACTGAGTAGGTCCTTCAGATTGGAGGTGGAGAACTCCTGAAGCTTTTCCCGCTCGCAAGGCAGAGCGTCCAGGTTGTCAGCATTCAGATAGCGGATGTTATGCTCGCTGTCTTCCGCGTAGATAATCTGCAGCTCGGAGTTGTAATCGTCGTGCAGCGGAATGGGAAAGTCACTGTCGGCCTTGAGAGACACGGAGATCTCCTCCAGCCAGCGCCGGTCTTTCACCACGGGGATGATGCGATCGGGATTGATGCTGTCATCCACACTTTTATCAAGGGTCTCCATCTGCCCCGCGATAAACTGGTCGATGATCTCATCCCGTGAGCCGGGGTCATTCTGGTAGACGGTGTAGGCGTTCTCCAGAAAAGCCTGATGCGGCTTTCGATCATCACCCGGCAGGGAAAAGCGAAGCTCGAGATCATCGACGACTTCCACTTTCAGCTCCGGACGAAGCTGCTTGAGACAGGCAACAAAAAAGCCGGTGAACTTCTCGGGCGTCAGTAACTCTTCCTGCTTCTTCTTTGAGAAAAACCCCGCCATATGACTCAGTCGCCCCCTTCCGTCTCAAGGGTGTTGCCCCGGGTCAATTCCTCAGCATCGGAAACCAGTTTCGACGGCCGGACCTCTCCCCGGGAAAAGCTGGTGGGGGCAGGGCTCCATTCGGGGCGGGGAATCAAAATGGGCTTCTCACAATCGGTATAAGGGCAGGGCATCTCAGTCCCGTACTGTTCCGTTGTCGCCGAGAGTTTCCGTCCGCATGAAGGGCAGAGAAACTTAATGCGTTCCCGGCTGCCAACCAGTGTGTCGATCTTGGGAATGCGGACAATCCAGTCGCACTTCGGGCAGTTGGTCGATCCGCCGGCATGTGTGGGATCGGCAGGAATGGCTTCGTTGCAGTTCGGGCAGGTGAATTTAAGACTCATAGCTAAAACGGTTTCTTGATGATACCGCAATGTGGCTCGAAGTGTCGCGAAGGTTGCGACAAAAAGCAAAAAATCTGTCATGAATTCGAATTTTGATATCCTGGTTTACACCGGCGGAATGTTCCAAACGAACGGGTATGCTCTGAAAATTTCCCCGGACGACGAAACCGTCATCGTAATCGACGCGCCGGAAGGAATCGCCGACTGGCTGACTGAGCAGGGCTTAAAAGCCGGAGCTCTGTTGCTCACTCACCTGCACTATGATCACATCGTCGACACCGCAGCTGTGAAGGAACGCTTCGATTGCCCGGTCTACGCTCATTCCCAACCGGACGATGATCTGACCCTCAAAACGGCGCTGGTTGAACAGTTCGGCCTGCCGTGGAACGTGCCCGATTTTGAAGTCGATCACTTGCTGGCGGGCGAAGCCACAGTCACTCCCGTAGAGGAGGCCCCATTTGAGATTCTGCACATTCCGGGGCACTCACCTGACTCCCTTTGCTTTCGCGTCACGGCCGCCCCGGAAATCATCTTCGGCGGCGACGTATTGTTCAAACAGGGGATCGGGCGCACCGATTTCCCACATGGAGACGGACCGCTGCTGCTTTCAGGGATCAGGGAAAAACTCTTCGTCCTGCCTGATGAGACATCAGTATTCCCCGGCCACGGACCGTCAACCACTGTGGGAGAGGAAAAAGCGGGCAATCCGTTTTTGAGATGAATGACGCATAAATGATGCGAAAGGTGACGCGGCTTGAAACCCGCCAAAAGCAACCCCCTACCCAATGCAGAACCGCTCTTCGATCTTCTTGAAAAGCGGGCGGTAAAGTTTTGCTCAGGATTCGGGGACGTTCCGAATCAATACTATCAGGTCGCAGAGTCAGGACAGTCGTTCTATGCGGCGATGGTCGCCCGGCACTGGCAGAAACCACACCCGATCTGGATTGCCTGCCCGCACATCAAGATTCAGGAGAACGTGCTCGCGGAGCTGCCGCTGTGGGGCGTGGAAAACTCCGTGATGCTTCCCGAATACGAATGGGCAGGATTTGATGAGATCCTCCCTGATCCGGAATCGGCCGCGGAAAGACTCGCCGTGTTGAAGGAGATTCATGCCCGACGCCGGGCAAAATCGAAGCAACCGCTGGTGATCGTTATTTGCGCAGCGAGCTTTGAGGAACCGGCGCCTGCACCCAATGCACTGACCGATCAGACCGCTCAGTTCAAGGTGGGTGACGAACTGAATTCAGAGGGTTTCGTCGCGGATCTGGAGGAGGCCGGCTATGAATCAACCCCTCAGGTATTTCAGCGCGGACAATTCGCGGTGCGCGGCGGGATCATCGACGTGTTTGCTTACCAGGGCCGTGACCCGGTTCGGATCGAATTGTTCGGCGACGAGATTGATTCGATCCGCGCCTTCGATGTCGACTCTCAAACCTCTATCGAGAAACTGGAGCTCGCCGAAATCCTTCTCAGCGAGGCAAACCTGGAGCAGGCCGGAACCCTGGCTGATTATGTCGGGAAAGATGATCTCATCATCGACCTGGGGGCCGGCTACGAGCAGGCTCAGGTCAGGATCACCGCTGAGTTTGCTGATGATGAGAAAGAAGCCACCCCGTGTTTCGAGAATCCGGTGGGCACTTTCGAAGCGGGCGACTTCGTCCTTCAGGAGCAAAAGCGGACGGACTTTGCCAACCAGTTGTTTGAGTGGCGTCGGAATGACTGGACGGTGGCCATGGCCTTCAACTCCGAAGGGGAAAAGGAGCGATTCTCCGAGCTGGTCTTCGAAGATGCTTTTGAAGACGGTTTTCTCAAAACCATGTTCGGGTCGCTGAGCCGGGGCTTCACCATTCCGGAGGCCAAGCTGGCCGTCCTGAGTGATGCCGAGATTTTCGGGCGGTATCAGAATCAGCGAACCCGCCGCCGCTACAAGCTGGCGCAGAAGCGGCAATCCACGCAACAGCAAGCCAGCTTGCGTGAGTTCAATTACGGCGACCTTGTGGTGCACTCAGATTACGGCATCGGGAAGTTCCGCGGCATCAAGCAACGGGACACCGACACGCGCGACGGCATCAAGAACGAGGAGGTCATGGAGATCGAGTATGCGGATTTTGCGCGGCTGTATGTCCCGCTGGATCAGGCTCACCTGGTTTCCCGCTATGTGGGGTCAGGGAAAAAAGCCCCCACATTGAGCCGGCTGGGTGATCGTCGCTGGGCCAAGACGAGAGAGAAAGCGGAGCGCTCCATCATGGATTATGCGGCGCGACTGCTGCAGGTCCAGGCAGAGCGGGAAACACAGAAAGGATACGCTCATCCGCACGACAACAAATGGCAGTGGGAGTTTGAGAACGCTTTCATTTACAAAGAAACTCCTGATCAGCTCCGCGCCATCGAAGCGACCAAGGAGGACATGGAAAGCCCCGGCTGCATGGATCGTCTGGTCTGCGGTGACGTGGGATTCGGGAAGACAGAAGTCGCCATTCGGGCGGCCTTCAAAGCGGTGATGTCCGGGAAACAGGTGGCGATCCTGGCACCGACCACCGTGCTTGCCGATCAGCACTATCACAACTTCCGCGAGCGAATGTCCGATTTCCCCGTGCGGATTGATTTGCTGAGCCGATACCGAACCGCCGCCCAGCAACGCAAAAGCGTCGAAGGCCTGGCGAACGGAACGGTCGACATCGCCATCGGGACGCACCGGCTTATTTCAAAAGACATCCATTACAAGGATCTCGGTCTGGTAGTGATCGATGAGGAGCAACGTTTCGGCGTGGCTCACAAAGAACGATTCAAAGAACTGTTCCGTTTCGTCGATGTGCTGACCCTCTCAGCAACGCCCATCCCGAGAACATTGTATTTGTCGCTCATGGGAGTGAAAGAGATGTCGACCATCGACACACCTCCCGCCAACCGGCGTCCCGTAGCCACTTCCGTCTGTCCGTATGATGAGCGGGTCATTCGTTCTGCGATCGAAAAAGAAATCGCGCGTGAGGGGCAGGTTTTCTTCCTCCACAACCGGGTGAAAACCATCCGGGGCATGAAGCGGAAGATCGAGACCCTCGTTCCCGGAGCCCGCGTCGAAGTTGGCCACGGGCAAATGCATGACGACGAGCTGGAAGACGTCATGAAGCGGTTCATCAATCACGAATGTGACGTGCTGGTCTGCACCACCATCATCGAAAGCGGCGTCGACATTCCCAACGCCAACACCATCATCATCGACCGGGCTGATCGCTTCGGGTTGGCCGATCTTTATCAGCTGCGGGGCCGCGTTGGCCGGGCCGACCGGCGCGCCTATGCCTACCTCATGTTGCCTCCGGATATGTTGACCGCAGGGGATGCGCAGAAACGGATCAATGCGATCAAGCAATACTCCTCTCTGGGGGCCGGCTTTAAAATTGCGATGCGGGATCTCGAAATTCGGGGCGCAGGTAATTTGCTCGGTACGCAACAGAGCGGACACATTGCAGCCATCGGATTCGATCTCTACTGTCAGTTGCTCAAACAGAGCGTGTCAAAATTGAAAGGCGAACCGGCAGGCGACCGGGTCGACATGCCCGTTCACATCGACTTTCTCTGCACCAACGAGACACATTATCAAAAGGCTCCCGGGAAATCGTTACCCGCCTACATCCCGGCCGATTACATGCCCGAAGCCCGGCTGCGGATCACAGCCTACCGGGAATTGGCCGAAGCTTCGCGCCTCAAAGAAGTCACTGAACTCCGCAGGAACTGGCGCGACCGGTTCGGTAAAACGCCGGAAGCAGCCGAAAACCTTTTGCTCTGCACCGAGCTGAAGATTCGGGCAGCCCTGGCCGGGTGCGGGGCATTGGAAATCAAAGAACAAAAACTCATGCTCACGAAGAAAGGTGAGTATGTGCAGATTAACGGGAAATTCCCCCGTCTCAAAGGACGGAACCCGGAGGAATGGCTCGCCTCAGCGCTGAAGATGGTGCGGTCTTTGTAGGCCACTCGCCAAACGATCAGCGATAAACTTTCAAGCCCGGCAAGGCCCTCTTCAGCTCTTTTATTTTCGCGCCTGATATTTTGATGTCGCCGATTGAAACCTCTTTGAGCTTCGGAAGTCCCTTCAATTGCATCACGCCCATTTCCGTTACGCCATCGGCTCTGATATCCAGTCCCGTCAGATTGGAACACTCAAGCAAATGCGGCAGTCCGGCATCCGTCACGTTTGTGCTCATCAGATAAAGAGTGTCGAGCAACTTGATGTTTCTCAAATGCACTAAACTGGCATCGGTCACATTCGTATTGGAGAGATCCAATACTCTCAACCCCGCAATTTCCTGTAGGTGGGCCAGACCTGCCTCTGCCACTTCGCAGTTTCTAATATACAACGTTTCAAGACGAAACCTTTTCACGGAACTCAGCCTGCTTTCTTCGACTTTCGTCCTCTCAAGAATCAAAGTATTCAGGTCCTTAAATTCCACCGCCTGTTCCAGTGCGGCATCGCTCACGTCAACCTCGATTTCCAAAATTTCCAGCTTATCAAGGAGATGAAGTCGTTTCATATCTGCAACCGTAACTTCGTTACCGTACAGGCCAACTTGCTTCACGACTTCCATGGGAGCTAACCATTGTTCCCCCAAATGGCCTTCCAGCCACTTGGAGAGGGGAGGTGAAAGGGACTTCGATAAAAAGCCGGGCTCAGTCCTGTAATGGCCTCTTTGTTTAATCCACCGGAGCGTCTCCCATTGGCGCACCACCGGAAATAACGCGATCCCCAGTGCCAGCAGGAGAACCAATCCCGTCCACATCCGCCACCGCTTTAGTATTGTTGTTTGTAATTTCATCAGTCCGGCAAAAGTCTCACCGGAAACAGGGCTGTTAATCAATCTCGATTTTCCGTTCCGGAATCAGGGAGATTGATATCAAACAGTTCATCGGTGAGGTCGGATATCGAGACCGGGCAGCGCTTTTTCCAGCGACTTCCTCCCCGCAGCTGTCACATTGGTTTCGCTGATGAACAGGAGTTTCAGGTGCGTCATCCCCTCCAGATGTTTCAACCCTGCATCCGTTATTTCAGTGCGCGAAAGGTTCAGCACCATGATTTCAGGGCACTTGAGTAAATGCGGTATTCCGGCATCTGTGATGCTGGTATCTTGCAGAATTAATTCCCGAAGCTTCGGACAGTGACGGAAGTGCACCAACCCGGCATCGGTCACTGGAGTGCGATTGAGGCTCAGACTTTCAAGTTGGGGAAGGCCCTGCAAACACTTCAGCCCATCGTCGCCGACGTTGGTTTCCCTAATCTCAGAATTTGTAGATGTGAGAGTTTTGCGACCTCTTCCAACATCGCTTCAGACACTTTCATCTTCGTGAGGTTGAACGTTTTCAGCTCCTCGAATCGACGAAACTGAATCAACTCCTCCGCCGTGATTTCAGTTTTGGACAGACTCACGTTTTTGAGATCCTCAAAGGGAGCCGACCATCGGTCTCCCAGGTGGTCGTTCATCCATTCTACAACGGGAGTTGGAAGCCGGCTGACTAAATACCCGGGCTCTGTATAATAGTCGCAGCCACTGCCCTGATCCCAAATCCACTTGAGCGTCGCCCTTTGCTGCATCACAGGAACCAAGGCGACCCCCGAAGTCAGCAGAAGTATTCCCGCCGCCCACAACGGCCAGCGTTTTAGAAAAGGACGTGGCGTCATCAAAAGAACAATCACCCAAAAGCCCAATCAAGTTCAATCCTTAACACTTGCAATTGACGCTACGATCAGACCCTGTTCATTCATCGAACCAACCCTGTCTGATCGAAAGCGGGTTCCCCTCTCACGGAAGGGATCCCTCATGATTCGGAGCTTTCGCGGATGAATGCCGAAAGTGGACCATTTCGCGGAGCGGATGGTCGCCTGATGCGCAATGTGAGGTTAGACCGGTGAAAGTTTTATTGGGTCATGCCTCAGTTGGGACATGAGCAAACAAACGTTAAGAAGGTCGTGCCCCGGTTGGGGTATGGGCAATCAAACGTTAAGAAGGTCATGCCTCAGTTGGGGCATGGGCAACCAAACGTTAAGAAGGTCATGCCCTGGTTGGGGCATGAGCAAAAAACTGTTCATTGGGTGGGTGCGGGATTCTGGCATGACCAAAAAAGTGTTAAGAAGGTCATGCCTCAACCTGGGCAGTAGCCAAATTATGCCTTTTTGGACGCGCCTGGTTTCGGGAGCGACCCATTGACCGGCGAATCGGAGACATCACGGCTGAGATTGGGGCAATTCATCAGAGATTTGCGTGTGATTCGACTCGGATAGGGATGAAATACGGGGTTTGGAGAGGTTACCCGATCAGAACACGTCCTTTTAGCCGTTTATTTGCTCGTACCCATTTTTCAGCGCCCGCGATTTACCAGTAGTTTGAGTGAAAACAGGCAATGTGGGCTGTCCGAAATCCACAAACGGGCTGGGTTTGCAGGATTGAGGGCAGTTTTCTCCGATTTTCCGGAGCCCATGGAGCGAAAAAGGCCCGAAGATCAGGAAATGGATCGAAACCCGCAGGAGAAATCCACGCAAATGACACTTTTCCGGTGAGAAGTCAGACGTTTTTTCTCAAGTGAGGCATCAATGAAAAAATGCTCACCACGTGGCACCGGATTTTACTTTATCCCGGTGGCACGGTATCCCCTTCCCCGGGAAAATTCTCATTCTTGTCATCCCGACGACGGAGGGACCTGTCCCGAAGCCCTGAAACGTTAAAGTCGGATTTGCCTCAACTGAGCATCACCGGCGATGCGGGGCGTGAGCGCATAGGGAGCGGTCATTCCCTGCCGCTCCCGCCAACGCTGCCATCACGGTCGAAATCAAAATGTTGGAGCCGATATTCACTGAACCCTGACAGCGAACGATCAAAGGGGGGCGAACCGCCTCCGGACACCACACAAAAAGCGCAATTCCGTTCAAATAAATTGCAAGTTTTCACGTTTAAGGAGGACGAATGCCGGGGCTCTGGACGGAATCTGCTCTCGCGCTCGTCAAACGTGTCTGCTTGCGCTATATTCGCGCCCCAAACCACACAAACATTTTTCTATTTTCTATTTCATGAAGCCATTAGGAATCGCGACTTTGAGCGCCGTCGGTATTTTTGCCCTGAGCGGATTCGCAAATGCACAGGTCTCTGAGCTCAACAGTATCCGGGCCGCTGTGAACGGCGAAGTCATCACCGGGATGGAGGTTGATACCGCCATTCAGACTCAGATTCAGCTGTATCTGATGCAGAATCAGGGACGGGTCACGAAGGCCGAGATGGAATCCGAGATCAAAAAGATGCAGGGCCGTGCGTTGGAAGACTTGATCGAGCGGAAGCTTATTCTCAGTAAATTCAAAGAAATGGGCGGTGAGATCAAAGATCACATCGTAACGGAGTCGGTCGACCGGTTCGTGAAAGAGCGATTCGATGGCGATCAGGGCAAGTTTCTCGAAGAGTTGAAGAAAACCGGCATGACTTTCCCGCAGTTCCGGAAAGTTCAGGCGGAACAAATTGCTGTCCAGGCGTTGCGCGGAAGGAACAGCCTCAACCCGGACAACGAGCAGATCATCAACACGCCGCTTGAGGTCGAACAGGAGTATGAGCGCATCAAGAGTGACTTTGCAGACGACCCGAAGATCAATCTTCGCATGCTTTCCGTAGGGAAAGAGGGGCTGGATAAGTCAGCGGATCAGCAGAAGCAGCTCATCAATGATCTCCGGAAGAAACTGCTGAACGGGGAGAGTGATTTCGGCACCCTCGCGAAAGAACATTCGGTGGACAGCTTTGCGTCGGCCGGTGGATCTGTGGGTTTGATTGATCGTAACGTTTTGAATGAGAAGATCACCAATTTCGTCTTTGACCTACCAAGCGGTAAGGTCAGTGAAGTCTTTGATGACGGCATCTACTGGCGTCTTTTCAAAGTGGATTCCAAAGTGGGCGGCAAGGCTCCCCCGCTTTCCGCAGTGCGGGATCAGGTCGACAAGCGCCTCACTTCAGAGAAGCGCAAAGCGAACTTCGAGCGTTGGATCAGCCAGCTGCGGCGGGATGCCAACATTCGGATTTACAATCAAGATTGATAGTGCCTGTGATCATTCGGCATATATATATCTCCAAAGACCACAACTTCTTCGGGCATCACGGTCAGGCTGCGGGCACTGAGCCGGTGGTTGAAGTCGAGGAAGCAGAGTGTGTGGCGGGGAGTGGACTCCGTGGCGACCGGTTCTTCGACTTCAAACCGGACTACAAGGGTCAGGTCACCTTTTTCTCGTATGAACAATACGAGCGTCTTTGTGATCAATTCGACGTCCGCGACAAATCGCCGGGGGCTTTCCGGCGGAACATCGTGGTCTCAGGTGTCAATCTGAATGACCTCATTGATGAAACGTTTGAAGTGCAGGGGATTAAGTTCTTCGGAACCCAGGAAGCAGCGCCCTGCTACTGGATGGAAGAGGCCTTTCACGAGGGGGCCGAGTTTGCCTTAAAAGGGAACGGCGGTCTTCGGGCGAAGATACTGACTGATGGTATTCTGAAGGTGGATTCCTGACCGGAAATCGCCCTTTTCCTATCTGCCCTGTTCGATTACAGTTTAGCGGTAAGGTGAAACGAAACACACAGATATTGGCGGCTTTGTCACTGCTGGTGACAGGCTCCGTCGCATGGTCGCAGGAAGGCGCACCGGCTACTCCGGTCCAGCCAGCCTTTGAGCCCGGCAGTGATTTGAAGAACGACGAAGATAAAAAGTCGAAAATCGTTCCGGGGGTCATTGAGCGCGGCGGTGGTCCGTCCGGGGAAAAGATGGGTGCATCGGTATCGGATGTGAAGGCGAATGGCTATTTGATCGAGTCCGCCCGTCCGCAACGTGTTCCGGTTTTCCCTGATGACCCGGACTCCGCCTGGTGGGAAATTAATCCACGTTACGCTTTCCAGAGAGCTCAGCGGGAGCAAAAACCGCTCCTGTTGCTATTCACGGGTGACTGGAACACCAAGGCGATGAAGTTGAGTGAAGAGGTGTTTTCCACCAAATCTTTCAATGAATACTCAAAGAAGAATCTGGTGCTGTGTTATCTGAATTATCCGAAGAACATCACGGACGCACCTGATTCTCTGCGGGAGATGAAAACGAGGTTTAAGATAAAGGGTTACCCGAATGTCCTGATCTTTAATCCAAACGGCGAAGTCGACACTCATATTTCGGGATATCGCTCGGGACGTCCGGTGGACTATTTTAACAAGCTGACGGGGAATCTCTGGACGGTTCTGGAACAGATCAAATATCATAAAAAGGATCTGGGAAAATATGGCTACCGGGACTGGGTGGGTGGAGAGAAGGACACCACAATTTTCGCAAAGTTTGTGAGACGTGATCCTGACCTTGTGACGCTTCAGGGAGCGAATGGCGTTCAATGGACCGTGGCAATAAAAACCCTGGCTCCGGAAGATCGTGCGTTCGCTGAGTCATTTCCGACGGTGGACCAGATTGCCAACGTGCCGAAATGACCGACTGCCAACCCAACCATTTCGATATTCATGTTCCGCTTGCTTTCCAACAGCCTGATATTGCTCGCCGCTCTCTTCCTTGCCGGGTTCAGCTATAGCCATTTCATCGACTGGAGAAGCGGTCCCGACCGTTACGATTTGTTTGATGCCCTCAAGGGGAAACGTGCGGTTCCGGGAGCTGTGGTGGCTCAATCAAAGCAACCGGATGTTCGCGCCGTCCCGGTTGAGAAGGACGACAATGCGCTGGATTTGAACGGCACAAAGTTGCTGGAGAAGGTGAACAAGTCACTGGCTGACTTAACTGCGTCGGTGGTGACTTCGGTTGTCAGCATTGACACAACCAAAACAACCGAAAGGATCGTGCCCGTTGATCCATTTGGTTTCTTTGGATACCGTCGAAGCAATACTCAAACTCCGGGCCTTGGATCCGGGGTGCTGGTCTCTGAAGACGGCTATGTGCTGACCAACCATCACGTCGTTGCCGGCGTTGATTCAATTCTCATCACCACTCACGACGGGGGACAGTACCGCGCCGAGTGGGTTGGAAGCGATCCGAATGTGGATGTTGCCGTCTTGAAAATCCTGCCTAATGGCGAAGAACCGCTTCCGAAGTTCAAGCCTTTACCCTTCGGGGATTCCGATGAGGTGCTGGTGGGTGAGATGGTGCTCGCAGTCGGCAATCCTTTTGGTCTGAGCGAAACGGTCACCCGGGGCATTGTCAGTGCAAAGCAGCGGCGTCTTTCCGATGGGGACAATGAGTATTTCCAGGTGGATGCGGTGATTAACCCCGGGAATTCCGGAGGACCGTTGATCAACATCCATGGCGAGATTATCGGCATCAATGTGGCTATCTTCACCGGCCAGCGCAACGTTCAGGTTTGGCAGGGGATCGGCCTCGCGATTCCGTCAAACGATGCGAAAGAAGTCTTCAACGCAGTGGCGCTTGGCGAACCTCTGATTCGTGGCTATCTGGGGATCGAATTGAGCAATCTTTCTCCACGGCTCGCACTGGGCCTGGGATTACGCAGCACTCGCGGAGCGATCGTGCGGGAAGTGACAAAAGGATCTCCCGCAGAGGAGGCCGGTATTCTACCCGGGGATTTGGTTTTGAAATTCGACGGGCGGGACGCGAACACTGCCGAAGACACACTGCAACGTATCCGGAAGAAGAAGTCGGGGGATGAAGTCTCCCTCACTGTATTGAGAAAAGGAAAGCTGCAGTCCATCACCGCAAGCATTTCCGAAAGGCCTGACACCCAGTCGATCAAACTGCGCAGCGATATCACCGCGAGCGGGCAGTCGATTTCCGAAGGCCTTGGTTTAACAGTGAAGGACCTGAACACCCAGCAGCGGGAGGCCCTGGGGTTAAACTCGGAGTCTCCAGCTATCATCATTACCGATGTGAAGAAAGATTCTCCGGCGGCTCGACGATTTCTTCCGGGTGACCTGATTCATTCAATCAATCGCGATCCGGTGACTTCTGTCGAGGTCTTCTATGATCTGCTTGGTTCCCTCCCGCACGACCGCCAGTCCGTGATGGTTTTGACGCGCGGTGGTCATCGGATTCAGGCATTTTTGAATCCCTGATTCAGGAAATTTACTCTGTGTGCCAAAAAATCCGGTAATTTTGCTGAACCGACGTAAATTAGGCGCGACACCGCCCTCTGTATGGAGGCGGCCTCTGCAATGGAAGCCTTTTTGACGTTCATCAACCAATATTGGCGCACCGCAGTCGAGGTCCTGATTCTCTGGTTTATCATTTACCAAACCTACCGGTATTTCAGGGCCACTCGCGGTGCCCGGATTTTCATCGCGCTGATCTCTATTTTCATCATCATGACGCTGGTGTCGCGGGCACTGGACCTCACCGTCATGACGAAGTTGTTGAACTACGTCTCCGTATTCCTTGCTATCGCTCTCGTTGTGATCTTCCAGCCGGAGCTGCGCCGGGCATTGGCGGAACTTGGAAGCCACCGCTTTTTCTCTTCTTTTTCCGAAAGCACCCGACAGGAGTTCACCGAAAGACTGGTGGAAATAGCAGAACATCTCTCCCATCGCCGCGTCGGTGCCCTTATAGCAATTCAGCGTTCGATCGACTTGCGGCAATATCTGGAAACCGGTGTGGAGCTGGATTCCAAGCTGACTCCTGAATTGGTCACCACTATTTTTCACTCCGGCACGACACTTCATGATGGCGGCATGATCGTCCGGCTGAGCGACGAACGGATCCTGGGTGCCGGGTGTGTGTTTCCACTCACCCAACGGGAAATGAGTGATCGCAGCATCGGGCTGAGGCACCGGGCTTCGATGGGCATCACGGAGGAGTCGGATGCGATTGCGCTGGTTGTCTCGGAGGAAACCGGGCGCATTTCAATTGTAGTCGAAGGTAAACTGGAAGCAGACCTGTCGGAGGAACAACTGGGGATTCGTCTCAAGGAGTTGTTCTTTGCCGCGGAAGAAGATGTCGATGATGGCGTCGAAGATGCTGAGTCCGAAATGGATGACGAAACTGAAACCGAGGATGAGGAATCTGCTACTTAACAACTGGGCAACAAAGATCACCACGCTGCTGGTGGCGATTGCGATTTGGTATCTCGTTAATTCCAGTGAGCGCCAGGGCCCCATTAACATCCCAATTCCGGGAACCGACACCGGGCCGGTGCAGGGAAACCCTCCGATCAATCCCCTGCCGCCCCTCGATTCAACGAAGACAGGCAGCATTCTGACCAGTCCCATTCCCGGGGCTGACACCACGACGCCCAAGCCGCCTGCTCAGTGACATTCCCCTTTTCTCAATTCGATGACTGAACCTGCACCTGCTCGCAAGTTGTTCGGCACCGACGGCATTCGTGGTCGTGCCGGTGTCTACCCTCTCAATCCGGAAACCATTCTCCGTCTCGGCCAGGCTGCGGCGGAGGTTTTCACGAACCAACAGGGTCTGATCGACGAGGCAACAGGGTCTGATCGTAGCAGGCGGGACTGGCCGACTGTGGTGATCGGGAAAGACACCCGACAGTCCTGTGACATGTTGGAGGCAGCAATCGCGGCAGGGCTCAACTCGCGGGGCGTCGATGTGCGCCTGGCCGGAGTGATCCCCACGCCGGGCGTTGCCTATCTCACACGTCAGGTAAGAGCCAACTTCGGGATTGTGATCTCAGCTTCGCACAATCCATTTCATGACAACGGGATCAAATTCTTCGGCCCGGACGGCTATAAACTCCCTGACGCTTTCGAAGCAGCAATCGAGGAGCGCCTGCTTTCAGAAGAACCGTTCGAGTTTTGCAATAAGATCGGCCGGACCGGGCATATGGAAAACGCCGCCGATCGCTACATTCACTTTGTTTGCGAAAGTGTGGAAGACAACCTTTGCGAGGGAATGAAGATCGCGCTCGACGCAGCCAATGGCGCAGCTTACGAAACGAGCGAAAAGATCTTAAAACATCTCGGGGCGGAAGTGGTCACGTTTCACAACCGGCCCAGTGGTCTGAACATCAACGAAGATTGCGGCTGCACTCATCATGAGGTGATCGAGCAGCTCGTAAAAGAGACCGGAGCCGATGTTGGGATTTCCCACGATGGAGATGCGGACCGGGTGCTCCTGGCTGATGAGAACGGATCTGTCCTGGACGGCGATGAATTGATGGCGATTGCCGGAGTGGATCTGATTGCCCAGGGCAGACTCGCTTCAAACACGATGGTCGCAACCATCATGAGCAATGCCGGGCTCGATGAAGCGCTCGCTGAGGCGGGCGGCAAAGTCATTCGGGCAGGCGTAGGTGACCGCTACGTGATGGAGGAAATGCGGAAGCATGAACTCAACTTCGGCGGAGAACAGAGCGGGCATCTCATTTTCCGCGATATCAACACCACCGGAGACGGGATCGTCGCGGCTGTGCAGTTTTTGCGGATCATGAAACGCCGCGAACAACCGCTCAGTGAATTGCGGAAGCTCATGAGCAAGTTCCCGCAGGCTCAGCGAAATATACGGGTGACCGAGAAAAGGCCCATTGAGCAGATGCCTGAAGCACAAGCCCTGGTCGCAGAGACCGAAGCTGAGCTCGGCACAGCAGGACGGACTCTGGTGCGCTTTTCCGGAACGGAACCGCTGCTGCGGCTCCTGATCGAAGGCCGGGATGCTGCCTACATCAATGAACGGGCGGATCTCATTGCAGAGGCAATTGCAGCTAAAATTGGAGAATAGCCCCAAAAACAGAGCTAAAAATATATTTAAGCTCGCTTTTGGCATTTTTAGCGGCATTGTGCCGGCATGAAAAGATCAAGAAGCCCCCGATTCCCTTTTATCCCGCTCGAAAAAGCGATCAAGCATCTCAAGTCCCTGCACGAGTCGGGAAGCATTTCTGAATTCCGCCCACAACAGGCCATGCAGGAGCTTGGGTTCAGCAGCATGCACGGCCGTGCCGTTAAAATCTTCGCTGCTTTTCGTGCCTATGACCTGATTGAGAAGGCAAAGTCCGCTGGAAAAGACGAGAGGCTATTTTCGATCACCAAAGTGGGGCTAAAAATAATTAGCTCCGGGAATGAAGCGGACCGACTGCCCTTCCTCAGACACGCTGCGCTTGCTCCCATGATGTTCCGTATGATCTGGAGCCGCGGTCGCGACCGTTCTTCCGATGAAATCAATGAAGCGATGCTAAAGCGGGGATTCACCGAGGACGGAGCTAAACGTGCCGCCCGGGTGTTCTCCAAAAACCGTGACCTCGCAAAGCTGGACGAGCTCGAAGCATTGCCCGCCGGTCTTCCTGATCGTGGCCCCAAACCTCAGGCTCAGCAGGATCAGAATCATCGAAACGTCACTGGAGGATTGAACCTCCCGCTTTCAACCGGCCGGGCCGTTGTGCCAACGGGGATCACCGAAGCCGAGTTTCAGCTTCTGATGCAAACTCTTCGCTTGTGGAAAGACCGGCTGGTTTCCCGGCCGTGAACACACCACGGTCACTTCTTCGACAGCTCACGGATCTTCACATCCTTGAACCACACGTATTGACCGTGGTTCTGAAACCCGATCTTACCGGTGCGCGGCATGTCCTTGCGCGCCACTTTGAATTTATTGGTGGTCCCGTCCGGATTCTTGCCAGGAGTATCCCAGTCATTCACATCCACCGAGAACACTTCCACTTCGTTGATCGAGAGTTTGATGATCGGCCCGTCACACGTCAAGGTGATCGTGTTCCACTCGCCAATGGGGTTTTGCGGGTTGCTCGACGGTGCCAGGCAATCGTAGAACGACCCGTTTAATTTACGGTCGTCTTTCTTCCCGTGTGTCTTTTGGAACCCCTCGTTGTCCATCAGTTGAATCTCAAAGCCGCCCTGAACCTTATTGTTCATATCGGCCCGATAGAAGATTCCGCTGTTGGCACCTTCTGAGAGTTTGTAGCTGCAAGTCAGGACGAAATCACCGTATTCCTTTTCGGAGAAGATGTCCCCCATTCCCCGCAGCTTCCCTTTCACCTCCTGCATCTTGCAGGTCATCGATCCATCCTCATCAATCACCCAGGAGCCTTCCGGGAAAATCCAGCCCTCCAGGTTTTTTCCATCAAAGAGGGAGGTCCATTCCTCTTTGCCGGCAGGCTTTGAAGGCTTGGGTGGCAGGTTCTCAAGAATCGCCTTCGCCACCTGTTTGGCCAGCAATGCTGAACCTTCAGGCTTGTAGTGAACATCACCGGCCTTTTTGCCATATTGATCCATCTTCCCGGCCATCACCGCGTGAAGATCATTCACCACGATATCGTGCTTCTTCATCACGGCCACTGCGGCTTCATTGTATTTCAAATCATCCCCCACCTTGCGACCCGCTTCTTCCTCCGGCACGGGCGTGGTTGTTGCGAAAATCAATGTCGCACCCGTCTTTTTCAACTCCGCCACGATCTTCTCGAGGTTCGCCGTGTATTGCTCTATCGAGTGGGTGATCGTCCCATTCACTTTGTCACGGTTCCCCTGTGTTTTTGATTCCGGATTGCGATAGCACAAGTCCCACAAGCCGAAGTTAAAATGAATCACATCCCACTTCCCGTTCTCCGGGGCAAGCCATTTAGGGAGTCCGGCGATCCCCATGCCGGTGTGACCTGAATTCGTCGGAATCCGGTGGAGATTGACTTTGCCCTCCAGCTCCTTCCGCGCATCAAGGGTGTAGCCGATTGAAATTGAATCCCCGATGATCAAGACACGGGGGAGAGCAGGATCGTCTTCGATCTTTGCAAAAACCGGGTTCCCCTTCTTTTTGGGCTTCGCTTTCTTATCCTGGGAAAATCCCTCACCGGAGAGGCAAAGCAGCACCGCGACTGCTGATGCGGTGATCTTGAAAAGTCGAGTCATGTTCATCATTCCTGCAAGTTTGAATGCCTGCCGGAAATCAGTCAAGAACCGCGAAACAACGATGCCTGAATCAATCAATCGATCACGAGGCGCTTCTCCACACCTGCCCGCCATTCCTCAATTTGCTTCGCAGTGGTCTCCTCCACTTCAGATGATAAAAATTTGCGCAAGCGAACCAGAATCTCCGCACGAATCTCTTCCGTCATCAAATCGGGTTGAGCAAACCGCTCCGGTTTCGGGCTCACATGCTGAGCCAGGCAACGATAGAGGAATACTCGATCATAAGTACTCTTCAGTGGAAGGACACTGATCTCACGCATGGCAGCCCGGACCGTTTGGTTGGTGAATTCCACCACGCTGGCGAGATGCGCCAACTCCACAGCGTAGACAAAATCAGGATCGCGATAGCGATAGGTGCGATCAAATATTCCTGCGGTTTCCCAGGTGATGATCCCAAGCATCTGTCGCACCAGACTCAACAAGTAGGCATCAACTGCCTTTTTACCCAGTTTCTTGCCCCCCTTCCAGAACAACTCCGATCCCGCGATCCAACCGACCGCAAGCAGAGGGTTCGAAGCCAATAGCAGCTTGCTACCCTGCCACAAATACCGAACCGGCTCCAGATAAGGCGAGATTTCCTCATACTTCCGGTAGACCTTGCTCGCCTTTCGCACCCGATCTGAAACCTTCTTCAAATTCAGTTCCTTCACATCGATCAGCGGCAATTCCTCAAGGAGCAGAATAACCTGAAGCGACGCCCGGTTGATCGCCTTGAAAATCGATTCCAGATTCGTTTCCAGCAGAGGCCGATCCGATGCCGGTTGATACACCTTCGCTATCGCTTCGACGTAGGTATACAGGTCTAGCAGCATGGGACGGGCCTGAAACTTCCCTTCCGTCCAATAGGTACCCTTCGAAAACCGGGCCAGCATCCGATCCGCTTCATCATCGAGCATTTGAGCCACATGACGGTCCTCATCGGATTTCTCCACCGTAGCCCACTCCTGTTTCTCCAGCTCGTCGAAGTTCGGATACTCCATCAACTCGCCGTATGCCATGAGCACCTTTTCCAACTTGGCCCGCTTTTCATCAAGACGTTCCGCCTCTGCACGAACCGCATTTCGGGTCACTTCAATAATGTCCTCTTCCGCAAGCTCCTCTTTATCCTCGGATTTCCAGAATCCCAGAACAATCAGCCCGGCCACAGACGTTGCCAGGAATGCCCACGAAACCCATTCGGGATGAATCTCTGCGAACATCGCAGCCGTTCCCAAAACGGCGAGGATAGATCCGGCAACAAACCGGCCCCCTCGCGACAGATGAGAGCGTTTTGAGAATTCCAGCATAAGAGATACGAATCAAAAACAGACCAGTGCGCGAGCGCAACTAACAAGGTTCGTCTTTCGATTCAACAGAATTGAATGATGAGGTCAAGTGTCAGGATTTGCCATTCTTGGCAGCTCCCTCAACTGACTCATAAATCTCTGCAATCTCCCGCAACAATCCTTCCATCTCTTTATAATAGCGGTCTTCCTCCATCTCAGACTTCTTCCGCAGTAAAGCATTCACTTTCAGCTCCAGAGCATCCCGCTTCTCGCGCTGTGCAACCGGCATTCGCTTCTCAGCCTCATTCGGTACCAGCACCCTTTGCAAAGCGCGTTCGCCGTCGGGCTCAGCATCATCTTTCGCCACCCGGGTTGCCCGCACGCCTTCGAACCAGTCCGGACGCGTCCCCATCCCGTCGCCGTTGTCGTCCAGAAGGGCGTGCTCAGTCGCCAGACGGCCTTCCTTTTCGTAAAACTCCGCCACCTCAGCTGAAGCATACAAAAACCCTTCCAACAACGACACCTGATCATCGTTGTCCAAATCCGCCTCATCCAAACCGCCAATGGCATCTGCCAAATACCCTCCAAACCGGGCGTAAAAGACTTCGTTGGGGCTCTTCGTTGCCGTCATTACCACCCGGTTCTCACCGGAGAGCGATTTCAAAAAGGGCGCGCTCGCTGAAGCAGTGTTCATCACAGCCAGTGGCTTGGGGAAATCCTTGAGCCACTCCGCCATTTCCTCATCTGTAAAGTCCGGGCCCTTCACATTAAATTTAGTGACCCGCCCATCAAACGTTCCGTGACCAATCAGTACGATCCACAGCTCAGTTGCCTGATTCTCAGCGATCGCTTTTTTCAACTCATCGCGATCCTCTTTACCATCGCCCAATCCGATTGTGATGCACTTGGCCTCCCCCTTCTCACAAGCCGTCTTCCAGTTCCCGGCCGATTCCCTGAATATCTCACCGTATTCCTCGGCGCCCTCAGCGCCCACCACCACCAACACCGTCAAGTCCGCTGCAACTCCCCTGGTGGGGATAGCAAAAAGCGCAGCGACAACTGCAACGGCAAAAAGCCCTGTTGTAAAAGTGGACATGGCAACCATTTCATAACTGCCATTGAGAATGCTGCAAGTTTCGATGTGTGGGAGGCAATCAGATCCCCGTGAAATGGTGAATCTCCGTTGACAATCAATTCTCAGACCGGTTCAATGCTACGAACCAAGTGGAGCACAACAAGGATACGACTCATCGGGAATCTGGTTTCCAATGGCCGCCATGTTGAGCCGGGCATGGCTTAACTCAAATAACCAAAATTAGATATGGGTGAATTAATTGGAGGACAATTTTTAGGAATCTTGATCGGAAGCCTGATTGGAGCCGTTATCCTTCGGGCGGCAGCAAAGTGGATCATTAAGGAAGACATCACCTTCGGAGATGCTTACATCACGGTCTTCCTCTCTGCTGTAATCAACCTTGTGATTGGGTTCATTATCGGATTTGCCGTGGGTTCAGCCACACAATCACCGGAAGCGGTAAATGTAGCCACTTACGTTTCAATACCGATTGGATTTCTTATTCAGTCCTGGATCATCTCTTCCCGTTTGCATACCAGCTTTGGCACAGCCTGTCTTATTTCCCTCACCATGTTCGGGATCATGATCGGAATTGGACTCATCGTTGGCGGAATTGTCTTTGTCGTGATGCAAGCTACCGCCTAATCCTCGGAACCTTTTGTCAGGTTGTAGGCTGAATTAGGGAAGAAGGGCTCGAGTTGAAATAATCCGGTGCCTGAAACGGAATCAACCAAAAGAACGAGACAATGGTCGGTGCTCGAAATGGAAACGGCCAAAAGGACGAGACAACGGTCGGTGCTCGAAATGAATTCCGTCAAAATTCCCGCAGATCACCCGTTTTCTGCGTCAGAATTGTAATAACCCCCGCCTGCCGGTAGTTATTAAGAACATGGTAACCAACACGATCAGTTTCGGTGTCGTCTGCTTCGTTCTAGTGTGGCATCTCGTCCGATTGCTACGACTATGGCGGTCTGCTCATATGGTCAGCACGTTTTCGATACTCCTGATCGTTGCCATGAGCTTGTTACTGGTCGGATTGTATCTTCCTGACCAAAACTGGATCAAGTGGACGGGAGGCTTCTTTGTCCTTCTTGCCGCAATTTGGGTTTTCAGTCCTGTTGGCAGCATTCTGAAATCATGTGAAGACGGCATCCTGATGGCAGGCGGCACTCATCAGGAAATGATGGAGTTTCGGGAAAAATGCGATGAAGCAGAAAGCCTCGCGTCGGCCCGCAGGGTGAGAGAAGACCAGATCGAAGAAACCCTGACGGAATGGACACAACGATTCCGGGAATCCGCTCCTGCCAGACGACTGGACCTGGTGGTGCCCGTCGAGGTCAAGACTCCTGCTGAATTCCCAACCGAGGACGAAGAAGTGAAGCTGCGCTTCATGAAAGGTACTGTGAAAACCCGGTTCTCCCGGTGGGAAGACGTATCAAAGAGCAGTCTCGATGGTTGTATCCGCTGTAGGATTCATCTCACCGACGCAAGTGGTCAGGGATGGGAGGCGGATTACGATGTGCGATCCTCTGAACTTTTTATAATGGGGTTTTCAGAAAACCCGGTCCCGGCCGCGAGCGAATATACGGGTTGGTCTGAGGCCCCATCGTGGATGCAGGAGACTTTTGCTTCCGCGTGCGTAATCTCCGGCCACGAATCCTATTCCGATCAACGGGATCAGTTCACACTCCAATACAGCGGCAAAATCTACGCATTTAAGACAAAACATGTCAGCCCCCGGATTGCGCTGGCGTGGTGTGAACCAAAGAGTTGTTTCTTCATCCGCGTCTCGGACGTTTCCTTTTGCGGACTTGATGGAATCTCGGACGATTACATGGGCTACGAGGATTCTTCGATGAATGAGCCATGGGGTCACGGACGCGCTGAGCCAGTTGTGTATCCGATCCATCCGCACGAATTCCTACCGTTCAGTCGGTATGCAATCGATCGCAAAGGAATCGACTACGATGATCTTCACATCTTTTCGGACATCTGTTTCAGGAAAAGCCAGAATTTGCAGGGGCTCACACCGAGTTCCGGAGTCACCGCTATATCGTAGCGGCGCAAATGAGTGATCAGACCGGTTTTGCTTGGATCGTTGTAGATTGAATGAAACACTGGAACTGTAATAAACGTCTCAACTGAAATGAATTTTCGAACTTTCTGGCTATTCCTCTTTTTTCCGCTGTTCGCCGCAGTTTCATCCGGTCAGGAAAAGTTGAACGTGATATTCATTCTAGCTGATGACCTCGGCTTTATGGATGTGGGATTCAACAATCCGAAAACATTTTATGAAACCCCGAATCTCGATGAACTGGCACGGACCGGGATGGTTTTCACCGACTTCTATGCCGCCTGCCAGGTTTGTTCTCCGACCCGGGCCAGCATTTTGACCGGGAAACACCCCGCGCGGATGGACACGACCAACTACTTCAGTGGTCGTCGCGCAGGAAAGTTCGAACCGGCTCAGTTCGAAACTCAGATGGCCCTTGAAGAAGTAACGCTCGCCGAAGCGATGAAAGAGGGCGGCTACCGGACATTCTTTGCCGGCAAATGGCACCTGGGGCCGGAAGGACACTGGCCAACGGATC
Source organism: Verrucomicrobiales bacterium (assembly GCA_048267005.1). GTDB lineage: Bacteria > Verrucomicrobiota > Verrucomicrobiia > Verrucomicrobiales > DEV007 > JABDJT01. Next base: position 283,756 of record JBLWYI010000004.1, on the reverse strand, counting down.
AGGGGTTCGACATCAACAAAGGTGGAGGGTCAAACGGCCTGCCCCGCAGTTATTTCTCGCCTTTCAAAAACGTGGAAAACCTGGAACCGGGCCCTGAAGGGGAATACCTGACAACGCGAATGGCGAACGAATCGATCGAGTTTCTAAATGAAGCAGCAAAGACCCCCGATCCGTTTCTCCTTTATCTGTCTTTTTACTCCGTGCATACACCTCTACAGGCTCCGAAGGGGCTCATCGCGAAATACACAAAGAAAGCTGAGAAACTCGGGATCGCCGACGATGCCTCAAGCTTCGATGTAGGCCGGGAGCGTCAGGTGTGGCCGGATGTCAAAGAGAAGCGAAAAGTGCGGACTCGTCAGGATCACGCGACCTACGCCGCTATGGTGGAGAGCATGGACAACGCGGTCGGACAGGTTTTGAAACGTCTCGAAGAGTTGGATCTGAAAAACAATACCGCCATCATCTTTACTTCGGATAACGGCGGATTATCCACCGCAGAAGGACACCCCACATCGAACCTCCCACTCCGCGGTGGCAAGGGATGGATCTATGAAGGCGGCATACGCGAGCCAACCGTGATCCGCTGGCCGGGCGTGACCCCTCCGGGAACCCGTTGCGCGATTCCAGCTGTGAGCACCGATTTCTACCCCACCATTCTTGAGATGACCGGCCTCCCACTCAAAGCTGAACAACATGTCGACGGGGTCAGCATCGTCGCAGCACTGCGCAACCCGTTCGCGAAATTTGATCGCGGCCCGATCTTTTTCCACTATCCACACTACGCCAATCAGGGCGGGTTTCCCGCAAGCGCTGTTCGTGTCGGAAATCTGAAACTGATCCAGGATCTGGAAGACGGTGCCTACGAATTATACGATCTGGATGATGATTTGTCGGAGCACAACAATCTCGAACAACTCAGTGCAGATAAAGTGAAAGAAATGGGCGACATGCTCAATGCGTGGCGCAAAGAAGTCGACGCGAAACCTTTGCTGCCGAATCCCAAAACCGGTGCTAAACCGCCTGCTTTGTGGTGAAGTGAGTGATCTACTCGTTCACCTCGATCATTTGTTCGCCGACGGCCCGATCGCCTTCGAGCGGTTCATGGAGTCAGCCCTCTACGATCCGGAGTTTGGTTACTACACAACCAACATTGGATCGGTCGGCGGACGCGGCTCCGATTTCGCGACCACCGCCACCTTGTCAAAGGGTCTCGGGAAAGCCGTTGCCGACTGGATTCGCACACAGTTTGATAAATACGATACTCGCACAGTCATCGAAGTGGGCGGCGGCGACGGATCCCTCGCCGGTGAAGTTCTGAAGTCCCTGGGGTTTCTGATGCGACGAAAAATCGACTACCGCATCGTCGAAATCTCTCCAGTCTTACAAAAGCAGCAACAGGATAAACTCGGCAAGAAGGCCACATGGTTCTCCACCATTCACGAAGCCATTCATGATCTCGACGAGGCGATTATCTTTTCCAATGAGTTGGTCGATGCCTTTCCTGCACGGTGGTTTCAATGGAACGAGCAGTGGCTGGAAGTCTTTGTAAAATTCGATCGCAGCTCGGGACTGGGAGAGGAATTCCACCCCGCAGCTATCGAGACTCCCGACTTCCTGAAACAGCCCGGCCGACGCATTGAGCGACATGACTCTTATCGCAACTGGCTCGATGAGTGGATGCCTGAACTGAAGGCAGCCTCAATGCTTACGATCGACTACGGTGGCCCGGCAAAAGAGATTTACGATCGTCGCCACGCGGGAACATTACGTGGCTATTTTAAACACCAGCGGATCGAAGGCGGCGGAATCTACAGCCGCTTCGGAAAACAGGATCTCACAGCAGACGTCAATTTTGATGACTTGAAAGCCTGGGGAAAATCACACGATTTCCACACTACCAGCTATGAAACCCAACGCGAATTCCTGAAGCGGTTTGGCATTGTCCACGACCCGCTCGACGAAGCGAACAGCGCCTTTCAGGTGTTGGAACAGATGAAGCGACCGGATACGATATCGTCGCCGTAGGTTGAAAATCGATCCGATACGGTTGGTTTGGCGATCAGACCCTGTTGATTCGTAAATCAGTAAACGGTCCGGAACTCTCCCGTGCAAAGCATCGCCTGAATAGCCTGCGCCCAATCATCGACACCCGGTTGATCACCGAGAAATCCCTCCAATGTTTTCCGCTCATCTTCCGTTGGTTCGCGTGTAAAAACGATTGCATAGAGCTGGCTCACCTGATCCCCCTCTAACTTCGCAACCGCTTCAGCGAGGACTCTCACATTCTTCAAAACGAACTCATTGTTCATCAGGAACAAAGCCTGACTGGGAACGGTGGTCACCTTCCGATCTCCCACCACCAGATTCGGATCCGGCGCATCGAAAATCTTCAGCGAGTCAAAGATGGCACCACGCGCCATCGGCAAATACACGCTGCGATGATTGACGTCCTCTGTGGCATCTTTGGTGTAGTAATCGCGCCGCCCGATCTCACGCTGCCGGCCGAGTTGCTGTTGCTTTGATATTTCAAATACTTGAGATGGACCGGGATTTCCTTTCTCAAGGGTCCCGCTGACAGCCAGTATACTGTCACGAATCGTCTCCCCTTCCAATCGCTGCGGTGGGAACCTCCACAACAAGCGTGAACCGGGGTCAGCGTTGTGGGCGGCAACATCAACCGTCGAATCCAGCATCCACGTTCGGCTCAATACGATTTCGCGAATCAATTTCTTCGCCGACCACCCTTCCGCCATGAAGCGAATAGAGAGATCGTCGAGCAGTTCCGGATGGGAGGGGGATGCCCCGAGCAATCCGAAGTTATCGACCGTATCCACAAAGCCAGTCCCAAAGAGGTGATGCCACACTCGATTCACAAAAACTCTGGCTGTGAGGGGATTCTTCGAATCCGTCAGCCACTCAGCCAGGGCCAAACGACCGCTGTCTCCCTCTTCAACCGGATGTGATTGCAACTGCTCCTCGAACAATGTCAGGACGCCACGGGGAACCGGATCGAGAGGGTTTTTGTGAACTCCTTTTTCAAAAAGCGGAGAGTCTGCGATCCTCGGATAGGTCGGCAGTTTTGCTTTGGAGTTCTCATCAAAGGCTTTCTTCCATTCTTCCTGTGAAATCCGATCACCCTCCCCCATCGCCATGGCGTATTCCGGCAATTCAGGAATCGCAGCTTTCGCAGCCTGGACCTGCTTCACATACGCCTGAATTTTTTCCTCAGCTTTGCTGTACTCCGGCGTCGGGTTTTTCTTCCAGTCGATCTTCTGATCCTCCAGCTTCTTCCGCATCTCATTCCGCACTTTGACGAATTCGAGATACTCTTTCTGAATCTCGTCCGCCTTCTTTGTCGCATCAGCCACCTTCCGCTCCTGCTCAGCACCGTCCGGTCCCAACGGCCACCCCCTGGCATGTTCCGCACGAACGTTCGTTTCAGATCCGGCGAAGTTTTTCGAGCTCTGAAAAATCCCCGCCAGAGCGTAATAGTCGCGCGTCGGTATCGGGTCGTATTTGTGATCGTGACACCGTGAACAATTCGCCGTCAGCGCCAAGAACGCCCGACACGTGGCATCGATTTGTTCATCAGCCACATTGAGAGAAAACAGAAGCGGATCTCCCTCATTAAATGTCTTTGGACCGATCGTGAGAAAGCCGGTCGCAATCATCTGCTTGTCTTTGGTTTCCTGACTGTCCGCCGGCAATAAGTCACCGGCAATTTGATGGCGGATAAAATCATCGTATCGCAAACCGGAATTCATCGAGTCAATCACCCAGTCCCGATAACGCCAGGCATAGGGATACAGCATGTTCCTTGAATACCCACTTGACTCGGCATACCGGGCCACATCCAACCAGTGACGCCCCCAACGCTCACCGAATCCCGGATCAGCCAGCAAACGATCCACCACTTTGGCGAAGGCTTTCGGAGTATCTACCGGATCGTTCACAAAGTCCGCGGCTTCCTCGCGGGTCGGAGGTAATCCGATCAATTCCAGAGAAGCGCGTCGAATCAGTTTCATCCGGTCCGCGTCTCCCACCGGCTTCAGTTGCTCGGATTCCAGTTTTGCCAGGACGAACGCATCGATCCGCCCCCGCGGCCACGTTGGGTCCCTCACCTCCGGTAGCTCCGGTTGCTGCAAGGGCTGAAAAGACCAATGGCTTTCAGCTTTGATTTCTCTTGGCAGCCTGGAAATTCCATCCCGTGGATCTGGCGCGCCCATCGCGACCCACTTCTCGAAATCGGCGATCACCACGTCCGGCAAACGCTTCTCAGGCATTTGCAGCTTTTCGTTAGAGTGACGAATCGCGCTGATCAATTGGCTTCCCTCAACATCACCCGGTATGACAGCGTCCCGCCCCGAGGCACCGCCCTTGCGAATTCCATCACGGGTATCCAGCAGGAAATCAGCCTCTATCTCTTTCGCCCCGGACGAATGGCACTCGTAGCAATGCTCCACGAGCACAGGACGAATCTTCGTTTCGAAAAACGTGTTTGCAGGATCAGCAGCCCGAATCACCTGCGCCACTAACAGCGTAGAGGAAATCAGAAACCATTGACATGGATTCGCCATCATCAGAACGAATGATAGATCATTCGTTCCGTTGACCGCAATGCCGTAAAAGCGCCGTGCCGGTTCAGGCAAACAGATTCACCAGCGGCTTTCCTTTATCCGCAATCGTGAACGGCCGCTTCGATGGCGAATAGATCACCTGATCCAGCGGCATCCCGAGAGCATAGCCAACGGTTGCGTTGAGGTCGGGAATCTTCACAGCATTTTCCGCTACCCCGGATCCCTGCTCGTTCGACTTCCCGTAGACCTGACCCCCATTGATTCCGCCACCGGCCAGGACACATGAAAACGCAGCCGGGTGGTGATCCCGTCCTTCGTTCTGATTGATCTCAGGCGTCCGTCCAAACTCAGTCGCCAAAACCACCAACGTATCCTGAAGCAACCCGCGCTTCTCAAGATCCATCAGCAATGTGCTCAATGCCTGATCGAGAACTTCAGCTTTTTCCGGGACATTCAGAAAGTTACCACTGTGCGTGTCCCAGCTTCCATAGGATACCTCAACGAAACGAACATCGTTTTCGACCAGTCGACGCGCCAGAAGGCATCCCTGACCAAAGTTGTTGTCGCCATAGCGATCACGCAACCACTCCGGTTCATCAGCGATGTCGAACGCGGCAAGATCCTTGCTCTTCATCAGCTTAATCGCATCCTCATACATGTCGGTGTAGGCACGGACATTCTTCTGATCATATTTCTCAACGAACGGCTGATCGAGTTTCGATGCGAGATCGAGATGAAAATTAAACTGTTCTTCACTGAGGTTCCGGCGTCTCTCGACGTTCTGCAGGCCACCTGCCGGATCACTGATCATCACCGGAGAAAGATTACTCTCGAAAAACCCGGAGCCGGGATGACGCGAATCATTTCCGATCATCACATTGCCCGGCAACGCCTGGTTCAGCTTACCCTGATACTTCAGCAACCAGGCACCCATCGCCGGATGCTTGATCGAGCTGCGCATTTCATAGCTCGTGTGCATCATGTAGTCACCCTGCTGATGCGCTCCCTGAGTCGAGGTCATAGAATTGATCACCGCCACCTGATTCATCTGCTTCGCCATGCGGGGCAGGTATTCAGAAATGCGGATGCCGTCGACATTGGTGTTGATCGTTTTGGTTGGCCCCATCACATCCTGACCCGGCTTGGGATCAAACGTATCGAGGTGAGACATTCCGCCCTTCATGTAGAGATAGATGACTCGCTTGGCCGTAGCCACCTGCTTCAGCGGGGAAGCTCCCGCACCCGCAGCGCGGGAAATCAAAGGACCCATTCCCGCTCCCAGAGCGGAAACCCCCAGGAAGGTTTGGGCCGCCTTGTTTACAAACTGGCGACGATTGAGATCGTTATTCAAAGGATTCATGACACTTAAATATTTAATTTGGGATGACACACCGTTATTCAACAAACAGGAACTGGCGCATGTTCAGCACGGTCCATACGATTCCCTGGACGCTCCCGGCTTCGGGATCAGCTTTCCAGGCTTCCTGGAATATTTTGATTTCCTCAGGCCTCGGTTTCCTGCTCAACATCGTCAGGAAAATAGTCTCAAGACGATCATTGAACTTCTCGCCGGACATATCGCGAACCAGCACGGAGTAGCGGTTCGTAAGCGCAGCGACCGCAGGCCCGTTTAACAATGCCAACGCCTGCGTGATCGATGCCTGATCGTTGGCGTTCTCAACCATCTCGCGATCACTCTGTCCAAAAGAGCGGAGGAAATGCCCCACCGGTGAAGGCGATGGCAACTCGGAAGCGCGAACCAGTTTCTCACGCATCTTGTTAAAAGATTCGTAGCTCTTGCGCTCTTCTTTCGTGTCGATATTCCAGTTCTCAAGTTCCCGCTCGGTTTGCTTCTGTCTCAACTTCTTCAGCGCCGCGTAATCATCAGCCATCATCGCTTTGACCAATTGATCAATCACTCCCCCGCGTTTTCCGCGAACCATCTCATCCATTCCCTCGGAAATTTCCCGATCCCCTTCCGTCACCAATGATGCCAACTCCGCCAGAAACTCCTGCGAGCTCTCTTCCGTGTCGTTCATCGCCACCAGCTCGATCTTTTTCTCGAGACCTTCACGATAAACGCGCTCTTCAATTTCGCTCACCAGCTGCCTTCTCAATGCAGACGCTTCAGTGATCGCTTTGCGAATTCGCTGCGCGTCTTTACTTTCCCGCGCTTCGGTTAATTCCAGCCGGGCCGCATCAATCTGCGCTGCGAGGGTCTTTTGCACCTGAGCAATTTCGTAGCCGTTTTTCAGAAACTGATCCGGTTCCTGATCATAAACCGATTCAGCAATCAACTGCACTTCAGTCAGACGCTTCTTGGCAAACAACTCATGCTCAAGACTTGGTTCGTCCGGATTCGCCACGGCCATGGCCACCATCGAGTCCCATATCTGCTCGGCCGTCATACGCCGCAACACCGGTCCGGGATAATGATAGGCCACACCCAACTGCGGCTCTTCACGGCTGGCTTCCCGCTGATAAGTCTGCGTGTTGTAGATCATCCGCAGGAACTTCTTCATGTCGTAGTCGAAACCTTTCATGCGGGCTTCAAGAAATGCCATCAGCTCAGGATTCGAAGGCACAGTCTGATCGGTGATGTTATCAACCGGCTCAATCAATCCCACACCCAAAGCCTTCTTCCAAAGCCGGTTCGCAACAACAGTCGTGAAACGCTCGTTCTTGTCTGATGTGATCCATTCCGCGAACGCTTCGGAGGGGTGCTCCGCATCACTGAGAGCCGCTTCCGGCGTGAAAGGCACCGCAGGCTTCACCACGGATTTAGGCTTCGCGTCATCGTACTGATAATCATGAGGCAACCGGAGCCCCCGATTGACATCCACCACGTTATTGAAGCGCACTGGTTTCAGGATCTCGGAAAATGCCCTCCGGATGTCGCTGTATTTACCATTGGAAGCATCGGCCTTCTTTTTCTTCTTCCCGCCACCCATCATCATTTCGCCGCCCATTCCTGCAGACAGCGCATCTCTCTGGTTGGGCGAATTGTTCGTTGTCACCTTTCCATACGTAAAGGCCGCCAAATGGTAATAATCCATCTGGGTCCACTTATCGAAGGGGTGGTTGTGACACTGCGCACAGACAATCTCCGTGCCGAGAAAAACCTGCGTGGTGATCGCGAGGTTATCGAGCGGCATCCCATAGTCGCGGAGGTAATATCCAACCGCTCCATTCTCCCAGGAACTCCCCGACGCACTCACCATCTCACGCACAAACTGGTCGTATGGCTTGTTCTCACGAAGCGAATCCTTGATCCACTTTGCGTATGCTTCCCCGGCAGGTAATCCCTGGTTGTTCCCGTTGATCTGGGACCGGGCCCTCAAAATGTCCGCCCAGTAATTGTAATGGTGAGACACATACCCATCCGAATCCAACAGCTCATCAATCAGCTTGGTCTTCTTGTTCTTTGCGTCGGAATTCACAAACGCGAGCGTCTCCTTTTTAGTGGGAGTCCGGCCGATGATATCAAGATAGATGCGGCGAACAAAGACCTCGTCGCTCGCCATCGGGTTCGGCGTTATGTTGTGCTCTTTATAGCCTGCCTCGACCAGTTCGTCGATTCGCTGCCACGCCTGGCCGGCCTTTGATTTGGCGTCATCCCTGGCATTCAAAGGCAGAGAAACCGCCAGAGCGCCCAAGGCAAAAAGTGTTGTGATTTTCATGTTCGAAAACGGGGGGTGATACCCGTGATATTTACTCTTAGAACCTCTTAAAATCAAAAGAGTCGCGCGCATTATCGTGTTAGCATATCCCTACGATCCAACAGGGTTCTGTCACCGTTCATACCCTGTTGAATCGTTTTTCATGCGATTGCCAAAACGATCAGAACATGGCAAAACTCGGACATGATTAGACGCTTTTTGTTTCTGTTTCTTGCCGGGTGCATCGCCAGCCCGGTCGTCTTTTCCGCAGACCGCCCCAATATCCTGTGGCTCTCTGCGGAAGACATCAGTGCCCACTTCGGTTGCTACGGCGATCCTCATGCGATCACGCCGAATATCGATCAATTGGCCGAAGAAGGCGTTCGCTACACCAATGCCTACACCTCAGCAGGCGTTTGCGCGCCGTGCCGCTCCACCATCATCACCGGGATGTATCAGAACTCGATCGGCACTCATCACATGCGGTGCAATGCGAAGCTACCCGACTGGCTCAAGCCGTTCCCGATGTATCTGAAGGAAGCCGGTTACTACTGCACCAACAATTCAAAGACGGATTACCAGTTCAAAGACCCCCATCCCAAAGATATCTGGGATACCAGCGGAGGGAAAGGCCACTGGAAGAACCGGGAAAAGGATCAGCCTTTCTTCGCCGTCTATAACTTCACCGGCTGTCATGAAAGCGGCATCGAAAGCAAATCGAAATACCAACAGGTCACCAAAGACCTCACCCCGGAGCAACGTCAGGATGCGGCAAAGCTCACCACCCTGCCGCCTTATTACCCGGATACCCCGATTGTTCGCGAGGACTGGAAACGGAACTATGAACTCATCACCGCGATGGATGCCTGGGCGGGTGACTTGATTCAGGAACTGAAGGATGCCGGGGAATACGAAAACACCATCATCATGTTCTGGTCCGATCACGGCGTCGGTCTTCCACGAGCCAAACGATGGCTCTATGATTCCGGCACCCGCATTCCGTTTGTGGTGCGGATTCCTGAGAAATTCCGCATCAATGGTCAGGGCGCACCCGGAACGGTCGACGATCAACTGGTGAACTCTCCTGATTTCGGCCCCACGGTGATGAACCTGGCCGGCGTCGATCTGCCCGATTACTTCCAGGGCCGGGCCTTCCTCGGGGATAACCTCTCCGCCCCGCGCACCCACATTTTCGGAGCCCGCGATCGTATGGATGAACGCTACGACATCATCCGCGCGGCCCGCGACAAACAGTTCCGCTACATCCGGAACTTCGAACCCCTCAAGCCTTACTACCAGTACATGAACACTCCCGAGAAGGGAGCCACCATGAAGGAAATCCGACGCATGGAGGAGTCGGGCAAACCGCTCCCTGACGGCATGGCCACGTTCTCCGCTGATCACAAACCGGTGGAAGAACTCTACGACCTCGAAGCCGATCCGCATGAGATTCACAACCTCGCAGCCGATCCCGCCCACGCGGCCAAGCTGGCCGAACTCCGCAAAGCCCTCAGCGACTGGCAGTTCGAGATCGGCGACATCGGTCTTTTACCCGAGTCAGAAATCGAAGTCCGTGAACCGAAAGCAGGCGCCGCCCGCGAAATCCTGAATGGCAAAACAGAACTCATCGCCAGCCTTGTCGACATCGCCACTAAGGCATCAGAAGGGGAGTCCGCCTTTCCCGACCTGAAAAAAGCACTCAGTCATGATGACGCGGCCGTCCGCTATTGGGGCGCCACCGGACTGGGGAACTTCGCCGACGCCGCCAAATCGGATGCTGATATAGAGAAGGCGCTCACCGCCGCATTGACTGACGAATCCCCTGCCGTGCGAATCGCCTCCGCCCGGGCGCTTTGTCGCATGGGTAAAACCGATCCGGCCTTGACCAAACTCGGTGCCGAGCTCGCCGGAGAACATCAATGGGCCCGCCTTCAGGCTGCCATCGCCCTGGATTACCTTGAGGAAACCGCCCGGCCAGTTCTGGGAGATTTGCAGGGCGCACTCGAAAAACAACCGAACAAATACATCATTCGCGTTGCCAACAAGGCGGTGAATGATTTGCTGGGAACGACCAATAAGGTGCCGTGATGGCCCAACTATGGAGCGCCTCACCTACCAGCAATTCCTTGATGTCCGTGATGAATTCGACGTCGCCGTTAAGGCGACGCCGGGCATCTCTCATTTTTGCAGCAGCTCAAGCTGGGCCGTTCCCGCCTTCAAAGGCCTCCACGAATATGATCGCTACAACACAAACACCTTGATCGTTCGCGAGGATGACTCGTGGGCCGTGTTTGTTGAGAAAACAGCGAACTATTTCTATTCCTTCGAATCCGCCTGGATGTTCCAATGTCCCCTCATCGGTCCCAACGCGGTCGATCTTTTCTTTCGCGCTAAAGACCGGTATTTCCCCGGACTGCTGAAAGGATTCGTCATCGGAGGTGTTCCCAAAGACGGACCGGTGTTTCACGACATCATGGAATCGCGGCCGTTGCGGCATCACGACTCATTTCCGGCGACGGATTGCATGATTCTCGACCTCACAGATGGCGTTGACGCATGGCTGGCCCGCCGCTCCAAAAAGTTCCGCCGTTCCATCCGTGTGTCGCAGCGCAAGTGCACCGAAGCCGGCGTCGTGATCCACGACATCGAACCGGACTTCAACCGGTTGATGGGTGTGCAGCGGCGCACCACGAAATGGCTCGACGGCTCCGACATTCTGCACCACGACGACTGCAAAAAGTTCTACACCGCCATGCTCGCCGAAAAAGGTCTCCGGTTACGGGTCGCCACCATCAACGGCGAAGACGTGGCCTTTCTGCTCGGAGCCGTCTTTGGCAAAACCTTCCGGGGCCTGCAAATGAGCTACGCAGAAGAATACCGTCATCTCGGGCTTGGTAATTTTCTCCAAATCGACACCATGCGACAAGTGGCAATGCACGATTCAGTCGTCACCTACGACTTCGGGATGTTCTCCGAATACAAAAGCCGGTGGGCCGATGAGATGCGGGAATTTGTGGGTTGTTTCGTGGTTTTTTAGCGGGAGCTCGCGATCCCGCACATCCACCAACTTAACCAATCCAATCTCAAAATTCATCCACAATCTTCTCCGTTCTCTCGCTTACACCCCGCCCACAGCCACTTTGCCCGCCATCCCAATTCCCCGACCTCACATTTTGGCGGGTATTCTCTAATCGCTTAAAAACGACCTGCACATTTTGGCAGGTTCCTTCTAATCGTCTGGAAACGACCTGCACATTTTGACAAGTTCCCTCTAATCGTCTGGAAACGACCTGCACATTTTAGCAGGTTCCTTCTAATCGTCTGGAAACGACCTGCACATTTTGACAGGTTCCCTCTAATCGACTGGAAACGACCTGCACATTTTGACAGGTTCCCTCTAATCGCCTGGAAACGACCTGCACATTTTGACAGGTCCATTCTAAGCGTTGCATGACGACTTCGTTTTTTCGAACATCCCTTTGCCACGTTCGAAAACGACCCGCAAAAAACACAACCCTCCCAAATCCGTTTTATGAACCTCGATTTTGGGATAATTCCGCAAGTTTTCACGATTCAACAGGGTCTGTTTGGCGAACAGACCCTGTTGGATCGTTTTGATCAAGCCCCGGAATCTCGTGCAGGCATCTGCAGAAAAAGAGAAGGCTCACTCACTTGGACAAAGGTAATTTCCTGTCATCCTGACGAAGGAAGGATCTGTCCCGAAGCCGGAATGCGTTAACGGTAGCAACGCCAAATTGAGCATCACCGGCTTCGCAGGGCGCAAGCGTGAGATTTCGTTCCCCGACTTACTTTCTTCGTTCCAATTTGGGAGCCAGGGCCAGATCCTTCCTTCGTCAGGATGACAGGGGCTGGAGCCCTCCGTTTTTACGTGAGAGCTGGATTCCCCGAACACTCCAGTTTTCTACGGTGAGCGTCGCAAACGAAGGTCCTGCAATTCGCCGCCCCATCACAGGTTTGTGGTCTTGTTTATTCCGGCCCCGAATTTTATGCTGAGGACTTCTATGAGCAATTTTGACAATCCACGGCCACGTTTCTCCAAATGGGTAACCTGCCTCAAGGTTCTGGTTTTGGCGACCGCCTTTGCATCCATAGCAGCTGCCGCCGAAAAACCGAACCTGGTTTTCATCATCGCTGATGACTGCACCTATCTGGATATGGAAGTCTACGGGGGTCAGGCGAAGACGCCGCGGTTGAAAGCTTTGGCAAAAGAAGGGATGCAGTTTTCCCGCTGTTTCCAGACGGCGCCGATGTGCTCGCCGACGCGGCACAATATCTACACGGGGATTTATCCGGTGAAATCAGGGGCGTGGCCAAATCACACCTGTGTCTACGACGGCACGAAATCGATCGCCCATTATCTGCAGGACGCGGGCTATCGCACGGCGCTTTCCGGTAAAACCCACATCTCGCCGAAAAGTTCGTTTCCGTTTGAGTATTCGGGAGAGTTCAAAACAGCAGATCCGGCGAAGGAGAATCCGTATCCGGCTTTAAAAGAACTGATCGAGGCATCGAAGGCGGCGGGGAAACCGTTTTCGATCATGGCCTGCTCAAACGAACCGCATTCGCCTTATGACAAAGGGGATGCGTCGGCTTATCCGCCGGAATCATTGACGCTGCCTCCGACCTGGGTGGATACGCCTGAGACACGGGCGGCTTATTCGAAGTATCTTGCGGAAATTACTTACTATGATGCGCAATGCGGAGCGTTGCTCGATCTGCTCGAGGAGCAGGGAGTCGCGGAGGACACGCTGGTGATGGTTGTGTCCGAGCAGGGCTCTGGATTTCCGTTCGCCAAGTGGACTTGTTTTGAGATGGGGCTCGCCTCGGGAATGATCGTGCGCTGGCCGGGACAGGTGGAGGCGGGATCGAAGTCTGATGCGCTGGTGGAGTATGTTGATATCGCACCGACGTTTCTGGCTGCTGCCGGTGAAGCGATTCCCGACACAATGGACGGAAAGTCTTTTGTCTCAGTCCTGAAAGGTGAAGCGGAGGAGCACAAGCAATACACCTTCGGGCTTCATACCACGCGGGGGATCATCAATGGTTCGGAGAATTTCGGGATTCGATCCTGCGCGACGAAAACGCATCGTTACATCCGCAATTTGAATCCGGACGTAAAATTCACGAATGCGGTGACGAGGAAGGGTGGCGACAAGATCAGTTTCTGGGAGTCATGGGTCGAAAAGGCGGAAGGCGGTGACAAGACCGCGGCAGCGATGACAGAAAAGTATTCGTTTCGTCCCGCGGAAGAACTCTACGATGTGGCGAACGATCCCCATTGTTTGAAGAACCTGATTGATGACCCCAAGTTGGCAGATTTGAAAAAAGAACTGAGCGCTGAGCTGGACGCATGGATGAAATCTCAGGGCGACAAGGGAGCTGAGACGGAGGCCATGGCCCACACCCGAAAGGCTGGATATGGGAAATCACCGGCAAAAGAGAATAAGGGGAAGGGCAAGGCAAAAGGTAAGGGTAAGAAGAAATCGAAAACGGACGTTTAAGTATGATGCACTGCAACCAATTCACATCACGCCCGACATCGCGTCGCGAGATGCTGCGCAAATGCTCGATGGGCTTTGGCGGAGTTGCCATGACGGCGCTGGCGGCGCAGGCAAATTCACTGACCGGCTCGGGGCGGCCTTCGGCATTGAGTGATCCGCTGGCACCTAAGGCCCCGCATTTTCCGGCCCGTGCGAAGAATGTGATTTTCCTCTACATGGACGGAGGTCCTTCGCAGGTCGATACGTTCGACTACAAGCCGATGCTTGAGAAATACGACGGGCAGGATCCCCGCACGGCGATCGGGAATCTGGCGCCGACTCAGTTCGATAACATCGGCAAGGTGCTGAAGAACCAGTGGGAATTTAAGCAACGCGGCGACAGCGGCACCTGGGTTTCCGAGCTTTTTCCCCATATCGCGGAAAAAGAAGTAGTCGATGAGCTGGCTGTGGTGAAGTCGATGACCTCGAAGTTTTCGGAACACACGTCGGCGAACTATTTCCTTCACACCGGCAGCGGGTTCCAGGGACGGCCGAGCATGGGCGCCTGGTTGGGTTATGGCCTGGGAACGGATAATCAGGATTTGCCGGGATTTGTCGTGCTCAACGGCGGGCTTGTTCCTCCGGGCGGGCTGGATTGTTTCGGATCAGGGTTTTTACCGGCAGCTTACCAGGGGTCTATTTTCCTGCCGAAAGATCAACCGATCGCGAATGTGAAACCTACGGAGGCGAACCCGCAATTGCAGCGAAATAAACTGGATGTGTTACGGCAGCTCGATGGTAAATCGCTCGCCGAAGATTTCGGAAATGATCCGCAGGTGGAAGCGGCGATTCAGAACTATGAAACGGCTTTCCGGATGCAAACTGCGGTTCCGGATCTGATGGATCTGCGGGGCGAGACGGATGCGGTGAAGGAAATGTACGGGCTGAATGCCGACTTCAAGAACACTCAGACTTTCGGGCTGCAATGTTTGCTCGCGCGCCGGCTTGTGGAGCGCGGGGTGCGGTTTATCGAGCTGACATGCCCCGGTGGCAATGGTGACCGGTGGGATCAACACGGCGGGCTGGTTGACGGGCACGGCAAAAACTGCAAGACGGTGGATCAACCGATTGCGGCGCTGATCAAAGACCTGAAACGCACAGGGCTGCTTGATTCAACCCTGGTGGTCTGGGGTGGAGAGTTCGGGCGCACGCCTTTTGCCCAGGGGACCAATGGTCGCGATCATAACCCGTTCGGATTTACAATCTGGATGGCAGGCGGCGGTGTGAAGGGTGGTGTGAATGTCGGTCGCACGGATGACTTCGGTTATCGTGCGGTGGAGAATCGTTACGAAATTCACGATCTCCACGCGACGATGCTTCACCTGCTCGGCATTGAGCACACGCAGTCAACCTTCCGGTTTTCGGGCAGGGATATGCGCCTGACCGATGTGCACGGTCATCTCATGAAGGAAATATTGGCGTAAGACAGCCGGTTACTTCCGGCGAAGCAGCTGAACCAACTCGTCTTCGAATCCGGGATAGGATGTCGCGATGCAGTCCGAGTTGTGGATCACCGTTTCGCCGTTCGCGTAGAGTCCGGCGATGGCGAATGCCATAGCGATCCGGTGGTCACCGTGGCTTTCGATTTCGGCAGCCTTGAGCCCTTGCGGCCCCACGCCCTGAATCTCCATGCCGTCAGCGAATTCCTGAACGGGCACTCCCATGCGGCGCAAGTTGTCAGCGACAGCTGAGATGCGGTCGCTCTCTTTCACCCGCAATTCATGAGCGTCCCGGATGGTCGTATTCCCTTCAGCCAACGCTGCCGCAACTGCCAGCACCGGAATTTCATCGATCATCTTGGGAATTTCCTCTCCGCCAATCTCGATCCCTTTGAGAGTCGATCCAGTCACTTCGACAGTTCCCATCGGCTCGCAATTGGATTCGTCGACGCGTTCATTGATGCGTGCGCCCATCCGGATCAGCGCATTGAGGATACCGACACGGGTCGGGTTTAAGCCAACGCCGTTGACAAGAAGCGTGCTTCCGGGTCGGGCCGCAGCGGCCACCACCCAGAATGCGGCGCTGGACAGATCGCCGGGAACAATGATGTCGCGGGATTCGGCCTGCTGCCCACCCCAAATGGAAGTGGTGTTGCCATCACGGACGTTCTTAACAAGCAGGTAGTTCAGCATCCGCTCGGAGTGATCGCGGGACAGATAAGGTTCGGAGATCGTAGTCTTACCGCTACCGGCCAAAGCCGCCAACATGATGGCGCTTTTCACCTGCGCGCTGGCCACGGGTGATTCGTAATTGATATTCTTGATCTCAGTCGTTCCCCTGACTTTGAGCGGCGCGGTGCAGTTTTTTCCCTGCCCGGTGATCGATACACCCATTTCCTTCAGTGGTTTCGCGATGCGATCCATCGGACGACGGCTCAAGGAATCATCACCGGTCAACTCGACTTCAAAGTCACAACCAGCGAGCAGTCCACACATCAGACGCATGGTGGTTCCGGAGTTTCCGCAATCGATAGGCTCGGTGGGTTGCTTGAATTTACCGCGGCAACCTTTCACCATCAGCTTGGTGGCATCCTCGTTGAGAGATTTGATTTCGACACCGAGCTGCTTCAGCGCACCGACCGTCGCGAGGCAGTCTTCGCTCGCCAGAAAGCCTTCGATCTCACAAGTGCCGTTCGAAAGAGCTCCGAACATCACCGAGCGGTGCGAAATGGATTTGTCACCCGGAACACGAAGCTCGGCTGAGAATTTATCGACTGGATGGACTTTTAATTCCGACATCGGAAGGTGTGAGTAAGATTAAGATGAAATGGATTACTGGGTAAGAGCGTCCCGCTTATCTTTGGCGTCAGCCAAAAAATGCCGAACGGAATCGACATCCTGCTGCTCGAGGGACTCCCGCACTGATTCCAGACTTTGAATCAGATCGCCGAGAGAGTCGCAGATGCTTTGCCGGTTTTCCAGCAGGATTTCTGTCCACATTCCGGCATGACCTCCGGCGATTCGAGTGGTGTCACGAAATCCTCCGCCTGAGAATTTATCCGGCGCTGACCCTGCATCTGTTTCCTTCATCCCAACATGGACAAGGGCGGCGGCGACAATGTGCGGCAGATGGGAAATCCGCGCGACGACCTCGTCATGGTCGCCCGGGTCGAGAATGGTGGTTTTGCATCCCAGCCACTGCCAGAATTGCTCCACTTTGCGAAGCGAATCAGGATCGGTTTGCGCGGTGGGAGTCAGAATACAAGCCGCGCCTTCGAAGAGATTCGACGATGCATGGTCCAGGCCGGTCTTCTCCGATCCAGCCATGGGATGACTCCCGACAAAACGGATCTTAGGGTTTGCCGCAAAGATCCGGTCCAGATCTTCGACCAGTTTCCCCTTGGTGCTTCCCACATCAGTGACCACGACCTCTTTGGTCGCCAGAGCGGTTATCTTTTCTGCCAACTCCGGCATGAAACCGATCGGCGTCGCCAGAATGACCAGGTCAGGAGCCTCCCCCGGGTCAGCAAAGAGGTCTTCCAGCTGAGTAGAACCGGTATCGACCGCGCCAGTGGCCAACAAATCATCAATCGGCTCCTGTCTCCGCGCCCAGACCGCCAGATGCAGTGCTTCCGACAGAGATTTCCCGCGTTCTTTGATAGCAAGCAGGGCAGAACCTCCCAGGAGGCCCGGCCCGATCACTACCACTCGTTTAAAATGTTCCAAATTATGAGTGGAGCCATGTCATCCCTCAAGCCAGCGGCTTAAGGAACTTTGAACTGAATTTTCTTTCCGGGATTGTTTGGATCCGGCACTTCGACCGGAGTTCCCCGTGAAAGCGGTTCGCCTGTAGGGTTACCGGCCGCATCGTATTTCTCGATCGAGATTTCACCGAGTGCTTTCCCCGCACCTGGAAGGGTAACGGAAAGCGGCTTGCCGGGAACTCCGATCGCATAGCCAAGGTTGCCTGAATCTGAAGGGGAGGAAGCCGTTTCCTTTTTCTCTTCTTTTTTCTCAGGCTTGTCGTTTTCCACGACGTCCTGATCACGGTTGCGGTCCCGGTCACGTGAAGATTCGTTCGGACCACTGTCGTAATTCGATCTCGAGCTGCTGTTTCCGGAATATCCAAAGCGGTTTGATCCGCTGCGGCGATCGTTCTGATCCGGGCCGGAACCGGAACCTGATCCATAACGCGGTGGACGACGCCAGTCGGAATTTCCGCTGGAGGGTGGTGGTGTCTCGCAACTCTGAAGCGCGAACAGGCCTCCAGTGAGTACGAGTAGATAAGCGATGAGTTTGAGTTTCATTCTGTGACGGTAGACGGATGAACGCCGGAACGGCTCCCGGCTGTTTAGTTTTGTGCTCCAAAAGCTACGGAATGATTGGCGGATTCTCAAGTTTTTTGAGGCCCATCATCATGAGAAGCTTATAAAGGAAGAAAGGCCTCCGTTTCCAGAGGCCTTTCCTTTCACTGTTTAAATTTAAATCAACGTCGATCCGGTTTAACCGACCTTATTGAGCCAGGATTTCGCCCGCTCCCGTCCTCCCAGTCCGAGAGCGATAGCTCCACCGACACCGAGGGCAAATGCGCTCGCGATGATGGCACACGTGATCAGGATTTGGAAGGTGTCGTTTGTAAGCGAAGAAATGTTCGCTTTCTGGAGCGCGACAGCGCCGAGGAACACGATGGTTGAAACTCTCACCACCTTGGACCAGAAAGGGCTCGATACCAGACCGCTGAGGAAGTTGGCCACAAAGAACGCCACCGCGAAAATGATCACAGCGATCAAAATCTTGAAGTAACCGGGGACAAAATCTTCCGCCAGATCAGAGATAAACCCAAGCTGCATCGACTTGATTGCCTGCGCGCCGACAACCACAAGGATCGTGGACATCGCAACAATTCCGATGATTTCCGACAACGATTTTCCGCCAACCAATTCATTGCTCTTGTTACCGAGTTTGGCCGGGAGAGTATCCGCTCCGATCGCCTGAAGGACATTGGTCAGCACCTTCTGGACGATGGTTGCGATGAGATATCCGATGGCGAAGAGAATAATTCCGGCAAAGAGATGCGGGATGTAGCCGAAGATCTGATCCACCAGATCTGAGATAGGCTGGGAAACATTATCCAGCTCGAGCAAGCCAAGCACCTGCGGGAGCATCAGCAAAATGATGCCAAAGAAAGCAACAATACCCACCGCGTTGGTGACAGGCTTGCCCTCTCCGGTTCCGAGACGCTCGTCAACGCGAGCCGTGCTGAGCAGACCCGTGAGAATATCACGAACAACCTTCGCAATGATGTAGGTGATAAAACCGAGGACCGCGGCTCCAAGAATCTTGGGAATGAAAGCCAGGAAGCTGTTGAGAATCCCCTGGAGGGAATCAACCAGATCCTGCTGCCCGACGAGCCGAAGCACGAAGATGAGGAGAAACAACAACAGGAAGTAAAAGACAACAGCGCCAACAGCCTTTTCAGACCCGGTTGCCTGCTGACCAACGAGACGACTGATCTTGTCGTCGACATTGGTCTTAGCCATGATCTTCTCGACGACTTTGCGGACTTGTTTCAAAACCCAGAAGCCAACGAAAAGGAGCAAGATGGCAACCAGCCAGATGCCGATCTCGCCGGGAATGATTTTTGCCCAGCCCTGAATCCTTTCCAGCACCGTCGGGTCGGGTACTGTGCCTTCGGCTTGTGCGAAGATGAACGGTAAATGTTGCATAATAGTTATGTGGTATGGTTCGGTTGTTCGATGAGGTGTACGCGGAGTTAGAGAGCTTCAAGGCCGGGATAGTCACAAAAATATGTCATTTGTACGATCTCCGAATGGATCGCCAAAAGGTTTTTAACCAGTTGTCTGTGACGGTTTTGCTACTTTTCCTTCAATTCCCTGAACTCCCCGTCACTTCGACGCAAAATCCGCTTCCATTCTTTCACATCTTCGTCATCCGGGGCGAATCCAATGAAATTAATGGGAGCCTCTCGCGGCAGGGTATCCTGTAAGTCGTCAATCACCTTGCGGAGTTCCGTATAGGGAATGTCTGTGTTCCCCCCGGTGGCCCGCCACTGGAAACTCGCGTCGGAAATCAGGAAAATCACGTTCGGCCGCATTGCGAAGGCCTTCTCAAGCACTTCGACCAGACCACGATCTGTGGAAACCACCCCGTTCCCGGACATCGTGCCGCTCGTCACCCACTTATCCTTCACCCAATCCTGGGCCAGCTTCTTGTTGCCCGGAGTGGCCGCCAATAACTCTGTCGTGAACGGCTTGTAATTCTGCGTGAACTGAATCATCGAAAACTGCGCACTGATCGGCAGCCCCTCGATCAACTTCAGCGTCTCTTCCTGAATCCGCTCCAGCGGAACACCGGCTTTGTCCGCTTTGTTCACCACGGACGACGACACATCGAACAACAGCACGATGCGGTCACCATTCGACTTCACGCCGAAGAAACTCATCCCGTTACCCGATCCACCGCCGCCGCCAAAGCCGCTGCCCAGACCCGAACCCAATGCGGCTGAGCCAACCAGCCCGTTCACTTGATCTGATATCAGTTCCGAAGGATCAAGCGGCAACATCTGATCCAGATTCACCTGCGGCAGCTCGGGCAGGGCGAAGTCAGCCGGCCGGGTCGATACCAGCTTATCATTGAAGACCGGTTTCGGTGCCATGGCCTCATGCTTGGCCACGTTCATCTTATGCTCCGGTGGTTTGGGAGGAATTTTCACCACCTTCTTCTTCACCTCAAAACGAGCCTCCGGCCGCGTGTAATACTTCGCCACGGTCCAGATCCCGAAGATGGCCAGCGCGATGAGATGCACCACAATTGATCCGACAATCACCGAGGTGATCATCGCTTTCCGCCCCGAGTTGACCCGCTCTTCACCGGTCGGCTTCCGCTTCACCTTCTTCGGTTTCGGAGCGGTGGGTTCGTCCAGTTTGATGGAAATGCTCATACCGTCTATTCCTCCGTAGCCCCCGCCAAAGTTACCCCGGTAATGCCCGCCTCGGCGCATGTGTTCAAGACATCGACCAGTCTTTGATGCGGCACCGTGTCGTGAGGTGCCAGCGTCACCAGTGCTTCCGACTTGGCGGAATCCGCCGCTTTCTTAAACCGCAGCAGAACCGCGCGAAGCTCAGGCAAAGCCGTCGCGGTCGGTGTATCCAGTGCCTGATCATTCAGCACGATCTGTCCATCCGGTTGAATGATGATGCGCGCTTCGTCCGGGATATCAACCGCCTCTTCCTGAGACACCTGCCCCGGCAGCCCCATCGGGATGTCGCTTTCCGGAATGACCGGTTTGGCCGACACCATGAAAAACACGAGCAGCAAAAAGACCATGTCAATCATCGGGCCCATCTGCATTTCGACGGCCTTCGATGATCGGGATCTGGATCGACGTCTTCGCATATCAGTGGCGTTGTGACAACCGGCCCCCGCCGTTGTTAGCGTTAAAATTCAATCGTGACACCGACGCAGGGCAACTCACGAATTCGACATCAGGTTTCGCCACAGCAACGACCGTTGCAGCATTACAAAAGCCGTCTTCATCCTGACAGCCACTCATGTAATCTTTCAAAACGACCTGTCGTGACACCCATGGCTTTTGTAAGCTTACAAAGCCACTCGTCGTGGCAAAAACGGGCTTTGTAACATTACACAGCCGCCCGGTATCCTGCCGACTGCCTTTGTAAACTGTCATTGCCCGTCGGCACCCTGACGATTCCTTTTGTAAAGTTCCAGAGACCTTCGCCGCCCTGCCTGCCAAGGTTGCAAACTGTCCCGACGACCTGGCAGCACGACGCGTCCCTTCTCCCGATTCCAATCGCAAGGGCATTTCGATCCAACCCTGTTCGTTCATCGAACAGACCCTGTTGGATCGTTTGGGTTGGGAAATCATCATTTTGCGTAAGTCCCGAAAATCACATCCAGAGCTCCGACCTGGGTAGCCATGTCCATGAATTCCCGGATCTTTTTGGTGGGCGTGTTTTTGTCAGCCCGCAGGTAAATTTGCAGCGGCGGATAGTCTTTAAACTTCACGCGGAGGTGAGCCATCAGTTCTTCCTTCGTCGCCATTTGGTCCCCGATGTAGTAGTTGCCTGCGCCATCAATATTCACGATGTCGCGTTCCGTCTTGGTCGGGGCGACGGCTGAAGCGGCGATGGGCAGCGCGATGGGGACGTTGATTTGTTGTTCGGTAATCTTCTGCGTCACCATGAAGAAGATCAGCAGCAAAAAGGTCATATCGATCATGGGCGTGATGTTGAACGCCACTTCACCGTCTGCCTTTCGTCTGCGAGTCATCTTACTTAGTTTGTTCGTGCTTCCAGTCGTCAGTGAGCATTCCCGAAAACCCCCAGTTTTCCTCGGCGATTTCCTGAATAACGATGTGGGTGTGTTCCGGCTTCTTCCCCAAAATTCGGGAAAGGGAATCGGTCACTTCAGCAACCAGCTGAGATTTCTGGGAGCGAGTCGCTCCTTCGGTGATCTGAATATTCACGTACGGCATGAGTAATGAATGAGGTTATTCGGTGGCTTCCTGCGCCTCGGCGATGACTTCCTCAGCAGCGGGGCTGGCGGAACCTTCCAGGCGGATTTCTCCGGATAAAATATCGATCGCGAAGCTGGCGTGTCGCTGAATCGTGGTCATTACCCCGTAGAGACGATCGCGAAAGAACAGGTAAAAGAACATGGAGGGGATACCAACGATGAGGCCGCCTGCGGTCGTCACCATGGCAACCTTAATTCCTCCAGCCAGCTCCTGCGGACCTGAGTTCCCCGTCGCGAGAACATCGAAGGCTTCAATCATTCCCCAAACCGTTCCGAGCAGGCCGATCATGGGGGCCAACACGGCAAAGACGTTGAGGTAGTTCACCCACACCATTTGTTTGTGTTCCTCTTCGTCAATCGACTCGGCAGCTGCGTCGACCATGGAAACCTTGTTGGCAAGATCGCGATCAAAGTTCACTTTTAAAAGCGCGTTGGAGATGACTTTTGCGTAACTGTTAGGATTGGATTGGCAGATTTGATAAGCGGAGCCGACGTCCTTCGAAGCCATGGCTGCATTGACCTGATCCACCATGGTTTTGGGAACCATTTTCTTTGCGCTGATCTGAACGAAGCAATAAACCGCAACCGCGATCGTCCCGATGGAACAAATCAAGAGGATGTGCATGAAGCCTCCGCCCTGATTGTAGAGATCAAGAGCCGACTGGGTTTGAACTTCTGCCGCAGGTTCATTTGCGGGAGGTGGCTCTGCAGCATCCTGGGAATAACCGGCAACGCTCATCATCGCGAAGGCAATGATCAGCAGGGCCATTTTCCAGAAGGAGCCGCTAGTTTTCTTGGGTTGTCTCATCAGCATTCGGTTTTGTTTGATTGATCTTTTGCAAAAGTTCCTGCGCCCCTGGAGCGGTCGAGGTGTTGGGATACAGCGCCACGATATCGCCCAAACAGGCGCGGGCTTCGTCGACTTTGCCGGCGAACCGGTAGACTTCTCCGGCCGCCATCAATCCGCGCGAAGCGAATTCCTCTTTGGTGCCGTGGAAGAGATACGGCCAGAGGAATTGATCGATCGTGGAGTGATACAACCGGTTCCGCTCAGGCAGCACGGTGTCATCCTCCATCCACTTCGGGTTTTCCTCTTCGAGTTTTTTCAACTTCTCAAAGTCAGCCTGTGCCACGATGTAGCGTGCCTCGATCAACATGCCGGGGTCTTCGGTTTCAATCGCGAGCTGGCGGGCTTCCACAATCGCCTGGTCCAATTTACCGAGGCGCATCAAAGTCTTCAGACGGCCCTGCACGGCTTCGTTTTTTGCCTCCTGATCCCAGGCTTCGTCGCGAATGGTATCGAATAAATCGAGGGCCCGCTTCCAATGGTAATCATTGTCCTTCCGCAACAGGGCATGTCCCAGGGCAATCCCGATCTCACCGGCGTTGGATTTCGGCCGGTGTAGATTCCGGTATTTCCTGTCCCAGATTTTATCAATCTCTTCGACGGAAGCCGTCTCCAGTTTCTCCATAAGCTCCGTCTCGCCGGGTATGGGGCCGAAGTCAATGAACTTCACCTGTTCGGTTTTCAACGTTCGTTTGGAGGTTCCCATCTGGCCATTGGGCAGGCGAACGGCCATGGTGAAGGTGACGATATTATCGGTGAGGGCTTCGATGTTGCACGGCACGGCCTGACCGGTGGTGAGGTGTAGCACGTCGTCGTTCGCAAAGGTGAACGAGGTGATCAGCAACCAGGTTGCGAATAAAAAGCGAAGTCTCATGTGCCCACCTCCCCGCTTGTTTCTTCGGGAGCCGGAGTCGGCTCGTCCGGGACCAATGGTTCAAGTCGGGAGATTTTGTCACCCGCGTTTTTGAATTCATCGTATCGCGACAGGTCTTCACGGCCGGCCAGCTCGCGATACACTTCGAGGGCTTCGCGGTTCATATCGAGATCTTCGAGAATCTCGCCGCGCGCCCAGTAGGCTTTGGCATTCAGCTCGCCGAACTTTCCGTAAGCCACGTAGACCCGCTCGAAATAGGCGGTGGCTTTTTTCTTCTCATCCTGCGCCACGAGAAGTTCCCCGATATCGAAAAGCGCTTTCGCTTTGGTGGCTGCGGGGATGTTCCCGGTTTCCAACACGGCTTCGAGGGTTTCCTGAGCCTTGGATTTCTGTCCCTGCGCCTGATAGACCCGCGCTTTGGCCAGTTGGATCTCGCCGAGGCCGGTTGATGCGGCGGTTTCTATCTCGAACTTCTGATAATACTCGATCGCTTGAGAATAGTCTTTTTCGACTTCGGCGATGGCTCCCAGTCCTGCGTAGATTCGATCCTTTTGAATGGCCCGGGGATGCCATTTGCGGATTTCTTTATACATCTCTTTGGCCACCAGAATATTTCCCGCCTCACGCTGTGCGTCAGCGATCGCCACGGTGATGAGCGGGTTGTGCACTTTAGGATCAGCAAATTTGCCGGCCGCCAGCAGACCGGTCTGTCCCATCTCGGCGCTGTTCTTTGCGATCAAATTGGCCCGTGCCCAGGTAGCCCGCAGCGCGAGGGTATCCTGGTCGCGGGTCTCCGCGAGCGACTTTGTTTTCTCCAATCGGGTGAGCAGCTCCTGCCGTCCTTCTTCGCCGTCGTTCTTGTAGACTTTTGGCAGGGCCGAAAAGAGATCCGCCATGGTGAACATGTCAGGGTCGTTGCCGTGTTCGTCGATGGTCTTCCAATAGATCTCCTGCGCTTTATCCGGCTGTTCCTGCGATGAGTAGACCCAGCCGATCCAGTAAACTGCTTCAGGCATGCGGTTGCTGGTCGGGTATTCGGCGACAAAGGTTTCGTAGTGTTCCCGCATGCGGTCGAATTCTTCGAGCAGCTTCATCGCTTTGCCTTTCTTGAACCAGGCGTCTTCGAAAAACCGGGTGGACTGTGGCCGGACGGCTTCATAGGCTGCGAAACCTTTTTCGATATCGCCTTCTCCGAGGTAGGCGTCACCGAGAAGGAGGTTGGCTTCATCCGCCAGGGGATCGCCTTCATATTGCGTCAGGAAATCTTCGAACAACTGGATCGACCCGGTGTATTCGCCATTGGAGAAGGTGCAGACGGCGATGCGAAAGATGGCTTCTTTTTTATAACGCGGCTCATCGTATTTCGCCAAATACGCCTCCATATGCTCGCGGGCAGCCACGTAGTCCTTCGTGAATGAGAGCGCCATGCCGGTCCAGTAATCCGCTGCCTCGACCATGTTCGATTTCGGGAACTGTCGTTTCACCTGATCGAACTGATAGATTGCGCCGTCGTTGTCATCCTGCTGAAGGTAGAGAAACCCCTGCATGAAGAGCGCCTTGGGAGCGATGTCATCTTCCGGAAAACGTTCCACCAAATCGCCATAAGCCAGCTGGGCGGGGCCGAATTGATTGCTCTCCTTGAGGGCCTCCGCTTTTAGATAAAGAACCGTGGGGAGGCTCTTGCCGGTGTCGCCGAATTTCTTCACATAAAGATCGGCGGCTTCAACCGCTTTAGGCCAGCGTTCGATTTCCATCCAGCACTGGAGCAGCGCCAGGCTGGCAGATTCGACAACGGGGTCAGCCGGCATGGAGGTGAGCATTTCCTCCATGACGAGAGCGGCCTCGCGATACCGGCCCATGCCCTGGAAAGCCATCGCAAGTCGCAGGCGCAGGGCGGAATCGAAGTTCTCCATTTTCTCGAAGTTCTCCAGCTCGCGGCGGACGCGCTTCAGGATTCCCTCCAGCTGGAAGATGATCGACTGAGTATTGGGCCGGCTCTTCAGCATGGTGATTCGCTCCTCGATCTCGGTGATCTTGGCGTTTTGATATTCCAGCAGCCGATCCCGTGGCCAAATGCGTTGCAGGCAGGCGATGGCGTTGTGCCAGTCTTTGGCTTCGAGAAACTTTGCACCGAGCTGCATGGCCAGAGTCTGAAAGCTGATCACCTGAGTCATCTCGTCCATTCGTGGATACTCCGCTTTCAGAAGAGCGAGTGCCTTTTCGTTTTGCTCCGCCGCAATCCGTGAATAGAGCTGAAGGACCACGGCACGGCTGGCGGCCTCGGGTGCTTTGTCACGGAACTTTGGCAGCTCGCCTTCGAGAAAGTCCGCCGCGTAGTCGGGAAAGTCCTGCTGCAGGTACAACGTCGCAAAGAGAAGCAACGCCTCGTAACGTTTGAACGGCTGGTGATTTTCGTTGGCCCAGTATTCGCCGAATGCTTTCTGGGCCTCGACCAGTTGCTGCTGAGTCATCAGACAGATTCCTTTCCAGAAACTCAGTTCATCAGCCAGCTTGGGATCGAGCTTGGGGTCTTGAAAGGATTTCTCGATCCACACCAGCGCGTCGTCGAATTTTTTGAGCCCCACTTTGGAGATGGCAACCAGCGGCGTATGGATCCGGGCGGCCTCTTTGGCCTGCTCATCAGCTCCGTAATCGGTGATGAACTTCTCCAGCGCCTGTTCCGCTTCGGCAAAGTTGTTGGCGGCAAAAGCTTCGCGACCACGTTTTAATAACTCGACCGGGCCTTCATTTTCCGCACCGGCCACGACGGGGTTCGCCGGATCAGCTGCCGGTGGGTTTTGCGCAAACACATGCCGGTCCACGGGCGCAGTAAGAGCGATCGCGAAAATCAGAATCCTGATTTGGCGGGGAACGGACATCGATTCGTATTTGTGTTTACGAGAATCTTCCAATTCAAGACTAACGACCAACCGGATCAAAGAAAAAACTGTGCCAATCGTGCCTCAAACGCTGATTGACGAGAGGCGGGCAGGAACGGCGTTGGTCCAGGTACACAAAAAAACGGACCCGACTGGGTCCGTTTTTCAATTCTAAAGCTGTGTAAAAGAAATCCGGTTCTTTCGAATTCAGATTAGCTCTTGCGGCTGTAGTACTGCAGCATGATTTCCTTGTTCAGCGCAAGCTTGGTCTGCACCTTGTCGATGGCAGACGAATCTGACTCAAAGTGGACATTCACGTAGTAACCATGCTTCTGCTTGGCATAGTTTTCGTGAGCAAATTCCTTCTTTCCGATGCGATCGATTTGCTTGAGAGTTGCGCCCTCTGCTTCGATTTCGTTGCTGATGGTGCCGATGACTTCATCGACGCTTTCTTCCTGACCTTGCAGTTTCAGGATATAAACACCTTCGTAATTCCGCTTCATGTTTCTTTGGATAAATCCGGTTCACCGTCCGGTGAATCATTGGATTGGGGTTGGATTTCTTTTTTTGGTTTGGCTTTGGGTTTCTCCCGTTGATTGAACGTGTTCATCGCAGCGTCCAGACCGGCGGAGAGCGCACAATTTACTCCTTCTGTGGCTCTTGCCATGTTTTTTTCCAACTCATTTTGTTCATCTTCGCTAAACTTTCCCAGAACATGCCCGATCATTTTCCGGCCACCTCCGCTGTGGCCGATTCCAAATTTAAGACGGGGAAAACCGTCTCCGCCGAGGCATTGAATGATGGATTTGATACCATTATGTCCCCCGGCTGAACCTGACTTCCTAAACCGGAGTTTCCCCAGCGGAAGGTCGACATCATCATAAACCACAAGGACTTCCGAAGGCTCCACCTTGAAGAACCGGGCAATTTTCGCCACGGCCTCGCCGCTCAGGTTCATGAAAGTCTGAGGCTTCACCAAAACCAGGTCACTCCCCTGCCTCGCCACCAATGCTTTCCACTTTTTCTCCACTTCCCAGCTCCAATTCCGGTCAGCAGCCAGGATGTCGAGGATTTCGAACCCGATGTTATGTCGGGTCTTCTCGTATTGTTTGCCGGGATTACCCAATCCAACGACCATGCGAATATCGCTACTCATGGTTCTCTTTCGCGGCGATTGCAGCGAAATTCAATCGAATCCCCACGGTCTAATCTCCTTATTTCTTGTCGGGAATCGGCTCCATATTCAATTCCCGCCCATCGAGAATCTTTGTCATGGCTCCACGAATCATGTTGCCGCGTTCCTCCCGGCTGAGGTTCGGGTATTTCTTCATGGTGTAACCAATGTAATCCCGGAATTTCTTACGTTGCTCATCATTCAACGATTTGTAGCGCTCCATGTCTTCTTTCGAAGGCCCCCGCCGTTGCTCACCGTCTTTCTTATCACCACCTCCGCTTTTGGCAGTGGATCTGGGAGCGACCATGGTTTGAGATGGATCGTATTTCACTTCAAATATCTCCCCGGCGAATGCCACCTTTGCTCCAGCCGAAAGCGGATTATCGGGAGTGCTTTCGACGATTTCCACCAACTTCATCCCGCGTTCATTCTCCGCCTCAGAGAAAACCATGTGAGTCTCCTTGGTCCGCTTGTTGTAGAGCGTTGCCACCGGGGTTTCACCAATCGTTGCCAGAGCACGAATTGAATAAGTCTCAGAAAGGTCGAGCTCCCGCAAGAACGGGGACTGAGTCTTCAGCGCTGTAAAATTGTCTGAGCTGACCGGTTTCGGCAACTCTGAAGGGTCCTGAGCCACCAAATCATTCACCCCTCCGCTCAAGAGGATGACGGTTGCGAATGTAACGATTAAACCCTGTTTCTTCATCGAATGAACCCTGTTGACTCGTTGGACGCGACTTCTTTCTTGTTGGTATCTTCTCCCGGCTGCTCGATTGTCTTTTCCGTATTCTCCGGCTCGGCCGCAGGAGGGGTGACAGGTTCCACTGCCGGGGGCGCAACGGGTAGAGCAGGTTCTGTTGTCGGAGGCTCCGGAAGATCGCTGGTTTCAGGACGGAACCACTGAGCAATCGTAACTTCACATTTCGCCTGCGGTTCCGGCTCTTTAGATTTTGAGTCGAGCTCCAGCTCAAGGTATTTCAAGACCACAAAGCGCTCGCGACTTTGAAGGGTCGAGAGCCAGTCTATCACAATGTCAGCCTGCCCTCTGACGTCAAGTTTCACTGAGATCTCGGTGTAATCGATCTCGGTTTTCGGCTCCTGCAGAGCCTGACGATCAATCTTGATCTTGCGTTTGAAAAGCTCGTCTTGAAGAAGCTGGATCAGATCGCCCTGTGCCTTACCCAGGGCATTGCCCTCAAGAATCGGCATGTTTTCAGCGATCCATTCGTTGCGGCTTGCCCAGTTATCGCCGTCCTGCAACCACATCTCGTGATCTGAAAGAGTGCTCTTCAACTGCGCAATTCGCTGATCACTGCCCCCGAGACTGCTGAAAGCCCACTTGATTGCAAAGAAGTTCAGCACCGCGAAAACGGTGAATAAACAGATCCCAAGCAGGAATTTTTCTCTGGAATTCAGGCCTCTCATTCTTCTACAAAGGTCGCGGGCTTGCCCTGGATGTCGAACGTAGCCGTATTGTTATTTTCCACCCGGGGGCGGGGCATGTTCCATTCGTAGGCGGCGAAAGCTTCGTTCGCTTTCAAATCATTTTCAAAGTTAAAGGCAAGTTGCACATCGCGCGCCATGCCCTGAATCCGAATATCCTTACCGGTTGTGCGGAATTCGCGTATCACGATGCCACTGGCGGGAAGTGCTTTGGTAACTTCGTTCAGTTGAACCAGCGGAAAATAATGGAGATCGAAGGCCGGTTGCAACGTTGCCCATCGGGCTTCGGAAGCTTTGATGCGTAATACCTCCGGCTCGATCATCTCGATTTGTTTTTCGAGCGAGGCAATCTGCTCCTTTGTCGCTTCAGCTTTTTGCCAAATAAAGAACCCGGCCACCGAATAGAGTATCACCGCAGCAACCCCAACAACCGACCATATACGAATCGCCTTTTTTCTGGCGCGTGCCTTTGTCACTTCCCTCGGGAGATAGCGACTTCCTGCAGTGAATCGCTTCCGAAGCTGCAACTCATTTTCGAATTTGCAGGAGAGTTGAACCGTGTTTTCAAAGGTAGCCCGGTCTTCTATCGGAAAATCCCCTGCCACAGTGAGGTTGCAGTTTTCTTCGATAAGCCCCTCGGCGAACAGCGTCAGAACGGAAAGGTTGATCTCCTGAGCCGATCCAACTGAGAGTTCCGGGGCGGCACTCAACGCTTGAACGTGAGTCAGCCGACCATCTCTCCGTGCGGCAAGAACCAGACGCCGGTGCTCTTTCCAGAGGAAAAGCCCGTCTTCCGGCATTTCCCAAATCGCCGCAGAAGGTGCATAACCCGCTGCTTCAGTCAGGCACAGGGTATCCGGCAATTCATGGGATAAAACATTCACCGACAGAAGCGTTTCATGACCACCGTCCTGATTCACGATTTCGTAATCAAAGATGGTGTCTTCGCCATGCCCCAGACCGCGCTTTTCGATCTGAGCGATGACCATGTCATCGAAAATCGAAGAATCCGTTGTTGGGATTCTCATGGCAAAGGTTGTCCCCAGCGAGGCGGGGATACCGATCACGAGATCACTGCGCTTTCCTGCAACTTCCCTGGGTTCGCGCCCATGGTTGGACACACCCTTGCCCTGCCAACGATTCCAGCCTTTCTCGGGATCAGGTAAAATGAATGTGTAACGCGCCATGATAAGTCTCAGCAGGATTCTAACACAGCTGATCCGGAAAAGTTGCCGAAAATCTCACTCGGATATGCGTGCTACCGGAGTCACCTCCTGATTTCGCCCCTCACCCGATATTTCCGCCAAAACGACCAACTGGAACGAGAAGTCGCCCACTGTCCCGGTGCTTTCAATACGTCGCATCGTGCTTTCCAGAGTCACCCACGAGCTGACCCGCTCCCAGTCTTCGTCCGAAACGCCCAGCACCGCCTGAACTTCGCCTTGATCAGTGAAAATGTAATCGTCCTCCGTGCCTACGATTCCGTCATTGCCATTGCGGGCGGCCACGAATTCAATCGCCGAGTCTTCGTTTGTGCCGAAAAGTGCCTCCAGTGTTTCCGCAGCGGCAGAATTCACATCGATCACCCCGTCGCTATAGATCGTGAAATACTCACGCCAGCGGGGATTGATCTTTGCCACCTGATCCATTCCCCGAACCAAAAGCATTTCCTCCAGCGAGGTGAAGTCACGGTTCAGAGGATATTCAGGGTATTCGAGAGTGGTGTAAAAATTCGTCTCGGCCCCGTTGGAGCGGGCTTCTTTATCTGTATCGATCCAATCAGCCAGCGATTCGGCGGCTATGGCTGCGGCGGAAGCATCAACACCCCAGCGGATAAAAAGTTCCTGTACCGTTTCATTGATGATCTCATCACCAATCGAATTCGCTCGAATCCGCCCCCCTTCCGTCGTGATCCGCACTTTGAAAGAGCGGCCGTCACCAAAATCCTGCCGAAGCGCGATATCACCCGGCTTGATATCGGGATGACTTGCGATTGCGGCGCCTGACTCAGCTAACAGCTTCGCCTGAAAACGATATTTCTCGGTTGAACGTTCATCCCGCGAGTACTCCGAAACCTCAAACAGACCAACGATGACAATGCTCAATATCGCGATGACAGCGAGAACCATCAGCAATGCGATACCGCGCTGCTTTCGTTGTCTGGTCTGTAGGATGAGCTTCAAATTCAGTTTCGATTTGTGATTTTATCGACCACCTCCACCTCCGCCGCCAGTCGGAGCTCCTCCGCCGGATGGCTGTCCACCACCTCCACCGGGACGACCGCCACCACCATTACCGCCGCCGGGTTGTGGTCTAAATCCAGGACGGGGGCCGCCATCTCCTCCGCCGTCGCCCGCTCCCCGATCTCCGCCGCCGCGACCACCTCTTCCACCACGGTCTCCTCCTCCGCGACCTCCGCGATCGCCATCACCTCTGTCGCCACCACCCCGGCCAGTCGGTCCTGCGCCGCGACCACCCCCTTGCGGTTGGTCGGTTACTGTAGTTGAGCTGTTAGCCGTGGATGTGGTTGCGCTGTTGGCCTCACTTGCTTCCTTGGTCAAATGATCAGGGACGTCAAAAACTGTCCGTAATGGTAGCGGACGATAGGGATCTGTCATGGCCAGCTCCAGAAGCGGGGGCATCTTTTCCGCATCGGTCCATTCAGTGACCCAGTCCTTGGCATTTTCGTCCCAGAAACGAAACGAAACCGCCGTGACATAATCCAGAATCGGCAACCAATAACGCCCTTCATTATCGGCGACCAGGAAGCCGTCATCTCCTCCCGCATTGAAGACCATTCCATCCCCGTCTTCATCCTGCGGACCAAAATCATCGCGACTGATTGCCACTTGATAGAATTGCTGCCCGGAATCCAACGGCAAATCCGGTCGAACTGACTCGGGAGGCTGAGGCCGTAGACCGATCGTCGTATCGCCTTCACCGACTCCGCGCTCCCCAAAGGAAAATGCGGTGGTCGCTCCGACGATTTTGATTTCATAGAACTCTGACTCCGATGCAGTCGGCGGCACAACTTCAATCCGACCCTCCTGCGGCATCTGTTCAATTGTATCGCGTAGCAGCGCAATAAACCGTGACACCTCCTCGTCGCGTTGATCAACTTCCCTGATTTCTCCCGCGGTCATGCCGGCCTGATAGAGAATTCCGAAGACCGATCCCGCCAGAAGTCCCAGAATGGCCATCGCCACGACGACTTCCAACAGGGTGAAACCTGCCTTCATCCGACTCACCGTTCGTTTAGGAGAAATTCGCATAGTGATCACCGGGTATCCGGCTGATAAACATAGATCTCTGCCGTTTCGACCTGCTCGCCACCGTCATTCATGAAGGTGGCTGTCGCCGTCAATTTGTATAAATCCCTCAGGGCATTTCCTTCGCTCGTCGCCACTTCGAGTTGTTCGACCGTGGTGGCATAAGTCACGTCGAGTGTTTCATCATAGATTTCACTCTGCATTTCCCGAACCGGCTTGTGCTTTGCCTCCGTCAGCACCGCTTCCAGGCCGTATTGGATCAGACGATCAAACCGACCATAGGTAGAATCCTCCTGGACTTGAGAGAGCGACCTTATCAGAGCCGTTCCAACCAACGCAAAGACCGCCACCGCCAGAATCACATCCAGCAGTGCGTAACCTCGTTGTTTAAATTTCCCCTGAATCTTCACCTGTTTGAAATTTGGATACTGTTTACTTTCCCCTGCGCTCACTCAACCCAGCCACTCTCATCCTTCACATCTCCGGTTAGAGGATGAAACTCGACTTCAAAAAACGCACGATCCGACTGCACCTGAATCTTCATGGGGGCAAGCATTCCTGATGGCTGGAAAACCCATCGCTTAAACTGCCCTGCATTCATATCCACCCAGTCGGTGTCTCCATAAAAGCGAATCCGGTAGGTGTATCCGTCCGGCAATTCGATCTTTTCGAAGTATTGCATGCCCTTGCGGGCCGTCTCCATGTCCAGCTCTTCAGCGGTTGGTTCCAATCCCGCACTCATATCGATCCCCCGGTCGCGTGAGGCATCAATGATGGCCTGCTCTGCCGCCACCTCTTCCAACTCGCGCTGGAGATTATCAAACTCTTCACTCTTCCCGTAGGGAGAGAAAAACCTCGCCGCATGAAACCCGCGGCTATCAAAGGCGATTTGATACGGTCGATGCTCAGCCATGGCCCGCTTTCGGGTTTCACGAACCATCCGGGTGAGCGCATCGACCGGCTCGCGCGCCATCTTTTCCATCCGCACCGCCTCGATTGACGGAATCGAAATGGCCAACATCACCCCGATCACCGCGAGCGCGATGACCAGCTCAACGAGCGTGAAGCCCGCCGTATTGATACCGCGAATCTGACGCGATTTGTGCATTACCAGTTGCCAATGTCATCGTCGCTCTCGACGCCGTCTTCACCCATCGAAAAGATATCGTAACGCTTATTGCTGCGCTGGGCAGGATTGCGGTACTGATACTCATTGCCCCATGGATCGAGCAACTGGTCAGGATCTTCGACATACTGCCGCCAACGCTTTGGAACCGGCTCCGATGTCGGCTTAACGCTGAGTGCCATCAGGCCCTGATCCTGAGAGGGGGGGCGGGAATAGTTATTGCCTTCGTAACTGAGCAATGCGGTTTTTAACTGATCAATTCCCAGTGCTGCCGTTTTCATGCGGGCTTCGTCAAGATATCCACCAACACCAACGATCGTTGCGGCAGCGAGGACGCCGATGATCGCCAACACGATGACCATTTCAACAAGGGTGAACGCCGCGCGGGCCGGAGCTTTTTTAAGATTCTGAATGGTGATCTTCATAGATTTAGTATGACTTGTATCAGGTTACGATTCAACAGGGTTTGATCGCCCAATCACGGACGTAACCCCGCGTCCCGGTTCATGAAAACCGAGTCAACAGGGTTCGATTGATGAACCAACCCTGTTGGTTCGAAAAAGTTGCGATTTACGCTTTCACACGCAACGCCCGCTGATCGAGATCAAATCCGGCAACCCTCCGTATACCCGCCCCGCTTGTGGGTTGATGGAAGATATTGAGTTCACCAAACTGTCTTCACTTAATCGAGCCCCATCCTTTTATATGAACCGACGACATTTCCTGAGAACCGGCAGCGGCGCGGCAGTTTCTACCTTCACGATTTTGAAAGCGGGCTCAGCCCGAACCTATGCAGCAAATGAGAAGCTGAATATCGCCTCGATTGGAGCCGGAGGGCGGGCCTCGGCAGACATCAGCGCCATCTCCCCCACTGAAAACATTGTCGCACTGGCAGACGTCGACTGGGGGCGGGCGGCTTCAAAAATGCGGGAACACTCCGGCGCCAAACGATACAAAGATTACCGGAAGATGCTGGAGGAGATGCACTCTGAGATCGACGCCATCATCGTGGCCACTCCCGATCACCATCATTTCCATGCCTCCATGGCCGCCATCAAACTTGGGAAACCTGTTTACACCGAGAAACCGCTGACTCATTCCATCTGGGAGGCGCGGGAGCTGACCCAGGCCGCCAGGCAGGCCGGGGTGGCAACCCAGATGGGCAATCAGGCCCAGGCCAGCGAACAAACCCGGGTAGTTCAGGAATTTGTGATGGATAACGCGGTCGGACCAATCCGGGAAGCGCATATTTGGACCGACCGCCCGTCACGGGGCCTCTTCGATGAATATTGGCCCCAGGGAGTGGATCGCCCGAAGGATACCCCGGGTGTTCCGAAGGATCTTGATTGGGATCTGTGGCTCGGGCCGGCACCGGACCGCCCCTACAACCCGGCTTATCTGCCTGCGAAATGGCGGGGCTGGTGGGATTTCGGAACCGGCGCACTCGGTGATATCGCCTGCCACTATTTTGATCCTGTATTCCGCGCATTGAAGCTCGGTGCGCCCCTCAGCGTCGAAGCATCATCCACACGAGTGAACACGGAAACCTTTCCGGTGGGTTCGATGATCACCTGGCATTTCCCAAAGCGCGGCGACATGGAACCTTTGAAACTGGTTTGGTATGATGGCGGCCTTCGACCAGCGCGCCCCGATGTCATCAAAGATGGTGACCCAATGGGAACCAACGGTCTCATGCTCGTCGGCGATGACGGGGCCCTCATGTCGGATTGGAACGCCTGGAAGATTTATCCTGAGAAACGAGCCGTGGAATACGGCGCACCTCCGAAGACCCTGGAACGCTCTCCCGGACATCATGCGGAATGGATCAGAGCCTGCAAAGGCGGCCCCGAAGCAGGATCCAACTTTGATTGGGCCGGCCCTATGACTGAAGCTGTTCTATTGGGCAACGTGGCACTGCGTTCCCAACTTCGGGAAGATCTGACCACGAAAAAGTTGCTCTGGGATGCGGAGAATTTGGCCTTCTCCAACCACGAAGCCGCCAATCAGTACATCCGGCGGGATTATCGTAAGGGATGGGAAGTGTAAGGTTCGTCGAGTCAGAAATGCTTCACGATGCCGTTGTAACCCCGGCAAACCAGACCGACTGACATTTTTCCCACGACTTCAGGAACCGTGACTGAGATGTCGACTTTTCCTGAGGCGTCGGCGGTCTCCTGACCGTAAATCTTCTTTCCATCACTGATCGTGACGATGGTGCCAACCGGCAGGTCAGTCATCGTCACCACTTGCTTTCCCGTCTTCAGCGCCTGCGGCATTTTAGCCGGTATCGTTTTGGGGGATGTGGCGTGAACGACCAAAAGAGGATCGCCGAGGAAATTGAGTTCGCACATTGCCATGTGAAAGTTGGCGTTCGTCAGGGCCCTTTTTGCAAGATCAGCCTTCACCCTTGTAAACGCCGTCCCGGTATTCGCTGCATCTGTCAACGCATGCTTCCAGAAGCGGGTCATCGTCTCGGTCGTCCCATCCATCTTGCCTTCGCTCATCATTAAAGGGAAATCCCGTTTCGGATCTGTGAAATGAGGTTTCCCTTCCCGGCAGGGAGCCAGAATCGCAATGGCGCCCGCCTGTGGCAGTCGCAACATGGCTTCTGTGATGCAGGGATCTTTGCCGGAATCGAAGAATCCCGTGAAACACGAAACCGTGGTGATGATGGGGTAGGCACCCCGGTTCGTAAGTTCCCGCAGACTGGCATACCCCAGTTTCTCATCGTCTTCCAGAATCCAGCCATCACCCAGCCCGTGCCCATGGATATGAAATTTGCCAACCTGATTCTTATTGATCAACTCGACCATGTGTTTCGGGCTCAAAGCAAAGTCCCCGGAGGTTTCGCGATCCCACGGGGTTCGGCTGGTATAGAACATCTCTCCTTTACCGGCGGTCCATGACTTTGAAATTCCCTTCCCCCAGCTGGTTCCCAGTTTCGCTTCAGCCCCGGGAACGGCGCAGGTGTAAATCATACGTTCCGCGAACTCACCTGTGGGAAAAGCGGAATCGTAAGCGATGACTTTTTCCACATAGGCCGCGACATCTGCCGGTGTTCTTACCGGAATTCTCCCGATGCCCTCACTTCCATCAGGATAGTTGATCGCCGCGCGATCCTCTTCGAATTCACCGAAAACCCCATCGCCATCAGCATCCCAGGTTCCCTGGCTCAGGAAAAAGATATCCGTGGGAATGTCCGCGTTCCTGCCCCACATCGTTTGATGCAGCGTGTCGCGGTCCGGCACATGCCCCTTTCCTCCCGGCAGGCTGTCTCCCCCTATGATCACAGCCTTCACATTTTCGGAATCGATCGCCAGCCGAACGTATCTGCGGATTTTCTCCTGAAGATCCGCTTCCTGGTCGCTGTCGGATTTGTCGATGGCATCCGTCGTCACAATCCGGGTTCGGGTGCCCAATCGGGTTTTCCATTCCGCGTAGGTTTTCCAGTGATCCGCAAGCTCGGGAGAGGTCACCACGAGCGCGGCTGGAGAGGAGGCCTCCTGCGCAATTAAAGGCGGGCCATTCAGTAAAAAACAAAACGAAAGCGCGCCAATCAACCTCATGATTTCAGCGTCGTGTCTGACAGGAAAATGTCAAAGCTGTTACCCCTGCCCTACTTTCCGCGAATCCCCGACATCGATCCGAAGATCGTGTTGATGATGGCGAAGGCCACCATGCCGACAATGACGGCCATGGCGATCAGCACCACCATTGGAATCAAACTGGTGAGTCGCCCGATTCGCACATCAAGATCTTCATCGTACTTCACAGCTGCTTTGGAAAAGGCCTTACCCAACTCCCCGGTTTTCTCCCCGATGGCTACACGGTCGACCAGCTGGGGCGGGAACGTCCCTGAAGCATCCATCGTCCGCGCCAGCGAAATTCCCTCACCGACATCAGCGCAGGCTTTCTCGAGGTGCTTTTTCACAAAGATGTTGGTCGTCCCGCGAGTCACCAGTTTCAGACCATTCAGGAGAGGCACCCCGTTATTCACCAGGATCGACATCGTGTGGCAAAACTGCGCATAGAACCGGCCCGCTATGACCGGACCGAATCCGGGGATTTTCATCTTCGCATTGTCCCACCAGAAGTGGCCTTTCGGGGTGCGAATAAAGGCTTTGAACATGATAAAAATGGCCACGCCGATCGCCAGCACCAGCCACCACCATTGATTCATGAAATTCGAGAACTTGATCAGCAATTCCGATATCAGAGGCAGCTCGCCGCCTCCCGTTTTCTTGATCAGCTTGGTGAGCTGAGGCATCAGCACGGTGCTGAATACAAACAGCAACGCAACACAGCCGAGCACCAGGACTGCCGGGTAAATCATGGCCGAGACCGTGCGCCGCTGAAGATCGAACATTTGCTTCTGATTCCCTCCCAGACGTCGCAAAATCTCCGGCAAAGCACCACTGGCCTCACCCGCCGCAACGAGGTTCCGATACAAATCATCAAAAGACGGCGATGCTTTACGCAGAGCGCCGGAGAAATTCGCGCCCTCACGAATTTCCTCCCGCAAAGTGGCCGCCACAGTTTTCAGGTCCTTATCCTGCTGACGTTCGGTGAGAACACCCAGGGCCTGTTCCAGCTGCAAACCGGCATCGAGGAGATCCGCCAGCTCTTCCGTGAAAAGGATCATCTGCGGAGATTTCAGCTTCACAGGTTTGCCGATTTCCACCTTGGATCCGGCTTTTCCCGCCGCACCCGTCGCATCTTCTTTAACCACCACCGGCGTCAACGATTTGGCTTCCAGTTCGCGATAGGCCTCCGCTTTGTTGCGAACAGACAGGCTACCGGAGATTTTCTGTCCGGTATTGTCGATGGCTGTGTAGGCGAATGCTGGCATGGCGGAAAAGTGTAACCCCGCAAAACAAACGAAGGTTCGAGGAGTTAACTAGACGGCACATTTCGTTTCAATCCAAAAGATAGCGGTCGTTTATCGTGTGATCCATCGACTTTCCAATAACGCTTCCCCGGTTAATCGCTCTGGCAGAAAGGGCTGTTGTCTGATAAAAATTCCAGAATGAAAAATATTTCCCCTGTCGTAGCCCTCGTTGCCGGAATTCTGATTCTGATCAAGCCTGCGATCGTCACCTTTGTGATCGCGATCTATCTGATCGTCATCGGGGTGATGGGATTGATCGGAAAACGCTGACCACCGGGCTTCACCGAGTCGACAGGGTTGAGTTGGTAAAACAACCCTGTTTGACCGGAAACTCGACATCCCTCAATTCAGCCGGGGGAACCGCTATTTCTTCGATCCCGCCTGAATGGCGGCCGGAACACCGTTTCCATTTCGGGCACCGACCATTGTCCCGTCCTTTTGGCCGTTTCCATTTCGAGCACCGACCGTTGTCCCGTCCTTTTGGCCGTTTCAATTTCGAGCACCGACCATTGTCTCGTTCTTTTGGTCGTTTCTATTTCGAGCACCGACCGTTGTCCCGTTCTTTTGGTCGTTTCCATTTCGAGCACCGACCATTGTCCCGTTCTTTTGGTCGTTTCAATTTCGAGCACCGACCATTGTCCCGTCCTTTTGGCCGTTTCAATTTCGAGCACCGACCATTGTCCCGTTCTTTTGGTCGTTTCTATTTCGAGCACCGACCATTGTCCCGTTCTTTTGGTCGTTTCCCCTGTACGCAGGAACCGCCCGGAAGTCCGGGCGGCGTTTTACCCATTTTCTATGCTCCAAGCGGAACAAAAGAAAGGATGTCGCTACGATCAATCACGGATTATCAACGTGATTCCACTCAGGGCTGCCCTTGGGATCCGCGGTGTTAGTGGATTTTCCCAGGTCAAAATCTTCGGGCTGATAATCGAGGTCCTTGTACCAGTTTTCCTCACGAATGAACCCGTAAAAGCTGGGGTAGAAAGGGTCGACATAATCAACATCAGCCTCCTCCACAACTTCGAGACCCGTCAAGGAATAGGCAGCATTGACCAACAACCGGCGCAGGTCAGGATCAACCAGGTCGACTGATGCCCCTGCGGTTGTGCAGAATGACATGCCTTTGGCCGTG
This sequence comes from Verrucomicrobiales bacterium, assembly GCA_048267005.1. GTDB lineage: Bacteria > Verrucomicrobiota > Verrucomicrobiia > Verrucomicrobiales > DEV007 > JABDJT01. The sequence goes on along the minus strand of JBLWYI010000004.1, from coordinate 243,835 downwards.
CCATTGGGGGCTGTGTATTCATGCAACCAGGCAAACGGCTGGGCGGGATTGTTTTTCTCGCCTTCAATGTCGGCTGACTCAGGATCAAGGCTCTCCGTGACTGTCGCACGAAGCAAAATGGTGTCTGCATCGGTGAGGTGCTTAACACCATACACATCGGAGGGGGCAAAGATGTCCCCCACAGATTTGAGAATGTCGTTCGAACCGTTCTCTGTTTCGACCGAGCTGCGGGCGCCCTGTTTTTTGTGCTGCCCGTGATGGCTTACCCACTGCTCTCCCAGCACTTTACGTCCCCACTCACCATAGCTGATGGCACCGCCAAAGCTTCCCTTGCCATTGAAGGCGTGTGTCGCGGTGCGAATCCCGATAACCGGTTTGCCGGAATTCATGAAATCGGTGAGATGTTTCGCTTCTGCTTCAGAAGGCTTGCGAAAGCGGGTTCCGATAATCATCAGATCGGCATCGGCGAGCTCGGAGAGTCCAATCAAACCCTCCTGATTGTTGGGATCGATGTATTTGCCCTCTTTGTCCCATGAAAAGACCACCACACAGTCGAACCCGTGTTTCTGACTCAGGATTTTCCCGAGCATCGGCATGGATTCCTCAGAGCGATACTCTTCGTCGCCGGCGACCAGCACGATTTTCTTGCCTTTACCGGGGCCTTCTTTTCCGGCGAGTTTGAGAACTTTGCCGGCATGGTGATCAGCGAAAGCCGCCGTGGAGCCCAGTAACGCGAGCGTAGTGAAAAGTGTGAGGATTTTTTTCATGACCTGTGAAAGTGGGGAATTTTGCCCTGAATTGCAATGACGAAGACGTGGGAGGTTTCCCCGCTTACTCGAGCCCTTCGTACACCTTCACGCTGTCGATTTGAATTCCGCCAAAGTCGACGCCCTTGAAGTCAATCTGCTGCTGATCCACCATGTCGATGAGCGGATCTTCAAAAGTCCTGGTTTTGTCTCCCATCTTCAGAAACATGACGCCCTTCTTGAGTTCAATCGTCACATCCACCCAGGTATTGAGTGGGAGAAACTGTTCTTCAACCTCAATGGTTTTCTGATTCTTCTTAAGCACAAGCCTGGTGCTTTTTTCGCCAAAGATCAGGGTATTCACGTGGTGCCCCACATCGAGCAGGGGAAATTTGGGATGATACTTTTCCGAGTCATACCGAAGGCGAAGATGAACCACCATGTTTTCAGGAACCTTCTCCAACCACATCACAGGCTTGAACCCGGCGTGCGCTTTATCGCCTGCTGCGATCTTTTTATCCTGAAATTCCTTTGGAGAAGGACTTCCGGTAAGAATGCCGTCTTTAATCACCCAGGTGGATCCCTGTCTGACCTGCCAGAAATCCTTGTTGATTTCACCACTGCTGAAATCGTCTTCATAGACCAGCTTGGTCGACTTGAAGAGCTTTGGTTTGTAATCATCCGAATACAAACTGGAAGAGACCACTACGAGGCCGAGGAACAGAACACCGATTTTCATTGCTCTGATTTAAGCGAAAGACGCAGCCTCCGAAAAGACGCACGTACGGGTGTCGCCCGAAACATCGAGCAAGTGCCTCCACGTTCCAACAGGGTTTGATCGATGAACCAACCCTGTTGCTTCGTTCGGCAGATTCTACCGCGCATCGAGCACGATCTTGTCGTCCTCGAAACTCACCTTGGTCATTGAATCGATCACCGTGACCTCTTCGTTGCAGGTCTCAGCCAGTCGTAGAAAAGTATCCAGCACAGGGCCAAACTGCTTTTCGCCACTCATATCGAGCTTGCCGATTTTCCCGCCTGAGCTTTTCCAACTGGTGGTATTGCCAAAGGAATTGAACTTCACCCGGCTACTCATGGTAACTGGAATCCCGATGAACGAACGCTCGATAAAGACCTCTGCGATCTCAGGACGGAAATCCACGCAGACTCCCTTGAACTTAATCAGCGACCCGAATGCGCCTGACTGGCTGCCTTTGAGACGGCTGGCGAGGTATTGATTCACCTCCTCTTCGGTGAATGTGATGCTTTCGTCCTTAAGCATGACTTGCTGGACTTCGGAAAGCAGGTTGCGAGGCTCCTTTTTCTCGAGACTGCTTTTCCCACCGGCATATCCTTTGATGTGGGACAGATCTGTCGGAGCCATCACCATAATGGCCAGCACCAGAAGCACGAGGGCCACCAGCATCATCAAAACCGTCATGATCGAAAAGCCCGAACCTGTGGGAGGTTGCAATTGCGTCCGGCTACCGGGTCGACCACCGGCATAACCCGGTCTCTTCGGTGCACCGCCGGCCCGGGCGACTTTTGCCTGACGCCGGCGCGGAGGAGCCCCCTTCGGACGGGACAACGGAGCCGGTGCGGCCGGTTGACTCGGTGGCGGTACCGGGGCGGGAGCCGGTGCCGGTTGCTGATATTCCTGGTCAGCATAGGGATCGATCGCAGGCTGTTCGTAAATCTGAGGCTGTTCGCCCCCCTGGGTATAATCGTATACCTGCTCAACATTTTGCTCTTCGGCGGGCGGAACCGGCTCCTGATGATACTCCTGAGCCGGTGGAACAACCCGGGGTTGCTCTTCGGCAGGAGGTACGGGCTCAGGGTGCTGGTGCTCTTCTGGATTTTCGTCCGCCGGGGTCATAAGAAAAAGAAAAGGGATTCAGGTAGAACGTCAGTCGGATTTGGGAGTGGTGGTGGACGAAGGTTTCTTTTTAGTCTCCGACTTCTTAGAAGAGGATGAATCCTTCTTGCTATCACTGCTGGAACTCGCTGTGTCCGCTTTCGCCGCAGCTTTGTAGCCCGCGCTGCGATAGTCTGTCTCATAAAAACCACTGCCTTTGAAAATGATTCCGGCCCCGGTTCCAATGAGCCGTTTGAGTTCGCCATCACACCCCTCTTCCGGGCAATCAGTCAGACGATCATCTTTCATCGACTGAAAAGCCTCAAAATGGTGATCACACTTCAGGCATTTGTATTCGTACGTAGGCATAGTTTTCGGTCCTGAAATATGCGGGTCCTCATCAATCCTTCAATTCGAATTTTTAACGGGAACGAATCATTTAATTTAATTAAGATTTGTTAATTTTTAGAATTTTGGTAATTTAGGCACAAAATGAAGGTGATTTTCAAAATTTTTCTCATTCTAGCTCTCCATCTTACCCTGGGTGGCTGCGGAAGTGATCCCACTCCCACAACCGCACCGTATCTTCCCGGAATGCGAGGTGAGGGGAATCCCTTCGGTCATGGGCGCAATGAAGAGGAGACCAGTTTGGTCATGAAAAAAGACACTGTCTCCGTCTGGGAAGGTGAAGGCGTGCACGGGACTCCCTCCGTCGTGATTTCTCTTTCTCAGCAGCGCGCCTACTTTTACAAAGGCCAGACGCTTGTGGGAATTTCGAATGTCTCGACTGGTACCGACGAACACGCCACTCCGACCGGCACATTCAAAATCACCCAGAAAAGTAAAGACCATGAGTCAAACCTTTACGGTGAATACAAGACGCCGGACGGCCGCATCATTCAGAAAGAAGTGGATGTCACCAAGCATCCCAAGCCTCCCGGGGCGATTTATGACGGAGCTGACATGCCTTATTTCATGCGATTCAATGGCGGTGTCGGAATGCACGGCGGAATCCTGCCGGGCTATGCAGCGTCTCACGGTTGTGTCCGGATGCCGTATCCCATGGCGAAGATCTTCTTCCAAAATGTCCACCACGGCACCACGGTCCGTGTCATCAAGTAATTGCAGAACTGTCCCCACAGTCCATGCCTGAATTACCTCCGCTCGACAGCTACGAGATCTCCCCGACTGATCTGAAATCACTGCTCGACGACAATCCGGAGGCCATCCGCCTCGTCGATTGCCGGGAAGCCGATGAATTCGGGATCTGCAAAATAGAAGGCGCAGAACTCCTGCCTCTCTCCAGTTTTGCGGAAAAAGGAGGACCGGCCCTCATTGCGGATGAATCCAAACCGGTTGTCGTTTATTGCCACCACGGCATGCGCTCACTGAACGCAACCATGTTTTTGAGACAACGCGGACGCGCCGACGTCTGGAGTCTCAACGGGGGGATCGATCTCTGGTCTCAGCAGATCGACCCTGAGGTTCCCCGCTACTGAGCCTTCTCTTTCCGGTCGCGGTTGAGCGACTCCAGCATCATGGCGATTTCATTGGTGGGCAGATCACAAGCCTGATTCACACAGACATAAGCCGTCGCCTTTCCGTTCTGCGGGACCATCGTCGCGGCAAAAGCCGCAATCTCAGTCAACGCAGCTGCGGACGCTTCCGATCGAAACATCACCACTTTGTTCGGGATGTAGGGCTTTCGCAATGCCGTCAGCATGGCCTTTGAATCCTCCGTGTCGGCCGACTCATTGGCAATCACCACTTCGAAACTAGGCCCGAAGTGAAAGTCCAAACCACACATGGTCAACGGAACCACACCGGGAGCCCGCTCGATCTCCGCCGAGAATGCTTTGATCTGCTCCTCCATCGTATCGGCAAAACGCGCTTCACCCGTCAATCGATACAGCATCGAGAGGTTCAGCATATTCACAGCATTGCCACTCGGGATTGCCCCGCCATAGAGTTTCTTCGGACGAACAATCAATTCCTCGGAATCATCGGCTGTCAGATAAAAGCCGCCACTTCCCTCCCCGTCCCAGAATTTCTCAAGCATCGTATCGGTGAAAGTGATCGCGCTTTGCAGATAGCGGACATCAAAATTGGTCTGATACAGCTCCAGCAAACCCCACGTCATAAAAGCGTAATCCTCGAGGTGAGCTGTCAGCCCCGCTTCACCCTGACGATATCGCTTCAAGAGAATACCGTCCTCCGATTGCAACGTCTTCAGCACGAAATCCGCCGCCTTCACTGCGGCATCCCGATACTCCTCATCGCCGAGCACCTGCGCCCCCCTGGCAAACGCCGCGATCATCAACCCGTTCCAGTCGGTCAGAATCTTGTCATCTTTCTGCGGATGAATTCGCTTTTCGCGATGTGCCCACAACTTCTGCCGGATCGTTTCCACCCGCGCTTTTTCATCAGCACTCAAATCTTTCCGGAGATGGGGAATGCTGTCCCCCGTTCGCTCACGAGTCGCTTCGTCCAGGAAATTGCCACCCCGGGTGATATTGAAAGTTGTGTTGAAAAAATCACCGTCATCCTCACCGAGCACTTCGACAATCTCGTCCGGGTTCCACACATAAAAGATTCCTTCCTCCCCCTCGCTGTCCGCATCTTCCGCTGAATAAAAACCGCCCTCCGGACTGGTCATATCCCGCAGCACATAAGTGAAAATCTCCCGCGCCACCTGCGCGTATTCCTCTTTCCCCGTCACTTGATACGCCTCCAGATACGCCATCGCCAACAGCGCCTGATCATAGAGCATCTTTTCAAAATGCGGCGTCAGCCAGATCCGATCCGTTGAATACCGGTGAAAGCCGAATCCCACGTGATCAAAAATGCCGCCGCGCCGCATTTCACCCAGCGTCTTCTCAACCATCGCCAAAGCATCCGCCTCACCGGTTCGCTTGTGATGCCGCATAAGAAACATTAGATTCGGAGGCACCGGAAACTTCGGCTTCATGGCAAAGCCGCCGTGCTCAGGATCGTAGCGCTCCTTCAGCCCCTCATAAGCCGCATCCAAAACCTCCGGCTTCAGCGCCCCGCCCGGACTGTTCTTCACAAATTCCACCAGCTGCTCCGTGAAACCGTTGGCGACTTCCATCACCTTCTCGTTGTCCTCCTCCCACGCTTTGCTGAGCTGTGTCAGCACATCCATGATTCCCGGAGCACCCGCCCGCGGATTCCGCGGGAAATACGTCCCCGCGAAAAACGGTTTCTTCCCCGGAGTCATCATCACCGTCATCGGCCAGCCTCCGCGCTGAGTCATCGCCTGGGTCACCGTCATATAAACGTCATCCACATCAGGACGCTCTTCACGATCCACTTTAATCGGGATGAAATGTTCATTGATGAATTCACCAACCTCTTCATCCTCGAACGATTCGTGTTCCATCACATGACACCAGTGGCAGGTCGTATAACCAACACTCAGAAACACCGGCTTCCCCGTTTTCTCTGCTTCCTCAAAAGCCGCCTCCCCCCACGGACGCCAATCCACCGGATTCCGTGCGTGCTGTAACAAATAAGGGCTCTTTTCAAAGATCAGACGGTTGAACTCCTCGCCACCATCCTCCGGCAACTTCGCAATTTCCTCAGGAGACGGCAGAGGTTTACGAACCGCATGTTTTGCGTCCTCTTTATCTGAGGCAGGATCGTTGTCTTGAGCATTCACAGAGGAAATTTCCAGAAAAGTGGTCAGAATAACAAGCAGGAGGAAGGGGGTAAAAATCGCTTTCACAAAATCAGCGTCGCACAGAGGTTGGGCACCCGCGAGAGAAAGCGGTTACGGATTGGGGTGGCACCACACTTCACAAAAATTCCGGGAAAGAGGAAATGAATCCGGAAAGTAGGGAGGAGAGTGATTGGTTTTCAGTGACTCGTCATCAGACCGCAGCGAGTCGCAATGATTTTCACTTCAACGATCAATCATCCCCGATGTTTCCGGTCCGGTAAGTGAGCAGGGCGGTCGCTGCCATCCGAAAACGTTTGGCAGGAGGCGGGTGGCGTCAAGGTGCTGTTTCACTCAGCAGCTCAGCGACTTCGCTCAGGGCTTCGACCGGATCTTCGCTCACCGGCCAGTATTCGAGGCCGACGTATCCCTGGAAATCTGTCTGCTGAATGGCGGCAAATACGTGGGGGTAATTGATTTCGCCGATTTGCAGCTCGTTGCGACCGGGGTTTCCGGCGGCATGGAAATGGCCGATCCGGTCAATGTTCGCAAGGATGTTGAGGATGAGGTTTCCTTCGCTGATCTGCTGATGATAGATATCGAAGACAACTTTCACATTGGGGCTGTCGACTTCTTCGATGATGTCGAAAGCTTCGTCGCTGCGGACCAGAAAGTAGCCGGGATGGTTGATGATTTCATTGAGCGGCTCGATCACCAGGGTGATGCCGGCGTCTTCCAGCATCGGCACGGCGGCTTTTAATCCATCGATGAGGGATTGCTCCTGATCATCGCGGGACACGCCGTCGCGGAAGTCACCGACCTGCGAGATCAACGTGGTGGTGCCGAGCCGTTTGGCGGCTTCGATTGATTCGCGGAGCCCCTGCAGGTAATCCTCGCGCAGGGCGGGATCGACGAGGCTGATGAATTTGGTGCAACAGGCGGAGATGGCGAGGTCGTTCGCTTCCTGCGCGGCCTGCAGCTCATCGAGGTCTTTGTCCCACCAACCCCAGAATTCGATGGCGGGGATGCCGGCCTTTTTTACGGCGGCGCAGGCTTCGGCAAAAGGTTTGCCTTCGAAGACGGCATCGATACAGACAGACGGGGTAAGGGGCGGTTTCACAGTCAGAGAGGGTTGGTTTGATGATCAGACAGGGTTTGATCGTAGCAAAGATGGAGTGGTATTCGTAGGAAGGGTGTAGTGGAATTTGGAAAAATTCCGGCAGAGAGAAGAGACGGGGCGATCGGGGAATTTTTCCAAATTCCGCTACGACCTGAACGGCCCATCATCCAATTCTGGACATCGTGAAATACATGATAGCAATCAGGATCAGAATGACGACGCCCGAGATGCGGGCGTATTTCCATGGAGTGATGTCGACATCGCCGGTGTGGGTCTGGCTGTAGGCTTCCTTCCGGGGAGCAATCAGGCCGATGACGAACATCAGTACGATGAGGACGACGAAGTTGATGCCGGCGATGTGCAGCCAGTGCATTTCCTGACCGAAGAGTGAGTTTTTCGGGAAAACGCCAAACAGCCCGAGACCAAAGCAGGCGTAGAAACAGAACCCGAAGATAATAGCAGTCATTGCGGCCACAGCAGGCACGCGCTTCGAGAAGATACCCATCACGACCACGGCGAGCAGCGGAATGTTGTAGAGCGCCGCGAGGTTTTTCATCAAATCGAACAGACCGCCTTCAGCCTTGTCAATCAGCGGTGCGACGAGGATCGCTCCGACAGCAATGATGATTCCGAAGAGCTTACCGGTCTTTACCATCTGAGATTCGCTGGCGTCCTTGTTGAAGATGCCTTTATACAAATCGACGCTGAAGAGTGTGGTCGCTGAGTTAAGACCCGAGTTGAATGAACTGAGGATGGCGCCGAAAATAACCGCAGCGAAGAATCCCAGCGCCCAGGTGGGAAGCACGGCCATGGCCAGCTTGCCATAGGCGGAATCACCATCAGCCCCGAGCTCGGTGCTGAAGAGGTGCCAGGCGATGATGCCCGGAAGCACGAGATACAGTGGGCCCAGCAGTTTAAGAAAAGCGGCAAAGAGCACACCTTTCTGGCCTTCGGCGAGACTTTTGGAGCCGAAGGTCCGCTGCACGATGGCCTGGTTGGTGCACCAATAATAAGTGGTGATAAACAGCATCCCTGTGAACAAGGTGGAAAACGGAATGTTGGCGCTTTCATCCAGAGCCACCGGATTCAACTTTTCCGGTTTGTTGCTGGTGAGGAATTCCAGCCCCCCCATGAAGCCACTGCCGTCGCCCATAGTATTTCCGAGGAGAATGAGGCCGAGTATCGGAATGGCCAGACCTCCAACGAACAAGCCGATGCCGTTCAATGTATCTGAAACAGCGACCGCTTTCAGGCCACCGAAGATCGCATAAATACTCCCGATAACGCCCAGGGCGATGATGGTTACCCACAGGGCAATATCTTTGTCACCACCGAACAATCCCGAGATATTGAAGACATCGCGCATGAAAATCGCCCCTGAATAAAGCACGAACGGCAGGAGATTAGTAAGCAGGGACAACAGCAAAAGGACCGACACCATAATGCCGACACCTTTGGAATATCGGGTGGAAAGGAACTCTGAGACGGTTCGGACTCCGCCCTTCAAATAGCGTGGCAGAAATACCAGAGCCATCAGGACGATCGCGATCGAAGACCAAACCTCCCAGGCCATCACCTGCATACCGTGGGAATAGCCGCCTCCATTCAGGCCTACGAGCTGTTCGGTGGAAAGATTTGTCAGCAGGAGGGAACCGGCGACGAAAAACCAGGTCAGCGTCCGTCCCGCCAGGAAATATCCCGTCGACGAATCGTGGTCGTCTTTCCGGGTGAAGCGCCATGTCAAAACGCCGACTAGGGCGGTGAAAAACAGAAAGGTCAGGATGGTGGTCATAAAAATTTCGATACGGGGACCAGAGGGTATAGAAGATCCTTTCATTCGGACAACCTATTTCGCTCGGTGATTTGTAGGAGGCTGGGTCTTTTTTGTAAAATTCTGACAATTTTGCGGCTCAACATGGCCCGATGAACGGGCGCTTGCGCGACACCCGATGCAGGCTAGAGTCTCCGCCCCTCGAAAAGAGGCATTTAAAGACCAACCATTCACATCATGTATCGCACTCATCACTGCAACGAACTCCGGAAATCGGACGCGGGAACCACGGCTACACTTGTCGGCTGGGTGAATACAAAGCGTGATCAGGGCGGCGTAATCTTCATCGATATTCGCGACCGCGAAGGTGTAACCCAGTGTGTTTTCCGTCCTGAAGAAAATTCTGAAGCCGCCGAGCTGAGCCACAAGTTGCGGGGTGAAGATGTGGTGCAGATCACAGGAAAAGTGGAAGTCCGTCCCGAGTTGGAAGGTCAGTCCACTTTCAATGATTCCATCGAGACGGGAGAGATCGAAATCGTCGCCACTGATCTGAAAGTCCTCAACAAATCCGAGGTGCTTCCTTTCCAGCTCGATAAGGAGCTCAGCAATGAAGATTTGCGGATGCAGCACCGTTATCTCGACCTGCGCCGCCCGCGGATGTCGAAAAACCTGCGGACCCGTCACGCGATCACTAAAGCAGTGCGCGATTCTCTCGATGCCTCCGGGTTCATCGAAATCGAAACCCCGATCCTTTCCAAATCGACACCGGAAGGCGCGCGCGACTTTCTGGTGCCGTCGCGACTCAGCCCCGGCAAATTTTACGCTCTCCCACAGGCGCCACAGCAGTATAAGCAATTGCTGATGGTTGCGGGTGTTGAGCGCTACTTTCAGATCGCCCGGTGTTTCCGCGACGAAGATTTGCGGGCTGACCGCCAGCCTGAGTTCACGCAGGTGGATATCGAGGCCAGCTTTGTGACTTCAGAGGACATCTACGCGTTGGTCGAAGGCATTCTCGCGAGCGTCTTCAAAGCCGCCCGTGGCGTCGACGTGCCGACTCCGTTTCCACGCCTCGACTACATGGATGCGATGGATCGCTATGGATCCGACAAGCCTGAGCGGCGCATTGGGATGGAGATCGTTGATTTCTCGGATGTCTTTGCTGACTCCGCTTTTAAAGTATTCTCCGGCACCGTTGCCAAAGGCGGCGTGGTTCGTGCCATCAATGCCAAAGGTTTTGCCAAGGTCACGACCGGTCAAATCAAGCGGCTTGAGGAACTCGCCAAGGAAGCCGGTGCAGGTGGCCTGGCTTATATCAAGGTCGAAAACGGTGAATGGAAATCTCCCATCGTTAAATTTTTCTCTGACGAGGAAAAAGCGGCACTGACCGGGAAACTGGGACTGGAAGAAGGCGACCTCGTTCTCTTCGGCTGTGACCAGCGGAAGGTGGTGTGGGATGTTCTGGGACGCCTTCGTCTTGAAGTGGCTGAAATGAACAACCTTTACGAAGGGAAAGAAGATGAACTCGATTTCCTCTGGGTGGTTGATTTCCCGTTGCTGGATCGTGACGAGGAAGAAGGCAAATGGAACGCCGTTCACCACCCCTTCACCCGCCCGAAAGCCGCTGACCTCGACAAGCTCGACGACGAATCGCAATGGGGTGATATCCGCGCAGAAGCATACGACGTCGTACTGAACGGTAACGAGCTGGGCGGCGGCAGTATCCGGATTCACGAAGGGGATCTTCAAGCGAAGATGTTCAACGTGCTCGGGGTGAACGACGAAGAACAGGCGGAGATGTTCGGCCATATTCTGAGTGCATTCTCTTACGGAGCCCCACCGCATGGTGGATTGGCGCTGGGTCTCGACCGTTTGGTCATGCTGGCATGCAGGGAAGACTCGATCCGCGAAGTGATTGCCTTTCCGAAGAATAATCGCGGCGTTGATTTGATGTCGGCGAGCCCAGCAGAAGTCGATTTCAAGCAGTTGCGTGAACTGTATGTGAAATCCACGATCGAAGACAAGCCGAAGGGCTGAACCGGGGTTAAAAACAGTCACCATCCCGGATGAGCCTTCAGAAGGCAGTTCCGCGCACAGGAAGTCGTCACTGAACGTTCAGAAGGTCATTCCGCGCACAGGAAGTCATCGCTGAATGTTCAGAAGGTCGTTCCGCGTACAGGAAGTCGTCACTGTACGTTCAGAAGGTCATTCCGCGCACAGGAAGTCGTCACTGAACGTTCAGAAGGTCGTTCCGCGTACAGGAAGTCATCACTGAACGTTCAGAAGGTCATTCCGCGCACAGGAAGTCATCACTGAACGTTCAGAAGGTCGTTCCGCGTACAGGAAGTCGTCACTGAACATTCAGAAGGTCGTTCCGCGTACAGGAAGTCGTCACTGAACATTCAGAAGGTCGTTCCGCGCGCAGGCACAGAAAACTTACGAACGATCAGACCCTGTCTGTTCGCTGAACCAACCCTGTTGGATCGTTGAGCCCGGGTCTTGCTTCAGAAACCTGAGCGGATGAATCGAACCCGGGGGCGAGTTCGAAATCCCTCCCAACGGAGCTAATCTCAGTCCCTTGAACCCGGACGGGCAGGTTGAACGGGTTCGATGGGAACGAAATTCCGTGCCTGCATCTCCTTTGGTGCCATTGGGATGGGGCTCTGCGGCTGCGCCGGTGCCTGCTCCTGAAGCAGTTTCTGATAGGCGACCAACCGATTGTAGTGTCCCTCCACGCGTCCTTGAAACCATTTCCACGTCGCCTTCGGTTCCCCGTCATCCATCAGGAAATGCGGGCAGTTCTTGTTTGGAGTTGTGTAGCCGCGTCGCGGCCAGTGGTAGTGGGGAACCACGTTCTCAAGGGGAATATTGTGCTCCATCATCAAAGTCGCCGCCAGTTTCGCGGTACGATCGATGGTGCGGGCCTGATTGTTGCCTTTGTGCTCACACATTTCGATCCCAATGGAATATCGATTACCCGGACCATCAAAGTCAGCATGTTCCCCGCGTTCGTTGGTCGGGATATGCTGGATGGCGGTATTGTCCTGAACGGTGTAATGCCAGCACATGTAACCGCAAACCCCACCCTTAAGCGCGCCCCGCTTGAGTGCTTTGGCGTGGGCAAAAGCATCACCGGTGTAGTTCTGGGTACTGTGAATGGTGATATACTGCGGGGTCATCGGCCGGTCCAGCCTTCTTCCGAATCGGCCTTTTTGGATCATATCCTCCTGCACCCGTACTTCCTCGCGCAATTTTTCGAGAGGAACGGGGCTTTGCGGCACCGCCCCAAGTTGGGATTCCCATGACTTCCCGCGAGTGCTGGCGCACCCCGGTAGAAGTGATGTAACGCTAAATCCTACGATCGCTAAAACAGCAATCGGTAATGTAATATTAATATTCTTTAATTTACACATAGATTTCCTCCGGAATTTCAAAAAAACCGTGGCGGAATATAATCATTATTCCCGAATTAGGAAAATGGTATTCACCTCGCGTCATGAAGTGAATCCGGGTGGTTTGCTGTCTCAGACACGGTGATGCCTCCCGAACGGTGAGGCAGCAGTTCATCCGTTTGCGGGTACATGCGCGTTCGCGGGCGTGACAGATTTTCCCGGTTTTCATACTCTTCCAATCATGAGCAAACCCGCCCTCTTCCTGTTCACGACCGTTCTTTCATTGAGTCTCGCTTCAGCGCAAAGCCTGCCCTCTTATCCCGACGGCGGACAACCCAAAGACAGCCGTCTTGCCGCGCCAACCACGCTTCACGACTATCACCCGTTTCGACCCGTCGGATCAAAAGCAGAGTGGGAGGTCCGGCAGGAACAGATCACCCGTCGTATATTGGTTGGGTGCGGCCTGTGGCCTCTGCCCACTAAGACTCCGCTCAATGCCGTGGTTCATCGCAAGGTCGACATGGGGGATTACACCATTGAAGCTGTCTTCTTTGAGTCTTTCCCCGGTCATTTTGTAACAGGCAGTCTGTTTCGTCCCGCCGGTGAATCGCTGAAAACCGGCGAGAACAAAGACGGCAAGCGCCCTGCAGTCCTGTGCGCTCATGGGCACTGGAAGGACGCCCGTTTTGCCGAAAAGCCCGAAGCACAGGTGAAAAGCGCACTCGCCAACGGAGGCGAACGATTTGTGAATGCCGCCCGAAATCTCCATCAGGCCCGTTGCGTTCAGCTCGCGCGGATGGGGTGTGTCGTATTTTTCTACGACATGCTGGGGGACTCCGACTCCGATCAATTTCTCGAACATCGGCGTGGTCCGCGGCCCGAAGCCAGTGGTGACAAGCCGGGTGAGTGGGGCTTTGTCTCCAGGAACGCCACGGCCCGCCTGCAGACCAACTTTGGCCTGCAAACCTGGAACAGCATTCGCGCCGTGGATTTCGTGACAGGGCTGGAAGAGGTCGACGAAGACCGCGTCATGGTGACGGGCGCAAGTGGCGGAGCCACCCAGACGATGATGGTCAGCGCGGTTGATCCACGTGTCGACGCGGCGTTTCCCTGCGTGATGGTTTCAACCGCGATGCAGGGTGGTTGCACCTGTGAGAACACTCACTTCCTCCGCATCGGACAGGGAAATATCGACATCGCCGGAGCTGTTGCTCCCCGTCCGCTTGGACTCACTGCTGCGGATGACTGGACCATCGAACTCGAAACCAAGGGGCACCCTGACTTGAAGAATCTCTACGCATTGGTTGGCGCGCCTAAGAACTACGAGGCGCATTTCGACATCCACTTCAAACACAACTACAACCACGTCTCACGGACTCACATGTATCAGTTTGTGAATCGTCACTTCAAGCTCGGCCTGCCGTCGCCTGTTCTGGAGCGGGATTTCGAGCTGATCGGGGAGGAAGGGCTGACGGTTTACGATGATGAGCATCCCAAACCGGCGGGGGATCAAGTGGGACTTCCCCATGAGAAGGCTCTTAATCAATGGTGGGCGGAAGATTCGGACCAGCAGATCGAAAAACTACTCAGCCCTGCCAGTGCAGAGGATTTTGCCGTTACAAAGTCTAAGCTGGGCGGAGCCGTCGATATTCTGATTGGTCGAGGGCTGCCCGAAGGCGCTGACGTTAACTTTGGTCTCGTTGGCAAAGAGAAACGCAGCGGGTTCATCGAAATGAGCGGGATTATCGGGAATGACAAACACGGTGAGGAGATCCCGGCGACTTTTCTTTATCCCACAGCCAACTGGGAGGGACACGTTGTGATCTGGCTTTCGCCGTCCGGAAAATCCGGGCTGTTCGATGCACCTGGCAATCCTGCCGAGCCCATCCGGAAGCTGGTTGATCGGGGGATCGCCGTGATGGGGCTGGATCTTTACAAACAAGGTGAATTCCTCAATCCGGGCGAGACACCGGACACTGCCGGAAAGAATCCTGACACCATCTACGCGCGCAATCAGCAAAAGGACGAGATACCTGCCGACAGCTGGCAGCGCTCACCTGTCTACTACTATGGATACAACCACAGCACCTTCGCCCGTCGCGTTCACGATATCCTGACAGCCGTGGCCTTTGCGAAAAACAACGAGACCTGGGATGTGAAACAAATCTCCCTCGCCGCACCGAAAGGGACCGGTCATTGGGGCGCCGCTGCCCGCGCAGTGGCCGGTGACGCCATTGGCAAAGCATGGCTCGACACGACAGACTTCAGGTTTGCCAAACTCGACAGCCACTGGCACGCCGACTTCATCCCGGGAGCCGTCAAATACGGTGACGTCGCAGGTTTCCTCACCCTGAATGCTCCCTATGAAAGCGTCATCATCGACGGTGATGACGCTTTGGTTAAGTCAGTGACAAGCGCAGCGAAAGCCGCGGGAGGTTCCGTTGTCGCGGCTGACGCCCCCGTCTCCTTCTTTGCAGATTAAACGAACGTCGCTGCAATCAACAAACCCAAAACCGAGAGCACCGCCGCCAACCAACCGACGGTGAACCACACTTTCAGACTATCGTGTTTGATTCCCAGCGCCGTCCGATAGAGTTCCCACGGGGCAAAAATGAATCTGACAATTTCGTGTTTCACATCCCGAAAATGAGGGGCGAAGGTGCTATTCGCATTTACAATTGAATTCGGCGTTTGTAGCGCCCTCCATTCGTCGTGACTATCGCTTTCAGCCTCCTGGGAATCATCCTCGCCTTCGGCGTCTACGGACTCGCGAAGTCGATGGGGCGCAAGAGCCGCCGCAGAGAACTCATGGCGAAGCCTCTTCCCGCTGACTGGGAGGAAATTCTGCAACGTCGTTTCCCTACTTATTTCAAACTGCCCGCCAACCTCCGGAAGCAGCTCGCGGGTATCATGCAGGTGTTTCTGGATGAAAAGCGTTTTGAAGCCTGCGGGGGAGTTGAAGAGATCACCGACGAGATCCGGGTTGTCGTCGCCGCTCAAGCGTGCCTGCTCGTTGTCGGGATCGATAAACACGGGTTCTTCCCCCGCCTCCGATCGATCCTGATCTATCCGGGAGCTTACCGGGATCGTCGGCGTCGTACTTTTGATCTCTCCGATGATCGCGAAACGGTTCGGCTCGGAGAATCGTGGAATTCAGGTTCGGTAGTCTTGTCCTGGGAGAATGTTCTCGACGGAGCGGCACGGGACGACGATGGGATGAACGTTGTCTTTCATGAATTCGCCCACCAGCTCGACCAGGTCGATAACTCAGCGGACGGCGCACCGCCCCTTCTCAATCGCGGAGACTACCGGAAATGGGCGGAGGTTTTCAGTCGGGAATATGAAGCCCTCGTGGAAGCTTCCAATGATCCTGGAGCCGATCCGCTTCTCGACACCTATGGTGCAGAGAATCCGGCCGAGTTCTTTGCCGTCGCCACCGAGACGTTCTTTGAAATGCCTGACGATCTACAGCAAGAACATCCCGAGCTCTTTGAGCAGTTGTCCCACTACTTCGGGGTTAACCCGGTTCAATGGATGTAGCAGGCAGAACGTACGAACTTACAGGGGCAGGTCATCACCCATCCCTGTCCGCTCGAATCAATAATTCACAATGAGCGATAGACATGCTCCAGCGTGAGGACCGCGTAGGCCGTCACCAAAATCGCGTCATCTTCCATCCAGCGGTTTGATGCATCATTCACCCATGAACCGTCAGGTTTCTGGTGAGACATCATCTTCAGCGCCAAGTCCTGTTTCCAGTTGATGGTTTCACCTTCCGGAGTCTTCAGCGTTTGAATATTAGCAATCGACAGTGCCTTGGACATGGTGTGGAAATAGTAAAAGAGACCCTGTGCATCCATTCCGGGGTTTTCTTCCAGCGTGTAATTGGCCTGAAGCCACTTCAGCACGGCTTGAACACGGGGGTCTTCCATGTCCATGTCCGCATAGATGAATGCAAGCATTCCGGCATATCCCATGCTGCCATAGCTGCGAAGCGCGGTGCGTGTCTCGCCGTCCGGCCCTTTGATCTCAAATTCCTCGGACTTGGTATCGCCGGGATAGTAAATAAAGCCTCCCTTATCCTCTTCCCGGACCGTAGCCCACTTCCCAAGCTTCTTTGCGGTTTCCTCGGTATTCTGACACAGGGAAACGAACTCAATCGCAGCATTCCAATCAAGATCAAACTCACCCGTTTCATCAAACTCAGTATCGGCGAGCGCTTTCTTTGAATAGTAAAGCGCTTCCATCGCCAGATGAGTGTTCGACAGGTCCGAGTGAGCGTAGGTGCCGCCGTAGCCGATGCCACCGTCAAAGTCATTGTCCACCACGCCACGTTTGTCGAAGTCCTGCTGCTGGTTCACGAGGAGGCGACGTGCCTTTGCAATCACCGGAAGATGATCCTTGTTTCCTGACTGCGAAAGAGCCGTCACGCTGAGCGCCGTGTTGTAAGTCGCCAGCCCTTTTCCGTAAATCCCGCCATCCGTCTTTTGTTTGGAAACGAGAAACTCGTAACCTTTCTTCGCCACGTCAGGAAGCTCCGTGGCATCCCTCAAAGCAGGATCACCCACGATGGCAGAGACTGCGAGTGCTGAGAAAGCCGGAGTATTGGTATCGCCCCATGCTCCCGTTTCCTTGTCCTGCTGACTCTTGAGCCATTCGACACCTTTGGTGATGGCTCGCTCAACCTCGAGTCGGAGAGAAACATTGCCGTCAGCACTGGGAGCAATCCGCCCTGCTTTTTCCTGTGCATTTGTAAATCCCAACGAAAGGGAAAGACCAAGTAATAGAGAAAAGGTTTTTTTCATGTCGTAGGAAGTTTATTGCAAAAAATTGGACGGTTTGTGACTGGAATTTTTACGCTTCCGGCTTGAGAACAACCGTCACCTTCTGGCCCACTTCAGGAATAGCATTGCCATTCGCCCCCCAACGTTCATCGATATGAGCGCCTTTGCGTGTCATATTCAGAATGCCTACGGGATCGAGATACACAGCGATAATCGACCCTTCCACATCCGCCATATAGGCACCTTCATTCACAGTTGAACCTGTGAGAGTCCACGGTTCGGGTTTCACTGGTTCGCCATTTTCGCCATCAATAATCCACTCGGACAAATCCTGCTCCTTTTCCTTCGCGTCAGCCTCTCCTCTCGGTGTCCAGCGTGCCAGAACAGAAAATGTGACACCATTGTCAGCATCCGTCCCAACCTGCTCCTGTGCCGCCAGCATCGGGTCAAACACGTTCCCGAAACCGCTTTTGTGTTTCAGCAACTTCGTAACGACCTGTAAATGAAGCGGCGAAGCCGTGGTAGTGAGAATAGCCTCATGCACCTTTCCGTTCTCATGGACCAGTAGGTATTCGATCGGGCCACCCTCCCTTTTATTCACAACTGATGGGATGAAAATCTCTTTGGTCTTGGCATCAAACTCAATCTCTCCCATACGAAACAGGGTCTTGCCGATCTTGGTGATCTCAGGCATCTCTGCAGGCTTCACCTCGGGAGCATCGGTAGATGAAGGGTTTTTGGGAACTTTGCGTTCCGGTTCCTGAGCCATCGCTGCATTGAGAGTCAGAAGACCGCAAATGAGAGCGCCTCGGGCAAAAAGGGGAAATTGAATCATTGATATCACTGTAACTGCGAAGCTACTTGATGAGAAATGCGAATTTTGTGAGTAAATACGTCTAAAACTTTTCATGGATAACCCCGCCTACCAAAGACTCGTCGCCCTTTCTGAAGAACTCCAACTGCTCTCCGATGCTGCAGGGCTCCTTTCATGGGACCAGGAAGTAAATATGGCCAAAAAAGGAGTCGCCTACCGGGCAAAGCAAATGGCTTGGTTCAGCGGCGAAACACACAAAAAGTTCACAGCTCCTGAAGTCGGGGAATTGATCTCGATCTGCGAAGATAAGGACGCCACAATCGACCCGGACTCCGATGCGGCCGCAAACTTGCGGGAATGGCGTCACGGATATGATCAGGAAACCAAGCTTCCAGCCGATCTCGTAACCGAATACGCCGAAATTCGCGCACTGGCACATGAATCCTGGGCTGAAGCGCGGGAAGCTTCAGACTTCTCGATGTTCGCGCCGCACCTTGAGAAGTTGGTCGACATCTGCAAACGCCAAATCGAATACTGGGGCTACGAGGACAAGCCTTACGACGCTCTCCTCGATCAATACGAGCGCGGCTCAACCACGGCAGAACTCACCACTGTATTTGCAGACCTGAAGCAGGAGCTGGTCCCGATTGTGGATCAAGCCTGCGCCCAGGACCCCTTCGATCCGGTCAAAAACGGGGCCGACTACCCAATTGCCAAACAGAAAGCATTCAACCGTGAAGTGGCTGAAGCCATCGGCTTTGATTTCGAAGCCGGCCGAATCGACACCGCCGTTCACCCGTTCTGCACCGGTCTGGGACCGAAAGACACCCGGCTCACCACCCGCTACATGACGTCCGACTTCCGCAGCTCCCTCTTCGGGATTCTTCACGAAACCGGTCACGGGCTCTATGACCAGGGGCTTCGCGAAGATGTCTACGGACAACCCGTGGGTAAAGCGGTCTCTCTCGGTGTTCACGAATCGCAATCACGACTCTGGGAAAACCAGGTCGGTCGCAGTGCTGAGTTCTGGGAGCGCTGGTTGCCACGGGCCGCTGAATACTTCCCCAACCTGACTGAGCTTTCAGTGGAGGAAATGACCCGCGCCTGCAATCAAGCTTCCCGCAGCTACATCCGGGTCGAGGCCGATGAAGTCACCTACGACCTCCATATCATGCTTCGCTTCGAGATGGAAAGCGCCATCTTCAATGACAATCTTGCCATCGCTGACATTCCTGCTGAATGGAACCGCCGGTTTAAAGACATGTTCGGTCTTGAGGTCGATCAGGATTCAAACGGCTGCCTGCAGGACATTCACTGGAGCATGGGCGGTTTTGGATACTTCCCCACCTACAGCCTGGGCAATCTGAATGCGAGCCACCTCTTCAAAGCCGCCAAAGCACAGGACCCACAGATCCAAAGTGGTTTAACGAGTGGAGACTACTCCAGCCTGCTGAACTGGATGCGAACCAACATCCATCAACCGGGCAGTCGGTATCTGCCGAAGGACCTTGTCGAAAGAGCAACCGGTTCCCCCGTAAATGCAGAGGCCCACCTGGCCCACTTGCGGAGCCGCTACCTTTTGGAGTGATCCTTCCCGGCAGTCGAATCACTTCTTCTTTTTCGCTACCGTGCGGTAGAGGAGAAGAAGAAGAATCACGCCCACGACCGACAATCCGATGCTTCGGAAATCAAGGGCACCGGTAATGCTGCCCCAGCCAAGCAGCTGCCCGATGTATCCCCCGAGAAATGCACCACCGATACCAAGCAGGATTGTGATGATACATCCGCCGGGATCTTTTCCGGGCATCAGAAGTTTTCCAAGAACCCCGGCGATGAGGCCGAGAATGAGCATATAAATCCAGGAGTCCATAGTTTTATTAAATTACAGACCTTTGGACGCAAGGTTGATGGGAAAACGTCACGTTTTTTTACCATTTCATGACCCGCTCCAAAAACGTGGCAATGCGCGGGTCAGGCGGATACTGGAAAACCTGTTCCGGCGGGGCGAGAGCGAGAACTGTTCCTTCGGATAGAAAAAGCACCTCATCGGCTGCGGCCCGGGCAAAACCCATCTCATGGGTGGAGAAAATAATGCGCTGCCCTGATTCGCATAATTCCTCAATCACTTCGAGAACCTCGGCCTTCATCTCGGGGTCGAGCGCAGAGGTCGGTTCATCCAGAATCAAAAGCTCAGGTCCGTGCGCCATCGCCCGGGCCAGACCGACCCTTTGCTGCTGCCCTCCTGAGAGTTCACTGGGATGTTTTTCCGCATGATCAGCCAGCCCGAACCGGGCCAGTCCCTCGAAGGCCATTTTCCTGGCCGCTTCGGCATCGTACCCGTGCACATGAACAAGAGGAAGCACGATATTCTCAACCGCCGTGAGATGGGGAAACAAATTGAACTGCTGAAAGAGAAAGCCATTCTGCCGCCGAAACGATCGAAGAGGGTCTGGTCGTTGATCCAACAGTATCTGATCGTGAAATACCTCCCCGGTCGAAGGAGATTCCAGCCCGCCCAACATACGTAACAGTGTCGACTTACCTCCACCCGAAGGGCCGATCAAGACGAGCACCTGAGTCTCCGCAGCGGTCACGAAGTTGACGTTCTCCAGCGCCACGCTGATATCGCCATAAATCTTGGAAAGGTCGCGGACTTCAATGTTCATACTTGAATCGGGCCTCCAGTTTACGGCTGTAGAGAGAAATCGGCAGGGTGATTGCCAGGTAGCCAATCGAGAGCGGGATGAGCCCCTCAATTGAGGCATAGGAATTCGAGATCGCTTCCCGGGTCTGCATGAAAAACTCAGGCACGGAAATGATATAGAGAAGCGACGAGTTCTTCACCAGGTCAGCAAAGAGCCCCGTCGATCCCGGAAGAACCCGGCGCACGGCCTGAGGGATCACAACAAAGCGATAGATCTGGGCAGTGGATAATCCGATCGCCCGACCGGACTCCCATTGCGTCTTGCCAATCGATTCAATACCGCCTCGAAAGATCTCCGAGAGATACGCAGCAGAAAAAGCCGCCAGGATCATGATTCCCACCCACATCTTATTGTCGAAGCCAAGCTCATTCGCGAAAAGATAATAACCGATCACAATCTGGGTGATCAGAGGAGTTCCCCGAATCAATTCGATATAACACCGGGACGCTACTCCCGTCATCCGGATCGGGGATAGCTGGGCCGCAGTCAGCACAGATGCAAAGAGAACGCTGATCACACCCGCGACGACTGAAATGAAAATCGTCATCCCCCACCCCTTCAGCATATTGCCGGAGTAGGGCTTCAATGCCGCCCAGTCGTAATTGTGGCGCAGTAGAACCCAGAAAAGGAACAGGAAGAACGCCCAGATCGCGAAGCCGACAGTCCAGCCGACGATTGTGAATTTACTGGAAGACGATTTGCCGGTCACGAGCGCTTTCGATTATTTCTTTTCGGGAACAGGCTTCACCTTAACCGAAATCGGCATCGAAAACGTGACGAATTTTGTATCTTTTACCGCAGCTTTAGCGACGGCCGCCTTTGCCGTTTTATCTGCCGCCGTTCGGGCAGCCGTGGCACGCTTCAACAATGCGGTGTCTGCCTCGACCGATTTCTTTGCTGCTGCGATTTCAGCTTCTGTGGCACTGGAAGCGGCCAACTCGGTGACTCGCTTATTCCCCGCTGCAATGCGCTCTGTGATCGTTTTCTCCAGCGCCTCAAGACGTTTATGCTCCTCTGTCATGGCCGCAGCGTATTCAGGATTGTGCTGGTATTTCGCCAGTCCGGTTCCTTGCAGCACAAACTGGAAGTCGCCCTCTTTAGCGGCAAAATTTCCGTTCGGTTTGAAGTCAATCACAAGCTTCCCGTCGGTTGCTGTTTCAGCAATGGTAACCGTAGGCGGGCTTCTCAGCATTCCCGGGAACCCATGGGGTTGCACCGTGAGATTTCCTTTCCGCAGCTTTTCAAATTCGATCGTCTTCACCGGGATCTCGAGTTTCTGATTCAATTCCACCTCCCACACCGGCTTCGGTTCCGCGGCAGACAAAGCAGTCGGTGTGATTTCGTCAGCCGTGACAGATAGGACGGTTTCCAGATCAAGCCGCGAACGAACCCGAAAGCTGTCGGAAAAGATCACCCCCCAAACCAGCGATGCGTTCTTTGATTCCCGAACCACTTCCCTGTCCCCTATCTTTGCTTTACCCGAGATCGTTATCGGACCGGACCAGGCCGCAGCATCGGCATTTGCTTTCACCGGGAGAAATCCCGTCGTCGAATCACCACTCAGCGTCAAAGGATCAGCCGTGACACCTGCGGGAAGCCCCGTCGCCGTGACAACAATGTCTCCGTCAAACCCATCCTGTCTTGGAGCCACCACCCGGTAAACCATCGTCCCGTTCCGCCGCACCAATGGAGCCGCAGGGTATCCCGCACGGCCATTGGTCGCCATGATGGTTCGCTCGGTTGTGGTGAAGAGTTGAAAATCCGGCACCGCCTCGCGAATCGCCAGTCGATACAGATGAGCGGGGCTGCCACCGCCCGCCTGATTGATCAGCGTCACCTCATACTCCGCGTCGGCATCGGCAGTGAAACTCAGCATCGCATCCGTCGTGTCGAGGTTCGTCGAATCCTGTCGATCCACGCTGAAGTATGAAGTCGTGTCGTCGTTCTCCACCACGACCTTTTCGTCGCCGACTTTGCGAAGCAACAAGACGGTGTCCGTCGGAGCGAGGAGACGGTCGGAGATTGATTCGATGTGGTAGGTCTTTCCCTTCACTGCTGCGAACCGAAAGGTGTCACTGTCCCCAGGCTCGTCGAACCTTCCCGCGATCTCACTCGGCACAGAGACCTTCTGCGCATTCGCCCCCGGCGTTTCCAGAATCACCGGCGCGGTGGCGAAACCCACCTTCACGGCATTGGAATCTTTGATTTGATATTCAAATCCCGGGAGTGCGGTTTGCCTCGGAGTCGTCGCAGAGAATGTAGCCGGCACTGCCGCCGGAGTGGCCGGAACATCGAGCTCCACTTCGACGGATTCAAGCGGCTTCCCGTCAACCTCAAGACCTTCGCCCGGACTTCCTCCGGGAAGATTGCGACCATACACCGTGAACTTTGTTTTCGTTCCCGGAACACCCGCAGGTGGCCACACAAAATCAATGATCGGTGCCCGGGATATTTTCAGCCGATAAAAATACTGACTGCCTCCCCGATACAAAACCTCGTGCGCTGCGATGAAATATTCACCATCCGCCGGCGCGGTGAAGTCCACAAAAGGATCCCGCTCGAAATGCAGCCGGTTGTTTTCCAACTCCCGTCCCTCCGCGTCGAACAAAGCCAGCTGCGCGTCCGCTTTCGAATCCAGCCGCTCAGCCCACATCTGGATCATGAAACGTTCGCCCTTCTTTGCGGAAAACTTATACCAGTCCTTTCCCTGTGAATCCAACGTGCCGGCCACACCCGTCTCAATCTCCAGAGGCAGCGCGTCCTCACGTTCTGCGTGATTGCCTTCTTCCACGGTTTCCACGGCATTCTCCGGCAGGATCATAAAAGGTCGTGCCGTCGATAAGCCAAAGTAACCCTTTGTGCGCACCTCCACGATCCCCGGTTTGATGTCTTTGGGAATCGTCACCGTAAACCGGTTCGGGTACGGAGTTGGTTCAGGATAAATTTCATCCGCCGGACGCATCACCGGCTTTCCCGTAATCCGTTCATCACTGAACCGGAGCCCCGTCAGCTCATCCAGTTGCGTTCCTGATACGGTGACTTCAATCGTCTCTCCCGCTTTGGCGAACGCCGGGGAAATCATCTCCAGATCACTGTTAGGCAGCTGACCGCTGGCCAAGCCCGCGACAAAAACCCCCGCACAGAAGAGCGCTGCTACGATCCAACCCTGTTGCTTCATCGAATGGATACTGTTGGTTCGTGTTAGTGGTTGAAAAGGAATTCCTTGGTGTTCACCAGCACCCAGAT
This sequence comes from Verrucomicrobiales bacterium, assembly GCA_048267005.1. GTDB lineage: Bacteria > Verrucomicrobiota > Verrucomicrobiia > Verrucomicrobiales > DEV007 > JABDJT01. Next base: position 219,729 of record JBLWYI010000004.1, on the reverse strand, counting down.
GATGTCCTCGAACGCCTCCTGCTCAGCGGCGGGGTCGCCCGGCTTCTCTGCCCCCTTCCGCTTTTTCTCAAGGTGGGCTTTGGCAATGGCGATCTCGTCGGCATCGGGTTTGCGGGACACGGCGGCGAGATACAATTCGTTGAGCCGCTCTTCATCACTCCGGTCTCCCGCTTTCGCCAGAGTCTGAGCACGACCGTTACCAGTGCTGAGTTTCTTCTGGATTAAGTCCGCGTTAATCAAGTGCAGACTCTGCCCAAGGTTGGCTTCCGGCGTGCGCTCACACTCACAGGCACTGTCCATCTGGGGACGACCAAACATCGTCAGGAAACTGCTTTCCTGATTCGCCTTGTCATCCGGCAGGGCAATGGCCCGGACGCCGCGAGGCTGCATGCTGAATGAATTCTGTGCGCCCGTGACATCGTTAAATGCATCAAGCAAAACCTCAGCCTGGAGTCGCTTCGGATAATACCGGGCGTAATTCTGAGTATCCTCCGCATTATGCTCGTTGGGAAGGGCGTCGAGCTGATAGGTGCGGCTGTTGCAGATCTCGCGGATGAGGGATTTCAAATCGTAACCGCTCTTCACAAAATGATCGGACAGCTTTTCCAACAACGCGGGATGAGTCGCGGGATTGGTCGGACGAATGTCGTCTTCCGGTTCGACAAGCCCCTGGCTGAAGAAGTGTTTCCAGTAACGATTCACCAGCACTGTGGAAAACCACTCGTTTTCACCCGAACGAATCCACGCCGCCAGGTCATGTCGGGGATCTTTATCCGCCGGGATATCGAGCGCCGCCGCCCCCGGAGGTGTGGGTTTCATGTTCGTTTGCGTCGCCGGATTAAGCGCCTGCGCCAACTTCCGGTTGTGATAAATAATGTCGTCTTCCGGCAGCCGGTAGACTTCCTTGCGTTCGATCGTGGAGAAGAAAGCAACGAACCCGTAGTAATCGTCCTGACTCCATCGCTCGTAGGGATGATGATGACACTGGGCACACTGCATCCGAATCCCGAGGAAAACCTGCGCGATGTCCTGCATCCGTTCCTTGGGATCCGTCACCGCCCGATACCAGCTGGCCGCAGGATTCTCTCCCGTCTTGCCCGATGCTGTGATCAGCTCCCCAACCAGCTGATCGAAAGGTTTGTTTTCAATCAGGCTCGAGCGAATCCATGAATGAAACGCCGCTGTGTCACGCGCTACCCACGCCAGTCCCCGGTTGGATTTATTGCGAAGCAACCCGGCCCATTTACCGGCGAAGTAGTCAGCGTATTCCGGGGTATCCAGCAGGGCATCGATCTTTTTGGCCCGTTTCTCCGGATCTTTCGATGCGAGAAACGCATTCGTTTCCTCAAGCGTCGGAATGCGACCGGCAATGTCCACCGTGACACGGCGGAGAAACGTCGCATCATCACTGAGAGGTGACGGCGGGATGCCCAGCACGCTCAACTTGTCGAAAATCTCTTCATCGATAAAGTTCTCCGGCTTGGGCAGGTCTGTAATCTCACGGCCCAAAGGGATCGTGGCACGAAAGACATCGACGTGTTCCTGGAACCGCACCATTACCGAGGTACTCCCGGTTTTGTTGGCAAATGTCACCAGCCCGTTCGCATCCACTTTCGCCATCTCCTCCTGATTCGGCTCGAACTGCGCGGCACGTGAGATATCGCGAACCGATCCATCACTGAAAAACGCGGTGACCAGCAACTGCTGTTGCGTCCCCGGTTTCACCACAAGGTCACGCGGGAAAATCTCAATCCGCTCAACCATCGGGTCATTCTCCGGTCCATAGGGTGCCCCTTCCGCTACCCAACGTCGGAGCAATTCGTAATCCGCCGACTTCGTATCCATTCGAACCCCGCCCCCATGCGGGAGATTCCCCGAAGCCTTCATCAAAAGCATGCTGTGTTCCGGCGCCGCTGCCATAACCCGTCGCCCGCGCGAATGTTTTACCAGCGTTTCATAATCAAGCTCCGGATCATAACCGAAGAGGGAAAGACTGAACCCGTTTTGCCCCTCCGCTTTTGCATGACAAGCCCCCGCATTGCAATGATTCCGTGTAAAGACCGGCACCACATCATTGGGAAAGCTGACCGGCTGCGGTTTGCCGAACTGCGAGACCGTTACCGTGACCTTGACCTTTTCCCCGTTTCCCGTCGTGGCCGAGACCGTCGCCGTGCCTTCTCCTTTGGGTGAGACCAGTCCGTTTTTGTCAATGGTGACGACGTTGGGTGGTTCAGCCGAGAAAGCGATATCCCGGGTGAGATCCCCGTATTTCTGCGACAGTACGATCAGTTGCTGACGGGCATCCGGTCCGATCAGGTCAAATTTATTCGATCCCGGTTGTGCCGTGATCGAGACATCACCCGCCCATCCGCTGCCGCAAAGGCAGGCTCCGAGGAGTGCGATTTGTCGAAAAGAAAATTCCATAGACCCTTCAAGTTTAACAGACCACACATGGAATTCGCGGTCCGCAATTAAGGGTTCCGCCAATCCGCGACGGCAACCTTTCATGGGGCCCGGTTACAGGAAATTCGACCGTGGATTCCGATTTGGGTCGTGACGGCAACTCGTTTCTTCCGTGGAAGAAACGGGTTGCTGTGGTGATAACTCGTTTCTTCCGTGGAAGAAACGAATGGTCGTGGTGATAACTCGCTCTGACCTTGGAAGAAACGAATGGTCGTGGTTATAACTCGCTCCGACCGTGGAAGAAACGAATGGCCGTGGTGATACCTCGCTCCGACCGTGGAAGAAACGAATGGTCGTGGTGATAACTCGTTCCGACCGTGGAAGAAACGAATGGTCGTGGTGATAACTCGTTCCGACCGTGGAAGAAGCGAATGGTCGTGGCGGCAAGTCGTTCTGACTGTGGATTTTGTCGGAGATTGTCGCACCGACTCTCTGACACGATTGGTGCGGGCTTGGCGATTGAATATTCGTGGGGACTTTCCTATTCTCTCGGGATGAAACTTTCCCGTCTTTTCTTCTTATTCGTTTTGGCTCCCCTGACGATGCTGGCTGAACCTCCGGCCGGTACCACGCTGGGTGAACCGACCAAAGCGATCGTGGAGACGGCTTTTGATAAAGACACGCCGCGGACGCGGAAAGGCGATCTCCTCGGGTGGAAGGCCGGTATCGGGGAATGGCGGGTCGAAAACGGCATGCTGATCGGTGATGAGCTGGAGGAGAATCATCACGCTTCTTCCCTGACCCACCGGTTTGAAGCGACGGATCTGATCATCACGGCGCAGGTCCGGCTGGGGACGGCGAAGTCCATCGCGTTTGCCTGCCGGGACACGGTTCCGCCGAATCTTCATCTCGGCAGACTGTTCATCACGCCGGATATGCTCTGGATCCAACACATGTCAGGGATCGCCAAAACCACAAAAAGCACGCGGCTGGTGACGAAGAAAGTCAAAATCGATCCAGAGAAGTGGTATGACGTGACGATCGAAATCATCGGCGACACCTACCGCGCCAAAGTCGGTGACACTGTCATCGAGGGCAGTCATCCCCGCTTCGCAGACGCGAAGGGCATCGTGGCGCTGGTGAACAAGGGACAGGGAGCCAATTACCGGAAGGTGGCGATCTGGCATGCCAAACCGAAGTCGTAATCCGTTCGGGTTCGCGGTGATTTCCGTTTCCGATCCGGGTTTCTTTTTCTATGCTTTCCTGATGAAACGATTTTTGACTGTTCTTTCCCTGAGCCTGGCGGCGCTCCCTGCATGGGTGAACGCCGATCAGTTTGTGCTGTTCGACAAGGTATTCACCTTTGAAGAAAAAGATGCGGTGCCGACCAAGTCGCATCTGTATGTAAAGGGGGATGAGCTGGGTAAAGACACGCCCAAGGACTGGACCTCGCCGGTGGATTACCGAAACGGCACGGTGCATGTCCGAATCGAGGTTCTCGAGAAACCGGATGAGGAAACGCCCACCACCTGGAGTCTTTGCTACATCCCTAACAAGGGGCAGAACAACAATTACGGCTGCACCAATACGCCGTCCTATTCGAAGAAAGGCGTCTATGAAAAGGATGTGAAGATGACAGAGTTCTGGGAGAACGACTCCATCATCTGGAGTGAAGGCATCAAGCACATGTCGCTCGTGATCAAGCTGGCCAACGCCGGCGGGAAAGCGCACGCGCATCTCCAGCCGGATCTGAAGAAGTTTTTCCCCACCAAAGTGCGGGTTACGATGGTTCAGGTATCGAAGGGCGCGACCTATGATGCAACCAAAGTCCCCGGGCTGACAAAGGCAAAGAGTGAGTGAGACTACTCCACACGACGCGATGCCGTGATTGCCGGAACGTAAAGGAAAGGCAAACTGGCTTTCCATTTATGAAAATCCCCACACTTTCCCTCTGTCTTGCCACGTTGTCTCTGAGCCTGTCGGCCATCAGTCAGGATTCGGCGAAGAGCCTTGCCCTCACTCCGGCCCTGCACCCGGGGACGGAAAAAGCGCACGAGTCATTCAATGAAATCTCCAAGCAGGGCGAAGCTCAGCTGGTCTTCCTCGGGGATTCCATCACGGCGGGCTGGAAAGGTAAAGGCAAGGAAGCCTGGGGAAAGTACTGGGCTCCGTTGAAAGCGGCTAACTTCGGCATTGGCGGGGATCGGACGGAGCACATCCTGTGGCGTCTCGAGAACGGCAACTACGACGGCTTGTCTCCAAAGCTGACGGTCCTGATGATCGGCACGAACAACACCGGCCATGAAGGGCGGGCCATGAAGGAGCATGGCGGTGCCATTTACAAAAGCAGCGCGGAGGAAACGGCGGCCGGTGTGAAGGCGATCGTGGAGATGCTGAAAAAGAAACAGCCGCAGATGAAGATTCTCCTGCTGGCGATTTTTCCGCGCGGGGCCAATAACGAAGATCCCAAGCGCCAGAAGAACGAAGCGGTCAACGGAATGATCTCGAAGCTGGCTGACGACAAGACGGTGTTCTACATGGACATCAATAAGGGCCTGCTGGAGGAAGACGGCACGCTTTCCAAAGACATCATGCCAGACCTTCTGCACCCGAATGCGACGGGTTACGAAATCTGGTCCAAAGCCATTGAAGCCAAGGTGAAAGAATTGATGGCGGACTGAGTATCCCCGGCGGAACACCTCGTGTGATCAACGGTTACCGGCCTTGAGGAAATCGAGCAGCCTGTCTTCGTTGATCGCTCCGGTGGCACCGTGCCCCTGGTCGACCACTTTGTAGTGGATCACATCGCCGTCGAGATAGCTGAAGATCTCCAGGTTTCCCTCAACCCGCTGCGGCTTCGTGAGCTTTTCGCCTTCATAGCCCATCTGTTTGGCCCAGAGGAAAATAGATTCCTCAGCGTGAACGAAAGGAAGTTTGCCTCCCTTGGCCGGGATCCCTTTTGATGGACCGCCCTCATAGGGAACGAGTCCGTCGTCGATTCCCGATATGTTCATCAATCGCCGGCCGGTTACCGGTTTGGCAACAACACGGTAATTGTTGTCATCCCCTTTGGCTAAAAAGTGAGTGCCGTCGTGCTGAAACGTGTTCAGGGGGCTGACTCCGGTTATCAGATTACGGATATTAGGCAGTTGGCTTTCGATCGCGATCTGATTGACCAGCGCCGCCCCGTTGGAGCTCCCCATGATGGTGAAGTTATCTTTCTGAACATTATCGCAAGGGGCGACTTTCGTGATGATACTCTCAACAAAGCCGCGATCATCAGCCTGCGAACGCTCCGATATGATGTTCCAGCTCTTCCTGTAACCGTCGGGAAAGATAAGAATGTATTGAGCCGCGAGCTTGGGATTACGTCTCGTGAATCCCTGCATTGACCTTTCGGCGTTCCCTCCGTTGCCGTGAAGAAAGATCAACACCGGCAATTTCTCTCCCTTTGCGGTCTGAGGAACACTGACGAGATACGGGCGCTGAAAGGCTTCCTCCTGAGACCAGGTTTGCTCGATGAAATGTTCGCCCGACTCCAGAGTCTCTGCTCTGGCAACAAGACCGAGCATGGAAAGGGTGAGAGTGACGAAGCTCAGCGCTATGCCGGGCCGGGGAATTCCTTTTGTGCTCATATCCGGGTAGCGTGCCGGAAACCGCGCACGAATCAATCCAGAAAGACGAACTCGTTCAGATTGAACATCGCAAGGGCAAATGCTTCCCGGCCTTCCTGTGCGATGAATTCATCAGCCATTCCGGATTCCTCAGGGGTTGCAGAACGACCCAACACCAATTCAAACACCCTGGAATCCATCCTGGCAGCGAGAGCTTTCGCGCACTGGTTACTGAACTCGGAATTGAGCAACATCAACGACTGCGGAGCTGTGGTCGAGACATGTCGGCGCGCACAGGACAGGTTTCCATCGGGGCGATCAAACACATCAAAGAGCGGGTAGCGGAGATTGCGGCGGGCGAAAAGATAAACACTCCTGCGGGTGTGCTCTTTTACGTCAGGCGTGACCGGCCATTGGTTTTTGAGAAGGGTCACGGTGACTTCATCAGGAAGGGGCGGACGAAATCCGGGGCCTCCCGGTTTAAGGTTCAGCTGACCGGTGATCTGCAACATGGCATCACGTATTGCCTCGCCACTCAGCCGAATGCGCATACGCCGCGAAAGTAGTTTGCCGTCCGGGTCGATTGCGAGTCGCTTCTCCCAGTTGGGATCGCTGGACACATCGTGACTGGTCTGCTGCCAGGTTTTTGAACTGAGGATGCGTTGATGAAGGTGCTTGAGACTCCAGCCGTGTTCGATGAAATCTGTCGCAAGCCAGTCAAGCAGCTCTGGATGAGTGGGACGCTCTCCCATTTTCCCGAAATCATTCGGGGTGGCGACAAGCCCCCTCCCAAAGTGATGTTGCCAGACCCGGTTCACCGCCACCCTGGCGACCAGCGGGTTCGCCGGATCGCTGAGCCAACCCGCAAGCGCGGCACGGCGTCCTGATGATGACTGTTTTGGCTGAATGTCAGGTCGTTTATTGCTGACAATTCGGAGAAACGCCGGCTTCAACTCCGGTCCCGATCGCCGATAGTCTCCGCGGATTCGCACGAAGCTGGGTAACTCTCCTTTTTCCGTGAAGTGATGCGGCAACGACTTGTTTTTGGGCGGGAGCACTGCGTTGTCGAAGAAAGCACGCAGGCGGTAGAAATCGGCGATGCTGACCGGATCATACTTGTGGTCGTGGCATTGTGCACAGGACATTGAGACTCCGAGAAATGCCGAGCCCACCGAGCCCGTCGTTTCATTGAGAACGTTGTGGCGGCGTTCATCCTGACTGTTCACGTCCGGCATATCTGGGCCGCAGTAGAGAAATCCTGTGGCCGCCTTTTCCCGATCATCATTTGGTGCCAGCTCATCCCCGGCGACCTGCAATGAGATGAACCGGTCGTATGGGACATCCCGGTTCAAGGCATCAATGACCCAGTCACGGTAACGCCAGGCTTCGCCTCTCACCTTGTCATGCTCATAGCCATCGGTCTCAGCAAAACGGGTCACGTCCAGCCAGTGCTGCGCCCACCGTTCGCCGTATTGCGGACGGGAGAGAAGCTCATCGACAAAGGCCCGGCTGTCAGTTCCGGCAATTTCCTCCAGAGTCGGAGGTAGCCCCGTCAATTGAAACGCGAATCTCCGATTCAGCGTTCCCTGATCAGCACGCGCAGCAAAGTCATCCAGCCCGACCTCCTGTAGCTTACGCAGGACAAAGGCATCAATCGGATTATCCAGCGACACCCCGACGTCAGGGACTGAAGGCTTTTCAATCGGTTGGTAAGCCCAATGGCTGCGGTCACGATCATCGAGCTGCGGCTCAATGTATTCATCCTGGGATTGCCCGGACACGAAAGCCAGGCACCCCGGCAAAAGCGCGGTTCTAAAAACGAAATATTTCAGAACACTTCCCATCAGGTCAAAATGTCTTTCACCACCGTTCCGGCAACATCAGTTAATCGTTCATCGCGCCCATCATGAAAGAACGTGAGTTCCTCGTGATCAAAACCTAACAGGTGCAGAATTGTGGCGTGCAGATCATTGACATGCACTTTGTTTTCCTCTGCGCGAAGCCCGATCGCATCGGTGTTTCCGTGAGCATAGCCTCCCTTGACTCCCGCCCCGGCCATCAACACCGAATAACCCCAGGGATTGTGATCACGGCCCACGCCTTGCTCGCTCATTGGCATTCGTCCGAATTCACCTCCCCAGATCACAAGGGTATCCTCCAGCAATCCGCGCTTTTTCAGATCATGCAACAGCCCCGCAACCGGTTTATCAGTCGCAGCGCAGTACTTGGTATGATTATCGAGCACGTTCTTGTGAGCATCCCACCCTTCGGTGTTACCGGAATAGAGTTGGACAAACCTGACTCCCTTCTCGACGAGCCGCCTCGCGAGAAGACACCGCGTTCCGAACTCCCGCGTCACCGGATCATCGATCCCGTAGAGCTTCCTGGTGGGTTCAGTTTCGCCTTCAAGATCCACGAGGTCAGGTGCGGATGCCTGCATCCGAAATGCCAACTCATAGGACTCCATGCGGGCTTTAAGAATATCAGCATCATCCCGCTGAGCCAGATGTTCACGATTCATTCGCTGCACGAAATCCAGAGTGCGACGTTGCTTGTCCTTCGGGAAATCGCGGTTGGCGGGAGTGAGATTGAGAATCGGGTTCGCACCCGGCCGCATGGTGACACCCTGATGCACAGCAGGGAGAAACCCCGAACCCCACGCAGGAGGACCGCCCTTTACCCCACTCCCCGGATCGGGCATGACAATGAATGAAGGCATGTCCCGGTTGGTCGATCCAAGCCCGTAAGAGACCCACGCACCCAGGCTCGGTTTTCCCATGAGGATCGAACCGGTATTCATCTGGTAAACCGACTGCGGATGATTTACCGAGTTACCATGACAGGACCGGATCACACAAAGGTCATCCGCTTTCGCCGCCATGTGCGGGAGAAGCTCCGAGAACTCCAGCCCCGATTCCCCATGACGATGGAAAGGTTTCACGGGCGGCATCAGGGGATTCTTCGCGACTTTGCGGCGCGTCTGCACCTCGCCGAACGACGCAGGTAACTGCTGTCCCGCATATTTGATGAGGTCAGGCTTCGGGTCAAAGAGATCAACATGACTGGGGCCACCGTGCATGAAGAGATAAATGACCCGCTTCGCTTTTGGCTGGAAGTGGGGGTGTTGCTTAGGGGCGGCGTCCATCCCCATTAAGTCCGCCAGTGAAAACATACCCATGGCTCCAACCGAACTTTGCAGAAACCGTCGACGGCTGGAAAGTTTTGACTTCAAATGATGAGGCGGCGTAATCATCGGACCATCAAAGGAATACTATAAACCACCACCGCATTCCAAGGACTGATTGCCGTTACTTTCGCTACTCCCTTGTTCTTTTAATCTGAAATCTGATTCCTTCCATGAGACCTCCCTGCATCCATTTACCAGCTTTCATCTCCGGGTTTGCCGCCCTGCTTCTCCAGGCCGGAATTCACGCCCAAACCATCGAAGCCGATATCATCGTCTATGGCGGAACCTCGGGTGGAGTCTCTGCTGCGGTTCAGGCAGCGCGAATGGGGAAACGTGTTGTCCTGATGGAACCCGGAAAACATCTCGGCGGTATGACCTCGGGAGGCTTGAGCGCTGTCGATATTGGTGACCCGCGCAGCGTCGGTGGAATCGCTCGCGAATATTTCACCCGGCTCGTTGCCAGCTATGGAAAGGAACTGAACTGGGGTGAAGCATTTAATAAAAAAGGCAAAGGCGGCCCCGCAACAGGCGGGGCGTATTCCATCGAACCCCATGTCGCCGAAGCTGTCTTCGATACCATGGCCACTGAAGCCGGTGTCGTCATTCTGCGGGAAGCGCGGCTCAAGTCGGTAAAGAAAACCGGCCCCCGAATCACCGAACTGATCACAGAGGACGGACGAGTGGTGGAAGGAAAAGTCTTTATCGACACCACCTACGAAGGCGATCTCATGGCTGCCGCCGGAGTCAGCTACACGCTCACCCGTGAAGCCAATTCGAAGTATGGCGAGACCTACAGCGGCATTCACTACAACGCCAAATTCCTCCCGCAGGAGACCTTCGATCAACCACGCGGGAACGGTCGGCTTCCCGGCGGTCACGGCGTTTGGGACCGGGACTTTCCTCTCGATCCCTACGTGGTCAAAGGCGATCCCGCGAGCGGATTGCTCCCGCTCATCAACGAAGGAGAACCCGGCACGCCCGGAGAAGCCGCCCCGGGAGTGCAGGCTTATTGCTTTCGACTTTGTCTCTCCTCAGACCCCGCAAACTCAATCCCCATCGCCCCGCCTGCCGATTACGATGCGGCGCGCTACGAACTTGTCGCGCGCTTTATCGAAGCCTGTCTCCGGAACGGTGATGACATGGACCTGCGCTGGTTTTCCAAGCATGATGAACTTCCCAACAACAAGTGGGATTTCAACACTGCCACCTTCGGCGGAAATCTACCCGGCCTGAGCTGGGACTGGCCGGAGGCTTCATACGATGAAAGAGTGGAACTGGCCAAAACGCTGGAGAATTATCACCGCGGACTCTTTCACTTCCTTCGTACCGACCCGCGTGTGCCGGAGAAAGTGAAGCATGATGTGAATCGATTCGGTCTACCCAAAGACGAATTCACCGACACCGGCGGCTGGCCCCATCAAGTCTACATTCGCGAAGGCCGCCGCATGGTCAGCGACCTCGTCCTCACCGAACATCACACCCATGGTCGCGAGATTGCACCCGGGTCGATCGGTCTCGGGAGCTACGGAACCGATGCGCACGAAATCCGCCGGATTGTCAAAGACGGAGTGGTCGTTCGCGAAGGCAAAATCGCCGCCGGACGGGGCGGGTTCGGCCCTTACCAAATAGGTTACGGTGCCATCGTGCCCAAACAATCCGAGTGTGAAAACCTGCTGGTGACCTTTGCCCTGTCCGCGAGTCATTCCGCCTTTGCCAGCATCCGGATGGAGCCGCCTTTCATGATCACCAGCCAAAGCGCAGCCGCAGCCGGCTGCCTCGCCATCGATCACCAGACTCCCGTGCAAGAGGTCGACTACAACTTGCTGAAAGAACAACTGATTAAGGACGGGCAAGTCCTCGAGGCCATCGGGAATTCCAAACCCCGCCCCAAACTTTCCGGTACCGTCATCGATGATGCCGCAGCAAAGCTGAAGGGTGATTGGACGAAGAGTAACGCCGCCGGTATGCTGTCAGGGAACGGCTACCGTCACGACGGCAACACCGACAAAGGGGAAAAGACCGCCACGTTTTCCACCATCATTGATACCACAGGAACCTACGACATCCGCCTGCTCTACACCGCTCATGAAAACCGGGCCGGCAATGCCCCCGTCTCGCTGAAGATCGGCGATGAAGAACACGCCCTGACGGTCAATCAACGTCTTCCCCAACTCGTCGATGGCGAACCCCGGTCTCTTGGTCGTTTCACGATCCAACAGGGTTCGATCATCGAACTGACCCTGTCTAATCGCGGGACCGACGGTTTTGTTTCAGTCGATGGATTGCAGTTGGTGCCTGTGAAGTGAGTTCAGGCTCCACTTCCCGATCAATCTTCCGGCTCCAACTCCGTCAGGTCTTCGACATTGGCCATGGCGGAGAGGGCTTTGGTGTAGTTGCGGAGTAATACCTGCAGATCTTCCAGCTCGCTCCGGAATTCGCGGCACTGGGCTTCGTCTTCGAAGCCGCCGGCGATGGAGCGGCGATGCCATTTCGCAGTGAAAGGACGAATCAGCTGATTGAGGACGGGGATGGCGAGCTTGGCAAATTCATTGCCGCAGGCGGGACCATGCCGCCGCAGAATTTCCCGGGTCAGGCCGAACAGGGCGAACACGCTGTCGAGTGCTGTCTTTTCGTCGCCGTCGTCCGGCATCAGTCGCTGGGTCGTGATGCGGGTCAGCAGCTCGACGTAAAGATCCCAGGCAGCGGCGCGGTCGGGGTCGTTTGGATTGAACTCGGCGGAGAGAAATCCCAGATTTAAGCTCAGGCCGGAGAGCCCCCACTTCTCGAGAAAATCGCGTTTCTTCATGATAGGATGACCATAGCGAATTGCCGGAGCGAGAGCAAGTCGTTGCGATGCGGTGAAAGGAAACAACAATGATCCTCCATTCCCCGGGGGAGGTCTTTTTTCATTGATGCCTCAATTGAGGCAAAAACGGCAAACTCTCCGGCCAAATTGCCAAAATGGACCGGTTTCGTCTCCGCTACCCGGCCAACTTTCCGTTTTTTGATCCTTACCTCGTCGAATTGGCTTCAGGAAATCGAAGAAAAAGGCCCCGAAACCCGACAATTCAGGCTCTTTGTAGATTTCGGACAACCAACCTTGATCTGTTTTCACCAAACAACGGGCCAATCATGACCTTCGAAAAACGGGAACGAGCAAATAAATGATGAGAACACGGGTAGCAGGTTCGGTGCGCCGCCCAAACCTCGATTTTTATACCTGTCCGATCCGGGTTGCCTGCAAAGTTCCCTTCAGCGGCTCCGGATTCAGCCCCGGAATGACCGAAGTACAGTTCAATGGCCCTTTTCAAAAATACGGCCTGTCCGGAAAAGCCTAATTTTGGTCATGCCTCAGTTGAGGCATCTATCATTGAACGTTTGGTTGGTCGTGCCTCATTTCCGCACCCACCCAACAAACGTTTATTGGGTCATGCCTCATCCCGGGCATCACCATTTTAAGAGTTTTTTGGTGATGCCTCACTTGGGGCATCCCTGTTTTAACGTTTGGTTGGACATGCCTCAGTTGAGGCATCGGTCATTGAACGTTTTTTTGCTCATGCCCCGGTTGAGGCATGGCCCAATAAAAGATTCATCGCTGTGACCCCGTTTTGCGCATCAAACGCTGATCCGTCGGGTCTATTTGATCAATTCCCAACCGATCCACATGATTCCCAGGTCGATCAGCATGTGGCTGACCCAGGCTCCCCAGAGAGTATTGTGCTTCCAGTAAAGCCAGCTCCAGACTCCCCCACCGACACCGACGAAGGCACCGAAAAGGATGGCCCATGGCAACGGCACGAATTTGCTGAGAATCACAATGTGATGTGACGCAAAACCAACCCCGGCCAGGAGAATCGCCCCGCCCGCCGGCATAATCCGACTGAGGTTGCCGAAAACAAACCAGCGCCAGAAAAACTCTTCCATGTAGGAATGCAGAAAGGACAGGAAGATGGCAAACATCCAGAAATGCTCCAGCACGCCGAGTTTGATGGTGAAATCTTTCACCTGATGCCCGTTGTCGCGAACCACATCACCGATCCCGGTCTGCATGAGCCCGAACATGACGCCGACGGTGAGAACCGCGAAGATCGTGCCCATAATGATCGATCTGATACGCAGCCTCAATTTATCCGGGATGGGGGCCAGCACCCGCTCACGCAGAATCCAGACAGTGGCGATGGTGGGACCGGCCAGAAGATAGAATTTTACAGCAATGTAGCAGCTGTTCCCGATCCGGGTGCCCTCCAGAAGATAGCTGTAGGCAAAGGACATCAGAAACGGCACCCACATCATCGTAAGCACCAGTATCCATCGCTTGCGGCCTTGCGCTGCCGCGTCAGAACTCAAAGTCATGCCGCACTGTGCCGCCAAAACCCAATCAACAAAATCGATTCTACCGATGATGCGATCGATTCAATCAATGTTGCAGTTTTTATTGGAATTTTAGGAGTTATTTAAGTATTCTGAAAGATGGCAATTGTCGCAACCAACTTAAAAAAAGGACAGTGTATTGATTACAAAGGCGAAAAGGCCATTGTACTCGGCATTGAACACCGTACCCCCGGTAAAGGAAACGCTCTCATCATGGCTACGGTCCGCTCGTTTCAATCGGGCAAAACCAAAGATATCCGTTTCGCATCGGGAGAAAAAGTCGACATCGTCAATGCTGATCGACAAAAACTGGAATTCAGCTACGCGGACCAGACCGGGTGGCATTTCATGGACACCACCAGTTATGAAACGATCACGCTTCCCGATGAGTTGATCGATGATTCCAAAGAGCTGATCACCGACGGGCTCGAAGTCGAGGTGCTCTTCATCGAAGAAAAGCCGGTGACGGTAGAACTGCCTGCCACCGTGGAGCTGGAGATCACAGAATCCGCTCCCGGCGTAAAGGGCGACACCGCCACGGCAGCCACGAAAGAAGCGGTCATGCAAACCGGACTCCGGGTGCAGGTTCCCCTCTTCATCAATCCAGGTGATATGATTAAGATCAGCACGGTGGATAAAAAATACGCCGGTCGCGGGGGCAGTTAACTTCCAACCGACTTTGAAAACTCGTGGCGAAGGCAAAAAACACCGTCAATCGTCAAAAAAGGCGAACGCGGCAGCAAAAGCGTAAGTCTCCGCCACGAGCTGTCGCAGCGTTTACCCAATCGCCTGCGGTCACGCGCTGGATTGATTTCAGCGCGTGGACTCCGGTCCTGACCATCAAGTTTGTCATCGGCCTGTTGTTGTTGCCGGTCTGCTGGGTTTCGGTCGAGACCTTCTTTGTCAGCTTTGGCCATGCCGCCAAATACGGGGCGTTCTGGAAGACGGCAGAGTTCTGGTTCTTCAGTATCGGGGCGATCTTCTGGACGGTGATCTTTTACAGCTGGCGGCACTGGTTGATGGTGTGGCTCTACGTCGCGGGGCATGAACTGACTCACGCTTTCTTCGTCCTGATCTGCCGCGGGAATGTGGCAGACATCAAAATATCATCGGACGGCGGTCATATTCTGACCAACCGGAACAATTTCCTGATCTCCCTGTCGCCGTATTTCTTTCCGTTTTACACCATCATCCTCATTGCGGTGTGGGCGTTGGTGGAATGGTTGTTCATCGATTTCACTGAAACCCATCGTCAGATCCTGTTCGGGTTGATCGGGCTGACGTGGGCTTTTCACCTGACCTTCACGGTGTGGATGATCCGGCGCGAGCAGCCGGATGTGGATCAAAACGGCAAGGTGTTTTCCTTTTCCATGATCTGCCTGGTCAACATGCTGGTGATCTCCAGCCTCTTGATTGTGGCGTCACCGAATGTTGCGTTCAACGATTTTACGGCGGTGTGGTGCGCCAATTTACTGACGTTTCCCACACGGTTCGCGGAATCGGTTCAGGAAATCTGGTCCGTATTTCCGTGGGTGAATTCGAGTGAACAGGGTTGATTCATCGATCAGACACTGTTTGATCGTGGGATGCGTTTCTTTGCTCTAAGTCTTCTGTGTGCGGCTTCCTTTTTGCAGGCCGGCGAGTCCTTCCAGTTCCCGGTCGGTCTTGATAACGATTTCGAAACCATGGATGCGACCCTGGCTGATAAAGCGGTGCTCGATCCCAACCGTGAGAAATCTCATGTGCTGATTGTTTCTGATAAGAAACCGGCCTCTTTGGTGCACGACACGTTTCTGGTTTCGTGGGCTCCGCTTCCAGCTTCCGCAACCTTCCCGCCCGAAGCCAAATCCTATGTATCAGCGGATCAATATCTGTGGCGCTGGATCGCGGCTCTCGGTCCGGATGCGGTGGTCACGGAAAACGATGCCCTTCGCGAAGCGCTCAAAGAAACGGTCCCCGCCTTCAAATCGATCGATGAGCTGCCTGCCACGCTCAAGGTTTCTCCCGCACGGGCTGAATTGCAGAAGCGTGCCGGACGCAGCCCTATCGAAGTGGCCGAAGCGTTGTTGAAGCACTACGGGCATCGCTTGAACAAGATCGCTTATCAGCCGGGGCTTGCGATTGTGGGACGCAACCGACTGGCAAAGTTAAAAGGTGAAGATGTCACCGATGAGCTCAGGGCTCTGGTAGAGAAGGCACCACCGCTGGACAATATCTCCAATGGCGGTGTGTCCGGCCATCTCATTCATGCTGAATTGGGATTGAAAGAAGCGGTCATTGCGGCGGCGGATGCGGGTTTGAAGAATCCGGGGCACAATGAAATGAGCGACTCGGTGTTTATGATCTGCCCGCTGGTAGCGGCGGCCGGGAAGTTCAGCGGAGACGAGCAGTATTTCAAAGACTGCGTGGCTCATCTCGAAAAGATTCAGGGATACTGTCTCCGGGAAGACGGGATTTACCGTCACTCCCCACTGGATGAAGCAGCCTGGGGAAGAGGGAACGGTTTTCCTGCACTTGGTCTGGCGTGGACGCTTTCTGAGATGCCGGAATCGTTTGCAGGGCAGAAGAAGGTGGTTGCTGAATTTCAAAAACACATCGCAGCCCTGGCGAAGCATCAGGATGCCTCAGGCATGTGGCATCAGGTGGTGGATCATCCGGGAAGTTATCGCGAGTTCACCAGCACGTGCATGATCACCTTCGCCATGACTCGCGGGATGCGGAATGGCTGGCTTGACCGCAAGCTTTATGAGGAACCGGCTGCCATAGCATGGGAGGCGATCAAACAACGCATCAGCCTGGACGGGAAGTCATTTACCGATGGCTGCACCGGCACGGGCAAGCAGAAGTCGAAGAAGGATTACTTCCTGCGCACGGCCATTCTCGGTCCTGATGAACGCAGTGGAGCGATGGCTTTGATGGTCTCGACTGAGCGGGGGCTGTGGGATCAGGAAAACTGAACCCCGGCTTCGATTGAATTGCCGCGCAGGAATTCCCCTACAGACAACCGCTTTCGGCCTTCAGCCTGGAAAGCGGCTGTTTCTTTGGGGAAGGTCAGCGACGTGCCGTTTCCACAGGTGACACAGAATTCACCGCCTTCGGCCGTGTAGAAAACTTCGCCGGGCTGGCGGTCCGATGCAGGGCCAACCGTGGCTTTAGGATAGATCTTCAGTTTGGCACCGTTGAGGGTGGAGAAAGTTCCCGGCCAGGGATCATAAGCCCGAATGAGCAGCTCCAGCTCGACCGCAGGTTTTGTCCAGTCGATTTCGCCGTCCTCACGCATCAGCTTTCCTGAATAAGTGACGAGGGATTCATCCTGTGGCTCACGGGTGACGCCGATCTTGTCCAATCCCTCAGCCAGCAATGCAGGACCGAGGTCGGCCAACTTATCATGCAGGATACCTCCAGTATCAGAATCCAGGATGGGGATGGCCGTCTTGTGGATCATATCGCCGGCATCGAGCTTGGGAGCGATATGCATCAGGGTGATTCCCGTCTCCGAATCGCCGTCACGAATAGCGGCCTGGATTGGTGATGCTCCGCGATGCCTTGGCAAAAGCGATGCGTGAAGGTTCACGCAAGCCAGCGCGGGAGATTCGATCACGGCTTTGGGAAGAATCTGCCCATAAGCCATGACCACATAAAGGTCCGCTGCCAATGCCTGCAACGACGCGAGGGCTTCGGGATTCCTGCGCAGCGTTTCAGGCTGAAAGACGGGTATCCCCGCTTCTTCAGCGATGACTTTAATCTCCGGCGGTGTCAGCAATTGTTTGCGGCCGACTTTTTTATCCGGCTGCGTGAATACACCGACCACTTCATGATCCGGGTGATTGATCAATGAAGTGAAAGCCGGAATACCGATCTCGCCGGTTCCCATGTATACGATGCGCATGAAACGCTAATCGCGGCGAAACCGAAAATCGTCAACTACGTTCGAACCGATTAGACGACCGCTTCGATCTTCCAGCCTTCACGGTAGTCGCGCGTCACCCACTTGTTGGCTTCTTCGATGTTGGTGATTTTCATATTCGGCGCATCCCAGTTGAGGGTCTGGCCGGGGAAACGAATTGCGATGTTACCGAGCAATACGGTTTCAGTCAGCAAACCGCCGTAATCGAATCCGTCACTGGGTTGCTCGCTGGAGAGGCAGCCATCCACCCAACCGTGGTAATGGTTCTGACCATCAGCCATTTCAAAATCGGTCACTGGCGTTTTGTCAGCTGAGAAAATCTGCGGCTTGGAGACATGAGGAATGATCATGGTGCCTTCTTCGCCAATCACCATGGATCCACTCCGTGGAATCGCTGTGCCGGCGGGGACATGAGATCCTTTGGTGTTTGGTTTCCGTCCGCCGTCATACCAGGTGATCTTCAGCGAATCTTCCGCGGTGTATTCCGTGCCGGGCACGGTGAAATTCAGGGTGATCTGTGCAGGCCAGACTTCGTCATTCATGCCGGTGCTGCTTGCCTGGATGTCATTCGCGGGCTCGGTGATCTTCAACGCGGTGTAAACCGGATCCAGAATGTGACACCCGAAGTCGCCAAGAGCACCGTTGCCGAACTCCTGCCAGTCACGCCATGCAAAAGGATGATAGACACGATCGCCGGGATACGGACGCATCGGGGCAACGCCGATCCATGAATCCCAATCCAGAGTGTCGGGCACAGGCTTCTCGCCATCGGGACGGTCCAGATAGCCACTGTGTCCGTGACCGGTCGAACCCACCCAGCTGTGAACCCGGGTGACTTTGCCGATCTTGCCGGATTGAATCAACTGAACCGCTGTGCGGTAAAACTGGTGAGAGTGGATCTGATTTCCCAGCCGGGTGATCACCCCGGACCTTTGGGCCTGGGCAGCCACCTGCCGTGCTTCCCAGACATTGTGGGTCAGCGGTTTCTGACAGTAAACGTGCTTTCCTTCACGCATCGCCGCGAGGGAGCAGAAGGCGTGCATGTGATCCGGAGTGGAAACTGTCACCGCATCGATCTTGTCGCCCATCGCAGCGAGCATTTCCTGGAAGTTCTGATAGATCGGCGCGTCCGGCTGAAGCTTTTTGACATTCAGTGTCCGGTTCAGGTCGACATCACAGAAAGCCACATGCTGGACGATGTCATGAGTCGCCATCTCTTTGGTATCACTCCAGCCTTTGCCGTCGGAACCAATCGAGGCGAGTTGGAGTTTTGAGTTCAGGTTTTGTCCGCGCACCACAGCTGGAGCTGCAACAATGGCGGATGCGGCGGCAGATGTTTTCAGAATCTCTCGTCTCGTAGGCATGGGAAAACTGTGCGCCGATTGGGGATTCAAAGCGATGACAGATTGCGACGTGTTTGCGTGGTTTGGTACGTTCTGTTGAATCGAAGCGGAAACAGGGGGTGCCCTGATATGAGATTCCCCGATGCAACCACAGCTCGCCACACATTTAAGCCGCACCTAAACCTTGCTCCGCAGGGCAATCTGCGGTTTGCTGGGATCCTTCCCGACGAATGCACCCGCTTCTTTCCTCCACGATCGTCTTCGCAAATGACAACTGGCTTTGGCTGGTGATTGCGTTCGCCGTGGGAGCCCTCGCTTTTCTCTGGGTGGGATATGCCAGAAGCCCACTGCGCGGCGGAGTGCGCTGGTTGGCGATGGGGCTCAAGTTCGCCGGCCTGCTGCTGCTGGCGCTCTGCCTGATGGAACCGACTTTGGTCGATGAATCACCCAAGAAGGGTGCCAACGATCTCGCGATCGTGGCCGACAACTCGCGGGGGATGGCGGTGAAAGGCCCCGGGAGCGGCGGCAAGACTGCGGGTGAGGAAATGGCGGAATTGATCGGTGGAGAGTCCGGGGAGCTGCCGGGGTGGATGGCTGATCTCGATGACATGTTCCGTCTGCAGACGTACACCTTTGATTCCCGACTCAAGCGCAGTGGTGATTTTACAGATCTCGATTTTAAAGGGGACTCATCAACGCTGATCACCGCGGTGGGAAGCCTTCGCACGCGCTACGAAAAGCGTCCGCTTGTCGGGATGTTTGTATTTTCCGACGGGAACGCCACCGATGCCGACGGGCTGGATGGTCTGCTGGCTGATTTAAAAAAGAAAGGGGCGGGAAGTGAAAAGCCCGTGCCGGTCTTCCCGGTCATCATTGGTTCCGATCTGGATGGCGGGAAAGATCTTGGTATCCAGTCCATCAATGTCGCCCAGTCTCCCTTTGAAGACGCACCGGTCACGATGTCGATTGGCGTTCGGAGCTTCGGTGAATTCGACGGGGAAGCCGCCATTATCGTGACGGATGACACAGGCAAAGAAATGGCGCGGGACACGGTCGCCATTGCCAGGAACGGGACTTCGCAGAAGCGCGTTGAGATCAAGGGTGTCGTCCCCGGCGTATCTTTCTTCAAGGTCGCAGTCTATGAGAAGTCCGTGGCCGAACTGATGTCAAAGCCGGATGAGCTTGCCGCGAAAGCCAAAGAGCTGACCCTGGAAAACAATTCAAGACTCGTCGCGGTTGATCGCGGGAAAGGACCGTATCGCGTCTTGTATGTGAGTGGTCGTCCCAACTGGGAGTTCAAATTTCTCCGCCGCGCGGTGAGGGCAGATCCGGAGATCGACCTCGTCGCGCTGATCCGGATAGCCAAGCGTGAGCCTAAATTCGAATGGCGGGGGCGCGAAGGTGAGATGAGCAATCCTCTGTTCCGCGGGTTTGACAGTGATATCCCCGAGGAAGCTCAGGAGTATGATGAGCCTGTTCTGATCCGCATCAATACGAGGGATGAGGAGGAATTGCGTGACGGGTTCCCCAAGACTGACGAAGAGTTGTTCTCCAACTACCGGGCCATCATCCTCGATGACGTGGAGTCCGAATTCTTCACGGTGGAACAGCAGAATTTACTCGACCGGTTTGTCTCCACTCGTGGTGGCACTGTAGTGATGCTCGGTGGGCAGGAAAGTTTTCAACAGGGCAAGTGGAACAACACTCCGGTGGGTCGACTTCTGCCGGTTTATCTCGATCGCATTTCACGGGGCAGCCCGGCGCTGGATTCCACATTCAATCTGACACGCGAAGGCTGGCTCGAACCCTGGGTGAGGCTCCGCGCCAGTCAGGATGAAGAGGAGACCCGGCTTGCCTACATGCCCACTTTCCAGGTCGTGAACAAAATTCAGGCCATCAAGCCGGGCTCAAGTGTCTTCGCCATGGCGGCGGACTCCGATCAGCGACAGCATCCCCTACTCGCAACGCAACGCTATGGAGAAGGGCAGTCCGCGGCTCTGATGGTCGGGGACATGTGGCGCTGGGGCATGAAAGATGAAGAGCAACAGCTCGATCTCGCCAAGACCTGGCGGCAACTGATCCGCTGGTCAGTGGTCGACGTGAATGACCGGATCCAAATGTCGCTCCTGCGGGACAGCGACGGCGCGGTGGCCTCAATCGATCTTGAGACCCGGGTCGTCACCGATGCGTTTCTGCCACAGGATGATGCTTCCGTGAAGTTTGAGATCACCGGACCGGAGAGTGATCCCACCGAGATGTTTGGCGAGCCCAGCCTTGTAGAGGCGGGACTTTTCAACGCCGAGTTTTATCCTTCGAAGGCCGGTGGCTATCGGGTGAAGGCGACCGTCCGCGATTCCCAGGGCGATCTCATAGGTGAAAAGGAATCCGGTTGGGCTTTGAACCCCGCTGCCGATGAATTCAAATCGCTCGTTCCCAACCGGACGCTGATGGAAGCCATTGCCGAAGCTTCCGGCGGCAAAGTTCTGACTCTGGCCGAAGTGCCGGAGTTCATGAAAACTCTGCCGGAGCTGAAGGCCCCCATCACGGAAAAGATCACCCGCCCTCTTTGGCACATGCCGTGGATTTTCCTGCTGGCTCTGGCGTGTTTCGCAGGCGAATGGGCGCTGAGACGTTGGAAAGGTGTTTTGTAAGAGGGCTGAACGGTCTCAGTTCAAATACACAAAGTCTTTCAAGTTGAAGATCACATGCCCGAGATCCGCCCAGGCGGGCTTACCAAACTCCCCGCCATATTCAGCAGCTTGCTGATCGAGGAAGGATTTCAAAGCTCCCAGCTCGGTATCAGTCGGGGGCTTCCCGAGTGCTGACTCATACATTGCTGAGATGCGGGCTTCCGGCGACAAACCCGGTTCATCGGAAAGCGATTCCCCGGCCCAACGCTGAGCCTGCTCGATCACAAAAGGGTCATTCATCAGCGCCAAAGCCTGAGCCGGCACATTGGAAACCGAACGCCGCCCTTTGGGACCAAACGGCCCGGGCATGTCGAAGGTCTGCATCATCGGGCTGAGAAAGTTCCGGTAGATCGCACCGTAGATACTGCGACGGCCCGCTCCATCCAGGGGACCGCTTCCGCGACCGCCCCGCCCCGTCATAAACTCCGTCCGATACGTGGGAATGGACGCGCCGTACAACGCTGAATCCAACCGCCCCGATACTGCAAGGATCGAATCCCGGATGGCTTCCGCCTGCAACCGGCGCACCGGCATGCGATGCAGCAGAATGTTCTCCGGGTCTGTCACCGCTATCTTTTCTGCATCCAGATCCGGGGCTGGCTGGCTCGACTGCCGATAGGTTTGTGAAAGCACAATCTCACGAATCATCCGCTTCATCGACCAACCGCCGTCGATCATCTCTGTCGCCAGAAAATCGAGCAACTCCGGGTGGCTCGGTTCCTGCCCCATCGGACCGAAGTCGTCGACACTCACCACGATCCCGCGACCGAACAAATGATGCCAGAGCCGGTTTGTGATCACCCGGGCCGTCAGCGGGTTCTCCGGATCAACAATCTTCCCGGCCAGGGCAATCCGGTCTCCGCCCTCGCCACCCAGCGCGGTGATGAACCGGGCCGGAACCGCTTCACCCAGCTTGCGGTGACTTCCCCGGATATGGACAAAACTACCCTCCGGCGTTCCTTCCGCCATCGCCAGCGCATAACGTTCCCCCGGCAGGGCTTTGATCAACCTCCCGGCTTCCTCCTGTATCGAAGCCAGTGCCGCCCCGGATTCTCCCGCCTCATACAGCCCGTTCCCGGCCATCCAGTTTAGAAACTCCGCGTCACGCGACGTCGCAGTCCCGTCCTGCAACTTTGCAATCGCCCCGTCCCACGCGGTATTGAGGTTCCCGGGGACATCCCCGTCACCACTCGTCGCCGCTAACAGAACCGCCGGCAATTCCTGCGGCGCTCCGCCTTCATCCTTGAACCGGATTTCGTCGATCTCAGCACCGGCGCCGCCTTTGTCCACGAACTCAAGAAACGCATTGTGGCCGATATACTTGTCGAGGTTCCCGGAGAATACGAACCAGCGATACTCCCCGTCCGATTCCATCGTCGGAGCATAGGTGCCGCGAAACAGCAGACCGTTGAACTTCTGCATGTGATAATTGTCCATCACCACCCGGCCGAACAGTTTCTCCGCGCGGGCTTTCACCAGGATCTGTTTTGAATCTATCTTAAACGTAGGAGAACGCAGAGTGCCGGCCTGCTTGGCCCCGAGGAGTTGACTGCTCACGGTCCCCGGCGTGGAAAACAGTTGGTCGCCGGAGAAACTGACGCCCACTTTGTCTCCGGTTGGTTGAAAGGCAAAGCCGCTTGTCGACCAGCCATCCGGTAGCGAATCGCCTTCAAAGTCAGCAAACAGGGTTGCGTCCGCTTCAAACTCTTCCCGTCTTTTCTCATTGGCTTTAGCCAGAGCTTTGATCCCGTTCGCTACGTTGGGGGTCGTCAGCCACTTCGCAAAGAAGCCTCCCGGAGTCCGGTCGTTCTTCTCCGGCGAGGCAAGCATCCGGCACCACGCTGTAAGCAACTCAGCATCCAGTCCCGCACGTTTGGCCGCCGCTGCGATTTTGCCCGCGTCCGGTATCAAGACCATTTCACCATCGCCTGCCGGGGTATCAGCAAAGACAAACCGATCCACTTCAATGTGTCCCCAGCCGCCACGGTTATTATCAACGACCCGAATCTCGGCTTCCTTTCCTAAGTACGCCGCCACCGGCCAGCTCGCCGGTTTCAATTCATCGTTGCCTTGACCGCTTGTGGTCAACACTGCTTTCCCATCGATCCACAGCTCTGCCGCGGTGTCCTTGTGGGCGCCCCCGGCGATGAGGAAATTGATGAACGGCTTCTCAATTGTGAATTTGTGGGAAATTAACTTTCCGCGTGCGCCGTCATTACCCGGATAGGAATTCGCCAACCGCTTCCCGAAGTCGCCTTTCAACGCCTGCGACCCGCGCTTTCCGGTGGCCGGTTCTTTGCCAAACGCATTGCCTTCGACTTTCCATTTGGCATACGTTCCCGACTCAAAATCATCGAAGACAATGCCGTCCCAGGGATCCCCTTCCATCGGAGTCCCCATCTCAGCACGAACCAGGTCCGCCGCGGCCGTGAGGTAAGTCCCCGGTTTGTATTCCGATGAAACTTTCGTCAGAGCTGCATTCGCCTTCTCCCGAAGTTTCAACAACTGCTCCGCTGTCTGCTCGCGCACCCTGCCCGGATCCATCGGGTATTCCTGACGCGCACTGCTTTCCAGATACGCCGTCAGCGCATAATAATCAGCCGTGGAGATCGCATCAAACTTGTGATCATGACACCGGGCACATGCCACCGTGAGACCGAGAAACGCTTTCCCGAAAACATCGATCTGATTATCCATCCGGTCCGCTTCATCCTGCCGCACATCCGTCGGCGCGTGAGTCGCTTCATGGAAATACCAGAACGCAGTGCCAAGGATCGACTCGTTAAAGTCCTCACTGGGATTCCGCCGCGGTTTCTCCAGTAAATCGCCCGCGACATGTTCCGTCACCAGTTCATCGTATGGCACATCCGCATTGAACGCCCGGATCAGGTAATCGCGATACTCGTGCGCATAATCAATCGGGTAATCAAATTCATGCCCGTAGGTCTCCGCATAACGAACGAGGTCCATCCAGTGCCGCGCCCACTTTTCCCCGAAGTGCGGGCTCGCCAGCAAGCGCTCAACCACCTTCTCATGGGCATCCGGCGCTTGATCAGCAAGAAAAGCCGCGATCTCACTCCGCGATGGAGGCAGCCCGATCAGATCAAACGAGACCCGTCTCAGCCAAGTCCGCCGGTCCGCTTCCGGGGCAGGCTTCAGCCCCGCCGCCTCGATCTTCTTCAAGATAAATCGATCAATCTCATTTCTCACCCACTCCGCCTGCTTCAGATCTACGGGTGGCTTCGGGTTCGCGATGGGCCGCCAGCTCCAGTGCTCCGCGCGGCGCTTCTCCAGATCAAATTTCTCCACCATTGCTCCGCCTTCACGCGTCGGAACGTCTTCCTCCGGCCAGGCTGCGCCGTCCGTTATCCATTTCCTGAAATCCTCAATCACCGCGTCATCCAGCTTTCCCTTCGGCGGCATCTGCATGTCTGCCGTTTTGTAGGAAATGACTTCGAACAAAAAACTCGCCTCCGGATCTCCCGGCACAATCGCCGCGCCCGTATCTCCCCCCGTCAGGAGATGTTCCCGATGATCGACCTGAAGCTGTGCCTTCAGCTTCTCCGACGTAGCACTGTGACATTCGTAGCACCGTTCCGCCAACACCGGGCGGATCTTCTTCTCAAAGAAATCCAGTTGTTCAGCCGGGTACTCCGCAGTGATTCCGACAACAGGAACGGATAAGATAAGTGCGAACAGAGTTAACTTCATCGTCAGAAAAACAAAGGGTACAACCTACAAGCATATGAATTCCGCACCATCCCACAAATCAGATGCGGTCAATTAATGATACGCGTTTCACCTGAAAACTTCCTATGTCCACCGAAACACGCGAATGCGTGACCACTTCCTGAGACACTGCCCCCGGTCCGGTGAAGGGATTCAATTCTATTAATCCCTAAGCCCCCGTAGAAAAGAACCGCGTCACCGCCGCATAGCCTCCCCACACTGCGAGCAGTCCCGCAACAACACTGACGACGATGTTCATGATCGCTGTGCCGAAGTGTCCCGCTTTGAAAAGCTCGAAAGTGTTCCAACCGAAGGTCGAGAAGGTGGTGAAACTTCCCAGAAAACCGGTGAACAACAGCAACCGGGTGCCCGGACTGAACATGTTGCGGGATTCCGCGAGGCCGTAAAGGATTCCGATCAGCAGACAGCCAAGGACATTTACCTTCAGGATGCCGTAGGGAAACCTGGAGGCTTCGGTGAGTCGATCAACCCACGTCCCCACCAGCCAGCGGGAGACTGCGCCGAGCGATCCGCCGAGAGCGACCAGAATCAGCGCTTTCATCCCGCGGAAATCAGTAGTTCAGAACCTCGAGGTTCTTCGCGAGGAACTTCCCGTTCTTGCGGATCAGTTTACCGTCGAAATAAATCTCACCACCACCGTAATCGGGTCGCTGGATATTCACCAGGTCCCAGTGAACCGCGCTGCGATTGCCGTTGTCAGCCACTTCGTATGCCTGGCCGGGGGTAAAGTGAAAGCTGCCGGCGATCTTCTCATCAAAGAGGATGTCGCGCATGGGCTGTTTGATCTCGGGATTAAAACCAATCGCAAACTCACCGATGTAGCGGGCACCGGGATCGGTGTCGAGGATCTTGTTGATCGCTTTGGTGTTGTTGGCCGTCGCTTTGACAATCTTTCCTTTCTCAAACTCCAGCTTCACATTGTCGAAGGCAATGCCCTGATAGATCGACGGTGCGTTGTAGGAAATCACGCCTTCCACAGAGTCTTTCACCGGTGCTGTGAAACATTCGCCATCAGGGATGTTGTGGCTGCCGCCACAGGCAATCCCGGGGATTCCTTTGATGGAAAACTTGAGGTCAGTGCCGGGACCTTTGAGGTGAACTTCCTCGGCATTCGTCATCAGTTTCTCAAGAGCAGTCATACCGCGTTTCAATGCGCCGTAGTCGAGCAGGCAAACGCGGAAGTAAAAGTCTTCAAATGCCTCGGTCGACATCCCCGCGCTCTGAGCCATCGAAGGATGTGGCCAGCGGAGCACGCACCAGCGGGTCTTGTTGACGCGATGATTGAGCACCGGGCGGAGTTTCGATGCCACCATCTGCATGTTCTTGGCGGGCACATCGGAAAGTTCATTGATGTTGTTACTGCCGCGAATCGCGATGTAGCAATCCATGGTCTTCATCTGGGTCATGGAATGTTTCGCGATTTCGTCATACTGATCCTCAGTCGCTTTCATGCCCATCTCGCGGGTGATCGTGGCGCGATGGATATTTACAAATGGAGTCGCCTTTACAGCACGCACCTCGCGAATGAGTGCGATCCCCATTTCGTCCGGTATATCGAAGAGGTCGATCAACACATTATCGCCTTTCTTCGTCGAGGTTGAATAGCGAACGAGTTGTTTGGCGAGCTGGGAATACCTTGGATCTTGCATACGAGTCGCCATTGAACGGCGAAAACTGGCGGGTGAAAAGTGGAAAGTGTGTCTTATCGTGGCCGAATTGTGAGCAGCACCTTTATTTCAACTCTGGAAGAGACCGCAGCGTGGCGTGATGAACTCGACGCCGCAGGGAAGCGGGTCGTCCTGACCAATGGCGTCTTCGACCTGCTCCACGTCGGGCACGTCCGATACCTGAACGAGGCTCGCGCGCTTGGCGATGCCCTCGTGGTCGCGATCAACGCAGATGAATCAGTCCGCGAGTTGAAAGGCGAAGGCCGCCCTTTATACACCGCGGAAGACCGGGCGGAGATTCTCTGTGCCCTGGCAGCGGTGGACCGGGTGGTGGTCTTCGGCGAAAAGCGCGCCACGAACGTGATCGAAGCAGTCAATCCTCACATTTATACCAAAGGTGGCGATTACACAGCGGAGAGTCTCATTGATGAAGAGCGCGAGCTGATGAACCGGATGGGGATTGAAATTCAAATCCTGTCACTCGTTGCCGGCAAATCGACCAGCAACACGATCAAGAAGATGGAAGGTGAAACGGAAAAGTCCGACAAGCCCCGCCTCGCACTGCTGGGATCCGGCACGGGATCGAATATCCGTGCCCTGGTTGAGGCGGTGGATGACGGCGTGCTGGATGCAGAAATCGGCTTGATCTTATCAGACGCGGCGGACTCAGGTGTGCTTGAGATTGCCCGCGAGTATGATCTGAAGGGGATTCACATCGAGCCCGGATCGAAGAAGCGGGGACATCTCACCGATGCCGCGTTGAAAGAAGTGGTCGACCGGCTCAAAGCGAATCGGATTGATCTCGTGATTCTCGCAGGATTCATGCGGGTGGTTCGCGATCCCCTGCTGTCTGAGTATCCGGATCGCATTTTGAATATTCATCCCTCACTGCTTCCCAAGTTCCCCGGTCTCAATGCCGCGAAGCAGGCCATCGAGGCGGGCGAAGCGGAATCCGGGTGCACCATTCATCTCGTAAATGCCGAGATCGATGGCGGCAGGATCCTGGCTCAAGCCAGCGTTCCCGTCCTCGACGGCGACGATCCCGATTCGCTGCAGGCGCGAATCCAAGTGAGGGAACACGACCTGTATGCCAAAGTGATCGGGGATTACTGGGCAGGGCTTTGAAGCAGACTTCTCAAGAAGTCAGTGGCGGTCTTTGCCCCACCTTCAGTCTGTATATTGGCATCATCTTTCAATGTATCGCTGATCGCTTTTAAAATACTGCCGGCACCTTCATCGAGAGCTTCAGGGGAATTGGCCAGAGCCCGGAAGCTTGTGTCGATTAAAGTCGTGAGGAGTAGCTTTGAAACCTGACGGGTGTTGATACCTTTTCCGCTGGTGAAGTTGTCCACGGTGAAATCCGGCACTGCGACCGACATTCCCCCGGCGTTGAGCAGGTTTGAGCGAAAGGAGATTTTCCCTCCCCGGACGACGAGTTTATTGATCTGCACTTCCCGACTGCTCATGGGCACGTCTTCTGTGGCCGCTTCGGGTTCCTTCTTTGGCAAAAAGATATCCCGGAGTTTGGAAGAAGTATCCCCGGTGATCTTTCTCTGAAGAACACGAATATTAACTCCCGCCAGACTCACTTCATAATTGATCTCCGGGTTTTCGATCGTGAGTTCTTCAATCACGACCGTGTTGGAAAACAGGCTCAGGGTTTTGAGCTTGAGATCCATTTCTTCGAGGGAAATCGCTGAGCCTTCACTGAATCCTTCAGGGTTGGCGATGCGCAGATTCGAAGCTGATCCGGTCCCTGAGAGAATGGAAATGAGTGTGCGATCCACCTCGACCGCCGTTCCCGTCAGCTGCGGGCCGCCTTTTTCGATCACATGTTTAAAAGCGATGCTCTGGCTGAAATAAAGGACGATCAGGATCAAAACCGGGACGCCGATTCCTGCCAGGGTAAGTTTGCGTCTCATGCCTCAACTGAAGCGGATTGAGCGGAAATTCACAACTGTTTTCCCACGATCCAACAGGGTCTGTTCGCCGAACCAACCCTGTTGGATCGTGAAAAGCCGCAATCCTTTTTCTCAGTATTTCTTTGGCGTTGGCGGAATTCGGGTGGACTGGATGAAGCATCTTCTTATGCGTTTGGATCGACTCATTGGCCGGCAATCCGGTCTCGGCCGCAATGCGGTGCGTGAAATGCTCGCCACCGGTGTGGTCACCGTCGGTGGAGAGCCGGAGCGGGACGGACGTCGCGCGATCGGTCCGTTTGAAACGGTGTTGGCCGGGGAAACGGTCATTCAGGAAAGAGAGGCACGTTATGTGATGCTTCATAAGCCGGCGGGAATTCTCAGTGCCACCAGCGATGATGAACACACCACGGTTGTTGATCTGATCGATGAGCCCTGGGCCAATGAATTGCATCTGGCCGGACGGTTGGACCGGGCGACGACCGGGCTGGTGATCTTAACGAATGACGGGGCCTTTTCGGAATCATTAACGGAACCCGGGGCGAAGGTGGCCAAGACTTATGTGGTGACGACAGATTTGCCAGTGCCGGACGAAGCCGTGGCCGCTTTTGAAGCGGGAATGCCTTTTGCGAAAGAGGGAATTGTGACTCAACCGGCCGAAGTGGAGAAGCTTTCGGAGCGGGTGACGAGGCTGACCATTTACGAAGGAAAACATCACCAGGTGAAGCGGATGTTCGCCCGCTTTGATGTTCGTGTGACTGGTCTGCACCGTGAATCTGTGGGAAGATATCATCTCACTGAAGATCTCTCGGCCGGGGCGTACCGAACCTTTGAACCCATCACTCCTGATGCCTGCGAAAAAGAATAAGAAATCTGCGGACGACCTGACCGGCACGGCCTTAATCAAAGAGGTGAACCGACGCATTCGGCTGGCCCGAACGCAATGGGATGCTCATAATAACGCCGCCTGCCGGCGGGAGAGAACCCGTGCACTGGAGCTTTACGAAAAACTCAGTAAAGCGGAGCGGGAAAAAGTCCCGCAGGTTTTGCGGGTCTGGCTTCGGTATCGAAGTGAGAAGTATTTTGGCGAGGGACGCTGATTTGGAAACCCTTTTAGCTCGTGGGGGACACCGAAACCCGACCTCATCAGGATTCTTTGCTGTAAAGAATGGCCCGATTCTCTTTCGTCATCTTTGCGTCTGAAACCGTCCTGATCTTTCCGGTCTCGAGTTCTTTCAACTCCAATCCCACGACCGTAGTGGTTTCCGGTACTCCCGCAGCGATGAGGACATCTGCGATATCTTCCCGAATTCTCTTCTGCCATTTCCGGCCGAAATGTAATCTGGAAGCCCCGATGAGTTCGACGCTGGAGATTCCCTCGATGGAAGAGACTTCATAATAGGTGCCTTCGTATTCTGCGATAATCTTTTCGTCGCCCTCAAATTTCAGATCGGTGAATGGCGAGATCTTTCTCCATTCGTCACGGGGGTACCGAGACCGCTCATGGTACTGGTTGGCAACGAAAGTGGCGACGGCTCCAATCAGTAGTGTGCAAAGGATGAAAGGTTTGATGGCTGACTTTGTCTTCATATTCTTTTTGGGGTTCGTATTGGTTTCTTAGTCTTCAGAGACATCTGCGGATGCATCGGTTTCAGTCGTGTGATCGAGTGATTTGAGGAATTCCTCCAGCTCTTCGCGTTGGGGCTCCAGATCCTTTCGTATGTATCGGTGGATCAGTTCGTAGGCTCCCCAGAAGATGAGAATTTCCACAATGAGATGGTGCACGGTCCCCCAAATGTTTCCGGACAAGAGACCGCAGTGAATAAAGAAGACGGCCATTGGAATCGCCGGAGGCAGCAGATACCACCAGAGCACGGCTTTCTGCATGCGAATCTGTTGATTGATTCGAGTCAGAGAGTATTCCACGGACACCCGAATTGAATCTTCCGGCCGGAGATGTTTCTTTCGTCGGGTCAATCGGTTCCAGACCACGAAGCCAGCTACCCAGAGGAAGGCGGGGATATGCAAATACCACGACCAGGGAAGTTCTTTCGATACTCCGAGCCAGATCCAGAGGGGCACATAAATGAGCCCGAACACAACGCCGAGAAAGACATCTTGTTGGAAACTCATCTTTTCCCGGACCTGATGATTGCGGCGGACCAGTTTCAGCAGGGCACTGCTCTCGACTTTCACCTGGCCGGAGGCGTTTTGTTCCTGCCAGGCTTCCTGTAGTTCTTCAAAGCTCATTGATCGGATTGTCCTTTCATTTTTTCAGCCAATTGTTTTCGTGCCCGGGTGAGCCGGACGCCGACGCAGCCCTCCGAAACTCCCAGGACTTCGGCCATGTCCTGATAGCTCAGTCCGTCGAGGTGAAGCAGGAGGAGGGAGGCTTCAGCTTTGGGCATTTGCCGGATGGATTCATAAAGCTTTTCCAGCAACGGGTTCGGCTTTTCGCCGGCATCCTGAAGGCTGGTGAACATGGCGAGCTCTTCGTGGCGTTCGCGTCGACGTTTCTCGGAGCGCCGCCAGGCTCTCGCGGTGTTGAGGGCAACGCGGTACATCCAGGTCGTTTCTTTGCAGCGCCCTTCGAAGGAAGGCATGGAACGCCAGAGTTGTAACAGGATTTCCTGGAACAGGTCGTTTTTGTCTTCGGGTGAGCTGGCCGACGCATGAACCACCCGGAAGATCACCCCCTGGTGTTCCTCCACCCAGCGGCAATAGCGTTTTTCCTGTTCGGTTTCCTGCATCAATCGAGTCCTGTCGTCTCTATACCAGTGACGGGGACTCATTATTTATTACAGGAAATACAGAGAAAGTGCCAAAGGAGTGAGGAAACGGGGCAAATTCATCCCGCCATCACCCGAATCTTGAGCAGAAACGACCTGCCGTGGCAACTATTGGCATCTTCCACAGCAGAAACGACCTGCCATGGCAATTATTGGCATCTTCCACAGCAGAAACGACCTGCCATGGCAATTATTGGCATCTTCCACAGCAGAAACGACCTGCCGTGGCAACTATTGGCATTTTCCGCAGCAGAAACGACCTGCCGTGGCAACTATTGGCATTTTCCGCAGAAGAAACGACCTGCCGTGACGACCCAAATCAAAATCTGCAACCGGAACGACTTCTTGCAGTGCTAAAAACTATGATAATTATTTCACGCCCCAGGTTTCGGTGAAGAATCCCGCCGCGGGAATGCCACCGGGCCAACGGCTGTTGGCGGGTTCGGTGAAATCGATGATCGCCCAGTCCGGAAGCTTGGGCGTCTGGCGGGCATTGTTGAGGTAGTCGTATTCGCGATAGGTGAAGCTGGAATTGAGCACGACATAGCGATCCGGGTTCAGCGGGTTGGGGAAAACCATGGCGATGGCGTGTTTGCCGGAGTCAAAGGTCTGGTCTCCAACCTTAAGTTCCTTCGTGGTCCAGGTGATGGGAAGCTGGTCGACGATTTTGGCGAGGACAGCGTTGGATTTTGGATCCCCCCAGAGAACGAGATTGTGATCCGCGATGTCAGCATCGGTGATGTCGCCGTCGTTCTTCACCCGCGCATCACCCCGCATCTGCTGTCGCCAGTGCGTGACCGCGTGGTCGAACTCGGAGTCGGTCCATTTTTTGACTTCGGAATTGAGCGGCTCTCCGGTGGGCTTAACCATCAGGAAAGAGTCCATGAATGCATCGTCAATCGGGCCGGACAAACCATGACGTTTGCGCAGGTCTTCGTCATCCCCCTCCCCGGCGATATCCCAGTTTTCTGCACCGCGCTGAAAGGTGCCTGACCAGGATCCATCCGACAGAATGGGTGACGCGGCGATGTTGTCCCCGTCGATGAGCACAACCGGAGTCACACCGATCGGCAGCGGGCTTTCCCCCGGCTTGAAATCGATGGTGAACCGTTCGATGCCTTCTGTCTGCACATTGATCCGATTGGGAAACTCCCACGTCGCTGAAATGGTGGACCGCTCCCAGTGCTTTGTCATCTCGTCGACCGTGATCCAATGCATCCGGTTATAACGAAGCGTGTAGGTTTTGAACCGCACGACTTGAGGAACCCGGTTGCGACCGGCTTTGACGATGGTGTCGAGGCGGCGCTCGATTTCGTACATGGATCCTTCGTCCATGGCATGAGCCATCTCCGGCCCGATGATGTGCACCATCTCCATGCCTTCTTTCTGATAGGCGGCGGCCATCATATCGGCAGCCTGCTTCTGTTTGTCGTTCTCTCCGGAGTAGGCGATCACAGGCAGGTTGGAAAGGTTCGCGACCCAGTCGGTGCAGTCATACCAGCGCCACAGGGTTTTCTCCCAGGGACGTGGATCGAGCGTCTCCCCCTGAAAAGTCTCGAGGAAATCTTTGGTCTCCGAGAACCCTGCGCCGGGAGTGGCGGCGACAAATTGATCGGTGTAATGGACTGCGAACTGCCAGCAGGCTGCACCTCCCATGGAGAACCCGCGGTTCACGATGCGGTCCTCGTCCACGCGAAGATATTGTTTGGTGTGTTCGAGGGCTTCGAGACAATCAATCTCCCCGGCAAATTTGTTGGCGTTGGAGAAGCGGGCATAGGGATAAAGAATGATGGCGTTCTTCGGATTGAGTTTTCCGCCCCCTCCCCGCTGACGCCCGTTGATGAATGCCACTTCGTTGGTTTTCTCTCCCCGACCATGAAACCAGAAGTCGAGCCGCCATTCGTCTTTGCCATCGAAGGAGTAGTTCTCCGGAATATCGACACCGTAGGGTTGAACGGTGTCGTCCAGCTTTGAGCGATAGCCGCGAACCACCGGGCCGGTCTGCTTCAGCCATGGGGCTTCTTTTTTCCGCAGGGAAGCAGCGCGATCCAACGCGGTATCGAGCTGTTCGAGGGCAAGCTTGATCTCCTGCGGCTTCTGGAATTCCTGAAACTCAAGAGCACAACGCGCGGCGCGGTGGTAGACCTCGACATCCGGGATCAGGGCAAGCAAGTCGGGTGTCTTGGCGAGTTCTTTCCTGAGCACTTCGATTTCCCCGGCGACGGCGTCCAGTTTCGTCCGGAGCGCTGCGGCATCAGCCTCTGACACCTCGATACCGAGCGGGGGAATGCGGCGTACGTTTCCGGCTTTGTTATCTTCGGGGCCGTCAGCAAACAGCGGGATATTGGCAACAAGACACAGGAAAAGAATAGGGAAATATTTCATAGCTCAGCTCTGAGGCTCGCTAGAGATAGGACAAACCTCCTGGAAATACGATGATTAATCAGCCCGCAATTTCGGCGAGTTTTTCGATTGTCAATTCATCGAGCCGATGCACGACCGTGTCGGTGTGTTTCAATGATTCCGCCGGATGGGTCGTGGCCACACCGATGACGTGCATACCACCAGCCCGGGCCGCATCGATCCCGACCTGGGCATCCTCGAGGACGATACAATTCCCCGGCTGATACCCGAGCGCTTTGGCTCCGTTGAGAAACACCTCTGGATCCGGCTTTCCATTCGAAACATCTTCTGCAGCGATGATTGCTTTGAAGAACTCAGCAATGCCGGTGATCTCAAGCGAGCAGTCGATATTGGATCGCGGAGTTGAAGACCCCACGGCAGCAGGGATGCCGGCATCCTGTAACAGTTGCAGAAACTCCCGAACGCCGGGCAATGGCTCGATCCCATTCTCGCGGACGAGTTCACGGTAGGTTTCCTCCTTTTCAAAAGCCAGCGCAGCGACTTCCGCAGGATCTGTGGCCCAGCCAAGGATGTCAGGGATGATGGACTCGTTCCTCATTCCGAACCCTTTTTCGAAATGACCTTCAGGAAGGGGAAGATTGCGCCGTTCTGCCAGGAGATCCCAGCTGGCTGAGTGCTGATCGCGTGAATCGATAACGACTCCGTCCCAATCGAACAGAATGGCGAAAGTGTGACTGTTTTCCATTCCCTCGACTACTCCATACCAGCCGTTCAATCACATCATTATTCCTCCGCCTCAGCAAAAAGCAGCAGATCAAACGCATCCAGACCGTTTTTGATATAGCGGCCTTTGAGATCAGGGCGGTCGGCGAATCGCTGTATCTTCAGTGTTCGGATATCGCCTTTCTTCATGTATTTCAGAGTCGAGACCGGTTTCCTGTCCCGAATCGCCCAGTGCAGGACAATCACTTCCTCGGCCAGAAACGTCGGGGTCGTTTTTTTAACGGGAGACGCAGTCTTCAACCTGTAGCGAAAAGCGACCAGAGCGTCATCGTAGGGCTTGATTTCGCTAAGTTCAGGGACCGCGGTGGCCTCCAG
Source organism: Verrucomicrobiales bacterium (assembly GCA_048267005.1). Taxonomy (GTDB): domain Bacteria; phylum Verrucomicrobiota; class Verrucomicrobiia; order Verrucomicrobiales; family DEV007; genus JABDJT01. Next base: position 184,627 of record JBLWYI010000004.1, on the reverse strand, counting down.
CAGTTCCAGGGATACATCCCAGGTGTCGATCGATTTGCTGTCTTTAGCACAGGATCCCAGGAAAAGGGGCATCGTGATGGCGAGGAAAAAACAGAAAGTTTTCATCAAAAATCCGGCTTGACTCATTGATTTTAAGGGTAGCTTCGATGTGAATGGCGGGAGCTGAAAATCAACTTGTGGAAACTAAAAAAAGTGGCGGTAATCGCCATGGTTTAGTTGCATGGATTGTCGCGGCCGTCGTCTTCGCGATTTCATTGCCACTTTACTATACCACCGCAAAGAAGCGGGCGGAATTATTTGATACCAATTCGATCAAATCGTCCTTCTTCGACTCGACTGATACGAAGAAGGTCAAGGTTCACGTGATCTTTCATCACGACCAGCATGTTTACATGAACCTCGGGCGGCTTTTGAAAAAGCACGACTACGACTACTTCGTGCCCCGGCAACGCACCCCCGGCTACCCGCTGCTTCTCTCGCTTTTGTACGACGACGAAAACGAGTATGAATACGAGGACGGAGATCCCCGGCGTATCAGTGACGAACAATTCGCGACCTACCGGGAGTTCAACATCATCCTCAGCATGGTGCTGCTGGTGGCCATATTCCTCTTCAGCACCTCATTCATAGACATCTATGCGTCGCTGATCCTGACCTGGATTTGCGGCTGGACGCTCTTCCTTTTCAAATGCATCTATGTCCAGCCGGAGCTGCTCTTCTACACGCTGTTCCTCTTCAGCTTTGTGTTGCTCTGGCAGCAAATCAATAAGCCCACCTGGAAGCGTGGAATCGCAGCAGGCTTCATGGTGGCGGCCGCTTATTTCGTCAAATCGTCGATTCCTCCTCTGCTTCTCCTGTTCACGGTCTGCTTCGCCCTGCGACGGTTCAGCGATCTGCGGAAGATGCGGAAAACACCCGGCTTTACCTGGTCGGCCTGGTTCCAGGATGTGGGAAAAGGAGCCGTAATCCCTCTTTTATGGCTGACTTTGCTCTCTCCGTATTTTGTTCAAACGGCAAAGGTTTATGGCAATCCTTTCTGGAGCGTTCACACCGCGCATCTGATGTGGCAGGAGGATGAAACGCAGAAGAAGAAATGGCGGATCCTGTCTGATCCTGAAACGGAGATTCCTGAAGACGCTCCCTCTTTCTCCAAGTATTGGGCCAATCACAAGGACGACCTGATTCACTTTGTGGAACGTCCTCTGGAAGGCGCCGATCACACTCTGTCCCGTATCGGAGTTGAATACCGCGAGGGATACCGCCTGCTCAAGAAGCGCATCCTCAGGGTGTGCGTCGTGATAGGACTGCTCGCTTTCATTCCGATCCTCCGGTTCATGGGCCGAAACTGGGCCGAGTCTCTCTACATCATCGGTTTCTTCATCGGCTACGGTGAGCTCTACGGTTGGATGGAAATCATCCGGGCAGGCCCGCGCCTGATGCTTTCGCTCTTTCCCTGTGCCGTCTTCATCACGATCGCCTTCATCTGCAAGTTTGCCAGACCCGTCACGTTCCCGAAGCTCGGGATACGCATCCCCACGAAGACGATTGCCTACAGCATTGTTGCCTACTGCCTGCTTGTTGCGATCTACAACATCATTGGCAAGGGCGAGGAGTCGGCTGCGTGGCTGATTGCCGGTGGCAGTTAACCGCTCTACAAACCGTAGATGTCAGCCACCAGCGCACGACTTGAGTCAGGTATCCACGCCGGATCACCACGACCTTCACGAATAGCTGTCGACGAGGCAGGGTGCTCAAAGCTGATCGAAACTTCGCGCCAGCCGGCGCGGTCCTGAACGACTGTCCCGTTCCGCGTCACCACGATGAATGAGAGCAACGTGCGGAGGAGATCCGGTTCCGACCATCGATCGATGGCATCCCACTGATCCGTTCCAAGAATCCACGACAACTCAGCGTCCGGATTCTCCGCAGCGAAGTGCCGCGCCGTCTGCCAGGAATAACTCGGTGGAGGCCGGTCAATTTCATAGCGCGAAGCCGAGGCCCAGTCCTGCCAGCCACGTTCAGCGATAGCGTTCCCGATCATGAGAAAACGCTCTTCCGCATCAGCCTTTGTCTGCCGCCCCGTTTTAAAAGGCGACTGGGCGCAGGGAATAAATATCACCCGATCAAGCTCACATTCAGCCTTCGCCCTCGCGACAAGATCAAGGTGACCGTTGTGCACGGGATCAAAAGTTCCTCCGAACAAGGCAATTCTGTGCTTACCACTCATGCTTTCAGCCACGGCCCGGTGATCGCCAAAGTCATGCCGGTGGATTGAATATTTACGAAGAGCACGCTGCCGTCCTCACTCATGCAGGCACCGGCAAGCTCGCTCTTTGGCCTGGCATTCCGCGCCAGTGTGTAGATAGAGCCCTCCCTGGTAACCCCCCGAAGATGACTCGATCCCGCAGTGTCTTCGCAGATAAACAAATCTCCCCACGGAGCAACCGTGATATTATCTGCATTGGTGAGCAGCTGGTCGTCATTCGGCTCAATGAAGAGATCCATCTCGTTCGTGTCCGGGAAGTAGCGGAAGATCTGACCATAGCGATTCTTTCCCCCGTCCGTGCAGGCCCAGTAAATCGTGGCCTCGCCAACCGCTTCAACACTGCCATACCAGATCCCCTCACCTCTGGAAAACCTCGCCGCCCCCTCTTTCTGTGCCCGCAGCCGGAGATCGTCTTTGGGAGACTCCACATCATCAAGATCCAGCCACTCACATTCAAGCCGCTTACGAACAGGGAACGGCTTCGATTCCGGCCAGTTCGTGGTGTCAGCGCTCTTCTGTCCCTTCACGACGAGAGCCTGCAGCTTCCCGCCTTCCTCCAGCTTGCCTTGGGTCTTTGGCAGGAATCGATAAAGGCACCCGTCGTTACGATCTTCTGTCAAAAAGACTGCGCCGCTCGCTTCATCCACCGCAATCGCTTCGTGACGCATCCGTCCCATCGCCTTCAGCGGGACCGGTCGGGTCATTCCGACCTCAGCCGTTGCCGGCACTTCAAAACACCAGCCATGTTCCAGGCCCCACTCACTCACCATGTCAGCCGGCTCCTCGCACGTCACCCAGGTACCCCAGGGAGTTGGCCCGCCTGCGCAGTTCCGGTCCGTCCCCAGCAAGCTGATGAACTCCGACTCACGTTTCCCCGTCTTCGTGTTGTAAACAATATTCGTCGTCCCACCCAAATATGGCTGCGCTCCATTCCGACCGGGATCGTAAACCCGTTCCCGGTCGATCGACTCCGGCAGCTTTGTGTTGTCTTCGAACGGCCCCTTCTGGAAATGATTGTGCCCCATTTCGTGATTCCGCACCAGCACCACCCGATCCTCGTCATGCTGAAAACACGCCATCCCGTCATGCTGACCGGGAACCTTGAAACCATCATCCATTGGATCCCCTATCTTTGAAATCACACGATACTCAAACCCCTGCGGAAGATCGATGATCCCCTCCGGGTCGGTCACCAGCGGACCATACTTGGCAATGTCCTGAGCTTGCGCCGGATTCGAAAGAAAGCGGTCCAGTCCAGCAAAGCCGGCAGAGACCGCAGCCGTTTGGCGGAGGAAATGACGTCGGGGGGAAGTGTTCATGGGTTGGAAAGTCTACGATAAATTCGCTCGGAATGAGCACTCAATACGTGGCGCATTGAGAAACTGTTTTGTCACGGATTCCGCTTCTTTTTCTTCGAAGATTTTGCGATGGGATTGAAATCAAGGCACAGCTGAATCCACCGCTTTAAATCCTTCTCAGTGGCCATTCCGGGAGGGAGAATCGTCAGGAAATCCTTCATCCTCCGTCCTGTGAACTCCATGTGCTCCGCGTGTTTATCCGATTCCAGGACTTCATTGGCCACCTCCTGCCCCACCCGGAGCATCAGCGAGTTCTCATCGGTCTTCTTATCGATGAAGGTGCCGCAACACATCTTGTCATCCACCATGAAACACATGCCGCCCATCATCTTCTTTTCCTCAAAGGTCGCGCCCAGATCATCAAACGCGACACGAATCCGATCGACCAGCAGTTCATCAAAAGCCATGAGAAAACCGTATCGGATGCCATCCGCATTTGCCAGCAACGATTGCGTGGCGCGATTTTCATTCACAGCCGGATTGTCATCACATCCCTTGTGCGTGTAATCTCGCCGACATGTCAGAAAACAGATTCGAGAACCAAACCGCCATCGTCACCGGAGGCGCCGACGGCATTGGAAAAGTCATCGCTCATCGTCTCGCCAGTGAAGGCGCACGCGTGACGATCTTTGATGTCAGCGTGATGAACGCCGAGGCCGCCGTGGGAGAATTTGCCGAGGCCGGACTCCGGGTTGCGGCCGAGATCGTCGACATCTCTGACGAAGCCGCCGTGAAAGCCGGCGTTGAAGCCGTCACCAGCCGCAGCGAGAACGGTAAACTCGACATCATGATCAACTGCGCGGCTATCGTGGGTCCCACCTCAACAAAAATCACCAAGGTCACCACCGAGGCATGGGATCTCGAATCAGCCATCAATCTGCGCGGCACATTCCTCATGACCAAGTATGCGCTCCTTGCCATGGAACCGCACAACTACGGCCGCGTGCTCAATTTCGCCTCCATCGCCGGCAAAGAAGGCAACGCCGGAATGAGTCCCTACTCGACGACCAAAGCCGGAGTCATCGGGCTTGTTAAATCCGCCGGCAAGGAATTCGCCGAGACCGGCATCACCGTGAACGCCATCGCCCCTGCCGTCATCCGCACGCCCATGGTCGATGGCATCGACCCCGCCCAGGTGAAATACATGACCGACAAGATTCCCATGAAACGTTGCGGCACTCTGGATGAAATCGCCGCCATGAGTTGCTGGATTGTGTCACCCGAAGCCTCATTTTGCACCGCATTCACCTTCGACCTCTCCGGCGGTCGGGCGGTTTATTAGAAATCGGCGTTGCACATCGCGTCAGGGAATACCCCACCGTTCCCCACAAGCTCTTGCGGGAGACATGTGGAGCATTCCCGCGCGGATATCAGGCGCAGGCATAGATCATCATCAGCAAAAAGAACGCCCCCATCCCATAAGACAGCCGGGATCGGATCAAACCTGCGCAGCGACGAATCAACAACCTCACAAGGTGATACCAAATACATTGCCGCCACATCGATTGGCCAAGGGCAATGCCCACGTCAACAAACGCCCAGCATCACACCACATCGACGATTTCCGTTTCACGATCACCCCGCACCACTCCGCATCGCCAATTCCGGAGAGGCCCGTAGGGCCGCCATTTGAATAGCCGTGGTTGTAGACGAGCCAAAGCGAGTCAAGGCCACGGTACATCCACCAACTCCGATTGAGCCGCGTAGCGGCGACACTACCGCCATCTTCTCATTCGATCACCGAATATGAAATCCACGACTGGTTCGCCACTACGTGGCTCCTCACTTTTTTCCATCAATACCGTGGCCTTGCCTCGCAAGCTCGCCTGCAACCACGGCTATTCAGATGGCGGCCCTACGGGCCTTTCCGCAACCATGCCTTATCCCTGAATCAGGCGTATTCAAAAACTACCACCTCGCTTTCCCAACTCCTCTCGCTTCACCACCACCCTGCACCAAACCACATCGACGATACCCGCTTCACGATCGCCTCTCATCACACCACATCGACGATACCCGTTTCACCATCGCCTCTCACCACACCCACATCGACGATACCCGCTTCACGATCGCCTCTCATCACACCACATCGACGATACCCGTTTCACCATCGCCTCTCACCACACCCACATCGACGATACCCGCGTCACGTCCGCCTCGCACAACACCACATCGACGATACCCGCTTCACGATCGCCTCGCGTCACTCCGCATCGACGATTCACACTTCACGACCACCCCGCACCAAACCGCATCGACGATACTCGTTTCACGTCCGCCTCGCATCACACCACATCGACGCTTCACGCTTCACGATCACCCGGCATCACCCCGGATGGCAAATCACGGCTTCGTCACCGCCCACTCACTTCACCCGCACCAAAGCCTCACACCAATGCTCGACCTTGATCCCCGGATCACTCTCGATATCGGCTGTCAATACGTGGACTTTTTCCTTCGTGGCTCCGGCAGAAATCTCGACCGTGAATGAAACCTCACCCGTCTCCCGACCATTCAACGTCACCGCCTTTTCGCTCTCGGATACCTTCAGACCTTCGACTTCGTGAAGCTTCACTTTGAAAGTCCGCACCTTCTCCGAATGATTCCACACCCGCAGCGTCACCTCGACCGTGTCGCCTGACTTGGCCTCCTGTCCGTAGGGATAAAACCAGGCCCACTCTTCATCGATGGCGTAATTCACATCATCCCACGGAGTCATTTCATTAATGAGCTGCGCCCGCTCACTGTAGGTTGCCTGCAGAATCGCACGCTCCGCGGTACTGAACTTGAAGAGATGGGGAATGTGCTGATTCACCAGCCAGGAGCCCTCCGGCAATTCACCGATTTTTTTGAAACACAACTCATATCCCGTGTCCTCCCGCATCAGGTTCCGGTTCATCAGACAGTAGTCATCCATCCCCGATGGCGAAAACGCATCCCCCACGAAATACACCCCGTCATGCCCCGGCTTCTCCACCAGCAGCGCCCCATGGTTATACATCTGTCCGGGGAAAAAGTGAGCCGTCAGATCAAAGCCACGCCATTTCATCTTCTCACCGTCCGCCATCGTTTTCATCCGCTCCGCATCCACCGCGTTGGCCGATGTGCCCGGCAAAAACCATCGCCCCGGATGAACCAGCACGTCCGCGACCTCATGCACCGCATACACCGGGCAATCAAAGGTCCGTGCCGCTTCCGCCACATAGGCCGTGTGATCGTTGTGCGTATGCGTCACCCAGATTCCCTCCAGCTTCTTGATCAATCCGTCATCGAGCGCCTGCTGAATCCCTTCGAACTGTTTCTTTCCCCCCACATCCAGCGCAAAGCCATGGCCGTCCTCTGACACCAGCAACTTCGTCGTGCCGATGTGCTGACACCAGTCGGGCAGATCAATGTGCTCAGCCAATGGTTCGATCAACGGCTTCATTCCATGATCCTTTTCCAGCGTCCGGTCCGCTGCAGCCGTCATCCGCTCCTCGCCAAAATACCAGTGCAGCGCATTCATCTCCAGAAAGCTGCGGTACACTCTCCGCACCCGCTGAATCGCTTTCCGGATGTCCTCCGCAGGATTCTCAATCGCCGGACCGCGTGCCGGAAGGATGCGGTCGGGTTTCGCTGCCGCGAGTTTCTCGAGACTCGCGATCCACTGGGCGAACCGGGCGCCATAACCGTGGTAGGAACCAATCTTCGCGTCAGGGATGGCGTCCTGAAAAGAATAGATGTCGAAGACGCGACCACCTTTCCAGATTAAATCACCCGTGATGGCCACCGTTTTTCCGGCATCATCTTTTACCAGATACGAGACCCCGTCCCGCGTGTAGCCCGGCGTCTCGAGCACCTGAATCGTCGTGCCGGCCCACTCGATCGACTTTCCATCCGCAACATAGTCAGTCGCGGGGAACGCCTTTGTCGGCAACTTCGTCACCTGCTGCCCGTAGTAATTGTAGCGGGCCTCCCACCAGTCCTGCCAGTGTTGCCCCGCGTTCTCAAGTGTTTCACGCGAAGCCTCGGGCGCATAGATCTTTGCGTCGGGTGAAATCGACTGTCGTGCCCGCTCGACGATATCCCTTCGGGCATGGGTCAAAAAAAGCGTCGCCTGTTTCCCCTGCGAGTAGTTGAAAACCGCGACCTCACCGCCATTCGAAATCGTGATCTCGTTCTGTGGCAGTGATTCCGTAAATGAAATCCGGGATTGCCCCAGAAGCGGAGTGCATCCCAAAACGAAAACCAACACAGCAGCAAATCGATTCATGAAAACCAGTATGCGGAAATCTGCACGAACAACCATTCCGAAAAATCACGCATTCACGACAGGGGTTCGTGTGGTAAGGGAATGCATTGCACCGGACGGATCCATGATGGTACCGTCCGGCTGAAACGACACCCGGAAGTTCATGGATGAGGAATCAAAAGCATTATTAGTTGAGCAGGCCAAACGCTCCTGGGCGGTACCCGTGACCATTTGGGTACTCGGCATCGCCATCAACTTTTTCCTCGGAGAAGGATCTGTTTCGGGCGTCATCAGAGCCATTCTCGCCGGAGCCGCCTGGCTGGGAGTGGCCTGGGGCCTCTATCGCGGAATCTCATCATTCCGCCAGCGCCACGAAGCTCCCGAAGTGGTGAAACATGCCATCGCAGGGATTCTGGTATGCGGAATCCCTCTCATCGTTTTGATCGTTGTCGCGATTCATCTTGCCACGACTTACGGGCAGGTCGCTTAGATTCTCAGCAGCCTGGCCACGTGTCATGTCTGCTCCTCCTACGATCCAACAGGGTCTGATCGATGAATCAACAGGGTTGGATCGTAGAGGCCGGATTGTAGCGGTGACACAGCATGGCTGATTTCACCGGGCCGCGAAAACACACTTCACGAGTGATCGTTGTCGCGAGACCTCGCTTTGAAGGCTTACAAGACGAGCCGTCACCCTGACGGGGACCGATGTAGAATTACATCGTTCACAGTGGTCACAACAGATCGCTTCGTAACGTTACAAAACGAACCGTCATCCTGCCGACTGCTCTTGTAATGTTACATTGGCCATCGTCAGCACGACGATGGCTTTTGTAATCGAACATTGGTCATCGCTGTGACGGCTCCTCATTTTGTAAGATTACATGGGCCATCGGCAGGATGGTGATGGCTGAAACACCATTACGCCACTTGGAGGCGGGAGGGTTCTTTCGCTAGTCTGCGGTGTGAAAGGTCTTTTCCCTATCGCAGTGGTGTGGCTCGCCGTTTCCGGCATGGGCGGTGCTGCGTCCCCGGAGGAAATCGATTATTTCGAAACCTACGTCGAGCCGCTTCTGCGGGAACATTGCTATGAATGCCATTCGCACGAAGCGGAAAAGGCGAAGGGCGGTTTGGTGCTGGACTCCCGCGCGGGGTTGCTGACGGGCGGTGACATGGGGCCTTCGTTTGTTGAGGACAAGGTGGAATCGAGTCTTTTGCTGAAAGCGATCGGGTATGGCGACAAAGACCTGCAAATGCCCCCGGACGGAAAGCTGGATGAGGCGGCGATTGCTCAACTGACGGAGTGGATTGAGAAAGGCGCGCCACATTCTCATGAGGGACAACTCACCAAAGACAAGGGCCCCGATTACCCGGGTTTGATCGAGTCACACTGGTCACTGCAACCGGTGACGAATCCCGAGCCGCCTGCGGGTGACGGCTCATCGATCGACCGTTTTGTTTTGGCAAAGCTGAAGGCGGCAGGTCTCAAAAGACGGGAACCTGCTGATGATTTCACGTTGCTGAGACGGCTGCACTTTGACCTGATCGGCTTGCCTCCGACGGAGAAGCAGATGGACACGTTTCTGGCCGCCTCTAAATCGGTGGGTCGTGAAACCGCGCTGAGTTATGTGATCGATATGTTGCTGGCTTCGCCTGCGTTCGGTGAACGCTGGGGGCGGCACTGGCTGGACGTGGCGCGCTTCGCAGAATCCAACGGGAAGTCTCGCGATGTCATCAATCCGCATGCGTGGCGTTATCGGAATTGGGTCTATGAGGCGTTTGCGGCGAACATGCCCTACAATCAGTTTATCATCGAGCAGCTGGCCGGTGACCTGCTGCCCTATGAAACTCCGGAGCACCGGGACCAGCAGTTGCGGGCCACCGGGTTCCTCGCGGTCGGGGCCAAATCATTGAGCGAAGGCAACTTTGAAATGGATCTGGTCGATGATCAGATCGACACCGTCAGCCAAAGTATGCTGGGACTTACGGTGGCTTGCGCGCGCTGTCATGATCACAAATTCGACCCGATACCGACGGCGGACTACTACGCGCTGGCGGGGATTTTCCGGAGCACGGAAACTCTCTACGGCCGGAATTTAAGAAACAAGAACACGCCGGTTTATGAGATCCTGCATGTCCTCGGGGAGGATTCACAGTCGTGGGTGACGCAGGCCAAAGCGCGGGAGGAAAAGATCAAACAGCTCGACAAATCGACCAAAGACCTGGCGGCGGCGGTGAAGAAAAAACAGAAATCGCTGCCGAAGAACTGGAAAGCACGGGCAGCGAAGCTGGCCAGGGTGGAGGCGGGTGAGGATGGCGAAGGTGAATCGGAGGCGGACAAAAAGATCCGTGCGTTTGTCGAATTACAAAAGGAGCAGAAGGCAGGCGAGGCGGCTTTGAAGAAGATCAAAGCGGACAAGCTGCCGGAGGTGGACCTTGCGATGGGCGTCACGGACGCAAAGAAAATTGCAGACGTGGCCATTCACGTGCGTGGCGAGCCGAAGAATCTTGGCGAGGTGGTGGAACGCGGTTTCTTGAGCGCGGTGAGGGTGGAGAATGACCGGGAAATAAAACCCGGGCAGAGCGGGCGGTTCGAGCTGGCGTTGTGGATTGCGGATGAGACCAACCCGTTAACGGCACGAGTGATGGTGAATCGCATCTGGCAGCATTTGTTTGGCCGGGGGCTTGTGCCGACGGTGGATAACTTCGGGATCAATGGCGAAGCACCGAGTCACCCTGAATTGCTCGATCATCTGGCCCACTCTTTCATGCACGATCATCTGTGGTCGGTGAAAGATGTGATCCGTGACATTGTAACGTCACAGACTTACCAGCAGGCCGGGGCATTCGATGAAACGGCGTTCGAGAAGGATCCTGAGAACCGGCTCCTCTGGCGTATGAGTCGGAAGCGGCTCGAGGCGGAGCCGTTTCGCGATGCGATCCTGATGACCGGAGGAAACTTAATCCAGGGAGCGCCGGAATGGGGTTCGCGTGTTGCCCAGATCGGCGACGGCGAAGTGGGCCGTGGGGAAAACACCAAACCGCTGGAAGAGCCTTTTCTCCATCGCGGGGCGTATCTGCCGATTCTACGAACGCGGCTGAACCCTTTCCTGAAGACGTTTGATTTGCCCGAGCCGGGAAATCCGCAGGGGGAACGAATCGCCACGAATGTCCCTGCTCAAAGTCTGTGGATCATGAACAATCCGTTCGTCATCGGGCAGGCGGAAGCGGCTGCGGGTCGTGCTTTAAAAACGGAGGGGGATTTGAACGCGAAAGTCAGGAAGCTGATTCGCACGGCATTGTCCCGCGAGCCGACAGCCACGGAGCTGGCGCAGGCGGCTTATTACCTCGACGGTCGCGAAGAGGATGCGGCGCGCTGGGCCAGCTATGCGCAGGCCTTGATGGCGTCGGCTGAGTTCCGCTATGTGAATTGATCTGCGAGGCGCGGGGCTTTCCCCGACAACGCCTCTGAAGATCAATATTCCTGCAATGCAGTCACCGTAAGGTCACCTGCCTTGAGCGAACGTATCGCGCGAATGCTGGCCTGAGCAGCACGGAGTGTCGTCAGGATCGGCACGCGGTTGGCGAGGGCAGCACTGCGAATGCGGACCTCGTCACGACGCGGAGTGCGTCCGCTCGGGGTATTGATAACCAGAGCGATCTCACTGTTCTTGATCATGTCGAGCACATTGGGCCGGCCTTCTGCCAGTTTATGAAGACGGTTTACAGGGACACCTGCCGCCTCCATTTCCTTGGCTGTTCCAACGGTTGAGTAGATCTCAAATCCCAGCTCGGAAAAGTCGCGTGCCAATTCGATGGCTTGCGGCTTGTCGCGATCTTTCACGGAGATAAAGATTTTCCCTTCCAGCGGCAACGGTCCTGAAGCAGCCATTTGCGACTTGGCAAAGGCGGTGCCGAATTCGGCATCGAGCCCCATCACTTCGCCGGTCGACTTCATCTCAGGTCCGAGACTGATGTCGACGCCGGGGAATTTGGAGAACGGGAACACCGCTTCTTTCACGGAGTAATGCTTCGGCACGATCGGCTCGGTGAACCCGAGGTCTGCCAGTTTCTCACCGGCCATGACTTTCGCTGCCAGCTTAGCCAGCGGGACACCGATCGCTTTTGAAACGAATGGAACGGTCCGTGAAGCACGTGGATTCACTTCGATCACATAAAGCTCGTCGTCTTTCACCGCGAACTGGATATTCATCAATCCGCGAACCTCCAGCTCGATGGCCAGATTCTTCGCAGCGACTGAGATGGTCTCAAGCATCTCGTCTTTCAAGGAGAACGGCGGGATGACACAGGCACTGTCGCCGGAGTGAATTCCCGCTTCTTCAATGTGCTCCATGATGGATCCGACCACGGTGGTTTCACCGTCAGAAATGCAGTCGACATCGACCTCGGTCGCGTCTTCAAGGAACTGATCGACCAGCACGGGGCGGTTCGGGCTGACATCAACCGCGTTCACCATGTACTGGCGCAGTTCTTCGTCGTTATAGACGATCATCATGGCGCGACCACCGAGCACGAAGGATGGACGAACCAGAACGGGGTAACCGATCCGGTCGGCAATGACGACGGCTTCATCTGCGGACACCGCTGTTCCGGCGGGCGCTTGTTTGAGTCCCAGCTTATCGAGCAGGGCGGAGAAGAATTTCCGGTCTTCGGCTTGCTCGATGCTTTTTGGAGAGGTCCCGATGACGTTGCAGCCGAGTCGCTCGAGATCCGCAGCGAGGTTCAGCGGCGTTTGCCCGCCGAACTGCACGATGATTCCCCAGGCTTCTTCCTGTTCGTAAATGTTGAGCACGTCCTCAAGCGTGAGTGGCTCGAAAAACAGCTTGTCGCTGGTGTCGTAGTCGGTGGAAACCGTTTCGGGGTTCGAGTTGACCATGATGGTCTCGAATCCCAGCTCTTTCAGCGCGAAAGATGCGTGCACACAGCAGTAATCGAACTCAATGCCCTGACCGATCCGGTTCGGGCCGCCACCGAGGATGATGATGCGGCGCTTGTCCGAGCCGCGTGCTTCGTTCTCAATTCCGTAGGTGGAGTAATAATACGGGGTGTAGGCCTCGAACTCCGCCGCGCAGGTATCAACCAGCCGGTAGGTGGGAATGACTCCGGCAGCCTTCCGCTTTTCGCGAACGGTGTCTTCCGGGGTGTCTGTGATGTGAGCCAGCTGCCGATCGGAGAAACCAAGGCGTTTTGCCCGCAGGAAATCGATTTCGTCGATGCTTTTGCCGGAAAACTCTTCTTTGGCTTTCCACAGGTCCTCAAGATTCTTGAGGAACCAGCGATCGATCTTGGTGAGGTCGAAAATCTCCTCGATATCAAAACCGGCATCGAACGCGCACTTCAGGTAGAAGATTCGCTCCGCATTTGGTGTCGCGAGGTGTTCGCGAATCTCACCAACGGTAGGCGTCATGTCTTTTCCGTCCCAGCCAAAGCCGAACCGGCCCACTTCCAGAGAGCGCAGGGCTTTCTGCATGGATTCTTTGAAGGTCCGGCCGATGGCCATCGCTTCGCCGACACTCTTCATTTGAGTCGTGAGTGTGGAATCCGCTTCTGCGAACTTCTCGAAGGTGAATCGCGGCAACTTGGTGACCACGTAATCGATCGTCGGCTCGAAGCTGGCCGGCGTCTCGCGTGTGATGTCGTTCGGGATCTCATCGAGGGTGTAACCCACCGCAAGTTTCGCTGCAATCTTGGCAATCGGGAAGCCGGTCGCTTTCGAAGCCAGTGCTGACGAGCGTGAGACACGCGGGTTCATCTCGATCACGATCATCCGTCCGTTTTCAGGGTTCACTGAGAACTGGATGTTGGATCCACCGGTCTCGACGCCGATTTCGCGAATCACCGCGAAAGAAGCGTCCCGCATCAGCTGATACTCCTTGTCGGTCAGTGTCTGAGCAGGGGCCACGGTGATCGAATCCCCGGTGTGAACCCCCATGGGATCAAAGTTTTCGATGGAACAGATGACCACGCAGTTGTCAGCGTGGTCCCGCATGACTTCCATTTCGTATTCCTTCCAACCGAGCAGAGATTCCTCAACGAGAACCTCGGTCACGGGGGAAAGATCCAGCCCGCGCTTCACGATTTCCTCAAACTCGTCTTTGTTGTAGGCGATTCCTCCGCCCGTTCCACCCAGGGTGAAGGCGGGACGGATAATCATGGGGAATGTCATCTCACCCTCTTTCGGGCTGATATCCAGAGCGATTTGCTGCGCTTCCTCCATCGTGTGGGCCACGCCGGAGTTCGGCATATCCAGACCGATTTTCTGCATCGCCTGTTTGAAAAGCAGGCGGTCTTCCCCTTTGTCGATCGCCTCCGCCTTGGCACCGATCATTTTCACCCCGTATTTATCGAGCACGCCGGATTTAAAGAGATCCATGGACGCATTCAGCGCGGTTTGTCCTCCCAGCGTCGGCAAAAGAGCGTCTGGCTTCTCTTTCGCGATGATCTTTTCTATGATCTCCGGCGTGATCGGCTCGATGTAGGTGCGATCCGCGAATTCCGGATCGGTCATGATCGTGGCCGGATTAGAATTCACGAGGATGACTTTATAGCCTTCCTCTTTCAGAGCCTTACAGGCTTGAACCCCTGAATAGTCGAATTCGCAGCCCTGACCAATGACAATTGGGCCAGAGCCGATGAGGAGAATTTTTTCAATCGAGTTGTCTCGCGGCATACTGCTATGGTTTCGTTTTGCGAAGCTGGCACAATCATGGAGCGAGTAAAGCGGAAAGGCAAATTGCCTCCGATGTTACCGTCTTTCCGGTGTCACTTTTCTATTCCTGACCCAGAATACGAACGAAGCGGCTCACGACTTCGAATTTACCGTCATTTCTTTCCCTGTTTGGAGAAAGCTTCCGGGTATTGCGCCAGTTTGCTCTTCAAATCCGCCACCACATCCGGTTGGTCGGCAGCGTGGTTTTTAGTCTCCAGCGGATCGGATTCGTAGTCATACAGCTCGACTACTGCCGTCCCGGGCGCCGCACCGGGCTTCTTCCACTCCACCAACCGGTAGCGTTCCGTACGAATGGCCCGCCCCATCTTTGCTTTTGGGTAGGCGTGAAAAGCATGATCCCGCACCCGGGCGTCGGGATCTTTCAGAACTGGAACCAGGCTTTTCCCATCGATTTTCTGCGGACCGGCAGGAGCAGGGAGACCGGCGAGCTCGGCCAGGGTCGGGAAGAGATCGACACTCTCAGCCAGTTGCCGGGTCGAGGTATTGGGTTTCGTGACTCCCGGCGCGGAAATCAGAATCGGGATACGATTGGCCTGCTCGTAATTGGTGTGCTTCGTCCAGATTCCAAGGTCGCCGAGATGAAATCCGTGATCGCCCCACAGAACAATGATGGTGTTTTCGGCCAGGCCGAGACGATCAAGCTCATCGATGACTTTTCCAATCTGGGCGTCGACATAGCTGGTGCTCGCGTAATAGCCGTGAATCAGCTCACGTTTTACTTTATCCGAAATCTGCTCGGGTTTGCCCTTGTCCGGAACCGGGAAGTAATTCCGAATCTCCCCTCCCCTTTTCCCGGCCACCTTGGGAGCTCCCTCGGGCAACTCCTCATTCTCCGGCATGAGTAATTTGGCTGGGTCGTAGAGGTCCCAGTATTTCTTCGGGGCGGAAAAGGGCAAATGAGGACGGGCGAACCCGGCTGCGATAAAAAACGGCGTGCCGTCTTCGTCCCGAAGTGCTTTGGCGGCCTGCAAGCGTCGCTTTGTTTCCTCCGCTACCCGCCCGTCAGCGTAGGCATCGTCCGCGACATCAGGGTTTTCGTAAGCAGCGCCCCGTGGCAAGGCGTTGAAGTCGGGGACGCGGACGTTTTCGAACATCGCCTCCTCCCGGGTCAACTTCCCGCCGGGTTTGCTGGACTCAGCGACATACTCGATGACTTTTTCTTTGAAATGCGGCACCGAAAACGAATCAGGGTCACCCTCGTTTCCGTGACCGATATGGAAGATCTTGCCAAGCGATTCCGTCCTGTATCCGCCGTGTTTGGCAAAATGCTGGGGAATGGTCACCGCATCCGGAATCATCTGCCGCAGCGGGCTCCCCAAGCCGTAGAGCCCCGTCGATGTCGAGTGAGATCCCAGCATCAGTGTGAAGCGGGAGGGCGCACACACCGCCTGGTTACAGTAAGCCAGATCAAAACGCATCCCGCGGCCGGCAAGCTTGTCGATGTTCGGCGAGATCACCGTTTTATCCCCGTAACAACCGAGGGCAGGCTTCAGATCATCAACCAGAATCATGAGAACATTCGGCTTGTCCGCCCCCATTAAAGAGGCACCGGCAAGAAACAGGGAGAATACGATCAGATAGGGTCTACTCATCGAGGCAATAGGGTCGGTTCGTAAAAATTGGAATTCACTTCCCGGGGTTTTTCTTCCCGGGTTTCGGCTTTTGCTTTCGCATCGCCTCGCGAGCCGCTTCAAATTCGGCCGGGGTCAGGACTCTCACATTGTCTGCCCAGGCATCCCACTTTGCTGCAAGCGCAGAGAATTTGTCGGGCTGACTTTCCGCCAGATTATCCAGCTCAGTCCGGTCTTTGCTCATGTCGTAGAGTTCCCACGGACCTTCCCGGGTTCCCACCAGCTTCCAGTCGCCCTCGCGGATAGCACGGTTGCCTTCGTGTTCCCAGTAGAGCGTTCGTGATCTGGTCTCTTCCGAGCCGAACGAATCCTTGAGACTCATACCTTCCATGGGTTGGATTTTTTTCCCTCGAAACTCCTCCGGATAACTCGCGCCCGACACATCGACAAACGTCGGCATAAGATCGATCAGATGCGCCACCTGATGTCTCAGCTCGCCTTTTGCTTTGATGCCCGCCGGCCAGTGAGCAATGAACGGCGCACTGGTTCCGCCCTCATGGTTCTCGCGTTTGTAGCGTCGGAAAGGCGTGTTACTCAGATTCGCCCAGCCCTGACCGTAGCTGCTGGTCCACCCGCCGACTTTGGCCCATTCTTCGTAGTTTTTGACGGTGTTGGTTTCTCCTTTGATGCCGAAGAGCCCGGTCTCTTTGGTGCCGCCGTTGTCAGAGAGAAAAACAATAAGTGTGTTATCGAGCTCCCCGATCTTCCCGAGGTGAGCGACGACCCGACCGATGTTCTGATCCAATCGGTCAATGATCCCGGCGAAAAGCGCCATTTTGAAATCCATATCGTCACGCTGCTCATCCGTGAGAGCATCCCAGGCTTTCACATCGAGATCGGACAGCCCCCAGTGGTCTTTGATGATTCCCAACTCGACGAGTTTCCGGTAGCGATCCTGTCGAAACCGGTTCCAACCCTCCTTGTATTTCCCGCGATACTTCGCCGTGTCCTCAGGCTTGCCATGCAGCGGAAAATGCGGCGCATTGTAAGCGAGGTAGAGAAAGAACGGTTTGTCATCCTGCTCGCGGACTTCATCAATGAAATGCAGCGCGTAGTCAGTGAACACATCAGTCGTGTACCATTCTTCATCCGGTTTGAGGTGGTTCACTGGATGCTCCGTCACCGGGATCACCATCTTATCGCCCAGATACATCTCGGTGCGCGCTACCGTTGTGTAGTAGCTGTCAATATAGCCGCGCGTTCCGTAAAACTTCTGGAACCCGCGCGCAGTTGGTGACCCTTCGTCCCGCCAGCCGAGATGCCACTTCCCACTCATGATGGTGTGATAGCCGGCATCACCCAGAACTTCTGCAAGAGTGACGGCATTGAAGCTCAGTCGGTCCCGATAACCTTTCACCCCGAGATCCCCCGCCATGTGCCCGATATCTGCCTGATGAGGATAAAGTCCCGTCAGGATCGAGGCGCGGGACGGACAGCAGCGGCCCGTATTATAAAAGTGGGTGTAGCGAAGCCCGTTCTCAGCGAGGCGATCCAGGTTGGGCGTCTCAATTTCCGACCCGAAACAGCCGATGTCGGAGAACCCCATGTCATCTGCGAAAAGAACCACGATATTGGGCCGTTCTGCGGAGTAACCGTTGGATAAAGACAGCGCCAACGTCACCAGGACGACGAAGGAAATGAAGCGGGGGCTCATATCAGAAAGGCTAGCCCTGCCCCCGACTGATTCAACCGCGACTTCCTCACCACATCAGGCGATTTCGGAGGAAATCAGTCACGATCTATGTGCAGACCTGAAATTTAATGCTGAGGCGCAGAGAGCCTCTCAGTCAATCCCGGTCAGCCATCTCAGGGAGAATGAGTTCCGGCCGGTCAGCGCGCTTTCGAATCCAGTTCACTGCTCGACGAACAGGACCGACACGAAAGATTTTCAATTCCAGTTTTCGCTTACCGGGGAAGTCCATGATGACCAGTCCGATCAGGATTGTCAGGAAGCCCTGCCCGGGAATGCCGGGGACGCTCAACACTACACCGGCGAGGACCAGAATCCCCCCGAGGAGGTTCTTAAAAACCAACCCGAAGAGCCTCGCTAAAGGTCGCCGGTTCTTGAGGGACTTCTCCGATTCCGATGGATCGCTCGTGAAATAGTCATCCCGCATCCGCGTGATGATCAGAGGAACCGCGATCAATGTGCCTACGAGGGTGACCAGCGAAACGATCGCCAGCCACCAGGCAAGTGCTTGATTATCGCTTAGCCAGTCAGTCACGAGGCTACAAGTGACCGATAAAGGCGGATTTTTGCAACCAAATGAATGATGCGAGGATTACTCCCCTTCGTCCGCAGACTTCTCGTTAATAACCTCAGGCTCGGCTGCACCGGCGCCAATGTCTGCTGCTTCTTCCTCTTCAGTCGCGATGCGGGCTTCGTTACAGTTTGCAACCACAACTTCTCCGTCCATCCCAATGGTAACACCTTCAGGGATTACCAGATCACTGATGTGAATAGACTCATTCACATTAAGCTCGGTGACATCGTATTCGATGCGCTCCGGAAGGTCTGCCGGGCGACACTCAACATCAATAGAGTGAAGCAACTGATCAAGAAGACCACCGCCTTTAACTCCTGCAGATTCACCGGTCAGGGTGATTGGAACGCTCGCGTGAACAGTTTCGTTCTCATTCACTGCGTGAAAGTCGATGTGGATAAAAGAACCATTCAGAGGGTTCTGCTGAACATCCTGAACCATGGCCAGCTTGGTCTTCTCCTCAGCACCATCAATCTCGAGATTGACGAGGAAGTTACTGCTGGATTGCTCCCTGAAAATATTACCGAACTCCTTGGCGTCGACCTGAATCATGTATTCACGCTGCTTTGAGCCGTAAACAACTGCCGGGACAATGCCTTCGCGACGAAGACGCTTTGAAGCGGTCGTTCCTGATACGTCGCGTTTTGCAGCGCTGAGAGTTTCTTGAGTTGCCATCTTTCGTTCGGTTTCGAATTGATAAAATATGTTCCGCGGACGTTCCAACGGACCCCGGATTTGACGAGGGGCGCGGAAACTACGTTATCACCTAGGAAATGTCAAAAAGAGAAGTCACCGACTCATTGTGGTGAATTCGACGGATTCCTTCGCCCATCAATCCAGCAACGGAAACGACCTCGACTTTGTCTCCTTTTGCCAGTGGCGTGCTGTTTGTCGTGAAAAGATGCTCGATGGGGGATTCAGCAATGCGGGTGCGCCCCATTTCCTCTAAAACCCCGTGGGATACCGCCGCGCAGATGCGTTTGGCACCCTTTTCCTTGAGAATATTTGCTGCGGTTTTCAAGGTTCCCGCGGTTTCTGTCATGTCATCGACAATCAGAACATCTCTGCCTTCGACTTCACCAATTACGCTGAGGGCTTCCACTTCAGTGGCGCTCACCCGGTTTTTTGCCACAATCGCGAGCGGACAGTTCAGCTCCTTTGAGTAAGCGTAGGCCATTTTCATCCCGCCAACATCAGGGGAGACCACCACGAGATTATCGCCGAGCCCTTTCAATTTGATCTGGGAGATCAAAACCGGCGCAGCATAAAGATGATCGACCGGGATATCGAAAAAGCCCTGAATCTGTCCCGCGTGAAGATCCATCGTGAGGACGCGGTTCACGCCTGCTGCCACCAGAAGGTTGGCCACCAGTTTCGCGGTAATGGGAACACGCGGCTCATCTTTCCGGTCCTGACGGGCATAACCAAAGAAAGGAATCACGGCTGTGATGCGTTCGGCACTGGCACGGCGGGCAGCATCCGTCATGATCAACAACTCCATGATGTTCTCATTGGTCGGCGGACACGTCGGCTGGATCATAAAGATGTCCCGCCCCCGAATGTTTTCGTTGATCTTGACGAAAGTTTCCCCGTCAGGAAACTTCGTGACTTCAGCCTCGGAAAGCCCAACCCCAAGATAGGTTGCGATTTCTTTCGCCAATACGGGGTGAGCGGATCCGCTGAATATTTTAAGTTCCGAGGCCATTGTGGGCTAATAGTTGCGAAAGGTGACGAAAACGCCAGCGAAAAAGCCGTCATTCATCAATTCATCTGCTTTTCACGAAAGCTTCTCAATGCCATCACCGTATTGAGAGAATGTTTTCGGAAAAAATGAATGCTGAACTCAGTCTTCCAGCCCCCCTGAAGAAACTGAAACTACCCGAACCGTTGCTTCTCGGCCTGGTGTCACTTTGCGTCCTCTGGTGTCTTGCGCTCTGGATGGCGCGCGCCTGGCAAACGCAGTCCGGACAGTACTTCTACTTCGTCTACAACCTCGCCCTTGCCGGAATACCGCTGGTGATCAGCCTGATCGTCTACCGGTTCGAGAATCGCCGCGTCTTTTGCTCCGTCGGACTCCTCTGGCTGCTGTTCTTCCCGAATGCCCCGTATCTACTCACCGACCTGATCCATCTACGCCCCAGACACGATGCCCCGTTCTGGTTCGATTGGATCTTGATGATTTCTTTCGCAGGCGCAGGATTCCTGATTGGTTGTTTCTCGCTTTATCTCATCCACCGCCGACTCATTCTCTGGATGGGCAAAACGAAAGCCTGGATGATGGTCATTGCCATCTGGTGCCTCAGTGCTTTCGGCATTTATCTGGGGAGATTCCCCAGGTGGAACAGCTGGGACATTGCCACGAACCCACTCTCGTTTTTCACCGATGTCTTCACACGCCTCACCAATCCCCACGAACACCCCGTGATGGTGATGTATACCCCGGGACTCGCGTTCGTTCTGATTATTGGCTACATCGCAGTCGCAGGCGGATGGCTGCAACGCCCGGCTCAGCCTTCGAAAACGAACGTGCCCAGCGATGTCGGCACATGAAAATCCGGTTGCAGGGTTTCCGGATCGATCCAGCTCATCCAATCCTGGATGACTTCCCCGTCAGCACCGCGCGAGAACTCCGCGCGATAAGCCCCCGCCATCATCCTGCCGTCGCGCAGGCAACCGAGGCTCTCCAGAATCGCCAGCGGCACACTCCCCGTCACGCGATAGCCGCCATCAAACAGCTCACCCCCGGTTTTCCATTCCGGCAGCGTCCAGTCAAAATCAAACTGGCGATGAAACACCGCTTTGTAATCCAGCACCCCGCCCCCGGGATCCATCTCAAATCCATAGTAGGGCGAAAGCTGATCATCAATCGCGATGAAAATCTCGACGCGGTCGGAATCAATCGTTTCCCCGAGAACAATGTCTTCATCATCCACCTCGAATTGGAAGTGGAAATGCCCGCCGTCATGAACAGCCCGAAATTCCGTCCGTGGCGGGGAACGATCAATCCAGGGAAAAGTGAAATCAGAGAGCAGCTCTGCTTGAGAAAAATCGGGGCTCTCAGCCCGGCGGACGTGATAGACAGACATAAAAAAACCTGCCACAAGGCAGGTGAGTTGTCTGTTAATTATGAGGTTTGTCCGAATTCCCTGAATATTCCCCGCAAGTGGAATCGTGCTTGCTGCCAGGTCCGGCAGGGGCACTTCAGGTGCAGGATGATTCGTTGGAATCGGCTGTATTGATATGTTCCGTTTTGTTCCATTGTCTTCACATTATTAGACTCGCGAACACCGGTTTTAGTCACTTTTTCAGGGAAAACGTGACGTTTCACCCGTTCGTTGCTGTCTTTTTAAATCAAGTTCGTTTAGAAATACGGACCACCTCTTTTGATCATGGAAATCCGCACTGAAGACTACGAAACCCTTGGCCAATTCTACCTCGGCCGCGAATATAACCTTGGCGAAAAAGAACTCGAGGATGAACTCGTGCTCTATGATTCAAAAGACCTCGTCACTCACGGCGTAGTGCTCGGGATGACCGGTTCAGGTAAAACAGGTCTCTGCATCGGCATCCTCGAAGAACCCGCCATGGATAACATCCCCGCGATCATCATCGATCCCAAGGGTGACATCGCCAACCTCCTGCTCACCTTCCCGAACCTCGCCCCGGAAGACTTCCGCCCGTGGATCAATGAAGATGACGCGACCAAAAAAGGCATCACACCCGACGAGCACGCCGCCAAACAGGCCGCCCTCTGGAAGAAAGGCCTCGGTGAATGGGGACAGGGACCGGAACGCATCCAGTCATTTCGCGACAAAGTAGATCTGGCGGTCTACACACCCGGATCAAATGCCGGGCTTCCCGTTTCCATTCTGAGCTCACTCGACGTGCCGGAGTTCGAGGTCCTCGACGATGCCGAGTTGCTGGGCGAACGCATTGAGTCCACCGTATCCAGTCTTCTCTCTCTGGTGGGAGTCGATGCCGATCCGATTCAGGATCCCGAGCACATTCTCCTTTCCAACATCTTCTCACACTCGTGGCACGCAGGTCACGGCGTGACTCTGGAATCCCTCATCACTCATATCCAGGTGCCGCCATTCGATAAGATCGGGGTGATGGATCTCGAGACTGTCTGTCCCGAGAAATCACGTCGCGAGCTGGCCATGAAGATGAACAACCTGCTCGCCTCGCCGGGATTCTCGAGCTGGCTGCAGGGCGAGCCCCTCGACATCAAACGCATGATGCACACCCCCGAGGGGAAACCACGCATCTCCATTTTCTCCATCGCCCACCTCAGTGATTCCGAGCGCATGTTCTTTGTCTCGTTGTTGCTGAATCAAACCCTGGGCTGGATGCGATCACAATCCGGAACCACCAGTTTGCGAGCCCTGCTCTACATGGATGAAATCTATGGCTACCTGCCGCCCACGCAGAACCCGCCATCGAAAAAGCCGATGATGACCATGCTGAAACAGGCCCGCGCCTTCGGACTTGGCATCCTTCTGGCAACGCAAAACCCAGTCGACCTCGATTACAAAGCCCTTTCCAATATCGGCACGTGGTGGCTCGGTCGCTTGCAAACCGAGCGCGACAAAGCCCGCGTCCTCGACGGTCTGGAAGGTGCCGCGTCAGACAACGACGTCGGGTTCGATCGCAAGAAGATGGAGGAGCTTCTCGCCGGCCTCGGCAGTCGGGTTTTCCTGCAAAACAATGTCCATGAGAGCGGCCCCATCGTGTTTCACGTGCGTTGGGTGATGAGTTATCTCCGCGGACCACTGGCTCGTCGTCAGATCAAAAAACTGATGGATCCGCTTCGCAAAAAACTCGAAGCGAAAGCCGCGGCCCGCCCGACTCCAGCTGCAGAATCACCCAAGCCCAAAGCACCCGAGCCGATGCGACCGCGTTTGCCCAAAGGCGCCGACGAATACTTCATCCCGGCCGGTGCCGGCGTGCCGGGAGAGGAAATCAACTACGTTCCCGCAGTCATTCGTGTCGGGGAAGTTCGTTACGCAGACAGTAAAAAGGGCGTCAATGGCACCGAAACCGTTTCCATGGTGAATAAGATCGATCCCGAGAGTGGAGATGTTGACTGGGATCAGGATCTGGAGTTGCCGGGCGGTATCACATTCTCCCAGCTCAGTCGCGAGCCGGTTCAGGGAGCCGCCTTCTCACCGTTCCCTCAGTCATTGCTGGAATCCAAAGTGTGGACCAGCCTGAAGAAAGAGTTGGTTGATCTGCTTTATGATACCCACTCCCTGACGATTTATCACAGTCCGCTGACCGATCAGTATTCCAACATTGGTGAGAACGAAGGTGATTTCCGGGCGCGACAAGTCCACGCCGCGCGCGAGATCCGCGATGAGAAGGTTGAGGAGCTGCGTGAGAGCTTTGATAAAAAGATCAAAACCATCGAAGACCGCATTGGTCGTGCGCTGGACAAAGTCGACGAACAGAAAGCCCAGGCCAGCAGCGCTAAGATGGATACTGCCATGCGAATTGGCAGCACCATCCTGGGAGCGATCATGGGCCGCAAAGTCGGCACCAGCAGCCGGTCCGCCATGTCAGGAGCCTCCCGCACCTGGAAAGAGAGCCGCGACGTGGCCCGTGCCGAAGAGGAAGTCGACGAGCTTCAGTATGATCTCGAGGCTATGGATCGCGAGTGCGAAGAAGCCATCGAAAAGCTGAAAGAAGAGCTCGATCCCATGAACGAGAAGCTCGAAGAAGTTCGCCTGACACCCTACAAGAAAAACTGTGACGACAAAGCCGTCGGCGTTCTCTGGATGCCCTACCGCGTGAATCCCCAGCCACAGTTTGGAGCCGCCTGGTGATTTAGAGACGGGAACAAAAGCGGGCACCACCATTCACGAGTCAATAGGGTTGGTTCAACGAACAGACCCTGTTGGATCGTGGGAAGATGGTTTCATTAGCTTCGTAGCGTCGGCTTCACAGATTGTCGTACTTTTTGAATACAATTGCAGTCGAGATTACTTCCACGTCAGTGAGGAGCCGACATTCGATCCAATAATTACGAAGAGCCATGTCGCGTAGCGACTACTCATTCATAGTCGTGGGTTTCAACCCACGAAACCTGTTCATCGAATCGTATTCGTCGCGTAGCGACCGATCAGCCTGTGAAGAATACGATATCGCCCTTTTTGAGCGGTCGCGATGCGACGTCCGGACTTCCGTAAAGTCTCCGTGGGTTGAAAACCCACGGCTATGAATGAGAAGTCGCTACGCGACAGGCATCGCTAAATCGCCCGACTTGCCTGCCGCGACTGGGCTTTCAATTCCCCAAACAGGTTAACGATTCCTGTCGCGTAGCGACTTCATCCTCATTTCGCCACTGCTCACACCAACCGCTTGACCGCTTCCAGAGAATCCCGAAAAGCGGCCTCGCCATCCTCCTGCGGTCGGCAACTCACGGCCCGGTCATCGATGTAGGCACTGGCAAATGGCTTTCCCTGTCCCGTGTAGATTTCATCATAAGCAAAGCCATGCCGGTCCAGCCACGCTGCGACCAACCGCTTCGCTTCCTTCACATCACGCCCCTCTTCATCATGAGTCCGGGCCGAGAAAATCAGTACACGATATTTCTTCGCCAGCTCTTTGGAGAACTCAACCGCCCCGGGAACAGGTTCCCCGAAATGCTCGATCCCCTTCCAGCTGTCATACCTGGAAAGCACCCCGTCCAAATCGACGCACACCGTCCGCTTGTCGCGTGCCTTCTTCGCTGCCCGCTTCTTCTTCGGGGCCGGCTTGTCCGATTCCACATGGCGCGGCGGCGGGGGGCCGGGCGCGACCTCCAACATCAATTCAATCGCGGCATCGCCTTCCAGCCACGGATTTTCCAGCCAGTCTTCCCCGCTCCAGACCCGGGTGAAGTGTTCCCGC
This sequence comes from Verrucomicrobiales bacterium, assembly GCA_048267005.1. GTDB lineage: Bacteria > Verrucomicrobiota > Verrucomicrobiia > Verrucomicrobiales > DEV007 > JABDJT01. The sequence goes on along the minus strand of JBLWYI010000004.1, from coordinate 159,235 downwards.
GTGTGATGCAACCCCGGCAACCGCAGCCAGGAGCCCAGTTTATCTCCCTCGATCCGGTCGCTCTTGGGGAACGTCTCCGGCACTGCATCAAGATTGCGTTTCTCCCAATCGGAAACAATCTCCTGCGCGAATTGAAACACGTCAGCCTTCGGAGCCGGCTCGGCAAGAAACGTCCAGATGTGATATCCCCCTTCACCGTTGGAGTCCAGCAAGAGCGGATCATATCCCTTCAACTGCAATTTTTCCCACCAACCCAGCGCCGCCGCCAGATTCCGCCGGGCACCATCATCCGCATTGAGGGCTTCGGTGTCATGCAGGTCGATATCGATCGCGAACCATTTGCAGGTGAATTCCACGCTCTGGGAATGCAGACCGATCAGGTGATGCTGCTTGATACTGCCAAAGTGCCGCTCCAGCTTTTCCAGCGAGACCATATCTTTCCCGCGCATTTTCTTTTGCGGCAGCGTGAGCGCTTTGTAACTGCGCTTGCTTGACTTGCGTTCCCGTTCGGACATGCCGGTGTATTGGCCCCACACATCTTTGCGGTTCACAATTCGCTCCCAGGCCCACTCCGCGAGATCCGGGGCCCGGTAACGCCACTCTTCCGCGATGACTTGAAGGTGCGGCGGCAGATTTTCGATCGACATGGAAAGAAGAAGAGATACTCAGCAAGTCAGTCAGAGGAAACTATTCCGCCGCCTCATCAGGAGACCTGCCGTTGATCATCGCAGCCATGATCAGCGCCGCAACACCCCACCCGATGATGACGTCCAACATATTCCAAAGGACATGACCTGTGGAAAACTCCCACCAGATCTGATTGGGATAGATCCCCGCGATTCCGACGAACACAGCGATCATGATCACATAAAACACCCGCCCGATGTAGTTAAGCCGGGGCGCGACCGCTCCGAGGAGAATTGCCAGGATAATTCCCGCAACCAGCGTCGCCGTGAACCCGCGGAGAATACTCTTCCCCATCGAGAAATCTTCATCCGCCCCGACACGGACTGAAGCAAATACGAACGGCCCGTTTTTCATCGCCTCCATCTTTGCCTCTTCAGAAAGCGACTGATCTCCCGGGATGATATAAATCCCCGGCTCAGAAACCCCGGTCTTGAGGGCTTCAACAACAGCAGCCTCATTGCTGAACTGATTGAGCGCTTTCCCGTGAAACGGCAGGACCGACCACGACACCCAACTCCACATAAAGGCAATCACACTTCCAATCACCGCGGCTAAGAATGCTTTAAACATGGCAACAGTTTAGAAAGCAGAGGTCCACTTGCCAATCTTTAAAGAGCGGGGCCCAAAACGATCCAACAGGGTCAGACATTTCGCACATAATTTACTGCTTTGAATCGCCTATGAACCATGTCATGGCTTCGTTTCTTTCGATTGACGAGTCGGAAAGTTGAAGGGACGGCAGAAGAGGCGCGTCGAAGAGTTAGCACTATCGAATTGGCAACGCGCAACCTTCTGTCGCCCCAGCCGGGGCTCTCTTTTCGGGGGAAATTATTTCCCGGGGTTTCGTTCGTGCCTCACTTCACCCCGCGCTACTATCTGGCTGCTCCTGCCGGAGCAAAATCCGGCACGATTTTGGATTCCCCATTTTATGTGCAAAACGATCCAACAGGGTCAGTCCGATCAACCAACCCTATTGGATCGGATGATGTCCATGCCGACGAATGGAAGCGGTTAGGTAAAACGGCTTTTGCGCCGGGTCAGGAATCTTCACTCTCGTCCGGCTCCAGCTCATCATCACCGGGAGCGTGCTCTTCCACGGTGATATTCGTGGCCAGGTGATCGCGCACCTGATTTTCGAGGGCGTCGTCTTCCATCTTATCAACGCTCTTTTCGAGTGAGCGAAATTGCTTGCTGGTATCGGGCAATGCGATGTGAAGGATGGGATCCCCCGGTGAAACGGCAGGCATGGTGGTCATCCCCAGAACAATGCCGTGGTGAGGACTGACGATGGTTTCATGTTCTTCTCCCAGCAGTCCGGTGTTTGTTGCCAGCGGTTGGTTCTTTTGCACAGTTTCGCCGGGACCGACGTGAAATTTAAGGAATCCTCCATTTCCCGCCCGCACCCAGCTGGAACTGTGAACGATCATTTGATGGGGTGATGTCTCAGGACGGCTGTCATCTGACATGTCGATCATGTCGAGCTCGGCCATGACGTGGGAAATACCCCGCAAGGTCATATCCTGCACTGAGGGTTCCACCTTCCACACTTCCCCGGCTTCGAGGATGATGGTAGGGCATCCCGCCCTGCATGCCTCCCGTCGCAACGAGCCATCAGGGCCTGTGTTGTTCACGATGACTTCTGCTCCAAATGCGTTGGCCAATCTTTCACAGCCGGGATTATCCATATCAGCCCGCACATTGGGAAAGTTGGTCCGCCGAACGGCTGCGGTGTGCAAGTCGACGAGGTAATCACATCGTCTGATGACTTCGTTCATGATCAGGTGAGCCAGTCGTCCTGTCAGGCTTCCTTTTTTGCTCCCCGGAAAGGTCCGGTTCAAATCCCGCCGGTCCGGTGTGTATCGGCTGTGGCGCTCGAACCCCATGATGTTGACAACCGGCACGAGAATCAGAGCTCCTCGTTTGAGTTCGAAGGGAGGGTCTTCGATTAATCGGCGAATAGCGCCGGTGCCGTTGATTTCATCGCCATGGACGGCGGCGGTGATCCCCAGAACAGGGCCGGGCTCCTGCCCCCGCCAAACCATGAGAGGTAACCGGATACTGACGCCTGTGAAACTTTCCCCGGCCTGAAGGCGGAGAAATAATCGCTCACCGGGCAGCACTTTCTTTCTGCCCCAGAGATCAATCCTGCGCTTTTTCTTTCGGGTGGATTTACTCATGCTGATTCTGCGTCGCTTCGTCAAGGGTGGTTCCCTCTGTGACAGGGGTGGAAGGCAATGGGCTGAGCTTTCGACGACGCTTCGGTCGGTCAGGGATCATGGATTTCATCTTCTCGATTTTTCCATAGCAAAGCAAGGTGTCATTCGCCTCAAGTTCGCGGGAGGATTTCGGGTTGGAGATGACGGATTCCCCCCGCTTAAGGGTGAGGACGACCACGTCCTGATCACGGAGACCGGTCTGCGCAATGGTCTGGCCAATAAAGACGCTGCCTGAAGGTATGGTGATATCGGTGACTCCATAGCCACGGCTCACAGTAAGGCGCTGACGCAAATCAATCTCGGGCATTTTAGCCTGATCAGAGATGAAATCGATCACTTCGCCGGCAATATCCAGACCGGTCGCTCCTTCGATCCCCTCGAGGCCCGGTGAAGAATTGATCTCCATAATCTGTGGGCCATTCTTGCCTTCGAGCATATCGACGCCGCACACTTTCAGCCCCATGATCTGAGCCGCCCGCACGGCTGCCTTCGCGTAGGCAGGATCGAGATCAATGGCAGTGGCCACTCCGCCGCGGTGAACATTGCTGCGAAACTCCTGGCCCTGAGCGGTCCGCCTGATCGCCCCGACAACCCGGTCGTTGATTACAAAAGCCCGCACATCTTTGCCCTTACTTTCTGCGACAAACTTCTGGATCAACACCTTTTGATTGGCGCTGTGGAGGGTCTCGATAATCGCTTTCGCAATTTCCGGTTTGTCCGCCAGGATCACTCCCACTCCCTGGGTTCCTTCGATCAATTTGATAATGACCGGTGTGCCTCCGACCCGTTCGATGGCATCAGCCACGTCTCCTTTGTCACTCACATAAGCAGTGCGCGGAATCCCGATATCGTGACGGGACAGGATCTGCAAACTCCTCAATTTGTCTCTCGAGTTACCGATTCCGCTGGAGGTGTTCGGGGTGTAAACGTCCATTTGTTCGAACTGACGCACCACAGTGGTTCCATAGCGGGTGATAGAGGTTCCGATGCGGGGGAGGATTGCGTCCGGCACCTGGATCGCTTTGCCTTTGAAGTAAAGGTCAGGAGTTCCCTCATCCATATCCATGGCAAAGCGCATGGGGTCTCGAACAAGCACACTATGCCCTCTGTTTTTTGCTGCCTCGACGAGTCGGCGGGTGGAATAACACTTGGGTGCTCTGGAGAGAATGGTAAGTCGCATAGGTTTTTGGGTAGGAGTTTTAGTATCGGGGGAATCGCACTGCCGTCGAGAGTATTCGGTTGAAGGCGGGCATGAATTTGGGGCGCACGGGTGTGTTGACCTGCGAAGAGTGCATCGCGTCAGGTTGATGGAAGATGGCCAATATTCGTGACAGGGATGACCGGGGTTGGTATCTTCGATATCTGAGCTGCCTGCCAGGTGCACTATGGCCAACGAAACTCAATCGATTCTCCAAACTTCCCTGTCTGACTTTCTGGTGGATGAAGCGGTGGAAGTATTGGGAAGTGAAATGGATGCCGGGACTGAAGCTATCCTGCGACGAACTGTCGAGGCCAAATCTGAAGTCACGGCACTGCGCAAGGCGGTGCGATCCATTAAAAAGGGAATCCCGGAGGGGCTTTATGAGTCGATCAACGAGGAGCTGGCTGAGATCGCGGAGGATTTTACGTGGAAGAAGTCCGGGCGGGGGAAGTATGTCATGGAAATCAATGACTGGGTGGCGGGCTTCCATGCGGACATCGGAAAGGAGCCCCGTTTTGAAGGGCTTATGGTGGGAGGACACGCTGAACTGGAGGTGGTTTACGTGGTTGGAAAAGCGACGGACCAGCAGTGCCTGGATGACTTTATTTTGTTTCTCCAGGGACACGATCCTCCCCGAAAGATTCTCACGAATGTATTGATAAACCCCTGAACCGGAACCCCCTTATGAAGAACAAGATCCTCGGCCTCTCCTCGTTTGCTCTCTGTGCAGCCAGTCAGGTGTTCATTCGCCACAGCGACACCGCCTTGTTTTTTGCGGTACTGTTCTTCGCAATCGGTGCTTATGAGTATGTGATCGGTGAGATTCAGCAACGAAAGAAGAGGTGACTGTATCTGAACGGCTTTCCGGTCGCCAGTTTGTCCGTTCCCCATTGCTGAACGGCTTTCCCGTCGTCAGTTTGCCCGTTCCCCATTGCTGTACGGCCTTCCCGATGTCAATTTGCCCGTTCCCCGTTGCTGAACGGCTTTCCCGACGTCAGTTTGCCCGTTCCCCACTGCTGAACGGCTTTCCCGACGTCAGTTTGCCCGTTCCCCATTGCCGAGCGGCCTTCCCGACGTCAGTTTGCCCGTTCCCCACAGGGATATGAGCTAACCGGCGTCAGTTAGCTCATTCCCGGGAGCTAAACCGGGGAATATTGGCAATTTAGCTCTTTTTTGTCCGTGACGATGCTTTCTGCACAATACCCGGAGTATTTCGAAATGATGAATCCCCGGATGCGACTTTTTGTACGCCCGCAATGAAAGAAGGTCGCGCAGCAGAGTCTCGCCAGTTCAATCCCACGGTTTCAACAAAAGGGTAACCGACACCTGGATGAATTCTTCGGGGGAAAAGTCACTTTGATCAGCCCTTACACGAATGGCGAGGCTGTGGAGAATTGAAGCGGCAACATAGGCGACGCTCCGGGGATCCAATTGAGGATATTCGGCGGCGGCCTGCCGAAACCGGCGTCGGAAGGCGGCATCGATCCGGTTCAAGGCGATGGAGAGATCGCCCCTGATGTCTGAGTCCTGCATGGCCTCGGTGGTGGCGGTGCAAAGAGTGGAACAGCCCACATGCCCGTGTTTGGGGGAGCGGTATTCCTCGAGCGCGGCGAGATAAAACTGCGTCAGGTCTTCGCGCAATCCGCTTCCAGCGAAGAGAACCCGGCCCAGTTTGCGCCTCAGGCGTCTTTGGTGAAAAGCCAGGGCAGCGCGGTAGATCGCCTTTTTGTTTCCGAAGGCGGCATAAAGGCTGGGCCGGTTCATGGCCGTGGCCTTGCTCAGCATGTCCAGACTTGTCCCGGAATAACCGTGAGCACGAAAAACTTCCAATGCCGCATTGATGGCTGTATCGGGATCGTAAGCGCGGGGACGGCCGCGACTTGTTTTTGTATCGCTTTGCATAAAAAGGTTGATTTCACGTATGGGTAGCCCAGTTATATGCGAATCAGTATAAAATCATGAAGAGTATTTTGAGTCCAGCACGGGGTGTCGAAATTCGGGGTACCGGGATGGCTTTACCTGCGAGAGAGGTCACGAATGATGATCTGGCGAAATTCGTGGACACCAGTGATGAATGGATTGCGCGTCGCACAGGGATTCGCTCGCGGTTTCTGCTTGGTGATGACGAAAGGCTGGATGAGCTGGCGGGACGGGCGGTGACTCAGGCGCTGGAAAATGCGGGGATGGTTCCGGGGGACCTGGATTTGTTGATTTGTGCCACAACCCGGCCGGACATGCTTTGTCCGGCGCTGGCGTGTCGTATTGTGGAGCGGATCGGGGCGATTCCCTGCGGGGCTTTTGATCTGAATGTGGCTTGCAGTGGATTTGTCGCAGCGATGGGGGTGGCCAGTTCGATGATTGAGTCGGGAGCCTGCCGCCGGATAGCGGTCGTGGGGGCTGAGGGGCTCAGTTCATATTTGAACTGGGAAGACCGGCGGACCTGTGTGTTGTTTGGTGATGGTGCGGGGTGCGCCATTCTGGAAGCGTCGGAAGATTCCGGCCGGGGATGTCTTTATCAGTCTCTCAACTCCGATGCGGAGCAGGGCCGGGCGTTGTATTTGCCTGAGGATGAATCTCAGATCCCGGAGGGGGAAGACGAGCATTTTAACGGAAAGACAGGAACGTTTCAGATGAACGGGCGGAGTGTCTACCGGTTCGCGGTGGAGGTGCTGGCGAAGTCTGTGCAGGAATCGATGACGGCTCTGGACCTAAAGCAGGAGGATATCGCGATGGTGATTCCACATCAATCCAACATCCGGATGCTCCAGAGTGCCTGGAGTCATCTCGGGTTTCCGGATGATAAAATTCACATCAATATCGATCGCTACGGGAACACGGGGGCGGCGAGTTGTGCCATCTGCCTTCACGAATGTATTCGGGACGGGCGGGTGAAGCCGGGTGACCGGGTCATCTTTGTCGCGCAGGGCGGAGGACTCAGTTGGGGAGCGCAGGTTTGGCAGCTCTGATAATCGGGTCGGGGCTCATTTTGCATTGGATTTTTCACTGCTGGGAGACAAGAGTGGGTGTCTTATGCAATTTGACGAACTCAAGCGCATCTACAGCCAGCCGTTTTTCGATCTACTGAAACAAGCGCGGGCTGTCCATGAAGAACACTGGACTGAGAATGAGGTTCAGCTCTGCACTCTGCTCAGTATTAAAACGGGCGGTTGTTCGGAGGATTGTTCTTACTGTGCGCAGTCTGCCCGCTACACGACGGAAGTGGGGGCGGAACGGCTCATGGAGACGTGCGACATCATGGAGCGCGCCAAGGCAGCCCGTGAGAATGGCTCGACCCGCTTTTGCATGGGCGCCGCCTGGAAAGGGGTTCGTGAAGGCACGAAACGTTTTGATCAGGTGCTGGATATCGTGCGGAACGTGAGCGCGCTGGGCATGGAAGTTTGCACAACGCTCGGCGAGCTGGGCGAGAGTGAAGCGAAGCAGCTGAAAGAGGCCGGGGTCACGGCTTACAACCACAACATTGATACTTCACCGGAGCACTACAAGAATATCGTCAGCACGCATACGTTCGAAGATCGTCTCAATACGATCAAACATGTGCAGGAAGCGGGCATGTCTGTCTGCTGCGGGGGAATTCTCGGTCTCGGCGAGAACACGGATGATCGCTTGAAGATGCTGGAAGTGATCAGCAACTTCAATCCACAGCCTGAGAGTGTGCCAATCAACTCACTCGTCCCGATCCCGGGAACACCGCTGGGTGATTCGGTCGCTCCGGTCGATAATTTCGAGATCGTGCGGATGATTGCGGTTGCCCGCATTGCGGTGCCGGGGGCCAAGGTCCGCCTTTCTGCCGGGAGATCCGCCATGAGTGAGGAATTGCAGACGCTCTGTTTCTTTGCCGGGGCAAACTCAATTTTCTACGGCGACAAACTGCTCACGACATCGAATCCACAGGCAGAAGCTGACCTGGCTCTGATGGAAAAGCTGGGGCTTGCACCGCAGGCGCCGTATACAGATCAAGCTCGACCTGAGACAGCTGAAACTGAGGTGGCCTCAGTCTGAAGTCTCTCGCGGAGGATTTCTGACGGGCCAATGGTCCGGAGTGCGAGGTTTTGCATCGATCCAATGGTTTTGGGTCGTCTCAATGGGCTATTGCCACGATTTGGCGGCGCTGATAGGCTGGCCGCGAAATATGAAATCCGATTTTGCTCCGAAATGTCTCGTCGCGGTTGTCGCGGCCATTACCTCCATAGCGGTTTTGACCGTGGCCCAGAATGATAAGGAACCGGGAGCGACTGACGGGTTCTATTCGATCTTCGACGGAAAATCGCTCGAGGGCTGGAAAGGGGAAGAAGGGCTTTGGAAAATCGAGGACGGAACCATCGCCGGGCAGACCACTGACGAAGCTCCGATCAAGGAAAACACTTTTCTGGTCTGGCAAAACGGTGAGGTTGATGACTTCGAATTGAAACTCGAATACAAGATTCAGAGCGGGAATTCAGGAATCCAGATTCGGAGTTTCAAACGGGCCGGGGATGAAAAACCGTTCTCGATCGGCGGGTATCAGGCGGATTTTGAAGCCGGCACCAAGTGGTCGGGCACGATTTACGGGGAAGGTTATCACGGGGTGCACGCAGCCCGCGGCCAGAAACGGAAGCGGATTGAAGGAAAGAATTTTGAAGACCTGGGAACCGTAGGTGAGTCGGATGAGCTGCAAAAGCACATCAAAACGGACGACTGGAACAGTTATCACATCACGGCGAAGGGCAACCACATCATCACCCGAATCAATGGTCAGGTGATGGCTGAGGTCATCGACGAAGCACCGGATGCGCGTCGCAGCGGGCTTTTAGCGCTCCAGCTTCATGCCGGCCCTGCCATGAAGGTGCAATTTCGCAACATACAGATCAAGCGACTGCCACTGGAAGACCGCAAGAAGGTTGTTTTTGTAGCTGGAAAGCCCAGCCATGGCCCCCGGCAGCACGAGCACAATGCAGGCTGTCTTTTGCTGACGAGACTGCTCAACGAGCATCACGGCGACAAATTCGTGGCGACCACTTACACCAACGGGTGGCCGGCTGATCCGAGTGCATTTCAGAATGCGGATTCGGTGGTGATGTTTGCCGACGGAGGACAGCGTCACCCGGCATTCTTCCACTTAAAGACTCTAAACTTGCTTCGCGAAAGCGGGATCGGCGTCGGGGCCATTCACTACGCGGTTGAAATGGTTCCGGGAGAGACCAATGACACGTTGGCATCCTGTATCGGGGGAGCATTCGAAGTGGACTACTCGGTGAACCCTCATTGGGATGCCAAATTTGGAAATTACCCCGACCATCCGGCCGCGAACGGGCTGGACGCTTTCGAGGCGAGAGACGAATGGTATTTCAATATGCGGTTTGTATCTGATATGAAGGGCGTCACGCCGATTCTGTCAGCGATTCCCCCGGCGGAAACGATGTCACGCCCCGACGGACATCACTCGGGAAATCCTGAGGTTCGCAAGATGGTGGCGGACAAACTTCCACAGCATGTTGGCTGGGTTTATCAGCGGGAAGACGGAGGTCGGGGCTTCGGCACAACCGGCGGCCATTTCCACGACAACTGGTCGGCTGATGATTTCCGCACTTTTGTCCTGAATGCTATTGCCTGGATTTCCAAAGCGGATGTTCCCGAAGCAGGGATTGAAACCCCGACGCCAACCAAGGCCGAACTCGATGCGAATCTGGATCCCAAGCCTGCCAGAAAGCCCAAAGCAAAACCTGCTAAAAAGAAAGCCGCCTGACCTGAAAAATTGCTTCCGGTTTGATCCTCAAACCTTTACCCTCACTCCCCAAACTTTTACGAAAATCTATGAACGAACCCAAAAAAGAAAAGTCCCCCGTCGAGTCGAGTTCGACCCGGCGTAAGTTTATTGCAGGCGCTGCGGCGACTGGAGCTGCTGCTTCGGCGTTGCCGGTTTCCTCATACGCTCAAGTAGCTGGAAGTGACCGCATCAAGGTCGGCATGGTTGGTTGTGGCGGCCGGAATTCCGGTGCCATTGTCCAGAACCTCACAGCATCAGACAGCGCCCAGCTGGTTGCAGTCGCTGATGCTTTCCAGGACAAGATCGACGGAACCGGTCCCCGTGCCGCAGGTCTCCCCAAGATCACCGCTCAGATCGAGAAGCTCGGTAAGACCGCCCAGATTGATCTCCCCGACAGCCGGAAATATGCTGGATTTGATGCCTACAAGGAAGTGATTGATCAGGTGGATCTGGTTTGTATCGCGACTCCTCCCGGCTTTCGTCCGATTCACTTCGAATACGCGGTCCAGCAGGGCAAAAACGTGTTTATGGAAAAGCCCGTATGTGTTGACGCATGGGGTTACAACAAAGTGATCGAAGCAGCAAAAGTGGCTGACCAGAAGAATCTCAAAGTAGTGGTCGGCCTCCAGCGTCACTATCAGAACGTTTATCTCGAAGCTTTCAAGAAAGTCCACGAAGAGGGACTCATTGGTGATATCATCGGTGCACAGGCTTGGTGGAATGGTAACCGTCCATGGATCGTAGCCCGCCAGGAAGGCTGGACTGAGATGGAATACCAGATGCGTAACTGGTATCACTTCAACTGGTTGTGCGGCGATCACATCGCTGAGCAGCACGTTCACAACATCGACGTGATCAACTGGTTCGTCAGTGGTGACTCCGGAATGGGAGGCAACCCGGTTTCCGCTCAGGGAATGGGTGGCCGCGCCGGAACAGAGCCGCATTCAGTGGGTGAGATCTTTGATCACCACTACGTAGAGTTCCGTTACGGACAGGATCACAACGAGGCTGTGCTGAACAGTCAATGTCGCCATATCCCGCAGACTTGGCGCAAGGTGGCCGAGGAAATTCACGGTTCTGACGGAATTCTTCACCTCGCAGGAGGAAAAATCACAGATCTCAAAGGTGAGGTTAAGTGGCAGTATCGCAAACCGCGCGGTGGGGATCCAAACCCTTATCAGGTCGAGCACGACACGCTTTACAAAGCGATCAAAGAGGACACTCCACTCAATAACGCCTACTATGGCGCGAAGAGTTCGTTCAGCTCGGTCCTTGGACGTCTTGCGACCTACAGCGGTCAGGAAATCTCCTGGAAAGAAGCAACAGAATCGAACTTCTCAATCATGCCTGAGAACTATGACTTCGATGCTGAGCCTCCAGTGAAGCCTGATGCGGACGGCAACTATCAGGTCGCAATCCCCGGTCAGTACGAACTGCCGTGGAAAGCAAAAGCGTGATTCACATGTTGAATCCATGAAAGATGTTCAGGGATATGTCCGACAGCTTTCCAGGCTGTCGGCGTTCCCTGGAATCTATCCGGTCAGCTGTGCATCACCTGACCGCCATCAATGTTGATGGTTTGCCCTGTGATATTGCGGGCGTGATCTGAAGCAAGGTAAACCGCCATCGCTCCATACTCGGGCGGTGTTTGCCAGCGTCCCATCGGGGACACTCCGCCGATCTTTTCGGCCGCCCATTCCTCGTAGGTCTTCTGCTGGCTTTCGGGGACATCCTTCTGGGAAGAAGCCCACACCGATTCATTCAATTCGGTCTTCACCATCCCCGGGGAAAGCGTATTCACGCGCACCCCATACCGGGCGAAATCTTTGGCCGCCCCTTGTGCGAAATTGATCACCCCGGCTTTCGCAGCACTGTATGGCGGGTCGGTTTGAGAACCGATTTGTCCTGCCACCGAAGCAAGAAAGAGCATGGACTTTCGAGTGGTGTCACCTTTTCGCAGCCACGGCGACGCGGCATGGGCGACATGCACGGTGCCCATCAGGGAAACATCAAGAACGCTCTGCCAGTCTGACGGATCAAGGTTCCAGAAGGGGAAGCCGAATTTTCCGGAACCGATGGCTGCCGCACAAATGACGTGGTCGATGCCACCCCACTCTTCCCCGATGCGATCGGTCAGTTGCATGACAGAATCGTACTCCGCGATGTCGACTTCTGCAGAATCGGGAGAGCCGTCCGGTTTCAGGTCAGCGCGACAAACGCGGGCACCCTCGCCGGCAAAAGCGTCTGCAATCGCTTTTCCGATCCCCTGCGTGCTGCCAAAGACGATGACGTTTTGATTCTTCAGTCCCAGGTCCATGGAGTTGTCGGGGATAAATAGGTTTTCATGATTCGGCGTGCCGAGAAAGAGGAATGAACGCTTACAAAACGAGCAGTGATCCTGTCGGGTCGCAATGTCCGCTTACGAAAGCAGGCGTCAAAATTACGACCGGTTTTGTTCTTTTACAAAGGGGACATGGAAAACTCACCAGTGCATTGTGCTTTTACATCAACCGTCGTCAGGACACAGGTTGCTTCTGTAACGTTACAAAGCCAGCCGTCACAGTGAGGAAGGCCTTTGTAAACAAACATTGCGATGTTGCAGGACGACGAATCGCCGGAACGGGTTACACCTCGGGCAGATACATGGCGAGGTAGATCCAATTGAGTAACACCAGGACCGGCAGGCCGAACTTTAGAAAGATCCGCCGAATCCCCAATTGCCGGTCAGTGAGGGGTGACGGCTCAATGCGTAGCAGATAACGACGCAGAGCAACGGCGAACCAGACAATAATAGTGACGATCCCGAGAAAGATGATGGGATTGAAGAGAAAGCTCTTCACCACATCGCCATGTGAAAGAGCCATCATGCAACGCGTGCCGCCGCACCCGATACAGGGGATGCCGGTGATTTTCCGGAAATTACAGCCCGGTGGTTTGAGAGGCAGGTATTCCCAGAATCGGGCAACGAACAGCAGTCCGCACAGTGCCAGAAACGTAATTCCCGCCGGTATGAGCGTGGCAATATTGCGGCGTGAATCCGACATCTCGACTGAATGACCTAGCCCAGCAGTCTTTGCTCGGTCGCGTTTCGTCGCCCGCCAAAGATATCTTCATAAAGATGAACGGTGGCCAGCATTGTCAGCGGAGCAGTCACAAACCAGCCCAGGCATAACAAGGCCACACCTAGGATATTGATCACAATGATCACGAGAGAAAACAGGGCGAACCAGAAGAACTGTTTGTTGAAGGTCTTCATACTGATCTTCATGGAGTCCCAAAACCCGACGTCTTTATCGAGACAAATGAGGGGGGCCAGTGTCCAGGCGAATCCCAGGTAGATGATGACACAATAGAGCAGGCTACCAAGGCTCACTCCGACAATGGCCAGCGCAGGTTCCTCGGTGGCGGCTAATCCAATGAAGAGGACGACAGCAGGGATAACAATCGCCATGGAGATCCCGAAAACAACGAGATTCATGAGCATGAACTTCGTGAAGCCGTTGGAGAACCCGTAAAACGCGTCACCGATTTCAACAGGTTGGTTGCGGACTTTTCGCAGCAGGTAATAAAAGAGCCCCGCAAGAGAAGGGTAGACGATAATGAGATTGGCAAAGGGAATTTGGGACGCGGCACCAATCATGACCATGATCAAAGCCGTCACTCCTACGATGGGCCAGAAACTCATGGAAAGTGTGTCCCAGGCACGACTCAGGCATCGGCCGATATCCACATTAAAGTCTGAGGGGACAATGCCGTCTTCGTCGACACCGATAGAATCACCACTTTCCATCAGTCCCTGGACAAAAGCCTCCCGATGTTCCGGGGCAATGAACTTGTCGCCGTAAGGCATCATTTTGGACTTCTCCATGACGACTCCGGAATGGGCACAGATAGCCATTTCTTCTCCCCCGGCCGTCTTGAGGACGTCTGCTTCTTTCAACGGCTTCCAATCCGGCATGCCCTCACGCCAGACGAGATTGTCCACGGTAATCTCCCCGCGGTCGAGTGTCTCGGTGAGTTCTTGAATCGACACTGGTCCGTGTCGTTCACCAAATCGTTCGTAATACCAGTTCACGCCAGCATGATAGCGATAGATTGAGTTTTTGAAAACTCATTCCGCACCGCTATTCGTCGGACGGGGAATCCCCAGTGATGATGGTCGTGTATACGCCGACACGTCCTTCCTGCTCTTTGGTGTCATGAACGCCGGGGAGAATGTTCTCTTCGCTGACGCCCGCTGCCTTGAGCAGTTCTTCGATCTTCCGGATACGGAGTGCTTCCATTTTACGATTTCCTTCGGCATCACCTTGTATCGGGAGGGCGTGGACTTCGAATTTTGCGGGCTCAATCCCGAGATCTTTTTCGACGCCCATATTTTCCTGAACGAGTGAGGTAAAGCGGTCGCTTTGCCGGAGACCATCTTCAGAGAGCTCGTCATCGCCCGAAAGGAAGATGAAAGTTGTGGCATTGATGTCTTCACGGACTTTTGCCAGCCGTGCTTCCGAAGAGTTGGCAAGGTTGTCTGAGTTGACCTCGCCGGTGAGAATGAGTTTTGGTAACTCAGCCAGAACCTCTGAGTAAAGAGGCTCAGCGAGGTTCCCATTCAGATGCCATTCGTCGTCATCCAGATAGATATCAGCTGTCTTGGCCGCCTCGGGAAAGCGCAATTGAAAGACGGCTTTGGTCATGGTTTCCAAATCCCGGCGTCGCACTTTCTCAACAGATGTGACCATCCCGCCAAAGGACTCCACAAACTCCATCCGCAAATCGCCGAGACGCTTGGCATTCTCGGCCTTGCGCTCTTCTGCAAAGGTCGTGTTGAGAGAATGGTATTCCGCAAAGCGTACCGTTACGTTGCTGACATCAATCCCGGCTTCTTTCAGGATTGCAGCCGGGTCAGCCGCCTTGGGATCCCGCAGGCCGGCCACGACTTTCTCCCCGAAGAAAGGATTTTTCGCATCAATCACTTCGATGCCGGCCTCATCCCTGAGAGCGGCCATCGCTTCGTTCCATTTGATGTTTCCGAGCACAGAAATCACCACGCATGCCGCCAAAGCCAGAGCCAGCACGATGGGCACAAACCATGCCAGCCAGGGACGCTTACGCAGGCCTTTGCCGAACGCTGAGTCGCTCATGAATTCTTTCATGGCCCGGTTGAAACCTCCCTTACGGCTTTCCAGAATGATATCGACAGCCGGGGCGATTGTCCGGGCGACTTTCATCCGGTCATCAGCAACACTGCGCTGGAGACAGGCTTCAAACTCAGGTTTCAGCTCGTCAACAAGAGCACTCTGATCTTCTTCAGACTGATTTCGCAGCTTGAGCGCACCGGGCAGGGCACGATTTACAAAGTCTTCATCCCGCTCAATCCGGCGCAACCGCCGATCCATCCATTGCTTGGACTCATCCAACTCTTCCAGCCTTGATTGAATGCGTTTGTAGATCGTCTCGATCTCACCCATTCGTTCATTCGCATTCTCGATCTCTCGTCTCTCCGAACCAAGAAGGAGTTCCCGGATGCGCGAATACTCGGCGTTAACTTCTGAAGGAGGGGGATCGCTCATCGAATGGAAGTGGAAACCGGTATCGGATAATTACAGGACGATTAGCCGTGATGGTGATGTTCGCCGCCTTGATGATCCTGAGGCTGCATTCGCATGCCGAGTTCAATCAACATTTCGCTCAACTCATTCTTCTTCGTAGTGCTTTGGCGAAGGTTGTGGAGCTCCCCGTCAATTTTCTCATGCAGCCGACGGGAGTTTTCTGCGATCTCGTCAGATAGCGCCTTGGTTCGTTCGAAGACCTGAGAACGCCCTTCGTTTTCGATCTTGTTCAGCTTTTCTTCAAAACCACCAAAGCGCTCGTTCAACGTTTCCCCAAGACTTTTCACCTTTTCCCCGGCTTCATGGGCCCTGCGCTCCTGCTCAGAAGTCCCTGCCGTAAACTGCTCCTTGGCAGATCCAAGCTCACCCTTCACATATTGTTCCAGCGAATCGAAGCGATTGTTGAGCCGCTGCTCCAACTCAGATATCATGGACTGAAGCCGGCGTTCCACGTCACCAATCTGATTGTCGATCTCCCGTGTCTTCTGTCCCATCAAGAGCTCACGAATGGCGTCCATGCTGTTCTGCTCATCAGAGGGGTGGTTTTGTGAATCGTGAGTCTCCATTTTGTGAAAATTCTAGTAAATGAATTAAAATTCCCTATTTTTTAAAAAATTGCAACGAAATAGCGCGCAGTTTGATGAAAAAATGTTGGGATCTGATGAGGTGTCATCCCTCATAGAGACTATTCATTACCTGAACGCGAGACTTGCTCTTGATTGCTTTGGTTCGTATTCTCGTCTCAATGAAACGCATTATTCTGGCCACTCTCGCTGTGTTTTCGCTCTCTGCTTACGCTGAACCGAAGATCAAACTTACCCAGCTGTATCCTGATCTCGAACTTGAGCGTCCCCTTTCGTTGATGATACCCGACGACGGGACGAATCGCCGTTTTGTGGTGGAACAGACAGGCAAGATCAAGATACTCCCCAGTGACGAGAGTGGATCGGAGGCAAAACTCTTCGCGGATCTTACGGACACGATCAGCGTTGAGAAAGATTTTGAAGAAGGGTTACTCGGCCTTGCATTTCACCCCGATTTTAAATCCAACCAGAAGCTTTACGTTACCTACTCAACCCAGGGACCGAAGCGCCTGGTTCTGGCTGAGTTTCAGGCCAAAGGCGACGCCATTGATATGGGCAGCAAGCGTATCCTCATGGAAATCCAGCAGCCTGAATGGAATCACAACTCAGGCAATGTGATGTTCGGCCCGAAAGACGGCCTGCTTTATTTGGCGGTAGGAGACGGCGGAATGGGTCATGGTATCCATCTCCTTTCCCAACGCCTCCAGGCCTGGAACGGCAAAGTTCTTCGTATTGATGTGAATTCAAAATCGGAAGGTCGCGAATACGGCATTCCCTCAGACAACCCGTTTATTGATGTCCCCAATGCAAGCCCTGAAATCTATGCCTACGGACTGAGAAACCCCTGGGGCATCTCCATCGACCCCGAGACCGGCCTCTTCTGGCTGGCAGATGTGGGGCAGGCAATCTACGAGGAAATCAACCTCATCGAAAAGGGTGGCAACTATGGTTGGAATTACCGTGAGGGCGCTCACGAATTCACAACCCGTCAGGAGATTCTGGCAGCGGTTGGTAAGAAAAACGACAAAGCTCCCCGCGGCCTCATCGAACCCATTCACGAATATACGCACGACAAAGGTATCAGCATCACCGGTGGATTTGTCTACAACGGCGACAAGGTAGCCGGCTTGAAAGGACACTACATCTACGGCGACTGGAAATTCGGGAATCTCTGGGCACTTCAGTATGACAAGGATGCCGGCAAGGTCATTGCCAATGTCGCTATCGAGCAGCCTGCCGACCCATCAAACCCAACCGTTCAGCCAACCGGATTCTATCCTGACGAAAATGGCGAGCCCATCATTCTGGGATGGCGCGGTAAGATCTTCCGGATTGAGTCTGCAGATTGAAGAAACCAACCGTGGTAACCCCCGGGGTTCGTGGACGAGTTGAGTGCTCCGGGTCAACAGGGTATGAACGACGAACCAACAGTGTCTGAACGTGACGAGATGCGTGAGTCGAATCGCAAGGTTCGTCAGCGTGCCAAGTGGCGTCGCACCCGGATTCTCCTTTACTGGATGCTGGGGCCGCTTGTCTTTTTGACGCTGCTCGTGTTTACCGGAAAACTGGGGGTGAGTATGGCTGAAGCCGCGCTGCCTGAGTCAGCACGACAGTCCCTGGGATACCCGGTCGGCGCAGTCGTGATTGCCGGGCGCGACGGCAACCCGGTTTACTTTGCAGAGAAAATCCAGGATTTGCGGGATTTCTATTACAAGTATCCAACCCCGGAAAAGCGACGCGAAGGAACCGATGTGGAGAAATTCGGTATCCGCCGGATTTTTGTCCGGGTGGAACTGGAAACATTGAAGAGCGATGCCGATGCCGTGAAGGTCCAGGTTCGTTCCGGGCCGCTGGCAGATACGATGTATTGGATCCATGTCTCACAATTGCCCGATGCAAAAACACTCTGACTTATGTTTTCCCAAATTTCCGTTTGTTTAAACGAGGTGAACTAATTACCCTGTTTGCCAACCGCGATTCCCCTCCCTTACCTTTATGCTCAGTCTTTCCGTCCTTGGCAGTGGCAGCTCCGGCAATAGTGCCGTGGTTTGTCTCGGCGAGTCGACGCGGATTCTGATTGATGCAGGTTTGAGCGCCCGGCAGTTATGCCTGCGCCTTGAATCACAGGGAATTGATCCGGATTCATTAACCGGCATTGTCTTGACCCACGAACATGGCGATCATTCCTGCGGGCTGGATGTCTTTCTCCGGAAACGCGAGATCCCTGTGTATGCAACACGGGACACCAGCTTTCTCGTGGCTGAAAAGTTAAAATCACCGGCCCCCTGGCAGATTTTTGAAGCAGGCTCCGAATTCCAGGTGGGTGATGTAAAAGTTGAATCCTTCTCCGTTCCCCATGACGCAGCCGATCCGGTTGGTTTTGTGTTTCATGGATCTCACACCTCGGTCGGTGTGCTGAGTGATGTGGGAAATATCACCCCTGTTATCATCGATCGGTTACAGGGAGTGGATACCCTGTTCACCGAAGCGAATTACGACGAAGTGATGCTGCAGAACGATACCAAGCGGCCATGGTCCACCAAACAACGGATCAGCAACCGGCACGGGCATCTTTCCAATCATCAGACAGCAGACCTCGTTTCGAAAATTGCCTCCGAAAGATTGTGCCGCGTGGTCCTGGGCCATTTGAGCTCCGATTGCAATACCCCGGAGCTTGCGAAACAAATCATTTCCGATCGTCTCGTGAAAGAAGGCTTCACCGGCGTGGAAATTGAATGCGCTGACAGAAAAAAGCCCACCACCCTGTGCCCTGCCGCGGCGGACAGCCGCATCGCGAAAGCACATCACGTGGTGAAGGAAAATCCTGAGCCAAAGGAAACTCCCGTCGTGAGGGAGGAAGCTGTTGCCGAAAGAAATCACCGGCGACCCGCACCTGCGGCCAGAACTGAATCCGCAGTTCAGACCGAGTGGGCATTCTGATCAGGACGATCGAACTAGCCGTCGATAATCTTGATCTTGTTCTTCTGACCCCGTCCCCGCTCCTCTGCCCAGATCTTGTGGGCGTGCGCATAAATCTTGCCGATGCTGTCTTTATAGCGCAGACGATATTCAACAGTCTTCGCGTGGGTGGTGTCCGGATAGTGCTTCGTTACGATGGTATCAAGGTCGCCCTGTCCTGTTTTGTTCGTAACCTTGTTGGCCATGGAGCGAAGGCGGTCGAGCGATGCCTTCCCCGTGGTGAGCGTCGAGTTGTCAGTCACCGGCTCGATAAAGTAAAAGCGGGCAACGATACCGCCTGTTGTGCCCACCGTGCATTCGTAAACCCTCACGCCTCCGTCGATCAAATACGTGTGCTCACTCACTGAACTGATCTGATCCAGCCGCGCGACGAACCTTCCACCACTGGTTTCGCACTCCCAGAAACCCTTGATGCCATCCTCTTCACCACCGCCTCCTCCGCTGGTGCCAGTACCGCCTCCCGTGTTGTTTGTCTGAGCAAACAGAGTGCCCGATAAAGTTAGCGCAGTGAGGAAAGAGGCGAAAAATATCTTCATACAATTATCAGGGGTTGGAAAAACAATCTTTGATGATTGAACGCCAGTCAACCCGTTTGGTTTTTAAAATCCCTCCCCGTCCAGCGCCCGCTTGATCGCTCCCGGAGTGTAGCCATACGCATCATCGGGGATCGATTCATTTTCCATCCGGACCAGCTTCCATCCGCCGGGACCGAATCCCTCCTTCCTCCAGGTGAAAATCCATGGCGTGTCCAGCTTGTTTGCCCGCCTCACAACTTCCTGACCGATCGGACCAATCGCTTTTCCTCCCACTCGAAGCGTCGTGGAAATCTCGGCCTCGTCATTTTCCATCTCGATCTGCGGCTCCTCAGCACTCACCACTAAAACCAGAAACTGCATGCCCGCTTCCCGCCATGCCAGCGATGCCTCCTCTTTGGTGAATCCCCAGCGATCCGAGTAATCGTCAGACATGATCTTCATCAATTTCTTCTGACTCCGTTTCTCGATCGCCGTGATCAATGCTGCGTGTTTACGCTTGATCACTTTTCCATCCGACCAGTGAAAGAGACTGAACACCACGGCAAGAAGCACAACACCAATAACGGTAAGCAACTTCACCGAACCAATTTCACGGTTGCGTCTGATTAACTTCACCCCTAAATGATCCCACGAAGTTCGCCAAAACAAAAGCCCAATCCAATTCCCTATGGCTACATCTTCCTACCGACCTAATGTCGCCGCTATTTTGCGAAAGCCTAAAAGCGGTAAGATCCTGATTGGTCAACGCAACGACTTCAAAGGCAGTTGGCAATTTCCACAGGGCGGCGTCGACAAAGGGGAAGACTTGATCGCAGCGCTCTACCGGGAAGTGGAAGAAGAAGTCGGGATCGGGCGGCAGCTCTACGACATCACGGCCTGTCACACAGGATACCGCTACAAATTTCCCAACGGCCACCTGAAAAAAGGCAAGTTCTGCGGTCAGGAACAGACCTACTTTCTCTGTGATTTCTGGGGCAAGAAAAGCGACATCAAGCTGGACCTTCACGTCAGGGAGTTTTCCACCGCCATCTGGATACACCCCTCTGAATTTCAACTCAGCTGGGTACCGAGATTCAAACGCCCCGTGTTTAAGCGTGTCATGCAGGACTTCTTCGGAGTGAAACTCTCACTCGTCGGGTCTCAGCATAAAAAACCCTGAAGACCGCGTTCACGATCCTGCCGGATTAAAACCCCTCGCCTGTCAGGCGACAGGAATCGTCAGCCAAATCGTCGTGGTACCTTCGGCGTTGCGAAAACCCAACCGCATTCCCATCTGCCCGGCCAGGATCGCCGCAGTGGTCAATCCCAGTCCGTTGTGGTCGTTACTCTTCGTTCCTTCGAAAGGCAGGAAATACCCGAGGACCTTTTCAGATGGAATATCTTCGCTCGAGTTGCGAATGAACACGTTGATATAGTTACCCTCGAAAGATTCTCCCGGAGGAAAGAAATCAATCGCGACTTCGCCCTTCGGATTCAGCAAGGCTGCTGCCTCAACCGCATTTTTAGCCAGTTCACGAAGAATTTCGCTGAGGCGGTTTGAATCCACCATGGCATTGGGAAGGTCCCCCGCTTTGTTGAATTGAAAAGCCACCCCCGCTTCATCCGCCAGAGCGCGAACGGTTTGCTCGTAGTAGGGCAGCGATTCATCAATGCTGGTTTCTTCAATCTGAACCTTGGCACAGCCCGCTGTTGTCAAAATTCCTTTGGCAAGCTCAGTCGCCTGGGTCGCAGAATCTTTCATCTGCTTGATATTCTCGGCAATACCGGCCGGGACATCATCATCCATCAAAATGAGGCTCGAAAATCCCTGCACCACCCCCAGCATATTGTTGTTCTTATGAATCAAGCCCTGAAGCAACTCGGTATAAAAAGTTCGCGTCGGGGAATCATCGAGGACCATGTGATCAGCGAAGATAAAACTTTTGGTGGGATCTGGATCGGCCATGTTAAACAACGGTTGTGGGGCAATTGAGAATACGGCTTTACTTAATTCGGACAACCGAAATATAATTGATCCCAGTTAATTTAATACCGAACCTACGCGACTAGTCAACCCGTCTAACTCTGTCTGCAGCTCTCACTTCGACGAGTTTTCCCGCCTGATCTATCAGCAATTCACCATCGGGACCCATCCCGGCCGCTTTGCCGCGAATCACGTTGTCATTGAGAGTCACCTCGATGTTGTGTCCGGTCAGAAAACTTCGTTGCTCGATATCACGGGAAATCTCAGGGAATACCGCGATTCCCGCCGGGTAAATGGCCTGCCACTCCGCAAGAATGTGCGCCAGAATGATGGAGCGGGATAAAATCTGCCCGGAGAATTCGTAGAGAGACACACCGATTTTCTGGAGGTCGGGAGGAAACTCTTCGGGCCTGATATTGACGTTCAACCCGACCCCGGCAACGCAAAACGAGTTCGTGGCTGAAAGCTGAGACTCCACCAAAATGCCTCCCAGCTTCCGGTTATCCAACATCAGGTCATTGGGCCATTTCAAAGCGATGGGGCCCGTTCCAGCCAGAGCCGATTCGATTCCATTCGCCACTGCCAGGCCGATCAAGTGGGGAATTCTCGTCCACAAATCCACCGGGTCGTTCGGGCGGAGGATGATGGAAAAGAGCAGGTTCCGTCCCGGTGGTGACTCCCAACGGTTGTCGCGCCGGCCTCGACCACCCGTCTGGTGATCTGCGATCCACACCGTACCTTCCGGCTCGCCGTGATTCCCGGCCCGTTTCGCATCGTCACTGGTTGATCCGGTTTCCCCGAGGATCTTAAAATTGAATCTTCCATTAACCCGTTCGCCGGCGACAGCCCGCAACTCGTTTCGGATCGCTTGTTCGGTGATCGGATCAGTCATGAAATCTCAATACAGGAAGGGTCGTCGCGCCGATAGGCCATTACAGTTTACAAAGGTCATCTTCGTGGTGACAGGTCGTTTTGTAAGCTTACAAAGCCATCAATCGCGACACCGGGCGGCCATGTAACGTTACAAAAGGCGTCATCATCATGCCGGGCGGAGATGTAATCTTACAGAGAGAACCGTCATGGCAACAGGTCGTTTCGTAAGCCTGCAAAGCCATCAATCGTGGCACGGGGCGGTCATGTAGAGTTACAACGGTCATGATCAGCGTGCCGACCCGTGATGAATCCTTACGAAGGGCTTCGTTGTCACCCCGGGTGATTTTGAAAGCAAACACAGGCCGTCAGCAGCAGAATTATTCGCCAAAAAACCGTTCATCAGCAGCCGGCAACGCACCGGTTACCCCGGTAACCCGACAGAAGTCGTCCCACGATCCAACAGGGTTGGTTCATCGATCAAACAGGGTCTGATCGTAAATCGAGTCCCAGATCCACGGCGATGGCGGAATGAGTCACCGCGCCGATTGAGATATAATCGACTCCTGTTTCGGCGATATCACGCACGGTGTCGATGTTCACTCCACCGCTGGCTTCGAGCAATATGGTGCTGCCTTTGTCATCACGCATCGCGACTGCGGTGCGCAGCTCATCGAGGGTCATGTTATCCAGGAGAATCACGTCGACTTCCTCCAGGCCGAGAAACTTTTCGACTTGAGCCAGGGTGTCGGCTTCGAGCTCAATCTTGATTTCGGGGTGGATCTCGCGTGCGGAACGAATGCCCTGCTCAAGCGCAGCGGCTTTGTTTTCGGCAACGAGATGATTGTCTTTCACCATCACGGCATCAAAAAGCCCGATCCTGTGATTGGTGCCGCCCCCTGCCGCTACGGCTGCCTTTTCCAACAATCTCCAGCCGGGGGTGGTCTTCCGCGTGTCGAGGATCTCTGCCTTTGTCCCTGAGACAAGATCGACAAACTGACGGGTCAGCGTGGAAACGCCCGAAAGACGTTGGAGAAAATTGAGGGCGGTTCTTTCCGCGGTCAGGATGGCCTGAGTCGGTCCCGACATCTTCAGGGCGCAATCGCCGGCCGCAAGACGGGTGCCGTCGGCCACGACATCGCTGAACTGGATATCGGCACTGACTTTCTGAAAGACTTTCTTCGCAATGTCGATGCCTGAAACGACGCAGGCGGACCGGGCGTTGATAGAACCGGTCGAGGTGTGCGCCGGCGGCACAAAATTGGCAGTTGTCACATCGCCGGCGTCATCGAGGTCTTCGGAGAGGGCCAGATCGATGAGGATGTCGACGCGCTTTTCGAGATCTGAATTCATAGGGAGACGCTGGCGTGGGATTCGGTGGATTTGAGGCCCGCTTCGAGAATGGCCTGGGCATCACGGCAGTTCCCCATTTCACAAAGGGGGTGGACTTCGGCCTCCGGGTTCTCAATGAGATGCAGGAAATGTGAGCTGGCCGTGACGATGTCCGGCGCGGTTTCGGGCACATGGACTTCGCTGCCGTCGGGGTCTTCAAGGGTTGCCTTGATGAGTTTGCCTTCGTGGTTGGGTTCTACAAAGTAGGTTCCTTCGCTGCCGTAGATGGCGGTGGTGTAGGAAGTGATCTTTCCGATCTGGGTCCAGCTGGCCTCGGTGGTGGCGATGGCATTCTCGTAGTTCATGACGAGGATGGCGTTGTCTTCCAGGGAGAGGTCGGGCTTGAGACCGGTGCGGAGTTTTACACCGGTCACGCTCGCGGGTGTTCCCAGTATGACCCGGGCAAGGATGGATCCGTAACAGCAGTAATCCATGAGTGCCCCGGCACCGTTCAGCTCGGCATCGTAGAGCCAATCACAGAAGTAGGAGGAGCACCCGAGCTCTACGGGGCCCTGATGGGCGGCGCGATATTTGACCTGCCAGATCTGACCGATGTCACCTGCGTTTGCCAGGGTGATGGCCTGCCGCAGCTGTGGCCACCAGGTGAAGGGCCAGTTGATAACGAGCCGGACGTTGTTCGCCCTGGCGGCTTCGAGCATCTTCTCGGCCCCAGCCAACGTGGCGGCCATGGGTTTCTCGACAAGACAATGCAGCCCGCGCTGGCACGCGGCAATGGTCAGGTCTTCGCTGAGTTTGTTGCTGCCGAAGATGTAAACCGCAGTGAGTTCCTCGTTGTCGAGAAGCGCATCGTAGGAATCATAGGTTTTTGCGGCCCCGTAGGTTTCAGAGAACTTTTGTAAGAGTTCCGGGTTGTGGTCGGCGGCGGCGATGATTTCTGCATTCTGCAGACGCGACAGCTCTTCCACATTTCCCCACACGTGGTCGTGATGGAGGCCGAGGATTCCGATGCGATGATTCATACGGTGGAGTGAGGTTGGATTCAGGCCACCAGTCCGCAACGTTCGAGGAGGGCGTTGAGATCGGGGTCGCGGCCCATGAAATCACGGAACAGCGTGGCGGCGTCGGTGGAGTTGCCGCGGCTGAGGATTTTCTCACGGAACTCGCGGCCGACTTCGGGGGCAATGACGCCGGCTTTCTCGAAGCGGGTGAAGGCGTCTGCATCGAGCACTTCAGCCCACTTGTAGGAGTAGTAACCGGCGGCGTAACCGGTGGGGTTGGAGAAGAGGTGACCGAACCGGCGCGCCATGGAGGGTGGGCGGATCTGAAGCGGCATGAGGTAGTCTTCCAACAGCCCCTGAACAAGGGTGTCGAGGTCGGTGCCTTCGGGATCGGAGTGATGGTTGATGTGGAGTTCGAGGTCCATCTTGCCGAGAGAGAGCTGTCGCATCTGGGCCATTCCCGAGTTGTAATTACGCGCGGCAACCATCTTGTCGAAGAGCTCGTCGGGGATCTTCTCACCGGTTTCGTAGTGTTTGGCAAAGAAGTCGAGCCCGACGCGTGACCAGCAGAAGTTCTCCATGATCTGAGAGGGAAGTTCGACAAAATCCCAAACGACGTTGACGCCGTTGAGGGATTTGATTTCAACTTCGCCGAGGAGATGGTGGAGAAGGTGGCCGAACTCATGAAAGACGGTTTCGACTTCGCTGTGGGTGAGGAGTGCAGGTTTATCAGCGGATGACGGTGTCATGTTGCCGCAAATAAGGCCGAGGTGCGGGGTGCGCATTTTTCCATCGCCGGGAGGTTTGCCGGTGCGGAGGTAATTCATCCAGGCGCCGGGCCGTTTTGAATCGCGGGGGTGCCAGTCGGCATAGAAGGAGCCGAGGTGATCGCCCGAAGCTTCGTCGTAAAGTTCGTAGTACTTCACTTCCGGATGCCAGACTTCGAAGGCGTCTTTCTCTTTGGAAGGACCGTCTCCGGGCTTGGCAAAGGTGGCTCTTTTCTGTTCCACCTTGAAGCCGAAGACGTGTTCGGTGAGGCGGAACATTCCGGCAAGCACACCGTCGATAGGGAAATACGGGCGGGTCTCTTCTTCGTCGAAATCGTATTTGGCTTTGCGCTGCTTCTCGGCCCAGAAAGCGACATCCCATGGGTTGAGGCGTGAGCGTTCTTCGCCGGTTTCTTTGGCGCGATATTCTTCCAGCTCATCGATTTCTTTCTGGAAAAAGGGTTTGGTTTTTTCGTGCAGGTCCTCGACGAACTGGAGCGCGCTGTCGCCGGTTTTTGCCATGCGGCGACCGAGGACTTTGTCGGCGAAGTTTTTCTGACCGAGGATTTCTGCAAGCTCCTGACGCAGCTTGAGGATATCCCAAATGAGCTGGGTATTGTCATATTTCCCGGTCTGGCCCACGGTGATTGATCCTTCCCAGACTTCCTTGCGCAGGGATTCGTCTTCCGCGAATTCAAGGACGGGGAAATACACCGGGGCTTTGAGGGTCACTCTCCACACGGGTTTTTCTTCGGTGCCGAGATCTTTTTCTTTGGCTTCGCTGCGCAGGACTGACTTGGCCGTCGGCGGCAGGCCGGCGAGTCGGGATTCGTCTTCGATGATGAGATCCCATGCGTTGGTTGAGTCGAGAACGTTCTCGGAAAATTTCTGGGTGAGCTTTGCCAGCTGTGCCTGGACTTCTTCGAGCCGGGTTTTCTTATCGGGCGGGAGATCGGCTCCGTTTTCCTGGAAGTCCTGCATGGTTTCGTCGAGGAGACGTTTGCGCACGCCGGTGAGTGATTTTGCTTCGTCGGTTTCCGAGTAGGCTTTGATCCGGGTCCAGAGACCGTCGTTGAGAACGATGCGGGAGGAGAACTCGGTCACTTTGGGAAGCATCGCATTGTAGGCTTCGCGCTGCTCGTCGTTATTACGGACGGAATCGAGATGGGAAAGTGCGCCCCACCCGCGATCAAGCGCTTCGGAAGCGGTTTCCAGCGCGTGTAAGGTGTTTTCAAAGGTGAGTTCCGATTCGCCGTCCCACGCGGCGAGGGAGTCGATATTTTTCTGGGCTTCTTCGACCGCCAGGGTGATGTCGGATTCGATTGCTTTTGGCTCGAGCAATGACCAGCGGATATGAAACGAGTCGTCTAGAAAAGGATGGGCCTTTGTGTCGATTGAATCGGATGAGGGGTCGGACATGGCGCTACATTAGCGCAACGTTTTGTACGGGCTACGAAAAACCTTTGATTCACGCTTTCCGCTGCCACAGCGAGGTCTGGGAGGTGCTCATCTGGAATTTGCGAACGTGTTCTCTGATGAGGAATGGCACTTCGCGGACTTCAACGAGTTCGAAATTTGCATCGAGGTGTTGGTGGAGGAAATCAAGCGTGGCGCCCGGCGGCTGGTTCTGTCTGGGGGTATATTCTTCGAGCCAGGTGCAGGGGGTTGCCATGACCAACTGACCTCCGGGGTTCACAAGATCAGGCAGGCGATTGAGGAATCGAAGCGGCTCGGGCAGGCGGCAGAGGAGGTTTGCCGCGTGGACGAGATCGAACGCCCCCAGGTCAGCACGCAGGTTCATGGCATCGCCTTGTTCGAAGGCAATATTTTCCGGCACGGCTCCATCCGGAAGACCGGCTGTGAGCTCATCGGAGAGATGGGCCTCTGAGTAACGGAGATAAGGCAGAGGACCGCCTTTTTTGATGGCATCTGCGGCTTCCACAAAGCTGTGGGAGAAATCGATGCCGATGACGTGATCGGCGATCTTCGAAAGCTCAAAGCTGGAACGCCCCACGGCGCATCCGATATCGAGGGCGCGGGAAACGGATGGCTTTGACGGCTGAAACAGGTCGACGGTCGCGGCGGGAAACTTGAAGGCAGCGTCCGGAATGGAATCGCCATCAAATCCGATCCCGTAAAGGATTTCGGCTTTAGTGCCGTAGTGAAAGAGGAGGTAGGTATTGCGCAGAGAGTCGCTTTCGTAGCTCATGCGGGAGATTACCGCTTAATCCATCTCTTTGCGTTTCTTCTTCGCCATGTTGAGGGCTTTTTTATCTCCGTAGCGGGAGATCGAAAACTTGGCGGTGCGGCGCTTTCCGGTGTTATCGACCCAGGCCGCCTGCCAATACTCATAAGCTTTGCCTTTCTGCGACTGGGAGACCACGTGGGTCACACCAGTCACGCCGCTCTTTTTTATGCGACGCTTTCGTTTTGAAGCGGCTGCCTGTTTATATTTGGGGAGCTTTGAAACAAGTTTATCGCGGAAAGCTTTAGCTTCTTTGAGGGCTTTAGTTTTGCCTCCGCAAGATTTATCAGGGAAGTACTTTTGCTGAGTCTTCCCCTTGTGAGTGATACGAACATAGAACCCGTGGTTTTTTTTCTCGGGTTGGTCGATTCGGGTAATTCCGTAATTTGGTCGGACAGGCATAGGATAACACCTCTAAGTAGGGAGCGATGGGGTGAATGGTTCGATTGAACCGTGCCAGTGTTATCGAATTTTAAAAAATCGGACAAGTCAAAACAACTTAGAAACTCTCAATTTTGGGAAAGATGGCGCGATCGTGCCATGCAGCCAGGGGTTAGACGGATATTTGTCTAACTCCCTCGTATAAAACTATTCCCACTGCCGTAGCGAGATTGAGGCTTCGACCTGACGATTGTGGAATGGTCAGGCAGTTTTGAGAATTTTGAGCGAGGATACTCTCTGGTAATCCCCGGGTCTCAGATCCGAATATCAAAAAATCTCCCGCCGAGAATGTGGAATTCCAATACGGTTGATCAGTTTTGGTGGTCAGGAAGAATGAAGCCGCCTCTGTCTGCGACTCACGGAAACTCTCGAACTCCGTGTAATTCTCCCACTGTTGGACATCCAATTCCGGCCAATAGTCCAGGCCCGCGCGTCTCAGCGACTTGTCATCAAGCGAAAAGCCCAGTGGACCCACAAGATGGAGTGTGGATCCCGTCGCCAAACACAAACGCCCAATACTACCAGTATTGGGCGGAATTTGCGGTTCAACGAGAACAACGTTGAACATGGTGATTAGCTTACCTGAAGTAATCAGGCCTCAACCGCATCGACATTGACGCGACGACCATTGCGATCGAAACGAACATTGCCTTCAACGAGTGAGAAAATTGTGTAGTCACGACCAAGTCCGACGTTAACGCCGGGCTGCCATTTTGTACCACACTGACGAACGATGATGTTTCCAGCGATGACGCTTTCGCCACCGAATTTCTTCACACCGCGGCGCTTGCTGTTGCTGTCGCGTCCGTTCTTAACACTACCTTGTCCCTTTTTGTGAGCCATGACGAAAAATTGGTAAAACTTTCTTGAGAGAAGAATTAAACAGACTGGATTTCCAAGCGCGTCAGGTGACGGCGATGGCCTTTAGTCTTGTGATAGCCTTTACGGCGCTTGAATTTGAAAGCGATCACTTTCTTATCGCGGAATTGCTCAACCACCTTAGCGGTGACTGTTGCACCATCGATGAAGGGAGCACCAAGGTTAACGCTGTCACCTTCGCCAGAAGCAAGAACTTCGTCGAATGTGACGGTATCACCGACTTCAACATCGAGTTTCTCGACGTTAATTTTGTCGCCTTTTTCAACGCGGTATTGTTTTCCGCCGGTTTTAATTACTGCGTAAGCCATCTCTATAAAGTGGTTCGATTTCCCCCAGATCGTGAGGGCGGGGAAAGTGCCATCAGTCCCTTATTCCATCAAGTGGTTTTTTAAAATAATACCGCTTCATCCAAACCCTGTTCAATCAGCAATTTTACAGGGTTGAATCGCGACATAAAACGCACTGGTACCAGAGACAGGACTCGAACCTGCACACCTTACGGCACTTGATCCTAAGTCAAGCGTGTCTACCAATTTCACCACTCTGGCTCACCATTCGATTCGCAAGATGGACTGGGATTTGAAAATCGCAAACTCGATCCGCTGTTCTATTCACCTGAGTTCTTGTCGGCAGCTTTTTCCGGGGCAGGAGATTCCAGCTTCTCGGAATCCGGTGCGGGTTTTGGAGCGGGGGGAGCTTCCTCAGGTGCTGTTGGCTTCTTCGCAACTGGCGGCTCATTGTCCCGATATTCTTTGAGACGCTTTTCAAACTCTTCTTTGCGCTCCTCTTCGAATTTCACTGCTTTCTCCATATACTCCACAGCTTCCTTCTTGCTTCCAGTCATCCAGAATGACTGGGCGATGTGATCGTAAATTACGCCATCAGTTTCCGGGCTTCCCCCTTTCGCGATTTCCTCTTCGCGATCTTTATCCATCATCTCCTCGGCCTTGAGAAGCGTTTTCAAGGCATCTTCAAACTTCTCTTTTTTAAAATAGTACCATCCCAGAGAATCAGTGATTGCACCGGATGTCGGATCCAGCTTGAGCGCTGTTTTGATCAACTCGCCACCTTCATCGATGTTCATGTCGTTCTCCACCCATGTGTATCCTAGGTAGTTATAAACATTTGCCGTGAACTGATCCTGTCCCTCCTGGGTGCGGCCCAATTTCGCTGGATCCTGCCCCGCGATGATCTCAATTGACTTTCTCAACTTAACAGCCGCCTCGTCAATATTCCCGGATCGCTCATGCGCCACTCCAAAGCGAAAGTAGAAGAGATCATTCAGCAGTTCCGGCTCTGATTGCGTTGCCAATTTAACCGTCCGCTCCAGAGGTTTGATTGCCTCTTCCCAGCGATCTGCAGACATGTAGGTATCGGCAATCGCTTGCGGAAACCGCGGGCTCTCAGGATACAGATACGCACCTTCTTCAAGGATACTGATCGAATCATCCGGCTTTTCAGCCCACTGGAACAGCTCACCCGCCAGAAGATACTCGTTCGCGGCTCCCTTACTCGCCTGCAAAGACTGCTGAAAGTATTTTGCGGCTTCGATCAAATCAGGATCATCTGCCGGGGGCCTGAAAAGTTGAGCTGCTCTGCGACGGGCATCCATTCGCCCTGCAAAAATCCGCCCCAGCTCCCGGTTGGTATCTGCGTCCTGAGGATCAATTTCTACAATCCCCTTGAGCGCTCCGATCATTTCCTCCTGCTTGGATTGCGCCGCAAGAACCGCCACCAACTTCCGACGCACATCAAGACGCTCGGGATGGTCTGAAATAATTTCGAGATAGATCTCTTCCGCCCGCTGATGTTGATTCGATTTCCGGTAATAATCACCCACGGCTTCAACCACATTGGTGTCGCTTCCCGCCTGCTTTAGCGCCTTCTCAAAAATCCCGTTCACCAATACCGGGACCTGCGTGGCGCTTGTGCGGGTTGGCCAGGTGCGCTTTGCCAATTGCCCCAGTCTAAGCCAGAAATATGGATCCGGATTGCCTCGCTTGGTTGCCATGTCAATGACATCGCGAGCTTCCTTTCGCTTTCCTTCGATCAAATAACGACGAACCAGATTTTCGTAAACCTCAGGTTCATCGGGAAAGCGATCCACTGCATCATTCGCCAGCTTCAGCGAGATTTCACGATCTTCGGCACTGTCCGAGAAGTAAGTGAACAGAAACTCGGAAAATACAATATGCGCTCGAGCAGACTTTGGATTCAATTCCAAAGCCTTCTCCAGTAATGCCCGTGCTTTATCCGTTTGACCAGTACGCGCCAACAGATTCGCTGTCTTCCGGGCGAGCATTATCTCACCCGGTTGCAACTTCAGCACACGTTCATAGGAACTGATCGCAGCATCGGGCTGCCCATCATTCTCCAGCGTTCTGCCGATCGAATAATGTGCCAGCGCTTCAGCTTTGTTCCGGCTCTCGTCTGTTAGCTTGAGTGAAGATTCGGGTTCAAAATACCGATCAACATAGATTTCAGCGAAATCATCAAGCTCCAACTTCGATTCATCAGTAGCCAAATCCTGGCCGAATGAGATCGAACTGAGTGAAACCAGAGAGAACAAGCCAACGATAAAACAAAGGGTTCCTGAAAAACTTGGAGTCCTCTGTTTCGACGCGATCATTCCATGAAAATAGTCAACTAGCTCTTGTAACGCAAACGCTTCTTGTGGCGATTAGCCTTCATGCGCTTACGTCGCTTGTGCTTGTTGATCTTAGTTTTCCGCCTTTTTTTAAGGGAACCCATAGAAGAATAAGGTTTGCGTCGTTTTAGTTTGGTTTATGAACGGAGACAAGGAGGTAAGGAATAGATCAGTCGACCAACTTATTGAGTGGATACTCAATAATTCCCTCAGCCCCGAGTGCCTTAAGATTGGGAATCAAATCCCGCACTTGCCGTTCGTGAGTCACGGTTTCCACCGCTACCCAGCCATCTTGTGTCAATTTAGACACCGTAGGCTGACGGAGGGATGGTAAACAGTCGAGCACAGATTGCAACTGGTTTTCAGGCAGGTTCATTTTCAATCCCACCATATCGCGAGCCTTCAACGCCGCCTGAAGCAGCACGGCCAGCTTCTCGATCTTGTTCCGCTTCCAGTCGTCAGCCCAGGATTCATGTTTCACGATCAATTGCGGATAACTTTCCATCAATTCATCGACAATCCGTAAATTATTCGCGCGAAGAGAAGACCCGGTCTCAGTGATGTCGACAATCGCATCGACCAGCTCAGGCACTTTCACCTCAGTCGCTCCCCAGCTGAATTCCACCTCGGCCTTCACCCCGTTTTTCTCGAGGTATTTGTTAACGATGCCGATTGCTTCAGC
This sequence comes from Verrucomicrobiales bacterium, assembly GCA_048267005.1. Lineage (GTDB taxonomy): Bacteria > Verrucomicrobiota > Verrucomicrobiia > Verrucomicrobiales > DEV007 > JABDJT01. Next base: position 126,820 of record JBLWYI010000004.1, on the reverse strand, counting down.
TGAAATGCGTTTGCCCTCAAGGTCTTTCACCGATTGAATCGGGGAATCGTTTGGCACCACCAACACCCAGCGAGTGGGCTTTGAGGTCGCCTTGCTGTATTTCAAATCACAAACAACATGCACGTCGGCGTCGTTTTCGAAGACCCAGTCTTTTCCGGTAATCCCGCAATCAAGAAAGCCATGGTCAACATAACGGCCGATCTCCTGCGCACGCAGCAGGCGGATTTCGATCTCGGGATCATCGATTGATGGACGATAGGATCGGGATGCGCCGTGGATGTTGTAGCCGGCTTTTTCGAAAAGATCTAGGGTCGGGGCCGAAAGACTACCTTTCGGGAGGCCGATGCGGATAACGTTTTTTTCTGTCGATTCTGACATCGTAAATGTTGGTTTCGTGAGGGCGGGTAACGTGCCGTGATTTTTCAAACTGTCACGTGATTATTCCGGGACGTCACACCGCCCTTCGGCGCGGCCTACCCAAACAAATTCATCTGAGGATCCTCATCCTCTTCCTCCGGAGTCTCGTCGACCGGTTCCGGTGCTGCTTCTTTGACTTTTTTCTCAGCGGACGCAACAGCCTTCTTCTTAGGGGCTGCCTTTTTCTTCGGAGCAACGTTTTTCAACCCACTCGCCTCCTCGCCCGCTTCAAGTTTCTGCAAAATCTCCTTGGCTCGGTTCACCACGCTCTCCGGTAAGCCCGCCAATCGCGCCACCTGAATACCGTAACTGCGATCCGCAGCTCCAGCGACGATCTGCCGGAGGAAAATGATCTGATCATTCCACTCCCGAACCGCCACGTTGTAATTCTTCACCGCCGGGCGCGATGTCGCGAGATCCGTCAGCTCATGATAATGCGTTGCAAACAACGTCCGGGCCCCGATTTCGTCATGCAAGTGTTCCGCCACACTCCAGGCGATCGACAGTCCGTCGTAGGTCGATGTTCCCCGTCCAATCTCATCCAAAATCACCAGACTCTGTTCCGTTGCCGCGTTCGCGATCACCGCCGTTTCCGTCATCTCGACCATAAACGTCGATTGCCCCTTCGCCAGGTCATCACTTGCACCCACGCGGGTGAAAATCCGATCCACCAGCCCGATCTCCGCCGACTCAGCCGGAACGTAACTGCCAATCTGCGCCATCAATGTGATCAGCGCCACTTGCCGTATGTAGGTCGACTTACCTGCCATGTTCGGTCCTGTAATCAAAATCACCCGACTCTCCTCCGGCTCCAGAATGGTGTCGTTGGGCACAAACTTCTCATCACCGATGTTCTGATCCAACACCGGGTGACGCCCCGCCTTAATGTAAAGATTCCGTGATCCATTCAGGACCGGGCGACAGTAGTTGTATAGCCGGGCAGTTTCCGCAAGCCCCGTCAGCACATCCAGTTCCGCAATCGCTCCCGCCGTCATCTGAATCGCCTCAAGATGTTCGAGCACCGTCTCCCGCAGATTCAAAAACTCCTCATACTCCAGAGATTTGAGCCGCTCATCCGCCCCCAGGATTTTGTTCTCAACCTCCTTTAACTCAGGCGTGATATAACGCTCCGCATTCGCCATCGTCTGCTTACGCGTGTAATCATCCGGCACCCGATCAAGATTCGATTTCGTGATCTCAATGAAATACCCGAACACCGCATTGTATTTCACCTTCAGCGACGGGATCCCCGTTCGCTCCTGTTCCTGCGTTTGCAGCTCAGCAATCCACTTCCGGCCTTCCGTCGTTGCGGCCCGCAACTCATCGATCCCCGTGCTGTAGCCGTCTGCAAAAATCCCGCCCTCCTTCAATTGCGCGGGAGGCTCATCCGCGAGCGCTGTCCCCAGCAGCTCCACCAACTCGGTGAAATCCCCGAGCCGCTCCTTCAGCGCCGCGCCCAGAGTCACCTCCCCCAGCGAAGTCACGTGCTCCCGAACTTCCGGCACCCGTTGCAATGAGCTTTCCAGCGCTTTTAAATCCCGTGCATTCCCCGATCCCTGGCTCAACCGCGACAGCGTCCGCTCCACATCGCGAATTTCCTTGAGCGAATCCTGAAGCTGATTCAGCACGAACGGCTCCCGGATCAGCGACTCGATAAAATCCTGACGCCCGATCAAAACATCCAGATCCCGCACCGGATGCAGCACCCAGTCGCGCAGTTTCCGTCCACCCATCGGCGTCGACGTACGGTCGATCGCCCCCAGCAGAGAATGTTTCACCCCGCCCGACCGACTCGTCACCAAATCCAGATTTGCCTGACTGGCCGCATCAATCAGCACGAAATTCTCCGTCTGATACGCCTGCATCGTCCGCACATGATCCACGCTGCGACGCAACTGCGTTTCCAGATAATGAAGGATCGCACCTGCGGCGCACACCGCCGGCATCAAATCCCCGCACCCGTATCCATCCAGAGACTGCACGCTGAAATGCTGCTTCAGCGCGTATTCCGCCTGGTCATGGAGAAATGTGAAGCCGTCATATTCCAGAGAATTCACCAGCGTATCGAAAGCCTCCGGCTGCTCATCCGAATACAGCAACTCACTCGGCCGAATCCGTGCCAGCTCATCCAGCAACGCTTCGCGATCAGAAAATTCCGTGACCTTGAACTCCCCCGTCGTGTGCTCCAGAAAGGCCAGCCCCAGCCTGCCTTTGGCCTGAAAAACCGCTGCCAGATAATTCGACTGATTCGAATCCAGCAGGTTCATGTCATCAATCGTCCCCGCAGAGATGATCTGACGAATTTCCCGCTCCACGATCTTCCCCGGTTGAGGATCCGACGTTTGCTCCGCGATGGCGACCCGCTTGCCCGCTTTGATCAGCTTGGCAATGTAACCCTCCGCCGCGTGATGCGGAACCCCACACATGGGAATGCCGCCCCGTTTCGTGAGAGCCACGTTCAAAAGCGGCGCCGCAATCTGCGCATCCTCCAGAAACATCTCGTAGAAATCCCCCAGCCGGTACATCAGCAATACATCATCCGGCAACGAGCGCCGAATGGTCGTAAATTGCTGCATCATAGGCGTCAGCTTGCCCGATGGAGATTTGGGAGGCATTTCACGACTCAACAAGATTTGATCAATGAATCAAGCTGAGTCGCAGAAAATTCAGAAATCTATACAACCCCACCATTCTGCCCCGAAGGTGCCCCGGCTGGTTGCAAGTTCAGGAACCCTTTAACCGGTCGTCCGCAACCCGCTGGCAATCGCACTGATGGAGAATATGAGATCACGGGTGATGTCTTCGTCTGTCTCCCGCCAGGACCGGAGCAATTCGACCTGCTGCTGATGAAGAATCCGCAAAGGCTGATCCCTGAGGTGAAGAGTCTTGGCATATCGCGGACGGCGAACTTCAATAGGACGGGGAAACAGTTTCCCGAGATGAGTCCGCGCCAGTTGAAACTCATTCTCGATCTTATCCATGAAGGTCTTGCGGAGATCGTCTTCTTTCACAAGTGATGCGTAAGCACTCATGAGCTCAAGATTAGCGCTCATGAGATTGGTTTCGACACTGGTGAAGATATAACGCGGGAGGGTTGACTCCGCGATCGTATCCGCGAGCCGCTGAAAATCCTCCGGCTGTTCTTTATACAATTGGTCGAGGGCGGAGCCGACTCCATACCATCCGGGAAGATAGAAACGGGATTGAGTCCAGCTGAATACCCATGGAATCGCCCGCAAATCGTCGAGGCTGGCAGTCCCTGTCCGCCGCGACGGCCGCGATCCCATCTGAGTTTGCTCCAGGGCATCGATCGGCGTGGCCTGCCGATAAAAAGAGATGAAACCGTCAGTCTCCAGAAGATCGCGGTAGGCCGTGGTGCTCCACTTTGCGAGTTGTGGAATGAGATCGATGCCGGGATCTTCCCCCGGTTCGCCAAGTCGGTGTCGGACGGTGGCATTTGTGACGCAGGCCTGAAGACTTTCGAGATGGTAGACTGAGCTTTCCGGATAGGCATACTTCCGCGCAATGGTTTCCCCCTGCTCGGTCATCCGGAAATCACCGGTGAGTGACCCGTGTGGAAGTGCGCGCATGAACCAATTGGTAGGACCTGCGCCACGGCTGATCGTGCCACCGCGTCCGTGGAAGAACCGCAACTCGACTCCGTGTTTCCGCCCTACGTCAGAGATGGACTTCTGCGCATCGTGAAGCGCCCACTGACTCGCGAGGATACCACCATCCTTGTTCGAGTCGCTGTAGCCAAGCATGATCTGCTGGGATTTGACGCTCCCGTTGCCGCCGGATACTTCGAGACTGGCCTGCACGGCAGGATGAGACAGGTAGTCGTCGACAATGCCCGCGCCGTTGGCGAGGTCGTCGAGTGTCTCGAAGAGGGGGACGACTTGCAGGGGGCAAACCATGGCGTCCCCGGAGCTCTCCATCAATCCGGCTTCGCGTGCAAAAAGATGAACCAGCAACAGGTCCGACAACTGCCGCGTCATGCTGACGATGAGCGCGCCCGCACCGGGGCCGCGGGTGCGCCGGTGATCTACGAGTGCACGATAACATTCACGAACGGCATCGGCTTCAGGGCCGGCAGGCTGATCGATATGCAGGAATGGGCGCGGAGATTGCAGCTCCTCACTGAGAAAGGCGACCCGGTCTGCCTCCGACCACTCATCGAAGGCGGCTCCGTTGGGAATCCCAACCGCATCGAGAAGCTGAGCCGCTGCCTTGTCATGAAAGGCGCTGTTTTGACGGATGTCGAGCTCAGCCAAGTGAAACCCGAAAGCTTCAAACTTCCTCCGGACAGGACGAATGAAACGCCCGGCGAGACGCTTGGCACCGATCGAAACCAGTGAGTCGTAATACAGCTCGAGATCAGCCCGGAAGCTTTCAGGAGTGACGTCAATATCAGCAGTCAGCCAGGCGCGCAGTAAAAACCCAAATGCCCTCCAGGGTTCTTCAGGGTTTCGATCACGGATATACTTTCCTTCTTCCCCGAGAAGCTCAACGAGTTCAGCGATCCGGGTCGTGAGAGATTCCGGGGCACGATGGGCCGGCGAGGAAACGGTCAGTTGATAAGCAATGGTACGAAGCTCCCGCCGGTATAGCTTCAACGACTGCCGGCGAAGCTCTGACAGAGTGTCCCGGGTGACCTGGGCCGTGACAAACGGATGGCCATCCCGGTCGCCGCCGATCCACAGACCGAAGCGAACCCGTGGGCCGCCGCCATGTTCGCGCAGAACTGCGGGATCAAACCCGGCTTCCTTCCAGGCGTATTCGAGATTGTGGTCGAGCTGTTCCAGGGTTTCAGGGAATACCTCCCTGAGGTAAAACAGCGCATTGCGCAGTTCCCGTTCGATGGTGGGGCGTTCGGTGTGAATCTCCCCTGTGCTCCAGAGCGCTTCGAGAGCTGTCAGCATTTCTTCGCGAGCTTCGGATCGATTGTGTTCAGTCTGGCCCGGTGCCTCAAGACGCAGGAGTTGATCGTAGAGATCACGGTGTCGCTCCCTCACGCTGGGGCGCTTTGCCTCGGTCGGGTGGGCAGTAAAGACGGGCTCCACCCGGACGTGTTGCATCGCTTCGGCGATTTGCTTCTCATCAAAACCTGATTCGGAGAGCGATTGCAGGACGCGCGGCCAAAGTCCCTTTTCGGCTTCTGCTCCAAACAGGATTTCCCGTTCCCTGCGGGTTTCCAGCGACACCTGCTCTTCGATCATATCGAGCAGCTGAAACGCGATGGAGTAGACCTCGGAAGTCTGCTTTGCAGAATCCGTGGCCTGACCGGGATCGTTCTCGGCAATCCAGGGCAGCTTCCCGGCGAGATGAGATTGGCCGGTCGAGCGCAATACTTCCTGCAGGCAGGTCATGATTTCCCGGACTTCGGAGTCGAGCGCTTCGAGGCCGCTGGCTAGAAGATTTCGGGGTTCGTCAGCGGATGGAGTGTCTGGCATGTTTGAAAGTGGTTGGAGAAGAAAGCAGGAAGTTTGCCGGAAGAGCCGGAAATTGCGAACAGCAGAGCAGGCGAGTCATCACCTCTCCGGTCTGATCGTGTGAATTGAACGATAGAGAAGCACGATCTACAAATCTTTCACTATGATACGACTTCTTCTGGTTCCCGGTTTGTTGTTATTTCAAATCTTCGCTTTCGCCGGGAAACCGAACATCGTGCTGATCATGGCGGACGACATGGGCTGGGGGCAGACAGGTTACTACGATCATCCCGTCCTCAAAACCCCGAACCTGGACGCGATGGCTGCCAACGGACTGCGCTTTGACCGCTTTTATGCCGGGGCATCGAATTGCTCGCCGACACGGGCTACCGTTCTCACGGGCCGATCGAATGACCGGACGGGAGTCTTCAACCACGGATTCCCGCTGCGGCTTCAGGAAAAAACGGTGGCTCAGGCTTTGAAAGATGCAGGCTATTCCACTGGTCATTTTGGAAAATGGCACTTGAACGGCTTGCGTGGCCCCGGCGTTCCGGTTCTCGGCGAGGACACCCACAGCCCGGGAGCTTTCGGGTTCGATACGTGGCTGACAGTTACCAATTTCTTCGACGTGGATCCCATCCTGTCGCGCGAGGGCAAGTTCGAAGAGTTCAAGGGGGATTCCTCGGAGATCGTCATCGATGAGGCTTTGAAGTTCATCAAGCAGCAGGCGGAAAGCGAAAAACCTTCGTTCTCCGTGGTCTGGTATGGCACTCCTCACAGCCCGTTCCGGGCCCTGCCGGAAGACGCGGCCCAGTTTCCCGACCTCTCGGGAGATTCGCAACATCACTACGGCGAGCTGGTGGCGATGGATCGGAGTATCGGAGCAATGCGACAGGGGCTGCGGGACTTGGGGATCGAAAAAGAAACGCTGGTTTGGTTCTGCAGTGACAACGGCGGGCTGCCGAAGATCACGCCTTCAACCGTAGGCGGTCTGCGAGGCTTTAAAAATTCACTCTACGAAGGCGGGATTCGCGTACCGGCCATCATCGAATGGCCGGGGAAGGTGAAGCCGCAGATCACCGAATTCCCCGCGTCGACGATGGATATCTTCCCCACATTGGTCGATGTCGTCGGACTGGATTCGGAGAAAGCCATGCCGCATGTCATCGACGGCATCAGCCTGAAGCCGAACTTTACTGAAGCGATCGGGAAGCGGGACAAGCCGATACCAATCCGTCACGACGGCCGTGGCGCCTTGATCGACAATCATTTGAAAGTCGTGACCCAGAACATCGGGAAGGGGGAATACGAACTCTACGACCTGAAAGCGGACCTGGCCGAGAAGTCAGACATTTCCGAAAAGCTGCCAGCCGAAAAAGAGCGTCTTGTGGCTGCCTACAAAGAGTGGAACGAATCCGCCAAAGCGAGTGTGGAAGGGAAAGATTACGAAAGCGGATCAGTGGCCCCCAATCAGCCGCCCCGGATTTTCTGGATCGAAGTCGAAGGTTACAAGCCTTACTTCGAAGACTGGAAAGACCGCCCCGAATACAAGAGCTGGATCGAACGCGCCGGGAAAGAGAAGGACTCCCCAAAGGGAGCGAAAAAGAACAAAAAGAAAGCAGCCTGAACCGCAGACTCACTGCGAGAGCAGGTCTTTCATCCGCTGGAAATAGTCAGCAGCGTAGTCATCATCGACCGGTGCGTCGGCCAGGTCTTTGTAGTCCTGCTTTTCGATCTCATCGGGATCGAGCTCTTTGAAGAATGAACTGGGCATGCAGGGAATGGGATCACCGTATTTCCGGCGGCTGTGACACCAGGTGATCGTCAGGTTTTCCTGCGCGCGGGTAATCCCCACATAGAGAAGACGCCGTTCTTCATCCCGACTGCCTTCTTCCACGGATCGGGAATGAGGCAGAGTCCCCTCCTCCACCCCGACGATGAAACAGACCGGAAATTCCAGTCCCTTCGACGCGTGCATGGAGATGAGTGACACTCCCTGTCCCTTTTCCTTTTCGTCACCGCGCTCCTCGCGGTCCTGCATCAGAGCAATGCCATTGAGAAAGCCGCGCAACCCCCGCTTGTTATTCTTCTCGTAGCTGAAATGCATGCCCTCGATAAACTCGGATACGTTCTTGCGCCGCATGTCCGCTTCTTCGGGGCTCTTGCAGTTCCGCTTCACATAGTCATCATAATCAATCTCCTTCAGCATCCCGCGAGTCATCTCCGCAAAGTTCAGCGAATGATTCTCCGCCAGTTCCGAATGACGCTGCACAAATTCGTGGAACCGTCCGAGCGCGTTCTGAGCACGATTGGACAGAGACGCCAGGAACTCAATGTCCTGCAGCGCATCGTAGACTGAACACTTCCGGTCGATCGAAAACTGGGTCGCTGCAGCGATGGTTCCCGCCCCGATGCCGCGCGGCGGGGATGAGATAATCCGCAGCAGACTGACATCGTCGTCATTGTTGGTGAACAGATTGAGATACGCCAGAACATCCTTCACTTCGCGGCGCTCATAGAAACTCTGACCCCCAATCACCTTGTAGGGGATCTCCTGCTCGCGAAACCTTTCCTCAAAGATCCGCGACTGGGCATTCATCCGGAAGAGGATGGCAAAATCATCATAGCTCCGGCCGTGCATCCGGTTCTCATCAAAAATCTCATTCACGATCCATTCCGCCTCGGTCTCAGCATCAGGCATCGAGATGACCTTCGTCGCGTGACCGTCTTCTTTGCTGGACCACAGTGTTTTGTCCCGCCGGTCGAGATTGTGCCGGATCAGACTGTTCGCCAGTCGGAGGATCGTGTTGGTGGAACGATAGTTTTCCTCCAGCATCACCACCTTCGGATTCTTAAAGAACCGCTCGAAGTCGAGGATGTTGGTGATGTCCGCCCCGCGCCAGCCGTAGATAGACTGATCATCGTCGCCCACCACGCAGATATTTTTCTCCGGCCCGACCAGGAGCCGCAGCAGCCGCATCTGGAGACTGTTGGTATCCTGAAACTCGTCCACCATGATATAGCGGAAATGCCGCTGCCACATTTGGCGAATGTCAGGGTTCTCCTCCAGGCATCGCACGGCGAGGATGATGAGGTCGTCAAAGTCGACCGCATTCATCTGCTTCAATTCTTTCTGGTAGCTGTGGTAGACACTCCGAATCAGAGCATCTTCATAGTCACCGGGTTCCTCGCCCCGGTTCTTTGCCTCGCTGATGAGCATGTTGGCGACCTTCGGCTCGAGCTTCTCGTCTTTGCCAGCAGTGCGGACGATGATTTTCTTGAGCAAGCCCAGCTGATCCGACTGGGTATAGATCGAGAAATTCTTCTTGTAGCCCAGCCTCTCGATCGAGCTTCGCAGGATTCGCACACAGAGACTGTGGAAGGTGCAGATGGTGACTTCACCTGCCGCCTCCTGATCAATCATCGTGGAGACACGCTCCCGCATCTCAGTCGCCGCCTTATTGGTGAAGGTGACAGCCAGAATGTTATGAGCCGGGATGTCATTGTGGATCATCCCCGCGATCCGGGTCGTCACGACACGGGTCTTGCCTGTCCCCGCGCCTGCGAGGATCAAGACCGGGCCGTTGATAGTTTCAGCGGCTTCGCGTTGAGGGGGATTGAGGCCGAGAAGGCCTTTGTGCGGAACCATTCGCGAAATTCCGCGCGGGCGTCAGGAAATCAACCGGAGATTAAAAGGATACCGGTAAGCTTTGCCCTTGTTTGCCTCAAGACATGCCAGGATGCAGAAGATCAAGTTAGCAATACCAATGGCTGGATAAAGGATCAATCCGGCGCATCCACCTGTCGGAATTGAAAGGATCGTAGTCGCGATCATTCCAATGGCGATGAGGATTTGAAAGTTCACGGCCTCTTTTCCCTGATCGTTTACAAAAGGACTCTCGTCCTTCTTGATGAGCCAGATGATCAGTGGTCCGATGAAGTAGGTAAATGCGCCCAGAAGATGAGCCAGCATTCCCATGGTTTTTTCGTCCGACTCGCTGGCTGAACCCATGCCGAGACTTACGCCCGCCGCCTGCGGTGGTGGCTGAGTTGCTGCATCTTTAATATCTTCGACAGCGTCATTCAAAGGATCGTTGTCGTCCATCGGAGGTGGTGTATTCGATTCGTCGGCCATGTTTGAAACTTACGGATTTGTTTTCCCTTCTTGCAAGTAACTTTGACGTAAAACCGACCGTGTTTATTCAAGAATCTGAACATCCCCGTCTCCTCCCCAGGCAGGCACCAGTCCCCGGGTTGTCGGGCTGTTTGAATCCATCACTCCCATCGCAACAACCCGGTCCCCTTTCTGCGGATTCCCCTGCACAATATCAGCCACCACAAAAGAGCCTTTCCGTTCCGGACTCAGTTTCAGCTTCGAGGTTGGTTTCCCGTTCAGGGCGTAAGTCATCATCTCCGTTCCCACCTCCAGATTCATCGCTTTAGATGAACGAATCAGGACAAAGTTCTCGTCGCCACGGACCATCTGAATCGATCCGATCGGGAATTCTGTCGGCAGCGGAGGAGAAGGCTTTTCCTCTTTGGGAAGGGCTACCTCATCCTTTTCCTTCTTCCCGCCCAGAAAAGCCGGCATAGCGGCTGAAAAAAAACCGCCGCCTTTTTTCCCAGCACTGCCCGATTCGCAACTGCTGAGAAGACAAATACCCATGAGCGCTACCATTGCCGCCCCCCCTTTTTCCGTGATTGGTTTCAACATTATCAATTCGTACCTGAACCCGAGTGTTGCGAGAAAACTGCTTTGTTGAAAGCAGAAATGCGAGTTTCTTGCCTGAAAATGAGCAAACTCGATCTTCCCAGTCGCCCCCGACGAAACCGCAAGTCCGCTTCCATTCGCGGCCTGGTGCGTGAAACCATCGTGACCCCCGCCGATCTCATTCTGCCGCTGTTTATTCATGAATCCGGCGCCGACGACGCCATCGAATCAATGCCCGGCTGTCATCGCTGGAGCCTGGAAGGAATGGTCAAAGAAGTCGGCGAAGCCTCTGCGCTTGGCGTGAAAGCCGTCGTCTTCTTTCCCAAAATCGAGGACAATCTTAAAACCTCGCACGGCGAGGAGTGCGCCAACCCCGACGGGCTGGTCCAGCGGGCTATCCGTGCGGTGAAATCCACCCACCCTGACGTCACCGTGATCACCGATGTCGCTCTGGATCCCTACAATTCCGACGGCCACGACGGCATTGTCGAGAAAGACCCCGCCACCGGAGATCTCAAAATCATCAATGACGAAACCGTCGCCGCCCTGTGCGACCAGGCGAAATCCCACGCCGAAGCCGGTGCCGATATCGTCGCCCCGAGCGACATGATGGACGGACGAGTCGGAGCGATTCGCAGTGCTCTGGATGACGCCGATTTCGAACAAGTGTCGATCATGAGTTACACAGCCAAATATGCGTCCGCCTATTACGGTCCATTTCGAGGGGCACTCGATTCAGCGCCAAAAGCAGGCGACAAAAAGACCTACCAGATGGATCCCGCAAACTGGCGCGAAGCCCTGCGGGAAGCCGAAGCCGACGTGGCCGAAGGAGCTGATGTCCTGATGGTGAAACCCGCCGGCCCCTATCTCGATATCATCCGCGCGATTCGCGAAGAAGTGGATCTGCCGATCGCCGCCTATCAGGTCAGCGGAGAATACCTCATGATCAAATCTGCCGCCAAAGATGGCTGGATTGATGAAGATAAAATCATGGTCGAGTCACTGACCGGAATCAAACGAGCTGGAGCGGACATGATTCTGACTTATTTTGCCAAAGCAATGGCTGCCAAATTCTGAAATTGGGGCTACGCCACTTGTCTTGATCCATCTCTGTTTTACGAAACGAGCACAATTGTGAGAAAATAGCCGTCCGTCGTTCACGGATGACCTTCGAGCCGTGAATACAGTCGTCCGACACTCACAGATGACCTTCGAGCCGTGAATATAGTCGTCCGACACTCACAGATGACCTTCGAGCCGTGAATATAGTCGTCTGTCGCTCACAGATGACCTTCGAGCCGTGAATACAGTCGTCCGTCACTCACAGATGATCTTCGAGCCGTGAATATAGTCGTCTGTCGCTCACAGATGACCTTCGAGCCGTAAATATAGTCGCCCGACACTCGCAGATGACCTTCGAGCCGTGAATAGAGTCGTTATTCTGGCAACTGATATAAAACGCGAAGAGAAGGGATGACTCCCTTCTCTCCTTCGATCCAACAGGGTTGGTTCATCGAACTAACCCTGTTGGATCGTTTTGCGTCTGGTCTTCAAGCTCCGAATTCCCTCACGCCCGGAAAACATTCAGTGCCTCGTCCCCCACCCCGGCTCAAAGGACCGGACCGCCGTTTGGTCCGATTCCTCCTTCAACAGGGCCGAGCCCGTTCTTTCCGTCCTCGTCATCTGCGGTATTCGCAGGATCAAAACCGTCACCACCATTCATGAGTCCTTGAATGAAGAAGAGTATTCCGGCATTGACTGATTCCTCCCGGATATCGCGCAGGATCGCCTCAGCTTGAGGATCCATTCTGATCGTGCCCTCGTTGGGATCTTTAACTTCTTTTTCAAGATCACCGCTTCCACTGTCGTGGTCGCTACCGAGACGCAGTGTGGAGAGGTCTCCGAGAATGATGGGGCGCTGATCGTTCAGAGGGCCGCCCTCAGTGCCGGAGTCTTCATCTGTGCCGCCGAATGCTTCTTTACCACCCTCGTCGTCCGTATCGTCATCATCATCGTCGCTGTACTGGTCGGATGTAGTCTCAGCCATGTCCTTGAGATGCTCTTTCCACTCGGCATAGGTCCTATCGCTTCGCTTGTCATAGATCCAGGTTGAGTGAACCCCGGCTCCGTAGGTCTTTTCATACTTAACATCAAGATCGTCTTCATAATCATCACCTCCATATAAAAATTCGAGTTCCTCCTCGTCCTCTTCGGTGATGATCGTAACAACGACAATGGATCCATCTGATGTCTTCACCACGATGCGAGTATCGCCAATCAGGAGACTGGATATCCCTCCTGAAGCTCTCTCTTTGGTAGAGCTTGAGAAACCGTATTCTGTGGAACCGCGGTATCGGTCCGGCGTTTCGAATCCCTCCCTGCGATCCCGCTCCAATGTGTCTACCAGCTCAGCAATGTGGTTGCCGCCGGGACGACTGATCAGGTCGAGGTAGAGGGAATCTTTTTTCAGGGACTCAAGATCCCGGTTCACAAACAGATCGTAGATCAATTGAAATTCTTTAGCTGCTTCGTCATTGACTGGATCGATCTCGGCACTGATGACGTTTTCAAGTGGCAGAAAGATCAAGGCAACCGCTCCAAATGTAGATAAAGCAGCGTGGGTAAAGTTAATATAGTGCGCTTTCAGGTTCATAGATAAACAAGTGTGGTTCGTAAAGCAGACGGACCGAGTCCCGGCTTTATGCAAAAACCAAACTTGTGATCAGCGGCAGGACAGGTGGCGCACACGCTGTAGAAAGGCAAAAGTCAGCCTCTCCTCTTGAACCTGATTCATCCCAACGGGGTCCCGTCCCAGAGAATTGAATCGGCGTCTTCCCGCTCCAGAAAGATCAATGAACCTGGTGGCACATCACTCAGTTCAATATTCTTTGGAAAAGTGATCGCCAACTGAGAGGTGCCGTTGGCCTTTGTGACAAACTCAAACTCCTTCAGGAAAGTTTGAACGGATGCGCCCTCAGGATGAAGGATTCTAATTACTTCCTTATGCTTGATGACTTCATCGGGCGGGATTCGCCACTCTTCCCCTTCTTCCAATACGGCGACAACACCCCGCCCTTGTATGGAAAAGGTATCAACCACTTTGCAAAGGAGCTTGGGCATCACTCAGTCAGCATTCCCAAACGAATGGGCACCTGTCCTCGAGTTCTTCAATTCCTCAGGCGTATCCACCGCAGCACCGGGATCATTCTGAGCTTTCATCCACTTATCAAGCTCGCCGCTCAGCTTCTTCAAGGTTTCCGCGTGCGCGGGGTCGTCGGCGAGATTGGTCAGCTCGTAGGGGTCGCTTGAAGTGAAATACAATTGCTCGGCAGGACGACTCATGTAGCGCTTCACCAGATCGTAGACAGGCTTCTTCTTGAGTGGATCGGCTCCCACCCAGGTCGCCCAGTAGGGATTGTTGAGCCGGCCCCCTCCCATGAGGTGTTTCTCGATGTAGATTTCATCAGGAGTCAGATTCCGGATGTAGCGGAATTTACCATCGGTGACAGTCCGTATCGGATAGGCAGGGCCTTCGGGAAGATTGTTATGAAGGCCGAACGCGAACTCGCGATGGGAGTCGGCTTTCCCGTGCAGAACAGCGGCAAAGCTGGTGCCGTCGAAGGTATGATCAGCCGGCTTTTCGGCAGAGGCCAGATCCAGCAGGGTGGGTGCAATGTCGGCGTATTGAACGATCGCATCAGTCCGTTTTCCGGCGGCGATTTTCTCCGGCCAGGATGCAATCAGAGCGGTGTGAACACCGGTGTCCCAGTTGGTCCATTTGCACCCCGGGAATTGTGAGCCCTGTTCGGAGGTGAAGATCACAACGGTGTCGTCTTTCTTGCCGGATGCTTCGAGGGCTTGCATGATTTCACCGACCTGACCATCCATGTAGGTGATTTCGGCGAGGTAATTGGCGTAGTGCTCGCGAGTGACCGGAGTGTCTGCAATATTTGCCGGAAGTTTAATTTTGTTCGGCGGATACTGACTGGAATCACCCATCGTCCAGGGCACATGGGGCTCGACCAGTGCAACAACGAGGCAGAATGGGGCTTTATCATCCCGGGTCATGAATTCCGACATCGGCGCAAGGTCGTGTTGCTGCGTCACAGCCCTGACGCAGCTCTTATCAAACCCGGCCACTTCTTCAAAGGGAAAGGCTTCAGCCGGTTTGACGTGAACTTTGCCCGAAAGCCCGACACGATATCCGGCGGGCTCGAGAAAATGAGGCAGGCTTTTGGTAGTCGAGCGACTGGCCGAATGATTCCACGCGCAGCCGTTGCGCATGGGGAACTGACCCGAATAGAGCTCAGCCCGACAGGGTTGGCACATGGCTTCAGCCAGGTAGGCATTGTTGAATGTCAGACCGCTGGCTGCCAGGGCATCGATGTTGGGCGTTTTGGCATTCGGACCGCCATAGACAGGGAGATCGTTGTGCGTGCAATCGTCAGCCACGATGATGAGGAAGTTCGGCTGATCACCGGCGCAGGCAATGGAGCCTATGAGGGCAAGGGCGAAGAGGAAACGCGATATCATGTGTGAGATTGAGCCGTATTTGGGTGAGATGAACAAGCTCACAATGATGCGACGCTTCTCATGTGACAGGATTTTGTTAGTTCCCCCGATGCCTGTTCGTCTAACCCCCGGACCATTCCTTCACCCACCAAATCATGAAAACAATTCAACTCGCAGCCATCGCCTTTCTCGGGCTTGGCTTCTGTGTTCAGGCACAGGATGACAAAGACAACAAGGCCTCTGAGGTGGCAACCGCCCTCAAAGGAAAACTCATCGCCCAGGAAGATGGCAAAATCGTAGAAGCAGAGCTCACCGGTGATCCGGAGTATTATGTACTCTATCATTCAGCTTCCTGGTGAGGCGCTTGCGGCCCCGTAACGAAGCAGTTGGCTTCGATCAATGAAAGGAATCTCAAGCTCGGTGACAAAAGTAAATTTCAACTCATCCTTCTAGGCTATGACGGCACCAAGGAGGGGAATGAAGGATACGTAACCGGCAAGAAACTCAATTTCCCCGCGATCAAAGTGGAGGGTCGGGATGCAATCACTGACCTGCTCAAGACCGGTGACACGGGATTCATCCCCAATGTGGTTCTCCTCAAGCCGGATGGCTCGCTGGTTTCGAACGATCAGAATGTCGTGATGAAGAAGCTTATCGAGCTGGCTCCCGAGTAAGATTTAACAAAACAGATTTGTCGCCCCGGACAACTGCCCTGCTGGTTTTCGAATCAGCGGGGCTTTTTTTATTCTGGGGCACCGCCGGAATCCTGCAGCCAGAGCTTCAGCTTTCCCAGAGCGCGGGCACGATGACTCATCCCGTTTTTGATCTCTGCCGACAGTTGCCCGAAGGTTTCGCAGTATCCTTCGGGGATGAAAAGGGAGTCATACCCGAAGCCGCTTTCGCCTTTCTCTTCATTTGCGATGATGCCTTCGACGGCTCCGTCGAATTCTTCAATGACAGAACCTCCGCGAGCAATCGACAGGACACAGCGGAACCGGGCGGACCGGTCTTTTCCTTTTGCACCGGATTTGGTCAGCTCAGCAACGAGCTTCTCGCGGTTGGTCGCATCTGTTGCTCCTTCGCCGGAATAGCGGGAGGAATACACGCCCGGTTCGCCGTTCAAGGCATCGACTTCAAGACCGGAATCATCCGCCAGCACCAGCGCCTCGGGCATTTCTGTACTGGCAGCGAGGGCTTTGATGGCTGAATTACCTGAGAAGGTGGTGGCGGTTTCCTCAGCAGGCTTCAAGTGAGGGAAAGCTGTCAGGTCTGTGATTTCATCGAAGAAATCCCCCAGCATCTCACAGATTTCCTCTGTCTTGTGCGTGTTGTGCGTGGCTACGATCAGCGTCTTTTTCATGAGAAAGAATCAGTAGGCTGCCACCATTCCCCCATCGATCAGAATATTCTGACCGGTGACATAGGCGTTGGATTCGGAGCAAAGAAACGCCACGGTCCGGCCAAAGTCGGTCGGCTCGCCGTATTTCCGGAGAGGGATTGAAGCTTCCGATGACTGGCGTTGTTCTTCGTAGGACACTTCTTTCTTACCCGCCCAGAGGTTGTCCAGCTGCTCGATGCGCTCGGTATCGATTCGTCCCGGACCAACGGTGTTCACAAGAATCCCTTCAGGGCCGAGCTCGCGCGCAAGGGTTTTCCCCAGACCGACCAGACCGGAGCGAAACACATTGGACAGAAGCAGGGAATCGATGGCTTCTTTGGTGGAAACGGAGGTGTTGTTCACAATCCGGCCGCCGCCCGCCTTTCGCATGTGGGGCAGGCAGGCCCGAATGGACCGGACATAACCCAGCGTGGTCAACTCAAACGCTGACTGCCAGGCATCGTCATCAAAGACATCAAATGATCCGGGAGGCGGGCCGCCGGTGTTGTTGAAGAGCGCCCAGAGACCGCCAAATTCTGCGACCGTTTTTTCAACCACGCCCGCGACATCACTTGCGCTTGTGATATCCCCGGCCGTCCACAGTGGGGCGTTGCCGGTTTCTTCTCCAATTGCAGCAGCGGTGGCAGCGAGCTTGTCTTCCGAGCGGGCAAACAGCATGACCTTTGCTCCTTCGCGGGCGAATTCTGTTGCGACGCCACGCCCGATCCCTCCGCTGGAGGCCATAACGAGAACTGATTTATCTTTGAGTCCGAGATCCATAGTTAACTGAGATTATGCGGGTCCATATCCACGGTGACAATCACATCGTCGGGAAAAGTGAGGTCGTTCATCACGGCGCGAATATGCGCGGCGATTCTCCGGGGGTTGACGGCTTTCATGATGAGCTGGAAGCGCCACTGATCGTGGGAACGAATCAACGGGGATGGGAGTGGCTCGGTCATCCCGATATCCGACGGCAGGTTTCGTTTCAGTCGAGTGTGAAGCGTCTGCAGCGAGAACTCGGCCCGCTGCTGATGAACTGAGCGGACTGTAATGATCGCAATGTGGAAGAAGGGCGGATGATGGAACTGCTTCCGCATCTGCATTTCCTCATCCGCAAAGCCTTCGAAATCGTGATGGCGCCCAAACTGAATCGAGGAGTGGTGCGGAGTGTATGTCTGGACGACGACCTCGCCGGCGATCTCTCCCCGCCCCGCGCGCCCTGCGACCTGAGTGATGAGCTGGAAAGTGCGCTCACCCGCACGGAAGTCGGGGATATGCAGGCCGACGTCGGCATTGAGGATCCCCACCAGCGTTACATTGGGAAAGTGGAGGCCTTTCGCGATCATCTGTGTCCCCAGAAGGATATCGATCTTCTTCGCCTTGAAGGCCGCCAGAGTATCGCGCAGTTGGTTTTTCTTCCGCATGGAATCGGTGTCGACCCGGGCGACGCGCGCAGTTGAAAAGACCCGCCGAATGACTTCCTCGGCACGTTCCGTCCCGTAGCCGGAATTCACGATCGCCTTTGACTTACACTCCGGGCACTGACGGGGCGGGAGCTGAGAGTATCCGCACATATGACACATGAGCCGGTCCTCTTCGCGGTGAACCGTGAGCGTCAGGCTGCAATGCTTGCATTCAGCGACGTATCCGCAATCCGGACACATCATGGAGCGGGCAAACCCACGCCGGTTGAGAAAGAGGATGGTTTGCTCCCCATCTTCGAGTCGCGCCTCGATGGAAAGACGAAGCTTGGACGAAAGAATTGCGAGCTGCCCCTTCTGCTTGCGGGATTCGAGCTTCATATCAATGACTCGAACCAGAGGCATGCCGCGGTCATCGACCCGCTTCTTCATCTGAACGAGCTCGTATTTACCAACATCGGCATTCTTCCACGACTCCAGCGACGGCGTCGCGCTGCCGAGCAGGACGGCACATTTTTCCAGATGACCACGGACAATCGCCAGATCTCTCGCCTGATACCGGGGAACGGTTTCCTGTTTGTAGGAATTCTCGTGTTCCTCATCCACCACGATCAGTCCCAGGTTTTCGACCGGAGCAAACACCGCACTGCGGGCACCGATCACGATCTTTGCCTGACGGTTGAGCACTTTTTTCCACTCATCGTGACGCTCACCCGCGGAGAGATTACTGTGCAGGACAGCGACCTGATCCTGGATATGAGCAAACCGCTGCTTAAACCGGTCCGCCGTTTGCGGAGTCAGAGAAATCTCGGGCACCAGAACGATAGCGCCCTTTCCCTGATCAAGAACATGCTGAATAGCCTGGAGATAGACCTCGGTTTTTCCACTGCCGGTAACTCCGTGGAGCAGGATTGGCTTCGGAGCATCCGACGGTAAAGTGTCGCAACACGCATCCACTACCTTTTGCAAAGCCACGACCTGCTCAGAATTCAGCGTCAGCGCCTTCGTCGGCACGAATGTTTGCCCGGCAAAAGGATCCCGCTGCACAGATTCTTCCACCACCTCGACCAGATCGAGTTTTTCCAGGGCTGTGATCGACGGGCGGGCAATCCGGCGATTCGCCGAGAAGTCCTGCAACGGGATGGACCCGTCTTCAGACTCCAGAAGAAGTTTCAGCGCCTCAGCCTGCTTTTTGGCCTTCCGCCCCAGTTGTTCCATCTGCTCACCATCTACCTCCTTTACCTTGAGACGGACCACTTTCCGTGTCTTTTCCGAAGACTCAGGGGAACGAACCGCCTGGGGAATCATAGCCCGGAACGCAGCTTCGACCGGAGCCAAATAGTAATCCGACATCCAGTAGGCCAGCTTCATGAGAGGCTCTGTGAGAATCGGCTTGGGATCCAGCAGGCTGGTCAGCGGCTTCAGCGCGTACTTTGTTTCCTCGGTATCAACATCCGAAACAGACAGCACGGTTCCGAAAGCATTCCGGTTCCGGAGCGGAATCGAAACCCGGCAACCCGCCACAACTCTCCCCTGAAGAGCTTCAGGGATCGCATAGCTGAAATGGAGATCATCAGAGGCTCCATCGATTAGAACTGCGGCGACCGGAATAAGTGGCATCAGCTTTTGATCCCACGATTTGCGCAGCCTTTCAAGGCGGACACAAAAAAAACGCTCTCCGGCGAACCGAAGAGCGTTTTTAAAGAATTAATCTTGTTCGTCTCTCAAATTAGAAAGAAACGCTCAAAGAGATACCACCATGAACGATGTCGTCCTGGATGTCTTCGATTGTTTCGAGAGCGAAGAGACCTGCAACGTATGGCTCAAGAGTCACATTGCTGCGAAGAGCGATAGGAAGAGAAAGCTGAGCATATGCGTGCTGGAAGCCGTCTCCTGCTGCGTAGTAATCGATTGCGTA
Source organism: Verrucomicrobiales bacterium (assembly GCA_048267005.1). Taxonomy (GTDB): domain Bacteria; phylum Verrucomicrobiota; class Verrucomicrobiia; order Verrucomicrobiales; family DEV007; genus JABDJT01. The sequence goes on along the minus strand of JBLWYI010000004.1, from coordinate 107,028 downwards.
AGAAACGCCAGCGCTAGCAACAAGTGCGATTGAGTCTGTGAGGTCGATTGACTTCTCAAGACCAACTTCGAAATACCAAGCTTCAAGCTCGAAATCGTAAGCTGCTTTAGATGCGAAGTCTACGAAACCGAGGCTGCGGCTAACACCAGCTGCAAGCTCGTAAGTAGCACCGCTTCCGTTCTCAGGGAAGAGAAACGCAGTGAAAGTAAGTGATGTGTCGAATCCAGCGAAAGAAGGACCAGCAACGCTCGCGTAGAGGTCAAGCTCGTCGTCAACGCCAGTTGCACCTGGATTGTCAGTTGGGTTGATGTACCAAACACCTACGTCAACAGCAACAGGAAGAGCAGTGATCGTGTAATCGATACCTGTCCAGATTGCGTTTTCTCCGAGGTCAAGCCCGTAGAAGATGTAGTTGGTCATGTAACCAGTGCTGATAGTCCCGCCGAGTGGCGCTTCTTCAACGATAACCGGCGCCTTCGCGTCGACGTAGTCTCCAGCATTGGCGACCGAAATCGCGAACACTCCAATAGATGCAACAAGTGCTTTGAGTTTCATTTTAATATCCCTTGGTTTTTGTTTTGTTGAGTCGATTCGAACTCGAATCAGTTCCACGTTGAGCATTTGCCATGCCATCTTAAGAGCGAAAAACAACTTTTTCGTCACACAAGCCATGGCAAACTTGGCGCGGAACGCCGAACTTGGAGAATTCTTAGAGAAAAACAACCAAAAAAATCGCCCCTTGGCGAATTTAGCAAATCACACACGGGCAATCACTTGCCTCTAAGGGACTTACAGGGTGAAAAATATTGCCTGAAAATTTACTTTAGTAAGCTGTATTTCTAAGAATCAGCTCGCAAACAGGCTCTAATCCCTTGTCCCTCCTCAAATCGCCCTGATTTCGAGCCCTGGATCTACCAGAATCTCTTGAGGAATTTTGACAACGGCCCCCGCTTTTTGGCCTTTTCCTGACTGGCCGCTTTCTTCTCCGCTGACTTCGCGAGATCTCCCTCGGACAATGAACCTTCAGGCCCGGCGCCAGGCGTTGTCCCGTTTGATGCACCCGGCGTGATATCCGTAAGCGTTTCCTCAGGCATCCCTGCTGGAGCCGGTGCCGGCGGAGGTGCTGGCGCGGAAGTCGGCGGGGCCGGTGCTTCAGTCACTGTTGTTGGCGCAGGCTCCGGTTCCGGAATGGGAGCCGGTGCGGGTTCCGGCGCTGGAGCCGGCACGGGCGGAGCCGATGTCTCCCCTTTTACCGTGGTCTGCTTAATAATGATCTCGTTGACCGGCGTGTTGTTTTGATCCGCTGCGGCGTTTCCAATCTCATCCATCAATTCCATGCCGGAAATGACCTGACCAAAAACCACATACTCGCCGTCAAGCGACTCAATTCGATCCAAAGCCACATAAAACTGGCTGCCGCTTGATTCCTTACCCGGATTCACCGCGTCACCGAGACGGGCCATTGCCAGCGCACCCCGTAGATGAGGCTTTCCAAATTCCGGCTTCAAAGTGTAACCCGGCCCACCCGTGCCCCACATCCCGCGCTTGGCGGATTCTTTTGAAAGCGGATCTCCCGCCTGCACGATGTAGCCGGGAATGACCCGGTGAAAGAGTGTCCCGTTATAAAAGCCGCTCTTACACAGCTTACGGAAGTTCTGAGCTGTCCGCGGCGTTTTGACTTCGTCCAGTTCGAATACCACCGTCCGGTCCTCGCCCTTAAACGTGATCACCATCTCCACCTGCGTCACCAACGGGGCCGCGCTGAGTTCCTGCTGTGCACCGCTAACGAGCGCTGCCGCGATCAATATTCCGTAGAACCTTGCTTTCATACCAGTCATCATTTCTTAAAATGGGGTTGTGGCAGGTCCCGTTTATTCGTTTCAGGGACCGCCGCGTTCGAAGTCAAACATCGACAATTCCTCCGGTAACTTACCCGCCTCTGCCGCTTCTGTAAACGCCCGTTTTACAACGGCCAGCGCCAGCACCCTTTCGCCGCATGAAGCGACACTGGTTACAACACCTGCTTCTTTATCTTCTACAACCAGCGGATCCCCTTCTTTCAGAGAAAATCCCGCGCCTACTGATTCCAACCCGACGAGGCGCTTATTCACCTTGCCCGCACTCTTGATGCGCGAAACCACTTCCTGCCCGAGGTAGCACCCTTTATTAAAACTCACGGCACGCTCATCCAGTCGCACCTCGGCGGGGAATTCATCGCCTCTCAGCTCATGTCCCCATTTGGGGATTCCCCGTTTGATCCGTAAAATCTCCAGCGACTCCTCAGAAACCACTTCCCCGGCGAAATCGGCTGCCTCTCCGGATTTGAGCCACACATCACACCCGGTTTCACCGTAGCGGTCAGATTCAACACCCTCTCCACCTTCTCCGAGCCCGTGCCACAGTTGATATTCCTCCGTCACATCTTCAATCTCGCAGTCGTCAGCAATCAGATACCTGTCTAAACGTGTAAAAAGCGCCTCGCGCAGCTCAGCATCACAATCCACGAGGAGAGAATCGCCCTCTGCGGTGATCGAGACCAGCGCTTCAATTTTTCCCTTCAGGGTGCAAACACAGGCCTGAACAGCCTTCGACGACAAGTCCTGCGCCACCTGATTCGAGACCTGACCGTTTAAATAGCGAACCCGGTCTTCGCCGGTCAGGCGAAACTTGGCGCGAGAGGAGAGATCAACCCACTTCATGGTGATCAACTGTGTGGAACGTCCACTTCAATGAGCTGTTCCTGATAGTTTGCGGCCACCACCGAGTAATCTTCATCACCATGCCCCTTTTGCATGGTGCGGAACATCACGCTCGCCGTGGTCGACAAAGCAGGCAGATCCACTTTGTACTGGTTGGCCAGATTCAGCGCGAACTGGGCATCCTTGAACATGTTCTTCAGCGAAAAGTGAGCCTCGTATTCCCGATTGATGATTGAAGGCAACTTCATCCCCGTCAGAGCCGACCCGCAGGCGTTGTGCTCCAGAGCCTCGATGAGCTTGTCCGGATTCATTCCCGAAGCCACTGTCAGAGCATACGCTTCGCTCAATACCTGCACCACCGTGGCCGAGATCATATTGGTTGCGATTTTGATCAGTGCGGCGTCACCGGATTTCCCGATATAGATGATTTCCCGCGAGGACACTTCCAGAAGAGGGCGGACCTTGTCCAGAACCTTCAAATCACCCCCAATATAATAAACGAGCGCTCCTTTTTCAGCCGCGTCTTTCGATCCGGTGAAAGGCGCCTCAATATAAGAGGCATCCTGAGCCTGCACCATTTCCCCGGCTTTGATGGCTGAATCGGGATCCACCGTCGAGTTATTGATGATGACATGCTTCTTCGACAGGCGGCCTTCGAGCTGGCCAATCACATCCAGGAGAGCCTCGCCGTTCGTGACGAAGATTTGAATCACGTTTGCCAGCTGGGCGATTTCAGCCGGGGAACTTAAGAAATTCGGAACGGGCTTGGGTGAACGGTTCCAGACATACACGTGACGGTCGCTGCCTCTGAGGCGCTCTGCGACACGACTGCCAATGATTCCCAGTCCGATTACTCCAACTTTCTCTAAACTATCTGATGTTGCCATGGTTGCTCTGTAAGGGTTCAGATTTTGTGAGGGGAAAATCAACGCTACGCGCCATCTTGCAAGCGTTACGAGTCAACAGGGTCTATTCATCGATCAGACCCTGTTGGATCGTTTCGGAAAGAATCGTCATCCCGACAGGTGGCCATGTTGTTTTACAAGACGACAAATCCTCCTGACAGGTCGCTTTGTAACGTTACATGAGCGGTTTTTCCCCTGACAGGTCGTTTTGTAAACGGTTGAAGCGGGTTGGCTTCCTGACAGGTGCCTATGAAACGTTACAAAACGCGTCGGCACCATCACAGGCGGGTTTGTAACGTTACCTGGCCGGTCGGCTGGGCCACGAGTGGTTTTGTATCGTTACCACCCGATAAATCGGGATAACCAACGGTCCTGATCGTGCTCAATTCGCTCTGTCAGAGTGAATTCCGGAGAAAACAGGCTTCAATTCCGGGCTTTGCGACGAGATGTCGTTTTGTAATTCGGGAAAACCGTTCCGCTTCTGTGCGATTCGATTTTTCCTTTTCTACTGGAAATTGGCACAGTCCCAGCTAAAAATCCCGCACCCAGAAACTGCGAATCACGAAACCTCCCCTCCAAATTGGCCTCTGAAGATCAAAAGAAATCCCCCCATCAGCAGGGCTATCAGTTGCTGACGTTCGGCATTTTGTTGCTGATCTGGGTGGTATTCTCCGGCTTGATTGATCCTTTTCACATCACGTTGGGGGTCATTTCCTGCGCCTTTGTGACGTGGATTTCGTCTGATTTGCTTTTCGAAAACCGTGAGATCAGCATTGGCGACCGGATGGGCCAGGCGTGGCGGTTGTGCAGCTACGCGGTCTGGTTGCTCTGGCAAATCGTCCTTTCCAATGTGCATCTGCTGAAGTTGGCCTTTATCGGACCGAAGTCGCTTCAGCCGCAGATCGTAAAATACGAGACCAAACTGGAATCTGATTTTGAGAAGTTCCTGCTGGCGAATTCGATCACGCTGACTCCCGGCACGATCACCATGAAAATCCTCGGGAACCAATATTACATCCACGCGGTATCAGATTTTACCGCCAAGGGTCTCGACGGGGAGATGGAGCGCCGGATTGCGGCAATTTTTAAAACCGGCAAGAAGAAGGAGGCCTCTGATCATGGTTGATTTCTTCAATGATCATTTCGCCACGGGTGTTGGTGTGGCTTTGCTGTTGCTGATGCTGCCGGCTCTGTGGCGTGTCTGGGACGGGCCCACTGCGATTGACCGGATTCTCGGGGTCAATGTGATCGGAACGAAGACAGCGGTCCTCCTCGTGGTGATCGGCTGCATCTTCCAGCAGGTGGAAATGTTTGTCGATTTTGCGCTGGCATACGCGCTGTTGAATTTCATCGGGTCGCTGGCGGCCTCGCGCTTTCTACACAAATCGCCGGAAGGTCGCGGAAACATTGAACCGAAGGAGGCGGACTCAACCAAGTGATGGAAACCGTGATTGTACTCCTCAGCATGGCCCTGATTATCCTCGGGCTGGTGTTTTTCCTCGGTGCGGCGGTGGGAATCCAGCGTTTTCCGGATTTTTATACCAGAATGCATGCGGCGGGTAAGGGAGACACTCTTTCATCGCTGCTTGTTATCCTGGGGTTTGCGGTCTTCCAGATACATGACCTCAAGTTCACAGAAGACTGGTTTGAGCATAACTGGGTGACCCTGCTGGTGATCCTGAAGTTGCTGGCCATCTGTGCTTTCATCATGGTGACGAGTCCGACGAGTACACACACGCTGATGGATGCGGGCTGGGAAGACGGAATTGAGCCGAAGCTGAAGAACGGCAACAAGCCAAATGCACTGAGGGAGGATGAAGGATGATTTGGTCGCTTGATATCCTCATTCTGATCTTTCTGGTGATCGCGGCGATAGCTTCGCTGCGGGTCAAGGATTTGCTGAGTGCCTCGATGGTATTCGGGATTTACAGCTTTCTGATCTGTCTGCTCTGGGCGGAGATGGGAGCGGTTGACGTGGCGTTCACGGAGGCTGCCGTCGGGGCCGGAGTGAGCGCGGTTTTCTTTATTGCCACGGTGTATCACACCAGCCGGAGGTCATCAGACTGATACTATGAGGATTTTCGCTTTCATAGCCGTGGTTCTCACGGGTTCGCTGCTGCTCTACGGGGTGTCGGATTTCCCGCACTGGGGAGATGCGCATTCCCCGGCCAATGCGGGGGCAAAAACGGAGTCCGGAGTTCCGATTGGGGATTCGGTGTCGCAGGCTTTCATTACGGAGACGGTTGAGCTGACGGAAGTTCCCAATCTCGTGACTGCTGTCCTGGCGGACTACCGGGGATACGACACGATGTTTGAGACGGTGGTGATTTTTGCCGCAGGGATGGCGATTTTTGCGATTCTGCGGGTGATGGGAACCAGCGAGGCGCCGCTACGGGCTGACTCGCGGGATGCCTTTTCAGATGGTGATCATTCACGGATTATTGTCGGGATCACGTGCAAGATGTTGATTCCGGTGATCCAACTGTTCGCCCTGTATGTGGTGGCGCACGGTCACCACAGTCCGGGGGGAGGATTCCAGGGCGGAGTGATCATGGGAGCGAGTTTTATCCTGCTGGCGATTGCGAAGGATCTCGATGACGCGCTGAAATGGTTCTCGGAGAAGAATTTCATGATTCTTGCCAGTATCGGGATTGTGATTTACGCCGGCTTCGGGCTGCTCTGCCTGTTCATGCAGCGGAATTTCCTCGACTACGGCGTGCTGAAGCATGTGATGTTCACCAGCGAGCAGATGGCCCGTTCCCACGCGATGCTGGGCGTGGAGATCGGGGTCGCATTCACGGTCACGGCGATCATGTTCGCCATTTACGCTAACCTGTCGTCCCGCGGCGAACTTAAGAAAGGGCTCTAAGTCATGGGTGATTTTATCGAACAGAGTATCCAGCCGTACTTCAATTATTGGGTCTATGTGATCCTCATGATGATTGGACTGTGGGCGGTGATCGCGAAGAACAATTTGGTGAAGAAGCTGATTGGTCTGTCGATCTTCCAGACGGCGATTATTCTCTTTTATGTCTCGATCGGGGTGAAGGAAGGCTCCAAGATCCCGATCATTCCGCACCACGCCCCTGCTGAAGAGCACGCGGATGCCGGTGATAAGGGACATGGGGAACATGCCGGTGCCGGGCATGCCGGAAAGCTTCAGGTCAATCCCGACAAGTTTGCCAACCCACTGCCGCACGTGCTGATGCTGACGGCGATTGTGGTGGGTGTCTCGACGCTCGGTGTGGCCCTCGCGGTCGCGCAACAACTCTATAAGGACTACGGATCTCTCGAGGAAGACGAAATTCTCGCTCAGATCAAAACCGCAGAATCTTCGACAGATGGTTGATCAGCTCCCAGTCATCATTGTATTGGCTCCACTGTTCGGGGCGCTGATCATCGGGCTGTTTGGCACGAAGGATCCGCGTATTTGTTTCCCGGTGGTTTTCGGGGTGCTGGTGGTTTCCGCCCTGGCGGCGGCGGGAACTTTCATGCAGGTCGTTGAAAACGGTCCGGTCAGCTATTTTGTGAGCGGATGGGAAGCGGGAGCTACGATGCCCGGTGTGAACGGCGATGTGAAGATCCCCAAGGGATTCGGCATTGAGCTGCGGGTGGATACGCTGAACGGGCTTGTTTTGATGGTGATCGCTGCGGTTTCCATCCTGGTATCGGTTTTCTCAATCCGCCGCGCGGGAGAGGAGAGCACTGAAAAGGCTCCGCAATTCTACACGCTGTATTTGCTGCTCTGTGTCGGTTTGTTCGGCATGACGATCACGGGTGATGCCTTCAACCTGTTTGTCCTGGTGGAGGTTTCGTCGCTGACCAGTTATGCATTGATTGCGATGGGAAGTTCGCGCCGCGGGACGATGGCGGCTTTCAACTACATCCTGATGGGCACGGTCGGGGCGTCTTTTTACCTGTTGGGGGTTGGCTACCTGTATCTGCAGACCGGAACTCTGAATATGGCCCACATGCACGAGGTGCTGACGGCCAACAACAGCGAGATCGGGCAATCGAAGCCGGTGATGGTCGCTTTTATCCTCATTCTGGTGGGGATCTGGATCAAGATGGCGTTTTTCCCGCTGTATGGATGGCTGCCGAATGCCTACAGCTACTGCCCATCGACGAGCAGCTGCATTCTGGCTCCGCTGATGACGAAGATTTCGGTCTACATCATGATCCGGGTCATGATCGGGATTTTTGGCTGGGAATGGGTCTTTGGTCACCTCGGGTGGAGTCATGCGGTGGTGATCCTCGCGGTGATCGCAATCCTGGCGGGTTCTGTTTTGGCACTGGCTCAGAAAGAGCTGAAGAAGATGCTTTGTTATCTGATCGTGGCGGAGGTCGGCTACATGGTCGGCGGTGCCTGGTTGGCTGACGCTGAGAAGTGGGGCATGACCGGTGCGGTCTATCACATCCTCGCGGATGCGTTCATGACCCTGTGCCTGTTCATTGCAGCGAACATCCTGGTCAAACGTGCCGGGGCGAAAAACATTGAAGACCTCTCCGGCATGTTCAAGAAGATGCCGATCACGATGATTGGGTTCGTCGTGGGAGGGCTGGCGATGATCGGAATTCCTCCGACCTGTGGATTCTTCAGCAAGTTCTACCTGATTCGTGGCGGTATCGAGTCGGGCCACTGGCCTTATGTCATCGCGCTGATTATTTCCAGTCTGGTGAACGTGGTTCTCTTCTTCCGGATTTTTGAGATCGCCTTTTTCGGTGCGAAGCCGGCGGAAGGTCACGATCATGCTCATCATGATGATGAAGACGAAGCTCACGATACGAATCAAGAGGGTGCGATCGCTCCGTCCACAGGGACATTTCGCGAAGCCCGGTTGTCCACATTGATTCCGCTGCTGACCACGGCGGCTATAGTTATTCTCCTCGGCGTATTTAACGGGCCGATTGTCGAATGGATTCGACTGACGATTAAGCCATGACACCGGAAACAAGCACACTCCCCTTATGGGCCTGCCTGGCGTCGCTTCTGGCAGTTCCAGGGATATTAATTTTCCGTAAGGAACCTTTTATGCGCGAAGCGGTGACATTCATCGCCGGCTTCGTAAAGCTCGGCTTTGTCCTCGCCATTTATCAATACGTGAAGGACGGCACGGTGCTTGAGTTCACTTTCACTGAAGGGATTGGCGGGGTGAATGTCCCCATCATGTTCCGGGTGGATGAGCTGGGAATGGTTTTTGCTTTGGTGGCGTCCAGCCTGTGGATTCTGACATCGCTCTATGCCATCGGCTACATGCGCGGGCTGAAGGAACATTCGCAGACACGGTTCTACGTTTTCTTTGCCGTGTCTCTCTGCGCGACTTTGGGAGTCGCTTTCGCAGGGAATCTCCTCACGCTGTATCTTTTCTACGAGCTGCTGTCGCTGGCGACCTGGCCTTTGGTCACGCATCATCAGGACAAGGAAGCACGCGGAGGCGGTCGGACTTATCTGACGCATCTGGTGGGGACGTCGATTGCTTTTGCTCTGCCGGCATTGATTTTTACCATCGTAAAGACTGACGGTGAAGTGGAGTTCGGTAAGGCGATTCTTGAATCCGGAGATCTTGGCGCGTGGCCGACGCTGGCACTATTGCTGGCCTTCTGTTTTGGCTTTTCGAAAGCGGGCATGATGCCGTTTCACTCCTGGTTGCCGGGGGCAATGGTTGCGCCGACGCCTGTTTCCGCGCTGTTGCACGCCGTGGCGGTGGTGAAGGTTGGAGTCTTCTGTGTGATCCGGGTGGTGATGGAAGTGTTTGATAAAGATCTTCTCTCCCAGGTCATCGGGAAGGTTTCGCCCTCGGAAATTCTCGCGTGGATCGCTGCGTTTACAGTGCTGACCTCGTCTCTGATTGCGATGAGTCAGGATAATCTGAAGCGACGTCTCGCCTTTTCCACAATCGGGCAGCTGTCTTATATCATTCTCGGTGTTGCTTTGCTGACGCCCCATGCGGTTCAGGGAAGTATCATGCATATCGCGATGCACGCTTTCGGGAAGATCACGTTGTTCTTCTGTGCGGGTGCAATTTTTGTGGCGACTGGAAAGAAATACATCAGTCAGCTGGACGGGCTCGGTCGCGCCATGCCGTGGACGTTTGCTGCGTTTGCCATCGGTGCGATGAGCGTGACGGGGCTGCCGCCAACGGGTGGATTGCTCAGTAAAATCTATCTGATCTGGGGAGCTGCGGACGCGGGACAAATCGCGCTGCTCGCGGTTTATCTCATCAGTTCGATCCTCAACGGCGTTTACTTCTTCCCCATTGTCTATCGCGCGTTCTTTAAGAAACCTGCTGATGGAAAAATCATCGAAAAAGTTTCCGAAGCGCCGTTCGCCTGTGTCTTCCCACTCTGTGTGACCGCAGCGGGGTCGATCCTGCTGTTCTTTTTCCCCGGAATCGTTTTCGACCTGACCGAACGACTAATCGCTTCTTTCTAACCTGAGTATTTTCCTCACGAATCATGGCCAGTCATTCCCCAACCGATGAACCGCTCAAGGAGCTCAAGCACGATGCTGTGCCGGGCTACATGCGTGCGTTTATCATCGCGTTTGCGGCGATGACCCTGTATCTGGTCATCGTTCTCATCGTATCTCCGGGACGAACCAAAGGCCATCACGACAGCGACCATGGTCACGACGATCAACACTCCACCAAGAGCGAAGCCGCGCATCATGACTCCCACTGATCCTGATCCCAACGAAGAACCCGGTTGGTTCGACCGGAAGGAAAACGTGCGTAAAATCCTCGGCGGACTTTACATCGCGTGCGGATTCTTCGTGCTGCTGGATGTGATTTTCTGGCTCACCGGTTTCGACAAGCACCCCTATCTCAAGTGGGAGAAGTGGCCGGGCTTTTATGCGGTCTATGGATTTGTAGCCTGTGTTTTGCTGGTGCTTATCGCCAAGCATGTCATGCGTCCGCTCGTAATGCGCGACGAAGATTACTACGACAAAAACGACAGCGAGCAGAAAGGAGACGACGACAACCATGCCTGATGCCGTTCACCCCGCTACTCTGTATTTGCTGGGCGCACTGATCGTGCCCTTCCTGCGCGGCCGTTTCCGTCAGGTATTTGCGTTGACGATTCCTGTGATCGGGTTCCTCAACTTTTTCCTGATCCCCAAGGGCGTTCACTGGACATTCCAGCTGATGGACTTCGAGCTCATACTCGGTCGCGCTGACGCGTGGAGTATGATTTTCCTCAATATCTTCACCGTCCTCTCGTTCGTCGGGATCCTCTACATTCTAAAAGAGAACCGGTCCCTCGATATGTCTGCGGGCCTGCTTTATGCCGGTGCCGCCATGGGTGTGGTGATGGCAGGTGATTTGCTGACGTTGTTCTTCTTCTGGGAAATGCTGACGCTTGGCGCGGTCCTGTGCATCCTTGCCCGGAAGACGCAGGATTCAGGTCGAGCCGCTTACCGTTATCTGCTGGTCCACGTTTTCGGTGGTGTTGTATTGCTGGCCGGCCTGGTCATTCACCTGTCCACCGGTGGCAGTGTCGCCTTTGATAAGATCGAGCTGTCCGGCCTCGGAGCCTGGCTGATGTTCATTGGATTCGGAATCAACTGTGCGTGGCCTCTCGTTGGCTCATGGCTGACGGATACCTACCCGGAAGCATCCATCGGTGGCGTGATTTTCATGGCCACCTACACGACCAAGACAGCGGTCTACGTGCTGGCGCGAACTTTCCCCGGTGAAGAAACTCTGCTCTGGATCGGTATGGCCATGGCGACGATCCCAATTTTCTTTGCCGTGATCGAAAACGATCTCCGCCGCGTTTTGGCCTACAGCCTCATCAACCAGGTTGGATTTATGATCGTCGGTGTGGGACTCGGCACTGCGATGTCACTGAATGGAACTGCGGCACACGCATACTGCCACATCCTTTACAAAGCCCTGCTGTTCATGTCGATCGGCTCGGTGCTCTACCGTACAGGAAAATGCAAAGCAACCGAGCTGGGCGGACTTTACCGTTCCATGCCATGGACCTGTCTTTTCTGTTGTGTCGGCGCGGCGAGTATTTCCGCGTTCCCCTTGTTCAGTGGGTTTGTCAGTAAATCGATGATCATGAGTGCTGCTGCATCCAGTGATACCGTGGGAACGATTGTCATCTGGTGCGCATTGCTCTTCGCTTCCGCCGGTGTTTTCCACCACGCTGGTATTAAGATTCCTTTCTTCGCATTCTTTTCTCATGACTCGGGGATTCGCTGCAAAGAGGCTCCCCTCAATCAGCTCCTGGCAATGGGTATTGTGGCATTTCTCTGCGTGCTCGTTGGCACTGTCCCGAATGCATTTCTCTACGACATGCTGCCCAATACAGAAGCCAGTTACGAGCCCTATACCGTGGGTCACGTCACTGACCAGTTAGCTCTTCTGCTTTTCAGTGCCCTGGCTTTCACACTGCTTATGCGATCGGGCCTTTACCCTGCTGAGATCCGTTCCACCAACCTCGACTTCGATTGGCTCTATCGAAAAGGCGGGCCGCTCCTCTACAAGGCAGCTGATAAGTCGCTCAACCGCATCAATACAGCCACGCGCAGCAAAGTGGTTGATGGATTGGTTCCAAAAATCGGCCGGTTCTTCACCGAAGGCCCTTCGCGGATTCTTTGTCTCATCGTAACCCCTGCCTGGAAGTTGCAGGGGCTCAGTGAATCCGAAATCACCACGCGCCGGGAGAAACTCTACCTGCAGAGCCGTCGCGGTGCGTTTCCGATCGGCATCACGGCCATCCTTGCCGTGATCCTGCTCGGATTACTCTACGGATTCAACTGGCTGGTGAAATAGGCTCCGTTTGCGTCAGGGATTCTGATTTATTTTCCTCGTTGTCAAAAACCACAATACCGAGTTCAGTCGCGGAACTATGTGGAAAGGAAGATTCCAAGTCGAAACCTCAAATCTTGTCCAGAAATACGGCGAATCGATCTCGTTCGATTGGCGGCTGTATCCCTATGATATCCAGGGCTCCATCGCTCACGCGACAGCGCTTCAGGATGCCGGGATATTGACCAAAGCCGAGCAGTTGTCTATTGCCAAAGGGCTGAAGGAGATCAAAAAGGAAATCGACTCGGGCGAATTCAAGTTCCGAACCAGCCTCGAAGATATTCACATGAATATCGAATCCGCCCTGACGGAGAAGATCGGTGACGCCGGGGCCAAACTCCACACCGCCCGAAGCCGGAACGATCAGGTCGCTCTGGACACACGGCTCTATTGCCGTGCTGAGACAAAAGCCATCTATCAACGGGTGCTCAACATGCAGGACGCGCTGCTGACCCTGGCGAAAAAGAATCCTGATGCCGTGATCCCCGGTTACACCCACCTTCAGCGCGGTCAGCCGGTTCTCTTTGCACATCACATCCTCGCCTATCTCGAAATGCTGGACCGGGATTGCGGTCGCCTGCGTGATGCCTATGTGCGGATCAACCACATGCCGCTCGGGTCAGGTGCATTAGCCGGATCCACCATCCCCGTGAACCGGAAACTGATCGCAGATCTGCTGGAATTCCCCCAGGTCACTCAAAACAGCATGGATGCCGTGAGCGATCGGGATTATATGGCTGAGTTGTTGTTCGTGATCTCCATGATCGGCATACACCTGTCCCGCCTCAGCGAAGATGTCATCCTGTGGGCATCCGCCGAATTCGACTTCATCAATCTCAGCGATGCACACACCACTGGCTCCAGCCTGATGCCGCAGAAAAAGAATCCGGATGTCGCCGAGCTGACCCGTGGTAAATCAGGTCGGCTTATTGGAAACCTGATGTCGCTGCTCACGACATTGAAGGGCCTTCCCATGACCTACAATCGGGATTTGCAGGAAGACAAAGAGCCACTCTTTGATTCAATCGAGACCATCAAGATCGCTCTCGAAGTCTTTGCCGAAATGATGGCCGAAGCATCGGTGAAAGCCGACAACACGGCTGAGGCCACCAGTGACCCGTTCCTGCTTGCGACCGATCTGGCCGACTATCTGGTGCGTAAAGGTGTCCCGTTCCGCAAAGCACATGAAATCATGGGCGAGCTGACTGCTTACTCAATTAAAGAGGATATTCCGTTTCAGGATCTATCCGATGAAGAGTGGGAACAGTTCTCACCTGTGTTTGAGAAGGATGTTCGCGATGTGCTCAATGTTTCTACCGCATTGAAAGCGCGTAAAGCGGTCGGCGCACCGTCACCGGCGAATGTCGGGCGTCAGATCGCGAAGTGGGAGAAGCGTCTCGAAAATCCCGCTGGATTGGTCTAACCGCCAAACAGATTACTCAAGAACCCCTGCTTCTTAACCGGGAGAATATTCCGGTATTTAGGCTCAGTCCCACTGGCCATTCCTTTTCGGATGGTATTGAAGTCCACTTCAGGGTCGTTCTTCACCAAATCCGCCTCCGCAGCACTGAATAGTTCAAGCCAGGATGCCGCACTTGCCTGCTGTTGGGCGAACAGTTGGGCATTGACTTCATAATTCTTCAACCTGGAGTGAATCACCTCCTTCGGCGTTGAAGTTTCATCTTTGAATTGAAGAGCCCTCATATAACAGCGGGCCGCCAGTTCCTTTTCCTCACTCGCTGCATACCAATCGCCCAGCACCAGATAAACATCGGAAAAGTGATGATCTGAAATAATGAGCGTCTTGAGGTAATTCACATTCACCGCCTTTGATCCTTTGACCGCTTCAGGTCCGTCCGCATAGGGGATGCCGAGGAAATTGGTGGCTGGATCTGTCCCGGGATCCGAGGCCACATCCGCACGCCAGGCCAGCATTTGCAGATAATAGTCGCCTAACCCGAGATGCCCCTCAGGCTTCACCTCCAGAGCTTTGCGGGTGTATTCCGCGGCCTTCTGAAAGTCCCCGGTCTTTTTGTACAACACCCCGAGGTTCGAATAGGTCTTGTATCGGCCGGGGTTGGCTACTTCGATCTTCTCAAATTCCGCAACCGCTTCGTCATACCGCTTCAGCTTCAACAGAGCAACTGCAAGGTCGTTTCGGTGTTCGGGATTGCCCGGTTCTTCTTTGAGAAGCTCCGTGTTGTATTTCAACTGCCCTGCCCAATAAGCCTCCCCATGCTGAGCGAACTGACCCATGATCAGTTTCACGGCCTCCCCCGTTATCTGTTTCTCATGTTTTCCGGAGACCTTTGTGTTCACACAAGCCTCTCCCGGAACCGCCAATACAAAAACAGCCCAACACACAAACCCCACTCTCCATTTGTTCATCATCATCTCATTCATTTCGGTTATCTGGTAATACGATAACAGAAAGTGAGATCTTTCAGAATGATGAAAACGATCCAACAGGGTTGATTCATCGATCAGACCCTGTTGGTTCGTAAAGGACTCATTTCTCGAGTGGAATCTTGATGATCTTATCAGACGACTGAGTGAACTCGCGGACACTGAAGATCCACACCACGACTTTCTTCTTCTCCCAATAGCCGGGATGTTCCTTGGCGTGAAAGAAGAGCTGCTTGCGGGCCTGCACCAGCCCGGAGCCGCGAACACCGACCAGATCGGGTGCGAGCTTCAGCTCTGCTGCAAGCTGATCAAATACACCAGCACCTTTGCAGTGCATTCCGTTGGAACCACCTTCCTGAAATACGAGGGTGTGACTATCGCCGATCAATAGAACGGGGCTTTCAGGATCAGGTTCGACACCGTCGACGATCTCCACCTTCAGCTTCTCTTTGGCCACGTTACCCTCCCAGTCGCTGCCTTTGATCTGATCGCCAACAATCTCGATTTCAGTTTCCGCTGCGCGGGTGAAAGATCCAGTTCCAGCTACCTTATCGCCGATTTCTTTGGCGACGAGCTCCGCAATCATCTTTGCAGTCGTCGGAGTGTAGTGGGCATCCTGCTCGCACCACAGTTTCACATCAGGGTTGGCGGCACGGTACTCGCGGGCAATTTTTTCAAAGTCGATCGCATTCACCCCTTCGCTCTTGAGCCGTTCGATGATAGGAGAAAGCGCGATCGGATCAGACGGCTTGGCTGAGGCATCCAGTTTATCCGGGTAAATCGAAGCCTTCGCAGGAACGGGAACGGCAATCAATTCGATGCCTTTTTCTTTCAGCAGATTGTTGAATTCAACCATCGACGGAATCGGATCCGTGCCATTGGCAGCTACGCCCGCCCAGTCGCCTTCCCAGAAAGCACCCAGAGCCATTTGTTTCAGCTCACGGTTCAGAAAAAACCAGGCATTATCATCGCCCTGAACATTCACCCCGTCTCCGACTTTGGCCGCAGCAATCGCAGCAAATCCTGATGCGTCCCCCGTGGCCTGCTGGCCCGGTTCGGCTGTGGTGACTTCTGCTTCTTTCGGAGCGACCGCTTTTTCTTCAGACTTGGATTGAGCTTCGTCAGCCGGAGTTTCACCGCAGCCCACCAGGAGGCTGGATACTGACAGGATTAGGAAATGAGGCAGGAGTGTCTTCATAAATTGTTCAGGGCTTGGGTGTTGAGACATCGAAATAAATCTCTTCAATATCCGGCGCAAATATATCATTCCACTCCCGTTCCGAGGTCAATTCAGGGTGTCTCGATTTCGGCTCAATCAGCAGCTCGAAACTCTGGCCCGGACGTCTGGGGAAGCTTTGGAGGGGCTTCTGATCCATCGTGGTGTAGTGGAGGACAATCACTTCCTTATCGTCAAAATCACCTTCAAGAACTTCCTCCACTTCATAGTGATAGCCGAGAATCGCACGGGAATATGTGTCCAGTTCCTCCAGTGAACGGGGCGCGGTAGCCTCGATCAGCTTTGCCTTGAGCTTCACCTGTGGAATCGGTGTACGTTTGGCGATGATCTTTTGAAAGTAATCATAGTTGCCTTCGATTTCATTGAGCTTCAGGTCGTCCGCGTAAATCGCGATCCCTTCAATCGATCCCGCCCATCCAATACCGAAATTCATACCGGCGCGGGAGGCTTTCATATCAGATGAAGGACCTGAGCCGGTTTGTTCGACGGCCTTTCCGTCTCTAAATCCCTTCCAGCCTTTGGTCTTTTCGAACGATGCCGCCAGATGCGTCACTTCGCCCGGCTTCACTTTTCCGAGACTCAAAGCAATCAACTTGGGATCTGCGGCCACAAAGACCCACTCATCTCCCCGCTGCTGAATCTGGAACTGCTCGTGAGAGAAAACGGTTCCCCGCTGATCACCTTCAGATGCCGTCGCCAGCAATTCGATCGTAGTCCGGGCCTCTTTCTTCCCGTGTCGGGCCATGATTTCAGTCGACTCCTTGTCGGCTTCGAAAAATCCACCATCTGCCAGCATTTCATAGTTGGGACCAAATCGCGCCTGCTCACGGGCATCCACCGAACAACGTCTCTCGTTGGCGGCTTTGTTCTCCACGTTCCCGTTTTCCCACAGGAAGAGAAGGCGGTCGATTCCTCCCCTGGGCCAGAGGTTTTCAGAGTCTCCTTTCCCCGTCTCCCCGCCACCTGAGGCCAAACTCGGGTCTTTCACCGACACGCGATCGGCATTGGCGATCCAGAGATCGGGAAAATAATCGTCTTTGTCGTCATCTGTTATCTGCAGCCAGCCATCCACATTGTCGAGACGTTCACTGAAATTCCCAAGATAGATATCCACATTCCCGACGCCTCTCCCGATAGTGTCACCAATGTAAGGTCCGGTGATCGCAAAGTAGCGAACATGATTCGACCAGCGCGGGTGGTAAACTTCATGCCCATCCATATTCGGTCCGCCGTTGACGGGGACCGTCCAGGATTTTCTGGCGCGATCGGTGAAGAAGTAGAGATTCTTGTGTGCCCCGTCGAAAACCCAGGCCACATAGCTGTCATCCGGAGCCAGAGAAGGCCAGCAACCGTGTTGGTTCTTCCAGCTCTCGCCTTTGTCGGTATCGATCACACCTGCATCCGGCCAGGGGAAAAGAGCGCTGACTCGTTTTCCGTCCCGTGACACCTGAATATTATCCGGGCTGACCTCACTTTTGTCCCAGATCACTTCGCGATCCTCTGCGTCATATAGTTTGAACCGTTCAAGTTTCTTTCCCCGCATGGCAGAACGATCAGTGGGCAGAATATCCGACACATACACCCAGGAGACTCCGGTGTTGGGGTCCACCCAGATATCAGATGCATACCCCTTGCCCAACTTCTCGACCGTTTCGCCTTCCCAGTCGACCCGGTAGCACCAGGGATCGAAAGACTTGATGTCCTTTCCGCCTTCCTTGGTCCGGACCATATTCTTTGCGGTGAAAACGATCGTCTTGCCGTCCGGTGATATGATGGGGCGGGCATACATCCCCTTCTCTTCTATTATTTTGCGGACTCCCTTTCCGTCCCGGGTATCGATTCCCCACAGTTCCAGTTGGTTGCCATTGGCAAAGACATCTCCTTTAGAGCCCACGTATGTTGCCCACACCATCTTGGTTTGATTACCTGTGAACTCTTCGATCTTCAGCGACAACGCCTCTGTCGCTTTAACATCACGGATTTCCTCCTGCGGTTTGTCCAGGTCGACACCCGGCCCATCATCCCCGCACCCGGTAAACAGCGCGGTGATGGCTATGGCTTGAAAGATAAGAAGAGATCGGAAAAGCATGACAAGTTGTGAAAAGGACAATATTACGAAATCAGGTGGCGGAATCTTAGATTTATTGCGGCAGGATTCAACAGGGCAAACCCGTAACCTTTCCGGTTTTCATTCAGTGATGTCACCCACCTGCCCGACTCGCATCGGTAAACAAAAGCGCAAAACGGTTCAGAAAACCGGGGCTTCCTGAACCGTTTTACGCAATCAATTAAGAGGTGAACAAATCCCGTAAGCCGAATTTTGTTCGCCTCCTGCCGAAGCATTTGGCGGACGATCATTTATCTAACCAGCGGTGAAGCTGATTCCCCGCGAACGGGGTGCGACTATTACCCGAGCTCACGCCGCCGAAGCGACACCGGGCAGGCAACCCGTTTGCTCTGTTCTGTCTTGCACCGTGTGAGGTTTTTCTATGCCCCCGTTGTTACCTCCGGGGCGGTGAGCTCTTACCTCGCCATTTCACCCTTACCGTCGCCGGTAGCCAAAGCTTCCAGCGGGGCGGTTTAATTTCTGCGACACTATCTGTCGACAGGAGCTTTCGCCACCTGCCTCCCCGACTTTCACCGGGCACACTACCTTGCGGTGTTCGGACTTTCCTCTCATCCCCGAAGGAACAAGCGACCGTCTCCGATTTGTTCGACGCCAGATTACGTTGCGGGGATCATTTCTCAAGGGATATCATCGTCGCTCAGAATGTGACCAGCCCGACGAATCATGGCAGGAACATCATCCGAATCTCACCGGTGGGCTTCCTCGCGACAGGAAGCTCGTCTGTCACTCGCGGACGACCTTCCTCGCGACAGGAAGCTCGTCTTTCACTCGCGGACGACCTTCCTCGCGGCAGGAAGCTCGTCTGTCACTCGCGGATGACCTTCCTCGCGGCAGGAAGCCCGTCTGTCACTCGCGGATGACCTTCCTCGCGACAGGAAGCCCGTCTGTCACTCGCGGATGACCTTCCTCGCGACAGGAAGCCCGTCTTTTACTCACGGACGGGCATTTCCACGTGACGGAGGTCGTCTTTCTCTCACGGACGAGCATTTCACTGTGACGGAGGTGATCGCCACCACGTTCAGACAGTGTTGATACTCTGATCATACCCTGTTGCCTCGTCAGCGAGCTTTCTACTCGTCGTCCGGGGTCTCTTCCCGTTTCTTGATATGCGAAAAAGCGGCATGCTGCAGCAGGCGAGATTCCTCCCCGCGCAGTTTACGAACCCAGCGCCGGGCAAATTGTCTGGTGGAAATCCCCAGGCACAGGAAGCCATATTTCAACGCTTTCTGGAAGCTGATGGAGCTGCTGTCTTCCTCGTAAACCGTCGGGCAGGTGACTTCACAGGTTCCGTAGCCTTTGTCCACCGTGGCCACGAGCAGGTTGTTGTCGAAGATGAAATCATCGCTCAGCTCATGGAACTCGACATCCTCCAGCAGCTCGCGTGTGTAGCCTCGATATCCGGTGTGATACTCGGTGTGGCGCCGACCCAGGCACAAATCCATGTAGTTGGTGATAGCCCAGTTGGCCAAATACTTCCATACGGGCATCCCGCCGGATAGAGCGCCGCGCCCTGAGGTCCGCGATCCCATGACCAAATCGTAGGTGCCACCCAGAAGAAGCATTCCGGCCATCGCGGGGATGAGCCGCGGCGTATACTGGTAATCGGGGTGCAGCTGAATGATGATGTCTGCTCCGGAATCAAGCCCGTACTGCAGGCACTTTTTGACATTGCCGCCGTAGCCGAGATTCGGGTCGTTCACATGCACTTCGATTCCCAGTTCGTGGGCAATCTCCACGGTGCGGTCCTTTGAGCAGTCATCGCTCAGGATAATGAAGTCTGCGATGTCTTTGGGGATGTCGTCGACGGTCTTCTTCAGGGTTTTCTCAGCGAAATACCCCGGCATGACGATAGCGATTTTCTTCCCTTCTAACATAGCGGCGGCATTTTCGGCACTGTGAGCTGTTTTGCAAGCGGCGGTTCACCCCCGAAGCTTTGCAAGGATGGCCTCGGTGACCTGTTTCGGGTTGGCTTTCCCACGCGACAACTTCATGACCTGGCCGGTCAGGAAGTTGGCCGCTTTGTCGTTCCCCTCCGCGACTTCTCCCGCAGGCCCCGGGTTGGCTTCGATCGCCTGTTCGATAAACCCGTCAACTTCGCTGGAATCAGCCGGCTCAAATCCTTTAGCCTTGGCAACAGCGGCAGGCTCGGCATCTGGCTGCTCAAAGAGATCGGCAAAGACTTCTTTGGCCTGGTTGTTGGAAATGGTACCGGCTTCCACCAGATCAGACAGGGCCCCGATTTTACCGGCTGCAATAGGACACTCGCCAATCTCAAGTTCCCGCTCTTTCAATTCACCCAGAAGGTTGTTGATGACCCAGTTCGCCACTTTCTTGGGTGACTTACTGCCTTTAGCTGCGGTTTCATAGTAATTGGCGAGCAGCTCGTCACTGGCGAGAACCGAGGCGTCGTAGTGGGTGATCTGGTAATCATTCTCAAACCGTTCCACTTTCTGGTGGGGCAGCTCGGGAAGGTCCTTTTGCACGCGTGCGACGATGTCGGCTGTGCGAACGGGAAGCAAATCGGGATCGGGCAGGTAACGGTAATCATCAGCGTTCTCCTTGGTCCGCATGAGGGTTGTCTGGCTGAGTTCATCATTCCATCGCCAGGTGGCCTGAATGATGGGATCGCCGTTGTCCAACAAGGCTGACTGCCGCTCGATCTCGTAAAGGATACCTTTCCTGACGGAGGAGATGGAGTTGAGGTTTTTCAGCTCGATCTTGGTGCCAAGTTCGGTGGTGCCTTTTTTGCGGACTGAAATATTCACATCACAACGCATCTGACCTTTCTCCATGTCGGCATCGGACACTCCGGAGTAGACAAGAATTTGGCGCAGGGAATTGAGAAACGCTGATGCCTCCTCTGCGGAATCGATATCGGGTTCGGTCACGATTTCCATCAAGGGTGTTCCCGCCCGGTTGAAATCAATCGTGGTGAAGCTGTCGTGGTGGGTCGACTTGGCGACATCTTCCTCAAGGTGAATACGGGTGAGTTCGACGGATTTCCCGGGATTTTTAATGTCCTTCTGCGCGTCTTTGGGATAAGCCAATTCATAGAGTGGCACACCGCCGCCAAGGCACAGAGGCAGATCAAACTGAGAGATCTGATAGTTCTTCGGCATATCCGGGTAGAAGTAAGATTTCCGATCCCACTTCACGATCTCGGGAGTCTTGCAATTGAGCAACTGGCCGACAAGGATGGTCCGTTCGATGGCCCCGCCGTTCAACACGGGCAGTGCACCGGGTAACCCCAGGCAGGTGGGACACGTCAATGTATTGGGTTCGGCTCCATACTCCACCGCACAGCCGCAAAACATCTTGCTGTTGGTTTTGAGTTGGACGTGGACTTCAAGTCCGATCGTGGCGATGTAATCGTCAGAGGGCATTTCTAAGTATCGTTAATTGGCAAAAGGATCGGATGTGTCAGGAATGCCGACGGGTGGGACTTCCTGTTTTCCATTGATTGTGGGAGCAGTCGCTTCCTGTGTCCCGTCGTTCTTCTGAAAGGCATCGATCATGTCCTTGAGCTCCAGTTTAGCGAGATCACTCTCAATCTCGCTGTTGCCGGATGCAGCCTGCACATCGGGATGCAGCAAAAGAGCCGGGCGCTGGTTCTTTTCGTTGAGCTTGATGACGTCTTCGTTTTGTTCGAGATCGAGGAACAACTGAGACTTTACAATCTCGCCTGCCTGAGTGGTGCTCTCGAATTCTTTCCTCAAGCGGGTGTTTTTTGAGGCGATGAGCAATCCCGTCAGGTTGCGTGCCGGCTTTCTCGAAACCGGGTCCAGGGGGTCAAGGATGGTGGTCGCGAGGGGAATGGATTCAACCGTGTCTCTCCATCGCGTAGTGAGCGGCCATTCAGGGTAATTTTTGGTCCCCCACTGAACTCCTGTGCGGGTGATATTCTGTAGCTGCCGAAGTTCCATTAAAGTTCCGGTCATCCGCAGCCCTGTCCCGAGGACAAACAACAAAATGGCAGCGGGGATCAATGCGATCACAGCCCCGACAGGACCGTCGGATAAATTATGCAGAGGACTGTCTGCATTGAACAACATCCGGAAAAAAGCTCTCAAGGCGTATCGGAGAATGCCCATCAAGAGAAGCCCGGTGATGAAGGAAATAATGACAACGACTTTGGTCGACAGGGTGACGTCGACTGCGTTTTTCACGATGCCCGGTAAATAAACGAAGGTGACAATCCCGACGCCGATCCCTGCGGCGGCACTGAGTCCCGCCGCGAGATGATTGGCGACGCCAAACCTCCAGGCTGAAATCATGAGGCCGAGGGTGAGAACCACGGCCAGAATTATCGGTACAAAGTCCATCAGTCGTCGGGCAAATTACCCTGCGGTGATTGTGCCGCACTGCGCCCGCTGGCGCAAGGCGTGATCACACAACACCAGTGCCGCCATCGACTCGACGATTGGCACAGCGCGGGGCAGAACGCAGGGGTCATGTCGCCCACGCCCGGTCAGCTCGGTGTCCTGTTTCTCCACGTTTACGGTCTCTTGCGAAGTCATGATGGTAGCGGTCGGTTTGAATGCGACGCGAAAGACGATATTTTCCCCGTTGGAAATACCTCCCTGAACGCCACCGGAGCGGTTGGAGGCGGCACGAACGCGCTCACCTTCCATGCGGAACGGATCATTGTGTTCCCGGCCGGTCAGCTGGGTGCCGGCAAATCCGGATCCCACTTCAAATCCTTTTGTGGCGGGCAGACTGAGCATGGCTTTAGCCAGATCTGCTTCAAGACGGTCGAACACCGGCATTCCGAGGCCCACCGGGCAGTTGCGGATGACACATTCGATCACTCCGCCGACTGAATTTCCGTCAGAACGCATCTGTTTCACCAGATCGATCATCTTCTCCGCCGCAACGGGATCACCCGTCCGGACAATATTGGATTCCACATCTGCCTGGGTCACCGTTTCCTGATCCACCTCTGCTTCGATATCACGGATGGATTTGACATAAGCCACGATCTCAAGCCGGGGCGCAAATTGATCTGCGAGGACTTTCTTGGCCAAGACGCCCGCTGCCACCCGGCCGATGGTCTCGCGCGCACTGGAGCGGCCGCCGCCTTCGTGATTCCGGATGCCGTATTTCGCCCAGTATGTGTAATCCGCGTGTGAGGGACGGAACTTCTCCTTCATCTCCGAGTAGGCCTCGGGTCGAGCGTCCTTATTTCGGACGAGAATAGCAATCGGCACACCCAGAGTTTTGCCCTCAAACACACCCGAAAGGATTTCCGCCTGATCAGCTTCTTTCCGGGGGGTGGTGATTTCAGATTGCCCGGGGCGTCGGCGATCCAGATCATGCTGAATTTCCTCCTCGGTGATTTCGATCTGTGGAGGGCACCCATCAATGACTACACCGACCCCGCCGCCGTGGGATTCGCCGAAGGTGGATAGCCGGAAGATTTCGCCAAAAGAAGAACCTGCGCTCAAAATATAAAAGGGGTTGGAAAATTGGCCGGAAATTAGGGCCGAGACCTAAATCTTGCAAACGGGGTTTGAAAATGCCAGAATTCCTACCTCACTTTGCATCCCAATGAGTTCAGATCGAGACACCTATTGCCTTCTCTATGTCAGCACTGCGTCGCGTCCCCTCGATGAGGCTGATATGAACTCAATTCTGGAGGTTTCCAGGGAGAAAAACAAATCGGCGGATATCACCGGGCTGCTTCTCTACAGCCGGGAACACTTCATACAGGTATTGGAAGGGACCGAGGCAAATGTGCATGAAACTTTCGCCCGCATTAAAGCAGATCCCCGTCATCAGAATGTGACAACGATGATTGAGGACAAAGTGAAAAAGCGCTTTTTCACTGATTGGTCGATGGCTTATCGGAAAGTCACCGAATCTGATACCCCGGTGAAGTCATCTCTGGATGAAATTCTGGCGCAACGAGAGTCCGGGACGTTAAAGGCCGTGAGAAAGATGTTCGAGATCTTTCAGTATCTGGAATCAAGCGCAGAATAAAGGGCTACAAGATAGACTGGCGTGCCAGTCTATTCATCAATGGAGTCTAACAAGTGCCTCTCCGAATTCCTTATTTCCCCTGTGAGCGGCTGGATGATGGGAGAACACACTCACGTCAATCTGATGCTTCACCTTTGTTAAAAACGGGTTAAATTTTCAGGAAAGATCGTCTAACCTGCAACGCTTCTTTTCCCATACTATGATGTCCCGACTTCTTCCCGCCATCGCACTCTGCGCCTCACTCGCAGTTTCGTCCCTCTCAGCTCAAACATTCCCCGAAGAAGGATGGGAAGAACAACCCTCACAACTGGCATCGGAATTTGCAGAGCCAGGCGGCAAGATTTCGATGTATGCCGCGCAATACCCGAAGAGTTTCAACTATCAGATCGACGGGAATGTCTTCTCACGCGAGATCTTCCGCCTCATGTTTGAGCAATTGCTGAAGATGGATCCGGTGACGCTTGAGGACGCCCCGGGGCTGGCCAACAAATGGGAAATCTCCGAAGACAAGAAAGAGTTCACCTTCTGGCTCGATCCCAAGGCGAAGTGGAGCGACGGGAAACCAATCACGGCGGAAGATGTAATTTGGAGTTTTGGGGCGATCAAAAACCCGGATCATTTAACAGGGCCTTTCCAGACGATCTTGAAGCGCCTCACCAAAATCGAGGAAGTGGAAGGCAACGGTGTCAAAATCACAGCGAACCAGGTGCACTGGAAAAACCTGCTGGCCTGTTCTTCGTTTTATATCCTGCCTAAACACTGGTGGAAAGATCAGGACTTCAACAAAGTGAACTTCGAGTTTCCCGTGGTGTCCGGTCCCTACGCTCTTGGTGAGGTCAATGAGCCAAACTTCGCCCGTTTGGAAAAAAGGAAGGACTATTGGGCCGCCGACGCCCCATCTCTCGAGGGGGAGCTGAACTTCGATACGATTGAGTATCGGTTCTACAGTCAGCGCGACATTGCGTTTGAGGCTTTCAAGAAAAACGAGGTCGATCTCTTTGCGGTTTACACCTCGAGCCGTTGGGTCAAGGAAACCCAGGGCGACCGTTTTGATAAAAACTGGATTGTGAAACAGTCGGTCTACAACAATCATCCGCTCGGCTTTCAAGGCTTTGCCATGAACATGCGGAAAAAGCCGTATGACGATAAACGGGTTCGCAAGGCACTGGCACACCTGCTGGATCGCGAACGGATCAACTCGACGATGATGTTTAATCAATACATTCTCTCGAACTCTTACTGGGCTGACCTGTGGGACACGGATCACCCGAATCCGAATAAGCTAATCGAATTCAGCGTGGACAAGGCCAGAGCTCTTCTGAAAGAGGCAGGCTGGGCGGTGAATGCCGATACAGGCAAGCTTGAGAAGGACGGCAAGCCTTTCGTGATCACCTTTCTCACACGTGATCCCAGCACGACGAAATATCTGCTGATCTATGAAGAGGCGCTCAATGATGTCGGCATTGATCTGGAGATCGATCAGAAAGACTGGGCGGCGTGGACTCGTGACATGGACGAGTATAACTACGATATGACCTGGGCTTCGTGGGGAGCTGTCCCGATCAAAGATGCTGAAGCCATGTGGCATTCCTCAGCGGCCGATGTAAAAGCGGGCAACAACATCACAGGATTTAAGAACGACAAAGTCGACGCACTGATCGAGGGGACACGGGAGCTGTTCGACGTTGAAGCCCGCCACGATGCTATTCGGCAGATTGACGAGATCGTTTACGAAGAAACGCCTTACGTGCTGCTGTGGAATATCGATTACGTACGTTTGCTCTATTGGAACAAATTTGGAATGCCTGATCACGTTCTCGGGAAATACACTGAGGAATGGGCAGCGATTGATTACTGGTGGAATGATGAGTTGCAGGCCGAAGATCTGGAAGCAGCGCGTGAAGACGGCGAAGCACTTCCGGCACCTCCCCGCGAAGTGCGTTTTGGTGAAGTGTTTGCCCCATCGGCAGCCATGGTCGATTTCGTCGAGCCGATCCGCTAGTCCGCATGGAGCGCCTCAGTTATTTCATCCGGCGTCTGTTGCTGGTGATCCCCACGTTTCTGGGAATCACTATCATCGTGTTTGGCCTGACACAGTTTGTCCCCGGTGGACCTGTAGAGCAGCAGATTGCCCGAATGCGGGGCGTAGGCGGAGGGGAAGCGGGTGGTGACGGTTCGCTCGTCACGATTTCGGAAGATCAACGCAAGGCGATCATGAAGGAGTTCGGCTTCGATAAGCCGCTGCACATTCGCTACTACGAATGGCTGGTGCCCAACGTGATCGGGATGAAATCGGTGTCCTACAAATACAACAACAAGACGGTCTGGCAGTTGGTGAAGGAGCGGTTTCCGATTTCGCTGACCTTCGGGGTTACGGGTTTTATCTTAACTTATTTGATCTGCGTGCCGTTGGGCATTGCCAAGGCCCTCCGCAACGGGTCTCACTTTGACATGGCTTCGTCTGTGCTGGTTTTGGTGCTCTATGCCATCCCGGCTTTTGCCTTCGGTATGATTCTGAAAACTCTGCTCTCGGGTACGTCGGATAATTTCTGGGACATCTTTCCCATCGGTGGTTTCCGATCGGAAGGGTGGGATGACCTTTCCGCCTGGGGAAAGGTGAAGGATCAGGCCTGGCATATGTTTTTACCGGTCCTCTGTTATGTGATTGGAAACTTTGCGGTCCTGACGATGCTGATGAAGAACTCATTGCTTGATCAGATCTCGCAAGATTATGTGCGCACGGTTTTGGCAAAAGGTGGAACGATGCGCCGCGCTATCTGGGGCCACGCTCTGCGCAATGCGCTGATTCCAATCGTCACTGGTATTGGCGGAATCCTCACCATTATGTTTGCCGGTTCGGTTTTGATCGAACGAGTCTTTTCTATCAACGGCATCGGGATGCTGACTCTCGATTCCATCATTGGACGGGATTACATGGTCTTCATGGGTACTCTGGCACTCACAACGGTCATGGGATTGCTCGGCAGAATCCTGTCTGATTTCTGCTACGTCCTGGTCGATCCACGCATCAGTTTTGGAAAGGAAGCCTGATTTTTATTTGATCCATGTTTCAAAAACTAATCAGCGTTCTCGATCCTAATACCCGCCGGCGGCTTCGCCGGTTCGGCAAGATCAAGCGCGCCAAATGGTCACTCTATATCCTGCTGGCCATTTTCCTGATCAGTATGTTCTCGGACTTCATTGCCAATGAAAAACCGATGATCGTGAAGGCTAACGGAAAGCTTTATTTCCCGGTGGTGAAGTTTTACCCGGAGGATGATTTCCTGAAGAACGGAATCAATACGCGTCCCCGCTACAAGGAACTGGAGAAGGCTGATTTATTCACCAAAAACAAGAAGAACTGGATGCTGTGGCCCCTGGTGAAGAACGGCCCGGAGGAATCTCTCGCCCCCTCCCAGATTGAGGTGGATCCGACTCTGACGTTGACGTTTGCCCGCGAAGCGCGAATAGCAACGGTGGATGTGGATGCTTCATCCAACATTCAGCGAAGCAGGGGTGCGGCGGGATTTTTCGGAGTGGATTCAGAAACGGAATTGCGCCGCAAGCCGCTCGAAACGGAGGCAGTCCCGGTACCGGAAGCCATAAAGGCTGCTCTAGCCGCCCGATTTGATAACAAGCAGGCACCGGCCCTATCAGTTGAGAACGCGAATGGTGTTGCCTTTGAACTGGATGCCTACCAACCGCGAAGTCGGGCCTCGAAGCTGGTCCGCATGACAATGAAACAGGTCGCAGGTGAAGGTGCTGACCAGAAAGGAATCTTAACTCCTGAGATGGAGTTCATCAAAGAACCTGCAGTTTGGAGCAAGCTGAGTGACGAAGGCAGAGCTGCTATTCTGGAACGTGCCGAGCAGGCTATGGAGGTTCCCAAAGAGAACCTCGGAGTGAATTCACCGATCGGTAGACTGTCTGTAAACTTTGATCGTGAAACGGTTGAATTCCCATTTCGCCCTGTGAAAGGCCACGCTTTAGGCCTGGATAACAGCGGGCGTGATGTCGGGGTGCGGATTTTATATGCGACGCGAACGGCTTTGCTCTTCAGTATTATTCTTGTGATTTTCACCTACCTAATCGGGATTTTTATCGGGGCGGTGCAGGGCTATTTTGGAGGAAAGATCGACATGTTCGGGCAACGACTGACGGAGATTTGGGAATCGATGCCATTTCTGCTCATCATGATTCTGCTGAGTTCGATCTATGGTCGCAGCTTCTGGTTGTTAGGACTGATCTATGGCGTCTTCAGCTGGATCGGCATTTCTTACTACATGCGTGCTGAGTTCCTGCGGCTGCGGAAACAGCCGTTTGTTGAATCTGCCAAGGTTATGGGTATCGGACGGTGGAAGATTATGTTTCAACATATCCTGCCCAATGCACTGGTGCCGGTGATCACCTTTTTTCCGTTTGCGCTTGTTGGTGCCATCTTTTCCCTCACCGCATTGGACTATCTCGGCTTCGGGTTGCCCGCTGGAACTCCAAGCTGGGGGGATCTCCTCAGCCAGGGGCAAGTACAAGCCTACGCTTGGTGGCTGGTTCTTTATCCGACGTTGGCGCTTTTCATCGTCAGTCTTCTGGGAATTTTCATCGGCGAAGGTGTCCGTGCTGCCTTTGATCCACGAACTGATTCACGCCTTATCTAAATGTCCGATCCGTTGCTCAGTGTCAAAAACCTGACGATTTCCTTCGAAGTGGAAGGGAAGCGCATCCCTGCGGTCAATGACATTTCATTTGATGTTCAACCGGGTGAGATCGTGGGCCTTGTCGGTGAATCCGGTAGCGGAAAGTCGGTGTCAGCCATGTCGGTCATGCGTCTGGTCCCAATGCCGCCGGGAAATTTGGAGTCAGGAGAGATTCTCTTTGAGGGGAAGAACCTTCTCGACATGCCGGTTGATGAACTGCGCAAGATTCGCGGGAAGGACATCAGTGTGATTTTCCAGGAGCCGATGACGGCGCTTTCCCCGCTGCATCCGGTCGGAAAGCAACTGGCAGAGGTGGTGCAAATTCATGATCCGGGAGTTTCCAAAGAGGACGCATGGGATCGTGCAGTTGACTGGCTGGGAAAGGTTGGAATACCCGACCCTGCGGAACGAGCCAAAGCCTATCCATTTCAGTTCTCGGGTGGAATGCGGCAGCGCGTCATGATTGCCATGGCGCTTATTCTTCAGCCGAAGTTGATCATCGCAGATGAACCAACCACCGCGCTCGATGTAACGCTTCAGGCTCAAATTTTTGATCTCATCCTCGATATGAAATCCGAGGACACGTCGATCTTGTTCATCACTCACGATATGGGTGTGATCTGGGAGCTATCGGACCGGGTGCTTGTGATGAAGGACGGGAATATCGTGGAAAAGGGCGATGTAGAAGAGCTTTTTGCCAATCCACAGGTCGAGTACACTCAAAAACTTCTCGCGGCGGTTCCCAGACTCACTGATGCCCCCATCGAACGCCGAACCTACTCTGAAAGCGATGAGACAATCATCGAAGTTAAGAATCTGAAGACCTGGTTTCCAGTGAAACGCGGAGTTTTTGCCAGAACGGTTGATCATGTGAAAGCAGTCGATGATGTATCGCTCGAAATTTTCCCGGGGGAATGCCTCGGGTTGGTGGGGGAATCCGGCAGCGGGAAGACCACTTTAGGCCGAACGATTCTGGGACTGGATGACGCACGTGAGGGTGAGATTTTGTTTAAGGGAATGAATATTCGTGACCTCGGATACCATGAGATGCGTCCCTACCGGCAGGATCTCCAGATGATCTTTCAGGACCCTTATTCGTCTCTCAACCCTCGAATGACAGTGATCGATATTCTCACAGAAGGTCTGGTCGAGCATGGAATTCTAGAGGGCAGCAAAAAAGATGTCGCAGCCCACTGGCTTGAGGAGGTGGGACTACCAGCGGACACCATGAACCGCTACCCGCACGAGTTTTCAGGCGGTCAGCGCCAGCGAATTTGTGTGGCGCGAGCCGTTGCGGTTGAACCTGAGTTTGTTGTTTGTGACGAAGCGGTATCAGCTCTTGATGTTACGATTCAGGCTCAAATCATTGATTTGCTGATGAGTCTAAAAGACAAGCTGAACTTGTCCTACTTGTTCATCTCTCATGACCTCAGCGTCGTTAAGCGTATTTGCGACCGCGTGGTAGTGATGCGCCATGGAAAGGTCGCCGAAGCCGGGTTCACCTCGGATGTGGTTGCAAACCCGCAATCTAAATACACGAAGTCCCTTATCGCCGCCGTGCCGATCCCCGGCGACACCGCCAAACGGGCTATCGCTCAAGCACGCGGCAACGGCTGAATTCGATTGCCGGGGCTACCGATTCCTGTGTTTTTCAAATACAAAAAAGCACGCGCCTTGCGACGCGTGCTCCCTTGAATTTTTTGTTCGAATGAGTCGCTTACGCGAGTTCGTCCGCCAACTCTTCCTCTTCGATTTCTTCTTCCTCTGCCTCTTCAGGCACCGGAGGAACATCAAGCTCAATCACATTGACGTGACGTGAGGTGTGGAAACCGGTTCCAGCAGGAATGAGGTGCCCCATGATTACATTCTCTTTGAATCCACGGAGCAAGTCCACTTTGCCAAGTGTTGATGCATCGGTGAGAACCCGTGTGGTGTCCTGGAACGAAGCCGCAGAGATGAATGAATCGGTCTCAAGAGACGCTTTAGTGATTCCGAGAAGAACCGGCTCACCTTCTGAAGGCTTACCGCCCTGCTCTTCCATCTCTTTGTTCACGTCCTCGAATTCAACACGCTCGACTTGATCACCCCAGAGGAAGTGTGTATCACCCGGGTCGGTGACCTTCACTTTCCGGAGCATCTGGCGAACGATGATCTCGATGTGTTTGTCATTAATTTCCACACCCTGAAGACGATAAACTTCCTGAACTTCGGAAACGAGGTGCTCCATAAGAGCGTGCGTTCCGAGAACGTCGAGAATCTCATGCGGGGCGACAGAGCCTTCAGTCAATTGCTGACCTTTCTTAACGTGGTCGCCTTCCTGAATGAGGTAGTGCTTTCCAAGCGGAATGAGATGCTCTTCTGCTTCTCCGGTCTCTGGATCAGTAACGATCAACTTACGCTTCGCACGGATGGTTCCACCGAGGCTCATTTCTCCATCAATTTTCGCGATGAGAGCTTCCTCTTTCGGCTTCCGAGCTTCGAAAAGCTCTGCAACCCGTGGAAGACCACCGGTAATATCTTTGGTCTGAGCAACTTTACGCGGTGTTTTAGCGAGCTGCTCACCGGCGACAACCTTTTGCCCTTCTTTCACTGACAAGTGAGCACCTGTCGGGATCGAATAGGAAGCAAGTTCGTCTTTAGTCTTCGGATCGATGATCGTGACCTGCGGGTGGAGGTCCTCTTTGTGCTCGATGACGACCTGACCTTTGGTGTTTGTGTCTTTGTCGATCTCGGTATCAATCGTGATGCCCTGCAACATATCGCGGAACTTGATGACACCGGCTTTCTCTGTGATGACAGGAACATTGTATTGATCCCAGGTGACAAGAGTATCCCCCTTCTTGGTTACTTCATTGTCCTTTTTGTAAATCACCGAACCAATCACAATGTCGTAAGATTCAAGCTCGCGACCTTTGTCGTCATGAACGGTGATGGTTCCATTCTTATTCAGAGCAACAAATGTTCCGTCCGGAGTTTCCACCGCACGAAGGTTGTTATAGTGGATTACACCTTTGTCCTTCGCCTTGATGATCGGCTGACGGAAAGTACTCGTCGCCACACCACCAACGTGGAAGGTACGCATAGTGAGCTGTGTTCCGGGCTCACCAATTGACTGAGCGGCAATAATTCCTACCGCTTCACCAATCTTACCCATCAAGTTTGTCGCCAGGTTCATGCCGTAGCAACGTGAACAACAACCCCGACGGCTTTCGCACGTAAGAACCGAACGAATCTTGAGTTGCTCATGACCGATGTCGTTGACACGATTGGCGATAACTTCGTCAATCATCTGGCCGGGCTTCACAACAACTTCTTCGCCGTTCACGACTTTCTCAGCAGATACACGACCGTAGATACGGGTCGCAAGGTCAACGACCTCCTCATCGGCTTCGTAGATCGATTTCACAAGGATACCGTTCACAGTACCGCAATCTTCTTCGGTAATAATGACATCCTGAGCAACATCAACGAGCTTACGGGTCATGTAACCCGAGTCAGCTGTTTTAAGCGCAGTATCAGCAAGACCTTTACGGGCACCGTGTGTCGAGATGAAGTATTCCAGAACGGAAAGACCTTCACGGAAGTTCGACGTAATCGGGCGTTCGATAATCTCACCGGAAGGCTTAGCCATCAAACCACGCATACCGGAAAGCTGCTTAATCTGCTGACGGTTACCACGTGCACCGGAATCAACCATCATGAACAACGGAGACGGAAGATCTTCACCTTCGTTAAACTCGATTGTCCGGAAGAGACCCTTTGTGATCTCATCACCGGCGTGCGTCCAGATATCAACAATCTTGTTGTAACGCTCCTTGTTGGTGATGATACCTGCCCGGTAGTTTTGATTGGCTGTCTCAACTTCTTTGAATGCCTTTTCAAGTTCGCCTGCTTTTTCATCCGGAACAATCATGTCGAAGATACCGACAGAACAACCGGAGCGAGTCGCCTCTTTGAAACCAAGTGCTTTCAAACGATCGAGTGAAACAACCGTGCCTGACTGGCCGGCAACCTGATAACAACGCCAAATAATGTCTGAAAGTTGCTTCTTACCAACGTTCTGGTTGAAGAACCCTAGGTTTTCAGGCCAGATTTCGTTGAAACGAACTCGGCCTGCTGTAGTCACGATAACCTTTTTCTCCGGCTCGCCGTAAATCCGCTCTTCTGTGCCGAAGTCCGGGTTTCTCATGCGGATTGGATCGTGCATATCGATCCCGCGGTTCGCGACAGCAAATTCAACTTCCGAAGTATTCGCAAACAATGGGAGCGAGCGCTCAACCTCTTCGTCGCGCACTGGAATGTGACGGCAGTAGGTCAGGAAGTAACATCCAAGCGTAATATCCTGCGAAGGAGTTGTGATCGGCTTACCACTTGAAGGGGTGAAGATGTTGTTTGGAGCCAGCATCAACATGCGGGCTTCCATTTGTGCTTCCACAGAAAGCGGAACGTGCACAGCCATCTGGTCACCATCGAAGTCAGCGTTATACGCAGTACAAACGAGCGGGTGAACACGAATCGCAGACCCCTCGATCAAAACAGGCTCAAACGCCTGGATCGACAAACGGTGAAGCGTCGGAGCCCGGTTCAACATGACCGGATGCCCTTTGGTCACTTCTTCGAGAATATCCCAAACTTCGGGCGTCTTGCGCTCGATCAGTTTCTTCGCGGAACGGACCGTGTGAACGTAACCCATTTCCTTGAGACGACGGATGATGAACGGCTCGAAAAGCACGAGTGCCATCTTCTTGGGAAGACCACACTGGTGGAGCATCAGATCCGGTCCGACAACAATCACGGAACGACCTGAGTAATCAACACGCTTACCAAGCAGGTTCTGACGGAAACGTCCGCCCTTACCTTTGAGCATGTCGGAAAGAGATTTCAAAGCACGGTTACCGGCACCGGTAACAGCACGTCCGTGACGTCCGTTGTCGAACAACGCATCAACCGCTTCCTGCAACATGCGTTTCTCGTTCCGGATAATCACATCCGGAGTTTTCAGCATGAGAAGGTTTTTAAGACGGTTATTCCGGTTGATGACCCGGCGATACAAATCGTTCAAATCAGATGTCGCAAAACGACCGCCTTCAAGAGGGACCAACGGACGAAGATCCGGAGGAATCACTGGAAGCACTTCAAGAATCATCCATTCAGGACGTGTCTTTGATGTGTGAAAGCCCTGGGCAAGCTTAAGACGCTTGGCAAGCTTCTTCCGAACCTGCTTTGAACGGGTTTTCGTCATTGCTTCCTCAAGCTCGACGATCTGTGATGGCAAATCGATCCGGGAAAGCAGATCGCGAACCGCTTCCGCACCCATTCCAGCGGTGAAACCGGTTGAACCGTACTCTTCCTCCGCATCGCGAAATTCCATTTCAGTCAACAGCTGACCAGCCTCAAGAGGCGTGTTGCCCGGATCGATCACGATGTAATCTTCGTAATAAATCACACGCTCAAGCGAGCGGGCACTCATGTCGAGAGCCAGACCGATGCGGGACGGCATACACTTGTAAAACCAAATGTGTGAAACAGGTACAGCCAATTCGATGTGCCCCATGCGCTCGCGACGGACGCGGCTAAGAGTCACCTCAACACCACAACGGTCACAGATGGTGCCTTTGTGCTTGATGCGCTTGTATTTTCCGCAAGCACACTCCCAGTCCTTGGTAGGACCGAAAATACGTTCACAGAACAAACCACCTTTTTCCGGCTTAAACGTCCGGTAATTGATGGTTTCAGGATTTTTCACTTCGCCTTGGCTCCACGAACGAATCGTTTCGGGATTGGCAACAGTGATGCGAACCTGATCGAAACTGTCGGACTTGCGTTCAAGGCCGAAGATTTCGTCAAGATGGGATTCTGAACTTAAGGTTGGTGTAGACACAGTTCTGAGTGGGCTAGGAGTTCGCGATTTGAGAAAGTTTTCTTTTAAGTGGATTGAACGATCCTACAGGGTTGAGTCATTGATCAGACCCTGTTTGGTCGTTGTAGGGCTATTTTAGGAAGCAAGGCTTTCAGTCAGAATATCTTCAGATGTTTTCTGCGAAGATCCGACCGTCACATCGAGTCCCAGCGACTGCATTTCCTTGATCAACACATTAAACGATTCCGGAGTACCGGCTTCGAGTGTGTTGTCTCCCTTCACAATGGCTTCGTAAATTCGGGTCCGGCCTTGAACGTCATCCGACTTAACGGTTAACAATTCCTGCAAGGTATAAGCGGCGCCGTAGGCTTCGAGCGCCCACACCTCCATTTCCCCGAATCGCTGGCCACCATACTGGGCCTTACCACCGAGTGGCTGCTGGGTAACAAGCGAGTATGGTCCTACCGCACGAGCGTGAATCTTGTCTTCGACAAGGTGACCAAGCTTCAGCATGTAAATAATACCAACAACGATGTCCTGGTAGAAGGCTTCGCCGGTGCGTCCATCATAGAGCGTGGACTTTCCGTTCATGCCTATCCACTCAAACCCTGGAGTTGCTTTGGCCTCAGCCATGTACTCCACGATCTTTGATTCTGGAATACCATCGAACACTGGAGTCGCAACTTTGAAGCCAAGGGCTTTCACCGCGACTCCGAGGTGTGTTTCCAAAACCTGTCCGACGTTCATTCGAGAAGGCACGCCGAGTGGGTTCAAGCAGATATCAACAGGCGTACCATCTTCCAGGAAGGGCATATCTTCTTCTGGAACGATTGTCGCGACAACACCTTTGTTACCGTGACGTCCAGCCATCTTATCACCAACAGAAAGCTTCCGCTTCTTGGCAACGTAAACTTTCACCTGCTTGATGATGCCGGGATCAACTTCATCACCGGATTCGATCCGGTCGAGTTGACGTTCCCGCTCAAGGTCAATATCAGCAAATTTCTGTTCAAAACCGGATACGATATCAAGGATCTTGTTCCGGATTGGGCTTGGATCGATCTCAACGTTTCCATAGTTATCAGCCAACTTACGAAGAAGCGTTTTGGTGATCTTGCGGTTTGCCGGGATGATAATTTCACCAGTCTTACCGTTGACCACGTCGAGTGGAATTTTCTCTCCAAGCAGGATGTCAGAGAGCTTATCAGTCAGTTGGTCAGTCAACTCATCGCGACGCTTGGAATGCTCTTCGATGATTTGCTTCTGCTGCTTCTGCTGTTCTTTTGGATCCAGCTTTTCTTTACCAGTCGCATTCCGTGAAGAAACTCGAACATCCATCACGATTCCGGTGCAGCCAGAAGGAACGCGGAGCGAAGTGTCTTTAACATCCGCTGCTTTCTCACCGAAAATAGCGCGAAGGAGACGCTCTTCAGGAGCCAGCTCAGTTTCACTTTTCGGTGTGATCTTTCCGCAAAGAATATCACCCGGCTTCACCTCAGCACCGATGCGAATAACCCCATCAGGACCAAGGTCCTTAAGCGCTTCTTCACCGACGTTTGGAATATCACGGGTGATTTCCTCAGGTCCGAGCTTCGTATCACGAGCACCTACGTCGAACTCATCAATGTGAATCGAAGTGTAAACATCGTCTTTAACGATTCTCTCAGAAATTACGATCGCATCCTCAAAGTTATACCCATTCCAAGGCATAAACGCGACGAGCACATTACGTCCCAGAGCAAGTTCGCCTGCCTGGGTGTTAGGTCCGTCAGCAAGGATTTCTCCCGCCTTAACTTTATCACCCGCTTTGACAATCGGCTTCTGATTAATACAGGTGCCGGCGTTTGAGCGCATGAACTTCCGCAACGGATAAGCGTAGATGTCGTTCTTCGCATCCGTCTTTATTTTAGCTGGGTTTGTAAGGAATTGAGCATCCGAGCAAGGAAGCTTTCCATCCTTGGTCACAATGATCATTTCGGCAGTAGCCGCCGCAACTTTCCCGTTACCTTCTGCCACAACAACTGACCGGGAATCGCGAGCTACTTTTGCTTCCATTCCAGTGCCAATATATGGCGACTCAGAAACCAAAAGTGGAACCCCCTGGCGTTGCATGTTTGACCCCATGAGTGCGCGGTTGGCGTCATCATGCTCAAGGAACGGAATCAAACTCGCCGCAACTGAAACGAGCTGCTTAGGAGAAACATCCATATAGGCAGCCTTCTCGGGCTCGACTTCGATAAACTCACCGATATGACGCACCGTGATTCTTTCAGTCAGGAAATTCCCTTTCTCATCGATTGGGTTATTTGCCTGAGCAATTAGAAAATTTTCTTCCTGGTCGGCGGTCAAATAATCGATTTTCTTCGAAACGACGCCGTTAACGATTTTGCGACATGGCGTTTCAATGAATCCAAATTCATTGATCCGTGCATAACAACTCATTGAGTTGATCAGACCAATGTTAGGTCCCTCAGGAGTCTCAATCGGACAAATACGCCCGTAGTGCGATGGGTGAACGTCACGAACTTCGAAACCTGCTCGGTCCCGGTTCAAACCACCAGGCCCCAAAGCTGAAAGTCGACGCTTGTGAGTCAACTCGGACAACGGGTTGATCTGGTCCATGAACTGCGAAAGCTGTGAGCGACCAAAGAAGTCACGGACAACGGCGCTCAGAGCCTTAGGATTAACCAATTTCGAAGGCGTCATCCCGTCAAGGTTCACATCAAAAAGCGTCATCCGCTCTTTCACGAGACGCTCAGTCCGGGCGAGACCAACTCGGCACTGATTACCAAGAAGTTCTCCAACAGCACGAATACGACGAGATCCGAGGTGATCAATGTCATCGAGAACACCTTCTCCACGCTTAAGATTTAGAAGATATTTCATCGAAGCGAGAAAATCTTCCGGAGTCATTACCCGCTCGTCAGGATCGATCGGAAGCGAAAGCTTCTGATTGATTTTGTAACGACCAACTCGAGTCAAATCATATTTCTTTGGATCGAAAAACAGGCGCTTCAGTAGGGCACGGGCATTTGCCACTGTCGGTGGATCACCAGGGCGAAGGCGGCGGTAAATGTCTTTCAGCGCCTCTTCTTCATCATTAGCGGGGTCTTTCTTCAATGACTTGATAAGCAAGTCATCATGAGAAGCAGTCACAACCTCGATCTTTTTCATCCCCAGAGCGAGGATTTCGTTCACAACCACGAGAGTCAGCGGCTCATAAGCTTTGGCGACGACAGTTTCGCCATCCATGATGTCATTGAAAACGACCTTGGTAGCCAAATCCGCTTCATCCATATCAGGAGCCAGCTTCAAAACCTCAGTTTCGTAGAACTCCTTGATGATTGCTTCATCCGTGGGAAACCCAATGGCACGGAGAAAAGTCGACGCGAGGAATTTACGACGACGACGACGGCGGTCGAGGTAAACATAAAGAAGATCATTCGTGTCGAACTGAACCTCCATCCAGGAACCCCGGTCTGGAATAATACGGAATCCGTAAAGCACCTTGCCATTCAAATGAAGATTGGTTTCGAAACAAACACCCGGAGAACGGTGAAGCTGAGAAACCACAACTCGCTCTGCACCATTGATAACAAATGTCCCACGGAGAGTCATGAGCGGGAGCTCACCCATGTAAACTCGTTCTTCTTTAGTGCCGGACTCGTCCTGGAGCGCAAATGTCACATAAAGGGGCGCTGAAAAAGTTTCTCCGTCTTGAAGTGCTTCAAGGGAGGACAACTTAGGCTCACCCACTTCGTATTTTACAAAGTCCAGTGTGAATTTTTCGTCATAACTCTGGATTGGAAAAACCTCGCGGAAGACCGATTCTAAGCCTGTTGGAAGCCGGTCCTTTGGGGCAACGTCTGCCTGGAGAAATTCCTTGTAGGAATCGAGTTGAACTTCGATCAAATTCGGCGTCTCAATTGCCTCTTTGATCTTGCCGAAGTACTTACGTTCGATTGGTTGGGGTGCAGTGGCTGACATAGTGCTCTCGCTGACTGGGTTTGGTCGATTCAAATTAATTTTCCATCATCAAATCCACCGACTTTTCTGGGACATAACTCGACCCGAATAAATTCGGGCTGAGACGCCAAAATCCCAACACGCAATCGTGCCGGGTCGCCAATGGGTGAGACAACGAATCCTAACCGCCTGGTTATTACGATCAGGATTCGGCGTCCTCTTCTATTCTGTTACTTTCCTGATTTAAATCGGTGATTCCCCTCTTTCGACACCAGCCGAAAGAGGGGATCTCCAAATATTCAGGAAAAGGAAAAGGGATTACTTAAGTTCCACTTCAGCACCCGCTTCTTCAAGCTTTGCCTTGATACCTTCAGCGTCATCTTTCGATGCACCTTCAGCAACAGCGACTGGTGCGCTTTCCACAAGTTTCTTAGCGTCAGCAAGGCCAAGACCTGCAACTGCTTCGCGAACCGCCTTAATGACTGCAATCTTATTGCCTCCGTCACCTTTCAGGATCACATCGAACTCATCTTTTTCTTCAGCAGCAGGAGCATCTCCCGTTGCCGCCACAGCAGCAACTGCGGTCGGAGCAGCAGCGCTTACGCCCCACTTTTCTTCAAGTGCTTTGACGAGATCCGCCACTTCAAGAACGGTCATGCCGCTCAACTGGTCTACCAATGTATCTGTATCAGCCATAATTTTGGTGGGTGTCGTCGCGTTAAAAAGCGTCTTTACATTTAAGACAGTGCGCCCACTGCCCGACAAGGAACCCGGTTTCTGTTTTATTTTGTTTATTTTACGTCGGTTTCCAGCGACGCCGGAAACCAAATTGTCTAAATCTTTACTTTACTTGAATCACCCTTGATCAGCCTTCGCCTTAATCACACGAGCGAGCGAAGCCGCCGGCTCATTGAGCACTGTAACAAGCTGTTGAGCAGGCATATTGAGAACTCCAAGGAACTGCGCCTGGAGGATCTCTTTCGACGGAAGGTCTGCCAAAGCTTCGATTTGAGCTGCATCGAGCAACTCTCCATCCAAAGTCCCTGATTTTACCTCTGCTTTGTTAAATTCTTTTTTGAAGCCCTTAAGAACCTTTGCCGCAGCACAGACATCTTCCTGACCAACAACAACGGCAGTTTGCCCAGACAAGGCTTCACCAATCCCCTCAGGAAGCTCTGCCGCTTCGGCAGCACGTTTCACAAACGAGTTTTTCGCGACATGAAACTCTGCTCCGGCCGCCCGGAGTCGATTCCGCAACTCGGCAAATTGAGGAACTGTCATTCCCGTGTAATCTGCAACAAGCATGAACGGGGAAGCGTTGAGGCGCTCCAAAATATCATCGATGATGATTTGTTTTTCTGCTTTCATCGTAATTTTTAAATAAGTGGTTTCCGTTCAGGCAAATTATTTGTGGTAAGTCGTCATATCAAGACCAACACCAGGAGTCATCGTACCAGCCAGAGAAGCGCTCTTGAGATAAACACCCTTGGCTGATGCCGGGCGAGCTTGATTCACCGATTCAATGACCGCTTCCACATTCTCGACTAATTGCTGAGGCTCAAAAGAAGCCTTACCAACTCCAACTGCAATATTCCCACTCTTGTCGAGTTTGAAATCAACACGCCCCGCCTTAACCGCCTTAACGGCTTCTTCAGTATCGTCGGTAACCGTTCCCGTTTTGGGATTCGGCATCAAACCGCGAGGCCCAAGCTGTCTACCAAGCTTCCGAACCTCAGACATTGCTGCCGGAGTTGCGATCACAACATCAAAATCCATAAAACCTCCCTGAACTTCCTTCAGCAGAGCCTCGTATCCAACATGTTCAGCGCCGGCATTCTTAGCCGCAGTCGCCGCCTCACCTTCAGCAAACACAAGAACGCGAACTTCATTACCCGATCCGTGAGGAAGGGGGCAGGTACCGCGAACCATTTGATCAGATTGACGTGGATCAACCCCCAAACGGAATGAGACCGCGACCGTCTGGTCGAATTTGGGAGCTGGAAATTTTTTCACCAACTCAACCGCATCAGCGATCAAGTAAGCCTTGTCAGGGTCCACCATTTTGGCGGCCTCTTCATATCTTTTGCTTCTTTTCTTAGCCATATTTTTGAGTGCAGTTCAGACGGGATAGGTTCCCTCCTGCCGTTTTGTTGTTTTCGTATTCCCGAAAAATTGATCAATCAGCGATCTCCAGGCCCATTTGACGAGCCGTTCCTTCGAGCTGCCTCATAGCAGCTTCTTCATCATTCGCGTTCATATCCTCCATCTTAACCTTTGCGACTTCGAGAAGCTGGGCACGGGTCAATGTCCCGACTTTTTTCTTGTGAGGCTCACCAGAGCCAGACGCAATGTTCGCAGCCTTCTTCAGAAGCATCGCTGCTGGCGGCTTTTTGGTGACGAATGAAAAACTTTTGTCTTTGTAAACAGAAATCACAACAGGCAACAAATCCCCTGCCGATTGCTGTGTTTCAGCGTTAAAAGCCTTGCAGAACTCCATAATGTTCACCCCGGCCTGACCAAGCGCAGGACCAACAGGTGGAGACGGATTGGCCTGACCGGCCGGAATCTGCAGTTTCAATGTATTGACGATTTCTTTAGCCATTGAGTTTCGTTGTTAAGTAAATTTTCAGTGAATCAATCCAACGGCATGCGTTCGACGACCCAACAAGATTGATTCGTTTGTATTTAAGCCTTTTCGACCTGCCAGTATTCAAGAGGCACTTGCGTTTCACGGCCGAAAATATTAACCGCCACCATAAGCTCGCCTTTTTCCTCGTTCACTTCCGCTATGACACCACCTTGCCCCTCAAACGGGCCATCAGCAACCGTCACAGCATCACCAACCTCAAACATCGTTGCCGGCATAATCGCCCCTTCACGTTCCTTAATCTGAGCAAGCATACTCTGAACCTCATGCTCAGGCATCGGAACAGGATGATCCTTAGGACCCGCAATGTTAATAACTCCGGGAGTCTCCTGAATAAAATACCAGGTCTGATCGACGAGTTTGTTATTCTCCGTGAGCAAATTCATATTCACGATGATATAACCGGGAAAAAACTTGCGGTTGGTTTCACGCTTCTGACCACCCTTCACCTCTGAGACGCGCTCAGTTGGGACAAGAACTTCAAAAATGTATTCACCCATTTCCTCCGCTGCCTTACGTCGAGCGATACTGTCACGCACTTTATTCTCCTGTCCGGAGAGCACATGAACAACATACCATTGATTTTCTGGTGTAGGTACCCGGGCCATTTTAATTAGTCAGTAAATAAGCAAAAACGAAATCACACGACGCCAAGAGCGCCATTCATCCAGGGAATTCTAAAACCCCGTAGTAAGCCACTTCATCAAATTGACCATCGCGAAATCAACTAAAGCCACAAATGCACCCAGGAGAAGTGTCGCAATCAACACAACAACAGTCGAATCAATCAACTGCTTGTATTTTTTTACACCTTTTTCCTTCGGATCCCAAGGCCAAGTCGCTTTCTGCAACTCAGACCGGACTTCTGAAAAATATTTTCCCACTTTTCCCATAATGATGATTTGCAAGCTTTCCTCTTTAGATCCTGAGAGTGGCAGGGCAGGAGGGACTCGAACCCACGACCGCCGGTTTTGGAGACCGGTGCTCTACCAACTGAGCTACTACCCTTCCGATAAAAAGATCTAAAAACTGTTTCGCGTTGAGGCGGCAAAGGGGAATCCGGTGAACCGAACTCCCCACGCCAAAGTTAGATTGAAAGACGCAACTCCCGTTCAAACAAAAGTTGCGCCATTCGAATTACAATCAGTCAAGAATCTCACCCACACGACCAGCACCTACAGTCCGGCCACCTTCGCGAATAGCGAATCGGATGGTCTTTTCCATAGCGATCGGCGTGATGAGCTCAACCTCCATATTAACATTATCACCAGGCATCACCATCTCAACACCTTCAGGCAACTGACAAGAACCAGTCACATCTGTGGTACGGAAGTAAAACTGAGGGCGGTAATTATTGAAGAAAGGAGTGTGGCGACCACCCTCATCTTTCGACAACACATAAACCTCTGCCTTAAATTTAGTGTGAGGAGTAATCGTTCCGGGCTTGGCAATAACCTGACCACGCTCGATATCGTCCTTCTTGAGACCAC
The DNA here is from genome assembly GCA_048267005.1 of Verrucomicrobiales bacterium. Taxonomy (GTDB): domain Bacteria; phylum Verrucomicrobiota; class Verrucomicrobiia; order Verrucomicrobiales; family DEV007; genus JABDJT01. The sequence continues at coordinate 64,198 of JBLWYI010000004.1, read as the reverse complement.
GAATAAGAAGACCAACATTGTCTCCCGCACGGCCTTCATCAAGCAACTTACGGAACATCTCAATATCCGTAACAGTTGTCTTCTGAGTGTCTTTAATACCAACAATCTCAACTTCTTCCATCTTCTTGATGATACCACGCTCAATACGCCCGGTAGCAACCGTTCCACGACCTTCAATTGAGAACACGTCCTCAACAGGCATAAGGAAATCCAGATCAACTGGACGCTCTGGAAGCGGGATGTAATCATCAACCGCAGCCATCAAAGTGAGAATATTCTCCTGCTGAGCAGCATCACCCTCAAGAGCCTTCAATGCAGAACCCTTGGCAATAGGAATGTCATCACCAGGGAACTCATACTGACTCAGGAGATCACGAACCTCCATCTCAACAAGCTCAAGAAGCTCTTCATCGTCAACCTGATCGGTCTTATTCATGAAAACAACGATTGCAGGAACACCAACCTGACGAGCAAGAAGGATGTGCTCACGAGTCTGAGGCATTGGACCATCAGCAGCACTCACCACAAGAATAGCACCGTCCATCTGCGCAGCACCTGTGATCATGTTCTTCACATAGTCAGCGTGCCCGGGGCAATCAACGTGAGCATAGTGACGATTTTCAGTCTCATACTCAACGTGAGCCGTTGAAATTGTAATGCCGCGCTCTTTCTCTTCAGGAGCCGCGTCAATCTCGTTATAATCACGCTTCTCAGCAAACCCCTTTTCAGCGAGCGTCGTAGTGATAGCAGCGGTCAAAGTCGTTTTACCGTGATCAACGTGACCGATCGTTCCGACGTTAACGTGCGGCTTGTTACGTTCAAATGCTTCTTTAGCCATTGTTTTATTTGGTTTGGTTTTTGTTATCTAAAACAAAAAATTGGATTTCTTAGATTTCCGCTGCCCGCCGGGCTGTTGATTTCTTTATTGATTAAGTGAGATATTTCCTTAGACAGACTCTGGAGCTCTTGACGGGATTTGAACCCGTGACCTCTTCCTTACCAAGGAAGTGCTCTACCACTGAGCTACAAGAGCCCGTCAAAAGTTCGCAAATCGCCTTGAAAAAAGGGTAAAGCGCCCCCGCAACCATCTTAATCGAGCTGGTAGCAATCGGGCGCAAACACCTTAATACAGGGCGAAAAACGAGGCGCAAACTAACGCAGAGGCCTATTCTGTCAAAAAAAAGTTTTTCGAAATTTTTAATTTGTTAAAACCTCCCCAAATCGAGCCGCTGGAAGCTTCAAATGGGAGGGATTTCAAGTCACCTACTCGCTCGCATCTTCAATCTTCACCGCCGGTTTTGTCTTGGCCGGGGGACGTTTACCTGCCGCCTGCGCAATGGATTTCACGAATATCTGATCAGGCTGACTCAATTTGTTGAGCGGATAAACGGTGGCCTGTTTTGCCTTCTCAAGCAAAAGCATGACTTTTCCATCACGAATGATTTCGGTCGGACCTTCATTCGGGTTTTCCGGTGCAGAGAATGCCAATAAGCGAGCCACAATGGCTTTACCGCTTGAGTTGGTCCAGACTCGCTGGGGGCTGACCGCGGTAAACGTTATTATCTCAGGGGTCGGCTTCACGGGCTGGCGAGTCGAAGCCCCGACACTGGATCCTCCATTTACCCCTCGTTTTTCAAAGTTTGAAGGGTTTCCCGGCACAATGGTTTGCCCGGAAGCAAGGGAAGCCACAAAAACGAAAATCAGGAGTGCCGACATTTTCATGGTTCAGAGTAGAGGGGAATCAACCGGCTGGCAAGCGCTTCGGGTTGAAGAGCTTATGCTTCACGCGATCCAGCAATACTGCGATTAAGATCACACCGCCGAGAACAACCTTTTGCCAATACTGGGTGACACCCATCAGATTCAGGCCGTTTTGGATAACACTAATGATAAAAGCCCCGATTAAGGTCCCGAAGATCCGCCCTGCCCCTCCGGCTATTGATGTTCCCCCAACTACGACTGCCGCAATCACCATCAATTCTGCCAAATCCCCAAAGGTTGGTGACCCCGCTTCAAGCTTTGATGTTGTTACAACTCCAGCCACGCCCGCCAGGAGGCCACACAGGAAATACACAACTATCAGGACCCGTCGAACGGGAACTCCGGAAAGCCTCGCCGCTTCAGGATTCCCACCAACCGCGTAAATGTATCGGCCCAGGGCAGTTCGGGTCATCACCAAATGCGCTGTTAGATACAGCGCCAGCATCAAAATAAGTGATGTGGGAATCCCGAAAACAAAACCCCGGCCCAGCCAAATGAAATCTGGTGGCAGGTCGTGAATTGAATTCCCGTCTGTCCACACATAGGCCAATCCGCTCGCCATCAACATGACGGCGAGGGTTACGATAAAAGGCGGGAGACGAAAAAGCGTAATCATCCCTCCCGAGAAAAGCCCCCAGAATCCTCCCGCCATTATACCGAAAAAGGATCCCAAAACCATTGCCGTCATTCCCGCCCCTTCCGCGCCCATCTTCTCCAAACTCCACGCTGTGGCTACAGATGTAAACGCCAGCAAGCTCCCAACTGACAAATCAATTCCCGCCGTAATGATCACGAGAGTCATTCCGATCGCCATAATTGCGATCACCGAAATCTGACTCGCTACGTTCAGTAGATTCGACCGGTTTAGAAAGGTTGGCCAATAGGCCTCCACAGGGAAAACACGCGGTACATCGGAAACATCTCCCCAAATATTCCACCCGGAGACCGACGAACTCATGGCAATGACCATCAGCTCCCCGTCCACCTCTCTTAGGGCGGCCTTTACTTTTGGAGGCGTCCCGTGAACTGAGACCACATTGCCGAAGCCGGAATCCCCGAGATTTTTTGCAACCATCGATGCAAATTCGGCGTCGTCTGGTGTTGTCCCCGCCGCTACAAAGACCAGTCCCGCTTTATCGAAATCAGATACGATTTCTGCAGAGAGCGCTGCCGCCCCTTCCGCACCAGTGGGTATTTGTTTCCCCAACGTCAACACTGAGAACACGGCGCACAATGCAATCAAAACCAGCAGCATCCCGTAGTCGCTTAGAAAATTGAGAAGAAATTTCATAACAATCCAATTCGATGGGTGATTCACGATCCAACAGAGTCAACTTGCGCCCCTGTTGTATTTCCAACGGCGATTTTCATGATCTCAACTTGATCGGAAGTTTCAGGGTGGGCGATCTCCCCGGCAATTCTCCCCTCTCGCATCACAATAATCCGATCACACATTCCAAGTGTTTCAGGGAGCTCAGAACTGATAAACAAAACAGCCTTCCCCTGTGCCGCGAGCTCGTTGATCAATCGATAGATCTCATACTTCGCACCGACATCAATACCTCGTGTCGGTTCATCGAAGATCAGGATCTCAGCATTTCGCTGAAGCCACTTAGCGAGCACCACTTTTTGCTGATTCCCTCCGGAAAGAGTCCCCGCAAGCTGACGCCGACCGGTTGTCCGGATACCTATTTTTTGAGCAAGTTGATCAAAATGCGTGGCTTCACGTTGCAGGTTCAATACTGGACCATCCGAGAAAGCACTCAGGTTGGGCAGCCCGAAATTATCAAGAATCGAGTGCCTCAACACCAGGCCCTGCTGCTTCCGGTCTTCGGTGAGTAGACAAATCCCGTTTCGAATCGCCTTCCGGGGACTGGATAAAGAAACGGGCAGACCGTTCAGTTCAATCACCCCCGAGTCCGGCCGATCCGCTCCGAATAACAGGCGAGCCAGCTCTGTCCTCCCTGCTCCGACCAACCCGGTCAGCCCGAGTATTTCCCCGGCACGAAGCTGAATTGAGACGTCGCGCACTTTTCGGCCGCGAGAGAGGTGTTTCGTCTCCAAAACCACACCTCCCTTCTTTACCTTCGATCGCCCGGGAAACTCGGAGCTCATTTTTCGACCCACCATATGTTCAATCAATGTGGCCCGGTCCATGTCTGCAATCGCCTCTTCAGCGACAAGCGCTCCATCGCGCAGGACCGCAACCCGATCAGATACCCGCTCCACCTCCTCGAGGCGATGGCTGATATAAATCACACTGATGTTTTGCGACTTGAGTTCATCGATCAAGGCGAATAACCGCTCCGTCTCACGATTGGTGAGCGCAGCCGTCGGCTCGTCCATCACAATCAGTTTCGCATCAGCGACAAAAGCGCGCGCTATCTCCACCAATTGTTGCTGCGCGACATTGAGCCGCCCGCACAACGTACCGGAATCAACCCCGGTCAGCCCAACTTTCTCCAGAATCTCACCGGCAATTTTCGATTCCTCTTTCCGCCGCAGCAATCCACCTGCAAAAGTCAGATCCCTCCCGAGGAACAGGTTATCCCGAATCGACAGATCAGGAATGAGATTGAACTCCTGGTAAATGACTCCGATGCCGGCCTGTTGCGCTGCAACCGGATTCGTAAAATGAGCCATCACGCCATCGATGCAGATTTGACCTGAATCCGGCTGAAGCGCTCCCGCGAGAATCTTGATCAAAGTGGACTTGCCCGCTCCGTTTTCCCCCATCAACGCAAGGCACTCGCCGCGATCGACCGAAAGCGTCACTCCATCGACAGCTCGAACCCCGGGGAACGATTTTGTGATGTTCGACAATTCCAGCCAGGCCATAGCCGCCGAAATCACACGATTCGCTTCACGAAGCAAGCCTTATTGAAGACCCGCGAGCTGTTCCTGGGTCCACTTTGCCTCAGCAGCAGCCTGAGAATCGTTGGGAAACTGGGCTACATAATTATCCCAGACAACCTTGGCCACCTCGAAGTGCTTCCGGGCATTGGTTTTATCCCCGGCCTTGGCCGAGGCAAATCCCGCCATACCCCGGGTGCGTGCCAACGTCCGGCGGTATTCCGCATTGGTAGAATCCGCCGTCGCCAACTCATCAAGCAACTCAATCGCCTGCATCAGTGGCTCCCGCGATTCAGAAAACTGCCCTCCGTCTCCCTGAAGCTGAGCCAACCCCGCAAGTCGTTTTGCATAAACCAAACGAACGCCGGCCGGCACAGCACTTCCTCCCTCAACAATCGGCTTGAGCAACATGACAGCCTTTTGCTCCAGCTCGATCGCTTTTCCCCGTTCCCCGCCATCTCTCTGCTCCTGCGCCAAAACCCCGAAGACCTCTGCGAGAGTCTTCTGGTATTCACTCTTGAAAGGATTTGCCGGCACCACCTCCGCAAGCACCTGTGAGGCTGCCTTCAATTTCTCTGAATCTTTGGTCAAAAGACCAATCTGCCCCATCGCTTTGCCGAGCCCCAGTTGGTGATCATCAACCGAACCGTTCAAGCGAACCGCTTCCGCATACAAATCAGCCGCCTGCTGATAAGCCGCTGTCGCCTCTTTGGTCTCACCTTTCTCAGTGAGGAGATCACCTGTGATCGCAAAGGATCTGGCAATCCCTGCCACAATCCGATCATTCCCGGGATTTCTCGGCCTTAAATTCAAATAGGCATCACCGCTGGCCTTCGCAAATTTCAACGCATTGGAACTGTCCCCTGCATTTTCATAAGTCATTGCGATCTCATAGAAATTCTCTGCAATCTCCAAGGTCGCATCAAATGTCAGTGAAGCTTGCTGACTCGCCAGCGATCTGAAATGCCCGTTAGAATCGTCCAGATATTTCAAGGTCTGAGCCACCGTCCCTATTTTCTGCGAAACCGCCGCCTGAAGCTGATTCACCCGGGCAATCCCCTTCGTGATATCGATGTTCCGGTTATCCACCCCTAAAAGACTGCTGTAGTAAGTTGCGGATTCGGCCAATGATTCCCGGGCCTTCTGAAATTCGCCGATCTCCCAGTAAATCTCCCCGAGAAAACGATGCGCATCGGCCATCGACAGGGTGAACTCCGGCGCCCCGCCATATACATCGATCAAAGTCTCATAATACTTCCGCCCATCCGACAATGCCCGGGCTCTCTCCAGTTCAAAACCGGGAACATCACTGTCACGGTTTTTGAGAATCAAGGCGAAGAACCGGTCCCCGTTCGCCTGGATTTGACGCAATATCTGACGAGCCAGTCCTGCCTGACCCAACAGTTCCTCTTTCGAAACCTCCATGTTTTCGAGCTCCTCCTGGAGAGTTTGTGCGTAATTCTCTCGCTCTTTGAGGGCTTGCTGATGCGCCGCTCTCGCCTGCTCCACGGTCTGCTGCACCGTCGTCAGGGCCTTTGCCTGCTTGTTCTGCCCCATCTTCCACATCCCATAAACCACACTGGTCCCGATCAGCGATGCACCAAACAACCCCAGACTGACCAAGGCCGCCGCCTTCCACAGCTTGGCGCGCTTCACGCCGGATTTCTCAAACGTCTTGGCCGCATGAGAAAGTTTATTCACCTGAAGCTGATGATCGCTCTGAATCAACGCTTCACGAACTTCCCGCATATCAGAGAACCGTTCCTTCGGATCAAGCGACAGGCACTTCTCAATCACAAACCTCCGGCTCGCTTCACGGTCTGACTGTGGTTGGTTCGGCCATTTGATCTCCTGCTCGAGAGCCAACCATTTCAAAAAAGTCTCAGAACCTTCCAGCAACTCACCATGAGCAAGCGCCGGCATCTGAGCAATCGAATCCGGATTTTGGCGATATTGTGCATACCTCGCATCCAGCCGGGGCAAATGCCCCGTCAGCAACCGGTAACTCACCACACCGAAAGCATAGACATCCCACAACGTACCCTGCCCGCCGGAAAGATCCCCGGTTTCCAGCTGCTCAGGGCTGGCATAAAAACCCATGTCCCCCATTTCCAGATACTGAACGCCGGCGATGTAACCCTGCCCCGGATCAGAAATCTTCAGACGCAAGTCATCCCCGTCACTGACTACGAACAAATTGCCCGGCTTCAATGCTACGTGAAAGACCCCGTTCCGATGCAGACACGACATCGCATCCGCAAATTGATCAATCAGGGTGATGCAATGCTCAGCAGGGAGTGATCCGCAATAACTCTCCAGCGACTGGCTGCTCCATTTCCCGTTCGAAGAATCCCGGTGCCCGTAGAGCGGCATCGCAAACGCGAGCGGCCGACCGGAAAAGTCCGTGTCATAGATCTCAGGGAAAGCCGGGTGCTTGATTTTCCCCTCCGACAGCGCCCGCAGACAACTTCCCACCAGAGCGCGGTTCGTAGCCTGACTCTTCAGAACTTTCACGACACGATCCTCCGCGCCGTTATTCCATGAACAACGAAAGATCCAACCGCACGGTCCTTCACCGAGCAGCTCCTCGTACTTATAACCTGGCAACTGAGGTAATTTCATCCAGAGGGATTCTTTCGACAACGTAAACGGACAAAGTTAAGATCAATTAGGCGGATAGCGCGACTTCAGCAATCCGTGCCCACTCAGAATCAATCTCATTCGGAGTTATGGGCTGCTTGCCCGCTTTTGAATACCAGTAGCCGGCATTCCCAAGATCCCCCTCCATCGTATGAAGCAAGGCATGAATCCACGACCCCATTTGAGTGTGGATATCCTGCGCAATGTCGTGCGAATCGTGCCACTTCCCCTTCTTTGCAAACCACAGGGATTGCAATTCTTCGGACAAATGTTCAGGCGGTTCGGGATCGACTGCGATCGATTCAATAAAAGTTTCGAGCGTCATCGGAGGGTTATTTTAATCGCGCCCCACGATTGTATCAAGATTGATCGACCTTTTTTAAAATTAATTCTCGGATTTGCGAAAATTAAGGAAATATTACCCTTCAACCTTTTCTTTCAGGACCATTTCGAGGTATTCGCGGTAATCAGGGCTCCGGGTATCGGCAATAACTCTCTCAAAACCGGCCTGATCGATGAATCCCATGTTGAAGGCAACCTCCTCGATGCACGCCACCTTGTAGCTTTGCTGGTGCTCGATGGTGGCAATGTAGTTACTGGCTTCCAGTAAACTTCGCGGTGTTCCGCTGTCGAGCCAGGCGATTCCGCGTCCCAGCGGCTCACAGCGCAGCTCTCCCTTCTTATAATATTCCAAATTCACATCTGTAATCTCCAGCTCTCCCCGCGGCGAAGGCTGCACCTGCTTGGTGTATTCCACGATGCGGTTGTCATACACATAGAGACCCGGCACCGCGAAATTACTCTTCGGTTCCTTAGGTTTTTCCTCCAGGCTGATCACTTTGTAGTCATCATCAAACTCAACCACCCCAAAGCGTTCGGGATCCCGCACTGGATAGCCGAAAATGCAGGCACCTTCCGTGAGAGCCAGGGCCCGACGGAAGAAATCAAGCTTTCCGTAGAAGATATTGTCTCCCAGAATCAGCGTACAGCCATCATCCCCGATAAACTTCTCCCCGATCAAAAAAGCCTGGGCAATCCCTTTGGGTTCAGGCTGGACCGCATATTCAATATTCATCCCGAGACGCGACCCATCACCCAACAGGCTTTCAATCGCCGGCGTGTCTTTCGGAGTTGATATGATCAGCACATCCTCGATCCCGCCCAGCATCAGAGTCGAGAGCGGATAATAAATCATCGGCTTGTCATAGACCGGCAGCAATTGTTTGCAGGCGACATCAGTGAGCGGATAAAGCCGGGTTCCGGCACCTCCGGCGAGGATAATTCCTTTGCGTTTCATGAGAATGTTTTGATCAGCGTTTCTGCCTCAGACCGCCGATCTTAGGGGAAACACCCGAATTCCGCAAACCAAAGAGTTGCCGTGCCACCCCCCACTGCAGCCGAAACCGGTTATCAGCCGATTCATCGATTTCTTCCACGGTCGGGACGACTTGTCGTGACAGCCATCGATTTCTTCCGCGGAAGAAGCGAGTTATCACCACGGCCATTCATTTCTTCCATGGCAGACACGGGGTGCCACCACGGCCAGTCAACTCTTCCACGGAAGGAACGACCCGCCACCACGACCTTCGATTTCTTCTACGGAAGAAGCGGGTTATCACCACGGCCATTCATTTCTTCCACGGAAGAAACGAGTTGCCACCACGGCAATTTTCGAAATCCACAGCCGGAAATCCCTGCCGGGGTTGGATTTCAGCTTCCCTTCCGCCGACGTTTCCCTCTATCCAGGCGCGAATCGGAACTTTTACATTCGGGCACTGCCCAAAGTCGCCGGTTTCGTGCCCGCCACTTACTTCGGCCGAAATCGATCCAACAGGGTCAACTCATCGTTCAGACCCTGTTGGATCGTTGATATAAGGTTTACGAACGTCCCGGGTTTCGACTATGCTCCGACCGCATGACTCACCGAATTTTTGTCTCGTTTTTCAGCATAACGCTGTGCTTCTCCGCCCTGGCTCAGGAGAAAAAACCATTCATCCCCCGGCGTCAGTCGGCTCCACCGGGGCCGCCACTTTCCGCAGAAGCGGCCGCCAAAAAATTCACCGTGCCCGACGGGTTCGCGGTCGAAGTCGTCGCCGCCGAACCGGACATCATCAACCCCGTGGCCATGGCCATCGATGAGCAGGGCCGATTCTGGGTCACCGAAAGCTTTGAATACCCGCGGAAAGACACGCGCGGCGGATCGGATCGAATCAAAGTCCTCGAAGACACTGATCGCGATGGGCGGGTCGATAAAGTCACCGTTTTTGCCGAAGGCCTCAATATTCCCTCAGGAATTGCCGTAGGGCACGGCGGGGTTTGGGTGGCCAATTCCCCTGACTTACTCTTTCTACAAGACACCGACGGCGACCTTGTCGCAGACACCCAGAAAGTCATCGTCACCGGATTCGGCCGGACTGATACGCATGAGCTTCCCAATGCTCTCACCTGGGGGCCTGACGGTTGGCTTTATGGACTAAACGGCGTCTTCAACTACTCCAAGGTGAAACACCGCGGGGAAACCATCCCCTTCACCTGCGCCGTCTTCCGTGTGAACCCCCGGCCCGAAACGGAAGGGAAATGGGCTGGCACTCACGATTTCGAATTGTTCGCTGAGGGAACCTCAAACCCCTGGGGCATCGCTTTTGATGAAAACGGCGAGATGTTTCTCAGTGCCTGTGTCATCGATCATCTCTGGCACATCAGCGAAACCGGCTACTACCATCGCCAGGGCGGGCCCTACCCACCTCACACGTGGAAGTTAGGATCGATTGTGAATCACAAACACCAGATGGCTGCCTACTGCGGCATTGTCTGGTTTGATTCCCCTGCCTATCCCGAGGAATACCGCGGCCAACTCTACATGGGCAACATCCACGGCGGCTGTATCAATGTAGACACCCTGGAGCGGCGTGGATCGAGCTACTTTGCAAAGCCCCGCCCCGATTTCATGACAGCGAATGACGTCTGGCACATGCCAGTCGCGCAGAAAGTCGGACCGGACGGCTGTCTTTACGTCCTCGATTGGTACGACCGCTACCATTGCTATCAAGATGCCAACGCTGATCCTGAAGGAGTTGATCGCGGTCGGGGCAGACTTTACCGCGTCACCCACACCGGGGCAAAAGTACCGCGCGCCTTCAACCTGGCCGAAGTCGGTGAGAAAACTCTCGTCGAGATGCTCGACGACCCGAACATCTATTACCGCAACACCGCTCAACGTCTTCTTCAGGAAATGGACGACAACGACGAGCAGTATACCCTGCAGGAAATCGTCGCCGACACCGCCACACCGAAACGCACCCGGCTCCACGCCCTTTGGTCACTGATCGGCAGCGGCCAGCCGCTCGATCCCTTCTTTCACCGCATGCTTCTCTATGATACTGAGCCGCAACTGCGGGCCTGGGGTGTGCGGGCTGCGGGAAATCAGCGCTCGGTGGATGAGAAAATACGGCAGCGCATCACTGAAATGACCCGGGACGAATCCCTCGATGTGATCCGGCAGGTCGTCATTGCCGCCCCGAAAATCGATGGACTCAACAGCACAGAAATCCTCATGGATGCTCTCGCCAACTGCCTTGATGACGAAACGATCCCCCATCTTGTGTGGCAGAACCTCAAGACAGGACCAGCCCCCAAACCGAACGCGATCCTCAGCCGGATCGAAGCCGAACCTTATCCCCGGGCAGCTCCCGGTATCGGGAACATGGCGTCGCAACTCGGAGCTTTCTGGCTGGGGACCGCTCCCCCCGATCTTTTTTCCACCGCGAAACTGCTCGAGCTGCTCGTCGCCCAGAACGAAATGGGTTCCGCCAATGCTGTCCTCGACGAGATGTCTGAAAAGATCCGCACGGGAGAAATCCAACGTGATCAGCTCGCTGAATTGCGAATGATCCTGGAGCCGGCTCTCGGCCCCGCACTGGCAGAGGGAAGCCCCACCCAATTCAGCGCTTCTCTCGTCGCATCTGGATGGGGCAACCCGGGAGCCATCGAGCTGCTTCAATCCGTCATGAATGCACCTGACCGCAGCCGTGAAGATCGCACTCAATCCATGGGGGCGCTGGTTGCGGCGGAGGAAAATGAAAGCGTCCTCGCTGCCGCTGGAAAGATTCTGCGGGATTCAAAATCGAAACCTGAGTTTCGCCGTGATGTTCTCTCTGCTTTGGCGAACTTGAACGATCCCAAAGTCGCCGACGTTGTCCTGGCGTCGCTGGGGGATCAATCACCCGCCCTGCGCCGTGATGCCATCGAGCTGCTCGCCGGTCGACCCGACTGGGGAACCGCTCTCGTCTCCGCCGTGAAAGCGGGCACCGTCAACAAGGCCGAGATCAATCCCCTGCAAGCCACCAAACTCGCCGCCGCCAACGCGGAGCTGAAGCCCGCCATCGCAGAAATCTGGGGAGCCATTCGTTCCGAACGCAACCCGCAGCGTGAGCAGGTCATTGCCAAAACCAGGACTCTCGTCAGCAATAAGCAGGGCGACTGGAAAAACGGCGAGAAGGTATTCGCCCGTGCCTGCGCTGCCTGCCACAAACTTCACGGGAAAGGGAATCTCATCGGCCCTGACATTTCCACCAGCGGTCGCGGTACTCTCGATCAGCTTTTATCCAACGTGCTCGACCCCAACCTCGTCATCGGCGAAGACTATCAGGCTCGAATCGTAAAAACCAAAGACGGTCGATCCATCATGGGGCTGCCTGTCGAGGACAACGAGCAGCGCGTCATCATTCGCCCGCCCACCGGAAAGGACGAGACCATTCCCCGAAGCCAGATCGATGCCGTTGACGTTCTGCCCATCTCCCTGATGCCCGAAGGCCTCGAAGCGACCATGAGCGAGCAGGAACTGATCGACCTCATCAACTACCTCGCCTATGACAAGCACCCTTCCAATGCCGAAGCCGTCGTCCTGTCGGGTGTGAAGCTGAAGTGAAGCCTGATTCCCTCCGCATCTCGTGAGCCGGGGATTTCCCCTCCCAATACCATTGTTGATTCGGTGAAAGATCGAAGCGACTTTAGGCGGAACTTTATGAAACGCCTCCATGTCGCTGCTGCCTCACTGAACCAGATTCCTCTCGATTGGGAAGGAAACCGGAAGCGGATTGAAAGTGCGATTCTGGCGGCGCGTGAGAAAGGTGTGCAAATGCTTTGCCTGCCGGAGCTGGCGATCACGGGCTACGGCTGCGAAGATATGTTCCTCGCTCCGGAGATGGGGGCTGCGGCCTTTGAGACGTTGGAGAAAATCGCTGAAGCCTGTGATGGCATCACGGTGGCGGTGGGATTCCCGGTCTGGTTTCAGAGCTCGGTGTTCAATGCTGTCGCGATGATTGTGGACAGGGAAATCGTCGGGATTGTCTGCAAACAGAACCTCGCAGGCGATGGCCTGCATTACGAACCCCGTTGGTTCAAACCGTGGCCGGTGGGGGCGATTGATACGTTCGAGACGGCTGCCGGTGTCGAGATTCCCATCGGGGATCTGGTTTTTGATCTGAGTGGGATCCGGGTCGGCTTTGAAGTCTGTGAAGATGCCTGGGTCGCGGAACGCCCTGGCTCACGCCTGGCCCGGCGCGGGGTGGATTTGATTCTGAATCCCAGCGCGAGCCACTTTGCTTTTGCCAAACAGAAGGTGCGCGAACGTTTTGTCCTGGAAGGATCACGCTCGTTTGCCTGTGCCTATGTCTACGCCAATCTGCTGGGGAATGAGGCCGGACGAGTCATTTATGACGGTGGAACAGTGATCGCCAGCGGCGGGAAGCTGGTGGCCACGGGGCGGCGTTTTTCGTTCAAGGATTTTGTCCTGACACAGGCAATCGTCGACATCGAGCTGTCCAGAATGCAGCAGGCCCGTCAGGTCAGTCATCGTCCACTGCTGGGAGACGAGCTCGGTGACGAAATCCGGTTGGACACAGAGCACCTCAAGCGATCGGCAACAGCTTCACCGAATGCGGGCGAGCAATTTGATCGTGATTATTCAAAGGAAGAGGAATTCACCAAGGCGATGGCTCTGGGCCTGTTCGATTATCTCAGAAAATCATATTCTCAGGGATTCGTGGTGTCGCTCAGCGGCGGCGCCGATTCAGCTGCCTGCGCTGTGTTGGTTAAGCTGATGGTCGACCTGGCCGTCAGCGATCTCGGTGAGAAAGGTTTTTTCAAAAAGCTGAGTCACATCAATTTCGGGAAGGACGAAACCGTCGCCCGACTCCTGGGCTGCGTTTATCAAGCGACGCGGAACAGCGGCGAGACAACTCGCAGTGCTGCGGAAACAGTAGCCAAAGCGATCGGAGCTGAGTTTCAGGAATGGGATGTGGACGGAATTGTGCACGCCTACCGCGAGATGGTGGAAGACGGGATCGGCAGGAAGCTCACCTGGGAAACTGATGACATCACTTTGCAAAACATTCAGGCCCGAACCCGGGCGCCGGGCGTCTGGATGCTGACGAATATTCGGAATGCGCTGCTGCTCTCAACCAGTAACCGCTCTGAAGCAGCGGTGGGTTATGCCACGATGGATGGCGATACCTGTGGCGGGCTGAGCCCGATCTCTGGAATCGATAAAGCTTTCCTGCGGCAGTGGCTGAGCTGGATGGAAACGAAAGGCAGCGATGAGATCGCAACAATTCCGGAGTTAAAATGCATCAATGACCAGGCTCCCACAGCCGAGCTGCGGCCCAAAGAAGAGAACCAGACTGATGAAGGCGACTTGATGCCTTATCCTGTTTTGGATGCCATCGAAAAGCTCGCCATCCGTGATAAGAAACTGCCGCAGGATGTGTTGGATATGATGGCGACGGAGTTTTCCGGGACTTATGACCGCGAGACAATGAAGCTGTGGGTCATCCGGTTCTTCCGTCTGTGGAGCCGAAACCAATGGAAGCGGGAACGCTACGCACCGGGGTTTCATCTCGACGATGAGAATCTTGATCCCAAGACGTGGTGCCGATTCCCGATCTTGAGCAGCGGCTTCGCCAGTGAGTTGGCTGCTCTGGAGTGAGACAACAGGGAGGGGTGCACTGCCCTCAGTCGCGGCTGCTCCGTCTGGGAAAGCGATTCCGTCCCTGATCAAATTCAGGCTGGTCCGGAATGAGGTTCATGATCGACTCCCGGTCCTTTTGCGGATTGGGCGGCGTGATGTCTTCATCCGGTATCGCATCAGGTTCTTCAGTGCTGCGAATGGGCGTGGCTACGATCGGCACCGCGCGTAACGGTGCCTTTGTAACCATTGGCTTTTCCTCCTTCGGTTTCTCAGCCTTGGGCTTTTCTACCTTGGGAAGCGGCTTCTCAATTTTCGGAAGCTCTCCGGGAGTTTCCTCCGGCTTCGGAACCTCTGCGGGAGATGCAGGACTGGAGCCATTGCTGGCCAAGGTGGTTTCCGGCTCTTCGGTCACCGGCCGTTTGAAGCCCGGAAGCTCAACCGTCTTACGCTCCTTAAATTCAGGGGTTTCAGGTGGAGTCTCTTCGCCAGCCGGTGGAGTATCAGGATCAGGCGAAGCAATCGGCACAGCGGCAATCGGCGTTGCCTGGATGGGCTTTGCCGGAGTTGCTGTCACGTCAGTCTTTTCTGCAGGGGGCTGAACAGGGGCGGTTTCAGTGCTGGCAACCGCCGGTTCGGGTTTGGGCTTACGATACTTGGAGTTCAGTTCTTCCTGTGAAGGGAAAGGTCTTGGCTCGATCTTCTTTGAAGTCACTTTTTCGATCGGCTCTTTGGGCTTTCCTACCGTAGTGAGGTTCTCCTTTAGCTCCTCTGTATTCTTAACGATCTCCGTGGCGACATCTTCCGGATTGTCAGCGTTGTAACCGAGAAAATAAAAGGTTGGAATGGCCAGGAGCAGGATCACAAGAATCACGCCGAGGAATATCGGTGCCCCGCCCGGTTTATCTCCGCGATGCCTCACTTTACGATACTGAGGCTCGCCGACCATGGGCTCGATGGATTCACTGAGATCACTCACCAAACTCGAGCCGTGCAAATTCACGTTGCTGCTTCCCTGAAAAACCGAAAGCGCCTCAGTGACATCGACATCCAGATGACGGCTGTAGAGCTGCAGAAAGCTTTTGGCGTAGGTGATACTCGCGAACCGTGAATAATCATCCTCTTCAAGAGATCGGATGGAGTTCGCGTGAATACGGGTTTCGTGAGCCAAGTCCTGAATAGACAAGCCTCTCTCTTCGCGAGCCGCGCGCAATTGCTGACCAATGGTCAATGCCATCTCTTTCCTGCTAACCTCTATCTGTACAACCCAATCTTAGGAAATCTACTCAAATTCATCAGTGAGATCGACTAGAATTTCCCGCGGCTTTGCGCCATCTCCCGGCGCGATAATTCCCCGTTGCTCAAGGACATCCATCACCCGGGCCGCACGGTTGTACCCCAGCTTGAGACGACGCTGGAGGTGCGACGTCGAGGCCTTCTGGTCAGCATAAATAATCTCGAGACACTTCTCGATCAGTTCCTCGTCAGCTTCACTGACTTCATCATCTCCCAAATCACCTTTTTCAATGGTCTCCTGGGCATCCGGCGCAAACTCCGGCTCTCCCTGCTCAGCACACGCATCCACAATCGCCTGAGCTTCTTCGTCAGAAAGGAAAGCTCCCTGGGCACGGATCAATTGGGCACTCCCCGGCGGAAGGAACAGCATGTCCCCTTTACCCACTAGGTTCTCCGCCCCGGCGTTATCCAGGATAACACGCGAATCGATTTTTGATGAAACCTGGAAGGCGACCCGCGATGGAATGTTGGCCTTGATCACTCCGGTAACCACATCAGCACGCGGAGTCTGGGTCGCTACGATCAGGTGAATCCCTGCCGCACGGGCTTTCTGTGCAATCCGGGCAATGCCGGTTTCCACATCAGCCGGAGCCGTCTGCATCAAGTCAGCTAACTCATCAATAATGACAACAATATACGGAAGGGTGTTGTCGAGATCCTCATCCGGTTCCTGTGAAGTGCGCTCACTCGCCGGAGTCACATCCCGCATCTCAGTGAACTCTTCATCTCCGCCCTCAGGGTCGTCATCGTCGATCACATTGTCTCCGATTTTCACATGATGAGTCGCAAGCTCAGCCTCAAGGCTGTCGGCCATCTCGTTCTCAGCTCTCACTTTCTGACGCTGACGAACGTGAGCATTGAAGCCGTCAAAGTTCCGGCACCCCACCTGGGCGCACAGCTTGTAGCGGCGCTCCATTTCATTGATGACCCAGCGTAGCGCCAGCAACACCTTTTTGGGTTCCGTCACCACCGGCACCACCATGTGAGGCAGTGAATTGTAGAGCTGCATCTCGACCACCTTCGGGTCAATCATGATGAATTTGAGATCGTCCGGGGAGAAGCGAAACAACAGCGAGGCAATAATACTGTTGATACAAACACTCTTACCGGAACCAGTCGCACCCGCCACAAGGAGGTGCGGCATTTTCGCCAAATCCCCGACAATGACCCGGCCGTAAACATCTTTGCCGAGCGCCAACGGCAGCTTGTAATCCGAGCGACGGAAAGCGTCATCCTCGAACAGCTCCCGCAAAGCCACCACAACCTTGTCGGAGTTGGCGATCTCAATCCCAACAGTATCCTTGCCCGGAATCGGTGCCAGAATATTGATCCGCTCAGCCATCGTTGCCCGGGCCAGATCCGCCTGCAGAGAGGTAATCTTGTTCACCCGCAGTCCCGGCTTGGGATACACTTCATAACGGGTAATCGTCGGTCCCTTCGTGATATCCCCGGGTTTTACCTCCACCCCGAAAGTATCCAGAGTATTGACGATCGTGGACTGAACCCGCATCAGCATGTCATTGTCTGTCGGAGTCACCTCATCATCTTCACCATATTCCAACAGATCCAACGTCGGGAGCTGGTAGTCTTCAAAACGCCGGCCTCTGCTCAACGAAGGCCCGTTGTCTTCAACCACCGTCATCGAACCCTCTTTGCTCTGGTTCTTACGACGCTGTGATGCATCAATGATCTGTGGCGCAGGCGTATCCGCCTCCAGCGGCAATTCTTCCTGAACCGGTTCATCCTTGGCAGTCGGATCCTCCGGAATCGGCTCCTGCTTTTTCCGGCGGGACGGCGCACTCGCACGGGAAGTCGGTTCCGGAATATAAGCCTCTTGCTCCGCCATACGACGCTCTTCCAGCTTCTCCATAAACCTGGCTCTCACCAGCTTCGCAAACTGGAAAGGATGAATACCCGTCAGAATGATCAGTGAAACAAAATAGCCGATCAACATGATCAAGAACGATCCAACTGAACCCATCGCCCCTTCGAATACACGGGCTCCAACACCGTAGCCGATAAAACCACCCGCACTGCTGGGGAGATTATAACGAACCGGCCAATCCTTGAAAAAGAAGGTCTGATACTCAATCAAACAAGCCGCCGCACAGACCAGAACCGCCAAAGCCCCGAAATTCCGATACTGAAATACCCGCTGCCCCATAATGACCTGAAAGCCCCACCAGGCCAGGATCGCAGGAATCAGATAACAGGCCGCGCCAAAGAAAAAGTAGGCGTAACCCGCAACCACCGCACCCACCGGGCCGATGAAATTATTGAGGACATCTCCGCTGCCCGCAGTGCTCGAAAACGGCACCCAGGTCGGGAGGTCACGCGGTGAATAGGAAACCAGCGCCAAAAACAACAGAACCGACAACCCGGCCAGCCCAATCGCGATCCCCTCATGATACATGTATGGCCCTGTGGGTGCGTCTTGCACCCGCTTGGGAGCAGCGCCTTTCTTACGACTCGCAGCCCGCTTCGTTGGCGGATTCTTGCTTCGAGTTTTAGTAGCAGCCATGATGAGAGAGACAGGAAAAGCGGATTGTGGAAATTCTAAAAATAACCGTGAGCTTTATTTAGTTCAACGAATATCTTAAATTACTTAAATTTTTCCCGAATGTCTGAGTCCCGTATCATCGCTGTCTTCCTGAAGCTTCCCCAACCGGGGGGCGTAAAGACAAGGCTTGCCGCCGGATTAACGGGAGAAGATCCCGGGGCGCAGGCCGTGGAAATTTACAAAACTCTGGTCGCTTCCGTTTTCCAAACCCTCTCCCAATCAGACTTCGATCAACTCCGGGTGCTCTATGACCCACCCGAATCCGAAGAGGAAATCCGGGCATGGTTGCAACCGATGTGCGAAACGATGCCCGACTTGATCGACGTGACCTTTGTCCCTCAAGCCGGCGGCGATCTCGGAAATCGTCTGCAATCCGCCATCCACGATGCCCACGACGACTTCGGGAACGCAAAAGTCGCCGCCATCGGAACCGATTGCATCGAGATATCCCCTGCCCTCATTTCCCAACTCTGGCAAAATCTTGAAGACTGCGATCTCGTTTTCGGTCCCACGTTCGACGGCGGCTACTATCTCGTCGGAACCAGACAGAAAACGCCCGAGATATTCACCGACATCCCCTGGAGCACCGAAGAAACACTCGCCGCCAGTCTGGAAAGCGGTCGATCAGCCGGACGAAAGATCCAGCTTCTCGATAAACTCAACGACGTTGACACCGTGGAAGACTGGGAGATCGCCAAAGACAAAATCGGCAGATCGTAAGAACCGGGCAAAAAAGCGATGCCCCGAAAAACGAATCAACAGGGTCTGTTCATCGATCAGACCCTATTGAATCGAAAACAAGCCACTGAGACAAAGTGTCACCGTTTCCGTGGTGAATGGCTGGAACCCGGGCTCATGTCGCTTAAATCGGCGGAAAAAACCGGTCCCCGCGACAAAGCGTCCCCCTTTTTGGAGTGATGCCCTGGTATCTATGGAAATACGAAAAGTGTGGTCGCGTAGGAACGACCTTCTGAAGCCTCAGTGATGCATTCCTGTGCGCGGAACGACCTTCTGAAGCCTCAGTGATGCATTCCTGTACGCGGAACGACCTTCTGAAGCCTCAGTGATGCATTCCTGTGCGCGGAATGACCTTCTGAAGGCTCAGTGATTCATTCCTGTACGCGGAACGGCCTTCTGAAGGCTCAGTGACTCATTCCTGTACGCGGAACGACCTTCTGAAGCCTCAGCGAGTATTTCCTGTGCGCGGAACGATCTTCTGAAAGCTCATCTCGCTTCATTAAATCGCGATTACGATGACTATCCCGGGAAATCAGACTTGACCCCTGATCCCCGGTTTCCGTAAGATTTGCTTATCACACAGAAATCGCGAGAATCGCGATGCGTGGACAAGACTGTTCGCTGGAAAATGAATCGCTATGCCTTGGTTGGGATGTGGATTGTTGCCCTCCTCGTTTCCGGGTGGCTCTTTCAGTTCGCCCTGAGCGATTTCTACTGGCCGAAACCCAGACGGATGTTTGAAGCACCAGACTATGTCCAAGAAGGGAATCCATTTAGACCGATTTTTCGAGCGTGCTTTGGAGTCGTCATGATCACGCTTGTTTTGATCGCGGCGATCGTCGTGACGGCGCGGGCCAAATCACGATAAACAACAGCGACCAAGGAAGTGTTGGCTAGCCTGATACTGCTGCGTGCCAATTGACTTTCCAGGTCCGTTTTCTTATCCTGTTCCCATCATGCCACTCCCGAGTATCGAGCGGGCGGCTATCGCCTTTCGCTGTAGAGATGGATGCACACACTGAGATCACCGACTTGATCGCTGCCGCGTTTGCTACGGAATCTGGGCCTGCTCGATGTCGTAATCCACGCCACTGCGAAGAATGCGAAGAGGCCAATCAGATGCTTATTGATCTCGACCCTCGCGATCTGAATTTCGACGATCTATCGAACGAATCACGAAACTGGATTTTCTCCTTCGCGACGGATGAGAGCATCCGATGGCTGACTCCCGGGGTTGTTCGTGTTGCGTTGCGGCAGTCTCCTCCTCAACCGCGATTGTTCTTTGATCTGATAATCAATCGCACTTCCAATGTTTTTTCCAACGAGCAGTGGATCGCCGTCCTCAACCTTGCAGAGTATTGTTTCGCCTCGGGTTGGGTGAAGAGGTCGGATCTCGGGTTTCTTGGCCCCGGCGCTTACCGAAGCAGCGAATCGGGTAGGAACGGGGATTGAACCCGCTCCCCCCACACCACCCGGCATGCGGGTCCGCACCAGGCGGTTCCCATCAGTCATAAGTTCTCCTGACGTCGATCTTTCGGATCATCAGGATACTGAATGTTGATCCACTTGTTTGCGCTCTAAACATGGCGCGGATAACAATCCAACCCAAAAATGAGGCAGGGATCGCGAAGTATGGTATTTTTAGCGAATGCTGAAATTCATCACATATGCTTTGGGTGCATTCCTGCTTTGGCAGGGCGTGTCTGCGTTGCTGGAAGTGAATTCCCCCAGTCCGACGCCGGGGGAGCCGACTGCCTTTGGAGATCGTAAGCGGGTTTACCTGTTCACCGGATCGGATTGGTGTCCGGCGTGCAAGCATCTCGAGAAGGCGGTTTTGACCAAACCGGAGTGGACGCAGTTCAGAAGCAATGAGATTTCATGGACGGTTGTGGATGTGAGCCGCAGCGGTGCCACCGCTCAGCAGGAAAATCAGCTTCGGCAATATCGAATCGAAGGATTTCCCACCATGGTTGTCACCAACCCCTCGGGTAAAGAACTGGACCGTCGCGTCGGTGTGCAGGGTGGAGTCGAGGATTACAAGAGCTGGATTCGTTCAGCCCGCTGAATCCCGATGAGGGACGGGGGAAGCTAGATCTCCAATTCCTGCTGCTCGCTCTCGTCTCCGGCGTCAGATATCAGCCGGGTGGATCGACAGCGTTCGCCGGCAATGATGGATTTGAAGATCTCGAAGTCCTTTTCCCTGGTCCCGCTGATAACGGTGTAGCTGTATTTGGGCCAGTGCCGCATTTCCTCGCGGGCATTGTTGAGGCGCAGCTCCAGCTCATCCTGCCCTTCGGTTCCGCGGTTGTTGAGCCGCTCGACTAATTCGTCTTCGTCGGGAGGGAGAATAAAAATATCTACGAGCGACTCCTGAATCAACGGGTCGGAGCTTTTCCGGATGAGGGCGGCTCCCTGCACATCAATATCCATCAACACATCCCGCCCGGCACGGATATGATCGGTCACTTCGCTTTTCAGCGTGCCGTAATAGCGCCCGTGAACCTCGGCGTATTCGAGGAACTCGCCTGCTGTGGTGCGCGTCTCGAAGTCTTCCCGGGTGAGGAAATGGTAATCCCGCCCGTCGACTTCACCGGTCCGCGGCGGTCGGGTGGTGGCGGATACGGCATAGGTAGCCCCGTCATCGAATTCACTGAAAGCCCGGCACAAGGTTGTTTTCCCCGATCCTGCCGGGCCGGACACAACACAAAGTAATCCGCGACGCTGAAATTCAAACTGCATGGTGAGACTCTAATCAGATTTCACGTGCGGTAAAACCGGAGTTTATCCAGCGACGTGATCACTCGGCATCAGGGCTTGCGTTATTTGGACAGGATTAACAGAATTTACAGGATTGGGTTTTGATCAAGCCGAGCTGTTGCCGCCTGTGATCAATGACCAGTCCACTTCGCCCATCAAATCCTGTCAATCTTCCGCATCAGGGCTTGCGTTATTTGGACAGGATTAACAGAATTTACCGGATTGGGTTTTGATCAAGCCGAGCTGCTGCCGCCTGTGATCAATGGCCAGTCCACTTCGCCCATCAATTCCTGTCAATCTTGTTAATCCTGTCTAAAAACAACACTGCTCCTCAGGACGAGGCTTCCAGTCGCTCGATTTCTTCGCTGATTTCGCTCCAATCGGAGAAGGCTTTGGCGAGGTCTTTCTCCACTGAGTCGAACCGAATGGTGGCTTCTTTTGCTTCCTCCCCGGCGGTTTTGAAGAATTCGGGATCCATCAACTTCGCCGAGAGCGCTGCTTTCTCGGCTTCGAGCTTCTCGATGGATTCTTCAGCTGCTTCGAGTTTCGACTGTAATGGCTTGAGTTTTTTTGCCCGTTCCTGCCGTTGCTGTGCTTCGAGTCGGCGTTGTTCCTTGCGGTTGCCTCCCGATTCCGGTTGGCTTGATGGCGAGGAAGTTTTGGTGCTCGCTGCCCGGGCTGGAGCAGCTGCTGCCTTCTTGGCTTCGAGCTCGGCAGCCTTTTTTTCCAGGTAATCGCTCACGTTACCAACGTAGACACGCGGCGGCTTTTCGGGAATGAACTCGAGGACTTTGGTGACGATGGGATCGAGAAACGACCGGTTGTGAGAGACGATGCAATAGGTGCCGGTGTAATCATCGAGAGCCCGCTGCAGGACTTCCTGCGAAGCCATATCGAGGTGGTTGGTCGGCTCATCGAGAATGAGGAAGTTGGCGGGCTGCAGCAGCATTTTCGCCAGGGCCAGACGACTGCGCTCTCCACCACTGAGTACTCCCACCTGTTTGAACACATCATCTCCCCGGAACAGAAAGGCTCCCAGAAGGGTTCGCAGATTTCCCACGGCCGGATTCTGCACGCTGCCTTCGATGGTCTCCAGCACGGTTTTCTTCGGGTCGAGCTCGTCGGCGTGATTCTGTGAGAAGTAGCTGACACTCACTTTGTGTCCGACGGTGACCTCACCTGAAGTCTGCTTTTCGGTCATCGCGATGATCCGCGAAAACGTCGATTTCCCCGCGCCGTTCACGCCGAGGATCGCGATGCGTTCTCCACGATCGATAGAGTAATCGAGATTCTCAATGACACGCTTTTCCCCGTAGTGTTTGGAAACTCCTTCGAGTTTTATCACGGTTTGCCCACTGCGTTCGGGCTGGGGAAACTGGAACCCGATCGAGACGGCGTCGTCTTCGAGTTCGATTCGCTCGACTTTCTCAAGCTGCTTGATGCGCGACTGCACCATCTTGGCTTTTGAGGCTTTTGCCCGGAACCGGTTGATGAGTTGCTCTGCTTTTTCAATCTCGCGCTGCTGATTTTTGTGGGCGCGGACGAGTTGCTCACGTCGGGACTCGCGTTCACTCAGGTAAAACGTGTAGTTTCCCGAGTAACGTTGCACCTGCCCGTTTTCAAAGGCGATGGTCCCGTTGGACAGATTATCGAGCAGGGAACGGTCGTGAGAAATCAGGAGGATGGCGCCGTCGTATTGCCGCAGCCAGTTTTCAAGCCACTGCACAGTTTCGATGTCGAGGTGGTTGGTCGGCTCATCGAGAAGCAGGACGCTGGGTTCCTGCAACAGGAGTTTGGCCATGGCGATACGCATCTGCCAGCCACCGGAAAATTCATCGGTCTGTCTTTCGAGATCCTTCTTGGAAAAGCCGAGCCCGCCCAGGATGGTCTCGATGCGGGGTTTCATCCGCGCGATGTCGTGGTGATCGAGCCGAATCTGCAAGTCTCCGAACACTTCCAGAACGTCACCGTACTTTTCGCCATCAGCGACCGGGTCCAGGGTTTCGAGTTTCTTTTCGACTTCGACAAGTTGCTCCTGAAGTTCCAGCACATCATCGAATGCCTTTTCGGCTTCTTCGAAGAGGGTCGTGCCCGAATGCTTTACGCCTTCCTGGGGCAGGTACCCAACCGTGGTCTGTTTGGCTTTGACGACTTTCCCGTGGTCAGGCGTCTCGATGCCCGCGATGATTTTTAGAAGCGTCGATTTCCCTGCGCCATTCGGCCCCGCGAGAGAAAGACGCTCCTTCGCACGAATGGTGAACGATAGATCGCTGAACAGCGTTCTCGCTCCGAACTGGATTCCGACTTTTTCGACTGCTAGCATGATTTGGCTGGGCGCGGAATGTAGCGCAGAAGACGGATGCCGCCAGCAATGGGATTAAGTCGGTAAAAAAATCCAAATCCATCAAGTATTGACCATAGATGCCAAATTTATTTTAATTATGCAAACTATTTGGCAAATTGGATAATCTCGCTTCAGTGTTAGGAAATTTCCTGTGGCGGTTTGAGTCAATTCGTCCACGCTATCATTCCCTTCCTTTTCCATCTGCAAAACATAAATGCTGGGTAAGAATTATTTCGAAACTCGCAAGAAACTCAGTTCAGCGGTTAACACCTTGAATGAGCTAGGGGAAGGGTGTGGCGTTAATCCCGCCCGGATTACGCTTCTCAAAAACCTGATGGCGAACCTGAAGGATCCGTTCCTGTTTGTGGTCGTCGGTGAGGTAAATGCGGGGAAGTCGACGCTTTTGAACTCGCTGTTCGGCGATGATTTTTGTTCAACGGATGTCCTGCCGACCACGGATAAGATCGGCTTCTTCAAGCATGGTAATGAAGCGCATGAGTTTGAGGTGACTGAGGATGTGATGGAGATCTTCCGTCCCAACGAATTTCTCAAAGACTTCAACATCGTTGATACCCCCGGAACCAATTCGATTGAGTTGCACCATCAACGGATCACAGAGCACTTCCTGCCGATGGCGGATTTGGTGTTGTTTGTGTTCTCGGTGACCAACCCCTGGGGAGCGACCACGTGGGATCTGCTCGATCGGATCCATCATCAATGGAAGAAGAAGGTCGTGTTTGTGTTGCAGCAGTGCGATCTCCGGACTGAAGAGGAAGTCAGCGCTATTCTGGAACACCTGCAACGCACGGCTCATCACCGCTTTGGTCAGCACTTCCCGACCTTTGCCGTTTCGGCCAAGCAGGCGTTTCTGGCAAAGACAACCGGGGTCGACAAAGACGCGCTCTGGGGCACCAGTAAGATCGCCGGCCTCGAGCAATACATCTCGGGAGTCGTGGAATCATCGGAAACACGATTGACGAAACTGATCAACACATGGCGGGCGGCCTGTTATGTGCTCGGAGAAGTGAAGGAAAAGCTGGGAGCAGCAGCGGAAATCATCCGTGCCGATTCGGAACTCCTCAGCGGACTCGATGCGACATCAAAAGTCCAACTCCAGCGGACATTGACGAAGTGTTCTCCATTGTTTGAGGCTTTTGATCAGAGCTTCATGGCGGCTGGACTTCAGGCAGAGCCTTTTCTGGAATCAGAATTCCGCATCCTTTCGACCCTGACCCCGGGAACCAAGACGTCAGGCGACATTGAGGACCTCGTTTTTGCTACCACCATGAAGGCCGTAAGGCGCAGTGTCGGAGTGGGAGCCAACGCAGTTCAGGAAGACGTGGCCCAGCTGTGGGAACGGGTTTCCGAGGAGATGGAAGAGAGCTTCAACCTGCAACTCAGTGTGGGAGATGACGGAAACCCTGACTGGTCCGAATCGCGCAAGCGGATTGAAACGGAAGTGGAATCAGTCACCGCTGATACCCTCAAAAATCTCGCCCTGCGCAATGAACTGGGACAGAAGTTCGCAGCTCGCAGCCGGACGATGTGGATCTTTATCATCGTGACCGCAGTCTTTATCATTGCCGGGATCGTTCTCGGCAGTCAGGAGATAAAGCCGTGGAATATGGTCAGCTACGGATGTGGTCTTGCCTCGCTTCTGGTGGGGGCGATGGTGGGAAACCGTTATGTGACCAAGATCCGGGCGTTTTATTCAGCCAAGCTGGATGAACAACGCAAAACTCTGGCTCACTTCCAACGTCAGGCTTTTGAATCCGCCGCCGGCAGCTTCTTTCAGGATTTCGTGGCGCTCTTTGATCCGCTCCGGAAGGTGTGTCGCGAGCACCGCAAGAAATACGATCCGCAGTTGAAGGCGATCGACCAGGTGGAAATTGACCTGGCCCAGCTCGAGCGCATTCTCAGCCCCGTTGAAAAAGCCCTCGCGGCACAGGCTGAGAAAGCACGGAAAGCCAAAGCCGCAGAGCAGGAAGCTGAAGTGACGGACAAAGATCAGTCGTAACGGCCGAATCGGAATCGCTCAACTTCGGGCTCTTCCCGTGCCTCGATCAGGAGGGCTTCCAGCTTCGCCGCAATTTCAGGATTCTCCGCAGCAACATCATGCTGCTCATTGCGATCTGTTGCCAGATTGTAGAGTTCGAGCGGTGCATTGGGATTCTTCTTCAAATTTCTCTTCAGCGCCTTCCAGTCTCCCTGCCGAATCGCGATTTGCCCGCCGTATCCGCCAAAGTCCCACGCCAAATACTCGTGCTGTGGCTGGTCTTTTCCTAAGAGGGTTGGCAGGTAACTGATTCCGTCATGTTTGGATTCAATCCCGACACCCGCGATCTCCGCCAGTGTCGCCATGGCGTCGTAGTGGGCAGAAACATGATCTGTAACCGAGCCTGCTTCGATTTTCCCCGGCCAACGAGCCAACAGAGGAATGCGAATCCCACCTTCGTAAATGCTGCCTTTCAATCCGTTCAACCCATCGACGCTGTTAAAGAATTCGTAATCGACTTGCTCTTTGAGAAACGTCGCGCCGTTATCCGATGTGAAAAACACCACAGTGTCCGAATCCAGATCGAGCTCTTTTAATAAAGCCATCAGTCGCCCCACCTGAGTGTCCATGAACGTGATCATCGAAGCATAGGCAGCCCGGGGCTTGGGATGGGGAAGATAACTTTTCCCCTTATAAGGCGTCTCCGGCCACTGCCCTTCGTAGTCATTGAGCTTTTCATCCGGCACCTGCAATGCCAAATGCGGAATGATGGTCGGATAGTAAACAAAGAACGGTTTGTCTTTGTTTTTTCGGACAAATTTCAGGAGTTCATCAGCGACCTCCTGCGGAGCATAGCTTTCCCCCGTTAATCCCCGGGTATTCCCGTGCAGCGAACGCTTTTCAGAATCATCAATGAGATAGTTGGGGAACAAATTATGAGCGTGACGCTGGCAGTTGTATCCAAAAAAGCGATCGAACCCCTGCTTGAGCGGATCTCCGGATGAGCCAACACCTCCCATGCCCCATTTCCCGAACGCTCCGGTCCGGTATCCCTTTTTCTTCAGCACTTCGGCAATGGTCACCTCATCAGCTGGAATCGGAAGCTGCCCTTCATGGCTCTCCCATGTCCCGATTTCATAATTATCGCGAACATAAGCATGCCCCCCATGCTTTCCCGTCATGAGACTGCACCGGGCAGGGGCGCACACCGGGGCACTGGTGTAGTGCTGAGTGAAGCGCATTCCCTCACGCGCAAACTGATCCAGATTCGGAGTCTGAATCTTCTTCTGTCCGTATGACCCAAGCTCCCCATAGCCGAGATCATCCGCCATGATGAAGATGATGTTGGGCTGTCGATCAGCGGCCGAACAGGCCAGAGCGAAAAGAAACAATGCGGAAAGAACTCCGCCAAAGGGGGCTTTCATAACATCGGGAACTAAAACGAACTTACGAATCAGGTGTCCGTCTTCTTCGACTCGGTTGTCGTAGTTTTCGGGGCTGATCCCTTCTTAGCCGCTGATCCTTTTTTCTCCATACCCGGAGCTGGCTTGGCGGCCGCCTCAATAGCTTTCACCGCGGCGACGTATTCTTCCTGGCTCACTGCCGAATCGGAGGATTTATCGAGACCTGCGATCATGTTTTTGATCGAAGTGCCGAATTCAGCCAATGAAAGCTGGCCGTTCTTGTCCAAATCAAGTGCTGCAAACTCAGGAGTATCGAACAGCGATTCCACAGCGCCTTCTTCTTTTGCTTTCGCACCTGCTGCAAATTCCTCTTCGCTCAATTGCTTATCGCGATTCCGGTCCATCCGGTCAAAGTCCAACTTCTTGGTGCGACCCAACTCGGCGTAAGTAACGGTTCCGTCATTGTCAGTATCGTAGGCGGCAAAGCCATCGTCCTCGGCAAAAGTTGAAACAACAGGAAGGGTTGCTAAAGCAAGAATCAGAGCAGGTATTTTCATGGGATTTTGGAAATGACCCTTCAAAAGTCGTCGCATTTCTGCAAAAGTCGAACCGCTGTTGTGTCAGCAACCGTCAACTTTGGACAGTCAAATTCCACCGCATTTGCGAGGTGGATTCACTTCCCTCATCAAATACTATCCTCCGAAAACTCTATCTATGACCCTTCTAAAATCCCTGACTCAAACGTTGGCGCTGTTTTTCATCGCCACCCTTTCCAATGTCCACGGCGCTGAACCGGAAACCTATGATGTCGTTGTCTACGGCGGCACCAGTGCCGGCATCGTGGCCGGGATCCAGGCCGGGGCGATGGGAAAATCGGTCATCGTGATCGAACCCACTGACCGCGAAGGGGGACTCACCACTGGAGGACTCGGTCAAACCGATATCGGAAACAAACAGGTGATCGGAGGCCTTTCCCGCGAGTTTTACGAACGCATCGCAGCTCATTATTCCAACGCCGATTCCTGGAAGTGGGAAAAACGCGAGGACTACAGGGACTCCGGACAAACCAGAACGGCTAAAGGCGAGGCCACCATGTGGACCTTTGAACCGAGCGCAGCCCTTTCAGTCTACCGTGAATGGATTGCTGAAACCGGATTAAAGATCGTCTTCAACGAACGGCTCAACCGGGAGTCAGGGGTGAAGATGGCCGATGCAAAAATCATCGAGATCACTATGGAGTCCGGCCGCAAGTTCGCCGGTAAGATGTTCATCGATACCACCTACGAGGGCGATTTGCTGGCTGCGGCGGGAGTGGATTACACAGTGGGCCGTGAAGCCGTGGCTCAATACGGTGAATCTCTCAATGGTGTCCAGACGAAGATGGCAAAGCATCACAACTTCGTGGATGGAGTCGATCCCTACAAAGTAAAGGGCGATCCAAACAGTGGTCTGTTGCCGTTTCTCGATCCGGAGGGACCGGGCGAAGAAGACGGCGCTGACAAAAGGGTCCAGGCGTATTGCTACCGCATGTGCCTCACGAATCATCCGGAAAACCGGATCCCCTTTCACAAACCTGAGGGATACGATGAGGAATGGTTTGAGCTGCTGCTGCGAAACTTCGAGGCGGGAGAGAAAGGAATGCCGTGGATCAATTCTTCAATGCCCAACCGGAAGACTGACACCAACAACCGCACCGGGTTCTCGACGGACTTTATCGGCCAGAACTACGACTTTCCGGAGGCCAGCTATGCAGAACGTGATGCCATTGCCAGGCGTCACCTGTTGTATCAGCAGGGACTCATGTGGACCCTCGCCAATCATCCCCGGGTGCCGGACGCCATCCGGAATCGCGTCGCGCAGTGGGGCATGTGTAAGGACGAATTCACAAAAGGAAACGGTTGGCAGCAGCAACTCTACGTTCGTGAAGCCCGCCGCATGGTGGGTGATTTCGTCATGACCCAGAACCACTGTCAGCAGAAGGAGAAAGTAGTCGATGGCGTCGGGATGGGCGCTTACACCATGGATTCCCACAACACACAGCGCTATGTGACGGCAGAGGGCTTCGCCAAAAATGAAGGGGATGTTCAGGTCGGCGGTTTTCCTCCCTACCCCATCAGCTACCAGTCCATCGTTCCCAAAAAATCCCAGTGCAAAAACCTGTTCGTCCCCGTCTGCCTGTCTGCAACCCACATGGCCTTCGGGTCCATTCGCATGGAACCGGTTTTCATGGTGCTGGGCCAGTCTGCTGCCACTGCGGCAAGCATGGCAATCGATGACGACGTTTCGGTACAGGACGTTGACTACGACAAATTAAAAACCCGACTGACCGAAGACGAACAGATTCTCGAATACACAGCTCCTCCCAGAGCGCCGGCGAACTTCACTGCGGTTGATTCATTGCAGGGAATCGTTGTGGATGAATCAAAAGCCACTCTGAAAGGGACCTGGACCAAATCGATTCTTGGAAAAGGGATTCATGAAGGCTACCACCATGACAGTGACGCCAGAGACGGAAACGCGACCGCGGTGTTCACAACGGAGCTCAAACCCGGCGAGTATGAGGTGCAAGTGGCCTACAGCATCAACGGCAACCGCGCCACCAATGTCCCGGTCCAAATCACTCACGCCGGCGGTGACGAGGAAGTCGCGCTCAACCAGCGCAAAGCTCCTGAGGTAGGCGGGTTGTTCACTGCCGTCGGGACCTTTAAGTTCGAGAATTCTGCCAAAGTCACCATTTCAAACAAGGGGACTGACGGCTTCGTCATCATTGATGCCGTCCGCTGGATGCCTAAATAACAGCGCGACCAGCTAGCGGAGTTTTTGCGCATCAAGCACGACGTGCCGTATGCTCTCGCGCTTCCAGGTGTAGGTGATATGCACTTTCCCATCGGCGGTCTGGATGACCGCCGGATAGGAAAACTCGTCTTCGCTGTCTTCCAAAGTCATCACCGGATCCCAGGTCTCACCGTCATCCGACAAGGCCACGTTGAGCCTGCCGCGACTGGCCTTGAATGACTTCCTCCGCACCGTGTGATTGTAAACCAGCAGGTGACCACCACCGTCGCGCAGGGTGACGGCATCGGTGCCTGAATTCGGATTGGGCAAATTGGTAGCGCTCAGCGGGCCCCATGTCTTTCCATTGTCATCAGACCACCCCTGAACAACGACTCCTTCTTTACTGCGGCAGAGAATCTGAAGCCGGTTGTCCGGGTGAACCAGAATGCTTGGCTGAATCGCATTGTAGATTGAAGCGTCGTTGATGGGACCGACCACCTCCCATGTCTTTCCAAAGTCCCGGGTCAGTTCGAAGTGCACCCGCCATCCGTCGTGCTCGCTGCTGCTTGGACAGAGAATCGACCCGTCATCCAGCTGAATGGGTTTGTTCTTCACCGGCCCCAACAGGTGAGGGTTCCCCTCACCGAGTTTCGCATCCTCGCCCAGCCTCCATGGTTTCGACCAGGACTTCCCTCCGTCGTCCGAAGTCGTCAACATCCCCCACCAGTGACTGGCACGTCCCACTTCGGGATCCACCACTTTATAGAAAAGCATCAGCGGGCCATCAGCCGGTTGAAACAGGACCGGGTTGCCGGTTCGGTGATCCCGCTTTTCCCCCTCGGTCCCATCCATCACCTCGACAGGCTCAGTCCATTCTTCCCCTTCCAGCCGGGATACCCAGATCGAATTATCAATGTGCGGCTCATTGGTTCCACCAAACCACGAGGCCACAAGCCCGGTCGGTGTTTCCACGATGGTCGATGAATGACAGGTCGGCGTGGGACCCATGCCGGGTTGAAAAATGAACTCCGACTTCAAGATGGCCGGATCACCCTCCTTCGCCAGGGGCGGCAACGGCACCATTCCATCAGTCTCGCGATGCCACAGCTGTGATCCTTTGTAAATCTCACCCACCGGATACAGCTCACTCGGCGTCGTGGCGGTGTCCATCATCCCTTCGATTTTTTTGACAATGTCAGGATTCTCCGCCGCGACATCTCTCTCTTCTCCAAGGTCATCAGCCAGGTTGTAGAGCTGTATCCTACCTGCCTCACGACCAAGACGAATGCCCTTCCAGTCTTCCCAGCGAACGGCCTGATCATAGAAGCGTCGACAATGCCCGTAGTCCCAGTAGAGGTAGTCACGTTCGGCTTTCAGCTCTTCTCCTTTGAGCGCTGCGACGACAGATATCCCATCCGTCACCTCCGGCGTCCTGCCACGCGCCAGCTCTGCGAATGTCGGCATCATATCCTGAAAAGCGATCACCTCATCGGAGGTTTTCCCTTCAGGGATCGTGCCGGGCCAGCGGGCGATGAACGGCACCCGAATCCCTCCTTCGGTGAGGTCCCGCTTGAAACCACGGAGAGGCCCACTGGTGTTGAACCGCTTCGCAACCGTAGCGTGACCACCGTTGTCACTGGTGAAGATGATCAACGTATTCTCAGCGAGACCCAGCGCATCGATCTCGTCCGCGATGCGGCCCACATCCCGATCCAGACGATGCACCATCGAGGCATACTTTTTGGCTTTCTCCTCCCAATCACGATCGGTATAGGGAGCCGTCGAAGGAACTGCAAGACCATCCTTGTCTTCCTCTTTGGATGAAAAGTGAGGCAGGGTGTAGGCCGCGTAGAAAAAGAACGGCTCCGCTTTCGATTCCCGGATGAAATCCAGTGCCCCCTCCGTCAACACATCGTGACTGTAGTGCGAACGCAGCACCGTGTTGTCGGCAAACTCGACTCTTCCCTCGCTGTCATCCAGATACTCCGGCCAGTAGTAGTGAGCATGATCCTGATTGAGATATCCCAGCCAGTAATCGAATCCCTGCTTCGTGGCACGTCCCGCCGTTCCCGCATCTCCCAATGACCATTTCCCAATCCCGCCACAGCGATACCCAACGTCGCTCAGCACTTCCGCCACGGTGATATCTTCCGCTTTCAGATAAGTCGGGTAATGCGGCACATTGTCCCGCGCCACCGTGTGTCCGGCGTGTAAACCGGTCATCAGGACACTCCGTGACGGCGTGCACACCGATCCACCCGCGTAAGCCTGAGTGAAGCGGATGCCTTCACCCGCCAGACGATCGATGTTCGGAGTTTCGATCAGCTTTTGTCCGTAACAGCCGAGATCCCCGTAGCCGAGATCATCCGCCATGATGAAGATGATGTTCGGCGGACGATCCGCTGCGACCCCGACACCGGTGCCCATGCCGGACACCGCAACAAATAGAAAGAACAAACAGGTAAAACGTTTCATCAAATCAGTTTTCAAAGGCCTTCGCAGAATCGTCCACATCCACCTCCCAGGCGGTCAGAGCCTTGACCAGCTCTTCGGCGACGTCCGGTTTCTCTTTGGCCAGGTTTCTGGTTTCGCCGAGGTCGGCGCTCAGGTCATAAAGCTCCACCGGTCTTTTGCCCCGCTGCAATAACTTCCACGGCCCCCGCCTCACGGCTTTGTCTTCCCGCATCCGCCAACACAACGCGCGTTCCGGCAATGTCTCCCCACGGAAGAGCAGGCCGTTCAAATCCGCACCATCCAGTTTCAAGTCATCAGAAACAGTGACCCCCGCCAGCTTCGTGATCGTGGGAAACAAGTCAAAGGTCATGACCGTTTCATCATTCACTGACGGTGTGATTTTTCCCGGCCAGGAAATGATCGCCGGCACACGATGCCCTCCCTCATAGAGCGTCCCTTTCTCGCCGCGCAGCGGCCCCATATCGGATATGTTTTCAAAGCCGCCACCGTAGTCAAGATAACCTCCGTTGTCGGATGTGAAGATCACCAGCGTGTTCTCCAAAAGCTCGAACTTCTCCAGGGCCGCGACGATCCCGCCAACACTCTTATCGAGACTCTCGATCATCGCCGTGACATGAGGCTGCACATTGCTGCGATCCGGGATGACACCCCACTTGTCTTTCATGTAGCTGACCCCGGCCTTGCGGTGCGGTGGATCCTTTGGCCCCTGCCAGGGGAAATGGATCGCCAGATGCGGGACATAAATGAAGAACGGGCGATCCCGGTGACTCTCGATAAAATTCACACTGTGCTTCGTGATGAGATCGGTCGTGTAGCCCTCTTTCTCTTCCTTCAGGTCGCCGTTCTCCCACCAGTCCTTATTGCCCGAACGATCAACCCGGGTGTGAAAATCACCGTCACCGGAAACCAGTCCACGATAAGTGCCGAATCCCTGTTGCGTCGGAAGGAAAGGCTTTTCGTATCCCAGATGCCACTTCCCGAACATCCCGGTGGCGTAACCACCCCCGCCTAAAACTTCAGCCAGCGTGACCGCTTCCAGAGGCAACCCGGCTTCCTTCACCGCCCCGTTGAGAGCAGATTCAAAGCGGCGTCCGAATCGACTTTGATACAACCCCGTCAACAACGCTGCCCGTGTCGGCGAACACATCGGCCCATTGCTGTGAAAGTCAGTGAACCGAATCCCGCCCTTCGCCAGCTTATCCAGATTCGGAGTGCGATTCACAGTCGATCCATAGCACCCAATGTCCCCGTACCCCAAATCATCCGCCATGATTAGCACAATGTTAGGTGGCCGGTCCGCTGCCGTGACCGAAAGGCACCACGAAGTGATGAGGACACCGAAAATAAAGAACCCACTCACCCGGAATCCCATCATGCGCCCGGGAATCCGCTCAAGCCTCATGTGTAAAAGCGTAACGCAAACCACCAGTCGATTGATTAAGGAGGGAATGATTCCGTGTCGTTCGTTCATGCAGTATGGTGGTTAAATCATGCCAGAAGATCAAACGGGAGTAAGGTCGCTTTGCGCCAAAAAACTCTCATTTTGCGACACCTGAAACCGACCACAAGCCGCCTCGCCGTCACTTGGCCTCTTCAGGTTTGCTGCGGCCGGCGTCGATATCATCCAGCGAAATCTTCAGCACCTCCATCGTTTGCTTCGCCCCTGAATAAGCCACCAACAGATGCCCGTCATGTTCGATAAGATGCGGGTAGTCAATGTGACGACCGCCCACCAGATAAAACAGATCCGTGAACACCAGACCGTCTTCACTGATGGCCAGCGTTAGAGGATCGCGGCGTTTGGGATTTGAATTCGAGACCATCGCGTAATAACCCCGGGAGGTGCGCAGTACAAAAAACTTGCTCGTGGCATCCGGGAAATCAGTCCGGGTGATGGCGCTCCAACTGCGACCGTTATCAGTTGAGAACGTGCGCAGCAATCGTCCGGAACGACCATTGTCCCGAATCAACCCGACCAGATTTTTGCCATCGGGCAGCACATACCAATACGGTTCCTCGGGACGACCTTTCCCGTTGTAGCTGGCCATGGGATGAATCTTCCAGTCATCAAAAGCTTTTTCACCGCCGATCATCACCGACACCTGGCGCTGACCATCGCGCCGCGTCATCATCCACTGCTCCGTGCCCGGCAGTTTCTTGGGTGGAAAATTATTCATTGAATCATCGCGCACCTGCCCAAGCGCCTGCCATTTCCCGGCGGACTCATCCCAGCGGAAGGCCTCAAGACTGAGCCCTTCACCTGCGTAGCTTGGCGCTTTGAAATGACTCGCCAGCGCAAGCAGTTCCCCGTCGCGTTTCCAGAGACCACGGGCAATCCAGCCGGAACCCTCTTCGAAAGGCGGCCCGGAAAGATCATCTGGCTG
Source organism: Verrucomicrobiales bacterium (assembly GCA_048267005.1). Classification (GTDB taxonomy): domain Bacteria; phylum Verrucomicrobiota; class Verrucomicrobiia; order Verrucomicrobiales; family DEV007; genus JABDJT01. The sequence goes on along the minus strand of JBLWYI010000004.1, from coordinate 29,252 downwards.
GCTCCATTTCACCCCGTCTTTGCTCGTGGCATAGGAAACGCGAGTCCCCGCCTGATCATGATGCGGCACGACGTTGCGATGTCTTTCCGCACTGACGCCCTTCTGCGGTCCACCCGGGCCATCACTCCACATCGCCCAGTAGCGACCCCCGTGGTGAGAAAGGTAGGCATGTTGATGAACGCGGGTGCCGGCCTTGTCGCGCACATCACTCAGCATCGCATGTTGCGAAGGAAGCTTCGGCAGGTTTTTGAAGTCCTCCGCTTTGGGGTTATCCGGCAACACCCCATCCGCCAACATCCGTGCCGAGGTGGGATTGGTGACCGGGTGAGGTGCTGCACTAACAGAACCCGAATTTTCCCCGGATTGGTCGAGCACAGTCTGCAACTGCGCAGCCAGATCGGTCAGCAGAGAATCTCCCGCCGCCTGATTCTTCACAACGTTGATCGTTTCCCCGGGATCCTTGCGGTGATCGTAGAGCTCGCGTTCCAGGACCTTGCCGCTTTTGAAGTCCCGCCACTCTGTGTAGCGATGGTCTTTCGCACGAATGCTGTATCCCATGACTTCCGGCATCTTCCCTCGAAGATAATTCGGGCGGGGAGTCTGGGTTAAAGCAACGGCTTTCACACTGGCTTCCGGAGCTTCGAGCACCGGGCGAAGCGAGATGCCTTCCAGCCCCGCTGGAGAATCCAGCCCGCAAAGATCAACCAGCGTGGGATACACATCGAGCAGCTCGACCGGGGACTGGCTCCGCTGGCTCTTGCGGTGCTCCGGAGTGCTGATGATCATCGGAACGCGGGCATCCAATTCGAATGCCGTGGTCTTCCGCATCAACCCGTGTTCCCCAATATGCAGGCCATGATCCGACCAGAAGACGATCACCGTGTTGTCACGCAGCTCCAGAGCATCCAGCTCGTCGAGCACCTTGCCGATCTGCGCATCGAGATAACTGATCGCTGCCAGATGCCCGTGATGAAGCTCCCGAAGCTCCGCCTCATCCCCTTTGAACCGATCCCCCGTCAGCGCGATTTCAGGAACATCACGGGGAATACTGGTATCCTCCGGAAGCGGAATTTTCTCCGGGTCATAGAGATCCCAGTATTTCTTCGGCGCATTGAAAGGTGTGTGCGGTTTCCAAAAGCCAACCGCAAAGAAGAACGGCTGCTTTTTCGCTTTCAGCTCACGCAGGGTTTCAACCGCTGTGTTCGCAACCCTCCCGTCAAAGTAAGCTTCATCCGGAACATCCCGACTCTCGGTCAGCTTCAACTTCGATACATCAAGCGGCACCTCACCTTCGACCTGCGGTTTGTCGTTCCCATGACTGTTGTAGTGAAGAACCGACGGCACGCTCCACGACACCGGGTCACCCTTCCATTCATCCTGTCGCCAGTTGTGAAAGATCTTCCCCACACATTGCGAGTGATAGCCGCTTTGCTTGAACCACTGCGGCAGTGTGATGACATCCGGAGAGTTTTTCCGAAAGTGGGTCGGCAGATCCCAGACACGCAGAGTATCCGGACGACGCCCTGTCAGCATGGATGCACGGGAGGGGTTACAAACCGTTTGCTGACAATAAGCCCGTTCAAAAACCGTTCCCCGGGAAGCCAGTCGATCAATGTTAGGGGATTTGACGTGGTCACTGCCGTAACAACCCAGCTCCACCCGCAAATCATCCACCGCGATGAAAAGGACATTCGGTCGATCCTTTGACTCCGCCCCTTCCGATTGATGATTCAGGAAAAACAGGAAACCAAAAAAGGTCAGGCAGAGGACGAAGCGATCCGGAACGATTTTCATAAAGCGGGGGAAATCAAGACTCCACATGCAGGAGCCGGTTTTCAACAGGGGAACCTGACTCTGACAAAAATGACAACAAAATTCAAACCGCCCATTTCAGTATCTACCGTCAAAACAGCTACCGCATCCCGACCAAAACAGGGAGTTTCCACCCAACTCTTCAGAAGCCCGTGCCCCAATCGGGGTACGACCAAAAAAACGCACTTTTGGCCAGTGCTGAAATCAAGCATGACCAACCAAACGTTAAGAAGGTCGTGCCCGAACTGAGGCTCCTTTCATTTAACGTTTATTTGCTGATGCCCCAATCGAGGCATGAGCAAATAAACGTTTATCCGGTCATCCCCCAAGTGAGGCATCACCTTCTTAACGATGGTTTGCTGATGCCTCAACCCGGGCATCACTGTCTTAACGTTTGGTTGGTCATGCCTGAAGTCAGCACCCGGCAAAAAAACGTTTAGATGGTCATACCCGAAACCGGGAAACCCAACAGGGGCAGGGGATTGAAGCCTTTTGGAATCAAAACGGAATCAGGGAGCAATTACGCCCTGATCGGCCCATTTTGACCGTTTTTTGGCATGAAAAGGAGATCATTCGGCTAATCCCTCCTTCCATTGTCATCCTACGCCACCTCACCCCCGGGATCAAAACCCGGCTCTGTCCCATGCAAGGGCCGCAGGTAAAGATCCGGAAAAGGATCAAACGGTCCAACAGGGTTGGTTCGTCGAGGCAACCCTGTTGGATCGTAACCGGTTCGGGGTGTGACCGGCGGCAGGAGCACCCCTCAAGAACTGGCATCATCTCGGAAATATCACGTCTGGTATTGAGCACCGGATACCGTCATTCTTTGCCCATGATGCGACTGCTTCTTTGTCTCCCATTGCTTTTGATCGCTGCCAGTGCCCGGTGTGATTTCATCTTGTTTGATTCAGAAAAAGACATCACACCCGCGCCAATCATATTGTTTGAGAAGGCGCCTCCTTACACCAGGCAGGCGGCTGTGGAACTGGCGGACTACCTTGAGAAGGTCGGGGGCGTTCGCCCGGAACTGATCGAAGGCACTCCCGACCCGGTGCCGAACCGGGCTGTCTGGGTGGGGTATCAACCTGTCGTGAAGTCTTTGTTCCCAAAAGTGGATTTCGATTTCAAACACAGCGAAGAAATCCTCATCGCCGCGACCGATGATCACCTCGTCATCGCCGGGCGGGACCGCTGGGATCCCGATCATCTGGAGGTGGAGGGCATCAATGAGAAGATCATCGGGGTGCAACAGGAATACGGCACGGTGAATGCCGTTTACACTTTCCTACAGGATTACCTCGACATCCGCTGGCTGTGGCCGGGTGAGCTGGGAGAGGATGTACCGGTGCAAAAGAGAGTCGCTTTCAAACCCTTCGAATTTCGTTTTCATCCCGACATCCTGGCGCGCGGGGGAGCATTGAATTACTCCGTCCTCAGCAACAAAGGCTACGGCAAAGCGCATAAGTGGGCCCGCCTGCAACGCCTGCAGCTGGGCTCGCTCGGGATCGGAGGCGGGCATGGATTTGGCGACTGGTGGGAGAGATATCACGAAAAGCATCCTGAAATATTTGCACTGCAACCGGATGGAACCCGCAATGGCCACCCAAGCCCGCGGAACGCCAAGCTTTGCCAGTCCAACCCCAAAGTGTGGGAACTGTGGTTGGAAGGCGTGAAGGAACAGTTGGAGAAAGATCCCACCCGGACGGTTTTTAATGGCTCCCCGAACGATGGCTGGTCCAGCGGACATTGCACCTGTGATCAATGCCGTGCCTGGGATCATCCCGAAGGCGAGCCGCGGTTGTTTCACTGGCATCATTATCGTGAGGAGCGCCCCGCCATCTCGGACCGGCACGTGACTTTCGCCAATCATCTGGCCGGTCTTTTGAAAAAGACCTATCCGGACAAAGAGTATTTTGTGATGATGTTAGCCTACGGCCATTCACGCCCCGCTCCCGTCAAAGCCCGGCCGGCGGAGAATGTCATCATGGTCAGTGTGGCCAATTTCTATGGGCGCACCGGGCTGGTGGACCGTGGATCGACCTGGGGAACCACTCACCGGGATCAGTTCGCCGCGTGGGGTAAACTGGCCCACCACCTGATGTGGCGGCCGAACACCGGAAGCCCGGCCGGCTGGCAACAGGGACTCCCTGATGTGTCGATTCACCAGACGATCAAGGATATCAAATTCATGCATGCCAATCATGGACGCGGCATTTACATCGACGCGGTGTGGGAACACTGGGCTACTCAGGGGCCGCAATTTTATGTGATGACTCAGCTCCTGTGGGATCCCGAAAAAGACGGGCAGGCCATTCTCGATGATTATTACAAACGCGCCTTCGGGCCTGCGGCAGAGGACATCGAAGCTTATTTCGACACCTTCGAAAAACCCCGCATGGCGTTTGTGGAGAAATACAACTTCAACACCGAGCGGCGCCATTTTCCCGACCTCTACACGGACGAACTTCTGGCCAGTGCCGGGGATCACTTAAAAGCGGCGGCCGCCAAAACAAACGGGGCTCCGGAGATCTTCGGAAAACGGGTGGCCTTTATCCAGGCCGGTCTCGACTACACCAAATTGTCGGTCGAGAACATTGCGGCGATGGAAACTTACTGGGATTCTCCGGACGAAGCAGTCGCAACAAAGGTCCGCGAAAACTGGAAAGAGATCGAGCGGATCTGTGAAGCGAATCCTTATGCGATCAACTGGGGACCGGTCCGCCCGATCACTCCCCGAATGGCGGGACTGCACCCTGATCATCCGGACCCAAAACGGAAGAAATCGAAACCTTCCAAAAAAGCCCCGAACGATCTCGACCAAAACTGATTGGTGGCGCCTGCCGGAATTATCAGGGATCAGGATTTCTTCTGAAACCACTTGTCGATGTTCATCGCGACTTCGCGTCCTGACTTTTCTTTCAGGACACCGAGGTTGTGACCCACGCCCGGGTGGGTGATGAGGGTGCTCTCAAGCCCCAGAGACTTGAGATGTTCGTGAAACTTTCGGTTCACTCCCACACCGCGATCGTCTTCACCGATCACCATCAGCAGTCGAAACTTTCCGCGCAATTGATCGGCGTTTTGTTTCGCCAGATCGAAGCAACTGTCGCCCTCCATCCCTTTGTTCTTCCAGTCAATGGCGGCGCCCATCGCAGAAACCGCTCCGAACTTCTCCGGGTATTTGAAGAGGAAGCGGATTGAGCCATCGCCGCCCATGGAGAACCCGGCCAGGGCGCGGCCGTTCCGGTCGTCGATCGTGCGGTAGGTTTTGTCGATGTGGGGAATCAGTTCATCGATAATGAACGTTTCAGTCTTCACGTTTTCAGACTCCCAGTCACGATAGCGGCTGAACGTGCCTCCGTTGGGAAACACATAAATCGTCTCGGAGATTTCGTTGTCGCGGATCGCTCCCTGTACTTCCCAACTGAATTCATTCGCTGACTTTTCAGAACCACCTGCACCGTGAAGGTAATAAACCACCGGGAAGCGGCGGTCTTTGTCCGTGTGATACGACGGCGGAAGGTAGACATTAAAACCGATCTCAAACCCCATCGATGGACTCTTCAGGGTGTGATGAGTGACTGTTTTGATCGCTTCATCCTGCACCCACTCCCATGTCGAAGGTGGACCGTCCCACGGGGTTTTCGCAAACAGCGGAGTGATCGCAAGTATCAACAACAGGGACAGAGCTTTCTTCATGATGCTGAAGACTAGGGCAATTGATCAACTGTGTAGAAGGTCAAATTCAATGATTTTGCCTTCTTCAGGACATGCTCGAGTGCCATGGGTGTAATGAAATTCCCTTTGCCGATGGGCACAATGCGATGCGCATACAAGGTGATGATCTCGCCGTTTTGCGCGGCCCGGACCAGGGCTGCATCAATCTTTTCAAAAGTCCGGTCACCGCGAACCGGAGCGAAATCAATGCCCTTCCCATAAAGCAACCCGTGCTCAGCCATCCTGGCGGCGGGGACAAAGAACTCGTCGCAGTCCCGAATTTCCTGCTCCGAATCAATTCCTTTCCCGGTGCGCAGATGACGAAAAACTTTGAGAAGTTCCCGGTCGGTATCGGCATTGTTCTTACTCATCGGATAAGCAAACGCGGTCACATCGATTCCGGCTTTCTCAAATGCGACGAGCTGCGGCACCACCTCCGCTTCCATAAACTTCGCCGCAGAGTGTTTCTCCAGATACTCGACCGCGCTGAGGTGATGCACGCTGTGCGAACCGATGGCATGACCGGCTTTCTTCAAAGCCAGAGCGGTCTCCAATGCCTTTCCCTTGATCTCACCACTGATGAAGAACGTGGCTTTCGCATCGTATTTCTCGAATAGAGGAAGCGCTGCCAACCAATCATCGAAGTTCCGGTCATCAAACGTGAGGACGACACCCGGCTTCGTTAAAGGCTCAGGTGCCGACTTGTCCCCGGGGACGTCGCCGGAGTGCGATTGCAGGCACAGTGAAAGAAGAAGAGCTGTCAGAAAGATCGGGGAGGATTTCACCCGTCAACCGTATCCGATTTTCCACCGATGCGAAACGAACGACAAATCGAACAGAGAAATAAATAGCATCTCCGACCACTCGAACGTTTGCTCAAGACGATGAGAATTTACATCGATATGGACGATGTGTTGTGTGAGTTCACAAAAGCCCACGCAGCAGCACTGAAAGGCAATCCGGAAACAGGATTCCCCCAGAGTGTGGAGGGGTTCTTTTTGTCTTTGGCGCCCTTTCCTGACTCAATCGAAATTGTAAACGAACTCAGATCCAAATGGGATGTTTACATCCTTACCGCTCCATCCACGAGAAATCCGCTTTGCTACACAGAGAAGCGACTGTGGATTGAAAAGCACTTTGATTATGAATTCACGAAGCGCCTGATCATCAGCCCGAACAAGGGGCTACTCATGGGTGATTTCCTCATTGATGATCACATTGAAGGAAGGGGGCAGGAAGAATTCCCCGGAACCGTGATTCATTTTGGATCCAGCTCATTCCCTGACTGGTTTGCAGTTCGGGAACACCTGGAGCGGGTGGCAGCGGCCGGCGAATAGTTTCGATCCAACCCTGTTGGATCGCTGAACCAACAGGGTTGACTCGTAAACTTAGTTAAGCTCACTCGCTCCGTGTTGGCGTGACCCTATTTACTCAATTTCTCACCTTTCAGCGCCGCCCGTATTTCTGCTTTCTCCTCTTCGGTGAAGCCGGGCTGAAGCTTGGGCGCAGCTCTTTCAGCTAAAATTTCCCGCATCCGGGTTCGCTTCTGATCAGAGAAAGTGTGTGCGTATACCTTCTAAACGGCTGGAAGGGATATGCCAGAATGTGCAGGTCCTTTCTAAACGGCTAAAGGGGATGTGCCAAAATTAGCAAGTCGCTTCTAAACGACGAACAGGGAGGTGCTAAAATGAGCAGATCCTTTTTAACCGATTAGAAGGAATGCGCCAAAATTGGCAGGTCATTTTTGAGCGCTTAAAAGGGAGACGCTCAAAGTGGCGGGTCGTTTTCAAGCGGTTGGCAGGGGCAACCTTATAGCTGCTGGTCGTTTTCAGGCTGAAAATGCCGCCTTTGTGAAAATTGGAATGACGGAAGCGCGTATCAGGGAGATAGCGCGAAATAAAAGTTTATTAAGATTTGAGAAATTCTAATAATTTCTTATAATCGGAGTGTATGAGTTTCAATTCGAGCGAGGTCCGCCTGCATGCCCTCGACTATCTTCAAGTGATTCGGAATCGTTTCCCGATCATTCTGTTGGTATTCTGTCTGGTATTTGTGTCGGCTGTGGCAATTACTCACTTGATGCCAAAAAAGTATCTGGGGAAGGTCTCTGTGGAAATTGTCCAGAACGACGATGATGTCCGTGTTTTCAGAAACAGTTCGCATCCGGATTTCGCGGCTTTGAACTTTGTGAACACGCAGTTCGAAATCATTTCCAGCCCGGAGACGTTGTATCGCGTGGTGGATGAGCTCGATCTTGTAAAGCGCTGGAAAACAGCGACCCGGCATGAAGCGCTTTCCAGTCTCGGGGGGAAAATCGAGACCTCATCACGCCGGGGAACGAATTTGATCGATATTTCGGTTTTCGCAGACACCCCGGAAGAAGCTGCGGAGCTGGCCAACTCTGTGGCGAAGAATTATGCCGAGAAGCGGATGGATGATGAAAAGGGGAGGATCTCGAAGGGGCTCGAGGTTTTGCAGAACCAGGTGGCTAAGCAGCAGGAGAAAGTCGCCTCAGCCCAGACTGAGATGCTCCGGTTGATGCGCGAAGGGAATATTGTCGATATGGCGCAGTCGACTCAAGGTTTCTCAAACGATGCGGTTTCCATGACGCCATCGGTTTTGGCGAACAGTGAGAATCTGATTTTCGAGCTGAAACAGAAAACGTCGAATCTCTCGACTCAACTGGATCGTCTCAATGAGCTGAGTGGTGATGACATGATCAAAATGGCGATGTCGCTGGATGTTGCGGATGCTTCGGTGACGCAGGTTTATCCGCAGTTTCTTGATCAAACAATCAAGATGGAACGTCTTCGCAGTTTAGGTCTCGGCCGCAAGCACCCGAAGGTTCTGGCGCTGCAAAGCGAAATTGAAAAGATGCGTGAGTATCTTGCATCCGGTGTGGAAACGATTCGCAGCACGCTGGCGACTCAATTGCAGATTGCGCAGGAATCTCTTGCCCGTATCGAAGGGCTCCACAGTGACAAGAAAGATCAATCGATCTCCGAGCGTGAAGGTTACGTCGACTATAACATGGCGAAGAACATGTTGTCGGAGCAGCGCAATCTGCTTCAATCGATGGAAGTCGGGCTGAATCAGAAAAAGGTGGAGATGAACATGACCAGCACGCCGATTCGGATTCACGAAACGGCAGAGCCTGATCCCCGCCCTGCCCGTCCGATTGTGATGCTGAACCTCGTCCTCGGTGGCGTCATTGGCCTGGGAATGGGACTCGGGCTGGCTTTCTTCCTTGAGTATCTCGATACGACGGTGAAGTCGATCGATCAGGTGGAAGAGCTGCTCGACACCAAGGTGCTTGCTGTGATTCCCAAGGGTGTGGGGATTCTGATGAACAACCCGAACAGCCACATGGAGGCGGAGGCTTACCGGATTTTGCGAACCAATCTGGAATTCAGCCGGACAGATCCACGCGCCAATGTCATCACCGGCGTGAGCGGAAGCCCCGGCGAAGGGAAGTCCACAACGATTTCCAATCTGGCATATGTCACGGCACAGGGTGGCTACACGACGCTCTTAATTGATGCGGATATGCGACGTCCCAGTTTGCACCGGCATTTTGGAACGGCGAACTCACCCGGCCTGAGTAATTTCCTGGTGGGGGAAACCCGCATTGAAGATGCCGTTTTGCGGACGCGTAATCAGAACCTGTGGTTTCTGCCAAGCGGAGGATTGCCGACCGATCCAGCTGGATTGCTAAATTCCCGGGCAATGGTTGATATGATCGCTGACATGAAACGTCGGTTTGATTTCGTTTTCATCGATTCTCCACCGATTCTCGGTGTCAGTGATGCTTCGGTGATCGCCAGCGAAGCGGACATGACGATGGTCATCGTCCAGCAGGGGAAGCTTCCTGAGAAAACGTTGCAGCATGTGAAGCAGGGGATTGAGTCTGCCGGCGGCAACCTTGTCGGGGTGGTGATGAACAATGTGGATGTGCGGTCCGACAGTCAGTATTCATATTACACTTCGTACTACAGTTATTACGCAACTCCACAGGGCCCGACGGTGGATGTTCAACCGCAACAGCGGCAGCAGGCCCAGCTCGCTGAACAACAGGAACAAGCATTGCAGCAATCGCAGCCTTCTCAGCAGTCGCAGCTTCAACCACCGGTGCAGCACAATCATCAGCCGCCGTCGCAAATGTCTGCTGAATCCCGGCCACAAGTTAATCAGCCGGCAGCACCAGCCAATGACTTTGCGGTACCGACTCAACATCATCCGCAATACCCGGCGCAGCCACAGCAACAACAACCGGCTCCGGCTCCTCAACCTCCCCCGGTGCAAAGCCCTCCTCCCTCTCAAACCAACCCGGAGGTGGCACAGAACTATGCTCCACAACAAGCAGCCCCTCCTCAACCTCAGTATCGTGACCCATCGTCACAGTCGACTGACGTTTACTAAGCATTCTCCTCATGAACTTTCGCAATCTGATTTTGATCGTCGCTGTCTGCTCTGTTGGCGTTCAGCATGCTTCGGCTGATGAAGCAGTTCTTCGCTCCGGTGACAAAATCCGGCTCCAGATCAAAGGGGTGCCGGATGAAGAGAAAACCGAGCTGAATGGTGACTACACAGTCAGCGAAGCCGGAACGATTCCCCTCCCCTACATTGACGACCCCCGTGCAGTCGGAACCAAGCCCTCCCTCCTGGCCAAGGCGATCGAGAAAGCTTATCGCGACGCCGAAATCTACACTAACCCGACGATTGTGATCAACTTCGGAGATGAGCGGGTCATTCGTCAGGTGACGATCACGGGCGGGGTGAAGAAGAGTGGTCCGGTTGAATACCGTGATGGTCTCACGCTGTTGCAGGCAATCTCATCCGCTGGAGGCCCCAGTGATTTTGCGAAGCTCAAAGATGTGCGCCTCATCCGGAACGGCAAATCAATCAGCTACAATGTTGAAGAGATTGTCCGGAAGCCCCAACTTGACCCGCCGCTTTTGCCGGATGATTCCATCATTGTCGGCGAAGCAGGCCGCAAACTGTGATCAGCAATCCGCCAGCAGGCTGCGGTTTTTGCGAACATAATTGAACCCTGACAACATCGTCAGGGCGAGGCTCAGATAAATCAGGATCTGGCCGAGAACGGCAGGTGATGTCGGCTTCCAGTCGAACATCGGCTTGGTCCAGTTAAGCATGGGCTCTGTCGATGCAAGGAACAGCAGGAAATAGATAATCGTGATGATCTGCCAGGTTGTCTTGTGCTTGCCGAGGTTTTCTGCGGCGAGGATTTTACCTTCTGCCGAGGCGACCAACCGCAACCCGGTCATCAGGAATTCGCGAGCGAGGATGACGACTACCACCCAAGCCGGCATCAGATCCAGTTCGGTCAGCAGGACAAAGCCGCCGCACATCAGAACTTTGTCCGCCAGTGGATCCATCAGCTTGCCGAAGTTGGTGATCAGGTTGTACTTCCGGGCGAGGTAGCCATCGAGAAAGTCAGTGATCGAAGCAATCACAAAGAGAAGCAGAGCGATCGAGTACTGATGAGGAAACGTTGATGACATCACCCCGACGATGACAAAGGTCAGGATCAGGCGCAGGACTGTGAGTTGGTTGGGAACGTTCACGACTCAATTGGGAGGAAGTAGACCCTTAAACCATCCCGTGGCTAATCAAAAGCAATTCCAAATTCGGAAGCAACGTTTTCGACAAATTCGCGATGGCGTTCCGGAACATAATGTCTCCATCGTTCGAGATACTCCCGGAATGTATCATCGGGAAATGACTGCTCGACATTGAGCCAGGAGATCGATTCCCAGCTTTCCGGGTTTGCCTCAATCAAGGGCAGCAGCTTCGCGGCGACAATGTTGTTCAGCTTGCGCTGGTTGACCGATTCTCTGAGCTTGGGTTCCCACTGGGCAAACCATTCCTCCAGCGAACGGTGTTCATGAAGCGATGCATCATCAATCCTGTCCTGCGCATAATTGTTGAGGCTTTGGTGATAACTCTTCCAATTGGGGTATGGAGGTTTGTTCTTCCAGGTTTTCCCCATGGCCCGAAGCACAAAAAGCGAAGCGGCTTCACACAAGCTTTCCTCAAACCAGCCATTGGGGTTTTTGTCATTCCGGTAATTGCTGAGCACATGGCACAGCTCGTGGGCAAACTGATAGCTGTACTGCGACCAGAATCTCTCTCCGGTTTGCAGCCGGACCGTATAACCTCCTGCCGAGTCCCGATCGTACAACGTGATCGGCCCCCCTTTAGAAAACACGGTGATCGGCTCGACGTGGCGGTCGGGGAAATAGCGCATCAATTCAGAACCGGCACTGTCGAGCACCTTCTGCACGTTGCTGATATCGGCTTCCCAGACCGATGTGTCTTCGACCAGTTGAATGATCAGCTGGGAGTCAGGCGGCGAAGCCGACAGGATTTCGGTGGGAGTTTCCTTCGGTGTGGAGCCCTTATCAACGACCCCGGCGGATGATGGCTGATTTTCCTGAATGTGACCGGGAGCCGGTTCGGTCGTCCGGGGTCTGTTGTCACAGCCTACTGACAAAAATAGCAGGAAACTCAGGCCGGTGGTTGTGAATCGCTTCATCTGGATCGAATTTGAAGGGCATCATGCCTGATTCCAACCGCAAAACGCCCCGGCCCTGTGTTTTTTTTGATCGCGACGGCGTCGTCAATCGATCGCCCGGCCCCGGCTATGTCCTGCGGTGGGAGGACTTTGAGTTTAATCCCGGGATCTTCGACGCGATTCGCACTGCGAAAGGAAAAGGGTACGCGGTCGTCCTGATAACCAGCCAGAAAGGCGTCGGCAAAGGGCTCATGTCTCTGAATGAGCTGACCCGAATTCACCAAAACATGCAAGAACAGCTCCAGAATGAAACAGGACACGGGTTTGACAGCATCTACGCCTTCACCGGGTTGCCGGACTGCCGCCATTCTCCGAAACCTGATCCGGAGATGATCTTAACTGCCGCAGCCGAACTGAATCTCGACCTGAGCCAATCCTGGATGATTGGTGATGCAGATCGCGATATTTTGATGGGACATGCCTCCAATCTGGAAGGAACCATCCGCATCCTGGGCGACAAACCGGTCGGAGAGGGAGCAGAAGCCAGCGAGACCCTCACCTCTACGGAATTTATTTCGGATATGCTAAATAAAAAACTCCGTGCTGGAAATTGAGATTATGGTGAATACATTAGCCGTCCTAAATTCCCCTCTGCCCACTCTATTATATGGCCCGTGCCTCTAATCTCACCATGTGTTCTTTCTGCGGTAAAAGTCACGCAGAAGTTAAAAAGCTGATCGCCGGCCCCGGTGTCTACATTTGCGATGGCTGCATCAATGTATGCCGCGGCATTCTTGAGAAAGAGCTCAATGAAGTTGAAGAGGAAGTCCAGGGCGCTGCGGGTGGATTTAATGTTCCAATTCCAAAGGCCCTGTGTCAGTTGCTCGACGAGCATGTGATCGGGCAGGAGCACGCCAAGAAAGTTCTTTCAGTGGCTGTTCACAACCACTACAAGCGGATGCAGCAATTCTCAGCGCCCGCCAAATTGCGCGCCAGCGATCGCTTCGCTGAGTATGAAGATGTTGAGATCGAGAAGAGCAACATTCTTCTGATCGGGCCAACCGGGTCCGGTAAAACACTTCTCGCCAAGACTTTAGCCAAGGTTCTCAATGTTCCTTTCTGTATCGCTGATGCGACGACTCTGACCGAAGCCGGTTATGTGGGTGAAGACGTGGAAAACATTATCCTCCGCCTTTTGCAGTCGGCTGACTACGATGTGAAGCGTGCCGAGATGGGTATCATTTACATCGATGAGATCGACAAGATCGGTCGGAAGACAGAGAACGTCAGTATCACCCGCGACGTTTCTGGAGAAGGTGTTCAGCAGGCATTGTTGAAGATTCTTGAAGGATCTACCTGCAACGTTCCGCCACAAGGAGGTCGCAAGCATCCGCAGCAGGAATACATCCAGGTGAATACTGAGAAAATTCTTTTCATCTGCGGTGGTGCCTTTGTCGGACTCGAAGAAATCATTTCCCGTCGTGTCGGTAAGAAAGTCCTCGGATTTGGTGAGGAGAAATCATCCGAAACCAGCAAAGAAGAGCTGGAATTGCACATGCGGAATGTGACTCCCGAAGACCTTCACGGCTTCGGACTCATTCCTGAGTTTATCGGACGACTTCCCGTTGTTTCGACGCTTAGAAACCTCACTCGCGAGGAATTGATCCACGTTCTCACCGAGCCGAAGAACGCCATGGTCAAGCAATACAGCAAGCTCATGGCTATGGACGGTGTTGATCTTGAGATTGAGACGTCCGGTCTTGAAGCCATGGCTGAAGAAGCAATGGATCGTGGCACCGGTGCCCGTGCTTTGCGCTCCATCTTCGAGAAACTGATGCTGGAAGTGATGTTCGATTCACCCAGCTCCGAGGGAACGTCACGTGTGGTTATCGATCGTGATGTGGTCGAAGGAGTTCGCGCCCCCGAGATCGAGATGCATAAAAAGCCTTCCAAAAAGGAAGCTGAGAAAGACGCCGCCTGATGGGCAGCGCGGTCGCATCTCGCCAGTAACTTCGCAGGCCTTTCCCTGATATGCAGGGAAAGCTGGCCAACGTCCTCCGTTATTCCAGGCCCTTCAGCAGGTCGTCGTTCGATCCGTCCAGCGGATTCACATTCAACGGAGCCTGCTTCTCTTCGGTGACGCCCATCTTATCGGCGGCCGCTTTCTTTCCGTCGAGCAAATCTGCAGCCGGGTCTGCCGGTGGTTCAGCCGTAGCCGCGTCAGCCGTCGTTGCCGGGGCAGCTGCCTCACCATCCGCATTTGCATCGGGTGCATCAGTCTCTGCCGGGGCCGCTGCCACTTCAGCCGCTTTTGATTCGTCCTTGCCGCCACCCATCTTTTCGTAGCCCCACGGGATCACCGTCAGGATAAGGACCAACACCCCCACGGCGATTGTCGCCTGCACAAAGCTCGTCATGAGATTGCTCGACGCCACCGCACCGAGGACCTCGCGCGGACTCTTGCCCCGCATCTGAGCTAGAAAACCACTCAACTCCGCCGCAGTCGCCTGACCATTGCGCTTCAACTTCCTGATGTCGCTGATCGGGTTCGACATCGGCGTTAAATCCGGCTGGCTGTTGGAATCATTGCTCATACTTCGATCTTTCTACTCTATTGTTCGAATTCGCCCAACACAAAAATCGGTGACCCGCAGGTTGGAAAACACTTCGTGAACAAGAATCCCTGTCACAAATACTCAGCTAAAATCTTCTAGCCCTTTCGAGGTCACCGTCGAAATTGCCCCGTCTATGACTTCTCAAATCCTCGCCGATTACTACGTCCACTCCTGGGATCCTTTTCTGGTCCAGTTTTCCGAAAAGTGGGGAGTGCGCTGGTACGGGCTTGCCTATGTGTTGGGATTCTTTGCTGCGTTTCTCCTCATCAAATGGTTCGCCAGGCGGGGTTACTCCGAGTTGAAAGAATCCCAGGTCGCTGACTTTATCACCTACGCCGCAATCCTCGGCGTAATGCTGGGTGGGCGGCTCGGCTACATGTTGTTCTACAACTGGAGCGCCTTCATTGCCAACCCACTCATCTTCTTCGACTTCCTCGGCGGCGGCATGGCCAGCCACGGCGGAATCCTCGGCCTGATCCTTTTCACCTGGTTCTATGCCAAAAAAACCCGGCTCTCATGGACCGGTATCGGTGACAACCTCGTGACCGTTGCCCCCATCGGCCTGTTCTTCGGCCGCATCGCCAACTTCATCAACGGCGAGCTCTATGGACGGAAAACCGATGCCGCCATCGCCATGAAATTTCCCTCTGAGTTACGCCACACCGACGTCGATCACATAGGGTTGTTCAACAACATCCAGCTCCAGGAAATCGCAAAGAAAGTCGCCGAAGTCGCTCCCGACGTCGGGAATTCCGCCCTGGCCGCCCTCATCAATATCCCCAACCAGCTCGCAGCAAAGTCCGAGGCCACTCGCATCCTGATCGATGCCACCATCGGAAACGACGATGTAAAACAAGTCATCGGCCAGTTCCTCAACCCGCGTCACCCCAGCCAGCTCTACGAAGCATTCGGCGAGGGGCTGCTCTTGTTTATCATTCTGATCGTGGTCCGTGTCCGGTTCAAAAACCTCTATCACGGAATCCTCACCGGCCTTTTCTTCATCATCTACGCCATCGCCCGGATCGTTTGCGAAAACTTCCGCGAACCCGACGCCCCACTTCATGGAAGCCTCACCAAAGGCCAGTTCCTGTCGACCTTTATGATTCTGATCGGCGCAGGATTCATCGCCTGGGCATTAAAGACCAAGCGGACCAACAAGCCCGTCAGCTAGACGGGCCACCTTTCACCGGGCCGGATGCAGAACAAATCCGGCCCGCCGCAAATCAGCAACTGCGCCCACCCTCGTTCACTGCAGCTGTCGCCGGAAGCGGCTCAAGCTGTGGCTCGAGAATCCCCTTGGCCTTGGGCCAGGCGATAAAAGCCTCGACGATCATCCAGGCTTCCAGAGCCATCGTCGCAATGCCGAAGAAGACCAGAACCCAGTTCTTCTGAGCAAAATAGGAGTTCTCACCCACAAACAAATTCAGCGACATCGCGATCCCCGGCAGGATCAACATGAAAATCATCGGCAACACCACAAACCAGACCGGCAATTTCCGGCGCCACATCCAGAAACTGATCACCAGAAACGCCAGCCCGCCCAGGAGCTGATTCGTCGCCCCGAAAAGCGGCCAGAGTAAAAGCCCGCCTTTACCCGCCGTTCCCCACTCCCAGGCAGCGCCCTTGGTCGCCGGCAAAGCCGCAATGATTCCTGCAATCAGCACCGCGAAGATCGTCGCCGCGTGCTTTCCGGTAAGCGGCTTGATTCTAAGCGTCGCAGCCAGCTCCTGCGTCACATAACGTTGGAGACGACAGGCTGTATCGAGAGTTGTGGCCGCAAAACTGGCCACAAACACACCCATCAGAGCCACCGCAAACGCCGGGTTCAATCCCAGTGCCTTGAGGAAATTCGCGCTGCCTTCCACAAACGCACCCACCTTGGCACCGAGGCCTGCAGCCGCTCCCCACGTCGCGTAGCGTGATTCATACGCCGCAGCTCCCGTAGAGACTCCGTTCTCCCCACTGATCCCCAGCCCGATCCCGGCCACGCAGGCCAGGATCACCAGAACCGCGAGAAACCCTTCCGTCAGCATCGATCCATACCCAACAAACTGCGCATCCGTTTCATTCTTGAGCTGTTTCGAAGAAGTTCCACTCGATACCAGACAGTGAAAACCCGAGATCGCCCCGCAGGCAATCGTCACAAAGAGGAATGGGAAAATCCAGGGCGCGCCCGGGACATCGGTCCTCAGCATCGGCGCAACAATCTCCAGAGCAGGTCGTTCCACCGCTTCCGCACCGACAGGTGCACCACCGATCAATCCCGCAACCACCAGCCCGATCACCACCAGCGCAATGACGCTGAGCAACTGCAGGCTGTTGATGAAATCACGCGGCTGAAGCAGCGTCCACACCGGCAGCACCGAAGCGATATAGCTGTAGGCCAGCAAGACCACCACCCACGTCATCGTCGGCCAGGCGGCCAACGTGGCATTGAAAGCCCCCAGAAAACCCACATCACCGTAGAAAACCGTCGCATACATGATCGCCAGCGTGATCAGGCAGGGAACCAGGAGATTCATCCCCTTACGGTGCAGCCAAACCCCGATCGCCACCGCCAGCGGGATTTGCACCAGGCAGGGAAAGATCGAAGCCGGATACATTTTGAAAACCGCCGCGATCACCAAGCCGAAAATCGCCAGCACAATCGTCAGTGCCAGAAAGAGAATCGAGAGAAACAACACGCGCGTTCTCGGAGCCAGCACCCGGCCGGCGATATCACCGACCGTCTGTCCGCGATTTCGCAGACTCACCACCAGAGAACCGAAGTCGTGAACCGCCCCGATGAAAATCGATCCAAAAAGCACCCACAAAAGCGCGGGCACCCATCCCCAAATCACCGCAAGCGCCGGACCCACAATAGGTCCCGTTCCCGCGATCGATGTGAAATGGTGGCCGAAAATGACCGATTTCTTAGTCGGGACAAAGTCTTTGTCATCATTCAGCGCCACACTGGGCACCTGGGCATCCGGATCCAGTTTGAAGATTTTCCGGGCCAGCCATTTCCCGTAGGTATTGTAGGCGATGAGATAAAGCACCAGCGCACCGAGCGCGATTGCGAGAGTTTCCATAGGCGGGGATTGAACAGGAATCGGGCTTTTATTGCAAACTGGATTTCAACCGCAATGAATCGACTTGAAGGTCCCGGGACTTCAGACCGCATGAACGCCCCGGCCCTTGCCATCACGGTTCGTCGGATTCCGTCTCGAACGGCAGAAACGACCTGCCACCACGGCCATTCCCTTCTTCCGCAGCAGAAACGACCTGCCACCACGACTATTCCCTTCTTCCGCAGCAGAAACGACCTGCCACCACGACCATTCGCTTCTTCCGCAGCAGAAACGACCTGCCACCACGACCATTCGCTTCTTCCGCAGCAGAGACGACCTGCCACCACGACCATTCGCTTCTTCCGCAGCAGAGACGACCTGCCACCACGACCCATTTTACAATCCGCGGCCGGATCGACCACTCCCGCTCAATCAAATCTCCCGCAGCATTTTCAGCTGTTCGGCGATCCATGTTTCGTTCTTCTTGAGCTCTTTCGCCATCAGTTGAACCACGGGATGGGCACATTTCTTGGCTGCGGTTTCGTCGAGGAAAAGCAACCGGGTGCGACGGGCCAGAACATCGAGAATGGTTTGCGCCATCTCGTTTCGCACGGCGTAGACGACGTCTGCCATGCGCCAGGGAAGACCGGGAGCCAGCTTTTCGAGCAGCGCGCCGTTGCCTTTTGTCAACTCATCGAGTTCTTCATCGCTACGATCCAACAGGGTTAGGTCAGCGGTCGAACAGGGTTGACTCGTGACCAGCCCCGCGACCTTGATGGCGCGATCCACGGCGTCTTCTGCCATCTGGCGATAGGTGGTCCATTTGCCTCCGGCCATCGTCAACAATCCGGAATCGCTCACAAACAAACTGTGACTGCGGGAGATTTTGGAGGTATCGCCGTCGCCATTTTCAGGAGGTTTCACCAACGGGCGAAGACCGGCGAAGGTGGCACGAATATCTGCGCGAGTGGGTTTTTTCACCAGGTAGCGGCCGGCATGCTCGATCAGATAATCGATCTCGTCATCCTGCGGTCTGGGATCAAGCTCCACCGGGACATCTCCCGTGTCGGTGGTGCCAAGCACCACTTTTCCATACCACGGGATCGCAAAAAGAACCCGACCGTCATCTGTATTGGGGATCATGACGGCGGTTTCCCCCCCGAGAAATTCAGCGTCCAGCACGATATGGATTCCCTGGCTGGGTTCGATGACGGGGGTGGACTTCGGATCGTCCATCTTGCGGATTGAATCCGTGAAGACTCCCGTAGCGTTGATCACAATCCTGCCGCTTGGCGCAAATTTCTGCCCCGAGAGTAAATCTTCGGCTTCAATCCCCACAACTTTGCCGGCGTCATTTTTCTGCAAGGCGGTGACCCGCACATGATTCAGAATGGTGGCCCCGTTTGCGGCTGCAGTTCGCGCCATGGCCACGGCGAGCCGCGTGTCGTCAAACTGTCCGTCCCAGTAGTGAGTGGCGCCGTGCAGACCTTCAGGATTCAGGTTGGGCACACTCTCCACAGTTTGGGATTTGGAGAAGTGCCCGGTCTTTTGAATGCCTAGCTTCCCTGCGAGAAAATCGTAGAGCACCAGGCCGGTGCCGTAGAAAAAGCGCTCATACCATCGGTAGGCCGGGACGATAAACGAGAGCGGCGTCACAATGTTGGGAGCATTTTGCAAAAGCCGTCCCCGTTCGCGGAGCGATTCCCGGACCAGGCCAACTTCTCCGCCGCGCAGGTAGCGCACTCCGCCATGGACCAGTTTGGTGCTGCGGGAGGAAGTTCCCTCAGCGAAATCCGCCTGCTCAACCAGCAGGGTTTTGAGACCGCGCGTCGCGGCATCCACTGCGATCCCCAAACCGGTTGCTCCGCCGCCGACGATGATAATATCCCACTCTGCTGACGAATCGGCTAGTTGTTCGAGCATGCGGGGGCGGTTCATTGCGGTTACTGATCACGCAATCCCTGATGTTGTCCAAAAAACATTCTGAAAACTCCTGCGTCGGCTTTTGCCGGGATTGCGACCGTGTCCACTCGCTTCCGACGGGGAATGCGCTCGATTTGGCGCGGGATTTGATGCGGGATTTTGAGGAATATCAGCGACTTGATTTCACCGTCCCACCCTCCGAAGCCGATCCCTGCGTGGCGTTTGATCAATTGTTCCCCGGGGATCGCGGGCACATGTTTGGCGTGCTGGAATGCGAAAATAGGGCGGGAGAAATTGAAGTGTTGCGGGCATTTTCCTCGCTGGCAGGTGGAATCCGCAGCGTTCCCGGCTGGGTGCCGTCTGTTCTGGATGATGCTGTTTTCTACAGGGAAGTTTTCCCGGGCCAACAGGAGATCAAGGCGATGACCGCGGAGATGAATCGTCACGAACGCGACTCCGCGGGTTACCGCGAGGTGTTTGAGCGACGCAAAGCCTTTTCCCAAAACCTGATGCGGGAGATTCACGACCTCTACGCGTTCACAAATTTCCGGGGCGAAACCCGCGCGCTGCGCGACGTCTTCCTGAAGCCTGATGCCATCCCGGGGGGCGTGGGGGATTGCTGCGCTCCAAAGCTGCTCAATCATGCCGCGAAGGAAGGGCTCAAGCCGCTCGGGCTGGCCGAATTCTACTGGGGCGGCACCAACGCCTCAGGGCGGAAACAACCCGGAGACTTTTTTGCCCCCTGCGAGGACAAATGCCAGCCGATCCTGGGATTTATGTTATGTGGGCTCGAATGAACCGTGGCTACTTATGGTAAAAATACATATTCCCCTTACAGGCATCCAAGTTTGGCTTCGAATCAAAGTTCACTGAAAACGTGGCTTCGTCCAAATAGTCGAACTGATCATACCGCTTGAAGAACTCGAAGTACCGGCGCGTGTATTCTTGTTTCAAGCCTCGACTCTCTGCCACCTTTACCTGATCATCAGTGAAGAAGAAAAATGTTACGGCTCCGTAGCAATGCGTGATCTTCCACAACATTGGATTCGCCAGCTGCTTCTTCAGAATTTTGAAATCTTTCTCGGGAATCTCATCACCCGCGTTACTCAATGCCTCAGATTCGAAAGACGAGAAACTGATGTAGAGATCCTCCGTTATCAATCCCGTTTCCTTTCTTATTCCCAACCTTCCCAGCAAACGTTGCCATCCCGTTCTCACATCGGGCAACAAGAGCTTCTGGATATTCCGGTGGGAGACAATTAGCCGGAATTGTTCAGCAATCGCGTTCTGTTTTTGTTCATCAACAAACAAGGAATGTTCTCTGACGTATTGAAACTCAAGTTTGTCTTCTTCAAACTCGAATATGACGTCAATCACGGAGCGAGTGGCGTTTATACTCTCAAAGAGAATGTTTAGAACAGTGACATTCCATTGTGAACTGATCCAATCCGCAAGTTCATCAAATGGAGGCCCTATCTTTTCTTCGCCCAGCTTAATTCGCTTTGATAGATTGTATTCTTCATCCTCGAAGAAAAAATCGAATATCTTTTTCAACAACATGCACCTTAGTGTAGTTGGGCTACGGTCGTAGAGTCAAACATTCCTAACCAATCGTTAGGCTGCAAACTTGCGATGAACCCCCGCCTCGAAATCAAAATCCTCCACGAAGATCCCACGGGAGAATTCGTCGTCATCGATAAGCCCAGCGGGATGCTGTCGGTGCCGGGTCGTGGTCCGGAGAAAGCGGGTTGCGCAGCGGCACGGGTGCAGGCGCTGTATCCGCAGTGCATTGCCCAGCCTTCGCCGCACCGGCTCGACATGGACACGTCGGGAATCCTGGTCGTGGCGATCACAGCGGAGGCGCACCGTCATCTTTCGCTCCAGTTTCAGAACCGGGAGACGAAGAAGCGTTACATCGCTCTGCTCGATGGCGTTCTCGAAGGGCCGACATCAGGGACGATCGAGCTGCCGTTCCGGCTCGATATCGACAATCGTCCTTACCAGATTCACGACCCCGTTCACGGAAAGATGGGGATTTCCCACTGGAAGAAGCTGGGGGATGAGGCGGGACACTCGCGCATTGAGTTTGTCCCTGTGACCGGGCGAACGCATCAGTTGCGGGTTCATGCGGCTCATGCGCTGGGCCTGGGAATTCCCATCATTGGCGACCCTCTGTATGGCAACGGGAATGACCCGGGCAAGCTGAAGCTTCACGCCTGTGAACTGACGTTCGCTCACCCCTCTACGGGTGAAGAACTCACGTTCTACTCCGAGCCGCCTTTTTGATCCAGCGTGTCGAGCACTGAATCGAGATAGGCCTTCATCTCCGGCTCAAGTTTCTCGAAGCCGGCACTGGAACGCGGTTGATCCCTCGCGTGCCGCATCGCGTTGTGCATGAGGTAACGGCCGGTCACAACATTCATGTGGATGGCGTCCCGGTAAAGCTCAGTAACCTCCTTGATGGGCGCTTTCCCTGCCTTGGCGTCTTCAGCGACCTTGTGCAAAAGATCCATCGCCCGGGTGCGGCGGATTTCTCGGTCGGGATGATTCTTCTTCAGCAAATCCACCAGCGCATTGATGTAGGCGAGGCTGTGCTGCATTTTTCCACCGGCTTCAGTGCTTGCCCATTCCGCTTCGCGCTCGGCGGAACGCGCCCAGCCAGTGTGTACGATGAAGATCGCTTTCGGCTGAAGTTTCATCCATTCCGAAATCACGGTGGCGTCTTCCTCCAGGGTCGATCCATAGTGAGACTGCACCGAGACGTAATCATACTGTTTGTCCTTCAAGGCAGCGGGCCACAGCGTTGAGCTTTTCACGCAGGGTTCCTCCGGGTTTTTAAACAGGAACGGCAGGCTCTTACCACAACCCACATGCCATTGCACGTCGCCGTCCAGTTTAGAGGGGACGGTGTCCCACGTCAGCGAATTCCCGATCAGGTAATGGCTGGCGGATGTTCCCGGCTTTTCCTTATCCTGGGAAAAGGCGAGGGGCAGGATCGCGAGAAGGCCTGTCAGAAAGAATATCGATCGCTTCATGATGGGAATCTAGGTGCTCGCTATTTTCTACGCAATCACTCGAACGAGGCTCCCGTGTTGGAGACTTTCCAATTATGGGTATGCTTCCTCATGGACCTATGTTTTCAGTGCGAGAAGGAGATCAAACCTGAAGAAATCAATAAACGGTTTCCTGATCGCTGTCCGCATTGCAGCTGGGGCGGTGGCCCCGGGCTTCCTGAAGATGATCCTCGCTATCTGGTATTTGTCTCCCTGATCCAGCGGGCCAAAGAAGCGGGCGATGAATATTTTCGCCGGCTTGAGCCTACGCAGCGGGAATTTGCGATGCTTGAGCACGGCGACCAGTGTAAGTTCGACGGCGCACTGTGGCGGATCACGGCCAAGAATGTCGAGAAGACGGTGTTCTATGTGTCAGGCTGGAGGGTGGGTTTCAGCAAAGGCGGACGACTCGTGACGGCCGGGATTGATCGTGACCTTGACGAGGAAATCAAGA
Source organism: Verrucomicrobiales bacterium (assembly GCA_048267005.1). Classification (GTDB taxonomy): domain Bacteria; phylum Verrucomicrobiota; class Verrucomicrobiia; order Verrucomicrobiales; family DEV007; genus JABDJT01. The sequence continues at coordinate 6,093 of JBLWYI010000004.1, read as the reverse complement.
AACAGGAAGCGTGGGAGGAGCAATCCAAAGCCCACCAGAAAGAAGCTGACGAACGCCGTCAGGAAGCGCTCGATCGTGGGTATTTTGAGCCGGAAGATATCGACTACATGGAGCCGGAGGACTGGGAAGGTCTATCGGACGAGGAGCGGGATGATCTGCTGGAACGTTACAACGACATCATGGAGTAGGCGCGTCGCACGCCGGTTTCTTTGACTGCACGCCTGAGTTGCGACTGGCATCCATGATCAGGCTGCCTATTCGGATAGCCGGTCGAGGATGTTCTTTGTGATCTGTATCACAGTCTTGTCCCCGCCCTTCAGGCCGTGTGCCCAGTCGGTTGTGCCGGTCGTGACCACAGTGCCGCCTTTCTCACTCTGCCAGGTCCCGAAGACCGCGTTGCCCTGATGCTCCGGGCCGGGCCACTTTTCATACCAGAAGGCATCGCCGGCCGCCCATTGCGCGGGACAGGTCGCAAGGATTTCGAAGTTCTCCGGCGTGCCGTCTTTGTGAGTGGGAAAGGGAAGCCCGTCACGCCATTCAATCTCACAACCATCGCACTCGTATCCGACAATGGTGTCTTTCCCGCCGAACTCTTCGTTTTGTTTTACCCCGGTGTCTTTGAAGAGCCAGTGATCAGGACGATGCACTTTGAAAGCACCCGAGCCATCCATGAAATGCCCGTGGCTGCGATGGTAACCGCCATGGATGAAGCCGACACCGGTCATGGTGTTCTCCGGACGACCGATGAGATGATGACTCCACAAGGTGGCAAGCAGCGGCTTCTTCTCCGGCTCAGAATAGAAAGGATCCTGATTGAACCACTGCTTCCAGCTCAGCAACGAATGACTCTCCGCATCCCACCGCACCTGCCAGCAGCAGGTGTTTCCAGAGAGAAAAGCCATGTTGCCCCCTTCGGCAATGAACTGTTCGATGGTATCACGCATCTCAGAACTCCAGTATTCATCATGCCCCACACTGAGGACCAACCGGTAGGGCTTCACGATTTCGGGGCGCAGCTGCAGGTCCATGTTCGAGCAGAAATCGAGCACGTAGCCGTTTGCTTCGGCCCACTTCACAAAGTCCAGCTCCCACCGGGAAAAGAGGCTTCGCTGTGGCCGGTGAAACGACACTTCATGCCCCTGCAAGCCCGCCCGGCCATGGAATCCGTACAAACTCGACCCGCCCCAGTTGTTGTAGGCATTGTAGGTATTCGTCGCCAGCTGCAGGAGGATTTTTGTGCGGGTGCCGGGAGCTTTCGGCCGCACCACAAAGTAGCAGCGCGACTCCGCCGTCCGGGTATTCCACTGGGTGTATTTCCCGCCCCTGTCGACGATCTTCATCGTCATCTCATAGTAGCCCGATGCCCAATCTTCCCCGATGGTCACCCGGTGCCCGACCGGCCAGTTGCATCCCTTCGACGAAGCCGTTTCCGGAATGCCATACTCCAACCCGCCTTCGATCTTCTTCTCTTCGTAGACGAGCGATGACTCTGCACCAAGCCGGCGGATCTCGATGGAATAGACCGGTGAGGTGGTCGAGATATGAAACCCGGCGACTTCACCCGGCGCATAGCTGATCTGTCCCGGATACCCTTCGATGTACAGCGACCGGCCGGCGTCAATGGCAAGCGCCGTGACGGACGACCCGAGGAACACACAAAGCGAAAGCAACATTCTCATGCCGCTGATCGTGAGTGTTCGCCGCGGAAATCTCCAGCCGAAAGTTCGGGGCGAGATGACGCCCCCCTTTCGACGATGGGTGCCGGATCACTCCCCGGTCTTGAAGAGGAATTCGAGATCGGCCATTTCCAGGTTCCGTGCGAAACCTTCTTCGCCGAGAACTCCGGTCATCATTTCCGACTTCTGCTGCTGAAGCAGACGGATCTTCTCCTCCACGGTGTCAGCCATGAGCAGGCGATACGCGATCACCTTGCTCTCCTGGCCAATCCGGTGACAACGGTCAATCGCCTGAGCTTCAACCGCCGGGTTCCACCATGGATCATAAAGAATGACGTAACTCGCAGCCGTCAGGTTCAAACCGGATCCACCGGCTTTCAGTGAAAGCAGGAAGACATTCGGGTCTTTGGTTTCCTGGAAGTCGGAGATCACCTCATGACGATCTTTCGTCTGTCCGGTGAGGTATGAAAACGGGTGCTCCTCATCGATCAAACGATCGCGAATGATGTCCAGCATCGACACAAACTGACTGAAGACGAGAACCTTGTGCCCTTCTTCACGCAGCTGATCAAGCAGATAGAACAACGCGTTCATCTTGGCGCTCTCCTCGAACTGGTGCTTGGAGTCGATCAGTGCCGGGTGACAACAGATCTGACGCAAACGCATCAGGCCCTGCAAAATCACAAAGCTGTTCTTGCGCAGACTTTCGTCTGTTTCGATACCGAGCAGGATCTTCTGGATACGCTCCAGTTCGCCCTGATAAAGCTCGGCCTGCTTGCCTTCGAGTTTGGAGAAAACATCCTCCTCGGTCTTCGGCGGCAAATCGAGAGCCACCTCACCTTTGGTCCGGCGAAGCAGGAACGGACGAAGCCGTGCCGACAACCGGGTCTGAGACTGGGTGTCCTTCCGGCGATCAAAACGTTCCCGGAAGTACTTGCGGTCACCAAGGATACCCGGCATCGCAAAAGCCATCAACGACCAGACATCGAGCAGGCGGTTCTCGATCGGCGTACCGGTAAGGACCAGACGATTCTGTCCCTTGAGCTCGCGGGCCGATTTGGCAGCCTTTGAATCCGGGTTTTTGATCTGCTGGCCCTCATCCAGAATAATGCCAAGCCATGACATCTCTTTCAGCTCATCAGCACAGGTTCGCAGCTGGCTGTAGTTGATGACCAGAACATCGACCTCTTTCTCGACGCGCTTCATGTCGAGTTCGATCTTGTTCCGGAGCACCTGAACGGTCATTTCCGGAGCCGCTTTGATCACCTCAGCAGCCCAGACGTCCAACACCGACTTCGGACACACCACCAGGCTGGTCGGTGGATTGTCCCCATGACTCGTCCGCAGCCACAGCAACCAGGTCAAAGCCTGAATCGTTTTACCAAGACCCATGTCATCAGCCAGAATACCACCGAATGAGTTGGTGCTGAGGTAGGAGAGAAAGTGGAAACCTTCGACCTGATAAGGGCGCAGGTTGACGTTGAGCCCCGATGGAATCTCGGGACGCACCTGAAGTTCCAGACTGCGGGCACGATCGGAAATCTTCTCCCACGCCTTCGCGTCGAACACCTCTTTCGCCAGCGGCTCAGCCAACTGGAGAGCATGGAGACGGTGAACTTCACCCGTGAGATCAAACGGATCGAGACCAATCCGGCTGACAGCCTGCTGCTGCTCTTCGCTGAGGTTCATCTTCAACCGAAGCCAACCACCCCGATCCATCCGCACAAATTCACCACGGGCTTGAACCAGCGCTTTGATCTCCTTCTCTGTAAGATCCATTCCCTCGACCTTCACGACCACCTTGAGGTCAAACCAGTCGATCTCCTGATCCACCACCTCAAAGGTGACCTGAGCTTCGACCGGCTCGGCGTCCAGAGTTGCCAATTCCTCATCCGCATCAATTTGGATGTCCTCCGGCAAAGAGGCGAGCCACTCGGTGTATTTCTCAGGGAAATTCTTCGTCACCCGCACGCGATAACTCGCTGTGTTGGGATCATAGCTCGGCTGCATCGGCGAGATCAGCGATCCCACCCGGTAAAGCAGGTTCCGGTCATAGCGGTAAATGGTGTTCGCGTCATCAGCAGGTTGTTTGGTGACTTCCCAGCCTTCACGACCCAGCACCTCTTCGCGGCTGCCCGACTCGTTTGAGGCGATCGCCCGGATCAACATGTGCTCGCTTGAAGCCGTCGTCGTATTCGAGGCAATGCGAAGCTCAAACCGAACCGTAAGCGGTTCTTCTTTGATCCGCTTTTTCAACGACTGAGGAATATCAGCACCGATCCGGGTCAGGAACGCCACCCCGGGTTCGCTCTCAACGATATCACGCGGGACCAGGTGACGCGGGTCAATCAAGGTTTCATCATTCACCCAGCATTCCGGCCCGGGGAAAATCATCTCATCACTGAGGAAGAGGTTTTCCTCACCGGGGAGAAGACGCAACGTATGCGATACATCTTCACCGGCAGCAGTCACCAGCTGGATCTCGTAATCATCTGAGCCAAGCGTATCTTCACGACTGATCCAGCGAAGCGCCTGGTCTGAAACCTTGATAGGGACCTCATCCAGATTCACCACCAGCCCCGAGATTTCCGGCTGATGAAACAACCGGTTGAGAAGGCGGCAATTATCAATGCGATCAAACCGCAACGCACCGTCCTGCTCGTCTTCCTTCGCAGTGGCACGGAGAAACTTTCCCCAGAGAATTTCGGAAGCGGCATTCATCCGCAAACCACCATTCTTGTAACGGTCGTTGAGACGCTCAAAGTCTTCCTCGTTTTCCACCTTGTTAAACGGAGCATCATCTTCGCCCACATTGCGCCACATCAGCCGCGCCTCGCGACCACTCAAGCGCAGGCGGAATTCCAGTTCCTCAACACCATCATCCGGCGGACGCTTGTCAAAAACCTCAACCCGGTAGCGCCATTCGGAAACCTCACGGGATCGCTCCCACTCAGCCATCTTACCTTCTGCCCAGACATGGTCGGTGATACCTTCCATGAACTCAGGATATTCAAAATTCCCTTTGCGGAAGGCATAGGCCACGTAGTTCCAGAACTCGACGATGTTCGTCGGCGGCGTGGGCCACAACGTCAGCGGATCAAACGAATCAATCGGCCAACGGGGCGACAAGCGAACCAGATCGGAGTCAAAAATCTCCCGCTCCAGCTCAAACCGGCGATAGCGCCGCTCCACCTTATTGAGGAATTCATCCTCCACCCCGGTGAGAGGTCGATCCAGACTTTCCTCAAGCACTTCCGTGAGCGATTTCTCACCCACTTCGTTGGGAGACTCAGGGATATCACCTTTGCGGGCGACCCGTTCCAACATCGTCGCATACTGCGCAACCCGGCCCTGCTCACTCTTATCGTCAGCTTCGCCTTTCCATTCGTTGCCCTGCAACCGGAGCGTTGTCCGGCACGACCAGTCGCCGTCTTCTACTTTGCCTTGGATTTGAAGATGAGTACCGAAGATCTGAACCACTGCACCTTCATCGTGCAGCCGTTGGCCTTCGTTTTTTTCGTCTTCAGAGAATCCATTGAGAAAATCCAGGGTCGCACGATCGACATTCATAAAGAAGCGGAGAGGGGCAGTTTTAGAGGGTTAAAATTGATTCAAGGTAGAACCATGCCCGCGGCAATTTGCGGGGGGAAGGTTGTACACAAGCAAAGGGCTTTCCGCAAGGTATGATTGGTCAAACCGTGCAGATTCTAACGACGATTAAGCTTGATTTTCTCTAAGAATAGGCTCACCCCCCCAAGGACAGGGGGACAAGCGACGAGCGCGCATCTTTCGTCACAAACCAAACCTGTCCATACAGACCGGACCGGCAGAAAAAGACCATCGAAGAGTGTTCGAATCCAGAATCGAAACGCGACTACCGGAAACTGCCTTGCAGACTCAGCTCCACAGAATTTCCATTCAATCTTTCCCTTTCCGCCCCCAGTCCCACAGCAAAAGCAGGTCATCATCCGAAGTCGAGACACTGTGGCATGGTGATCCTGCGTATCTTCCACGGTCAAAACGACCTGCCGCCACGACCATTCGTTTCTTCCACGGTCGGAACGAGTTATCACCACGACCATCCATTTCTTCCACGGAAGAGGTCCATTGCCGCCACGACCCATCCATTTCTTCCACGGAAGAAGTCCATTGCCACCACGACCATCCATTTCTTCCACGGAAGAGGTCCATTGCCACCACGACCATTCATTTCTTCCACGGAAGAAGTCTATTGCCACCACGACCCACGTCGATGCGACGAATTGATTTAGACAGGATTAACAAGATTAACAGGATTTGTCTGAACAGAGCCTGTTGGATGACTCGCTGGCCTGGAATCGAATCCTGTAAATTCTGTTAATCCTGTCCATATTTCGGAAGCCCGGTCATACCGTCGATGCGACGAATTGTTTTTAGA